>CAVQOD010000003.1:0-274290 GCA_963714345.1 uncultured Alphaproteobacteria bacterium | reverse complement strand
CGCTGGCGCTCAGCCCGTTGATGCTGTCGAGATAATCCGCGGTCGACGAGGCGAAAGTCAGGTTGCCGGTGATGCTGGGAAGCGCACCAGCGAGATGCCGGGCAGGCCCGGCTCCAGCGTGCCGCCGTTGGCAATAGTGATCGACGAAGTGATAACGCCGGTACCGGCGAGCGTGCCGCCCGAGCTCACCGTCATGCCGGTTGCGGTGTCATTGCCGTTGAGCACCACGGTGCCGGAGGTGACGTTGGCCTGGTGGATGCCGGTGAAATTGTTGGTGTAAGTAAAAGTATTGCTGGTGCCTGGACTGAAATTAAGCGTGTCGTGGCTGCCGGAGCCGACGATATTGCCGGCGATCGAGCCGCCGGTGACGTTGAACACGTCGGAATGCGCGGACAGCTTCACGGCGCCAGAGAGGAGCCCCGCGGTCTGATCGATGGTGACCGCGCTGGAGGCGCCGGAAGCGTCGATGGCGGTGCCGCCGAGGCAGGTGATGGTGCCCGAGTTCACGATCGCCGCGCCGCCGCTGAAAATCACCCCGGAGCCGATCAGGATGCCGGTGTTGAAAGTGATCGTTCCGGTGTTGCTGACATTGCCTGCGAAGCGTGGAAATCGCGGCCAAGGAAATACCGGCGCCGCCCCCCCAGACGGCGCCGCTATTGGTGATGCCACCAGGAAAAGCGGGTGACGCCTGAAACCAGAATGCCGGCCTTGGTGCCGCCCGCGGACAGCGTGCCGGCGCTGGAAATGCCGCCGGTGAAGGTCGGGCCGGAAATCTTGATAGCGGTTGCGGCCGAAGTGATCTGGCTCGCGCTGTCGATCAGGATGCCGTGGCTCGACCCCAGAATGATGCCGGTGTCGACGATCGCACCGGTGATCGTGGAGTTTGCGATCAAAATGCCGGTGCCGGCCGAGATGTTGCCGTTGTTGCTGATATTGCCGGCGGTGAAGCTCGAGACGCTGGAAACGCCAAGGCCCACGTTGCCCGCTGAGATCGTGCCGCTGTTGGTGATGCCGCCTGAGAAGGTCGAAACGCCGCTGACGTAAAGGCCAAAGCTGCCCGCCGAGATATTGCCGCTGTTGGTAATGCCGCCCGAGAAGGTCGAGAGGCCGGCCGGTCACCGAGGACGAATCCGACGTAAAGGCCCCAAGCGCCCGACGCCGCCCGCTGAAATCGTACCGGGCGACGAAAGCGTGCCGCTATTGGTGATGCCGCCCGAGAAGGTCGGAGACGCCTCCGACGAAGAGGGCCGTGCCCGAGTGGCCCGCCGAAATCGTGCCGCTGTTGGTGATGCCGCTCGAGAAGGTCGAGATTTTTGCCGAACGTCAATGCCCCTTTCGCCCGCCGAAAGCGTACCGCTGTTGGTGATGCCGCCCGAGAAGGTCGAGACGTCAGTGACGTTGACCGGCTTGGCCGCCGAAATCGTACTGCTGTTGACGATGTTGCCCGAGAAGACCGAGACGCTTTCGACGGAGATGCCCGAGGCCGAATGAGGCACCGAAATCGGACCGCTGTTGGTGATGCCGCCGAGAAGATCAAGACCGCGAACGAGCTGCCGCCGGTGATGCCAACTGCGATGCCCCTGCCGCCCGCCGAAATCGTACCGCTGTTGGCGATGCCGCCCAAGAAGGTCGAGACCGTGATCGAGCCACCGCCGGCGGTGACGCCGACCTCGATGCCGCCGCCTTCTTCCGCCGTGATCGTGCCGGCGTTGGAAATGCCGGCCGGTGAATGTCGGACCCGGTGACCGCGATGGCGGTCCTGAGTAGGGATAACAATCTTGCTCGCGCTGTCGATTAGGATGCCGTGACTGGCACCAAGGATAATGCCGCTATCGACGATCGCGCCGGTGATCGTTGAGCCGGCGATGTCGATTCCGGTCTTGGCGGTGATCGTCCCAGAGTTCGAGATATTGCCAGTGAAAGTCGAGACCACATTGAGCTCGATGGCGGCGCCGGTGACCGAGACCGTCCGGAACTGGTAATGCCGCCGCCGAACGTGGTGATTGGGTCGAGATAGATGCCCCGGGCCGCGCCTAAAATCGTGCCGGCATTGGTAATGCCGCCGGTAAAGGTCGCACCGGTGATCGCGATGGCGGTCTTGGTGGACGTGATCGTGCTCGCGCTGTCGATCAGAATGCCGTGGCTCGAACCGAGGATTTTGCCGTTGTCGACGAGCGCGCCGGTGATGGTTGAACCGGCGATGTCGATGGCGGTCTTGGCGGTGATGGTGCCGGAATTCGAGATATTGCCGGTAAAGCCGGAGACCGCATTGATCACGATGCCGACACCGGCGGAGGTCGAGGCGGTAATCGTTCCGGAATTCGTCAGGCCGCTGGCGAAGGTGACGAGAGTGTCGAGCTTGATGCCGGCGGCCGAGGCGGCGCTGAGCAGCCGCCGGGAATTGCTGATGCCGCCGGTAAAGGTCGAGACGTTGTTGGCGATGGATCGCGGCCTTGGTGCCGGCTCCATACTATCGTGCCGCTATTGTATGGCGCCGCCGTATGACGTTTGCGACGACGATGCCTTCGCCGTCGATCAGGCCGCTGTTGGGTCCGTAGCTCACCACCGGCGTGGTCGAGGTGCCGATCTGGATGCCGTGGCCGAGCACCCGGATTTCGCCGGCGTTGCTGATGCCGCCGGTGAAGGTTGAGCCGTCGACGAATACCGATGCCGTCGCCGACGTATCAGGCTCGATACTGTCGATCGCCATGCCTGTGCCCGGTAGCATCGATGATGCCGAGATCGATGATCCCGTCCATGCCGCCACGGTGCTGCCGGCAATCGAGCGCTGATGGTGTCGCGGTGCCTTGGCGTGTGATCGTCCCGGAATTCGAGATATTGCCGGTGAAGTTTGTGGCGACGTTGAGCTCGATGGCAGCGCCGGTGACCGAGACTACGCCCGAACTGGTGATGCCACCGGAAAAATGGTGACCGGGTCGACATAGATGCCGCGTGCTTTGCCAAGGTTATCGTGCCGGCGTTGGATATGCCGCCGGGAATGTCGCACCCGTAACCGAGATAGCGGTAGCGGTCGAACGATCTTGCCGGTGCTGCCGATCAAGATGCCGTGGCCGGTACCAAGGATAATGCCGTTGTCGACATCGCGCCGGTGACAGTTGAGCCGGCGATGTCGATTGCCGGTTCTGGCGCTGATCGTGCCGGAATTGCTGATATTGCCGCCCGTTGAAGGTCGGAATCTGCGGAGATCAAGATGCCGGCATTGGCCGCCGGTGATCGTTCCGGCATTGGTTATGCCGCCACCGAAACTGGTGACGCCAATAGAGGAGACGACGGTACCGGGTGCCAATTCGAACAGTCCGGCGCTCGATATGCCGCCGGAAAATTTCGGCCCGGTGATCGAGATAGCGGCGAGTGCCCGCGCTGGTGGCCTCGACCTTGCTGGCGCTATCGATCGAAATGCCGCCGAACAGCGTGCCGGAGTCGACGATCGAGCCGGTGATGGTGGTGCTTTTCAGCGTGATGCCGCTCGACGACACCAGGCCGGTATTGACGATGCCGGCGATGCTGGCGTTGCCACTGAAAATCGTGTTGGCCGCGCAGATGCCGGACACGGTGCCGGTATTTTTGTAGGGGAACGGCCCGCTATAGCACGGCAAGGCGAACATCAGGTCGACATCGTCCGCGACATAGCTGATGGCGCCGACCAGGCCGCCAGAAGTGACGCTCGGATTGAACGTGCCGGACAGCGCGGCGGCGCCGAGGATGGTGTAAGTCGTGCCGGCCGTCACCGTTGAGCCGGAAGCGATGGTGACGGCGGCGCCACCGAGCGTCGCAGTGCCGCTAATGGTGGTCTCGCTGGCGCTGGCGCCGTCGATCGCCTCGAGGTAATCGGCCCCGGAGGCAAGGCTCACGCCGCCGGTGATGGTGAGCTTGCCACCGGCGGTCCCGGGCATGCCCGGCGCCAAAATGCCGCCGCTGGCGATATCGACGCCGACCGAGGAGACGATGACGCCGGTGCCGGCAAGCGTGCCGCCGCCGGTGACGGTCAAGCCGCCAAACGTGCCGGAGCCTTCGAGCGTGCCGCCGTTGACGGTCCAGGCATTGCGGAGTCGCCGCCACTGACCGTCCAGGTGCCGCTGACGACGTCGAAGACGTTGAAGCCCGTGTATTGCGAGCCGACGCCCCCCAGCGCGAATGTGTCGCTGCCGGTGCCGCCGAGCGCCAATGTGCTGCTGTCGCCGAACACGGTGCCAGTGATGCTGTAGCCGGGGCCCAGCTCGAAGGTGACGCCGCTGACTTGAATAGTGACCGCCGTGCCGCCGCTGCCGATGATGGTACCGCTGTTGACGATCGTGCCGCTGCCGCTGCTGCTGCTGAAGTGGATGCCGCCGGAGGCGTTGGAGAGCTGAATACCCGTGTGACCGACGATCTCGCCGGAATTGGAAATGATCCCGGAAAATGTCCCAATGCCGAAGAGGTTAAGGGCGCGGCCAGGTGAACCCGCGGCGCTGATCGTGCCAGTGTTGGTGATGCCGCCCGTAAACGTCGAGACGTTGGAGACGATCAACGCGCTGGAGCCCTTGATCGTACCAATGTTGGTAATGCCGCCGTAAATCGCTTTGGCGCTTTCGATATAAATGCCGTCAAACGACCCGGAAACCAGACCGCTGTTGTAGATGGCGCTGCCGGTGCTCGGTTGCCGATGACGGCGCTGCCGGAAATTCCGATGCCATTTCCGAAGAACCCGCTGATGGTGCCGCTGTTGCTGATGCCACCAGATATTGTGGCACTGCCGCTTACTCTGATGCCGCTAGAACTCCCGGTGATGTGACCGGCGTTGGTGATCGCGCCGCCGATCGAGCCGCCACTGATGATAATGCCGTTGCTGGCGCCCGTGATGGTCCCGCCCACGGAGTTGGTGACGTTGCCGCTCACGGTTGTGTTGACAATACTGATACAGTCGATGTTGCCGCCGTTGCTGACGGACGCCACCATTGCGCCGTTTTCAGAAATGCTGCACGCATAAGCATGCGGGACGCCGCCGCCGATCAGCAGCGCCGCGACCGAACTCGATGCCAGCAACAGGCGCAGCTTGGCGCCGCTGACGTTCCCTGGAGCCCGCATGCACACAGCCCCTGGCCTTGACCCGCGGCAAGCGGAATCCGGCCCTTTTGCCCCAGATTCAGGTTATCGGGACGGTATGCGACGTCGCAATGTATTGGGCAAATACAGGTGGCTATAGCGCTGTCATAAAGTCGAATTTGTCGAGTCGTTGCAAAAATATCACCGTTCCGCGGAGGAAGAATTCCTTTCCAGCGCGGGCTCTTAGTCGGGTCGAAATTCCCAAGACAGGCGCCGGATTCGGCAATTTTCGCTCCACTCGACCTAAATTTATCCTCTCGCGTGCGAGCGCCTTGGCCGCGCGCGGTGCCTCATGGTAATCGACGATATGGCGCAAGGCCAAGTCAACCAACCTGACAACCAAACTGCCAGCCAGACACTTCTGCCGCTCGGCGAGGCGCTGATGTATGCCGAGCGCTGCCGCAACGAAGGCAAGCTGATGGAGGCGGAGGCGGTCTGCCGCCAAATCCTCCAGGCGCAGCCGAACGTGCCGGAAGCCGAGCATCTGCTCGGCGTCATCGCCCACCAGAACGGCAAGCTCGGCGACGCCATCGAGCACGTGCAAGCGGGCGGCAAAACTGGCGCCGCAGGTCGCGCTATTTCACGCCAATCTCGGCGAGATGCTGCGCCTTGCCGGCCGCCCCAAACTTGCCGCCGAAGCGGCGCGCTGCGCGCTCGAGATCGATCCGAATATGCCGGCGGCGCTGAGCAATCTCGGCGTCGCGCTGTACGAGCTGAAGGATTACGAAGGCGCCGCGAGCGCGCAGCGCAAGGCGATCGCGGCCAAGCCCGATTTTGCCGAGGCGCACAGCAATCTCGGCAATGCGCTGCATGCTTTGCGCCGCTTCGACGAAGCCATCGCCGGCTTACCGCCGCGCCATCGAGATCAATCCGAATTATGCCGACGGCTGGGCCAATCTCGGCACCACGCTGCATCACAGCGGCAGCTTCGAAGAAGGCATTTCGGCGCTGCGCCGCGCCATCGCGCTGGCGCCGCATCACGCCAATGCCCGTTCCGGGCTCGGCATTCTCCTGCTGATGCGCGGCGACCTCGGCGAAGGCTGGGACGAATACGAGTGGCGGCTGCGCTCGACCGAGCGCAAAGGGCCGAAATTTCCGGAAATCCCTTGGCAGGGCGAAAACCTCGCCGGCAAGCACATCTACGTCCAGGCCGAGCAGGGTTTTGGCGATACGCTGCAATTCGCCCGCTACATCCCGCTTCTCGCTCGCGCGCGGCGCCAAAGTGACGCTGCGCGTGCACCAGCAGCTCGTCGGCTGATGCGCGAGAGCCTGCCCGGCATCGTCGTGCTCGGCGATCGCGGCGACCCGGCGCCTTACCAATGCGACGCCGTGCTGCTAGCCTGCCGCGCGTTTTCAAGACGCGGCTGGAAACCATTCCGGCTCAGGTTCCCTATCTGCGCGCGCCGGCCGACGCGCAACAGCGCTGGAACACGCGGCTTGCAAAAATGAAAGGCTTGCGCATCGGCATCGTCTGGGCGGGCAACCCGGATCACGTCAACGACTCCCGCCGTTCGCTCGATTTATCGATGTTCGCTCCGCTCTTTGCCGTTGCGGGAACGTCATTCGCGAGCCTGCAATATGGCCCGCGCGCGGCCGATCTGAAAAAATTGAAACGCAAAACGCCGATCGAGGATCTGGCGGCGTCGTTCGAGGACTTTATCGATACCGCCGCCGCGGTGAGCGCGCTCGACCTCGTCATCACCGTCGACACGTCGGTTGCGCATCGTCGCCGGCGCGCTGGGCAAGCCGGTCTGGGTGATGCTGCCGTGGGTGACCGACTGGCGTTGGCTGCTCAACCGCGAGGATAATCCCTGGTATCCGACCATGCGGCTGTTCCGCCAGAAAAAGGGCGAGGACCGAGCCGACGTTATCGCGCGCATCGCAACCGAGCTGAAAGCCGTCGTGCAGGGCGACAACGAGCGGCTGATGCCGTTTAAGGCCGAAGGCGAGCGCCGCGCCGCAGAGGCGGCTGCCATCATGGCGGCGAGAAGCCGCGCAGGCCGCCAAACCCGTGGCGCCGCTGGCCCAGGTGACGACGCCGGGCCAGGCTCTCATTCTCGCCGAGCAAAAGCGCCGGCACGGTTTTTTGGCCGACGCCGACGAGTTGACGCGCCGCGCCGCCGCCGCCGACCCTGACAATGCCGAGGCGGCGCATATGCTCGGCATCATCGCGCATCAGTCCGGCAAGACCGCCGAGGCGATCGATCACATCCGCCGCGCCATCGCCATCAAACCGGACGTTGCCCTCTACCACGCCAATCTCGGCGAAATGTGCCGGCTCGCCGGCCGCATCGACGAAGCTATCGCCGCCGGCCGCCGCGCCATCGCGATCAATCCCAATTACGCCGGTGCGCTAAGCAACCTCGGCATCGCGCTGTTCGACCAGGGTAAATTCGACGAGGCGCTCGGCCTTTACGGCCGCGCGATCGCGCAAGACGCCAATTTCGCCCAGGCCTACAGCAACCGCGGCAACGCGCTGCAACGCCTCAAGCGCTTCGCCGACGGCGAGAAGGATTACCGCCGCGCCATCGAGTTGCAGCCGAGTTTCGCCGACGCCTGGAACAATCTCGGCACCTGCTTGCGCGAACTCAAGCGCTCCGACGAGGCGGAAACGGTGTACCGCAAGGCGCTCGAATTCGCCCCCAACAACCCGGACACGATCGACAATCTGGCGCTGGCGCTCAAAGATCTCGATCGGCTCGATGAAGCCGCCGACCTCATGCGCCGCGCGCTCACCATCGAATCGCGCGACGAAAAGCTGTTCGTGCATTACGCCACGGTGCTGCTCGATCAGCACAAGGTCGACGAAGCCGCCAAGTCAAACGAGAGCGCGCTCGCGCTTAACGCCAACAATCATGACGCCGTCAACCTGGCGGGCCGCATCGCCTTCGAGCGCGGCGACCTTGCCGCCGCGCTCACTTCTTACCGGCGCGCGCTTACGCTCAAGCCCGACCTTGCCGACGCCTACAACAACATGGGCAACGTGCTCAAAGAGCTCGGCCAGCTGCAGGAAGCCCACGACGCCTATCTGCAAGCGATCCGGCTCGATCCGAACATCGCCGGCGTCTATGTCAATCTCGCGGACTCCAAGAAATTCGCGCCCGGCGATCCGCACCTGGCGACGATGGAGGCGCTGGCGGAAAAATCCGACGGCTTGTCCAAGACCGACCGCTTGCAGCTCGATTTCGCGCTCGGCAAGGCCTACGGCGATCTGAAGGATTACCAGCGCTCGTTCACGCATCTTCTTGCCGGCAATGCCGCCAAGCGCGCGACCATTGCCTATGACGAAGCATCGGTCGTTGGCCTGTTCGATCGTATCGAGGCCACCTTCACGCGCGAATTGATGGCGCAAAAATCCGGCGGCGGCGACCCGTCCCGTATGCCGATTTTCGTGATCGGCATGCCGCGCTCGGGCACCACGCTGATCGAGCAGATCATCGCCAGCCATCCGCTGGTGCACGGCGCTGGCGAATTGCAGACGTTCAACGACGTCGTTCTCGCCGTGCGCGGGCCGGACGGCGGCACACTGCGCTATCCCGATTTCGTGCCGGCGCTCGATGCCGCGGCGTTACGGCAGATCGGCGCGCGTTACATCGCGGACGTCCGCAAGCTCGCGCCAAGCGGCGAGCGCGTCACCGACAAGATGCCGTCGAACTACTACTTCGCCGGCCTCATTCATCTGGCTTTGCCCAATGCAAAGATTATTCATTCCGTTCGTAATCCGGTCGATACCTGCATTTCGTGCTTCTCGAAGCTTTTCACAGCCGAGCAAAACCACACCTACGATCTCACCGAACTTGGCCGCTACTACAAACGCTACGAGCAGCTGATGGCGCATTGGCGCCGCGTGCTGCCGGCGCAAGCCATCCTCGACGTGCGCTACGAGGACGTCGTCGCCGATCTCGAAAAACAAGCGCGCCGTATCATCGAATATTGCGGCCTGCCCTGGGACGACCGCTGCCTGTCGTTCCACGAAACCGAGCGACCGGTGCGCACGGCTAGTGCGACGCAGGTGCGCCAGCCGATCTATAAAAGCGCCGTCGGCCGCTGGCGCGTCTATGAGTTGCAGCTTGCGCCGCTGTTGCGCGCACTCGGCGTTGCAGAGTCGGCCGCAAACTGATTTCGCCGCACGCCGGCGTCATGATCACGGAAATATGGATTCTGCTGCGTGCCGGCGCGCGCCGCCATCGGCCAGACCTGAGCCCAATTGTAGGACGTGTCTTGGTCCTTCCGGAACTTTGCTTTGATCGAGATCAATTGAAAAACGACTAGGCTTTAATCCTTTTGTGACACTCGTCTTATTTTATTGTGCAGCGCACTTTGTTGTGCGTTGCAAAATGAACGACAAAAAATCATGCGGATCATGAAATCTTCTTTTCATTCTCCGCAAAATCGGCCAGATACTCTCAGTCACCGGGAGACGAGCGTTCGTTCACGTCATGAATTGATCAAATCGCCGCCACAAAAAAACTGAAAAACTCGCGTCACGCTGCCAAGCGCTGATCAAGTGTCTTGCGATCTTTGCGCTCCTGGCGCCGCTCGCCGCACGCGCTGCCGACGCCGTCACGCGCGACAAAGTATCGTTTTACTTTGCCGCGCACGAAGACGACTGGCAGCTGTTCATGGCTCCGAATGCGTTCGAGGACGTGCTCGGCGGCGCCGCTAAAACGGTGTTCGTCCATGTCACCGCGGGAGACGATGGCCTCGGCGCCGGCACCGGCGGCCGCAAATTTCCGTATTATCTGGCGCGCGAAAACGGCGCGATCAATGCCATCCGCTTCATGGCGGATGCCGACCGGATGCCGATCACCGATTCCGTCGGCCCCGTGACCTTCAATGGCCATCCGATCTACCGAATCGCTTACCGCAACACGATCGGCTATTTCCTACGCCTGCCCGACGGCGACGCACTGGGCGAAGGCTTTGCCGGCACCAGGTTTCAATCGCTCAAGCGCCTTGCCGACGGCGACATTGCTACGCTCACCGCCGTTGACGGCTCGACGACTTACCATGGCTGGAGCGATCTCGTCGCGACAATAGGCGAAATCGTCGAATACGAGCGCGCGCACGCGCCGCTCATCCAGCTCAACGTCGCCGACCCCGATCCCCAGATCAATCCGGCCGATCATTCCGACCATTTGATGACCGCGAAAGCCGCCCTCGACGCCGCGGCTGACATGGACTGCGTCCGCCGCGCCTATTATGTCGATTACGCGAGTTCGAAACTCCCGGAAAATCTCAGCGCTCGCGAGCGTGACATGGCAAGCGCGGTCTTCGGCGTGACGCTCGCCGGCGTCATCGCTTTCGATCAAAGCACGGCATGGAGCCACTACGATCAATCCTTTGTCGGCCGTGACTATTTTCGCGTCGAAGAGCCCAATGGCCGTTGCCGCGTCGCGCCGGCCATCGTTGCCGCGAAACCATAAAATCATCCCGTTCCGGTCCGTTGGCGCGCCGCATCGCTGGCTATCCGTTGGGATAGCACAAGGCGGAGCTACCGTTCTGCGACAAGCTCATTTGACTTGCCCGCCCGCGGCACCGAATTTGCTTGTCTAGACGTTGGAGCATGATCTTTTCGAAAAGCCGGGTGCCACTTTTCCGGATCATGCTCGAGAGACGAGAACCGATGCGCTACGTCGATTTGCCATCTCTCCTGAATCCGCCTCGCATCGTTTCGGTCGACGCGCTTCGCGGCTTAAACATGTTTTGGATCATGGGGTTTGACGGCGCCATGGTGGCGCTGGCGCAAATGTCGGAGGGCAAAGGTCCGCCTCGTTCACGCCGCCGGAGGCTTTCTCGGCGCCCAATTTCAGCACACGGCCTGGGACGGGCTTCAGATTCTACGATCTGATTTTCCCCTTTTCGTATTCCTGACCGGCGTTTCGATCGTGCTGTCGCTGCCGCGCATGGTCGAACGCGAGGGCAAAGCCAAAGCCCATCTGCGGGTGCTGCGCCGGTCGGTGTTGCTTTACGTGATGGGGATCATCGCTTACGGCGGCATCAGCGAGCACTGGGCCGACATCCGCCTGTTGGGCATGTTGCAGCGCATCGCGCTTTGCTACTTTTTCACGTCGTTGATTGTTCCTTAACTTCAATTTGCGGGGCTTGATTGCCGTTCTGGTCGCGCTTCTGGTCGGCTACTGGGCGCTGATGACCTTTGTCCCGGTTCCGGGAATTGGCGTCGGCTCGTACGCCGCCGACGCCAATCTCGCCAATTGGATCGATCGCAACTATCTGCCGGGCCGGTTGTGGGACGTCACCCGCGATCCCGAAGGCATGCTGAGCACGCTGCCGGCAATCGGCACCTGTCTACTTGGCGTTTTTGCCGGCCTCTTGTTGCGCGATACCCGGCTTTGCGAGCAGCAAAAGACGCTGTGGCTTATCGGTGCGGGTTGCCTTCTCCTCTTGGCGGGCTATCTCTGGGCGCTGCAATTTCCAGTCATCAAGGCGATCTGGACCTCATCATTCGTGCTGGTCACAGCCGGCTACTCGGCGATCATGCTGGCGGTGATGCATCAGATCGTCGACGTATGGCAATGGCGGCGCTGGGCAACGATTTTTATCTGGGTCGGCGCCAATGCGTTGGCGCTCTACTTTCTCAACGACATCGTCAATTTCTGGGCGGTTGCCGCGCGATTCGTCGGCGGCGACTTTTCAAACCTGCTCGATCGTGTGTTACCCAGGGCACCGGCGACTTGTCACTCATCTGGTGATGCTGACCTTTGCCGTCATGCTCGCCGGCTTCCTGTATCACCACAAAATCTTCATCCGCGTGTAAGCCGCGTTGATTTCCAGCCCGCCAGGCGCCAGTTCGGTAAAATTAATCGACGATGGGCCATGGCCGCAATGGCCAAACCAAAACTTTAGGGAAGCGACGTAACTAACACATGACCCAAGAAATCGAACTCGGTCTGGACACGTTCGGCGACATCACCGCCGACCCCGACGGCAACCTCAAATCGCATGCGCAAGTCATTCGCGACGTGATCGAGGAAGGCGTGCTAGCCGACGCCGTCGGCGTCGATGCTTTTGGCGTCGGCGAGCATCACCGGCCCGATTTTGCCGTCTCGAGCCCGACGTCGTGCTTGCGGCGATAGCCGGACGCACCAAACGGATATGGCTCGGCTCGGCGGTCACCGTGCTGTCGTCGGACGATCCGATTCGCGTGTTCCAGCGCTTCTCGACGCTCAACGCCGCGTCGAACGGCCGCGCCGAAGTCACGCTTGGCCGCGGCTCCTTCATCGAATCGTTTCCGCTGTTCGGCTATGAGCTTTCCGATTACGAAAAGCTGTTCGAGGAAAAACTCGATCTGTTCGCGCCGCTGCTGCGCAGCGAACCCGTGACCTGGAGGGGCTCGATGCGCGCGCCGCTCACCAATCAGCGGGTCTTTCCGCCGATCGAGAATGGCACCTTGCGAACCTGGATCGGCGTCGGCGGCTCGCCGGAATCGGTGGTCCGCGCCGCGCATTACGACCTGCCGCTGATGCTCGCCATCATCGGCGGCGATCCCAAGCGCTTTCCGCCTTATGTCGACCTCTATCATCGCGCCTTTGCGCAACTCGGCAAGCCGGCGCGGCGAAGTCGGCGTCCACTCGCATGGCTATGTTGCGGAAACCGACGCGCAGGCGCGTGAAGAATTTTGGCCGCATTACAAGGCGTCGCGTGACCGCATCGGCGCCGAGCGCGGCTGGCCGCCGACGACAAAGGGCGGCCTTCGAGCAAGAAGTCGATGGCGGCGCGCTGCATCTCGGCTCGCCGGAAACCGTCGCCCGCCGCATCGCCACGACGATCAAGGACCTCGGCGCCGCGCGCTTCGACATGAAATATTCGGCCGGCACGCTGCCGCACGACAAGATGATGCGCTGCATCGAGCTTTACGGAAGCAAGGTGATGCCGCTGGTCAGGGAGATGGTGGCCTATTAGCCTCATCACTTATGCCTGACAGAAGCTATTTCTGTCCTGCGCGCCGACGCGGCGACGCCCTGAGGTCTGGTCCACTACCGCCAAGGCGCGCCAATCGCCGTGCGGCGTCACGGCTGACGCTCGTCCGTAGCGACGATGCGATCGGCAAATCCAACTCCACCCGATCGTGTATCACCTTCGGCGCGATCCGTCCGCGCGCGCCGCGTTCAAGGTGAACTAGGCCATAGCCTTCCATCTTCTTCAGAGTCCGCGACAGGTTTGACTTGGCCTTACCCGTCATTTGCGCCAGTTCATCGAGCGATCCGGGCGCCTCGTTCGGCGATGACCTGCAGCAGCGCGCGATTGCCGGCCGACAGAACTTTCGCGAACGACTCCGTCGAAGTGAACCAGACCTTGGGTTCGCCGGCCACAACATCCCGCTTGCCGCGTGCCACTGCCAAGGTTCGGGACTTCATTTCCGCGTAGCTGGCGATGCCGACTTTCAAGGTTGTCATGGCAGCACTCCTCTTTCTCGCAATACAGCGTCCACCGTTTCCCAAAAATCGGATAGCAACGTCGCCGCGTCGCGGTAACTGTACGCTTTGATTGTCCTCAGCCGATGCCGGTGATCACGCGCTCCACTGCGTCTTCGCTTGCCAACGGAATGCGCGTTATCGAACCCAACCAGCCGCTCACCATCAGGACCATGCAGTGTCAGCGAGTAATCGAGCCCGTGCGGCTTCTGCGTCGAGACTGGCACCCGCCTGACGATGAACCGGACCCAATGACCACCCTCTGGGTCGACCACGAGAACTTGCCCGTTCAGATCGAGCAACGCATCGAGAGCAGGATCATGCGCCAGCGTCACGTGATATGGTTATCACAGTGATGATAACTCCACGCAAGGGCTGCGCGCGTCACGTCCCCACCAGGCCGAATTGCGGGCTCGACGGCTCGGCGTGGCTTTTCTTGGCGATGCGGCCGGCGAGCCGCGACAGGCGGCCGGCTTCCACCGCGGCGCGCATGCTTTTCGCCATCAGCACCGGATTTTGCGCCTTCGACACCGCGGTGTTGATGAGCACCGCGGCGCAGCCGAGCTCCATGGCGAGCGTCGCATCCGACGCGGTGCCGATCCCGGCATCGAGCACCACCGGCACCGGCGAACGCGTGCAGATGAGCTCGATCAGATGCGGATTGCAAATGCCGAGCCCGGAGCCGATCGGCGAGCCGAGCGGCATCACCGCGGCGGCGCCGGCATCGGCGAGCTTGCGGCAGGTCACCGGATCCTCGGTGCAATAGGGCAGCACGATAAAGCCCTTGGCGACGAGCTCACCGGTCGCGCGAATGAGTTCCTCGACGTCGGGATAAAGCAGTTCGCGGTCGCCGATCACTTCGAGCTTGATCCAATTGGTGTCGAGCGCTTCGCGCGCCAGCTCGGCCGTCAGCACCGCGTCCTTCGCGGTCTGGCAGCCCGCCGTATTGGGCAGAAATTTCACGCGGCCGGCCAACAGATCGACCAGGCTCTCGTCGTCGCCGGCAAGGCTGATGCGGCGGATCGAGGCGGTGACCATCTGCGTGCCGCTCGCCGCGATCGAGTCGAGCATGATCTTGCGGTTGGGATAGCCGGCGCTGCCGAGAAACAGCCGCGAGCCGAATTCATGACCGGCAATGATCAAAGGATCGGACATGTGTTGCTCCATTTCAGTGGAGCATGATCTTTTCGGAAAACCGGCTTCCACTTTTCCGGATCATGCTCTAGCCGCCCTGCCGCGCGCGCACGATCTCGACGCTGTCGCCCGGCTTTAGCGCCGTGTCGCGCCACGCCGCGCGCGGCACGACCGAGCCGTTGAGCGCCACTGCGATGCCGCGCTGCATCGTGTCGACGGCCTTTTCCGCAAGCAGCGCGTCGAGCGTCGCGACGGCGAGCGGTTCGCTTTCGCCGTTGATGCGGATGGTGGCTGCCATGGTTTGCTGCGCCATATCCCCTACTCCGCCGCGCGCGCCGGCAAGAAACGTTCGAGGCCGAACGGCTTTATCGCCGGCTCGACGACGTCGTCGAGAATGAGTCGCGCCATGGCGTCGGCGGTCACCGGCGCCAGCAGGATGCCGTTGCGATGATGGCCGGTGGCGTAAAACAGATTCTCCAGCGGCGCGCGGCCGAGGATCGGCGCGTCGTCGCGGCTGCCCGGCCGGTGGCCGACCCAGATTTCGTCGATCGGCAATTCTTCGACCGCCGGAATCGCGCGCCACGCCGCTTCAAGCAGCGTCAGCATGCCGCCGGCGGTAATCGTATCGTCAAAGCCTTTTTCCTCGACCGTGCGCGCCGACGATCAGGCGGCCGTCGCGGCGCGGCACCAGATAAGCGCCCGGCGCCCACAGCACGTGATTGAGGAGCGGCGCCGCCGCGTCCATGCGCAGCGCCAGCATCTGGCCCTTGATCGGGCGCACCGGCGGCCGGCGGTCGGGCGGCAGACCGGCGATAGTCGCGCGACCAGGCGCCGGCGGCGAGCACCACGCGATCGGCCGCGACACTCGTTCCGTCTTCGAGCATGACGCCCGTGGCGCGGCCACCCTGCACGGAGATTTCTTTGACCGGCTGATGCTCGTGAATTTTTGCGCCGGCTGCCTCCGCGGCGATGCGCAGCGCCGCGCTAGCTTGCGGTTGTCGACCTGATGATCCTGCGGGCTGAACACGGAGCCGGCGATCTTGCCGGCGAGATGCGGCTCCTTGGCGCGCGTCGCCGCCGCCGAGAGCCATTCGATCGGCAGGCCGAGCTTTTTCTGAAACTCCAGATGATGCGCAAGCGTCGCCTGATCGTCCGCGGTCAGCGCCAGCACCAGCGTGCCCTCGCGGCGCAATTCGACGTCGACGCCGCTCGCGGCCAACAGCTCCTCGGCAAAGCCTGGCCAGCGCGCCTGGCTGTCGCGGCCGAGCGCGACCAAATCCTCTTCACCGGGCTCGGCTTCGGCGCAGGCCGCAAGCATGCCGGCCGCCGCGTGGCTCGCGCCAGCGCCAGCCTTGCCGCGGTCGAACAGCAAGACCTCGGCGCGCGAGGCCAGGCGCCAGGCAATCCCGAGCCCAACCACGCCGGCGCCGATAATGACGACGCGAGGCCGCTTGGTGGCTGTCGAAACCGAGGTAATCGTTGCGCTCAACGCGGCTCCCTTCGCTGGAATGACCCAGACAGGTTCGACGGGTTTGATCTCAGCCGCGCCTCGCGCGGCACCCCATGCCGATGGGGGAATAATGGGGGTTTTGAGGGTCTTCGGCAAGGGTTGCCAACGCTTCCGAGCGGGCGGCCTGCGGACTTGCGGGCCAGTCGCCGGTTCTTGGAGGAGATCAGGCCTCCCTGAGGTCCAGTTGCCGCCGGTGCTTCAGATACCGCGCACAAACCAGCCCGACCGCGACGATCACGACGGCGCCGATGAGCGGCGGCAGCGTCGTGCCGAAATGGCCGAAGGCATAGCCATAATAGATCGGGCCGATCGCCTGTCCGGAAAAGAACGCCGAGGAATGCATCGACAGCGCCGCGCCGCGCGCGGTCTGCGTGAGTTCGGTGACGTGAACCTGGATGCAATTGTGCAGCATGTAGAAGCCGATGCCGAAACCCATGAAGACCACGGCCAGCACGTACCAGACCGGATTGAGCGCGATCAGCACGAAGGCGGTCGCCGCAACGGCCGCACCCGACAGCATCAGTTGCCGCTCGGTCAGGTGCAGGACCAGAAACGGCAGCGCCAGCGAAAACACGATGCCGCCGAGCCCGAATCCGCCGATGACGATCCCGGCATAGGAGGAATGGGTCTGTCCGGCGGCGAGCAGCAGCAGCGCGACATAGGGAAACATGCCGTGGATGACGATGCCTTCGAAGAACACCGACCCGAAGCAGATCTTGGCGCGCGGATCGGCCAGCACACCGCGAAATCCGGCCACGGCGGCGGCAAGGTTGAAGGGTTTCGGCGGCGCGACCTTCATGCCGCGAAAGGCGAAGAACGCGATTCCCGCGACCAAGAGGCCAAAGCCGCCGATCGAGAAAAACACCCCGCGCCAGCCGAACAGATCGCCGACCACGCCGGAGATCACCGCGCCGATCAGATTGCCGGTCAGCCCCACGGCCAGCAGCCGGCCGATCGCCACCTGCCGCTCATGCACCGGCACGAGATCGCCGATGATGGCGACGCCGACCGGAAAAATGCCGCCGGCGCAAACCCCGGCGACGATCCGCATCGCCACCAACAGCGGGAAGCTGCTGATAAAGGCGCTGACCAGCGTCGTCGTCACGACCGCCGCGAGACTCGCATTCATCAGCCGGGTCTTGCCGAAGAAATCGGCGATGGTGCCCAAGGCCGGCTGCATCAGCGCATAGGGGAACGTAAAAGCGCTCGACAATAGCGCCGCGGTTTTCACATCGATGGCAAGATCGGCCGCGATCTTCGGCACGATCGGATCGACGGCGCGCGAGAACAGCGTCGAGGCGAACACCACCAGGCTGACGATTCTGAGAACGGGCGGAATGGCGATCGTTCAGCCGCTTTTGGCCAGCCTATCGAACTGCATCAATCGCTCAAGAAGCGGCGGCAAATCCTTGAGCGGGATCATGTTCGGACCATCGGATGGCGCCTTGTCGGGGTCCTGATGGGTCTCGATGAAGACGCCGGCGACGCCGACCGCCACCGCGGCCCGCGCCAGCACCGGCACATAATCGCGCTCGCCTCCGGATGACGTGCCCTGCCCGCCCGGCTGCTGCACCGAATGGGTGGCGTCGAAAATCACCGGCGCGCCGATTTTTGCCAGCACCGGCAGCGCGCGCATATCCGACACCAGCGTGTTGTAGCCGAACGACACGCCGCGCTCGGTGACCAGCACATTGGCATTGCCGGCGCCGGTGATTTTTTCGACGACATTCGTCATGTCCCAGGGCGCGAGGAACTGGCCCTTCTTGACGTTGACGACGCGGCCGGTCTTTGCAGCGGCGATCAGAAGATCGGTCTGCCGGCACAGGAACGCCGGAATTTGCAACACATCGACCACTTCGGCGAGGCGCGCGCATTGCTCCGGCTCGTGCACGTCGGTGAGCACCGGCACGCCGAGTTTTTCGCGCAGCTCGGTAAAGATCGCGAGCGCCTTGTCGAGGCCAAGCCCGCGCGCGCTCGCCGCGCTGGTGCGGTTGGCCTTGTCGAACGAAGTTTTGTAGACGAAGCCGATCCCGAGCTTCGCGGTGATCTCCTTCAGCGCCGCCGCCATATCGAAAGCGTGCGCGCGGCTTTCCAGCGCGCACGGCCCGGCGATCAGCGCCAGCGGCAGCGCGTTGCCGAAGCGCGCTTTGCCGACGCTGACGATGGGATTAGGTTTGGTGGTCATAGACACCTTCGCGGATGACCATGGCTTGAGTGTGGGGTCAACCGCTTGCTCGTCATTCCGGAGCCGCAAAGCGGCAAGTCCGAAATCCATAATCACAGGTCGCGATATGGATTCCGGGCTCGCGGGCAATGCCGCGCCCCGGAATGACAGGCATCGCCTCCTCACTTCACCGCGGAAAACGCCGTCGGCTGCAGGATTTGATTGCTGATGTTTTGCAGGATCGGACCGTCCTTCTCGCTTTCGGCGCGCGCCGAGATCCAGGCCGGATCGCCCATGAATGCGTTCCATTTCTTCTCGCGGTCGGCGAGCGATTCCCAGGCGAGCATGTAATCAGCTCGTGGTTGGAATCGCCATCAGCGTGGTCCAGAACCCGGCCTGCTTGATGCCGTGCTTCTCCCACAGCTTCAGTGTGGTGTTGGCAAAGCGCTTCAGCAAAGCCGGCAGCCGGCCAGGCACGGTGCGGATAGACGCGCATTTCGTAGAGCATTGAGGTTTCCTCTCCTGTTGGTCATTCCGGGCTGCCGCGCAAAGCGGCAAGTCCGGAATCCATAATCGCAGGTCAGCGAATTTGGATTCCGGGCCCGCGGGCTCTGCCCGCGTCCCGGAATGACGAGGATATTACACCAGCCGGCTCTGCTCCACCGCCGCCTCGATGAAGGAGGAGAACAGCGGATGCGGCGCGAATGGCCGCGATTTCAGCTCGGGATGAAATTGCACGCCGATGAACCAGGGATGGTCGTCGTATTCGATGATCTCCGGCAGGATGCCGTCGGGCGACATGCCGGAAAAGCGCATGCCGTGCTGGGCGAGCCGGTCCTTGTAGGCGGTGTTGACCTCGTAGCGGTGGCGGTGGCGCTCGGAAATCTCGGTGGCGCTGTAAATCTCGGCGACGCGCGAGCCGCGCTGCAGCACGGCGGGATAGGCGCCGAGCCGCATGGTGCCGCCCATATCGCCGGTCATGCCGCGCTTCTGCAGCTCGTTGCCCTTCATCCATTCGGTCATCAGGCCGACGACCGGCTCGCGCGTCGCGACGAATTCGGTCGAGTTCGCCTTCTTCGATGCCGCACAGATTGCGCGCCGCCTCGATCACCGCCATCTGCATGCCGAAGCAGATGCCGAAATACGGCACGTTGCGCTCGCGCGCGAACTGCGCGGCGCGGATTTTGCCCTCGGCGCCGCGCTGGCCGAAGCCGCCCGGCACCAGAATGCCGTCGACATGTTCGAGGAACGGCGCCGGATCCTCGTTCTCGAACACTTCGCTTTCGATCCAGTCGAGCTTGACCTTGACCTTGTTGGAGATGCCGCCGTGGGAGAGCGCCTCGATCAGCGACTTATAGGCGTCCTTCATGCCGGTATATTTGCCGACGATGGCGATGGTGACGTCGCCTTCCGGATTGCGGATGCGCTCGTTGATGAGATGCCAGGTGGCGAGATCGGGCGCGCGGCGGATTTTCGATGCCGAAGGCGGCGAGCACTTCGCCGTCGAGGCCGCCGGCGTGATAGGCCTCAGGCACCGCGTAAATATTGTCGACGTCGCGCGCCTCGATCACCGCGCTTTCGCGCACATTGCAGAACAGCGCGAGCTTCTTGCGCTCGCTCTCCGGGATCGGCCGGTCGGTGCGGCACAGCAGAATATCGGGCTGGATGCCGATGGCGCGCAATTCGCGCACCGAATGCTGGGTCGGCTTGGTTTTCAGTTCGCCGGCGCTCGGGATGAACGGCATCAGCGTCAGATGGATGTAGATGGCGTGCCCGCGCGGCAGATCGTTGCCGAGCTGGCGGATGGCCTCGAAATACGGCAGGCCCTCGATGTCGCCGACCGTGCCGCCGATCTCGCACAGCACGAAGTCGAAGCCCTCGTTGCCGTCGCGGATGAATTCCTTGATCGCGTTGGTGACGTGCGGAATGACCTGGATGGTGGCGCCGAGATAGTCGCCGCGCCGCTCCTTGGCGAGGATTTCCTGATAGATGCGGCCGGTGGTGATGTTGTCCTGGCGCGTCGCCGGCCGCCCGGTGAAGCGCTCGTAATGGCCGAGGTCGAGATCGGTCTCGGCGCCGTCGTCGGTGACGAAAACCTCGCCGTGCTGGTACGGCGACATCGTGCCCGGATCGACGTTGAGATAGGGGTCGAGCTTGCGCAGCCGGACCTTGTAGCCGCGCGCCTGCAACAGCGCGCCGAGCGCCGCGGAAGCCAAACCCTTGCCAAGTGAGGAAACCACGCCGCCGGTGATGAAGATGTACCGCGCCATGGGACCTAACGCTTAGCGCCGCCTTGCACGATTCGACGAGCGATTTTCCGGAATATCTGCCGCGCCGTGCGCGGCGGACCGGAAACTATCCGGATAGAAATCGTCTCAGTTTCATGATGCTTACGCACGATACTCTCAAGCGGTAGTTCTGAGCCCCGCGCCTGTGATTAGCGTGGCGGGTCGGCGATGCGACCATGCTCGCTAAGGCGTCGCGGCTTACTGCGACTGCGGCACCTGCGGCCCGCTCGGTGCCGGCGGAATGCCGGATTCGGGCCCGGACGGCGCGCCCGGAATGCCCTTTTGCGAGCTGATTGAGGAGCCCGCCGTCGCCCGGGCTCAACGGCGCCGTCCGGCCGGCGGCGCCTGGTCGGCGGAGCCGGGCCGGGCGCCCGAGGTATTGATGATCGAGGCCGGACGGCGGTCAAAGCTTGCAAGCCATGACAGCGCGAGGCTGGTGACGAAGAAACCCGCGGCGAGCAGCGCCGTGGTCCGCGACAAGACGTTTGCCGTGCCGCGGCTCGGTCAAAAAGCCGCTGGTCGAACTGACCAGCCCGCCGCCCTCCGATTTCTGCAGCAGGACGACGCCGATCAGGGCGAGGACCAGCATGAGATGAATGACAATAATGACAGCTCAGCATTCGTATCCGCCCGCGACTAAGGTGGGCGACACGCCCGCTTCGCGCCCCATATAGGAAGTCGCGGGCGTCTCTACACGATCCGGCACGGCATTTCCTATGGCCGATCTGCCACCGCCGGCGGTTAACCCAAGGGGCTGACGTCGCCCTCAGCGGTAAACACCGGCGATCGCGAGGAATTCGGCGGCCATCGAGGCTGGCGCCGCCGACCAGAGCGCCGTCGACATTCTCGACCGCGAGCAGCTCCTTGGCGTTCGCCGGTTTGACCGAGCCGCCGTAGAGGATGCGCATCGTCGTTGCCCGGCTGCGCCGAAGCGCACGCGCAAGCCGGTGCGCGGATGAAGCCATGTATGTCGGCGACATCGCAGGGCGTCGGCGTCTGTCCGCTGCCGATCGCCCAGACCGGCTCATAGGCGACAACGATATTGCCGCCACCTGGCGGCAGTCCGGCAGCGAGCCGTCGAGCTGCCGGCGCGACGACATGGCGCGTCTGCCCGGCATCGCGCTCCTCGCGCGTCTCCCCGATGCAGACGATCGCGAGTGAGGCCGGCGCGGTGCGCCGCCAACGCCTTGGCGCGCACCATCGCATCGGTTTCGCCATGATCGCGGCGGCGCTCGGAATGGCCGACGATCACGGCTTGCGCGCCGGCGTCGCGCAGCATTTCGGCGGAAATGTCGCCGGTATGCGCGCCGGAGGCCAGCGGATGGCAGTCCTGGCCGCCGATGGCGACCGGCGTGCCCCTAGCGGCTTTGGCGAAACTCGCGATCAGCGTCGCCGGCGGACACACCATGACGCTCGAGCTTTGGCGCGAGCGTCCGCGCGCCGGCGATGATCTTTTCCAATTCGCCGATCGAGGCGCGTAAGCCCGTTCATTTTCCAGTTGCCGGCGATCAGCGGACGACGCGCCATCGTGTCGGCTCAATGAATCGGCCGAAAATGCCATGCGACAACGAGGCGTTAGCAGAGCCATTGCAGCGGAAAAGAGGCGTTTTAGCAGTAAAACCCGTCGGTTGCGGCGAAGTGCCCGCGCTCCTTATAGTGCGCCGCCTTCCTCATTCCAACCGGCATCACGACACGAACTCTGGACCCATGCTTCGAGGTATCCGCAAAGCCTCCGAAAACTGGCTCGGCCGCACCGTCATGGGCGTGGTCATGACGCTGCTTGCCGGCAGTTTTGCGGTCTGGGGCATCAACGACATTTTTCACGGCTTCGGCCAGCTCGACGCTGGCGACGATCGGCAAGACCGAAATCCGGCATCGACCAGTTCCGGCAGACCTATGACGACCGCCTGCAGCAGATCGGCCGCCAGCTCGGTCATCCGCTGCCGCCGGACCAGGCCAACGCGCTCGGCCTCGACCGGCAGGTGCTCGGCGAGATGATCGCCCAGGCCGGGCTCGACCAGCTCGCGCAAAAGATGGGGCTTGGCCTGTCCGACACGAGATATCGCACAGCACATCACGTCCGATCCGCATCTGCAGGATCGAGCACGGCAATTTCGACCGCGCGCGGTTTCAAATGTTCCTGCAGCGACATGGGCTATGAGCGAGCAAGGCTTTATCGCCGAACAGCGGCAGACGTGCTTGCGCCGGCAGCTCGTCGACAGCATATCCGGCGACATCACGCTGCCGCAGGCCTGGCTCGACGCCATCAATCAGTTCCAGAATCAACAGCGCAGCATCGCAATATGTGTCGCTCGGCCCGGCGCAAGCCGGCGACATTCCGGCGCCGACCGACGCGGACTCAGCAAATATTTCGACGAGCGCAAAATCCTGTTCCGGGCGCCGGAATACCGCAAGATCGACACCATCACGGTGACGCCGGCGGCGCTGGCGCAATGGATGCAGATTTCCGACGACGACATCAAAAAGGCCTATGACGAGCGCCTGCGAGCTTCATCACGCCGGAGAAGCGGCATGTCGAGCAGATCGTGTTCCCGACAATGGCGGACGCGCAGGCCGCCGCCGACCGCATCAAGAGCGGCGCCGGCTTTAGCGCCATCGCCACCGAACGCGGCCTCAAAGACGCAGGACATCGATCTCGGCGACGTGTCGAAACCGCAGCATGGTCGATCCCGCCGTCGCCGATGTCGCCTTCTCGCTCAAAGAGGGCGAAGTGAGCGCGCCGGTCCAGACCGCAGTTCGGCGCGGTGCTCGTGACTGTGCTCAAGATCGAGCCGCAGGTCGATCAAGATCGCTCGCCGACGCCACCCCGCAGTTGCGCAACCAGATCGCGCTCGACCGCGCCAAGACGCAGGTCGCAGGACCTCCACGACAAGATCGAAGACGATCGCGCCGGCGGCAGCACGCTCGAAGCAGGCGGCGCAGAAGGAGAAGCTGCCAGCTCGTCACTTACGACGTCGACCGCTCCGGCCGCGATCCGGACGGCAAGCTCGATCGCGAACCTCCGCACGCCGCCCGACATCGTCAGCGCCGCGTTCGCCTCCGACGTCGGCGTCGACAACGATCCGATCGACGTCGACGGCGGCTATGTCTGGTACGACGTCGCCGCCATCACGCCGGCGCGCGACCGCACGCTCGACGAAGTCAAAGAGCAGGTGACGCAGCGCTGGCGCGACGACCAGATCGCCTCGCGGCTGAAGACCAAGGCGGCCGATCTCCTCGACAAGCTCAAGAACGGCACGCCGTTCGACACGCTGGCCGCAGCCGAAAAGCTCGAAGGTCGAAACCGCGAGCGACCTCAAGCGCGGCGGCTCGAGCGGCGACGTTTCGCGCGAATATGACCAGATGCCATTTTCCACACCGCGAAGGACGCCTTCGGCAGCAGCGTGGGCGCCACGTCCGACGCAATGGATCGTGTTTCAGGTCACCGACATCAAGACGCCGAAGCTCGATCCAACTTCGCCGGACGCCAAGCAGCATCGAGCAAACGCTGCACAACCAAATGTCCGACGATTTGATACGGACAATATATCGGCTGGCTTGAAACCAATCTCGGCACCAGCATCAATCCCTCGGTGCTGGCGCAGGCGATGGGCAACGGCACGCCGGACACCAACTAAAAATGCACATCGAGCCTTCGGCGCAAACATTCGCGGCGCGCTATGCGGCCGGCGAGCCGCAGGTCGTTTGGACGACGCTCGTCGCCGATCTGGAAACGCCGGTCTCGGCCTATCTCAAAGTCGCCGGCGGCCGCCCAAAGCTCCCGCGCCGATGAGCTTTTTGCTGGAATCGGTCGAAGGCGGCGCCGTGCGCGGCCGCTATTCGATCGTCGGCCTCGACCCGGATGTCATTTTCCGCGTCAACGGCAGAGCGCGCCGAGATCAACCGCACGGTCCAGACCGATCCCGCGGCCTTCGTGCCGGTCAACGACGCGCCGCTCGACGGCCTTGCGCGCGCTGATCGCGCGAGAGCCGCATCGCGTTGCCCGCGGCGCTGCCGCCGATGGCGGCCGGCGTGTTCGGCTATCTCGGCTACGACATGGTGCGGCTGATGGAGGATTTGCCGCCGCCGGGTACCGATCCGCTCGGCATTCCCGATGCGATGCTGGTGCGGCCGACGCGTGATCGTCGCTTTCGATACGGTCAAGGACACCATCACCGTCGTCACGCCGGTGCGGCCGCATGCCGGTGCGACCGCAAAGACGGCGCTGGCGCGCGCCAGCGAGCGGCTGTCCGCGGTCGTCGATGCGCTCGAGGCCCCCTGCCTTCCCCTCGCCCGCTTCGGGGAGGAAGAGTGCGGGCGACCGCCGACACCGATGCCGGCCCGCTCGACGTTAAGCCGCGCTCGAATACCACGCCGGACGAGTTCAAGCGCATGGTGATGCGCGCCAAGGACTACATCGCCGCCGGCGATATTTTCCAGGTCGTGCTGTCGCAACGTTTCGAGGCGCCGTTCGAGCTGCCGCCGTTTTCGCTTTATCGCGCGCTGCGCCGCGTCAACCCCTCGCCTTATCTGTACTTCCTCGACTTCGGCAGTTTCTGCCGTCGCCGGGTCGAGCCCGGAAATCCTGGTCAAGACCAGCCGCGGCGTCGTCACCATCCGCCCCATCGCCGGCACACGGCCGCGCGGCGCCACGCCGCACGAGGATTTGGCGCTCGAGGCGGAGCTTCTTGCCGACCCCAAAGAGCGCGCCGAGCATTTGATGCTGCTCGATCTCGGGCGCAACGACGTCGGCCGCGTCGCCGAGATCGGCACGGTCAAAGTCACCGACCAATTCTTCATCGAGCGCTACAGCCAGGTGATGCACATCGTCTCCAATGTCGAAGGCAAATTGCGCAAGGACCGCGACGCGATCGATGCGCTCGCCGCCGGCTTTCCCGCCGGCACGGTGTCCGGCGCGCCAAAGGTGCGCGCCATGCAAATCATCGATGAATTGGAAAAAGAGAAGCGCTCGCTCTATGCCGGCTGCGTCGGTTATTTCTCCGCCGGCGAGGAAATGGATACCTGCATCGTGCTGCGCACGGCGCTGATCAAGGACGGCACCATGTATGTGCAGGCCGGCGCCGGCATCGTCGCCGACAGCGATCCCGGTTTCGAGCAGCAGGAATGCATCAACAAGGCGGCGGCGCTGTTCCGCGCCGCCGAGGAAGCCAAGCGCTTCGCCAGTGCGGCGCGGCGCGGGCAGTAGGCGCGGCAGCACGCCGGCCGATGCGGCCGAGGCTGGCCCGGATTCCGGCGCAGTGAGCGGGGCCCGTGTCAGGTCGCCGAACCAGTCTGGGTGCTCGGTGATCGCCATAACGCCACAGGCGAACATCAGCACGCAGATGGTCCACAACAGGAGCGAGAGATAGTTTTCGTCGGTCATGACGGAGCGCCGATGCAATCCACGTGCCAAATTTAGCCAATGCGTGCTTGAACCGCCTCGTGCTCGCAGCATCGAAACTGTGAGCCCAAATCACAGCGATCAAGACCCGTCGGTCTAGATATTTCCCACGACCGTTCAAAAATGCGACAAAGTTGCAAAGATTTTATTGCGCGGTACGGCGGTGCACGCGGTGAAATAGAACACGGCATCTCGCCGTCCGCAGCGCGAATAGCCGCGGGACTACTTCACGTTGGGATAAAGACCGGATTCTTTCACCGCAGCGAGGCCGTCGGCGCGGTCGCCGACCAGCTCCTTGGCAAACTGGTCCGGCGAACTGAATACCGGCGCCAGCCCGCGGCTGAATAGAAATTTTTGCTGAAAATCCGGCTTCGCCCCGATCTCGGCAATCGCCTTGTACAGCTTGTCCACAATCGGCTTTGGCGTGCCAGCCGGTGCGTAGATGCCGAAGAAGGTCGCATCGATATTCTTGGTGTAGCCGATCTCCTTGAAAGTTGGAATCTCCGGTGCGAGCGGCGAGCGCGTATCGCCGTCAATCGCAAGGCCGACGATTTTGCCGGCACGGATGAACGACACCAGGTTGCCGATGCCGAAGATCGCGATCTGCGTCGTGCCGGTAAGCATACTGTTGACAGCATCGCCGCCGCCCTTGAACGGCACGCGCACGATGTCGGTGCCGTTCGTCTTGTTGAATTCCTGCATGAAGGCGACCTTCGACAACGAAGGGGCCATGTAATTGAACGCGTTAGGCTTTGCTTTGGCCAGCTTCGCAAGATCGGCAAACGTTTTGACGTTCAACGAAGCGTCCACCGCAAAAATTTGCGTCAAATAATAGGCTCTGGTGATCGGCTCCAGGCTTTTGGCCGGGTCGAAATCGGAATTCGGCTGGATGATCGGATTGATGGTGACCGTCTCGCCGGGCAGGATGCAGATCGTGTATCCGTCCGGCGCCGCCGCGGCGCAGGCCTGGGCGCCGATCGTGCCTTCCGCGCCGGCGCGGTCCTCGACCACGATCGAAGTGCCGAGCGCCGGGCCGAGCTGGTCGGCAAGCCCGCGCATGAACAGATCGCTCAAGCCGCCGGGGCCCTGCGATGCGATCGCCTTGATCGGACGCGTCGGATAATTCTGCGCCACTGCCGGCAGGGGCAACACGGCTAGCGCAAGCAGAGCGAGAATAAAGCGGCGGCGCATGGGATTTCCTCGGAATAATTATTGTCGTTGCGGGTGAGAATGCCGCACCATGCCGGCTGCGAGCAAGCGGCTTAAGCGCGCAGATGGAGCTTGGCGCGGCGCGGTCACGATGGGCGTTCATAGGGAGGCAACGGGCGTGGCGAATTACCAAATGAAGGTCGAAAAACCCATCACGGTGCAGATGCGCGACGGCATTCGCATCTCGCTTTGCGTGTACCGGCCCGATGCGCCCGGGCGCTTTCCGGCGCTGTTTGCGGCCTCGCCCTACCAATACGAAATGGACGAAGTGCCGGCCTATCCGCTGTTTCTATGGCGCGAGACCGGCCCGATCGAATGGTATGTCGGCCACGGCTACGCCTATGTCCATGCCGACGTGCGCGGCGCCGGTCGCTCCGAAGGCGAGTTCGAGTTCATGGGGCCAAACGAGCAGCAGGATTATGTCGAGCTGATCGATTGGATGGTGAAGCAGCCATGGTGCAATGGTCGTGTCGGCGGTATCGGCCAATCTTATTACGCCATGGCGCAATGGCTGATGGCGACTTACAACCCGCCCGGTCTTGCCTGCATCGCGCCTTATGACGGCCTCGTCGACCAGTATCGCGGCTCGAATTATCACGGCGGCATCTACTGCTCGTATCGCTCGGTCTGGTACACGTCGCTGCGCGCCGACAACCAGCATCGCCTCGCCGGCCGGCACGGTCGGCCGCCCATGAAATTCGATCTCGTCGGCGCCATCGTCGAACATTCGCTCGATGACGAATTCTGGCGACTGCGCTCGCCCTATTGGCGGCTCGACAAAATCAAATGCCCGGTGCTGTCGATCGGCCATTGGGGCAAGATGGGGCTGCACCTGCGCGGCAACATTCTCGGCTACGAAGAGGTCAAAGCGCCGAAGAAGCTCGTCGTCACCGGCGCGCGCAATACTTTCGAAGCGCACCGGATGTTCGATCAGATCGAATTTCACGAAAAAGAGCTGTTGCCGTTTTACGATCTGCATTTGAAAGGCGCCAATAACGCCTTCATGGACGCCGAGCCGGTGCGGCTTTATGTACGCGGCGCCAATACCTGGCGCGCGGAAGAGAAATGGCCGCCGCAGCGCGCGACCGCGCTTGCCTATTACTTGCGCAAAGGGCCGTCGGGCAGCGTCAGCTCGCTCAATGACGGCGGGCTGTCGACCGAAAATCCGGCGCCAGGCGAGGCGCCGACGAGCTACAGCTATCCGGATTGGGAGTGGGTCAACGGCGTTGCCGTGATCGGCCCGGACGGCCGGGTCGATCCGCCGCGGCGCGTGCTTACCTTCACCAGCGCGCCGCTTGCCGAAGATCTCGAAGCGATCGGCGCCGATCGTGCTGAAGCTTTATGCGTCATCGACGGCGATCGACACCCAATTCATCGTCAAGCTCACCGACCAGCATCCGCAAGACGCCGCGGCGCCGCGCCAACGGCGAGCAGCCGGCCTTTACGCCGGTCTCGAAAGGCTGGCTGAAGGCTTCGCACCGCGAGAAGGATGCGGCGCGCTCGACGTCGCGGCGGCCGTTCTACACCCATACCAATCCGCAGCCGCTCACTCCCGGCGAGATTTATGAATTCGACATCGAGGTGCTGCCGATCGCCTACCTGTTCAAGAAGGGCCACCGCATCCGCCTGGAACTCGCTAATGGCGACTCGCCGGCGACCGACGGCGTGTTCTCGCACCCCTATCATCCGTCGCTGATGGGCACCGACACCATTCACCACGACGCGGCGCACGCCTCGGTGCTGATCCTGCCGGCGATCGCGGCCGGGTGACATCGCAGGAGGCGATCTCGGCCGCAAGCGGCAATCGAAACACACCGGGCGCGCGAGCAGGGCCAGCGCGCCAGCAATCCATCCGAAAACACAGGAACGCGATCGTGACGTTACGAAGCGCTTGCGCGCCTCACGTCACTTCGGCATCGGAACGATGAGCGCGTAACAGGCCGAAGACACCGAGCCGTCAAGATTGTAGCAAGACACGCACTTGCAGCCGTTGTCGCCCGTGCACGTGGCAATCGTCTTGTGCTTGAGCACGATCCGCGCGTGATTGTTGACCGACGTTCCGACGGCGCAGGCCGGCCAATCCGCGAAGGCTGATCCGGAAAAAGCAACGCCTGACAACGCGAGCGCGAGACCTACCGAAAGTCCAATACGGCGCATAAGTTCCTCCACCTCTTGAAAGACACCCTAGGAAGACAGACAGCCCCTGGGGGAACGCGGCAGTCTCACATAACGGAAATCGCCGCGCAAGATTGTACCGTCGCTTTGCGCGCTATTTTTGCAAGGTCGTCCAATGGCTTTCGTCAAACCGTCATTCGGCGGCGCTCCCGGCACGAGCGCAACATAGCGGTAACGCGCTACGGCGTTGTGCCGGCAGGCCTGATCCGCCTAACCGCCGCATCAGCTGTCCAGCGCGACGAATTTGTAGCCGTCGCCCCAGCGCCGCACCCACGCCGGTCGAAGGCGTCGGGAAATGGCTCGTGCACATGATTGTCGCTCCTCGCAAAATCGGTCGAAGACCTTACGACGCGTTTCTCCGGCCTGGCGGGAGTCGTAATCGGACATCATGCCGATGTCGGGATATTTGCCCTGGATCGGCGAATGGATCATGTCGCCGGTGATCAGCGCGTCGGCGCCGGGCCGGCCGACCAGCACCGAGAAATGGTCGATGGTGTGGCCGGGGTCGGGATGAACCGTACCGCCTCGTTAAAGGCGAAATCGCTTTTGACGATCTGGGCGCGCTTGGCGGCGACGATCGGCAGCACCGAATCGGTGATCCACGGCACGCTTTGCGGATTGTCCTTCTCGCGCGCGGTCCAATGCTCGAGCTCGCGGTCGGCCATGATGTATTTCGCCTTGGGGAAGGTCGGCACCCAGCGGCCGTTCTCGAGACGGGTGTTCCAGCCGACGTGGTCGCCATGCAGATGCGTGCACATCACATAATCGATGTCGTTGACGGTGAGGCCGGCGCCGGCAAGACCCTTCTCGAAACGGTCGCTGTTCATCATGTTCCAGAACGGCCGCGTCGGCCGCGGCTTGTGATTGCCGACGCAGGCATCGATCAGGATATTGTGGTGCGGGCGTCTTGATGACGAAGCTCTGGATGCAAAGCACGAGGTTGTTATTGGCGTCGACGAATGTCGGTTGCAGCCACGCGCGGTTCTCGTCGAACAGCTCTTTGGTCAGCGCGGGGAAAAATCCGAACAGCTCGAAGAAGCCGCCCTCTTGCTCGACGACCGGATGAATGGTGACGTCCTTAAGTGTGATCGGCCAACTGCTGCAGTCGGCATCGGAGCGCTTCCTCGGGCTGGTGGCGTTTCGACGAATGTTACCGGTGCGGCGCGGCAACGGCTATACCGTCACTTCGCGAACAGTATGCGGACATTCGCTGTGCGATGCCCTATTCCGCGGCGATCAATCGATTTTCGAGAAGCGCGGAATTCGCCCTGGCGACGAAGTCTTCTTCGAGTTCCGCCAAGATCACGTAATTGTTGGCGAGCAGCCGGTAGCAGTCGCCGAATTTGGGCGAGAGGCTGGTCTTGGCCGCCTGTTGGCATTTGGCCGCTTGCCGGCGCAACTCACGCGCGCGCGCCAAATGATCCAGCATAGAACGCATACTGACTGACCACTCACCGACTAATACTCCTGCGCAGCTTTGCCCGGATGAGCGCGAGCGTCAAAGCGGCGACGTTCCACGCTGTGGACAACTCGAGAATGCGCGCCGCTTCAGGCGCCGTCAGGTTGCGCGGCGGCCGGCCAAAGCCGGCTCACGGCTTTGCCGCCGGATCGCGATGGATCGGGTCGACCCACAGCACCGTCTCCGGCTTCTCCACCGGCTCGATGTCGAGATTGATGGCGATCGCCTCGCCGTCGCTGCGCACCAGCACGCATTCCAAAATCTGGTCTGGGCTCGCGTTGATCTCCTGATGCGGCACATACGGCGGAATGAAGATGAAATCGCCGGGATTGGCCTCGGCGGTGAATTGCAGATGCTCGCCCCAGCGCATGCGCGCCTTGCCGCGCACCACATAGATGATGCTTTCCAGATGGCCGTGATGGTGAGCGCCGGTTTTCGCATTCGGCTTGATCGTCACCGTGCCGGCCCACAGTTTCTGCGCGCCGGCGCGGGCAAAATTGATCGCCGCCTTGCGGTCCATGCCGGGCGTTGACGGCACATTGGGATCGAGTTGGTTGCCCGGAATGACGCGCACGCCATCGTGCTTCCAGCGTTCGTCAGCGGCGATGAGCGTGTGGCCGGAGTGATCGTGAGCTTGGTTCATGACCTACCCTATCACGTCAGCACAGATCATTGCACTCGTCGACGGTCTACGGCGCCTTAAGGCCGAGCGAATGGATGTAGGCATCGTTGACGCGGACGTTCTTGAACTTGGCGGCCTCCAGATAAGCGTCCAGGATGGCCTGCGCCTGCTGCGCGCGGCGGCAAGGCGCGCATCTGCTGCACTGCCGGCGCTCGCAATCAAATCCCAGCCGGCCGGCTTTTGGATCGTGACCACCGAAAGATCGGAGTTCGAGATTCTTGTACGGCCAAAAAATCCAGCCGAAGCCGAAGCGTCTCATTGAGCCGGCGGAATTTATCGTTCCAGCCGTTGTTGAACTCGCCGGTTTCGCCGATCAGGATCGGCACATGCCAGCGGTTGCTGAAGTTCAGATACTCCTGCAGGCCGTCGCGGCGTCGGGTTGATCCAGAATTTGTGATAGGTGTAGATGGCGTTGTTATCGAACGGCCTGTCGAACACCGCAAAATTGGTGTCCCACTGCGCCCCGCCGAGCAGCACCGCGTGGTTCGGATCGACGCGGCGAATGGCCGTCACGATGTCGCGATAAAGCGGCTCGAGCTGCGGATTGAGATAGGCCACGTCGCTGTAGGGCGAGATCGGCTCGTTCAAAAGATCGTAGCCGAGGATGGCGGTCTCATCGCGATAATGGGCGGCAAGTCTTTTGCCACAGCGCGATGGTGCATTCGCCGGTATGCGCGGCACGTAGAACGTCAGCGGAAAACCGGGGCCGTTGTCGTGATTGACGCCGGTCTGGCCGCCGGGCGCGGCGTGCAGATCGACGATCACGCGCACGCCCGCGGCGTGGCACCATTGCACCAGCCGGTCGAGCAGCGCCCAGCCCGTCGCCTTCGAGACGATCATTGTCGCCCGTCAATCCGCCGCCTACCTCGCGTCATCGCCCGGTCCGGCAAAAAGCCGCCAGTCGAGCGGCACGCGAACGGTGTTGAAGCCGACCGTTTTGATGAAATCGATGTCGTCCTTGGCGATGTAGACGTCGCGAAACCTGCGTCCAGAAGCGTGCCGCCGCCTGGCGCCCGAGCAGATCGTCGAACAGCGCGCGCGATCTCCGCTGGGCTCAGCGCATGTTTGAACTTGAACATGTAGCCTTCGGGAACCAGCCAATTCCCGAGATTGATGCCCTTGACGCGAATGTTGCCGCGGCCGTCGACCAGGCGCGCTCCGTCCGCATGGATGAAATCGGGGCTCGGCGGCGGCAGGACGCGTGGCCGGCAAGCGGCGCCGACCAGGACCAGCGCGCAGATCCGCAACGCGATCCGGCGGCAGCCGCATCAGGCCGCGTCCTTCCGGGATCGCGCGCCCGATCATGCTTTAAAGAGCGCCCGGCGCCCATGGCGAGGATGCACTGCAGCACAGCCGCGGGGCTGCCAAAGGCAAGGGGATTGAAATCTCGATGTACGGCATGCCGCTGGCCCAGGCGCTGGTCTTTCTGACGTGGCGTCATCGCCTTCATCCGTGGCAACGCAATGGCGGCCATTCCATCCGTTCCTCGTGCTCGTGGTCGTGGCGCGCATGCTTTCGGCTACATCGCCGGCTATCCCACGTCGCAGCTTGGCAGCGCATTCGGCAGCGGCTTTGCCGAAAAATTCTATTCGCCCGGCTTGGTGATCGTCGCCGCCGCGCTCATTGCCGGTCTCGCCGAAAGCACGACGGCCGTCCGACCGGCTCATGGCGGCGATTCATCGCGCGGCGCGCATTCGCTCGGCTACGCGGCTTGATCGGCGCTGCTTGGGCCTGATCGCCGGCCTCGCCGCTTCGCCCGCCTCAGGCTTTGCGCTGCTGACGCCGCTCCTTCGGCCCATCGCCGGAAAAGGGAGCACGATGCCAGGAGCGCGACACCCTCGACGATGGCGCTTGCAATTTCGGCAAGCCATGGGCTTGCGGTGCTCACGCCGGTGCCGATCGCGGCCGCAGCCATCATCGGCGCCGACTGGAATCGCGCTCGCGCTGTTCGGCCTGCCGCTGGCGGTCCTGCTGGCGGCGTTCGGCGCGCTTTCGCGCGATGGTTGCATGCGCGCCGCATGCGCAGCCGCGAGCCGCTCTGCACCAGACGCGCTGCCACGGAGCAGCGCAAGCACGGGCTATCCGATCGTGCTCATTGTGGCGATCGCGGTCCCGCTGTTGTGCTGCTGATGGTGCAATCGATCGGCGACATGCCCAGCGAACCGCTCGGCGGCGGACCGACGCGCGAGCTGGTCATCGGCGTCGGCCGGCCGCTGATCCTGTTTCTTGTCGGCGTCGGCATCATGATCATCGGCCAGCCGCGCGCAAAGTCTTGAGTCTGTCTCGCCGATTCCGCTTGGACCGCCGCATCTTCGGCAGCTGTCGCCGGCACTCTTGCTCATGGTCTGCGCGGCTGGCGGCTCTGCAGCGGCTCTGCCAGCAGACCGGCATGGCGGAAATGCTCGGCGAGCGCCTGCTCGGCTGGCACCTCGGCGCATTTGGCGTGCTGATCCCGTTTCTGGTCGCGGCCGTGATCAAGACATTGCAGGGCTCGTCGCTGGTCGCGGCCATCACCACCGCGGGCATGGTGCAGCCGCATCCTGCTGCCGCTCGGTCTTGCCGACCCCAACGGCAAAGCGCTCGCCGCGCTCGCCGTCGGCGCCGGCGCGATGACCTCGTCGCATATCAACGACGAATATTTCTGGCTGGTCGCCGACCGCGCCAGGCTGACGCCGCTGCGCGGCTTCGCCAGTTCAGCGTCGGCACGCTGCTGCAAGGTCTCATCGCCGTCCGCGGCGCTTTCGTCTCGCCTTGCTCATCGCTGCGACGCGTACACGCCTGACAACAGTCCCAGATCTGCGGAACGAAAATGCCTCGAAGTCGCCAAGCGGCTTAAGATTTCCACAAATGGCCACCGTGAGCTGCCATGTACAGCCGCCCGATCGTTGCGGTAACAGCCGGAAATCACATGATTTCCGATGAATCGCCATCGGAACCGAACGCTGCCGAAACGCCGAAGCCCGTCGCGCCGCGATCTCATGAAGCTTGCCGGCGCCGGCGCGCTTGCGGCAAACGCCGCGACGCCGGCCGAGCGCCAAAGCCGCCGCCGCACCGCGAAGCACACTGCGTGTGCAAGCTCGCGAAGTTTTCCGCACGACTTTCTGTGGGGCACCGCGACCTCGGCCTATCAGATCGAAGGCGCCTGGCAACGAAGACGGCAAAGGCGAGTCGATCTGGGACCGGTTCGCGCACACGCCCGGCAAGATCCGCAACGGCGACACCGGCGACGTCGCGATCGATCACTACCATCGCTACAAAGAAGACGTGCAGCAGATGAAGGCGCTGGGCGTGCGGGCCTACCGGTTCTCGATCTCCTGGCCGCGTATCTTTCCGCACGGCACCGGAGCGGCCGAACGCCAAGGGACTCGATTTCTACGACCGCCTGACCGACGAACTGCTCGCCAACGGCATCGAACCGTTCGCAACGCTCTATCACTGGGATTTGCCGCAGGCGCTGCAGGACAGCGTCGGCGGCTGGGAATCGGCCGAAACAGCGAAAGCCTTTGCCGATTACGCCGGCTATGTTAGCGCGAAGCTCAGCGACCGGGTCAAGCACTTCTTCACGATCAACGAATTCACCGACCTTTGTCGAACTGGGCTATCGGCACCGGCGTCTTCGCGCCCGGCCTGACACTGCCCGCCGGCGCGCCTCAACCAGGTGCGGCACCATGCCGTGCTCGGCCACGGCCTTGCGGTGCAGGCGATCCGCGCAAGCGCGAAGCCGGCGAACCAAGGTCGGGCTGGCCGACAACATCACCGCCGCCGTGCCGGTGATCGAGACGCCCGAGAATATCGCGGCCGCCGAGCGCGCCACGCGCGAACTCAATGCCGGATACCTCACGGTCGTCCTGGAAGGCCGCTACACCGAGGCTTTCCTGGCATCGGCCGGACGCGGACGCGCCGAAATTCACCGACCGAGGATTTGCGGGCGATCGTCAAGTCCGCTCGATTTCGTCGGCATCAACGTCTACACGCCGCGTTACGTGCGCGCGGTCGACGCGCGCACCCGGCTTCGAGGTGCGTGCCGTTCGCCAAATCGCACCCGCGCATGGCGTCGTCCTGGCAGTTCGTTCGGGCCGGAGGCGCTTTATTGGGCGCCGCGGCACGTGCAAAGATCTGGAACGTCAAGGAGATTTACATCACCGAGAACGGCTGCGGCACAGCCGACACGCCCGCGGCCGACGGCATCGTCTACGACACCGACCGCATCATGTTCCTGCGCAACTATCTTTCCATGCTGCAGCGCGCGACCAGCCGAAGCGTGCCGGTGCGCGGCTATTTCCTCTGGAGCCTGTTCGACAATTTCGAATGGGCGGACGGTTTCGAGACCCGCTTCGGATTGATCCACGTCGACTTCGCAACGCAGAAGCGCACGCCCAAACTTTCCGCCGCCTACTACGCCGAATTGATCAAGCGCAACGCGTTGGCGTAACGCTAACCATTGCGCCGAGTTCCGTGGCAACGCTCAACTTATGCTGGCCGCCGACGCCGCGCGGTTAACTTGACAATCCGGCGTCGGTCCAGAATTGCGGCCGTAACGCTGCTGACACGGAGGTTTCAATGCATTCCACCGAGTCAAGAGGGCCGCGATGATCGTTGCGTCAACGGGTTCGGGTCGCAACATAGCGGCAAGTCCACGAACGGTTCGCCGGGCGCGAACTCTGCGGGTCGCATCAGTCAGGCAAGACCCCAATTCAGTCGCCCCCGGCGATGCATTTTCGTGTTGTTGCGTGAACGGATTGCACTCCGGGCGAGCGGTGCCGCTGGATCGGTGTGTTTTGATCCAGAAACGCTCGCCGTCATTGCGATCTGCTGTTGCCGGTCTCTTCACCAGCTAGCAGTTATTGAGGCAATTGCGAAAGCACGCTAAAAATGCCGTTCGTTTGTTTCCGGGCAGCGACCCGCGAGTAGCGCCGACAGCGGAATTTGGGCGCGTTACTTCAAAAGGTTCGGCCATTGGCCGACGCCATATCCTGAAATCGACTGGTGCGTCTGACATATCGGCTTACTCAAGCTGGTCGGTTACGGCGAACAGTTGCGTCACTCCCCGCCATTCCCGCCGTTCTCTTCCTCGCCGCCTTCCTCGGAGAGCCGCTCCACCGACGCGACCTTCTCGCCCTCGCCGGTCGAGAACACGATGACGCCTTGTGTCGAGCGGCCGGCGATGCGGATGCCGTCGACCGGGCAGCGGATGAGCTGGCCGCCGTCGGTGACCAGCATGATCTGATCGGTTTCCTCGATCGGGAATGAGGCCACCAGCGGGCCGTTCTTCTCGGTGATCGCCATGGCGACGATGCCTTTGCCGCCGCGGCCGGTGGTGCGGTACTCGTAGGACGAAGTGCGCTTGCCGAAGCCTTTCTCGGAAATCGTGAGCACGAACTGTTCGGCTTCCGACATCACGACGTAGCGCTGCTCGCCGAGTTCGATAGCGCCCTCGGCTTCCTCGGCATCGGCGCCGTTGCCGTTCTCGTCAGCGTCGCCGTTGCCCCCGCGGCGCACCGCATTGGCGCGCTTGAGATAGGCGGCACGCTCCTCGGCGCTGGCGTCGACGTGGCGCAGGATCGACAGCGAAATCAGCTCGTCGCCATCCGCCAGCGCGATGCCGCGCACGCCCATCGAGGTGCGGCCCTGGAACACCCGCACGTCGTCGACGGCGAAGCGGATGCATTGGCCTTTTTCCGACGTGAGAAGAACATCGTCGTCCTCTTTGCAGATCTGCACGTCGACGATGGCGTCGCCCTCGTCGAGCTTCATGGCGATGATGCCGGAGCGCCGCACGTCGGCGAAATCCGACAGCTTGTTGCGCCGCACCGTGCCGCGCGTGGTGGCGAACATGACGTCGAGCTTGTCCCAGCTCTTTTCGTCCTCCGGCAGCGGCATGATGGTGGTGATGCTCTCGCCCTGCTCCAGCGGCAGAATGTTGATCAGCGCCTTGCCGCGCGCCTGCGGCGCGGCCAGCGGCAGCCGCCAGACTTTTTCCTTGTAGACCTGGCCGCGCGACGAGAAGAACAGCACCGGCGTATGCGTCGAGGCGACGAACAGCCGGGTGACGAAATCCTCTTCGCGCGTCTGCATGCCGGCGCGGCCCTTGCCGCCGCGTTTTTGCGAGCGGTAGGTCGACAGCGGCACGCGCTTGACGTAGCCGGCATGCGAGACGGTGACGACCATGTCCTCGCGCTGGATCAAATCCTCGTCTTCCATCTCGCCTTCCTGATCGACGATCAGGGTGCGGCGCGGCGTGGCGAACTCGTTTTTGACGGCGAGAAGCTCTTCCTTGACGATGGCCTGAATGCGCGCGCGCGAGCGCAAGATGTCGAGATAATCGGCGATTTCGGCGGCGAGCTTGTCGAGCTCGGCCTTGATCTCGTCGCGGCCGAGCGCGGTGAGCCGCTGCAGGCGCAGATCGAGGATCGCCTTGGCCTGCTCGGCCGACAGCTTAGTCGTGCCGGCCGGCGACACGGCGTGCCGCGGATCGTCGATCAGCGTGACCATGGCGGCGACCTCGCGCGCCGCCCAATCGCGCTCCATCAATTGCTCGCGCGCCTCATTGGCGTCTTTGGCGCCGCGAATGACCTTGATCATCTCGTCGATATTGGCGACCGCGATGGCCAAGCCGACCAGCACGTGGGCGCGGTCGCGCGCCTTGCTGAGCAGATGCTTGGTGCGCCGGTAGATCACCTCCTCGCGGAAGACGACGAAGGAGGTGAGCATATCCTTCAGATTCATCACCAGCGGGCGGCCGCCGTCGAGCGCCACCATATTGGCGCCGAACGAGGACTGCAGCGCGGTGAAGCGATAGAGCTGATTGAGCACGACGTCCGGCACGGCGTCGCGGCGCAGCTCGACCACGACGCGATAGCCGTCGCGATCGGATTCGTCGCGCAGCGCGGCAATGCCCTCGATCTTCTTGTCGCGCACCAATTCGCCGATGCGCTCGACGAGCGTGGCCTTGTTGACCTGATAGGGAATTTCGGTGACGACGATCGCCTCGCGTTCGCCGCGCAGCGTCTCGAACTCGACCTTGCCGCGCATGACGATGGAGCCGCGGCCGAGATGATAGGCGGCGCGGATGCCCTGGCGGCCGAGAATGATGCCGCCGGTCGGAAAATCCGGTCCCGGCACGATCGCGATCAAATCGTCGATCGACAGCCCCGGATTGTCGATCAGCGCCAGGCAGGCGTCGATCACCTCGCCGAGATTGTGCGGCGGGATGTTGGTCGCCATGCCGACGGCGATGCCGCCGGCGCCATTGACCAGCAGATTGGGAAAGCGCGCCGGCAGCACCAGCGGCTCGTGCTCGGATTCGTCGTAGTTCGGCTGGAAATCGACGGTGTCCTTGTCGATGTCGCGCAACAGCTCCATCGCCGGCTTGGCCAGCCGGCATTCGGTGTAGCGGTAGGCCGCGGCGTTATCGCCGTCGACCGAGCCGAAATTGCCCTGGCCGTCGATCAGCGGCAGGCGCATGGAAAAATCCTGCACCATGCGCACCAGGGCGTCGTAGATCGACTGGTCGCCATGGGGATGGTATTTGCCCATGACATCGCCGACGACGTGGGCGCATTTGACGTATTTCTTGTCCGGGGTGTGCCCGTTCTCGTGCATCGAATAGAGAATGCGGCGATGCACCGGCTTGAGCCCGTCGCGCACGTCCGGCAGCGCGCGGGCCACGATCACGCTCATGGCGTAATCGAGGTAGCTTTTCTTCATCTCCTCGGTGATCGACACCGGGCGAATATCGGACGGCCCGCTGTCGGTCGGCGGGGGATTATCCTGGTCTGACAAGAGCGAAAATCCTCACGAATCGCGTCGAATTTTTATAGCCGATCAGGCCTCCTAGGGCCACCTTTATCGGCAATCGGAAGATGGGATTTTACGGTTTACTTTCAAGGCCTTATTGGGAACAAAGGATGTCGCTCCGGCGGCGCTGGCGCAGCGCGGCAAGAAGCTGCCTTTGGCATGCTGGCGCAATCATGCCGAGCGCCTATGATGCCCCGGAAAAAGGGGAGACATTTTTATGGTTCAGCTTGCCGACGGCGACATCAAAACCCGCGAAGTGCTCGGCTGGAAAGGCGTGCATGTGCTCCACTTCATGGGCTCGTCGTGTTCGCAGAAGCTGCGCATCTTCCTCAACCTCAAGGGCATTGCGTGGCAGTCGCATCCGATCGATCTGCCCGGCAACGAGAACATGCAGCCGTGGTTTCTCGGCATCAATCCGCGCGGCCTGGTGCCGGTCTTGATCGACGACGGCATCGTCCATATCGAGAGCAACGACATCATCCAATATCTCGAAAAGAAATTCCCGACGCCGCGGCTGATCCCGGCCGACCACGAGAACGAGGTCGCGGCGCTGCTCAAGCACGAAGACGATCTGCATCTCGATTTGCGGACGCTCAGCTTCCGCTTCGTGTTCGCGCCGCCCGGTCCGCCGAAGCCAGCCGCCGCGCTGGAGAGTTATGACGCCAATGGTAGCGGCACCGTGCGGCGGCCTCAAAGACCGCGAGAAGCAAATCCAAATCGAGTTCTGGCAGCGCGCCGCGAAGGAAGGTTTCACCGACGATCGCGCCCGGGCGTCGGCGCAAAAATTCCGCGCCGAGTTCGACGCGCTCGACAAAACGCTGGCAAAGCAGCCTTATCTGATGGGCCAGGATTTGACCGTGCTCGATATCGCCTGGTTCATCTACGAGCACCGCCTGTCGCTCGCCGGCTATCCGTTCGCGCGGCTGCATCCTCATGTCCATGGCTGGGCCGAGAAACTTCGCGGCCGGCCGGAATTTGCCAAGGAGATCGGGCAGCTCCGTCATACCCCGGAACAGCTCGACGCCGTCCGTCGTGCGCAAGCGGGCAAGACGCTCGAAGCCGTCGCCGGATTCTAGTTGCGATGTGAAAACGGAACGCGGCGATGCGGCTCGATTACGCGATCTCTGCGCTGCTGACGTTGTTCGTCGTGGTCGACCCGATCGCCATGGCGCCGACCTTTCTGGTCGTGACCGAAGGCATGCCGCGCGCCTCGCGGCAGAGCGTCGCCGTGCGCGCCAGCATTATTGCCGGCGTGATTCTGATCGGCACCGCGCTGATCGGCGATTGGCTTCTCGACACGCTTGAAATCTCGCTGTCGGCGTTCCGCATCGCCGGCGGGCTGCTGCTGTTCTGGATCGCGGCCGAGATGGTGTTCGGGGTGCGCAGCCAGCACGAGGGGGAAGCTGCCGAGCAGGCGTTGGAGGAACGCGTGCGCAACGTCGCGGCCTTCCCGCTGGCGATTCCGCTCCTTGCCGGGCCGGGCGCCATCACCGCCACTTTGCTGCTCGCCACCCGTGCCGGCGGCAATATGATCCTGACTGGAATTCTCATTGGCGTCGTGCTGCTCATCGCTCTTTCGTGTTGGATTACTTTCGTTTCCGCCGAGCGCATCAGCGGGCTGCTCGGCAAGACCGGCAATATCGTGCTGTCGCGGCTGCTCGGCGTGCTGCTCGCGGCGTTGGCGGTGCAATATGTGGTCGACGGCATCCGCAGCGTTCTCGCCGGATGAGGCGCTAAGCGTTCGTTAACCATACAATTTCATGATCGCTTAGCATTTTCGCTTCGGAGAAACGCCATGCCGGTTCCCGGGATCGCTGCGGCCGCGACGCCGCCGCTACCGCTGCAACAATTGTCGCCAAGTTCCGGCCACCACAAGCAAAACGGCAATAGCGGACCGTCGATCAGCGATATCGACGGGCAAGGTTCGCGCCCGACGCCGCCGGGGAATTCAACCGGCAGAATCGGCAGCGTGCTCGACATCAGGATATGACGCCGTTTCGCCTGCGCACCGCCGAGCCGCGCGACATTCCGGCGCTGATGCGGCTCAAGCGGCTATTGGCGGAAGGCGAAGATTCCGCTCATGCCGTGCGCGCCAGCGAAGCCGATTGGCTGCGCGACGGTTTCGGCCCGCAGGCCGGCTTCACTGCATTTGTTGCCGATTCGGCAGCGACGGCGGCGACGATAGCGTCATCGGGATGGCGATATGCAGCCGCCGCAAGATCACCGGCTGGAACGGCCCGGTGATCTTCCTGCAGGATCTTTACGTCGACCCGCCGCACCGCGCGCGCGGCGTCGCCAGCGCGCTCATGGCGCGGGTCGCCGCCTATGCCCATGAGCTTGGCAGCCCGATCGTCGAACTGACCGTACGGGCCGATAATCCGGCGCAACGCTTCTATCTGCGCGCCGGCTTTCAGCTTCTGCCGCAATGTCTGACTTACGTATTGGCGGGACCGGCGCTGACCGCGCTCGCCGCGCACGACAAGACGGTTGCGCCGGCCGGTTAGTTATCGAGCCGCGGCTGCCAGATCATGAAGGCGAATATCGCGAGCATGCAAATCAGGATCGGCCCGGCAAGCACGCACCACACACGGAACAAACGCCAATAGGCGGCGGCCAGCGGCACGCCTTCGAGCGCCGCGTCGCGGGTGAGGCCGCGGATGCGCATCTCGACCCGAACCGCCGCGATCCAGCACGCCACGATGACGACATAGAGTACGCTCGATACGACGATCCAGAATTCGTTGAGCGGCGAAAGCCCGATGGCGTAAGCCAGCGGAAAGCCGCTAAGCGGCGCCAGCGCCACGGCCGCGGCCACCACCGTCAGCTCGACCTTGACGACAAATTGCGACGTCAGCGCGACGACCGAGGTGTTGCCGGAGCGATGCGCGAGCACCATGAAAATGGCAAGGCAGAGCCAGGTGCCGAACATCGCCGTGATGGCGAGCACGTGCACGAATTTGATGGTGAAGATCAGATCGAGCATGGCGGCGCGTCATTGCGAGCATTGGCCCGGTGCTGGATTGCTTCCACCTACGCGCTCCGCGCTGCGGTGGACTTAAACCCACCGAAGCTCGCGGAGTGAGCGAAGGCGGGTCGTCGCGGAGCCGGTCATCGAGCCGGCCACTTCGGGCCGGACCCGTTGGCGCCTCGAATGGCGATCGTTCAGAACGGAATTTCGTCGTCCATATCGGCGCCGGCGCCGGCGCGCGATCCGGCGGCGGCGGCCGCCGCGACCTTGCGGGTCGGCCCAGGCGAACCGAACTCGCCACTCTCCTCGGCGCCGATATCGCTTCCGCCGCCGGCTCCCGCGCCGCCGGCACGGTCGAGCAAGGTCAGCTCACCGCGAAAGCCTTGCAGCACCACTTCGGTCGAGTAGCGGTCCTGGCCGGATTGGTCCTGCCATTTCCGCGTTTGCAATGCGCCCTCGATGAAAACCTTCGAGCCTTTCTTGAGGTATTGCTCGGCGATCCGGCACAGATTCTCGTTGAAGATGACGACGCGATGCCATTCGGTCTTTTCGCGCCGCTCGCCGGTCGTCTTGTCTTTCCAGGAATCCGATGTCGCGATGCGCAGATTGGCAATCGGTCGGCCGTCTTGGGTGCGGCGGATCTCCGGATCCGCGCCCAGATTGCCGATTAAGATCACTTTATTGACGCTGCCTGCCATAACCTTCTCCGCTCGGTAACGTATCCGCCAAATCCGGTAACTTGCCCGCCAAGTTAGGCGACCGGCCCATCAAGTGCAGTCGAACCTTGGTGCAGATAACGCGGGCGATACCGGTCCCCGCAAGAACCATCGGCGTTATCCACATCAGTCCCCGACGATTGCGAGGGGACATCCGACAGTGTTCCTAGTTTGTTCTAATATCGCTGCTGGGCAATTGCAAGAGGCGCCAAATCGACGCGACAACCCGATTGTGGACGGGCGATACCGCCCGAACGGAGAACGTCCGGCGTACGCCCACCCGTCGGAGGGTAACGAAATCTCGCCGCCTGTTGCTTTTGGGTTACACCTTTTTCGTGGCGGATCAGCTACTTATTGCGACAGCGACGGCGGTACGGAAGTGATTCCGTCGAGGCAAGGTTTACGCGGTTTCGAAAGCCGGTTGACCGAACGAATTCGATCGGTCGCGCTGCACTGGAGGGTCGCAATGAAGCGATTATTGATAGCTGGAGCGTTGGCGTTCGCCGCCGCGGGACAAGCGCTCGCAGCAGATCTTCCGCAGCCGGCTCCACCGCCACAGGCCCCCGTCGCCTACATTCCCACCGTGGCGCCGGTCTATAACTGGGGCGGCATCTATTTCGGCGCCAACGGCGGCTATGGATTTGGCAACTCCAAACAAACCTCCGCTGCCGGTACGACGACCGGCACTTTTGGCGTCACCGGCTTTATGACCGGGGGCACGATCGGCGCCAATTTCCAGACCGACGCCTTTGTGTTCGGCATCGAGGGCGATTTCGACGGCTCATGGATGCAGGGCTCCGGCGGGCCGGCGGTTTGCGCTCTGGCTGGCGTCTTGGCGCAATGCGAGACGAAGAATAGCTGGCTCAGCACCATTCGCGCCCGCGTCGGTTACGCGGCCGATCGCGTGCTGTTTTACGGCACCGCCGGCGGCGCCTTCGGCAATATCGAACAAGGCGCCAATGGCGCCACCAACAGCAGCTTCGCCAGTGTGTCGAAGGCCGGCTGGACGGCCGGCGCGGGCGTCGAGGTCGCGTTCGCCGACAACTGGACGGCCCGGATCGAGTACCTGTTCGTCGATCTGGAGAATGCTCTCGGTTGGCACGCCTACGACGACGGTCACTTTCGACGCCAGCATGGTCCGTCTCGGCGTCGACTATAAGTTCCGCTAAGGGCATTAGGCCTAACTGACGGGCGCGAGCCGGATCTGCGCGCCCCCTGGATTTTGTCGGTCGCCGCGACCTGCTAATTCCGGTGGGTTGTTGTTTTTTTGCACTATTCACCGGGTCGCGGAACGACTGTAGTGTGGCGCGAACACGTAAGCCTCGTGCCCGCGGGGGGTGGCGTATGAGGTCTGTTAGTCCCGGATTAGTGGCGCTCGCGTTGACGGCAATGGCCGTTGCCGCGCCGGTTTACGCTGCGGATATGTCTGTCGCGCCGGCCTACAACCCGCCGACCCCGGTGCCGCCGGCAGCCTATAACTGGACCGCGTTTTACCTTGGCGGCAATATCGGCGTCGGCCTGTTGCACGACAGCGCAACCCAGGCAGCCGCGGGCGTCCTCGCCCTTCCCGGCTCATTCAACGTCAATCCAGTTCGGTCTCGTCGGCGGCGCACAGGCCGGTTTCGATTATCAGTTCTCGTCCGTGGTCGTCGGCGCGCAAGCATCATTGAGCGACTCCTACATCAACGGCCAGGACACCGAAACCGCCGTCGGCGGCCTCAACCAACTGCGGCTGACGTCGGAGCCGACGTGGTTTGCCAGCGTGACCGGACGCGTCGGTTACGCCGCCAACACGCTGCTGTTCTACGTCAAGGGCGGCGGCGCCTGGATGCATATCGAGCATGTCGAGGACAATCTTGGGGTGGGTGGTGCGGCCGGCTGGCCCCAGCCAATCCATCAGCGATACCCGCTCCGGCTTCGTCGGCGGCGTCGGCCTCGAATACGCCATGACTGAAAACCTGTCGGCGCTGTTCGAATACGACTTCTACGATTTCGGCACCAAGACCGAACCCTTCTTCACCACGCCGATCGCGATCCGCTCCGAACTGCACACTCTGACGGTCGGTCTCAATTACCGCTTCAATTTGGGTTCCGGCGGCCAACCCTACTGTCCGACCTGCTGATCGCGGCCCACGATCGCTCGTTTGCCTATCGCCGGGCCCTGCGAAATCGATCCGCATAAATCGGCGGTGATTTGTGTGAATCGGCCGCCTTTGCGCCCTGGCAAAACGTCCCCGTTCTCACTACGTTCCTAACCAAGAACCGACAGCAGTTGGCGGTGTCCTTTCCCGCTCATGCCCGCGCAAGCGGGAATCCAGATTGCTGCCGCATCGGGCACGAGCGGACACCGTAATGAACGATCTTTTCGACAAGGGCCGCGCCGACCGCCGCGTGATTTCGATCCGCGGCGCGCGCGAGCACAATCTCAAAAATATCGATCTCGACATTCCGCGCGACCGGCTTGTGGTGTTCACCGGGCTATCCGGTTCCGGCAAATCCTCGCTGGCCTTCGACACCATCTATGCCGAGGGCCAGCGCCGCTATGTCGAGAGCCTGTCGGCTTATGCGCGGCAATTTCTGGAAATGATGCAGAAGCCGGACGTCGATCAGATCGACGGGCTGTCGCCGGCGATTTCCATCGAGCAGAAGACCACCTCGCGCAATCCGCGCTCGACCGTCGGCACCGTCACCGAGATCTACGATTACATGCGGCTCCTCTGGGCGCGCGTCGGCGTGCCCTACTCGCCCGCGACCGGTCTGCCGATCGAGAGCCAGACCGTGTCGCAGATGGTCGACCGCATCATGGCGCTCCCTGAGGGTACTCGTCTTTATCTTCTTGCCCCAGTCGTGCGCGGGCGCAAGGGCGAGTACCGCAAGGAGCTCGCCGAGTTCATGAAGAAGGGCTACCAGCGCGTCAAAATCGACGGCGCGTTCTACGAGATCGCGGCAGCCCCGGCGCTCGACAAGAAATTCACCCACGATATCGACGTCGTGGTCGACCGCATCGTGGTGCGCCCCGACATTGCCGCGCGGCTGGCGGATTCGCTGGAACAGGCGCTCAAGCTTGCCGACGGTCTCGCAGTCGCCGAGCTTGCCGACGCATCTTCACCTCCCCCTGAAAGGGGGAGGCTGAACGCGAAGCGTTCGGGTGGGGGTCCGTCCGCTAACGACACGGACCCCTCCCCGGCGCTCCGCGCCGGCCCTCCCCTTGCAGGGGAAGGTGTGAAAAAAACGCGACTAGCGACAGCCGCCGCGTCCGATGCGCGCCGCTTCACTTTCTCGGAAAAATTCGCCTGCCCGGTGTCGGGCTTCACAATCCCTGAGATCGAGCCGCGGCTGTTCTCGTTCAACAATCCGTTCGGCGCCTGCCCGAAATGCGGCGGGCTTGGCGTCGAGCAGCATATCGACGCCGATCTGGTCATCCCCGACAAGGACCGCACGCTGCGCAAAGGCGCCATCGCCCCTTGGGCGAAATCGTCATCGCCTTATTACACCCAAACCCTCACGGCGTTGGGCAAGCACTACAAGTTCACGCTCGACACCAAGTGGAAGGACCTGCCGAAGAAGACGCAGGACGCCATCCTCTACGGCTCAGGCGACACCGAACTCCGCTTCTCCTATGACGACGGCATGCGCGCTTACGACACTAAGCGCGCCTTCGAAGGCGTCATCACCAATCTCGAGCGCCGCTACAAAGAGACCGACAGCGACTGGGCGCGCGAGGAGATCGCGCGCTATTTCACCGACGTGCCGTGCGCAGCCTGCGCCGGCTATCGGCTCAAGCCCGAAGCGCTGTGCGTGAAAGTCGGCAGCCTGCATATCGGGCAAGTGTCGGAACTGTCGGTCAAAGGCGCAGCTCAATGGTTCACTGAGCTACCCCAGCGGCTGACTTCCAAGCAGAACGAAATCGCCGTGCGCGTGCTCAAGGAAATCCGCGAGCGGCTGAAATTTTTGGTCGATGTCGGGCTGGAATATCTGACGCTGGCGCGAGCAACCGGCACGCTGTCCGGCGGCGAGAGCCAGCGCATTCGCCTTGCCTCGCAGATCGGCTCCGGGCTGACCGGCGTGCTCTACGTCCTTGACGAGCCCTCGATCGGGCTGCACCAGCGCGACAATGCCCGGCTTCTGGAAACCTTGAAGCGCCTGCGCGATCTCGGCAACACCGTGATCGTAGTCGAGCACGACGAGGACGCCATACGCACTGCCGACTGGGTGCTCGACATCGGCCCCGGCGCCGGCATTCATGGCGGCCATATCATCGCCCAAGGCACCGTCGCCGACCTCGAAGCCGCGCCGCAACAGCTGGACCGGCAAATATCTGTCCGGCACGATGATGGTGCAAATACCCGAACGCCGGGCCAAGAACCCGGCGCGCGTGCTCAAAATCATCGGCGCCCGCGGCAACAACCTGAAAAACATCACCGCCGAAATTCCGCTGGGGCTGTTCACCTGCGTCACCGGCGTGTCCGGCGGCGGCAAGTCGACGCTGCTCGTCGACACGCTGTACAAGGCGCTGGCGCGGCGGCTCAACAATGCCCACGAGGCCCCCGCCCCTTACGACCGCATCGAGGGCGTCGAGCATCTCGACAAGATCATCGATATCGACCAGTCGCCGATCGGCCGCACGCCGCGCAGCAATCCCGCGACCTATACCGGCGCCTTCACGCCCATTCGCGAGTGGTTTGCCGGCCTGCCCGAAAGCCAAGGCCCGCGGCTACGAGCCCGGCCGCTTCTCGTTCAACGTCAAAGGCGGCCGCTGCGAAGCCTGCCAGGGCGACGGCGTCATCAAGATCGAGATGCATTTTCTGCCCGACGTCTATGTCACCTGCGACGTCTGCAACGGCAAGCGCTACAACCGCGAAACGCTGGACGTGCTGTTCCGCGGCAAATCGATCGCCGACGTGCTCGACATGACGGTCGAGGAGGCGCTGGAGTTCTTCAAGGCGGTGCCGCGGGTGCGCGAGCCGCTGAAACTCCTGCACCGCGTCGGCCTCGATTACATCCATGTCGGCCAGCAGGCGACCACGCTGTCGGGCGGCGAGGCGCAGCGCGTCAAGCTCGCCAAGGAGCTGTCGAAGCGCGCCACCGGCCGCACGCTCTACATTTTGGATGAGCCGACCACCGGGCTGCACTTCCACGACGTGGCGAAACTTCTGGAAGTGCTGCACGAGCTGACCGACCAGGGCAACAGCGTGGTCGTCATCGAGCACAATCTCGAAGTCATCAAAACCGCCGACTGGATCATCGACCTCGGCCCCGAAGGCGGCGACGGCGGCGGCGAAATCGTCGCCGCGGGGACGCCGGAAGACGTGGTGCGGGAGAAGCGGAGTTATACCGGGGCGTTTTTGAAGCCGGTGCTCAAAAGGCAGGAAAAGCCGAAAAAACGCATTCAAGCTGCGGAATAGACCGGTGCCTCGTCCGCCGTAGCCCGCAGGGCGAAGGCGGATGGCGCGGCGCGGGGCGGAGCCGCGGAAGAAGAAAAGGGTCGAGGCGGCGGAATAATCTTCTTCACCCTCCCCTGGAGGGGGAGGGTCGCCCGCCATAGCTCCGCAGGAGCGACGGCGGGCGGGGTGGGACAGTTTTTTCCAGTTGCTGCGCAAAACGACGATTTATGTTAGAGACTACTCATGGCAATGAACCTCGAAGCCGAGATTCGCGATCTCAAGCGCCGCGTCAGCGAGATCGAAGGCTCGTTCGGGTTCCTGACCCGGCAGGTTCAAAATGTACACAAGGACTTGCTCGCGTTTGAGGGAAAAACCGAGCAGCGGTTCAATAGCGTCGACCAACGGTTCGACCGCCTGGAAAGCAAGGTCGACGCCCTGGACCGAAAAATTGACACCAAGGTTGATGGCTTGGCCAAGAGCCTTCCTGGCATCATCGGCGACGCCTTGAGCGATTACGAAATCAAATCGAAGAAGAAATAGTGACCACGATCCGGAAGTCAAAAATACTGATCCACGACGGCAAATACGCCGCCGAGGTTATGATCGGCAACCTTGCAGCTTAGCCATAACACAGTCTGGCAAAGCTATTGCAAATAGAGCGGCGTTCCCGCTCTCCGAATCTTGTTCAGACGCACCCAATTTCCGCGCCCGCGCTCAACTTGCCAAAACCACCACCCATTCGTTGGACGCTTGATTGCAGCACCCGCAGCCAGCGAGAGCGACCCGATAGATTTTTCCATTGTAGCGAACGTCCCCGCTTCGACGAGCTCGTGCGCGATATATCTTTCCTTTCAGAGTGCCTCTCAGCTTTCCGCCTTGTGGCAATAAGCGTCGCAAATCACTGTCCCCTTTCGCCTCGTTTCTGCTTCCGCCTACCGGGGTCGTGGCGCGACCGAAAAGTGATGAAACCTCAGCGTATTGTTTCTCGCGTATCGCCCGTGTGATCCTTCGGCGCATATCCCTCGACTGCGCTAGCTTTCCACGTTGCTTCGCACCCTTTGGGTTGGCGATACGAAGCAACAATGCTTCGATTTCTCTTAGATGTTGATCTTTGATAGTGAGATAGATTGAAAACCTGTCCCACGAGTTGCCGTGGCGATTTCTGACATGCGCTCTCAGTCGCCCCCGCAGAGCAGTCGCAAGGCCAACGTAATAGAGTTTATCTTTCCGGTATAACGCGTAAATCCCGGCATTTCGTCCAATAAACCGCCGCACCTCATCCGGGTACTGCTCCAATAGGTCACGCGAAACGTTTTCCAAATGTTGATGGACGAGTGCCTCACGTCTACGGCGCCTAGTCGGACTTTTTCGCTTTGCCATTCTCTTCCCCAGCGTATTTGTTTGAGTTTAGGGGAAAATACCGACCGCAACCATAGGCTGATTGAGCAAGCGTAGCCTGGATTAGCGAAGCGACATCCGAATTACGGTGACAGCGCACTAATTAGTTCGTAATCACGCCGCATCCGCCGGCCGCACGCGGCGGGCGATCTCGCGCCGCTTTCCCGTTCGACCACCGCGATGTCGTACTGACTTTGCAGATCCAGCCAGAACTGCGCGCTGTTGCCGAAATAGCGGCCGAGGCGCACGGCCGTATCAGCGGTGATCGAACGGCGGCCGTTCAGAATGTCGGTGATGCGGCCAGACGGCACGCCAATATCGAGCGCCAGGCTATTGGCGCTGAACTCACGCGCCGTCAATTCGCGTTTCAGCAAGCGGCCAGGATGAGCCTTCGCGTTCGCTTTCATGATGCAACACTACCACACTTCCGTCATGCCCGCGCTTGTCGCGGGTATCCACGTCTTTACGGAGGCCCGAAGACGTGGATGGCCGGGACATAGGCGAGCGGAAGCGACGCCGCTCTTCGAACGGCTATGCGCGGGCATGACGTTACTCGCCCCCGACTTCGCGCTGTCATGCTCCGCGAAGGCGGAGCATCCAGCATTCGAGGGGTTGAAATAACACTCCGGGCATCGACGATTACCGGATCGTCCGCCTGCGCGGACGATGACAGCGCCCGAGGGCATTCCGCCTTGAACCCATTTGCCGGTCCGCGCGACCACACGCCATGCCGCTTTACCCTTACATCTACGTCAACGCCGACGGCACCGCCCGCGAGCTTCATGCCGGCGAGCGCGCCTGGCTCGAAACCGAATACACGGTCGGCGACGGCGCCATGCCGTCCATCAAGGACAGCTACGAAGAGCGCAACGGCTGGGGCGAGATCGGCGGCTATCTCAAGCGCGCGGTGCTGCCGGCCGGGATGCCGGTCGCCGATGCTCCCGCCGAAGACCCGCGCCGGCCCATGAGCCGCGAGGACACCATCGCCTGGCTGCGCGGCAAAGGCGTCGAGGTCACCGAGAACAGCGACGGCTCACTGACCGTGCACGGGCGGGTTCGCTGAAGGCTGGCGTCATGCCCGGCTTTATGCCGGGCAGCCACGTCTTTAGTGTGCAGAACCCTTCAACCACCGTACATTCATCCGCACGCAGGGAGCCGACCTCATCTCGGGAGTTATGGTGAAACGCCCGCAGTCCAACCGCATCCCGATCGCCATCCTGTTCGCCGTGCTGTGGTCGGGCGGCATGGTGTTGCGGGCGCCGTCGATTGACCTGCAGACCGTGGTGACCGCCGTCATCGCCGGCGCCATTGTCGGCGGGCTGATGTACTGGCTGTTCGACAAGTTTCGCGCGCCTTCGTGAGTAAGCCTCGCCTACTTGAAATAACTCACCCCACAGGCCTGATCGCCGATGCGGGTTTCGAGGGCTTGCTTGGCCGATGGCTTGGTCTCCCCCGGCTTCGGCATCTGGTAGTCGATGGTGACGACGGTGCCCTCGGGCGCATCGTGGACGACGTCATAGCTGCGCTGGCCCATCGGCTCGTTGTAAAGCTTGAACTGGCGGATATCGGCGCCGATCAGCACGGACATTTCATAGGCGGTGAATTTCCCATCGGCGGTATCAAAGCAATAGACGAACAGATCGCGGTCGCGGAAATCCTTGTTGTGCGCATCGTTGAACGCCGCCAGCGCCTTGCCTTGGTCGGCCTTGAGCGCAACGACGGCGCGGTCGAGCATGGCGCGGGCCTCTGCCGCCGTGCCGAGCGGTTCGGCAGCACGTAACCCATCGCTCCACAGCACGGCGAACGCTAGCAACGCAAACGCCAGAGATACAAACGCATACGCATTTTTCTTCACGGCGATCTCATCCTTTTTTCAAGGCTCCACAAACCGGCCCGATCATAGCAAGCGTAGCGCCGATACGCAGCTTCCGCGACCGAGTCCCATGCCGGTCCTGCCTGGCGCCACGCTCATGCGGTCGCCGTTCGCCAAATTCATGGCGAGATGGTCGGCAAGGCACAAAATCTCGGGCACGGTGGTTCCATAACGCCGCGATACCCAATCATTTGCCTCGCAGCCCACGGTGGGTTTCGCTTCGCTCAACCCACCCTACATTATGCTCATGCCCGCCCCGATCCGCGACAATACCGCGCTGTCCCGCTTCGAGCTCGACGCCGGGGGTGTGACGGCGTTTTTAAATTATCGCCTCGCCGGCAATGTCATGACGCTGGCGCACACCGAAACGCCGCTTGCGGCCCGCGGGCGCGGCCTCGCGTCACAGCTCGTCGCCGGCGTGCTTGACGAAATGCGCCGCCGCGGGCTCAAAATCGTGCCGCGCTGCCCGTTCGTCAGCGCCTATCTCGCCAAGCATCCACAGTTCGGCGATCTGGTCGTGTAACCGAATTGCCCGTTCCGCTCATTCCCGCGTCAGGGGAAAACTGAGCGGAAAGAAGCTGCTTTACGCCGCCGGGGAGGCACGCCAAGAGGATTTTCGCAATGCTCGCCTGCGCGCCAAACCCTCCCCGGCCGCCGGCAGAGGTGCTAAAAGCCGGTGCCGGAATGGCAGGCTAAGACTTCGAAATGACAGCGAAAAAACCCGTCGTCGGCGTCATTGGCAGCGCCCACCTGGCCGAGGGCAAGTTTCCGGCGCAGCGCGTCAGCGAGCGCATTTTGCGCGCGGCCGCCGAGGTTGCGGGTGCGCTGCCGCTGATCTTTGCCGGCTCGCCGGAGATCATCGATATCGGCACGCTGCTCGACACCGTTGACGGCGTGCTGCTCACCGGCGCGCGCGCCAATGTCCATCCTCGGCATTTCGGCCATGACGACAATCCGCGCCACGAGCCCTACGACGAGCCGCGCGACGCGCTGGCTTTGCCGCTGATCGAGGCCTGCGTCGCGCGCGGCGTGCCGCTGTTCGGCATCTGCCGCGGCTTCCAGGAGATCAATGTCGCATTCGGCGGCACGCTGCATCCGGAGATCCGCGAGTTGCCGGGACGCATGAACCACCGCGCGCTGCGGCTCGACAACGGCGAGATCAATCCCGATCCCGAGGTCATCTATGCCGAGCGCCACGAGGTCCGGCTCACGCCTGGCGGCGTATTCGCAAAAATCCTCGGCGCCGAGGCCATCCGGGTCAATTCGCTGCACGGTCAGGGCATCCTGAAAGCCGGCGACCGCGTCGTCATCGAAGGCGTCGCCGAGGACGACACCATCGAGGCCATCCGCATCGACGGCGCCAGGAATTTTGCGCTCGGCGTGCAATGGCATGCCGAGCATGTCGCCGACCGCAATCCGGTCAATCGCACGATGTTCGAGGCGTTCGGCGCGGCCCTGCACAATTATCGGCGGACGCGGTGAGGCGCATTGCGCCATCCGCCCGTCTCGCATGACACGCCCGCAATTCGACCTCTCGCCAGACCGGCGCAGACGGGTAGAATGGCGGCGGGGCACACAAGGCCGGGTGCCGAAGCGGCGCAATAAGCCGCTCGGCAAGGGAGGAAGAGCGTGAATCTGTCAAACCGTCTGTCTTCGAGCCTATTCGGCACGGCACTGATTTGCGCGTTCGCCGCCGCGCCGGCCGTTGCCGCCGACGATGTTGCGAGCAAAGCTGAAGTCTGCAGCGCCTGCCATGGCGGCAATGGCACGCCGATCAACACCGCAACGCCGATCATCTGGGGCCAACAAAGCAATTATCTTTACAAGGAATTGCATGACTACCACAGCGGCGCGCGAACGAACGCGACCATGGCGCCGATCGCGCAGGGCGTCGAGCTGCCGGATTTGCGCCAGCTCGCCGATTACTTCGCGGCCAAGACTTGGCCAACCAAGACCTGGCCGGCCGCGCCCGCCACTGCCGCCGCGCCGCCGCCTGACGCCATCGCCGGCAAGATCGAAATGTGCAAAGCGTGCCATCAGCCGCATTTCGAAGGCGGCGCGCCGGCGCCGCGGCTCGCCGGCTTGAGCTACGAGTATCTCCGCTCCACCATGAACGGTTTTGCCGACGGGCAACGCACCAACAATCTCGACATGCCGGGATTTATGAAGGCGCTGAGCGAGAGCGATCGCGACGCCATCGCGAAGTATCTGTCGGGGCTGTAAGCGTTCGCCCTGGCGCGCCGCCGACGCGCCGCCTATGCTCTTGGCGCAAATTTCTCGGCAAGCCTTGGGGGGACGGGAATGGCAAAAAGAGCGCGCAAGAAACCGGCTTTAAGGAAAGCAAAAAGCTCGGCGAGGAAGAAAGCCGGCAAGAAGAAAACCACAAAGAAAGTCGCGGCGGCGAAAAAAGGCCGCAAGGCCGTCGCGGCCAAAAAGCTGGTCGCCAAAAAGCCCGTCGCCAGGAAAACCCAGAAAAAACCCGTGGCGACGACAAAGCCGGCCGGGAAACCACCGAGTGCGCCGCCGGAAAGCCTGCCGCATAAGATCGCGGACGCGGTCACCGCGGTTGTCGACATCCTGACCGACGCCGAGCGGCTGCACCGCAAATTGGACCCGGGAGTTTCCAACGAACCGGAATAACGCGGCGAACTAGTTCTTGCTAGTTCTTGCGCCCCTGCTCGCCATTGCTCGCGCTTTGGATCGCTTCGTCGTGATACCAGCCGCTGCCGGACACGAGCTTCACGCCATAAGGCAATTGCACAGCCGCGGGCGCCTCGTCGCCTTGAACCCGAAGCGCGAAGCGGCCGCGCGGTGGGAACGTGTAGATCTTCGCCGATCCGGAAATACTTGTGGTCATTGTTCGGCTCCATCGCCGTGCGCGCTTGGTCCTGCGCGCGTCCTGAAACTGAGTCTCCTGAGTCTCCGTTAATATAATGCTTTGCTCGTCTTTTGTTCGGTGTGCCTCGCAGAAAATAAGCAAATGACTACAATATGTGCATTCAAGCCGCGTTCATGTCTTTGCTTATTTGAGCGGCATCTCCGCACATCGCGAATTGCCGGGATTTGCTAGCGCCATCGCACCCGGCGCGAAAAACGCGCCGTTTGGCACACAAAATGCTTGCAAATCGGCGGGAGGCGGCGGGCAGCCGCAGTTTTCGGGCTGCGCACGCTTCAGCACAAGCTCACATCAGCCAAGAGAGACAGTAATGACGAAATATAAGCTCGAATACATATGGCTCGACGGCTACACGCCGACCCCGAATTTGCGCGGCAAAACACAGATCAAGGAATTTGCCGCGTTCCCAACGCTCGAGCAGCTGCCGCTGTGGGGCTTTGACGGCTCCTCGACCCTGCAGGCCGAAGGTCATAATTCGGACTGCATCCTCAAGCCCGTCGCCGTCTATCCGGACGCCGCGCGAACCGACGGCGCGCTGGTGATGTGCGAAGTCATGTTGCCGAACGGCGAGGCGCATCCGTCGAACAAGCGCGCCACCATCCTCGATGACGCCGGCGCCTGGTTCGGCTTCGAGCAGGAATACTTTTTCTACAAGGACGGCCGTCCGCTCGGCTTTCCGTCGAGCGGTTATCCGGCGCCGCAGGGGCCGTACTACACCGGCGTCGGCTACAAGAACGTCGGCGATATCGCGCGCAAGATGGTCGATGAGCATCTCGATCTGTGTCTCGCCGCCGGCATCAATCACGAAGGCATCAATGCCGAAGTGGCCAAGGGCCAGTGGGAATTCCAGGTGTTCGGCAAGGGTTCGAAAACCGCCGCCGACCAGATGTGGATGGCCCGCTATCTGATGCTCCGCCTCACCGAAAAATACGGCGTCGACATCGAGTTCCACTGCAAGCCGCTCGGCGATACCGACTGGAACGGCTCCGGCATGCACTGCAACTTCTCAACGACCTATATGCGCGAAATCGGCGGCAAGGAGTATTTCGAGGCGCTGATGAAAGCATTCGACGCCGCGCGCGCCGACCACATTGCGGTTTATGGCCCGGACAATCACATGCGGCTGACCGGCAAGCACGAGACCGCGGCCATTACCGAGTTCACTTACGGGATCGCCAATCGCGGCGCGTCGATCCGCGTGCCGCACAGCTTCGTGAATAACGGCTACAAAGGCTATCTGGAAGATCGCCGGCCGAATTCGCAAGGCGACCCGTATGCGATCACCTCGCAGATCCTCAAGACCATCGCTTCGGTCCCGGCCAGCGGCCAGGTCAGCGCCGCGGCGTAAGCGACGTCGATCATTGCGAAGCGCATGCGGGTTCCGCGCGAACCGCTCGCGCCGGTCTTCTCCGACATTGAACTCGATGCTGCGCGGGGACCGAGTCTCCCCCGACCGCTCCTCGTACCATCGACGCTTAGCCGATGTGGCTGCCGACGAACTTGACCATGTCGGCGAAGGCGCCGCCGATTTTCGAAAGATCCGGCGTGTGGCCGGCGTGCCGTTCCATCTCGATGTATCGCAATTCGATTTCGCCGCCGGCCTTGCGATAATTGGCGACGAACCGCTGCGGCTCGTTGCCGGGAAATTCGAAATCGGCGTCCTTGTAGTCGTGCACCAGATCGCCGCGCGCCTGAAACCATATCGCCGGCGGCAATTGCACTTTCTCGCCGCGCTCCAGCGCCAGCATCGGATTGCCCTCGGCCATCTCAGCCTCCGACGGCCAATAGGCGTCGTGGCGCGGGATGATGTTCTTCGGCCACTCCGGCGCATTGGCGCCGGCGAGCGCGCGCTTGGCGTGCCGGTAGCGCGACAGCGGATTGATCACCGGCCACGACATGACGACGCAGGGCACGCTGGCGTCGAGCCGCGGCGAGCCGGCCGGCAGCGCAATCGCCGCGTAGCGCGGGTCGTGCGGGCGCATGGCGACCAGCATCGCCAAATGCCCGCCGCTCGACTGGCCGGACAGGCCGACGAGGTCGGGCCGGGTCTTGAGGTCGCCGGCGTGGAGCTTGGCCCAGCGCACGGCGTAATTGATGTCCTGCACCGAGGCCGGATATTTCGCCTCGGTGCCCGAACGGAAATCGAGCGCAATCGAGACGATGCCGTGCGAGGCCATGAATTCGTGGCGCAGATGCTCGGTCTTGCGGTCGGACAGGCACCAGGCGCCGCCGTGGCACTCGACCAGCGCCGGGAACGGCCCTGCGCCGCGCGGCGTGAACACGCGCGCCAACAGCGGCTTGTCGCCATGGCGGAGATACTCGATGTCCTTGGTATCGTAAGCGGTGGTTTGGGAGTCCATTACTGCGGTTGTCATCGCGCTTCCTCTACGTTGGAGCATGATCTTCTCGGAAAACCGGTTTCCACCCTCGGATCGTTGTCCGAGGGCAAGCTTTTTCCGGATCATGCTCTAAGTCTCGATCTTGGCCAGAACGGCCTGCATCTTCTCCAATACTTCACGCGTCTTCTCGGCGTAGAACGCGTTCACGACCTCGCAAATAGCTTGCACGTTTGGATCGAGCGGATTTATCCCGGCCGCTTTCAGCCGGCCATGCAAATCTTGGAGAACTTCGTCGCGTTCGAACATGGGGCCTCCAGGCTTGGCTAGGGTAGCCCGGATCAAGCGTTTTGACCACGTCGGACGAGGATACCGTCTTCGCGAGCGTCTCGGTCATGCCGACCGAAAGGAACCCGTTCAAGCGGCGTGCGAAGCCGCCGCGCTGGGCGCCGCCGGTCGCCGGCAAAATGACGCTGCGCGTCATGGTGCCGAGCGCAATGGCGCCGATCATCAAGAGAATGCAGGAGATCCATAAGGCCCAATCGTACGAGCCGAGCCCGGAGACGACATAGCCGGTAACGATCGGCGCCAATAGCCCGCAGATATTTCCGCTCAAGATCGCAAGTCCAATCGCTTTGCCGACATCACTGGCGCGATGAACGAGATCGGTCACCAGCGACAGGTTGAGCGAGATCATCGCGTTGACGCCGGACAGTGACAACGCGAACAGCGCCAGGATCAACGTGGTGTCATCGGTGAACGGCACGAACACGATCACGGCGGACAGCAGGGTGCAGATAATGACCATGGTCCGCCGCCCGCCGGCGAGCAGCGAGTGGTTCTGCAACAGCCGGTCGCTGAGCAGACCAATAGCAATACTGACCGGCACCGCGATCGCCCATGGAATTGCGGTGTAAAGGCCGGTCTTCATGATGGTGAGATGCTTGGTGTCCTGAAGATAGCTCGGCATCCAGAACAGCAGGAGGTAGAGCGTATAGATGCCGGAGGCTTGCGCGATCATCGCGCCCCATTGCGACGGCGACCGCAGCAGTTCCAGCACCACGCCCGGACTGCCATGAATGCCGACTTCGTCGGGCGAACCGGCAGAGCGTTCGGTCAGTATTTTCTTGCGTTCCTCGGACGACAGCCAGCTCACCTTTTCCGGCCGGTCGAACCAGATCAGATTGCAGGCGAGCCAGACAAAACCGAGGGCGCCGAGGATGACGAAGGCGGCGCGCCAGCCCCAGCTGCTGGCAATCGCCGCCGTGATGACCGCGCCGAGCGCGGGGCCGAGGAAGCTGCCGGCGCTCCAAAAGGCGTTGGCGACGCCACGCTCCTGCGCCGGCATCCATTCGCGCACGATACGGCCGCAAGACGGAATCGAAGTTGCCTCGCCCGCGCCCATCACCATGCGGACGACGATCAGGGTCGCAAAGCTCCACACGCCCGCGGTCGCCGCCATGGCCAGCGACCAGAACGCAATGCCGATGGAGTTGATGTTTCGCGCGGAAAAGCGGTCGAGCAAAATGCCGATCGGAAGCAGGCAAATCACATAGGTCCACAGGAAGGACGAGAACAGATAGCCCATCTCGACCGGCGACAGCTTGAACTCCCCGCGTACCGCTTGCGCCACGATGCCGAGCGCCGAGCGATCCATGTAATTGATCGTGACCAGCGCCAGCGTCAGGCCATAGACCCAGCCGCGTCGGAAATGGCTCGTGGTCGCGGCAGCGGTTTGCACGCTCATGATCTTCTCCCCATGGTCTTTTCTATATTAGGCGGCGGCTGCGTTTGACGCGCCGCGCGATCGGCGTTCGGCTTGGCGGACGGATTATTGCTTCGGCGGCGGAGCGCCGCCTGCGCCCGCAGCCGGGGCCGGCGCTGCGGCTGCAGCTCCCGCGCGCGGGGCCGCGCGGATCGTTCCTGTTGGCCATGCAATTCTTCAGAAACTTCGCTCTCGCCGCGCCTTGCAGCTTCTGGTCGTCGGCGCCGAATTTACAGGTCGCCATCTTCTCCTTCGCCGTCACCGCCAATGACGGCGTGCTCGGCAGCATGGCGATCAGCGCGGCGGTCAAGAAAATGGTGCGATAAGCATGGCTAGGCATGGCGTTTTCCCCTGACTGTCGGGCGCATATTAGCACCGAATGGATGGCGGGATACCAGGGCGCAAATTGGCGCTATAAGGCGGGCATGACCTCGCCGGCCCGTATCAGCGACGTTCTTGCCCGAATAAAACCGGGCCTGACCGGCCATTCCGAAATCGTGGTCGGACCGGAGCATACGGCGCCGTTTGTCGGTTCCGGGCGGATCGCGGTGCTGGCGACGCCGGTCATGATCAACGTGATCGAGGCCGCGGCTCTGGCGGCCATCGAGCACCTGCTTCCCTCGGGCCATCAGAGCCTCGGTATCCATCTCGACGTCAGCCACACCGCGGCGACTCCGGTCGGTTTGCGGGTTACCGCAACCGCGGAGGTAGTTCGGCTCGAAGGACGCACGGTGACATTCCGTGTCGAGGCCCGCGACGATTTCGAATCGATCGGCGGCGGCAGCCATCAGCGGGTGGTCGTGAGCGTGGCGCGGTTCGACGAACGGGTGCAGCGCAAGCTGCGCGGCGCCTCATAACGAAACGTCTCAGCGCCGGCCGGAAAACCAACCGAAGCCAAACAGCACGACGGCGGCGACCAGCGCGGCGTAGGCATGCAAGTGGTGAATGTGCGTCGAGCCATCAGCGTAGCCCGGCATGAATGTCGGCAATGAGCCGGCCGGCACGGTGTAGTACATCACGGCGGCTATGACGCAAATAATGGCCAGTATATAGGCGATCATTTTCATTGGACCGATCCTCATCAATGCGGTGCGCAAGCCCATCCCAATGGTGCTTTATCATTGCTCCGTTAGCACGCCGCGGCCGGCCTTGGCGAGACAGGAATTGAATGCACGCACCGGCCGCTTGTGTTCGCAGGCGCGCGCGGCGATGATCCTTCGCAAAATAAGGGGGAGGACGATCATGGCCATCCGGCTTGCCAAGCTTGTCGCGGTGCTGCGGCTGTCTTGCGTTCGCCGCGCTTCCGGCCCGCGCACAATCACTCGACGATCTTTACGCCAAGGCCAAAAGCGAAGGCGCCTTCGTGTTCTATGTCGGCGGTCCGACCGCGCCCTGGGAAGCCATGGCCAAGATCTTCAACCAGAAATATCCCGGCATCACGGTGTCGATCAGCGGCGGTTTCTCCAACGTGCTGGACAAAAAGATCGACGCGCAGATCGCAGCCGGCAAGCTCGAAGTGGACGCCGCAATTTTGCAGACCATCGCCGATTTCGTCCGCTGGAAGGCCGACGGCCGCCTGGTTAATTTCAAGCCCGCGGGCTTCGACAAGATCGACGCGAGCTTTAAGGATCCGGCCGGCGCTTATTGGGCGACGATGGTCAATGCCGTGCCCTACATGTACAACACCGAGAAAGTCGCCGCGGCCGACATCCCGAACTCCGCGCTCGATTTCCTCAAACCGCAATTCCAGGGAAAAGCGGTCACGCCTTATCCGGCGGATGACGACGTCACGTTATGGGTGTTCTACCACATCGTGAAGAAATACGGCTGGAGCTACATGGACAAATACATGGCCACCAAGCCGAACTTCATTCAGGGCCATCTCGGCGAGCAGCGCAGCATCGGCTCCGGACAAAACCTGGTGACGTTCAATTCGATCTACAACATCACCACGGTGTTGAAGAAACAGAAGATGCCGGTGAAGTCGCACTTCCCCACCGTTGACGCGACGCCATTCTGGCCGCTCACCGGCGCGATCTTTAAAAATGCGCCGCACCCCAACGCGGCCAAATTGTTCCTGACCTGGCTCCTCGAGCCGGCGCAGCAAATCGCCACCGAAACCTGGTCCGGACGCAGCGACGTGCCGCCGCCGGCCGGTTACAAGCCGATTTTCTCCTACAAAGTCATCAACGACTATCGCGCCTTCCTGACCGATCAGCCGAAAATCGTCGAATTGCGCGAGCGCTTCGAGAAATACACCGGCCCCGTCGTGAACGCCGGCGGCGTACGCTAGAGCGCAATCGTTTCAGACTGAATCGATTGACGCTCTAGCATTTTGTTTGAGCATGATCTTTTCGGAAAACCGGCTTCCACTTTTCCGGATCGTGCTCTAGTCGCGCGCTTTATTCCGCTGCAATCGCCACCGGCGCGGCGTGTGCGGCTTCGCCGCTCGCCAGCGCGGCAAGAATGCGCTCGACCAGCGCGCGCGCCGAATCGGCGGAAAGCTCGACCGCGACGCGGTCGCGGCCGCCTTCGCCTTCATTGGTGAAGTCGATGGCGAGCACATGATCGAGCGTCGAGTAATAGGGATGGTCGAAATAGACATTCGCGGTGTCGATCCGCATCCAGCCCTTGCGGCCCTTGGCACTGCCGACCAGCGCGGCTTTTTCGACGATATAGGAGCACATGGCTTTCTCCCGTCACTCGGCCGCGATGCTGGTCGCCGTCGCGCCCAGATAGCGATTGTAGAAGGCAAAGACCTTCTTCCAACCGTCGAGCGCCTGATCGGGCCGATAGGCGTCGCGGGACGTGTTGAAGAAGGCATGTCCGGCGCCGTCGTAGCGATGAAACTCGTAGTTCTTACCGAGTTTCTTGAGCACCGCCTCGGTGCGGTTGACCTGATCGGCGGTCGGATTGGCGTCGTCGTTGCCGAAAATTCCGAGCAACGGACAGCTCAATTTTTCCGTGAGATCGATCGGCGCGACCGGACGCTTGTCGTTGAGCTGCTTCGGATCGTCGACGATGACGTTGCCACCCCAGCAATCGACAACGGCGTCGATGCCGGGCAACGTGCAGGCGGCGAGATAAGCATGGCGGCCGCCGGAGCAGAAGCCGATGACGCCGATCTTGCCGTTGCTGCATTGGACTGCGCGCGCAGATAGGCCATTGCGCCTGCGGTATCGCCGATGACCTGCGCATCGGCAACGCCGCCGGCGGCGCGCACCCGCGCGCCGATATCGTCGGGACTGCCCTCGCCCTCGCGAAAGTAAAGATGATGCGAAATCGCCGCGTAGCCGTGATGGGCGAACTTGCGCACCACTTCCATGATCCATTCGTCCCAACCGGGCAAATGATGGATGACGACGACGCCGGGGACCTTGCCGGCGCGCGTCGGCCGGGCGTAGTAGGCCTCGCCCTGGTCGGCGTTGTGGCCGCGGAACGTGACCGATTCCGCTTGCAAACCCTGATAAGAGCTCATTTGGGATCCTTCCTGTTCGGCGGCCAGATCAGCCGCGAAATGCAGATTATTTGTTCGCCGCCGCCGTGGCTGGCGCCGCGTTCGGGCAACGGTACAGCACTGCCTTGTAGGTCATGTCGCGATCGACAAATTCGACGGTGTTATCGGGTTTCGGGGTGAAGCTAATGTTGCCCATCAGCGGGCCGCTCGGGAACTTACATTCGACATGGGCGGCATAAGTGTCGCCGTCCTTTTTGGTATCCAGGATGGCGCAGACACCGACGTTGGAGACGATTTCCTGGGCGGAGATCATCACTTTGGCCGTGGCCGGATCGCTGCCGTCGCCTTTGCAGGCGACATTCTGGGTGTAATTTCCGGCGAGTGGAAAATCGTCAGCCGCGACGGCCGCGTCCAATGTAACAAATCCGACAAACGCCAGCACAACGCATCCGGCAAGCGGAGGAATGGCTTTGCACACGCGTTCCTCGACCGATTTTCAAATGCCCGACGCCGCCACCGACGCCGCAGCCGTTGCCCCGTCGGGAAAATGTAGCGAAAGTCGCAGCCGTAGCCAAACTTTTTTCGTCGCGCGCCGTCAATTTTGCCGCGAGGCGCTAGTGATCGCGGAAGCCGGTGCTGATCACCCGAATGCGGGCGGTCGACCAGTTCTTGGGACCATCGAGGCTCTGGTCGGCGGCCTCCTGGCAATCAACACTGCCCTTGTCGGTGAATTGGCCAGTCTGATTGTCGAACAGCCATTGATGGCAGACGTTGCTGGTATCGGGCATATAGAGGATCGATCCGGTATAAATGTCGTCACCCTTGGCTGCTTGGTATGTCCCTCCCGCCTGACGCTTTGCCGTCGCAATAAATTGGTCGGTCGCCAGCGCGCCGAGGCCGAGCACGGCCGCGATCGCGACCACGACAACAAATGTCTGGCGTGCGCCATGGCCGGCGGACGGATGCTGTTTCGCAGGGCGAGGAAACCGAGTCATTTCCGGATGTCCCTCAAGCGGCACTTCACAATACATCGGCGCGGATCGCGGCATGCGCAGTCGACACTGACATGACTAAGAAATCGATAATGCCGCCGCTCGCACGCAAAGAAACGGCGCCCGCAAGGGCGCCGTTTGCAATTATAACGACCCGTTTCAGTGCGCGGTCAGCCCGGAGGAATCTTCCTCCACCACCGCCTCGGGGACATCGACGGGTTTCGCCGTCGATTCCTCCCAGACGATCGGCTCCGGCTTGCGGGTCAGCGCGCGCGCCAACACTTCGTCCATGCGCGAGACCGGGATGATATCGAGGCCGCTCTTGATGCTGTCGTTGATCTCGACAAGATCCTTGGCGTTCTCTTCCGGAATGAGCACGGTCTTGATCCCGCCGCGATGTGCGGCCAGGAGCTTTTCCTTCAAGCCCCCGATCGGCAGGACGCGGCCGCGCAACGTGATCTCCCCGGTCATCGCGACATCGCGGTGCACCGGGATACCGGTCATCACCGAAACGATCGCGGTGACCATGGCGACGCCCGCCGACGGACCGTCCTTCGGCGTCGCGCCTTCCGGCACGTGGACGTGGATATCGCGCTTGTCGAACCACGGCGGCTCGATGCCGAAGGCCACCGCGCGCATGCGGACGTAAGAGGCCGCAGCCGAGATCAATTCCTTCATCACGTCGCGCAGATTGCCGGTGACCGTCATCTTGCCCTTGCCGGGCATCATGGCCAATTCAATCGTGAGCAGCTCACCGCCGACATCGGTCCAGGCCAACCCGGTGACCACGCCGATCTGATCGACGTCCTCGACTTCGCCATAGCGGAACTTCGGCACGCCGAGGTAATCGGGCATCACCTTATCGGTGATCGCAACCGATTCCTTCTTGGAGATGGTGAGCTCCTTCACCGCCTTGCGGATCAGCGTCGACAATTCGCGTTCGAGATTGCGCACGCCCGCTTCGCGCGTGTAGCGGCGAATCATCGTGAGCAAGGCCTCGTCGTCGATCGACCATTCCTTGAGATCGAGTCCGTGCTTGACGATCGCGTGCGGGATCAAGTGCTTGCGCGCGATCTCGACTTTCTCGTCCTCGGTATAGCCGGCGATGCGAATGATCTCCATGCGGTCCATCAGCGGCGGCGGAATATTGAGCGTATTCGCCGTGGTGATGAACATCACGTGGGACAGATCGTAATCGACCTCGAGATAGTGGTCGTTGAAGGCGTGATTCTGCTCGGGATCCAAGACTTCGAGCAAAGCCGATGACGGATCGCCGCGAAAATCGGCGCCCATCTTGTCGACTTCGTCGAGCAGAAACAGCGGATTGGAGGTTTTCGCCTTGCGCATCGACTGGATGACCTTGCCCGGCATCGAGCCGATATAGGTCCGCCGATGGCCGCGAATCTCGGCCTCGTCGCGCACGCCACCGAGCGACACGCGCACGAATTCGCGCCCGGTCGCTTTCGCGATCGATTTGCCGAGCGACGTCTTGCCGACGCCGGGCGGACCGACCAGACAGAGGATCGGTCCAGTCAGCTTGTTGGCCCGCTGCTGCACCGCCAGATACTCGACGATGCGTTCCTTGACTTTTTCCAGGCCGAAATGATCGGCGTCGAGGATCTGCTCGGCGAGCGTAAGATCCTTCTTGATCTTGGACTTTTTGTTCCACGGGATCGACAGCAGCCAGTCGAGATAGTTGCGCACGACAGTGGCTTCCGCCGACATCGGCGACATCTGCCGCAGCTTCTTGATCTCGTGCTGGGCCTTCTCGCGGGCCTCTTTCGACAGCTTGGTGCGCTTGATCTTCTCTTCGAGCTCGGCGAGTTCGTCCTTACCGTCTTCGTCGCCCAGTTCCTTCTGGATCGCCTTCATCTGCTCGTTGAGATAGTACTCGCGCTGCGTCTTCTCCATTTGACGCTTCACCCGCGTGCGGATGCGCTTCTCGACCTGCAGGACGGAGATTTCGCTCTCCATCAGCCCGAGGACCTTTTCCAGCCGCTCGGTGACGACGGGCGTCTCCAGGATCAGCTGCTTGTCGGGTATCTTGACGGCAAGATGCGAAGCCACGGTGTCGGCGAGCTTGGCGTAGTCCTCGATCTGCTGGACCACGCCGACGACTTCCGGCGACACTTTCTTGTTGAGTTTCACATAGCCTTCGAATTCATTGACGACCGAGCGCGCCAGCGCTTCGGCCTCGACCTGATCGCCCGCGGTATCCGCGATCACCGCGGCTTCCGCCTCGAAATAATCCTCGCGATCGGTGTAGCGATTGACCTGCGCGCGCGCGGCGCCCTCGACCAGCACTTTCACGGTGCCGTCGGGCAGCTTCAAAAGTTGCAGCACGCTGGCGAGCGTACCGATGCCAAAGATAGAGTCGGTCGCCGGATCGTCGTCGGAGGCGTTCTTCTGGGTCGCGAGCAGGATGAATGTGTCCGAACGCATGACCTCCTCGAGCGCCTTGATGGACTTCTCGCGGCCGACGAAGAGCGGAACGATCATATGCGGGAAAACAACTATGTCCCGCAAAGGAAGCACCGGATAGGCCCGGCTTTCACCGGCTGTCAGGAGCGGTTTTGGCTTGGCGGCGCTGGTCATGGCCCCATGTCCTTATTGTTATGCACGCCCATCGAGACCCGCAGGATGCGCTGTGACGACGAACTGCGCATTATAGGTGGCGTCGCGCCACGGGCCTGTCAAGAAAGGCCGATTTTTCGAGGAAATCTGTGCGCCGCGGAGGCGGAGCAAGCGGCCGCATTGCGAATCGCGGGTGCGGGTTCCGCCCACCCGTTACGCGCTCGCTCCGCCGGTTTCGCCGGCGCGATCCGAGCGATCGGCATAAATATAGAGCGGCCGCGCGCTGCCTTCGACGACCTCTCTCGAAATCACGACCTCTTCGACGCCTTCGAGACTCGGCAGATCGAACATGGTGTCGAGCAGGATGCTCTCCATGATCGACCGCAATCCCCGCGCGCCGGTCTTGCGGTCGATCGCCTTGCGCGCGATGGCCGAAAGCGCCTCGTCGGCGAGCGTGAGGTCCACCGTCTCCATCTCGAACATGCGCTGGTATTGCTTGACCAGGGCGTTTTTCGGCTCGGTCAGGATCCGCTTGAGCGAAGGCTCGTCGAGATCTTCCAGCGTCGCGACGACCGGAAGCCGGCCGACGAATTCCGGTATGAGCCCGTATTTCAGCAAATCCTCGGGCTCCACCTCGCGGAAAATCTCGCCCTGCTTGCGATCCTCGGGCGCCGCGACGCGGGCGCCGAACCCGATCGAAGTGGAGCGGCCGCGCGAGGAGATGATCTTTTCGAGGCCGGCGAAAGCGCCGCCGCACACGAACAGAATGTTCGTGGTGTCGACCTGGAGGAATTCCTGCTGCGGATGCTTGCGGCCGCCTTGCGGCGGCACGCTGGCGATGGTGCCTTCCATGATCTTCAACAGCGCCTGCTGCACGCCCTCGCCCGACACGTCGCGGGTAATCGAAGGATTGTCGGACTTGCGCGAAATCTTGTCGATCTCGTCGATATAGACGATGCCGCGCTGCGCGCGCTCGACATTGTAGTCGGCCGACTGCAACAGTTTCAAAATGATGTTCTCGACGTCCTCGCCGACATAGCCGGCTTCCGTCAGCGTGGTGGCGTCGGCCATCGTAAACGGCACGTCGAGGATGCGAGCCAGCGTCTGCGCCAGCAGCGTCTTGCCGGAGCCGGTCGGGCCGATCAGCAGAATATTCGACTTCGCCAGCTCGACGTCGTTGTGCTTGCTCTGGTGATTGAGCCGCTTGTAGTGATTGTGGACCGCAACCGAAAGCACCTTCTTGGCGTGGTCCTGGCCGATCACGTAGTCATCGAGGACCTTGCGGAATCTCCCGCGGCGTCGGAATGCCGTCGCGCGATTTCACCAGCGAGGACTTGTTCTCCTCGCGAATGATGTCCATGCACAATTCGACGCATTCGTCGCAGATGAAGACGGTCGGCCCGGCGATGAGCTTACGCACCTCGTGCTGGCTCTTGCCGCAGAACGAGCAATAGAGCGTATTCTTCGAATCGCCGCCGCCAACCTTGCTCATTCCAATCTCCGTCTTCGCCAGCGCAGCATCGCAACTCTATATTTTACGCGGCCCTGCGCTAAAATTCCGTAGCATCCCCAGTCCCGGCACCACCCAGTCCCGCACCCCAATCAGCCGCCACAGTGCCAGTCGTCGCTTATATGACACAAGCGGACATGCTAGCGGCGTGCCAATCAGAGAATCCATTAACGATAACGCGACTTTGCGCCAGTGTGTTTTCTGGATCACACGCCGAGAAAACGCTTGACCGGGGGCCTGACCCCGCTTTGGACCGATGAATCGGCCACTTTTGTGGCAGGACGCGCCGCCGAATTAGGTCACCCCCTTGAGGATGGGCTCGGTCTTGAGGCCCGGCTCCTCCGCACGCTTTTCGATCACCTTGTCGATCAGGCCGAAATCCTTGGCCATCTCGGAGGTCAGAAACATATCGCGTTCCAGCGCATCCTCGATCCTCTTGAGCGGCTGGCCGGTGTGTTTGACGTAGATTTCGTTCAGCCGCCGCTTGAGATTGAGGATCTCTTGCGCGTGCAGCATGATGTCGGTTGCCTGACCTTGGAACCCGCCTGAGGGCTGGTGCACCATGATCCGGGCATTGGGCAGCGCAAAGCGCAGGTCCTTGGCGCCGGCGGCAAGCAGCAGCGAGCCCATCGACGCCGCCTGCCCGGTGCACAATGTCGATACCGGCGGACGGACGAACTGCATCGTGTCGTAGATCGCCAGCCCCGAAGTCACGATCCCGCCCGGCGAATTGATGTACATCGAGATTTCTTTTTTCGGATTTTCTGCCTCGAGGAATAGGAGCTGGGCCACGATAAGCGAGGCCATGCCGTCCTCGATTGGACCGGTGATGAAGATGATCCGCTCCTTAAGCAGACGCGAATAAATGTCATAAGCCCGCTCCCCGCGGTTGGTCTGTTCGACCACCATGGGGACGAGGTGCTGCATATAGAATTCTCTCGGGTCGCGCATTGATCACCTGGAAGTGGACGCCTGGAGGGCACCTGGATTCGGCTTACCGGGCGCGGTTCGCCGGAGACAGTCACGCTACGTCGTCATCGTCTGCAGCCTAGTGTGGCTTGAGTCGGTCGGCTTGTCGAAGCCGGCTGTTGGAGGTCACGTTGCCGATCGAGCAATGTGATGAATTGGTCTAGGCCGCTATCGCAGATAAGCGCGGAAATTCCGCCGGCAAGGAGTAAAAGCTGCGCCAAAAGGGCCTTATTCCTCGTCTTCCTTGAACAATTCTTCCCGCGATACCTGCTTGTCCGTGATTTCCGCAAGTTCAAGCAGGAAATCGACAACCTTGTCCTCGAATATCGGCGCCCGCAGAGCGGCAAGGGCGCCCGGATTGTTCCGATAATAATCCCACACCCGCTGCTCTTGGCCGGGGATCATCCTGGCTTGCGCGACGACGGCTTGGCTCAGCTGCTCGTCACTGACCTTGATGTTGTTTCTCTCGCCGATTTCCGCCAGCACGAGACCCAGTCGTACGCGGCGTTCGGAGATGTCGCGATAGTCAGCCCGGGCCTTCTCCTCGGTGGTTCCTTCATCGGCGAAGGTACGGCCCTGCTGTTTGAGATCGTTCTCGATCGTCTGCCAAACGTTGTTGAATTCCTCCTCGACCAGCGTCGGCGGAGGATCGAACTTATGCTGCGCGTCGAGCTGATCGAGGAGCGCGCGCTTGATCTTCTGCCGCGAGGCGGCGGCGTGCTCGCGCTCGATGCGCTCGCGCAGCGCATCGCGCAGCTTGGCAAGCGACTCCAGTCCGAGCGTTTTGGCGAAGGCGTCGTCCACCGTGACCGTGCCAGGCGCCTCGACCGTCTTTGCCGTAACGGCAAAGCTAGCGTCTTTGCCGGCCACAATTGTGGAGGGGTAGTTTTCGGGGAATTTGACGTCGAAGGTCCGGTTCTCCCCCGCCTTGATGCCCATGAGGTGCTCTTCGAAGCCCGGAATGAACTGGCCCGAGCCAAGCACGATCGGCACATCTTCGCCGGAGCCGCCCTCGAAGGTTTCTCCGTTCATGGTGCCTTGAAACGCTACCGTGACGCGGTCGCCCTTTTCCGCGCCTTCGGTCTTGGCGAGGAAAGGCCGGTTCTGCTCGCCGACTTTCTGGAGCGCCTCATCAATCGCGGCGTCGGTGACCGGCGCGGTCAGTCTTTCGAGCTTGATGGTCTTGAAATCCGCAAGCGTGATCGGCGGGACGATCTCCATCTCGACCGTGTAGGCGAGGTCGGATTTGCCGGCGATGACGCCCTCGACGGCGCCCTCTTCGGACGGCAGCACCACTTTGGGCTCGGTCGCGAGCTTAAAGCCATAGTCGGTGACGATTTTGGAATTCGCCTCGCGGACCGCCGCTTCGATCACCTCGGCCATCGCCGACTTGCCGTAAAGCCGCTTGAGATGCGCGACCGGCACTTTGCCGGGCCGAAAGCCCCGCAACTGCACGCGGCCTTTGAGATCGTCGAGCCGCTCCTTGACCTTGGCTTCCAGATCGGTTGCGGGAACGACGACGCGGTATTCCCGCTTGAGACCCGCGGTAGCAGTTTCAGTCACTTGCATCGGCACTACTCTTCACGGCGCGAGATCGAGCGCATCCCGGCCAAGTTTTGGAAAAGCCGCCCAGCTGGTGCGGGCGGAGGGGCTCGAACCCCCACGACTTGCGTCACGGGAACCTAAATCCCGCGCGTCTACCAATTCCGCCACGCCCGCGACGCGCAAGGCGGCCCGGTGGCGCGGCTTATATCATGCAAGGCACGCAGGCTACTACAAAAATTGGCGCGGTTTTACGCCGGTTCGGCACTGTCATGTTGGCCGGGCAGCGCGCGGTAGAGCTGCGGCAGCATTTCCGGCAAATCCTCCGCGATGAGGCCCGGGCCGAACGCATTGGCGGCCTCGCCGTGGAGCCATACGGCGGCCGAAGCGGCCTCAAATGCCGGCATGCCCTGGGCTAAGAGGCCGGTCGCCATGCCGGTTAAGACGTCGCCTGCGCCCGCGGTGGCAAGATATGCCGGGGCATTTCCGGCGATCGAGGCGCGGCCGTCGGCCGCGGCGACCACTGTGTCGGCGCCCTTGAGCACGATAGTCGCGCCGGTGAGCTCGGCTGCAAGGCGCGCTCGTTCGAGCTTCGATCCGACTTTAGTTCGCTCGTCTAACGAACCGAAATACCTGGAGAATTCTCCTTCGTGCGGGGTCAGGATCGTGGCTTTGCCGGTCCGCGCTTTCAGCGCCTCGGCCAGCCGGCGGGGCGCCTTCGCAAAGCTCGTCATTGCGTCGGCATCGAGCACGGCCGAGCGGTCGCCAGCCAGGAGCGGCCAGCACTAGTTCGCAGGTCGCCTCGTTCACGCCGATGCCGGGGCCTATGGCAAGCGCATTGAGACGTCGGTCGGCCAGGAACGTCGTCAGCTCGGCGGCGCCATCGACCGGTCGGACCATGACGGCGAGGCTTGCCGCCGCGTTGACCGCAATCGCTTCGCGCGGGCTGGCGATGGTCACCAATCCAGCCCCGGCGCGTAACGCACCGCGGGCTGCGAGCCGTGCCGCTCCGGTCGACCAGGAAGGACCCGAAACCACCACCGCATGGCCGCGGCCGTATTTGTTTCCCTCATGGCGCGGCACCGGAAGGCTTTCGTGCCACAACGCCGGTCCATTCTCGAAGGTCTGCGGAGCGATGCGTTCGAGCACGGCGGCCGGTATCCCGATAGCGGCGACGGAAACGGCGCCACAATGGAGTTGTCCCGGCAGCAAAAGATGGCCAGGCTTTTTCCGAAAGAAAGTCACGGTGTGCGTAGCGTTGACCGCGGCGCCCATCACTGCGCCAGACGTGCCATTGATCCCGCTCGGCAGGTCGACGGCAACCACCGGGGCGTGGCGCGCATTCATGGCCGCGATCATGTCGCGTGCCGGCCCGTCAACGGGCCGGTCGAGGCCGGCCCCGAACAGCGCATCGACGACGATATCGGCCCCGTCGAGCAGGCCCGGCTTCACCGCGCCGATCGCGCCGTTCCACTTCGCTGCCGCCAGCGCGGCATCGCCCTTAAGGCGGGCGGATTCCCCCACCAGCACCACGTCCACGGTGTAGCCACGCGCCGCAAGGAGCCGCGCTGCAACGAAGCCGTCGCCGCCGTTATTGCCGGGCCCAGCCACCACAACGACCCGGCTGCCTGGCCCACGGCGGGCCGCCACCGCTTCCGCCACCGCCATGCCGGCATTTTCCATCAGTCCAATGCCGGCCATGCCGCCGGCGATTGTCAGCCGGTCGGCCTGAGCCATTTCGAGATTGGTGAGGAGTTCAATCATGTCGGCCGCACCATAGCGAATGCGTCGCCTTACAAGTATCGCGCGCTGCTTGCCTCTTTGGCTCGTTCAACCGTTGACGAGATTATAGGCACCGTGACTAATTAACCGGCATGGGCCTGTTTCGAAGCCCTGCAAGCATGGTCGGACGATGCCATAGCGTTATGATTCCATTGCAGTTTTGACGCGCGAAATGCCTTGGCACGGGACCTGCTAACCAAAGCTCGGTTCCAGGGATGATTTCGCTCATCGGGGGGCCGGGAGAAGAGACGCGATGAAAAAAATCGAGGCGATTATCAAGCCGTTCAAACTCGACGAGGTGAAAGAGGCTCTCCAAGAGGTCGGTCTGCAGGGAATTACCGTCACCGAAGCCAAGGGATTCGGACGCCAGAAGGGGCACACGGAACTCTATCGCGGCGCCGAATACGTGGTCGATTTTCTCCCCAAGGTGAAGATCGAGATTGTGCTCGGTGATGACATGGTTGAAAAAGCGATCGAGGCGATCCGTCGCGCCGCCCAAACCGGGCGGATCGGCGACGGAAAAATCTTCGTCTCGAACATCGAAGAAGCCATCCGGATCAGGACGGGGGAATCCGGCGTAGACGCCATCTGAAATTGCTGGTCCGCCTGCTCACGCCGGCCGGCAGTGGGCAGAATTGAGCCAGTGCGACGGGGACATCCATCAGCACCACGAAAGGTACGCCTGCCATGACGACGCCAAAAAATGTCATGAAGTTGATCAAGGACAGCGACGTAAAGTACGCTGATTTCCGCTTCACCGATCCGCGCGGCAAGTGGCAGCATGTCACTTTCGACATCGGCATGATCGAAGAAGACACCTTCGCCGAAGGCCAGATGTTCGACGGCTCATCGATCGCCGGCTGGAAAGCGATCAATGAGTCCGACATGTGCCTGATGCCGGACCCCTCCTCCGCCTGCATCGATCCGTTCTTTGCCGAAACCACGCTGGTCGCTGGTCTGCGACGTGCTCGAGCCGACGACCGGTGAGCCGTACAACCGCGATCCGCGCGGCATCGCCAAGCGCGCCGAAGGCATGGTCAAGTCGATGGGCGTCGGCGACACCGTCTATTTCGGACCGGAAGCCGAATTCTTCGTGTTCGACGACGTCAAGTACAAGGCGGAACCGTACAACACCGGCTTTAAGCTCGACTCGGTGGAATTCCCGAGCAATGCCGACACCGACTACGAGGGCGGCAATCTCGGCCACCGCATCTGGACGAAAAAGGGCTATTTCCCGGTGCCGCCGCAGGATTCGGTGCAGGACATGCGCTCGGAAATGCTCGCCGCGATGGCGCGCATGAACGTCAAGGTGGAAAAGCACCACCACGAAGTCGCCTCCGCCCAGCACGAGCTCGGCATGAAATTCTCGCCGCTGACGATGATGGCCGACCAGCTGCAGATCTATAAATACTGCATCCAGCAGGTGGCGCAGGTTTACGGCAAGACCGCCACCTTCATGCCGAAGCCGGTCTACGGCGACAACGGCTCGGGCATGCACTGCCATCAGTCGATCTGGAAAGGCGGCAAGCCGGTGTTTGCCGGCAACAAATATTCCGACCTGTCGGAGACCTGCCTGTCCTATATCGCCGGCATCATCAAGCACGCCAAGGCGATCAACGCCTTTACCAATCCGACGACCAATTCCTACAAGCGGCTGGTGCCGGGCTTCGAGGCGCCGGTGCTGCTCGCCTATTCGGCGCGCAACCGCTCGGCGTCGTGCCGCATCCCCTACACCACCAACCCCAAGGCCAAGCGCGTCGAGGTGCGTTTCCCCGATCCGCTGGCCAATCCGTATCTCGCCTTCGCCGCGATGCTGATGGCCGGCCTCGACGGCGTGAAGAACAAGCTCGATCCGGGCGAGGCCGTCGACAAGGACCTCTACGATCTGCCGCCGAAGGAATTGAAGAAGATTCCGACCGTGTGCGGCTCGCTCCGCCAGGCGCTCGAAGAGCTCAACAAGGACCGCGGCTTCCTCAAGGCCGGCGGCGTGTTCGACGACGACTTCATCGACGCCTATGTCGATCTGAAGATGACCGAGATCATCCGCTTCGAGCACACCCCGCATCCGGTCGAGTTCGAAATGTATTACTCGGCGTAAGCGTTGGTATCCTCCCGGTATCGCCAGTGCGCGATGCAACCTTAAGGGCGCTGCGGCGCCCTTTTTCTTTTGCCAATGTTGTAGGATGAGTTGAACCGAGTTGTCCGCCGAGGCTCAAAGCAGCGAAGGTGCTGCGATGACCTCGATCCACGACCGAGGGCAAATTAAGTGCACTGTCACCGCTAATTTACGTAATTTTGTAATAAGCTCCGCTCCCAACAAGTAGAATAGTAGATCAGAATGCCGGCATGCTCGGTAGCATACGATTTGATTTCTCGAGGATACGACGATTGGTGGTTTCCAGCATTCGGTGCCTGATTGCTGCAGCTCTTGCGGCGTAGGTATCCTTATGCTATTCACACTTTTTTCCTGAAAAAATCGTCTCTCTGCGTCAGCCAGGAAGGGGTACTGGTTCTGCCCTCAACCAGCATTCTTAGTACATTGATGGCTGTAATCACATTCGCACATTACGTATACGGAATATCGCAATTTGAGGCAAATCTTATCAGCGTGGTGAGTATAAAGTAATATCTGGGAAATATTGAGCACCTTGCTCGATTCTGGTCCTAATGCTTCAGCCATGAAGCAGAGGCGATTTTTTCTGTTGGCAATATAATGTTCTCATACTCACAGTTTCATATGGTCACCTGGCTTTTGAAAAACGCGCGCTTCTGGGTGGCTCTACGCAATGGATTAAGTTGGTCACACATTCAGATATATAGGTAAGGCAATTGTTCGACTTGAAATCTGTGATTTATGAAATTGTCAAACCAAGGCGCCACGAACTACGCCTACACGCCATGAGCCGGCGCATCAGCGTCTCGAACCCGGGCATTCCAGGCGGCGCCGCTCTTACAGAAGGCCTACACGCCCGACGGCCTGATCGCGAGCCTCACCGACGCCAACAGCCATACGCACGAGCTTCACCCCCGATGGCTTCGACCGGCTTTCGAGGACCGTCGTATCCGGACAGCTGTACGGAAAACCTGACCTACGACGTCTGACGGCAACGTGCTGTCGCGGAAAACCCGCGCCGGCGCCACCATCGCCTTCACCTACGACACGCTCAACCGGCTTTCGACCAAAGCGCCGCCGTCGGAAGCGACGGTGACCTACGCCTACGACCAGACCAGCCATCTGATCGGTGTCGGCGACAACAGTGCCGCCATGACGCCGCCGGCAGCGTCGGCGAACTACAGCGCAAGCTACGCCTACGACCAGCTCAACCGCCCGCTGACGGCGAACTGGAGCCCCGTGCCGGCGCAGACGACGCCCACGGCGACGAGCGCGACATTCGGCTTCACCTACGACGCCACCAACCGGCGCATCGGCCAGACCGCGACCGACAATAGCTGGTGGAGCTATCCGGCGACGGCGACCAACATCAGCTACAGCGCCAATAATCTCAACCAGTACACCGCGGTCGGCGCTGTGACGCCGACCTACGACGGCAACGGCGATCTGACCTACGACGGCGCGTTCATCTACGGCTACGACGCCGAGAACCGGCTCGTCTCCGCGAGCGGCACGGGACTGTCCGCAAGCTACGCCTACGACGCCCAAGGGCGCCGCAAGAGCAAGACGGTCAACGGCACGACGACGATCTACGTCACCGACGCCGACAACCGCGAAGTGCTGGAATACGACGGCACCAGCGGCGCGATCGGCAACTGGTACGCCTATGCGCTCGGCCCGAACGACGTGCTCAACCAGATGAGCGGCGCAGGCACAACGCGCGCGACCTTGATCCCCGACATCCAGGGCTCGTTCATCGGCTCACTCGATGCCAGCACGCGGCACGCTGACCAAATACGGCTATCAGACCTACGGCGAGAGCGGCGCGACCGGCGGCAGCTCTCCGCTACACCGGCCAGCGCATAGACCCTGAAACTGGCCTCTACTATTACCGCAGCCGAATGTACTCGACGGTCTTGGGGCGCTACCCGCAACCCGACACAAATGGTTATCTCGGCGGGGCCAACCTCTATGCCTATGTCAATAACGATCCCTTGAATCAGATTGACCCGCTGGGGCTGTGGCAGGTGACAATTTCCGGAGGCCTTGAAATCGGTGGCGCGGTTACATTTGGCTACAATTCTGGCCAATGGAATGTTGGAGCGTGGGGCGGTGTAGGTGTGGGATTCGCAGTCAGGGTGAACCTGTCGGACGCCGGGCTCCAGACGTCTGGATTTCAGCCAAGCCTGAGGACTGGATACAACGTAAATATAGGAAGTCTCGGTGGATACGGTGTCGGCAGACAAATAAGGACTCGACTTACTTGGTGGATCACTCACCGGCACAGTTTACTGCTCCTTCTCGACTCCGATACCCGGAACGAACGTCACATCGTCCATTAGTTCTAATGGCAACTTTAACGTGTCCCCTGCATTTGGTGGCGGAACTAGCGCGTTTTTGGGAGCCGGCGAAATGTATTATTTCGCATCGTCAGCAAGCAGTCCGTCTTCCAACGACACTAGCTTCCCCACCAACGACCTTTCAATTGGCGCGGCTTTTGCCAACGCGGCTTCCTCTCTCACTAGCGTCTCGCCTCCCGTAGGCCGCCAGTCTCCCGATAACTCCGCGCCTTTTGTCAGCGGTCCATTACCCGCATTACCCAGCAATGACGATCAATCGTTGCCTAACGCAGCGTCATCCGCCTCAAAGTAGTGCAGTTGATAATGGGCTATTGCAAATCAGGCAATCGGAACATGCCACTTTCCAGCACAAGCGCCTACGCCTCTCGTAATAATGCTATCCGCTACAATTGTTGCCATTTATTCCGCTCATTTGCTTATCAAAGAAATCGAGATACATCATCCAAGTTTGTATAATGATATTGGCCATCCAAAGCTTTTTGTACGGCGGCGATTTCGTGATCAATGTCGCTTCAACTTATTTATCCTGCTACGCAAGTACGTTCTCAGTTTCAAGCAAGAAAGTAAGATGGCTCGGCGAAGTCATTTTCTTGTGCAGCGGCATCAACTTGATCCTTTTCATTTACCTACTTTGCTTCAGATACAACGAGTTTCGAAGTGTCGTTGGTCCTTAAATTGCGAGGGAGTTTAAGTACACTCTCACTGTAATGGCGTCACCGATCCGCTCTACCGCCAGACCGTCTATGCCTACGACGCCATGAGCCGGCGCCTCAGCGTGTCCAATCCGGCGATCCAGGCGGCACCGCTACTGGCGCAGAGCTATACGCCGGACGGGCTGATCGGCAGCCTCACCGACGCCAACAGCAACACCACGACGTTTACTCCCGACGGCTTCGACCGGCTTTCGACCACGGCCTATCCCGGCGGCAGCACGGAAGTCTTGAGCTACGACGTCGACGGCAACGTGCTGTCGCGGAAAACCCGCGCCGGCGCCACCATCGCCTTCACCTACGACACGCTCAACCGGCTTTCGACCAAAGCGCCGCCGTCGGAAGCGACGGTGACCTACGCCTACGACCAGACCAGCCATCTGATCGGTGTCGGCGACAACAGTGCCGCCATGACGCCGCCGGCAGCGTCGGCGAACTACAGCGCAAGCTACGCCTACGACCAGCTCAACCGCCCGCTGACGGCGAACTGGAGCCCCGTGCCGGCGCAGACGACGCCCACGGCGACGAGCGCGACATTCGGCTTCACCTACGACGCCACCAACCGGCGCAGAAATTACGGTGACAGTGCACTAAATTGACATAACGCCTGCGCGTTGCCATCCTCCGGCATGGCTCGCCTCGCCCGTGTCGTCGTCCCCGGTCATCCGCACCACGTCACCCAACGCGGCAACGGCCGCGCGCGCACGTTTTTCGGCGACGCCGACTATGCGCTTTACCGCGATCTCCTCGCCCAGCATTGCCGGGCCGCCGACGTGCAGGTCTGGGCGTGGTGCCTGATGCCCAATCATGTCCACCTCATTTTGGTGCCGTCCGACCCCGACGGGTTGCGCCGCGCGCTGGCGGCGGTGCACCGCCGTTACGCCGGCGTCATTCACGCGCGGCGCAAGCGCACCGGCCACTTTTGGCAGGGTCGCTTCGGCGCCGCGGCGATGGACGAGGAACATCTTGCGGCGGCGCTGCGCTACGTGTCGCTCAATCCGGTGCGGGCGCGTCTGGTCGAGCGGGCGCAGGACTGGCGCTGGTCGAGCACCCGCGCCCATCTGAGCGGCAAGGACGACGGCATCACGGCGCGCAAGCCCATCAAGGAGCGCATCCCCGATTTCGCCGATTTCCTTGGCGCTCCGCCTGAAGCGGATTTATTCTCACGCCTGCGCACGGCCGAAAGCATCGGCCGGCCGCTCGGCGACGACCGCTTTCTGGGCCGCATTGAGCGGCTGACCAAACGCCGGCTGCGGCCGGACAAACGTGGACCGAAACCAAAGCCGGAAGGCAATTAAGTGCACCTGTCACTGTAATTCCCGATCACGCTGCCTCTAGCCAAGACGATCATGGTATTTTCTGTGTCTATCGTCGGCTTATTAATGGTCGGCCTCGTACTGCTACTCCCTTCAAGGCCAATCTACGGTTTGTTCTTTATACTTGTATTGGCCTTCCTGGCGTCTGCAGCTTTGATGGCGTTGCGTCCGGGCGCGACCTATGTTGCGATCGACAGGAATGGAGTAACGCGCTCTATATCTTTCCAAAAAAATTTCGTCGGTTGGTCAGGAAATCCAAAGTATTCGCGTCGGATGGGTCGGTTATGAGGCATTCAATATTGCTTGGAACAGGCAATTATTCATTGACTACCCGTCAGAATGATCAAGATGGGTTACTCGCGAGTTTTCCCCACGCGTTCGGCGTGAACGCCGAAGAACTGATGAACCTGCTTGCGCCTTATTATGAGCACGCACAAAAAAACGGGGGAATGGCCGAGCTGGCAATTGGGGGACAAGCAACGTGATTGCCAGTTGGCGACATGTTCGAGAGCCACGCCGAATTCCCAGCTTCAACGTGCGGATATGAGAATAATCTTCCGACGCGTTGCGATCTGCCGCGTTACAGGTAGGAACTCTTTGCCCCGGAGGACGACGCATGCGCAATTTGGGCGAACTGCAAGCAAAGGCAAGGGCGCTGCAGCCGATCACGCTGCCAGCGAGTCGACCGTTCTTAGTCCTGGGCGTCCTGCTAATTCTGCTCTGCGAATCCGGGGGCATCCTGATGTTTCGGTCGAGCCCCGTGTTTGCGATATTTGGTATGCTGTTCCTATTAATCCCATTGGTTACGACCCTTATTGGATTGCGTCCCGGAGCTACTTTTGTGGCTGCTGACAGTGAGCAAGTTACTCGTTGTCTTTTCTTTGGAAAGAAAACGGTTCGTTGGCCGGAAGTTCGAGATATTCGCATTGGCTGGGTTGGGCACGAACTTGTCAGTATTTCGTGGAATTGAGAAATTCTGATCCATTATTACAGGGATGGGAAAAAAGACATGTGTGCGATCGTGCCGAAAATGTTTGGGATGAATGCGGAAGAAATGATGAACCTCCTCATTCCTTACTACCAATATGTGCAGAACACGCGCGAAGCGCCGAGTCCGCAAATCGCGCCGCCGGTATAACTCAGTCCCTTTCTAGGCGGCGAGTTCGACCATTGCCGGAATTGTAGGTCTGCTGACCTGAGCCCCAACTTTCATCCAGCGATGGGTAGAGTCCCAGGTTGATTTGAGCCCTGTTGGCTCGGCGATGCAACGGGATGGGGCGCGGAGCCTTCGATATAGCGCAGCGCCCCGTCCCGTTGCATTTCGGGCACGCTGAGTTTGGCATAGGTGACTGGCGGCATATTGGCGAGGGCGCTGTGCGGCCGAACGGTGTTGTAATCCTCCCGCCAGATCGACAGCGCTTCGCGTGCATGGCTGAACGACGTGAACAGCGTCTCGTTCAACAGTTCGTCGCGCAGGCGGCCGTTGAAGCTCTCGACGAAGGCATTCTGCTGCGGCTTGCCCGGCGCGATGTAATGCCATTCGACCCGTGTCTCCTGTGACCAGCGCAGCATCGCCATGCTGGTCAGTTCGGTGCCGTTGTCAGAGACGATCATGGCCGGCCGGCCGCGGCCGCGATGAGAGCATCAAGCTCACGTATGACCCGTAAGCCCGGCAGTGAGGTGTCGGCGACGAGCGCGAGACATTCCCGGGTAAAGTCGTCGACGATCGCCAGAATGCGGAAGCGTCGGCCGTCGCAGAAGGCATCCGACAGGAAGTCCAGACTCCAGCGCTGATTGGGGCCTTGCGGCAGCGCCATCGGCGCCCGGGTGCCGAGCGCGCGCTTGCGGCCGCCGCGTCGACGCACCTGCAGCCGTTCCTCGAATTACGGTGACAGTGCGCTTAATTCACGCTCTCTGAGTTTCGCCACAGCCGCCGACGCCCCCGCCCCCCTCACCGCACCAAAATCGGAACCGTCAGCGCCGAGCCGGCCGGCATCGCGACCAATTTCATGCGCGCGCGGCAGTCGACCAAGCGGTCCGTGCCGGCCGAGATCATCTCGTCGTCCGGCTCGATGCGATTACGGCCGTTGGCCTTGGCGCGATAGAGCGCGGCATCGGCGCGGGCAATCAGCATGTCGATTGACGCATCCGGCAGACCGCAAGCGACGCCGATACTGACGGTCGCCGGGATTTGCGGGCCGCCGGGCGCGACGGCGGCTCTTTCGAAGGCCGAGCGCACGCGCTCGGCGGCAATACAGGCTTCGGCGAGGGTGCCGGAGATGACGGCGACAAATTCCTCGCCGCCGATCCGGCCGACGACGTCGTCGGCGCGCAGGCTGGTCTGGGCAGTTCTCGCGAACAGCCCCAACACGGCATCGCCGGATTTATGCCCGAAGCGGTCGTTGATCGATTTGAAGTGATCGAGGTCGAAGGCGAGCACGCTGACCGGCGTCTTGCGGGCTTTGTTGCCGGCCAACAGCGCGGCGGCGGCGGCGAAAAATCCGCGCCGGTTGAGGAGCGAGGTCAAGGGATCGGTCTCGGCCGCCGCCTTGTAGCGATTGACGGCGCGGTCTTTGGCCAGGACCAGCACGATGAAGGCGGCGCCGACCACATAGAGCACGACCTCGATGGCGAAAACGGCGATCCAGCCGGTGGCGAGGCTGCGCACGCCGAGTGACGCCAGCGCCACCGGAAACAGAAAGATGGCGCCGTGCAGCATCGGAACGAACACCGCCGGCCAGCGCCGGATCAGCGATTTGCGCCGTTCGCGCCACAGTTCGGCGGCGATCAAGAACGTATAGGTGGCGACGATGACCGAGCTCAGCATAATCCGCGCGGCCGGCGAATGCGGCATCGCCGAGGCCATATTGCTGGCGGCCCATACGGTGCCGCCGAAGCACATCGCGCCCCACCTCACCTGCCGGCCATGGAACAGCCGCGCCGCGCTCCAAATCATGCCGAGCGCGATGAACAACAGCACATCGGCGATCCACGACGGCAATGGCGGCGAGACGAGCCCGCCAAGCTGCCACAACGTGCCGGAAAATCCGCCGAGCAGATAAGCGAGGCCCCACCAGGCCAGCGCCTGGACGCGGTCCTGCATCCAGGCAAACAGCAGGAAGAGACCGAGCAACGTGGTCACGCAGGTCGCGATTACGAACAGCGTGCCGACGTCGAGCGACATCGACGCCTCCGCCAAGCGGGCCAACATGGACGCAGAGCTCCTCACCTCAATAGGTAGAACCACCTATCACAGTTTTTGGAGTTGCGTTGAACGTTTGCCAATCAGGCTTTGCCGAGTGTGTCGGCTATCGCGCGGGTTTGCTCAAAAAAACTTTTGAAAATTGCAGCATCCTCGTTGCAAGACTGGCAACGGCTTGGACATGATCCCGAAGTGGATACCGGTTTTCGGATGAGATCATGCTCAAATCAGCAATCTACATTCTGATCCGATTCAAATTGAATTGGATCAGAATTGGCGCGCTGCAGAGCACCGCAATTCGCGCGCCCGAGCGAACAATCTCACGATGCAATGCGCCAGCGCCGCCCGCCCGCCTGCGGCGCGCTCGCCGCGCGATCCGGACCGATGATCGGCACGATCGACGGCGACGCGGCATTGGCTTCCGCCGTAGCCGGCGTCTCCAGTTCGACACGATTGCGGCCGAGCTCCTTGGCCCGGTACAGCGCGCGGTCGACGATGCGAGAGCAAGTCGGTAACGCTGGCGCGCGGATCGCAGCCGAGCGTCACGCCGACGCTCGACGCTCGGCGACAGGCGTTCGATCGCCGAAGCGCGCCGCCTCGGCGGCGAAATTGCGCCGCACCCGATCGGCAATCGCATAAGCCTCGTCGATGTCGCCGACCGGCATGCAGGAGGCGAATTCCTCGCCGCCGATGCGGGCAAACAGGATGTCGGCGCCGAGCGTTTTGGTCGCCGTGGCGGCAAAGGCTTGCAGCACAATGTCGCCGGTGGCGTGGCCGAATTGGTCGTTGATGTGCTTGAAATGGTCGAGATCGAACAACAGCACCGCCAGCGGCTCATGATCGGTCTCCTGCCGCGCCAAGAGACCGGCCGCGCCATCCAAGAAGGCGCGACGATTGGCGACGCCGCTGAGCGGATCGACCAGCGAATTGATCTTATGCCGGAGCTCGGTGCGCTCCTTGGTCATGTTCAACTGCAGAAACGCCAGGACCACGGTGAACAACAGCGTGCCGAACGCCAGCAGCGTGAACGACAGCGTGCTTAAAACAAAATCGCCGCGGAATGTGGAGCTGAACAGGACCGCCGGCACGCGCACCAGCAGAATCGCGGCGTGCGCGACCAGCACGATAGCCATGGGCCATCGCGACATCAGCTGCTCGCCACGGCCGCGCCAGAACTCCCGCGCCGCGAGCAGCGCCAACAGCGCCAGCATTGTGGAGGCGAAACACGATCCTGGCGGCCACGCTGTCGGCGAACACCGGTATCCGGCAAAGCAGCAGCCACAAGAGAGGCGCCAGCAGCATGTGCAACGGTCGGATCGGCCGGCCGTCGAAAACCCGCGCTCCGGTCCAGGTCAATCCGTAGCCGAACAGCACCAGCGCATTGGCGAGATCGATGGTCACGAAGTCCGGCGCGACACCGCGCGAGGTCAATAGCGCAAAGCCGCTGGCATTGACGATATGGGCCGCTCCCCACCACATCGGGGCGCGAACGCTGTGGTTTTGCAGGCCGGCGAACACCAGAAGCGCGCCAAGCAGCGCCGCGATGAATACGGTGACGACCGAAAGCGTTTGCAGATCGATATGCATGGGGCGCCACCACCAACCGCTGACGGCTGAAAGCTAATGGCGACGCCTTCCATAGGCGTTACTACCGGCGGAAAGCTCGCAAACAGCCTTGCCGGCCGGTAAACCCCCGCCACTTAATTTTAAGCACCCTTCACGCCGCCGCCTTCCGGCCATACATTACCGGAAACCGCAGGAGCTCCCGATGGCGCTGACCGCAGAACTCGACACCGCCCAACGAGACCAAGGAACCTTCGACCATCGAGGCGACGCTCAACTACATCGTCGACGACGGCAGCAAGGTTTTCACCATCGTCGCCAGCCCGGGCGGCAGCGACACGCGCTCCGGCGGCACGCCGGACCCGCGACGGGTCGCGCATCCACAATGGCCGCCCGCATGCCAACGAGTTCGTGCTGGATCGCAACGGCTTCCGTTTCGTCGGCCATGACACCAAAGTCGCCGATTTTTACGACGAGGCCGAAATCAAGCGGGTTTACTATCCGGAGATGGAGGCGCTGATCAAAGCCGAGAGCGGCGCCAAGCGCGTCGTGGTATTCGACCACACGCTGCGCACCGCCGACGACGAGTTGCGCGAAGACAAAGCAAATCCGCGAAGTCGTGCGCCGCGTGCACAACGACTATACCGAATGGTCGGCGCCGCAGCGCGTGCGCGATATCCTGCCGGACGAAGCGGACGAATTACTCAAGCGGCGCTTTGCCATCATCCAGGCGTGGCGGCCGATCCGCTTTCCGGTCGAGACCTATCCGCTCGCCATGGCGGACGCACGAACGCTGTCGCCGGACGACATGATCATCTCGGAGCGGCGCGCGCCCGGCCGCATCGGCCAGACCTACGCCATCAAGTATAATCCGGCGCACAAATGGTACTGGTTCCCGCGCATGCGGCGCGAGGAAGCCTACGTCTTCAAGGTGTTCGATTCGGCAAAGGACGGCCGCGCCCGCTGGACCGCGCATACCGCGTTCGAGGATCCGACCACGCCGCCGCACGCCCGGCCGCGCGAGAGCATCGAAATCCGCACGCTGGCGTTTTTCTGAAATGGCTAAGTTGCGAAAAGCGCCGCGAACTGAGCGATCAAGCCCCAAAATTTCTACGTAGCCCGGATGAAGCGCAGCGAAATCCGGGAACGCCGCTCCCTGAGGTCATTCCGGATTGCCGCGAAGCGGCAAGTCCGGAATCCATAGCCACCGCCGCCAAGATATCGGCGCCGGCATTCCAGACCCGGTCGTCTCGTGATTATGGATTCCGGGCCCGCGGGCTAAAGCCCGCGTCCCGGAATGACAATCTACCGCTTCGAGAACTGGAAGCTTCGGCGCGCTTTGGCGCGGCCGTATTTCTTGCGCTCGACGACGCGCGAGTCGCGGGTGAGAAAGCCGCCGCGCTTGAGCACCGGACGCAAGTCGGGCTCATGGCGCATCAGCGCCTTGGACAGGCCGTGACGCACCGCGCCGGCCTGGCCGGACAGTCCGCCACCGGAGACCGTGCAGACGACGTCGTATTGGCCCTGACGGTTGGCAGCGACCAGCGGCTGCTGGATCATCATGCGCAGCACCGGCCGGGCAAAATAGGTCTCCACCGGCCGCGTATTGATGACGATCTTGCCGGCGCCCATCTTGATCCACACCCGCGCCACGGCGTCCTTGCGCTTGCCGGTGGCATAAGCGCGGCCCTGCTTATCGAGCTTCTGGACGTATTTGGGCGGCGCCGGCGCCGCCGCGGGCTTGAGCGTGGAGAGTTCCTCGAGCGTCTGGATGGTCTCGGCCATCACGCGGTCCTCTTATTCTTGCGGTTCATGGCGGCAATATCGAGCAGTTCCGGCTGTTGCGCCGCATGCGGATGCTCGGCGCGCGGATAGACCCGCAAATTGCCGAGCTGGCGACGGCCGAGCGGCCCACGCGGCAGCATGCGCTCCATCGCTTTTTCGACGATCCGCTCGGGAAAGCGTCCGGCCAGAATAGCCTTGGCGCTGCGCTCCTTGATGCCGCCGATATAGCCGGTGTGCTTGTAGTAGATTTTCTGCTGCACCTTGCGGCCGGTCAGCACCACCTTGGCGGCATTGATGATGATGACGTTGTCGCCGTCGTCGACATGCGGCGTGAAGGTCGGCTTGTGCTTGCCGCGCAGGCGGAGCGCCACCAGCGATGCGAGCCGGCCGACGACGAGCCCGTCGGCATCGATCATCACCCACTTCTTCTCGACTTCGGCGGGTTTGGCAGAAAAGGTCTTCATAGTCCGCATCCGTTGTCCGCATCCGTTGCTGGCTACGGGAGTGGTCCGCATCCGTTTGGGAAGTGCGGCGTATTTATCCGCGGACTATCGACGCGTCAATCACTTTTGTTCGCTTTTTGGGATATTTCTCAGATGGTTGTGCAAGAGGTATAAAAATACCTCTCCGCTACCGTTATGCGTCATTGGCAGGTATCGAATAGGTCGAGGTGACATGGGCGACAAGATCGTCCTCGCCATCGGATCGAATGCCGACCTCGCCCACGGCAAGCCGTTTGCCGAGCTTGATCAACCGCGCCTCGGCAATCAGGTCGCGCGGCGCCGGCTTTTTGAGGAAATTGATGGTGAGATTGGTGGTCACGGCAAGCGGCACCCAGCCGACCGCAGACAGCACCGCCACATACATGGCAAAATCGGCAAGCGACATCATGGTCGTGCCGGACAGCGTACCGCCCGGTCGAAGCGAATTCTGGCTGAACGGGTGACGTAATCGGCACCCGCCGTGCCAAACCTCCTCGATCTCGTAGTTGCTCATGGCATTGGACATTTGCGGGAATTCGGCGCGTAACCGCGCGATGAGCTGCTTGCTGGTCAATTTCGGCGCCGTCTTTTCTTTGCCGCCGCTCATGTTTACCTCCCGGCTACCCCGACTGTCGGATACAATGGCTGTAACAACACCGCAAAACAGCAAAAATCACGGAAGAACCCGAAAATCCGGATAGCCCCATGAACGTTCAATCCGCTCCGCCGCTGCAGCCCTCTCGTCGCTGATCCTGCTGCGCGAAGACAAGGGCGGCATCGCCATCCTGACGCTCAACCGTCCGCAAGCGCGCAACAGCCTGTCCGAGGCGATGCTCGAAGCGCTGTCCGATGCGCTTACCGCGATCGCGCATGATCGCACGGTCGCATGTCGTGATACTCGCCGCGAACGGCCCGGCTTTTTCCGCCGGCCACGACCTCAAGGAGCTCAATGCACACCGCAAAGATGAAGACCGCGGGCGAAGCTATTTCAAGCACATCATGGGACTATGCAGCGGCATGATGCAGCAGATCGTCAACCTGCCGCAGCCGGTCATTGCCGCGGTCCAGGGCACCGCCACGGCCGCCGGCTGCCAGCTGGTGGCGAGTTGCGATCTCGCCGTCGCCTCGCAGGCGGCCAAATTCGCCACCCCCGGCGTCAATATCGGTTTGTTCTGCTCGACGCCGATGGTGGCGCTGTCGCGCAACGTATCACGCAAAGCCGCAATGGAGATGCTGCTCACCGGCGAGATGATTTCGGCCGAGGAGGCCGCGCGCATCGGTCTCGTCAACCACGTGGTCGCGCCGGGCCACGAGCGCGACGAAGCGATCAAGCTCGCCGGAAAAATCACCGCCAAATCGCGCTGTGACCGTCAAAATCGGCAAGGAGGGGTTTTATCGCCAAGCTCGAAATGCCGCTCGCCGAGGCCTACGATTACGTCTCCGGCGTGATGGTGGAGAATTTGCTGGTGCGGGACGCCGAAGAAGGCATCGCAGCTTTCATCGAGAAGCGCGAGCCGAAATGGGAAGACCGCTGAGGCTCCGGACGCTGGCGATGAACCACGATTCCTATCCGGACAGTTATATCCGCGGCATCCTCAACACCGTAAAGACGATCGCCATGGTCGGCGCCTCGGAGAAAGAAAATCGTCCGAGCTACTTCGCCTTCAAATATCTGCTCGAGCGCGGCTATCGCATGATCCCGGTCAATCCCGGACACGCCGGAGAGACCATGCTCGGTCAGCGCATTTACGCGCGGCTTGCCGATATTCCCGAGCCGATCGACATGGTCGATATTTTTCGCGGCTCGCATTATGCGCTGGCGATCGTGCAAGAGGCGCTGGCATTAACGCCGCGGCCGCAAGTGATCTGGATGCAGCTTAACGTGCGCAACGACGAGGCGGCAGCGCTTGCCGAGGCAAACGGCCTTAAGGTGGTGATGAACCGCTGCCCGAAGATCGAATATGGCCGACTGTCGTCGGAGATTGCCTGGATGGGCGTCAATACGCGCACGCTGTCGTCGAAGAAGGCGACGATCGGCGGCGTCCAGCGCATGACGCTCGACCGTTCCACCGGCCAGGGCGGCGCGACCGAGGCCGCCGACCGCGCGCAGCGCGAAGACGGGAGTCATTGATCTCGGCCATTGATCTCGGGCCATTGACCTCGATTTTGCCTTATCGAACTTTTTTACTAGTTCGGCGTCTAATGCATAGGGGCTCTTAGCGTGGCGCTCAGTTGGCGCGCGTTGGCGTCCTTGGGGAAAGTCATGAAATCATTGCTGATCGCGGCGATCGCGTTGTTTTGCCTGTTCCTCGTGCCGGCCGGCGCCAAGGCCGATCCACAGGACGATCAGAGCGCCTGCATGATGGACGCCCAGGTCTATTGCGGGCAATTCATCCCCGATCGCGTGCGCGTGGCCCATTGCCTGATGGCCAACCGCAGCAAAATCACCCCGGCGTGCCGCGCGGCGATCAAGCGCTTCAAGTGAACTTGCCTTCGCTTTTGGCGAATAGCACAAGCTTCCGCGGTCGCCGTTTTTGACAGCGCAATCATCCGCGGTTCCGTGCCATTAACGGAAGGCTTTGCCGCGGCTTGACGGGTCTGGCCGGTCCTATAAACCGAAGCGCACGCGCCTTTTCGCACGAAGATCGGCCCAACACGCGGCCAACGAGGAAACACCGATGAGCGAACGCATCCCGGGCTTCTCCACGCTTGCCGTCCATGCCGGCGCACAACCCGATCCGACCACCGGCGCGCGCGCGACGCCGATCTATCAGACCACATCCTATGTGTTCGAGAGCGTCGACCACGCCGCCTCGCTGTTCGGCCTGCAAACCTTCGGCAATATCTATACGCGGATCGGCAACCCGACGACGGCGGTGCTGGAAGAGCGCGTCGCCGCGCTCGAAGGCGGCACCGCAGGGCTTGCGGCGGCCTCCGGCCATGCGGCGCAGGTTTTGATTTTTCATTGCCTGTTGCAGCCCGGCGACGAGTTCGTGGCGTCGAAAAAGCTCTATGGCGGCTCGATCAATCAATTCAATCACGCGTTCAAGAATTTCGGCTGGAACGTGGTGTGGGCGGATCCCGACGACATCGGCTCGTTCGAGCGCGCCATCTCACCGAAGACCAAGGCGATCTTCACCGAGTTGATCGCCAATCCGGGCGGCGTCATCACCGACATGGCGGCGGTTTCGCAAATCGCCAAGCGTGCCGGCGTGCCCTACATCGTCGATAACACGCTGGCCACGCCGTATCTGTGCAAACCGTTCGATCACGGCGCCGACATCATCGTGCATTCGCTGACCAAATTTCTGGGCGGCCACGGCAATTCGATCGGCGGCATGATCGTCGACGGCGGCACCTTCAACTGGTCGCGCGAGCGGCGCTATCCGATGCTGTGCGAGCCGCGGCCGGAATATCACGGCATCGTGCTGCACGAGACGTTCGGCAATTTCGCTTTCGCCATTGCCTGCCGGGTATTGGCGCTGCGCGACATTGGACCGGCGATCTCGCCGTTCAATTCTTTTCTCATCCTGACCGGCATCGAAACGCTGCCGCTGCGCATGCAGAAGCATTGCGACAATGCGCTAGCCGTCGCGGAATGGCTCGCGGGACATGCCGAAAGTCGCGTGGGTGAGCTATCCGGGGCTGCGCGGGCGACCGCTATCACAACCTGGCGCAAAAATATTGCCCGAAGGGCGCCGGCGCGGTGTTCACGTTCGGGCTCAAGGGCGGCTATGACGCCGGCGTGAAGCTGCGTCTCGAACGTGAAACTATTCTCGCACCTTGCCAATATCGGCGACACCCGCTCGCTGATCATTCATCCGGCCTCGACCACGCATCGCCAGCTTTCCGATGCGCAGAAAGTCCAGGCCGGCGCCGGGCCCGACGTGGTGCGGCTGTCGATCGGCATCGAGGACAAGGACGACATCATCGCCGATCTGGAAGAGGCGCTGGGGGATTAACCTCTGCTCGGCGCGACGCCGGAATTGTCATCGATCACTGGATCGTCCGCTGTCGCGGACGATGACAATGCGGTGCGGGGCAGCGGCTTGGCAACCGACGCAGCGTGCATTGTCGCCACCGTCAGCACCACCATCGCCATGGCCTGGTGCAGCAAAGCGAGCGAAAGCGGCACCACCATCAGCAAGCGTGAAAATGCCGAGCGCCGCTTGCAGCGTCACTGCCGCGGCAAGGATGATGGCGCCGGCGACGACGGGCCCGGTTTTCACCGTGCGCGCCACATTGACGGCATGAATGAGCGCGACGATCCAGATCGTATAAGCGAGCATGCGATGATCGAATTGCACGGTGAGCGTATTTTCGAAGAAATTGCGCCACACCGGCACGTCGAAAAACAGCCGCGATGCATCCGGCACGAAGGCGCCGTCGATCGACGGCCAAGTATTGTAGACATAGCCGGCACGCAGCCCGGCGACCAAGGCGCCAAGATAAATCTGTCCAAGCACCAGAACGAGCAGGCCGAGGGCGGTCGCGCGAATGGCGCCGGGCGCCGGCGCGGCGTCCTGTTCGTCGAACCGTTGCGCGGTCCACAGGATCGCGATGTAAATGATGCAGGCCAGCACGAGATGCGTCGCGAGCCGGTATTGCGAAACTTCGACGCGATCGGCCAAGTCCGGACGCCACCATCCACCAGCCGACCGCGCCTTGCAGCGCACCCAGCCCGAAAATCACCCACAGCCGCGTGCGCAATCGCGGGCCGATCCAACCGCGCCACAAAAACCACAACAGCGGCAACAGGAACACCACGCCGATGGCGCGGCCGATCAGCCGGTGCGTCCATTCCCACCAGTAGATCGTCTTGAACGCGTCGAGGCTCATGCCGCGGTTGAGCTCGCGATATTGCGGAATGGCCTGATATTTTTCGAACTCGGCCTGCCATTGCGTATCGTCGAGCGGCGGCACCACGCCCATGACGGGCTGCCACTCGGTGATCGACAGTCCGGATTCGGTCAGCCGGGTCGCGCCGCCGACCAGAACCATGGCAAGAACCAGCGCGGCAACGGCATAGAGCCAGAGCCGGACCGCGCGCGTCTGATGTGAAACTTGTGTCGCCATGTCGAGTGCCGATACCGGCCGCTTGTCGCGGGCGCGCGGACCATATAGTGCTGCCCCCTACCCTCGCAACACGCCGTCGGTCACCCCGAATTTCGCCGCCATGCCCATCCGTCTGCGCAAATTCATCGGCACCGTCGCACTTCTCGTGCTGGTGATCGTATGGGCGTTGGTGGCGATGGCGCTGGCGCAAGCGCCCACGATCCACGACAGCACCGCCCTGTCGATCGCCTATTACGTGATTGCCGGCCTGGGCTGGGTTTTGCCGGCGATGCCGATCGTCTCGTGGATGAGCCGCGGCGTCGCGGCTAAGCCGCATCGAGCCGGCGAAATCCGTTCCACATCGCCGTCGCCGCGCCGCGACAGCAGCACGCGCACATAGCGGATGCGCTGGTAGTCGCCGTTGAGCGAAATCCGCGGCAACGCCATCAAGCGCTCGCATGCTCCGCGAACAGCACGCCGGGCCGCGTCGTCACCGCGGTCTTGAAGCCGAGTTCGGCGGCGATCTCGAATTCGCGCGCGCCGGCCGAGGAGCGGTCGCCGAACGGATAGGACAGATGCTGCGGCCGCACCGCCAGCGCCGCCTCGATGACCGAGCGGCTCAAATCCATTTCCGCGCGCGCCGTGTCCTTCTCGAGCTTCGCCAGCATCGGATGATTGACGGTATGCGCGCCGATGGTGACGAGCGGATCGTCGGCGAGCTGGGCAAGTTCGCGCCAGCTCATGCACAATTCATCGCAGAACGCGGCGATGTCGACATGATAAAAGGCGGCAAGATTGCGGACCACTTCGCGCAATTCGGCCTCGGTCGGACGGCTGCGCAGCCACCAATAAAGCTCGTCGTAGAGCGCGCGCTTTTCCGCAACCGTGCGGCAGTCGAATTTGCGGTCGCGGCCGGCGATCACGAGGCCGATACGATCGTTGCGCGCGATCACCGCTTCGAGCACCAGCCACCACAATTCGCCGAGACGATCCGGAAAGCTCGTCGGCACGTAAACCGCGAACGGAACTCCGGCGTCCTTGAGGATCGGATAGGCCCATTGCAGCGTGTCGCGATAGCCATCGTCGAAAGTCAGGCAGACGAAGCGGCGCGAAAAATCGCCGTCGACCATGCGGCGATGCATTTCGTCGAGACTGACGAGATCGAGGCCGGACCGGCGCAAAATTCTTATCACGCGGGTGAGAAAGCGCGGCGTCACTTCGAGCAGGCGATTGGGCTGGAACCGGTCCGGCCGCGGCGGACGGACGTGATGCAGGGTCAAGATCGCACCGACGCCGCCGACAAACGGCCGCAACGCAATATGCGCGCCGGTGAAATACAGCGATTCCAACCCGCCGCGGATGATCGTCTGTTTCAGGCCGGCCACCGACGTTCCCTCGTCGAAGCGTACTCGATGATCTTTTGCCAAGGCGGTGGTCCGGTCAACGCGTCTACGCAGTGGGAGCGCGACATGCACGCGGCGACGGCGGTCTCGCCGTGAGTTCCATATGCAGCCACCAGGATCCGCACATCGGCAAATCCCGACGCCAGCAGGCGCTCCCGCGCCGAAGTCGTGGCGGCGTTCGACAGCGTGTCGGTGACCAGCACGGCGTTCGGCGCAACTTCGGAGATGCGATCGATCTCCGGCCCGGCGGCTTCGCCGGCATCGATGACGACGTGATCGTAACTGCGCGCCAACGCGTTGAAATTCGTAACCATGCCGGGCGCGGCAAGAAGTCCGACCCGATCGACTGGGACGCGTCCGGCCGAGATCAGGTGCAGCGGCGAAAGTTTGTCCTTGGTGATGATGCTGCCGAACGGACGCCGAGCCGTGGGCGAGCTCGGCAAGCCCCTGCGGCGGATGGTTCGTTCGATATGCCTCTGATCGCGGTGTCACCGGAAGCCAGCCCGACCAGCACGACGCGGGAATCGTCGGCCAGCGCGCGCGCGAGTTTGATCGCGGTCTGGCTGGTATTTATTCCCGGCACGGCGCCGAACACGGCAAGCCGCTCGCCGGCGGCGCCGGAGTGCCGCAGATTGTCGGCGACGCTCACAATCGAGCCGGCGGGAACGCCGGCGGCGGCAGGCGGCCGCGGCGGCTCGTTGACGATCGCCGCAAATCGGGGCGCCAACGGGTCGGACATTGCAAGGCCCGGGTCGACGCGCACCGGAGCGGAGCCGACAGGGGCACCGAGAATCTCCTTGGTCATCACCAGGCCGGAACTGAGCAACAGCGTCGCGAAGGCCGCGATCAGCACCGTCGGCAGCTTCTTCGGATAGGCCGGAACGTTCGATACCGTGGCGCGCGAGATCACCCGCGCGTCGGCCGGCGTCGAATCTCATGGTGTCGCGCGAAGTCGCCTCGCGATATTTGGCGAGATAAGATTCCAGCAGATCGCGCTGCGACTTGGCATCGCGCTCAAGCGCGCGCAATTGCACGTCCTGCCCGTTGGTCGTCGCCGCCTGGTTCTTGAGCTGATCGAGGCTTGCGGTGAGCGTATCGACCCGCGCGCCGGCAAGCTTGGCGTCGTTCTCGAACGAGCGCGCGATGGTGTCCGCCTCGGCCCTGATCTGATTGTCGAGATCGGCGATCTGGGCCTTCAACTCGATGATCCGCGGATGCTCGTCGAGCAGCGTCGCCGATTGCTCGGCGAGCTGGGCGCGCAAGGTGACGCGCTGCTCGGCGAGCCGGCGAATCGAGCTCCGAATTGAGAATATCGGACAATTCGATCGGCTGGCCCGGACGCAGCATGTCGCGGATCATCTTCGCCTTGGCCTCGGCGTCGGCCTTTTGCGCGCGCGCGGCGGCGAGCTGGGCATTGACGTCGCCGAGCGTTCTGCGCCGACAGCGTGGTGTTGTTGGTGCCGACCAGAAGATTGGACTTGGCGCGGAAATCCTCGACCTTGGCCTCGGCCTCTTCCACCTTCTGCCGCATGGAGTCGATTTCGCCGGCGAGCCACTGCGCCGGCGGTCTTGGCCTGGTCCTCCTTGGCCTCGCGCTGGCGCATCAGATAACCGTCGGCGATGGCGTTGGCGACCTGGGCGGCAAGCTCGGGATCCTCGGACAAGAAATCGATGTCGATGACGCGCGATTTTTCGACCGGCGTCACGGTCAGCCGATCGTAATAGGCTGTCGAGCACGCGCTCTTCCGCGGTCATGCTCAGCGGATCCTTGACGAGACCAAGCAGACCGAGCACGGCCTTGATCGGCGATACGCCGTCGAGCGCCGGATCGAATTCGGGCTTGCTCGCCGAGCTTGAGCTTTTTGATCACCTCGCGGGCGAGATCGCGCGACAGAATGATCTGCGCCTGGCTGGTTACCGCCTCCTCGTCGACCGCTTCGGGGCTGGTGTCCTTGTCGGCTTCGGGACGCAGATAGATGTTATCGCGGCTTTCGATAAAGACCCGCGACTTCCGACTGATATCGCGGCGTAATAAATTGAACGAAGACAAGCGTGACGAGCGCGACGAAAATTGTCGGACGCAGGACGGTCCATTTCTTGCGCCACAATGTCGCGCCGAGCGCCGACAGATCAAGCTCGGGTCGGACGGCCCTCCCGCGCGGGGCGGCGGCGACGCCTCACTCATTCCGAAATCTCCTCGTAACAAACTTGCCGACAGACCGCAGAGCCATGCCCGATCACAAACTATTATGGTTGCCATTCGGTTAAGGCCGCCGGACGATCTTTCGGATTGGTTAAGCTGCGCCATGCCGCTCTGGGCCACCGCCTCGCGTGAGGATTTATTAACCTCCGGGGCCCTCAATCCGACTTAACTTTTTGGCATCAAGTTTAAGGACCTCGCATGGGCGATCCGCGCTCGATCACTCCCGACATTCGGCCGCCTGGGCTCGGGCCGCGCCGGCGCTTTCGCGCCCCGACCTGAACACGCGTTCGCTCCCGGCCAGTCTCAAGATCGTGCATATTCTGCGGGCGCCGCTTGGCGGACTGTTCCGGCACGTGGTGGATGTGACGCACGGCCAGATCGAGCGCGGCCATCGGGTCGGCCTGATTGTCGATTCCATGACCGGGGGCGAGCGCGCCGACGCCATCCTCGCCGAACTTGCGCCGCGCCTTGCGCTCGGCGTGGAGCGCGTTCCGATCACGCGCGAGCTCAACCTGCGCGACGTCTATGCGCTGTGGCGCATTTCGCGCCGGATCAGCGGTCTGGCGCCGGACATCCTTCATGGCCACGGCGCCAAGGGCGCGGCTCTCGCCCGCCTCACGCCCGCCGCGCCGGACGCCATCCGCGCCTACACGCCGCATGGCGGCTCGCTGGTCTATTGTCCCGGCACGCTCAGCGGCGGCTTTTACCGGTCGATCGAGCGGATCCTCAATCCGCGCACCGATCTGTTTCTGTTCGAAAGCAGCTACATCGCCGAACTTTACCGCAGATTGGTCGCTCCGCCGCGCGGCATCGTGCGTGTCGTGCGCAACGGCATTGCCGAGACCGAGTTCGAACCTGCGATAGCGCGGACCGATGCCACCGATATCGTGTGTGTCGGCGAGTTGCGGCCGGTAAAGGCAATCGATGTGCTGATCGACGCGCTTGGCCATCCTGCAGCAATCCGGCCGCCGCGTCACCGCGACCATCGCCGGCGAAGGCCCCGATGCCGCAAAGCTGCAGGCGCAGGCGACCCGGACTCGGACTCGCCGATCAGATCCACTTCATCGGCCACTGTCCGGCACGCACCGCCTTTACTATGGGGCGCATGCTGGTCATCCCGTCGCGCGCCGAATCGCTGCCCTATGTGGTGCTGGAAGCCGCCGCGGCCGGTCTTCCGATCATCGCTACCAATGTCGGTGGAGTTTCGGAGATTTTCGGACCGCAAGCGGATCGGCTCATTCCACCCGACGACATCGGCGCACTTGTTGCCGCAATCACGGCCGCGCTCGACGATCCGGATGGGATGCGTTCGGCCGCGCAGGTGCTCAAAGCGCGGGTGCGCAGCGAGTTCTCGCTGTGCACGATGGTCGAATCCAATCTCGCCGCCTATCGGGAAGCCATCGCAGCACGAAAAGTTGCTCAATTCACATAACCAATTTTTGAAGATTGTTCACTATGTTGCCGGCAAATGACCGGGCCGGAGATGGCCGCTCCGCGTCGCTGGAGAGTTTCTCAACAACCATGGCAGGTCCGGAACAAAGCACGATATTCGAGACTGCGGCCGCGGTAGCGTCTGCGGTCAAGGCCTTGCCGCGCGCGGCCGGCAAGACCGCGGCGACCTCGGGCGCTGTCCTCCGCCGGCGCTCGCGATCGCGGCGCAGCGCTTCAAAGAACCGTATTCGCCGATCGTTCTCGCCGGCATTGTCCGCGCCATCGAAATCGCCCTGGTCGCGGCAATCGGTCTCGGCCTGTATCTGTGGCTGGTCGCGGACGTCGCCGAGTCGGCCCGCTATTACATCGCCAGCATCCTCGGCATTTCGGTGCTGTCGATGCTGGCGTTCCAGGTCGCCGACATCTATCAGATCCAGGCCTTCCGCGGCCATGAGAAGCAATATATGCGGCTTGCTTCGGCCTGGTCCGTGGTGTTTCTGCTCACCGTCACCACGTCGTATTTCTTGAAGTCGGGCGATCAATTCTCCCGGGCCTGGCTCGGCAGCTATTACGTGGTCGGGCTGTTCGCGCTCATCGCGTTTCGACGCGCGTTATTTCTGCTGGTCCGCCGGTGGACGCGCCAAGGCCGCCTCGACCGCCGCACCGTCGTGGTCGGCGCCGGCGGCAGCGGCGACGCCTTGATCGCCGCGCTTGCGGCGCAGCGCGATTCCGACGTTCGCGTCATCGGGGTATTCGACGATCGCGGCGACGACCGCAGCGCGACAAGCAGCGACGGCGTTCCGAAGCTCGGCACGGTCGACGATCTCGTCGAGTTCGCCCGCCATACCCGTGTCGACCTCGTCATTTTCTCGCTGCCGATTTCGGCGGAAAGCCGGATCCTGCAGATGCTCAAGAAGCTGTGGGTTCTGCCGGTCGACATCCGGCTCGCCGCGCACACCAACAAGCTGCGGTTTCGTCCCCGCGCCTATTCCTACATCGGCCACGTCGCGGTGCTCGATATTTTCGATCGGCCGATCGCCGACTGGGACGTCGTGATGAAATGGCTGTTCGACAAGATCATCGGCTCGCTGGTGCTGATCGCCGTCGCACCGATCATGCTGTTGATCGCCATTGCCATCAAGCTCGACAGCAAGGGGCCGATCTTCTTCAAACAGCGGCGCTACGGCTTCAACAACAAATTCGTGGAAATCTACAAATTCCGCTCCATGTATGCCGAGGCGACCGACGCCAATGCCAGCAAGCTGGTGACCAAAGGCGATCCGCGCGTCACGCGCGTCGGCCGTTTCATTCGCAAGACCAGCCTCGACGAATTGCCGCAGCTGTTCAATGTGCGTGTTCACCGGCAACCTGTCGCTGGTCGGCCCGCGGCCGCATGCCATCCAGGCCAAGGCCGCAGAGCACCTCTACGACGAAGCGGTCGACGGATATTTCGCCCGGCACCGCGTCAAGCCGGGCATCACCGGCTGGGCCCAGATCAACGGCTGGCGCGGCGAAACCGACAGCCGTGAAAAAATCCTCCGCCGCGTCGAGCACGACCTTTATTACATCGAGAACTGGTCGATCCTGTTCGACCTTTACATCGTGCTGCGGACGCCGTTTGCGCTGATCCGCGGCGAAGGCGCCTATTGATGGCCGCCCGCAGCCCGGCCGCCGCGCTGCCGATCGACCATCCCGGCAGCTCTGCAGCCTTTGCCGAGCGACTGCTGAATTTCGTGCTCTTCATCACGGTGTTGCTGAGCTCGATCGCCTTCATCGAACCGTCGCCGCACGACGTTATGATGTTCGTGCTGCTGGTCGCCTGCGTCACCGCTCGCGTGCCGTTCGATCGCAGGCTCGCACCCTTGCTGATATTGACGATCGTGTGGCTGATCGGCGGCGCCATGTCGCTGGTTCAGGTCGGCGACGACGAAAAGGCGGTCCAGTATTTCGGGACCTCGGTCTATTTGGGTTGTGCCGGCATTCTGTTCGCTTGCCTGTTTAGCACAGGCGATCCCGTCAGGCTCACGATCCTGCGACGCGCCTATCTGTTGGCCGCGATCGTGGCGACCGTCGCCGGCTATATCGGATTTTTCCACCTGCTGCCGGGCGCCGACATCTTTTTGGACGGAGTGCGCGTCAGCGCGACGTTCAAGGATCCCAACGTCTACGGGCCGTTTCTGATCTTTCCGCTGCTGTTGCTCATGATCGGGCTCCTGACGCGCGGCATCAAGCTCCTCGACCTCGCGGTCACGGTTGCTCTTTTGGGCGGCCTGCTGCTGAGCTTCTCGCGCGGCGCCTGGGTCCATTTCGCGGTTTCCGCGGCTGTTTGTTTCATAATCCTGCTCGCGGTCACGCCCGAACCGCGGATGCGTTCGCGGATCATTTTGCTCGGGCTCGCCGCCGCCATCGCGATGGCGGCGCTGGTGATCGCTTTTCTGTCGGTCAATTCCATCCACGATTTGTTCGTGGAACGCGCCAAAGCGATTCAGCCTTACGACGTCGGGCCGGGCGGCCGTTTCACCGAGCAAAAATTGGCGCTGAGCGTCATCCTCGACCGGCCGAATGGCATGGGACCCTTTGCCTTCGCCGACACCTACGGACTGCAGCAGCACAACGTCTATATGCAGGGTTTTCTGGTCTATGGCTGGCTCGGCGGCGCGACCTATCTGACGCTGGTCGCGGCGACGCTGATGGTCGGTCTTCGCGCCGTGTTCATGGCAACGCCGTGGCAATATTATTTGCTCGCCGCCTATGCGGTTTTCGTCGGCGAGCTCGTCGAAGGCATGGTCGTCGACACCGACCATTGGCGCCACTTCTTTCTGATGGTCGGGCTTATTTGGGGTCTGGCGGTGGCCAACAGAACCGCCGCTTGGCGCGGCGCGCGGCGGGCCTAAATCGGAACAATCTGTTAACGGCCGCATGCAACCATTCCCGTAATGCTCAGAGAACCCTCCGTGACCACACAGTTATCGCACCGCCCGCGGTCGATCGTCTTTCTCGGCACGGCGCACGACAATGGCGGCACGTCGATCCTGGCCAGCAATCTCGCCAGGGCGATGCGGGCGCGCGGTCACCACGTCGAAGAATGGTATCTGTTCGGATCGGACGGCGATCTGCCGCCCGGAGCGCGCGTTTTTGTGCGGGCAAAGCGCTCGCATTCGCCGGTCGTGCTTATCTCGCTGTTCTTGAGCGTCGTCGCCGCGTTGCGCCAATCGAAGCCGGACGTCTTGTTCGGCCTGCAGCCGTTCTCGAACTTGTTGGTCGGCGTGGCGGGCGCCATCGCCGGCATCCGCAACCGGGTTCCCACCTATCACGGGCCGCGCGCCTTCGTGACGCCCTCGCTGATGGCGCTTGACGACGGCGTTTACCGGCTTGGCCTCTATACGCAAATGATTGCCTGCGCCAACACTGTCGCCGAGACTTACGGTCGCGACGACATGGGGGTCGTCGTCAATGGCCATGACATTCCGACACCGTTTTCGCGCGCTGAAGCGCGCGCTGCACTCGGCTTGCCGGCCGACGGCCTCATCCTCGGCCAGATCGGCCGGTTGAGCCATCAGAAGAACCAGAGTTTCAGCCTCGATCTGATGCAACAGCTGCCGCAGGCGGTCCTGGTTCTGCTTGGCATCGGCCCGGACGAAGCGGCGCTGCGATCGCAAATCGAGGCCGCGGGAATAGCGGACCGGGTCCGCATCGTGCCCGCGATCGCGCACGGCCGCATCGGCCTGTTTTATTCGGCGATCGATCTGGCGCTATTCCCGTCGCGCTACGAGGGATTGAGCCTGGCCGCCATTGAGGCGATCCATGCCGGTGTGACATCGTTGTGCACCGATATTGCTTCGTTCCGTGAACTGTTCGCCGCCTCGCCGCTCTTGACCGCGCAGCTCTTGCTGCCGGAGGGCGATCCGGCCGCCTGGGTCGCGCGTATTGGCGACATTTTGACGGATCAAGCGCTGCGGAACGATATCGGCCGATGAGCTGGCGCGGCTTTCGCCGGCCTACGGCTTCGAGGTCATGGCGGAGCAATATTTGCGCCTCCTCGACCGCTCCGACGTGCCGCCGCGCCGAGCCGGTGCGCGAAGCCGTTCAGACCGGACTTTAAGCCGCCATTCATACCTCAGCCGACGCGCGGCCGGCCCGCTGGCCGGTGGCTGCCGCATTCTGCCGGGCCGATTTACGATTTCGTTAGCACCGGACCGCTACAGTTTGCAGTCATTTCCCCTTGTCCGCCATAGGGATCGAGCAATGCACGCGCCGTTGCAGCCATTTTCCCGGTCCGCGCCCGGCGTTGCTGCACCGCCTGTGCAAGAGCAAACCGGGCGCCCGCCACCCCGCCGCCATCCGTTGCGGCGGCTGTGGCAGCGATTGCCGCAGCATACCCGGACGCAGATCATAGGACAGTGTCAGCAGGATCGTTGCTCCCCTGCCCGACCGCGCGCCGCGCGGCGGATTTCCGATTGCCATCGCCGGCCTGTTTTCGACTATGAGCGGCATCGGCGAAGGCGCCCGCCTCGCCTATGACGCGCTCGACGCGGCCGGCATGGCGCCCGCCGCCTTCGATATCAGCGGGGCCTTCGGCCAGGCCGAACTCGAAGGTCCGGTTCGCCGCCCCATCGTTCCAGGAACCGGCGGCACGCTCGTCGTCCATCATAACGCGCCGTTTCTGCCGCATGCCTTGTGGGCGCTCGGCCGGGCGCGCATCCGCGGCCGCCGCGTCGTCGGCTATTGGGCCTGGGAATTTCCGCGAATTCCAAATTCCTGGCGACCGAGCTTGCGCTATCTGCATGAAGTCTGGGTGCCGAGCGAACTTGCCCGCGTCGCGGTCGACTTCGGCGACCGATCTGCCGGTGCATGTGGTGCCGCACCCGCTGCCGCCGGTCACGCCGACGCCCAATATGCGCGCGCGTCTCGGCTTGCCGGCGGATGCGCTGATCGTGCTCACGGCCTTCCACATGGGCTCCGCCTTTACGCGCAAGAATCCGCTTGCCGCCATCGCCGCCTTCCGCCGCGCCTTCGGCGATGCGCCCGACCGGCTGCTGGCGATCAAGCTGATCGACCACGGCGCCTCGCCCATCGCGCGCGATGCGCTCGAGCGCGCGATCGCCGGCGCGCCGAACATCCGCCTCATCAACGTCATGCTGCCGCCGGCGGACATGGCGGGCTTGATCGCCGCCGTCGATATCGTGCTGTCGCTGCACCGCTCCGAAGGCTTCGGTCTGGTCCCGGCGGAGGCGATGCAGCTCGGCAAGCCGGTCGTCGCGACCGGATGGTCCGGCAATATGGATTTCATGAATGAGCGCAATTCGGCGCCGGTGGCCTACGACTTGGTGCCGGTGCAAGATCCCTACGACGGCGCGTTTTCATAGCCGACGGACAGCTTTGGGCCGAGGCCGATGTCGAGCATGCCGCCGATTGGCTGCGCCGCCTGGCGGCCGAGCCGGAGCTGCGCCAGCGCCTCGGCGACGCCGCGCGCGCCGATATCGCCTGGCAGCTTTCGCCGCAATCCGTCGCGCGCACTGTTGCCAATCTCCTCGACCGCTGGAGAAGCGGCGTGACCTGGAACGGCGTCCGATCTCGACGCCGACTTTCTCGCTGTTCGCGCGCATGCCGCACCAATGACCGGCAACGCCTCATCTCCTACCGCTATATGGTGCTGCGCGCCTCGACGGCAGCCGGCACGCTAGGCACGGGTCTCCTGCAAACTTTTGTCTTTGCCCGCGTCCTCACTCCGGAGCGGTTCTCGCTTTTCATTTTTTTTGCCGCCCTCGGCTATTCGCTCTATTTCGCCGATGGCGGCATGGTGAAAGTGCTGTTCGTCAATCTCCGCCGCCGGTTTCTGCAAAACAAACCTCTCGGCGCGATCGCCCGCCAAGCGACCATGATCTTGGTTTTATATTTCGTGGTCGCGGCTATTGCGTCGGCGCTGTGCTTTCTCGTGCTGGCGACCTTGTTCCACCACCCGGTCGCCGAGAGCCTGACCTGACGCTGTTTTTCGTTTTCAATGCGGTCAATCTTCCCGTGGGTCGCCTTGCGTTATTTCAGCATCGCAATTGACGAATATGTCCATTTTGAAATGCTCGAAGCGCTTGCGCCGGGGTCTCAACACGCTCGCGCTTGCTCGCGCTGCTGCTTGGGCTTCCGCTCTTCGTCTTCCTTCTGCTGATCAACATCGGCTGGCTGCATCGCCATATTCGCAGCCATTGTGAAACTGTCGCAGCGCACGCGTTCTGGTTGGCAATTTTCGCCGCAACTTGACGTCTGTTTTGTCGTCTTTCTCCGCAGCAACCGGAACCAGCTGATCAGCAGCGCCATCTACATGCTGAGCGAGACCTATATCTACAACTTTCCGTATTTTCTGGTGCCATGGGCCTATGGCCTCGGTCCGCCGACCATCATTCTCGACACGACATTCAAGGTTTACCGGAGTCGCCAACCAGTTCTACAGCGCCGCATGCGACAGCCTGGTACCGCGGCAAACCCACGCACTGGCCGACCCGCGACGGCCCGACGATGGTCCGCGCGACCTGGCTCGCGGCAGGCCTTGTGCAGCATTCCGGCGGTTGGCGTCTGCGGCATTCTGATTTTTCGCAGCCGGCAAGATTTTCGCCGTTCTGCTCGGCCCGGCCGCCGTCATGCCGCCTGCGACCACGCCCAATCCTCATCATGCTGCTGCTTGGAAATCTGGCGCAGATGGTTTCGCACAGCGTGCTGGTGCACACCGGCTTTTTCAAGGAAGTGGCCCGCATTTCCTTCGGCGTGGTCGCGGCCTAAACGGCGTCGCCGCGCTCGCGGTCATAGCGCATCTCGACATCGTGCAATTCCTCAACGCCTATGCCGCGGTCTATACCTGCGGCGCCATCGCGACAGTCGCACTGATGATCCGCGGGCCGATCCGGCTCGCCCATGAAGTGCGCGGAGCGCCCGCGGTTGCGCCGCGATAGGAGCTGCGGCGCAGTCATCTAAGAGAGAGCCGAACAAAGTGTCATGCACGCGAATATCGGACTCTCTCCCGGACGACGCGCACCGATCGAATTGCCGCGCGAGCGGCTTATCTCGATCCGCCATTCGCTGCTGCGCTTTGCCACCGCGGGCGGCGCGGTGGCCATGGGTCTCGTCGCAGATCTTCGTCTTTGCGCGCGATCCTCACGCCGGAACGGTTTTCGATTTTTATCGTGGTCGGGGCGATCGGCTATACGCTGTGGCTTGCCGAACTCGGGCTGCCAAATATCCTGTTCGTCAACCTGCGCGGCCATCACCTTGCCGGCCGCCGGGACGCGCAAGCCGCCCGCCAGGTGACGGCCGTCATCTTGTTCTATGCGGCGCTTGGCCGTTGCCGCGTCGCTTCGTCTGCTTCATCGTTGCGCTGGCGCGAGCCGTCTGCGACGCTCGCCGGGGCGTCTTCGAGCTGGCGCTGTTCCTGCTCTACATCACGCTCAATCTCGCGTGGACGTCGCTGCGCAGCATCAGCATCGCGGTCGACCTGTTCGTATTCTACGAAAGGCTCGATCTGGTTCGCCGCGTCGTCGACCGTCGCGACGATGCTCGCGATTTTCGCCGGGCTGCCGCTGATCGCCTTCCTGATCGGCTCCAATGTGCTGTGGGCGATGCTGTTCGCCGCTGCGGCGACGCAACTCATCGGCCGCGGCGCGCTGGCGCCGCGACCTGCGCGGCTTGCCCGAGCGAGCTTCTTGTCGTTTTTCAGATCGAACCGGCATTCGACGGCGCGCAGCGGAACAGGCGCGCTCAGCGGCGTCGTTCATTGTGCTCTTCCCCTATTATGTCGTCCCGCTCATGGTTCGGTCTCGGCGCGGCGCCGATCGTCCTGGAAGTGACGTTCCGCATCTTCCGCGGCGCCTGCGTCATTTTCGCCGCCATTTGCGATCTCGCCATACCCGAGACAGACGCGGGCGCTTGCCGCGCGCGACGCGGCCGGCTGGTGCGCACGACGGCTCTTGGCGGCGGCGCTGTGCTGCGTGCCGGCCGCGATCGCATGCGCATTGCTGATTTTCGCCGGCGGACCGCTGTTTACGTTCCTGCTGCGATCGGCGGCAACTGTTCCGCACGCCGTCGCGCCAGTTCTTGTCGTGCTGCTGCTCGCCGGCATCCTGCAAATCGTGTCGGAGGCGCTGTCTGCAATTCACCGGCTTCTTCCGCAGCCTCGCCTATAACGGCGCCGCTGTCGCGTCGCCATGGCGGCGGCAACGTTGTTCGCATTCGTAACCGGCTTCGGCCTCGTCGGCTTTCTCGCCATCTACGCTGCCGTTTACGCGGCGGGCGCGGTGACGCTCACCATCGCGGCCGTGTACGGACCGATCCGCGCGGCGGCCGGTCCCGGCGCGGCGTGGCCGCTCGCCGGATTTTTCAGAGCCATCCGAAGCGCACGGCGATTGCCAACAGCCACACCAATCCCGCCAGGCTGAGCGCGCAGAACACGGCGGCCGAGCCGAAATCCTTGATGCGGCGAATCTCGTTGTGCTGCTCGCGCGTGACGTGATCGGCGAGTTTCTCGATCCCCGTGTTGAGGAATTCGACGGCCAGAATGACGAGCACCGCGCCGATCATCGCGACATACCAGGCCGGCGCTTGGCGCGACGAAATAACGCCAGCGGCACGGCAACGACCAACAGCACCAATTCGTCGCGCAAGGCCGGCTCGGTGGCGAAGCCGTCGCGAAGCCCGCGCAGCGAATTTAAGGTCGCGCTGAAAAGCCGTTTCAAGGTTTATCCGATGGAATCAAACAGGAGCCGGAAGGAAACCCACTTTATCCTGCGAATTTGCAAATGGCGACCCGATGTTGCGGGCAAAGTTACCGCCCACTATAGTCCCCGGCGTTTTCGGAGCGTAGCGCAGCCCGGTTAGCGCACCAGTCTGGGGGACTGGGGGTCCCGAGTTCAAATCTCGGCGCTCCGACCAACAAAACCTCGGCAAATAGAGGATTTCCGTAACTCGCCGCGCAGACGGTCTGGGTACGAAAGTCGAACAAAATGCCGCCAAAGCCCCAAAACTAGGACAATAGGTCCCGGAAAAAGTCCCGGACTTTGTTCATCCGTTCGTGAACCGTTCGTTGCACGTAAAACCGCTCCTCGCGGGGCCATGTCGTGACGGCAAAGCAGCACGGGGAGCCGCGCCACCGACACCATCGCATCTACGATAGAACATCGCACCGGCTGCGCGAGATAGAGCGAATTATCGTCCATCGTTATGGCTCAGTTCCAGACACCGACGACGCCGCCATCATCCTCGATCAAGTTGCTTGCTGCTATTTGCACATGCTCCGTAAAAGAATCGGGCGGCTGCCTGAACTCGTTGATCTGGCCGATAGGCTGAAACTCTGGTGCGAGCGTTGGGCACCCCATGCTCCTATCCTGATGTGTCGACGCGTTGCTGAAGAGGCTCTAAGGCGGCCTCGGCTCGATTGCGCGGATGATTGCGCCGCGCGTCTCCGACTGTCCTACGAAGAACGTACCTTGTTCCACATCACCACAATCGGAGCATTTGACGTAAGCAAACGAGAACGAACCAAGCGACGCAAGGCGCGCAAGTTAATCCGGGACCGTACCCGGGCGGCCAAGAAACGAGCCGAACGTGGCGTCACTCCGAGAACGCAATACGAAGCAAACAGTCTATCCCGGGCCAAGCCATGGACGTTGGAAGGCATCTCTCGCCGCACATGGGAGCGTCGCCGACGAACGACCTTCGGGCACCCGACATCGAAAATCGCGGTCACATTTGACGCAAGTCCGTCGTCCACCAGTACTGCTTCTATGCTGGGCGACACACTTGCGTCACCTGTCACCCACGTCGACGCGATTGGTTCTACGCTCATAAGCGGCCCGCTGTTTCTTTATGTCCAGCTCTTTTAGCTCGCGGAGAATGGAGGGTTTCATGGCATCCTTGCCGGCGTCCTGTAGGTGGACCGCCATGATCTTCAGCTGGTCCGAGGTTAGACCGCCGAGTCTCTTGAGCTTTGAGCGCCGGTCCTTTTTGACCTCCAGGGCCATGCGGCCGGAAACAATTTCGCTCGGTGTCGAAATTGTTTTACCCCCCTTCTTACCGCGCCCCGGTCCGGCTGGGGTCGCCTTCGGCACTTTCTGGATTGGAGCGCTGGTCCTCTTTGACCTCCAGGGCCATGCGGCCGGGCACCGATTTCGCTGGCTTGCGAATTCGGTCCTGCTTCTGCCCACCAGCTGCCTTCGGCACTTTCTGGATTGGAGCGCTGGTCCTCTTTGACTTCCAGGGCCATGCGGCCCGTTATTTCGCTACGTGGCGAAGTAATTGCTTTGGGACCGGTCTTCGCCTTCGGCACCTTCTGGATTTCGCTGTTGATGCGGTGGAACCCACTTCTGCGCGACAGTGAAGGGATCGAGGTGCTTATGGACCCGCGTCGCGGCCAGCGCGCGGCCCATGCTGGCCCGCGCAATCGTGCTGGCGACATCGCGGAAAGGAGTCCAACCGATGGCACACGATACTGAGATAGCGGCGACCCCGCAGACAAGCGAGCAAGTGGCTAGTTCGCCCGCTACCGAACGCATGCGGCGACGTCGCCAACATCGACGTAACTCAAGGAAAAGGAGAGCATTATGACAGAAAAAGAGACGCGCCTGATCTGGAAGGACTCGCCTTCTGGCTTTTCCGACGTGATGTACGCTGAAGCGGCGTACTACTGCTGCACCGTGCTGTATTGGATATTTCCTGAAAGTGGGGGCTTTGGTCGGTGGGCAATGCAACGCACCCCCATTCTCGACGGCAAGGTTTTTGCCACACTGGATGAAGCCAAAGCTGCCGGAGATAAAGCCTTCCATTGGTTTGAGACGACGAAGCCTTGGAGCGTCATTTGCGATGAGGATGCTTGGACCGACAGCAAGCTGAAGCGACACTATGAGCCGGGCTGTAAGTACGCCCGTGAACCCGCTTAGCATCAATTTTGCTTCCTCCATAGTCGTGGCGGAAACAGCGAGGAAATCCGTTCCGAAAGGGACAATCGGGCGATCCCCGAGGGCGTCCACCGGGTGCCCACGTCGCGCTCAGCCGGGGGACAGAAAAAAATCGCGGACAACCCCATGCACCAAGACGTTGACATAAGACTTGCGAATCTAAAGCGAGCGCCGCGATGTGGGGCGCGGACGCGGGCCGGAACGCCCTGCATGTGTCCAGCGGTGAGTGGGAAACGACGCTGTCGGATGCACGGCGGTGCGCCGGGATCGGGTGCGCCATGCGGTGCCAAGAACGGAAACTTCAAGAATGGCGACTGGACCGCCGACACCATCGAGGAGCGAAGGTGGCTGCGGTCTCTCGTGCAGTCCTTTGCGAAAATCGGGGCAACGGAATGACGACTAAATCGAACAGCGTATCGATGCCAGTCGCTGGTCAGCGCCGCCAGCCGCCCCGAGTCAAGCTGTGGCGGCCCGATGCGTATGCGCTGCAAACCCATCCGCCTGACGGTGAGCACGATAACTGGTGGCGACGACTGAATGAAGCGCTTGGCACGGTGTCGAGCGATTTCGTCAACTCGTCTTTGCTCCAACTTCAGGCTGCCGCTCGCTCGCCTTATGGCACAATTTCGGAAACCGCACTGAACGCCGCGCTGGCGATGATCACCGCCGCAGCGCCAAAAGATGAAATTGAGGGCGCGCTCGCTGTCCAAATGTCATGCACTCATGCGGCTGCGATGGCCATCCTCGGCAAGCTCGACGTCGGCTTTGGATCGGAGCGGCGAGTTGCGATGTTTGCGTCGGCTGCCGCTCGCTTAATGCGAACATTTGCACTGCAGGTCGAAGTCTTGCGACGCCTGCGCCACGGCGGACAGCAATACGTTCGTGTCGAGCACGTCCATATAAACGAAGGTGCTCAGGCCGTCATCGGCAACGTTGGAAGCCCAATACGCGACGGTAGCGCTGGCGGCGACAAGAAGGACTGTTCAGAGTAATCGCGCGAGCCCGTGATCCACTCAATTATCACCCAATGCGGAGCCAGTGACCGTAGCACCAAGTAGCCAAGACCGTATATCGCTTGGCCCCATGCTCTTGCTGCATTGACGCCATCCAATTGCTTTTTCACGCGGTGCCGGTCCGCGGGTGTGTACCGCCTTCTCATTTCAAATTGTTTCCTCCGCGAACCGCTAAAATTATCGGATGTATGCAACGCCAGTGAATCCTGGTCTAACGGTCTCGTTTGTGTAGCAGCGCAGACCACCAGTTCCGACGGCAGATACGTGGTCAACAAAACCATTTTTGATGTAGAAAATAGCGTGGCAAGCAGCAAAGCTCTGCATGCAATTTGTGAAGTTGTTATAGGTTGCAAAGTTTACGCTACCGGCAAATACAGTGCCACCCCCTGAGCAGGAAGCGACATTGCGGCCATTCACATAATCTCGAATCTCGGTCCCATCAGCAGCGGTTGTTCGCACCACCGGAAGTGTTAGAAAAAACAGGGTGCTTGTCCAAGTCCGAAACGGGATGCCCTGCCCATGCATCGAGGTCCTCCTGATGCACGGAAGCGCATGCTGAAAGCACAAGGCACGACCCCATAATCGTGGTGGCTGTGGTAGCCCAAAATAAAAAACGCCGGATCATCTTCTACCTCAAAGGTCTAGAAGACCAATTACGTGCATTATAATGCGTCGCAATTAAATGCACATCCTGCCCGACTACGCCCATGTCAGAGGACGTGCGGCGGATGGTTGGGCAGAATGTGAGGCGGCTGCGGATAGCGGCTGGCCTCTCACAGGCGGAGCTTTCCGAGCGCATGGGCGTGGATCGCGCTTATGTAAGCGGCCTCGAATTGGGCCAGCGCAATCCTACCGTCGTTACGTTGTGGCACATGGCCAAGGCTCTCGGGGTGCAACTTGGTTCATTTTTCACGGTGGAGAAATCACCGAGTTCGCCGGGGCCGTTAGGGCGGTTTCACTCCCTGGTGAGGGAGGGAGACAAGACCGTCGCGGTCCCATACCTTGCCCGGGTGATGCACTTCGGCGCGTGTCCTCGGCCCCAAGCGGAAGTTGCCAATGGCTCAATTTTACCAACCAGACCTAAGCGAGAATATCGACAGTCCATTCGTACGAGATGGTAACAATAAACTCGTCCGCCGTTCCTACTGGCTGGATATGAATGATCGCACTCTCGTTATGGTCATGACTAATGGGATTGGCGCGCACCTGACGAACGAGGAAAAACGAGCGCATCTGACAGACCTTCGCCGCGAGCATTTGATAGATCAGGTCTGTGTTCAGGAAATACTACCGCCTGAGAAATAAAGGTCTCGTTTATTTGATCTTAGCCGTTGTCGCAGGCAACTGTCCGCATCGAGCGCGTCCATGTGAACGAAGGCGGGCAAGCTGCCATGGGCAACGTGAAAAGTCAGATACATGACGATAGCGGGGCCAGCGGCGGGCGAGACAGTCCGCAATAAATCCACGTCGACCGCAACCTGACCAAAGCGATCCAACCTCGGTCGCTATACCCCCCGATTGTGTTGCAAAAGTCGAAAGTTGCAGGTCTAGGAATTTTTCGCGAAAACACGAAAGCGGCGCGCGCCCCGCCGCTCACTTCTTGGCCAGCGCGTCGAAGGCCTGCGCGAAGCCCTTAAACGAAACCGGCACCGATACGTCGTGGCCGCCGGCATCGGCAAAGGAAAGCTTGCCGACGGAGGTGGCGTCGCGCAGTTTTTTCAGAAGCTCCTCGCGTAGATCGAACTCGGCAAAACAGCCGGCCGGGGTGCAATTGGCAAATGGCGCGATCACTCCCGGATCGGCATCGTCGGTCTGGATGTGGACTTGCGTGGCAAACGACGCATTGACCGGGACCTGAACGATGAGCTTGACCGGCTGCCCCTTCTCCGGCCGGCCGATGGCGACGCGCGAGAATGGCAGATTCTTGCCCTGAAGTTGCGTCACCTGCGCCATGTCGCAAACCGGCTCCGACGGCGGGGAACTATTCTCGACGCATTGCACGACCCAATCGCCATAGGTCGCGGTGGTTTGCTGTGGCACGTCGCCTGAGGCCGGACCTGATGCGGGACCTGGCGCCGCCAGGTGCGCCGCGGGCGCGGGGTGGGCCGCAGGCGCCGGACGCGGCGGCAGTTGCGCCTGCGCCGTTGCGGCAAAGGCGAACGCCAAGGCAGCGGCACTGGCGCCGGCAGCGCAAGACGCCGCCCATTTGCTATTGATTTTCATGCTGTTATGCGAGCCTTCAGGTTTCGACCGCAACGTATTGCGACCCCGAGATAGTCTGGCTTGCCCCGGACCGAATGTGAAGCGCCAAACCGCCTCACCAGGAATAGCGCAGCGTACCCGTTCCGGCGTAGGTCTGCGCGGTCGGGGCGAATTCGCCGTCGAATTTGGCGATCAGCGACCAGTTCGCGGTCATGTGCAATTCGGCGGCGGCCGTGGTCAGCGCGGAATTGGCCGGCGGCGCGGCGCCGCTGACGGTGAAATTCGAGCCCGGCAGCGCTTGGAACACAGCGCCGAGCGCCGGATTGCTGACCCAGTCATGCGCCCAGGCGAGCCGCCCGCGCAGAATGAGCGGCATATCGCTCCACATCGTCAGATTGTCAAAGCGCGCGCCGAGTTCGCTCCTGGTATCGGTGGCGTTCATCGCATTGTAGGTCAGCCCGAAGCCGCCGCCCGACAGATCGGTCTCGCTATAGCCCGGCGTATGGAAGGCTTGCACCTGCAACGCCGCGTAAGGCGTCACCCCGATAATGTAGCCGGTGACCGGCACGGCGTAGCGGTAGCCGGCCTCGCCGCGCGCGGCATAGCTCTGGCCTTGGAATGACGCGGTCAGATTGTCGGCGACCGCGATGCGGTTGGTCGTGAACCAGTGATTGGCGAAGGCGAACGCGCCGGACACATATAGCGGCCCGAAATGCGTGGTGCCGTAGACGCCGGCCTGGAATGCATCGCTCCGGCCGCTGCCCAGTCCGCGCCAGTGACCAATTGGTGCCGCCGCCGGCGAGCGCAAAGCCGTAACTGGATCGCGGCGTCGACATGATAGTCCATGCCGGCGGCAAAGCCGTAATCGCTCGCGGTGACATTGGCCGAGCCCACCGAGGTGTTGCCGTTGGTGGTGTTGTAGCCGCCAAACGCCGAGCCCCAGGCGGTCCAGCGCTGATCGAACGTGCCGCCGGCGCCGGCTGCCCGCTTCTGAGCACGTGATTGTAAGCCTCCGCGATGTCGGGCGGCAGGCTTGCCTGATCCTCCGGCGCGAATCCGCGTGCGCGCCGCCATTGCCGCCGCCGCCGCCGCCCCCCGCCGTCGGATCGAGCAACAGATCGAGGAATTCCGTCATCAGCTGGAACGCGCCCTGCCCGGCATCGGCCGCCTGCTGGCCCTCAAGCTGCGCCAGCGCGTTCTCGAGCTGCGCCGGCGTATAATTGAACAGGTTCTGGAATCCGGGCGGCGGCGTCACGCCATTCTGGATCGCGGTGTCGATGGCGTTGGCGACGTTGAGCACGTTCTGCGGCGGATTGGGCGGCAATAGCGGCACCAGCGCGCCGTTCTGCACGGTCATGAACACGTCGTCGGCGTCGTAGCTCAGCACGCCCTCGTAGCGGCCGAAGAAGACGTCGGGATCGGCAAAGATGCCGGTCACGCCGCCGGTGGCGGTCAGGATCGTGTATTTGGTGCCGACAATGGCCGTGTTGGCCGGATTGCCATGCACCAACGCGCCAGTGTCGATCGTTGCGGTGACGGACACCAGTGCGCCGCTGCTATTGGCGCCGTTGATCGTGACCATGTAGATCGCGGCCGACTCCAGGACCAGATTGCCGGTCACCGTCATGAACGTGCCGGGCACCCCGGGCGCGAAGGTGCCGCCGCCATGGATGGTCAGACTAACCGGATCGAGCGTCGCGGTGCCGCCAAGCGTGGCACCGGAGAACACGTCGACAGCGTTGGCGTCGTCGGTACCGCCGTCGAGCAACACCGTGCCGGAATTGATGTTGACCTGGTTGATGGTGGTAAACGTGTTGCTGTCGGTATAGGTCGCGCTCGACGCCAGCGAGAAATTCAGCGTGTCGCTCGATCCGGCGCCTGTGATGTTGCCGACGACGGTGCCGCCGGCGATCGTCATCACGTCGGCGTGCGATGACAGCAAAACGTTGCCGGTAATGGTGCCGGCGTTCTGATCGATGATGACCGAACTCGCGTCGGCGGCGGCGGTAATAGCGGTGCCGCCGGTGCCGGTGATGTTGCCGGTATTGACGATAGCCGTACCGGCGGCAAACACGACGTTGCCGGTGATCTTGATACCGGTCGTGCCCGAGAGCGTGCCGGCATTGCTGATGCCGCCACCGGCGCTGGTCGAGCCGAAATTGACGACGCTGTTGATAGCGATGCCGACGAGCCCGCCAGAGATCGTGGCGCCGGCGCTGTTGACGATGGCGCCGGAGACGCTCCCGGTGCTGCCGATGAAAATACCGTCGCTCGCCGCCGTGATCTTCTGCGTATTGGTGATGCCGCCCTGGAACGTCGTGACGTTGCCGACATAGATGCCGTTGCTGCCGGTGAGCGTGCCGGAATTGACGATGCCGCCGCCAGCGCTGTTGAGGCCGACAACGCCGGAACCGGTGACCTTGATGGCGTCATAGCCGCCGGCGCCGGCCGCGATCAGGCCGGCATTGCTGATGCCGGCGGCAAAAGTCGAAACGGCGTTGATGATGACGCCGCCGTGCGCACCCGAGATCGTGCCGCTATTGGTGATTTCGCCGACGAAAGTCGTAACGGTGTGGACGACAATGGCGGTCGCGTCCGGCGAAGAGATCAGGCCCGCGTTAGTGATGCCGCCGCCGGCGCTCGACGAGCCGAACACCGCGACTTGGCTGATCTTGATGCCGTCGGCCGTCGCCGACGTGATCGTGCCGGTGCTGCTGTTGGTAATGCCGCCGAGGAAGGTCCCGTCGTTGAAGATTTGAATTCCGCCGAATGCCGCGCCGGAAATCTGGCCGCTATTGGTGATGCCGCCGGCGAAAGTCCCGCTGCCGGTGACATAGACGCCAAACTCGTTGCCGGAGATGGTGCCGCCATTGCTGATGCCGCCGCTGAAGGTCGAGACCGCGAAGATCGCCGCGCCGCATTCGCTGGCGCCGAGGATCTTGCCGGTGCTGGCATTGCTGATGCCGCCGTAGAAGTTTGTGACCGATTGCACCTGGATGCCGTAGTTCGCCGAGACCGTGATGGTGCCGCTATTGGTGATGCCGCCGCCGGCACTCGACGAGCCGAACATCGCGACGCTCGTGACATTGATGCCGAGAACCGCGGCGATCGTGCCGGAATTGGTGATGCCGCCGAGGAAGGTCGAAACCATGTGGATCTCGATCCCCGAGCCGTGCGAGGACGTAATCGTGCCGGCATTGGTGATGCCGCCGAGGAAGGTCGAGACGCCGAAGCCGGTGGTGCCGACCAGGATGCCGGCAAGGCCGCCCGAGATCAGGCCGGTTGAGCTGTTGACGATGCCGCCGCCGGACGTGCCGCCCGAGAACATCGCGACGTTGGTGATCCTGATGCCGTAGCCGTTGGCGGTCACCTGGCCGCTATTGGTGACGCCACCCGAGAAGGTGGAAACAGCGTTGACGTAAATACTGGTGTTGCCGCTGCTGAGCGTGCCGCTGTTGCTGATGCCGCCGCCGAACGAGGTCGTACTTCCGATCAAAATATTTTTCGAAAGCCCGACAATCTCGCCGCTATTAGCGATGCCGCCGAGGAAGGTTTGAACCGTTTCGACATTGATTCCCTTGAAGCTGTTGTTGATCGTGCCGCTATTGGCGATGCCGCCGGCAAAAGTCGTGACGCCGCTGATGCTAATTCCGGTGTTGGTCGCCGCCAGCGTGCCGGCATTGCTGATGCCGCCGGTCAACGTCGGGCCGGTGACCGAGATCGCCTTATTGGCGCCGGAGATCTTGCTCGCGCTGTCGATCAGGATGCCATGTGCCGACGCCAGGATATTGCCGCTGTCGAAAATCGCGCCGGTGATCGTGCTGCCGACGATGTCGATGCCGGTCTTGCCGGTGATGGTGCCTGAATTCGAGATATTCCCGGTGAATGTGGAAACGCCGGCGAGAGCAATCGCGGCGCCCGTAACCGACACTATGCCCGAACTGCTGATACCGCCGGCGAAAGTGGTGACCGGGTCGACATAAGATTCCGAACGCCCCGGCCGAAATCGCGCCGGCATTGCTGATGCCGCCGATAAATGTCGGGCCGCTGACCTTGATCCCCGTCGCGGTGGACACGATCTTGCTGGCGCTGTCGATCGTGATGCCGACATTCGACGCCTGCAGGAGCCCGCTGTCGACGATCGAGCCGAGGATGGTGCTTGAGACGATGGAAATGCCGGTCGCGCCGGTGATGGTGCCGGAATTGGAGATCGTGCCGGAGAACGTCGGAACGTGGTTGACATCGATAGCCTGACCGTTGGCCACCGAGATCGTGCCGGAATTGACGATGCCGCCGCTGAAGCTCGTGACATAGTTGTGGCCAAAGGTGGAGCCGCCGACATAGATGCCAGCCATAACGGCCGCGATCGTGCCGGCATTGCTGATGCCGCCGGTGAAGGTCGGGCCGCCCACGAAAATGCCGAGACTCCCCTGGAGGAGGCTATTGTTGCCGATCAGGATGCCGTGGCTGGTCCCTAGGATCACTCCGGTATCGCGGATCTCGCTGCTGATGGTGCTGCCGAAGATGCCAATGCCCGTTTTGGCGCTGATGGTGCCGGAGTTGCTGATATTGGCGGCGAAAGTCGAAACGTTGCTGACGTATACGCCGTAAAGCCCAGGCGCCGTTATCGTGCCGCCGTTGCTGATGCCGCCGGAGAAATTCGAGACTCCCGAGACCGCAATGGCGCAACTGGCGCTGGCGGCGATGCGGCCATTATTCACGATACCGCCGCCGAACGTGCTGACCCCGGTCACCTCGATGCCGGTGTGGCCGGAGACCGTGCCGCTATTGGTAATGCCGCCGAAGAAGCTTGAGACCGAAGATACGTCAATTCCGGCGTTGGCGGCCGTGATCAAGCCGGCATTGCTGACGCCGCCGGTGAAAGTCGGGCCGGTGATGGCGATGGCGGTCTTGGTCGAAACAAGCTTGCTGGCGCTGTCGATGGTGATGCCGACGTTCGACGCCAGGAGCAGCCCACTTTCGACGATCGAGCCATTGATGGTGCTGGCGGTGATCTTCAGCCCGGTCGCGGCCGTAATGGTTCCCGCATTGCTGATATTGCCCGAGAAGGTCGTCACGTCGTCGAGCAGAATGCCGACCTCACCCGCAGCGATCGTGCCGTTATTGGTGATGCCGTTGAGGAACGTGGTGACGTGGACGAGCGCAATTCCGGTCCCAGCCGTCGTGATCAACCCTCCGCTGGCATTGGTGACGCCGCCCGCGAAGGTCGAAACACCGTTGATTTGCAGACCGTAGAGAGCGCCCGACAGCGTGCCGGAATTGGTGATGCCGCCGCCGAACGTCGTGGTGCCGGCGATGCGGATGGCGCTCTGGGTGCCCTGGAGCACGCCGGCATTGCTGATGCCGCCGCTAAAGGTCGGTCCGGTGATCAGTATGGCGACGCTGACCGGGTCGATAATGCTCTGGGCGTCGATCTTGATGCCGCCGTTGAGGATGCCGGAGTCGACGATCGCGCCGGTGATGGTGCTGTTGGTGACGGTGATGCCGCCGCCGCTGGTGCCCAGCCCGGTGATGGTGCCGGCATTGCTGACATTGCCGGTGAAGGTGAGATTGGGAACGAGAATACACGGAATGCTGTGGCCGGCGGCGTTGGTGAACGCGCCTGAGATCGTCGTGCACGCCGGCGGCGGACCGGCGATGAACGACAGCAGGACGTCGTCGCCACTGTAGGTGATCGTGCCGGTGTCGGTGCCGGCAGTGACCAGCGGATTGAAAGTGGTGCCGCCGAAACCGCCGGTGTCGACCATGATCGTGTAGGTCGTGCCGATATTGACCGAGCCGGCGATGACGAGCGAGGCGTCGTTGAGCGCCGCGGTTCCGGTGATGTCGATCGCGCCGTTGCTGACGCCGCTGAAGGTGTCGAGATAATCGGCGTTGATCGACGAGAATGTCAGCGAACCGGCGATCGACAGCGTGCCGCCGGCGGTGCCGGGCAGACCGGCTTCGATGGTGCCGCCGTCATTGACGGTGATCGCCGAGGTGATGATGCCGGTGCCGGCGAGCGTGCCGCCATTGCTCACCGTCATGCCGGTCGCGGTGTCGTGGCCGGTCAGCACGACCACGCCGGAGGTGACGTTGGCTTGGTGGATGCCCGTGAAGCTGTTGCTGTAGGTGAAGGTGCCGCCGGTGTTGAAATCGACTGTGTCACTCGAGCCCGAGCCGACGATGTTGCCGGCCACCGTGCCGCCGGTGATATTGAGCAGGTCGGCATGCGACGACAGCTTGATGGCGCCGGAAATCGAGCCGCCAGTCTGGTCGATGGTGACCGCGGTCGAGGCGCCGGACGAGTCGATGGCCGCGACCGAGCCGGAGATCGTGCCGGAATTGACAATCACTCCGCCCCCGGCAAACGTCACACCGGTTCCGATCTTGATGCCAGTCCTGGCCGTAACTGTTCCGGAATTCGAGACGTTGCCGGTAAAAGTCGAGACGCTCGAGACGCCGATACCTGTTTCGGCCGCGGAGATCGTTCCGCCACTGGTGACACCGCCCGAGAAGGCCGTGACGCCCGACACATACAGACCCAAGTTGCCCGCCGAGATCGTACCGCTGTTGGTGATCCCGCCCGAAAACGTGCTGATGCTGACGGCATACATACCGCTCCTGGCAGCCTTGATCTTGCCGGTGTTGACCAGGCTCCCACCGAACGACGAAACGCTGGCAACATAGACGCCGGAATCGCCCGCCGTTATCGTGCCGCTGTTGGTCACGCCGCCTGCGAAGGCCGTGACTGAGGCGACGTACATGCCGGTATGACCGGCGGAGATCGTGCCGCTGTTGACGAGGCTGTTCTGGAATGTCTGAACGCTGGCGACGTACATACCGGTGTGACCGGCGGAAATCGTACCGCTGTTGGTGACGCCGCCGTTGAAAGTCGAGACAGCGGCGACGTAAAAGCCGGTGAAGCCGGCATTGATTGTGCCGCTGTTGGAGAAACTCCCCGAAAACGCCGAGACGTTGGCGATCTCGACGCCGGTCTTGACTGCAGTGATCGTGCCGACATTGGTGATGCCGCCAGAGAAGGTCGAGATCGTGAGCGTGCCGCCGCCGGCCCCCACGGTGCCGCCGACGACAATGCCTTTGCCGCCGGCCGAGATCGTGCCGGAATTGCTGACGCCGCCGGCGAAATTGGAAATCGTGAGAGTGCCGCCGTTCTGCGCGCTGCCGCCGACCCAGATGCCATTGTGGGACGCCGTGATCAGGCCGCTGTTGCTGATGCCGCCGGCGAAACTTGAGATCGTAACGCCGGCGCTGTCAGCGGTACCGCCAACAAAGACGCCGTTTGCGGCGCCCGAAATGGTGCCGGAATTGGTGATGCCGCCGCCGAAACTGACGATCGTGTCGGACGAGCCGAGCCGCGCCCCGATCCTGATGCCCGCCGCGGTCCCCGACAGCACGCCAGCATTGCTGATGCCGCCGGTGAAGGTCGAGCCGGTGACCTGGATGGCGGTCTTGGTGCTGGCGATCTTGCTCGTGTTATCGACCACGATGCCGCGGGCCGAGGCGAGAATGTTGCCGCTGTCGACGATTTGGCCGGTGATGGTGGAGTGATTGACGATGTTGATGCCGGTCGCACCGGTTATGGTGCCGGCATTGGAGATGTTGCCGGTAAAGGTCGTAACGTGACTGAGGTTGATGCCGGTTTGCGTCACCGAAACCGTGCCGCTGTTGGTGATGCCGCCACCGGCGCTGCTGCTGCCGAATTGGGCGGCGCTGGTGACGTAAATGCCGCGTTTGCCTGAAATCGTGCCGGTGCCGGCGTTGCTGATGCCGCCCAAGAAGGTCGCGACATCGTCGACGCCGATGCCGACGTTGCCCGCCGAGATCGTGCCGCTGTTGGTGATGCCGCCTGAGAAGGTCGAAACGCCGCTGACGTAAAGGCCAAAGCTGCCCGCCGAGATATTGCCGCTGTTGGTAATGCCGCCCGAGAAGGTCGAGAGGCCGGCCGAGTAGCCAGAGACGAATCCGACGTAAAGACCCCAGGCGCCCGCGCCGCCCGCCGAAATCGTACCGGGCGCCGAAAGCGTACCGCTATTGGTGATGCCGCCCGAGAAGGTCGAGACGCCTCCGACGAAGAGGGCCGTGCCCGAGTGGCCCGCCGAAATCGTGCCGCTGTTGGTGATGCCGCTCGAGAAGGTCGAGATTTTTTCGACGTCAATGCCCCTTTCGCCCGCCGAAAGCGTACCGCTGTTGGTGATGCCGCCCGAGAAGGTCGAGACGTCAGTGACGTTGACCGGCTTGGCCGCCGAAATCGTACTGCTGTTGACGATGTTGCCCGAGAAGACCGAGACGCTTTCGACGGAGATGCCCGAGGCCGAATGAGGCACCGAAATCGGACCGCTGTTGGTGATGCCGCCCGAGAAGGTCAAGACCGCGAACGAGCTGCCGCCGGTGATGCCAACTGCGATGCCCCTGCCGCCCGCCGAAATCGTACCGCTGTTGGCGATGCCGCCCAAGAAGGTCGAGACCGTGATCGAGCCACCGCCGGCGGTGACGCCGACCTCGATGCCGCCGCCTCCCGCCGAGATCGTGCCGGCGTTGGAAATGCCGGCGGTGAAAGTCGGACCGGTGACCGCGATGGCGGTCCTGGTGGGGATAACAATCTTGCTCGCGCTGTCGATTAGGATGCCGTGGCTCGAACCGAGGATCTTGCCGCTGTCGACGATCGCGCCGTCGATGGTGCTGCCGATGATATCGATGCCGGTCTTTGCCGTGATGGTGCCGGAATTGGAGATGTTGCCGGATGTGAAGGTCGCGACGCTGAAGACGCCAATGCCCGTATCGGCCGCCGAGATCGTGCCGCCATTAGTGATGCCGCCCGAGAAATTCGAGACGCTTGAGACGTAAAAGCCCGCATTGGCCGACGAGATCGTACCGTTATTGGTGATGCCGCCCGTGAAAGTCGAGACGCTTGAGACGTAAAAGCCCGCATTGGCCGACGAGATCGTACCGCTATTGGTGATGCCGCCCGAGAAATTCGAGACGCTTGAGACGTAAAAGCCCGAACCGGCCGACGAGATCGTACCGCTGTTGGCGATGCCGCCCGTGAAACTCGAGACGCTTGAGACGTAAAAGCCCGCATCGGCAGCTGAGATCGTGCCGCTGTTGGCGATGCCACCCGTAAAGATTGAAACGCTGGCGACGTAAAAGCCCGCATGGGCCGCGATCGTGCCGCTGTTGGTGATGCCGCCGGTGAAGGTCGAGCCGTCGAAGACGGTCATGCCCGTAGCGGCCGAGATCGTGCCGGCGTTGGAAATACCACCGGTAAAGGTCAGCCCGGTGATCTTGATCCCGGTCTTGGTGGTGACGATCTTGCTCGTGCTGTTGATCGCGATGCCGTGGGTCGTGCCGAGGATGATGCCGGTGTCGATGATCGAGCCAGTGATCGTGCTGCCGCTGATGGCAATGCCGCTTGGGCCGCTGATGCTGCCGGAATTGGAGATATTGCCGCCGAAAATCGGAACGCTGGCGATCTTGATGCCGATCGCTGTGGCGTTGATCGTGCCGGAGTTGGTGACGCCGCCCGAATAGGTCGACACGCTACTGACAGAGATGCCGGTTTTCGGATCGATCACGCCGGCGTTGGAAATGCCACCACCGAACGACGTAACGCCGCTGACCAAAATGGCCAGATTAGCCGAGATCGTCCCGGCATTGACGATGCCGCCAGTGAAGGTTGGGCCGGTGATGTCGATGCCAGTTTTGGTCGAGACGATCTCGCTCGCGCTGTCGATCAGGATGCCGTGGCTCGACCCCAGGATATTACCGGTATCGATGATTTGACCGGTGATGGTACTGCCGGAGATCTTGATGCCGGTGCTGGCCGTGACGGTGCCGGAATTGCTGATGGCGGCGCCGAATTGGGTGACGTTGAAGACACCAATACCATTGTGGCCGGCCGAGATCGTGCCGCTGTTGGAGATGCCGCCGGTGAAGGTCGAGACAAAGTTGACGTAAATTCCGGAGCCGCTGACCGCCGAGATTTTGCCGCTGCTGGAGATGCCGCCGGAGAAGGTGGAGACTTCTTGGACCAAAACGCCATCGAAGTGCGCCGATATAGTGCCGCTGTTCGTGATGCCGCCGCCGAACGTCGTAGAGCCGGAGACAGAGATGCCGGTGTCGCCCGCCGAGATCACGCCGGCATTGTTGATGCCGCCGGCAAAGGTCGGCCCGGTAATCGCGATGGCGGTCTTGGTGGAGACGATCTCGCTCGCGCTGTCGATCGAAATGCCGCCCGTCAGCGTGCCGCTGTCGAGAATTTGTCCGGTGATGGTGCTGTGGGTGACGCTGATGCCGCTCGTCGTGATAATGCCGGTATTGGTGTTATTGACGTTGCCGGTGAAGCTCGTGCTGATGACGCAGATACCGCGCGTGCTGCCGGAATTGGTGTGCGGGAACGGCCCTGTGAAGCAGAGGGTTGCGAACACCAGATCGACGTCGTCGCCGCCGTCAACATAGCTGATCGTGCCCCCGAGCGTGCCGAAGCTGACGCCCGGATTGAACGTGTTGGCGCTACCCAGGCCGCCACTGGTGTCGACAAGAACCGTATAGGTCGTGCCGGCTGTCACCGTGCTGCCGGCAGCGATGGTGACGGTGGCATCGCCCAGCGTCGCGGTGCCGCTGATCGTGGCGACGCTGACGCTCGCGTTGTTGATCGCGTCGAGATACTTCGCGCCGGGAGCGAAGGTCAGGTTGCCGGCAACGGACAGCGTGCCGCCGGCAGTGCCGGGCAAGCCCGGCTCCAAAGTGCCGCCGGAATTGACGGTGATCGACGAAGTGATAATGCCGGTGCCGGCGAGCGTGCCGCCCGAGCTCACCGTCATGCCGGTCGCTGTGTCATGGCCGTTGAGAATAACAACGCCGGATGTGACATTGGCCTGCTGGATGCCGCTGAAGCTGTTGCTGTAGGTGAAGGTGTTGCCGGTGCCGGGGTTGAAATTGACGGTGTTGAGCGAGCCGGAGCCGACGATATTGCCGCTCAGCGTGCCGCCAGTGATGTTGAAAACGTCGGCATGCTGGGAGAGATCGACAGTGCCGCTGATCAGGCCGGCGGTCTGATCGATGGTCACCGCGGTCGAGGCGTTGAGCGCAGTGATAGCTGCGCCCGAGCCCGAGATCGTGCCGCTGTTCACGATCGCGGCGCCGCTGGCGAAAGTCACGCCGCTGTAGACATCGATGCCGGTCGTGGCGGTGATCTTTCCGGAATTGCTGATATTCCCCGTGAAGGTCGAAACAGATCTGCCGACAAAAATACCGGTATCGGCCGCTGAGATCGTGCCTGAGTTGGTAATGCCGCCGCCGGCGCTGCTGTTGCCGAAGACGGCCACGGTGCTGACGGCAATGCCGAACTTCGCTGAGATCATGCCGTTGTTGCTGATGGCGCCAAGGAAGGTCGAGTCGGGATGGACATAAATGCCCACGAAACCCGTAGAGATGGTGCCGCTATTGCTGATGCCGCCAACGAAGCTCGAGTTGTCGCTGAGGTAGATGCCGTTCGAGGCTCCTAGGATCGTCCCGCTATTGCTGATACCGCCAAAGAAACTTTTGACGTTGACGACGGTAATGCCGGCGTAAAGGGCGCCGATGCTTGCCCCTGCGGAAATCAGGCCAGAATTGGTGATGCCGCCGCCGGCGCTGGACGAGCCGAATAGCTGGACGCTGCGGACGAAAATGCCGGCGTTGGAGGCGGTGATGGTGCCGCTGTTGACGATGCCGCCGAGGAAGGTCGAGACTGTGATGCCGATGGCCACGCCGATATCGATACCGGTCGCTGCCGTGATATTTCCGATGTTTGCGATGCCGCCCAAGAACGTATCATTGGCTCTGGCGCTCTGGGTGGCGCCAACGAATATACCGGCATAGGACGCCGAGATCGTGCCAGAATTGGTGATGCCGCCGCCGGCGCTGGACGTGCCAAACTGCGTGACATTGCTGACGTAAACGCCGTAGCTGCCTGAGATGTTACCGGCATTGCTGACGCCAAATACGAAGTCGTCGTCGCCGATCTCAATGCCAACTTGGCCTGCCGAGATCGTGCCTGAATTGGTGATGCCACCGCCGGTGCTCGATGTGCCGAACTGAACGACGCTAGAGACTAAGATGCCGGGGCGGCTCGCCGAAGAGAAGATCGTGCCGGCATTGGTGATGCCGCCGGTGAAGGTCGAGGTACGGATCTTGATCGCGGTGTTGCCGCTGGTGATCTTGCTCGTGCTGTCGATGGCGATGCCGGCAGTCGAGGCGAGGACGTTGCCGGTGTCGAAGATCTCGCCCGTGATGGTGCTGCCGGTGATGATGGCGATACCGGTGCCGGCGCTGATCGTGCCCGAGTTCGCGACATTGCCGATGAAAGTGGTGACGGCATTGATCACAATGCCCTTATTCGTCGACGAGACCGAAATCGTGCCGGAGTTGCTGACACTGCCGCCGCCGAACGAGCCGATTCCATCGAGCTTGATGCCGGGACCGCTCGCCGATTCGACCAGGCCGCCGCTGTTGGTGATGCCGCCGGAAAACGACGAGGCGTCTGCGGCCACAATGGCGGCCTGGGTGCCGCCGGAGACCGTGCCGGAATTTGTGATGCCGCCGCTGAAGACCGTTACCGCCCCGGCGCTCGTCGCACCGACCTCGATGCCGCGTAGTCCGGTGATTCTGCCGGCATTGCTGATGCCGCCGGTAAAGGTCGAGCCATTGACAAGGACGCCGTCCTTACTGCCGGCAACGGTTGTACCGCCGATCACCTCGCTGGTGCTGTCGATCACGATGCCGTGGGTCGCGAGAATGATGCCCGTGTCAAAGATGCCGCCGTGAATCGTGCTGTGGTTGGTAACGCCGATGCCGACTGCCGCCGTAATCGTGCCGGTCGACGTGTTGTTGATAGCGCCGCCGAAATGCGGGCTGTCGATGACCCCTATGCCGACCGCGTTCGGAGCGGTGACCGAAATTGCGCCACTGTTAGCGATGCCGCCCTGGTAGGAAGCGAGCCCCTCGACGCCGATCCCAACGGCGGTTTTGGTGCTGCTGATGACGATTTTGCCCGAATTGTTGATGCCGCCGAGGAAGGTTGCGGTATTGGACAGCGTCGCGAAACTGGGCGCGACCCCGTTCACGACGGCAATACCTGCGGCCAGCCCCGTGGCGGTCGCCGCCAGCGTACCCGAATTGGTAATGCCGCCCTGGAAGGTCGAGACGTTGGCTTCGGCGATGCCGGCCTGGAGCCCTGCGCCCGAGGCTGAAATGGTCCCGGTATTGACGATACCACCGCCGGCAGAGCTCTCCCCGAACACCGCCATGGTGTTCGTTATGTCGATGCCACCCGAGTTGCCGAAAATGAAGCCGTGATTGATGACCGTGCCGGCGAAGGTGCTGTTATGCCCGTCGAACAGAATGCCGGCGTGCGTGTTACCGTTGCCGCCGGTGTGCGTCGTTCCGGTGATCGCGCTACCGGTGCCGATGGTGATGTTGCCGCCGACGCTGCCATCGTTGAGGATCGAGCCGGTGATCGTGCTGTTGGTTAGCGTGATGCCGTCAGGGCTGATGATGCCGGTGCTGGTATTCTGGACATCGCCTGTGATCGTGGCGTTCGAAATCGAAATCTTCGTAATGGTGGTACTGTTGCTGCAGCCGGCCTGGTTGGTCGTAATGCTCGTGCTGCACGTCGCATAGGCGGCGGGCGTGCCGCCGCCGATCAGAATCGCGGCGAGCGAACTCGACGCCAGCAAATGGCGCAAATTCGATCGGCTCGTTCGCGGCGATTCCCGCATACGACAGCCCCTGGCATCGGGCTCGCGCCTGGCGCGCCCGATACACACGTTCCCGTAGTCAGTTTATTGGCTGGAACCGCGACAGGGCAATGTAACCAGCACGTTTTGGACCGGTTTTTCGGGGATTTACGTGGAATCCCCGATGGCGTTGCAAATATGCAACCCTCGGCTATGCAACCCTCGGCATGGTGGCATTTCACCTCGCCCCCATGGCCCGTGCGAAAGAGGCAGCTATTGCCCCGCGCGGCGAGAAATCTCGTCCATCACAAGTGCCTTGACCCGAGCCCGGTCGAGCTTGCCGCTGGCGGCCTTGGGCAGCGTCTGGGCATAGAAGATCCGATCCGGCCAGCGTTCGGCCGGCAGCTTGGATTGGCAGAATTGCGCCAGCACGTCGTGCTGGACTTGGCCGAGCGGCACCACCAGCGCCACCAGCTCGTCACCCGGGATCGGCCGCGGCACGCCAACGACCGCGACTTCGGCAACAGCCGGATGCTGCGCGATCACCGCTTCGATCTCCGCAGGGAAGAGTTCGACGCCGCCGCGCACGATCGTGTCGCCGGCCCGGCCGCGCAGATAAATGTAGCCGGCGTCGTCGAGATGAGCGTAGTCGCCGGGATAATACCAGCCGTCGCGGAAACGTTCGTCGCTCGCCGGATCGACGTCCGCGGCAAAGCCCTTGCCTTCGGTACCGCGGCAGCGCAAGCGGCCGGCCATCCCGGGCGGCAGCGACGTGCCCTCTTCGTCCACGACCTGCGCTTCGACGAAGGACGGCGGACGTCCGACGCTGGCCGGCCGCTCGCGGATTTCCTTTGGCGACAGCACGGCGACCGTGCCGAAGCCGGACGCGCCGTAGGAACTCGTAGAAGTTCGGCGAAACCCGATCCAGCATGGCGATCTTTTCTTCGGGATAGACGAAGCCGCCGCCGGCTACGAGCGCACGCAAGCTCGGAAAGAGCACGCCGCTCTGCGGCGCACATGAGATCAGCACGCGGCACATCGCCGACGTGATGAAGCAGAGCGCGTTGTCGTGAGCGCCGATCGCTTTCACCAGATCGATCACGTGCAGATAGTCCGGCAGGATCGTTACCGGCCCACCGATGAACAGATGACTGATCATGCGCCGGAAGAACGTGGTATAGCCGATGCTGGCGGTGAGCAGAAAATTTGCCGGCCGTTCCGGCGAGAACACGCCGGAACTGGCGAACAGGTCCGTATAAGCGCGCATGCGCTGAAAATATTGCCGATGCGTGGTCAAACTGCCTTTCGGCTCACCGGTCGTTCCCGAGGTCATGCTGATGGTGAAAATGCCGTCGCCGTTGTCGTCGCTTCTGCGATCTCCCTGCGCCAGCGCGACCCGGTCGCGCCAGCCGGCATCGACCTTGATCGACGGGAACCCCGCCACCGGTGCGGCAATGGGTTCGATAAAAATCCGCTGCACCGCAAACTTCGCCAGGAGTTCGGGTGCCGGCGGTTTCGGTGCGCCGTAGGGAATTTCCATTGTCGTGGCGCCGAGACGCAGAAGTCCAAGCGTGAGAATAAAGTGATCGATCGAATTGGTGAGATTGATTGCCACGCGTTCGCCGGCGCCAATGCCGTAGCTGGCGAGGTGTACCGCAGCCTTGGCCACCAAGCCCGCGAGCTCGCTATAAGTGACGGTCTGCGGACCCTGGTGAAACGCCGGCGCGTTTGGTCGCACCGCAGCCCAATGAAATATTGGATCGGTAATGTTCTGCCAGCTCGGATCCATGAGCTGTGGAGCGGCAACGCCTGTAAGCGTTGCGATATCCGCTATGGAATCTGGGACGGCGCGATTGGACGTCATTTTCTTTGTGAATTCTTGTAGTTACGAACAAGGGCTAACACAACATAGGAAACGGCAGCTGGCGTGCTGGCAGCACCACAGTGGGCCGCGCGCGAGTTGCATCTGAAGCGTCCGAAGACGATACGCTAATTCGGATTATACGCCCAAGTCAGATAGGCTCCGGCCCAGGTAAAGCCGCCGCCGAAGGCTGCCAGGATCAACCGGTCGCCTTCCTTCAACATGCTCTCGTAATCCCACAGGCACAGCGGTTGGAGCGGCGCTGGGCTCGAGGCCTCGATATCTCAAGACCGCGAAGGCGCTCGGGCTAACAATTCCAGAATCATTTTTATCGCTCGCCGACGAGGTGATCGAATAGTCGCGCCTTTCGCTGCGATGCACTTTGTCTGTGATTGGGATAAGCGGACTTGGAGCGGACATCGCCAATCGGTACAAAATGACCCGCTTCAGACATTGAGCGATCCGGTTTGCTGTGGCGCACAACGCAGCCGTACAGTGCCGGTGTGGAGTAAGGCTACGGATGTCGTGTGGAAGAGGGGTCAATCATGATGTCGAAACTGCGCGTCTGCAGCTTTTCAATATCGCAAGACGGCTACGGTGCGGGACCAGACCAGGGTTTGGATCATCCGCTCGGCGTCGGCGGGAAAGCGTTGCACGAATGGGCTTTCACAACTCGAACATTCCGGCAGATGTTCGGCCAGGACGGTGGCTCAACAGGGATTGACGATCAATTCGCTGCGCAAGGATTTGAGAACGTCAAGGCGTGGATTCTCGGGCGCAACATGTTTGGCCCGGTACGCGGCCCGTGGGCCGACGATGACTGGAAAGGATGGTGGGGCGACAACCCACCCTATCACTGCTCCGTTTTCGTCCTCACGCATCAGCCGCGCGCGCCGCTGGTCATGCAGGGTGGCACCACGTTTCATTTCGTCACCGACGGCATGCACGCCGCGGCAGAGGCGTGACTGGCCGGTTTTGGATTTGCGAGTGGCCGGTTCCGGCCAGTACCTAATTGCGCCAAGGACCCGCAGTAGTTTCCAGCTGATCCATCACAGCTATCAGCCTCATATCCGTTCCGCCCGCACTGTAGCTCTCAATCTTCAAATGGCACGCGGTTGGGCGTGGCCTTGACAAACTGTTCGAACAATGATTCTTGTACGAACAGTTGCTCAGGCTGGGAGGCCGAAACGCATGGCTAAACCGCACCTCAAGCTGGTCACCCCAGCCACCGTAAAACGAACAGTTACCCCGACCCGGCCCCCAAACCGCGATCTGCGGAAGCCGGGAATACCTGACCGCGGACGAGGTCGATGACCTCATGGAAGCCGCCAAAGGCAACCGCCGGGGGCATCGGGACGCCACGATGGTCCTTGTCGCCTACAGGCATGGCCTACGAGCGGCCGAACTGGTGGACCTACGCTGGGAGCAGGTCGACCACAAATCCGCGCTCCTGCACGTCCACAGAGTCAAGAAAGGCACTCCTAGCACGCACCCTATCCTTGGGGACGAGCTACGAGCGCTGCGACGGCTGCAGCGGGAGCAGGAGCCCAAGTCCCCCTTCGTGTTCACCTCGGAGCGGGGGGCCCCTTTCACCACCGCTGGCTTCGCACGGATGGTTGAGCGTGCGGGCACCGAGGCCAAGTTGGGGTTCAAGGCTCACCCCCACATGCTCCGGCATGCCTGCGGCTATGCACTGGCGAGCAAAGGGCACGACACCAGGGCGCTGCAGGCTTACCTCGGGCACAAAAATATCCAGCACACGGTGCGCTACACTGAGCTATCGCCCACGCGATTCAAGGATTTTTGGCGAGACTAAGCCACTTCCACGCTGCGGTTTTGCGCGGCTAGCGAGAGAGAGCTAGTTGACAGACACGTCGCCAAGATCGCATCGGGAAGAATTGTTAGCTGCTCTTTTCGGGATATCAACGAGGTGACGCTTTGGGCCGTTTTGCGGCGTCGGTCGCGAAACAATTGTGGGCGAGAGAGCATCTTTTATTTTATGTACAGCTGATGGCGATTGCCCGCGATCCGCGTCTCACAAATGGGAAATCGATTTCTCTTTTGCCGCCCCTGCTTGATGCGAAGGAAAAGCTGGAACACGGCGATTTCAGAAAAATGATTGAGGCGCAGCTAAAATTTACACCCCGAGCTGCCCGGATGCTGATGACTACAGCCTTGGAATATAACAGGATTTCGCAAAAAGGAAGCCGGGCTTCCGTTTTGCCTGGGGAAAAACAATTTCCACACCAGCGGAAATTGTTTCCGGCCGCACGGCTCACCAAGTCGTAACCCGGAAAGTATACATACGCCTTGAAGCAAGAGACCCCTTCCACAGGTAAGTTATCCAAGCGCAACGGTGCGCTACACCAAATCGTCGCCGTCTCGTTTGGGGGGTTTTTGGCGGCCAGTGGGCGCAGATCGTTCCATGGGCGGCCTGAGCCTGAGCATCTTGACGCCAAAAGTGGTAGGTTGATTTCGGCGCGGGGCCGGGTGGCCACCCGTCGCACCTCAAACCGCCGAGGTGCCGCTCCGCGCCGACCTCCCGTGGTTGGCGGTGGAGGCGGTGGTGATGCCCCGAAAAAAACGCGCGGGCGAAATTGGCATTCGCGACAAGAAAAACGACCTCACGCCGCCGAACGCGATCCGGCGAGCAGAGATAGTTGAAGAGATTGTGGACCATCTACGACCGTGGAAGGATCGCAAGGGCATTGCTGCAGTCGCCGCTGAAGTGAGTCGTGAGCTCCACGTGCTTCTCAAACTCGCTCCGCTGACGGCAGAGCTTTCTGATAGCACGCAAATCGCACCCATGCTCGACGGCTCGACAAGGCGCTCGCGGACGTCGAGGCCCTGCTGGCCGCAGCTCCGGGCATGCTCGCAACGTTCCTTTTTAACCCCCTACCGCCACTGACAGTGAGAAAAAAGGAGGATGGTGGGCTGACGGAGGCCATGCCTCTACCAATCGAGGATATCGAACGTGCATATCGAAAACGTGCGGATTACTTTGCCGCCGAATTGAAACGGCTGCGCCAGGTATGCGTTGGCGCTATCGATCCAGGACTTGGTTCTCATCCCAACTATGACCATGCCAAGCACATCTCTGCGTATTTCGCGCGCGGCCTACTCAGTGAGCTATCTAAAAATGAGATCACTGGAACCGAGGATGGTCCCTTTCGGACCATTACCAGCCTGCTCTACGAGGCAGCATCGGGGCGGAGAGATGCTGACCTAAAGCGAGCTTGCGACGACGTTCTCCGCGGACGGCTCGGAGGTACAAACCCGCCTATATGATCCTGGCTGGTCTGTACCGACACCGCTCCGCAAATCGGCTAAATTCGATCTCCGGTAACAAACGGCATACTTCCAATGCGTCGTCCGAGCCTCTTTAAAGAACGAGACGTAACACGCGCAGCGAAGGCGGTGCTGGCGGCGGGGCTGGATGTAGCTCGTGTCGAGATTGGGCGCAACGGTGTGATCGTTATCGTTGCAGTCCCACCTGATAACCTCGTTGAGCAGTCGGGTCAGTCGGCGGTCCGACATGAGTGAGGGGATGCTGAGACAATTATTCCCACCGCGCGAAGCTGCCGAACGGCTCAAAGTATCGCCTGAACAACTGCGCGGCTTCGTTCGCGATGGCGAACTACGGTACGTTAACGTGGGTCGCGGCAAGAAGCGTGACCGCATGATGTTCACACTGACCGACCTCGACGAGTTCATCGAGCGTCGAACACGGAGAAGGGCTGCACCTTGTCTGTCTATAGATCGAAAAAGTCACCGTACTACTGGTACGATTTCGAGTGCCGAGGTCATCGGTTTTACGGCTCGACGAAGCGAACGACAAAGCGCGAAGCAGAAATAATCGAGCGAAGCGCGCGGGAGCGCGCCGACCGCGCGGTGAACGCTTCGCTCGCGGCGGAAACCTCGCTGCAACTCGATGATATAGCCGATCGCTATTGGGACGAAGTCGGTCAACACCACGCCGGGTCGGACAACACCGACCGCGATCTTGCTCGGCTCGTCGAATACTTCGGCAAAACAAAATTGCTGACGGAGATCACGGATGACGACGTTGCGAAACTTGTTGCGTGGCGGCGTGGACACCGCGTCATTCGCAATAAGAACGCCAAGTCCGAGGCTTGCCCGCCGATCTCCAATGCCACGGTCAATCGCTCGACCACGGAAGTCCTAAAAAAGCTATTCACCCGAGCGAAGACGTGGGGCGTGCAATTCAATCATGAGCCGATTTGGAAAAAGCACTGGCTGAAAGAGCCGGAGGAACGGGTGCGCGAGCTTCACGAGGATGAGGCAGAACGGCTCAATAATGCGATGCGTGACGATTATGCGCCGTTATTCACCTTCGCGCACATGACCGGGCTGCGTCAGAAGGAGGCGCTGTTACGCTGGCCGCAGGTCAACTGGGCGACTCGGCAGATCACCCTGCGCGGCAAGGGCGATAAGACCATAACGAAACGGATCACCGACGCTGTGCGCGAAATCCTCTGGCCGCTGCGTGGGCATCATCCTGAGGCGGTCTTCACCTATGTCGCACAGCGCACGCGGGCTGGATGGGTCAAGGGCGCGCGTTACCCGATCACCATTAGCGGCTTGAAGACCCGATGGCGGCGAACTCGCAAGGCGGCTCGCGTTTCGGATTTTCGGTTCCACGACTTCCGACACGACTACGCGACAAAACTCATGCGTCAGGAGCGCAATCCAAAAATTGTGCAGAAGGCGCTTGGTCACGCGGACCAAAAGACCACTGCGCGATATTGGCACGTATTTGACGATGAAGTCGCCGCTGCCGAAGAACGGCTCGCAGAGTCCCGGAAAAAGTCCCGGACCGCAATGTCGAAGGCAAGCTAAGTGATTTAGCGGAAAAGAAAATGAGCGCCACGCACACAACACTGGGGGACCGGGGGTCCCGAGTTCAAATCTCGGCGCTCCGAACCAAAAACCCCGATGAAAAGCCGGCCAGTCGAAAGATCAACAGTCGTGACCTGCCACTGAACTTTCATCCAGCGGCGATTAGAGCCTCGGCGGTTGATACGCCTTTCGGCGCGGTGTGAGCAACCGGACAGCGCGCGGAGCCGTCATGTAGCGCAGCGCGATGGCCGGTTGCGGTGAGCTGATCGGCGTAAGCCGCCGGCGTCCTGTAACCGAGCGAGGAATGCGGCCTCGTCGTGTTGTAGTCGGCAACCCATGCAGCGATGATTTGGCGAGTCTGGTCGAGATCAAGGAACAGGCTTTCGTTGAGAAGTTCGTCCCGCATTCGGCCGTTGAAGGATTCGATGTAGCCGTTCTGCATGGGCTTGCCAGGCGCAATGTAGTGCCATTCCACCCGATGATCCTTTGCCCAGCCTAGGATCGCATTCGAGGTGAACTCGGTGCCGTTGTCGGAGACGATCATCCGCGGCTTGGCGCGCCCTTCGATAAGTACGGTGAGCTCGCGGGCAACCCGTCGGCCTGAGATCGAAGTGTCGGGGATTGCCGCCAGGCACTCCCGGGTCACGTCATCGACGATGTTGAGGATGCGGAAGCGCCGACCGCAGGCCAGCTGGTCATGGACAAAGTCGAGCGACCAACGGGCATTTGGCTTGGCCTCGACGAGGATGGGCGCGCGGGTTCCTACCGCCTTGCGGCGACTTCTGCGTTTGCGCACGGCCAGTCCCTCCTCCCGATAGAGACGATAGATGCGGTTGACGCCGGACGGCTCACCCTGGTCTCGCAACAGGATGAACAGGCGGCGATAGCCGAACCGGCGCCGTTGATTGGCAAGCTCGCGCAGACGGGCACGCAGCTCCGTGTCGGGCGGCCGACGTGATCGATAGCGGATCATCTTGCGATCGGCGGCAACGATCGTGCAGGCCCGCCGCTCGCTCATCTCCAACACGCCACGCAAATGAGCGACAGCCTCTCGCTTGGCAGCGGGCCCTACCATTTTTTTGACAGCAGCTCCTTCAGGGCGGAGTTGTCGAGCATCAACTCCGCTAGCAGCTTCTTCAGCTTGCGGTTCTCTTCCTCCAGTGTCCTCAGCCGCTTGGCCTCGGACACCTCCAGGCCACCGTATTTGGCCTTCCAGTTGTATAGGGTTGCTTCCGAGATCCCGTGCTTGCGCGCCAGATCGGCCGTCTTCGCACCAGCTTCGTGCTCGCGCAGAACCGCAATGATCTGCTCTTCCGTGAACCTAATCCGCTTCATCGTCCGTCCCCTTATGGAGGCCGGACTCTAACTCCGCGTGGGGGAAAAACTCAGTGGCAGGTCACGCGCCACAAAGCCTTCAATAAAATCGGTGCCCACATACCCTGCACCGGCGACGCTAATGAGAGAACGTGGGTTGCCGTCTGGCACAATCAGATTGCCCAGGCCAATAGCTAGCGCAGCACCAATCCCCACGACGAACGCGATTAATAGGGATGTCAATAATCGCCCGGGCCTAAATAGAGCTGCCGGGTAAAGACCCGAGCCGACCGCTTCGTCACTTATTTTCTTTAGCCCTACTATTGTTCGCAAACCCTGTCCGAAGACACCCATCAACCCGCCAATAACGAGTTCACTGAGCACCGTCATCGCATCTGCCATCCCAGTCTCCCCTACTAACCATCGTATGATACCGCGAGTATCCAAGATCACTGCGCACTGATGCGACGATCGCGCATCATGAGTCGCATTTGGCAAAGCGTCAGCTTTCACCTGGTCCAGTCCGTGACATCTGAAATGCCAAGCATGAACCGCGGCAGATGAAGCGGGCATTCGTCGAGACCGCTGCAGAACGCGATCGTCAGGCTTGCCGTCCGGTCTTTCGCCATGGCGGCAACGAGCTCCAATGCCGCATCGGAAATCTCCGCGGCGAAAATGTCAGGCTCGCTGCCGTCCAGGATGTCGGTTGAAACATTCATGGCGTCTGCCCCAGAGACCCCAGAAACACTTTCCGAGCGCACCACATCCTGTAGTTGCAGTCAAGAACTGCCGCGCACCGGCGCCGATAGCGCCGTCAGCAGTCCGGCTGCCTGGGATCGCCAGCAGATCGATCGTCAAGCGCGATCGAGCGCGCCCTCGATCATGCGGCGACAGAGCGACCAGTTCGTCGAGCGCGGATTGCAGCTTGTGCCGCGCCTCCTCGGCGAGACGGCGGGCGGCGGCGGCGCTCCAGCGCCGGCGCGCCTTCCAGTCTCGGCTCGCCCCGTTCCTTGGCGAGATCGAACAGGTTCGGCTCCAACCGCTCCTCGGCCGGTTCCGGCCCGCTCTCCGCGCCGGCCCGATCGTCGTCCGCTTGCGGCGGCGGAACTGCCGCGTCGGCGCGCCAGACATTCTGCACGAATGCCACGCCCTGCTCGCGCAGGATTCGCTGCACGCCGCGAATGGTGTAGCCCTCGCCATAGAGCAAATGGCGCACGCCGCGTAACAGATCGACGTCGTCGGGGCGGTAATAGCGCCGGCCGCCGCCGCGCTTCATCGGGCGGATTTGCGGAAATCGGCTTTCCCAGAAACGCAGCACATGCTGCGGCACGTCGATCTCGTCGGCGACTTCGCTGATGGTGCGGAATGCGTCCGGTGCTTTTTCCAACGGGACCCCCAAAATGCGATTAAAAGCGCAAACCGCAGGCTGCTCGCGATCGCCGGTCAGCTTTCAGGACGCTTCGCCGCCATCGGCCGTGTTGATGCGCTGCTTGAGAATGGCGGACGGCTTGAACACCATGACCCGGCGCGGCGAGATCGGAACTTCCTTGCCGGTCTTTGGATTGCGGCCGATGCGCTGGCCCTTTTTGCGCACGACAAACGATCCGAACGATGACAGCTTCACCGTTTCGCCACGTTCAAGGCAGTCAGTGATTTCCTTGAGCACCAGTTCTACCAGAGTCGCAGATTCGGTGCGCGACAGTCCAACCTTTTGATAGACCGCCTCACATAAATCTGCACGTGTGACCGTCTTTCCCGCCATCGCCAGCCCCGAGCACGGCGATCGATCGAACGTCGATCAAGATATCGTGCTGAATTATCAAGGATATTAGCTTGGCGTGACGGGTGTCAACCGGGCTTAAGCGGTTGTTTCGGGGCTACCAGCGCACCAGCGCCGCGCCCCAGGTGAAGCCGCCGCCCATGGCCTCGAACAGCAGGAGGTCGCCGCGCTTGATGCGCCGGTCGGCGACCGCATCGGCGAGCGCCAGCGGAATCGAGGCCGCCGAAGTATTGCCGTGGCGGTCGACCGTGGTGACGATCTTGCCCGGCGGGATTCCGAGTTTGTGCGCCGAACCGTCGATAATGCGCTTGTTGGCCTGGTGCGGGATGAACCAATCGACGTCGGCGGCCGTATAGCCCGTGATTTTGAAGGCATCCTCGACGACGTCGGTGATCATCGCCACCGCATGGCGGAACACTTCGCGGCCTTCCATGCGCAAATGCCCGACCGTGCCGGTCGACGACGGCCCGCCGTCGACATAGAGCTTCGATTTGTAACGGCCGTCGGAGCGCAGCCGCACGGTCAGCACGCCGCGGTCCTCGCGCGTTCCCGGCTGCTCCTGCGCGTCGAGCACAACCGCGCCGGCGCCGTCGCCGAACAGCACGCAGGTGCCGCGGTCGGTCCAGTCGAGGATGCGCGAAAACGTCTCCGAGCCGATCACCAGCGCACGCGAAAAAGCGCCCGAACGGAGAAAGGCGTCGGCCGTCGCCAGGCCATAGACGAAGCCGGAACACACCGCCTGCAGATCGAAAGCGGCGCCGTGGGTGATGCCGAGATCGGCCTGCACCGAGACGGCGCTGGCGGGAAAGGTATTGTCCGGCGTCGAGGTCGCCAGCACGATGAGATCGATCGACTGCGCCGTCGACACGCGCATGGGCGAGCGCCGCCTGCGCCGCGCGCACCGCCATCTGCGAGGTCACTTCACCCGGCGCGGCGATGCGGCGCTCGTGAATGCCGGTGCGCTGCACGATCCACTCGTCCGAGGTGTCGATCGTGGCGGCCAAGATCTTCATTGGTGAGGACCTTGCTGGGCAGATAGCTGCCGCAGCCGAGCATGACCGAGCGCTTGACGGTCACGAGGCGGCTCCGCCGACGGCCTGCTGCGCAGCCTTGTGGGTGCGGCCGAGCGCGGCGCGGATTTTTGCCAGGAGTTCGTCACGCACCACGCCGTGGCCGAGTTCGATGGCGGCTGCGAAACCTTCGGCGTCGGCGCCGCCGTGGCTCTTGATGACGATGCCGTTGAGGCCGAGAAACACGCCGCCATTGGCCCGGCGCGGATCCATGCGCTCGCGCAAACGACGGAACGCCGTCCGCGCGAAAAGATAACCGATGCGGGCGCTCAACGAACTGGTCATCGCGCCCTTGAGATATTCACCGAGCTGACGCGCCGTTCCTTCGGCGGTCTTGAGCGCAATATTGCCGGCAAAGCCTTCGGTGACCACGACGTCGACCTTGCCGCGGCCGATATCGTCGCCTTCGACATAGCCGCGGTAGTCGAGATCGGGCAGACCCTCTTCGCGCAGGATGCGGCCGGCCTCGCGCACCGGTTCGAGGCCCTTGGCCTCTTCGACGCCGATATTGAGAAGCCCGACGCTCGGCCGCGGCAGGTCGAAGAGAATCCGCGCGGTGGCGGCGCCCATCACCGCAAGATCGACCAGATGCTCGGCGTCGGCGCCGATCGAAGCGCCGACGTCGAGCACGATCGACTCGCCGCGCAGCGTCGGCCACAGCGCCGCAATCGCCGGCCGCTCGATTCCGGGCAGCGTCTTGAGATTGAACTTCGACATCGCCATCAGGGCGCCGGTATTGCCGGCGGAGACCGCCATATCCGCCTCGCCCTTTTTGACCGCGTCGATCGCCAGCCACATCGACGATTTCCAGCGGCCGTAGCGCAACGCCTGGCTCGGCTTGTCCTCCATCCGCACCGCGATGTCGGTATGGACGATCCGTGAAGCGGATTTGAGCCGTGGTCTCGTCTCGATCAGCGGGCCGATCAGCGCGGCATTGCCGAAAAACAGGAATTCGCAGGCGGGATGGCGCTGCAACGCCAGTTCCGCTCCGGCGACGACCACGGCAGAACCGTGATCGCCCCCCATCGCATCGAGAGCAATGCGGACCTTGTCTGTCATTCAGCGACCCAGGTCCGATAGGTGGGAATGCGACACCGGAGTGAGAATAGCGGTTCGACGCCCGGATTTGAAGCGCCGAGCCTAATTCTTGGCCAGCTTGGCAAGAGCGGCAAATGGCCCCGCATCCGGCGCGGCGTCCTGCGGCGGCTCGAATACGGCATCCGGTTTTCGCGGATAGGGGTCAAGCCCAATGATCAGGAACTCGGTGGCGAGCGCGCCCAAATCGACGATTCCCTCGATCAAAGGCTCCGGATCGCCCCATTTGACGTCACTTTTAACGTCCCTTGGCTTGGCCTCTCCGTCGTGCGGCGCAGGTGCGCGCTGCGGAACGAAGACAAGATCGACCGCCTCCTCGACCTCATTGGTCAGCGGTTCGAGCGTGACAACGCAGTTTTGGCCGACCGTCGCCGATACCACCCCCGCGACATGCAGACCCTCCGCCCCGCGGCGGCTCACGTCAAAGCGCGCTTCGAGCCGTGACAGGTCGCGCAATCCCGCGATCCGTGCGACCGCAGCGCGCACCGCGGCGTCGGCGATGAGCTCGAAATGCCGCCCCGTCTCGGCGATATCGTCCACCGCAACGGGAACCTGCCAGGGCGCGGCGGGAGATTTTTCGGCTGTGGCTTTAGGCATGATCGATAGCTTCAGCGATGGATTGAGGTTGTGGAAAGGCGACGTCGCCTTGCAATAGCGCACCGTCCTTCTGCCCTTCCAGTTGGCGCCGCACGGCGTTGACATAACGGGCAAGCTTGCCCGCGCCCGGCGCGACGTCGACACCGGGAAAGATATTGCGCGCTTAGCGCCTTCTCAAGCTCCCGCCCATCCGCCGCGGCGAAGGCCGCAACATAGGCCGCTTGCCGGCCGTAAAAAGCTTCCCCGAAGGCGCGCATCCGCTTCGGCACCGCAAGATCGCCCACCCCCATTTCGCGCAGGTTGTCATCGAGATCGCGGCAAAACGCGTCGAACAGCCGTTGCCCGATCCCCTGCCCCGCGTCGGCGCCGCGCCCGAGCCGCTCGATCAAGAGCACCAGATGCAACACAATCAGATCGAAGCGGCCCTCCATCGTATCGGGCACGTCATAGTCCCGGTAAAACGCCGGCGAACGCGCCTGCGCCACGATCGCGCCATAGAGGTCGCCGATGCTGCGATCCTGGGAACTGGGACGAAACAGCCGCCAGATCATATGGTTAACCGACGCCGCAATGACCGGCTCCAGGGCGGCCGATTGCCAATCTTGAGCATTGGGGGTACGGCACGCTGCGGCTTGAGGCAAGTTAGGGAAGAGGATGTGGGGTATTTCTGCGCGTAGCCGAAGCCGGCCGCTGAAGGCTGGTTGCGCCATCGTACTCGCGCTCGCGCTCGTCGGCTGCACCGGCGAAACATTCCAGCGCGGTTACGTGTTGCCCGAAGGCGCGCTCGAGCAAATTCCGCTGGGCGCTTCGCAGGAACAGGTGCTGCTTGTTCTCGGCACGCCGTCGACGGTAGCCACCGTCAGCGGCGAAGCGTTCTACTACATCTCGCAGAAGGCCGACCGCCCCATCTCCTTCATGCAGACCCAAGTGACCGACCAGCGCGTCATTGCCGTCTATTTCGACAGGGGCAGAAAAGTCCGGCGGATCGCGGAATATGGCATGAAGGACGGCCATGTCTTCGATTTTGTCAGTCAGACGACGCCGACCGGCGGCAACGATCTCAGCGTGATCATGACCATCATCCACAATCTCCAAGGCAAGGGCTCTTAAGCCCCTAACCCGTCATTGCGAGCGCAGCGAAGCATGTGTGGACGGCCCCTTGCTTGCAAGAGGGGGCCGGGGGATTTTTCGGGCGTGCGTTCGCTTGCGTGCATGTGTCCGGCCTGTTGATGCAGCGAGTGCTGCTGGCCAAGATGGTTTGCGCGGCGGGAGATCCAAACAATCCAGCGACCTTGTTGGGCCGTTGCTTCGCGCGGTTTATCTCCCGTTGCCGATCGAACGATCCCGTCCATCTCTCCGTCTCTTGCAAGGTCGGCTTGGCATCTCTGGAACGCTCATCCAGGGACGCCGATCTCGTCAGGCGGCGGACAGCGCGATGGCGTTGCCGCTTGGCGCGTAGCGTTCGCCGCTCACCATCAGCTTCCAGGCGATGCGCGCCATCTTGTTGGCGAGTGCCACCGCCGCGAGCTTGGCGGGCTTTCGCTTCAAGAGCGCCAGCACCCAACCGGAGGGACTTCTCGCGGTGCCCCGGCGCGTCTGCCAGATCACCGCAGTCGCGCCCACCACGAGGAGGCTGCGCAGCATCGGATCGCCAGCGCGCGTGATGCGCCCTGGCCGCGCCTTGCCGGCGGTCGAATGGTCGCGCGGCGTCAGCCCGAGCCAAGCGGCGAAGTGGCGCCCCGACTTGAACAGATGTGGGTCCGGCGTCTTCATCACCATGAGCGAGGCGATCAGGCGGCCGAAGCCGGGGATCGCCGAAAGCCGCCGCGCAACCTCGCTCGCGGCATGCCAGTCGCGCAGCCGCCGGTCGAGCGCGGCAATTCGCGTGCACAGCGCTGCGTGCTCCTCGGCAAGCTCGGCGAACAGGGTGCGCGCCAAGTCGGGGATGGCGGCGGCGGCAACGCGCTCAAGCAACGGCTTTACCGCCGCCAGGCCCTTGGCAGCGACGAGGCCAAACTCCGCCGCATGACCACGGATCGCGTTGGCGAGTTGCGTGCGCTGACGCACCAGCCGCTCGCGTTGGCTCGCCATCATCAGCGCCGCCTGTTGATCGGCCGATTTCGCCGGCACAAAGCGCATGTGCGGCCGGCTCGCCGCCTCGCACAGCGCCGCCGCATCCGCCGCATCGTTCTTGCCGCGCGCCACATAGGGCTTAGCAAGTTGCGGCGCTATCAGCCGCACCTCGTGCCCGAGCTTCGTCAGCTCGCGTGCCCAATGATGCGCGGCTCCGCACGCCTCCATCGCAACCATCGTCGCCGGCAGCTTCTCGAAAAAGCGCAGCACCTGGGCGCGCGTCAGCTGGCGCCGCAGCACCGGCCGATCATGCCCGTCCACCCCATGCAGTTGAAAGAAACGCTTGGACGTATCCATGCCAATACGAATAACCTGTTCCACGGACGGCTCCTCTCGTGATGACGTTCTCGACAACCTCATCATGGCACACAGATGCCGGTCAGGGGCCGTCCACCCCAACAATCCAGCACTCCGCGTGACTTTGGATTGCTTCGTCGCTCCGCTCCTCGCAATGACGTTCTAATGCGCCAGCACCGCGAGCAAGAGCAGCGCCACGATATTGGTGATCTTGATCATCGGATTGACGGCCGGACCCGCCGTATCCTTGTAGGGATCGCCGACCGTGTCGCCGGTCACCGCCGCTTTGTGGGCGTCCGAGCCTTTGCCGCCGTAGTGGCCGTCCTCGATATATTTCTTGGCATTGTCCCAGGCGCCGCCGCCCGAGGTCATTGAGATGGCGACGAACAGGCCGGTGACGATGACGCCGAGCAACATGGCGCCGAGCGCCGAGAACGCCGCCGATTTGCCCTGCGCGCCGCCGCCGGCGACAAAGTAGATGACGAAATAGACGACGATCGGCGAGAGCACCGGCAACAGCGACGGCACGATCATTTCCTTGATCGCCGCCTTGGTCAGCATGTCGACGGCGCGGCCGTAATCGGGTTTGTCCGTGCCGGCCATGATGCCGGGCCGCTCCTTGAATTGCCGCCGCACTTCCTCGACGATCGACGCCGCCGCGCGGCCGACCGCGGTCATGCCCATGGCGCCGAACAGATAGGGCAACATGCCGCCGAACAGGAGGCCCGCGACCACGTAAGGGTTATTGAGCGAAAAATCCGGCGCGACGCCCTGGAAATACGGATGCTGCGCCGAGCCGGCGATGAAGAATTTGAGGTCTTCGTTATAGGCCGCGAACAGCACCAAGGCGCCGAGGCCGGCCGAGCCGATGGCATAGCCCTTGGTCACGGCTTTGGTGGTGTTGCCGACCGCGTCGAGCGCGTCGGTCGATTTGCGCACTTCCTTCGGCAAGCCCGCCATCTCGGCAATGCCGCCGGCATTGTCGGTGACCGGGCCGAAGGCATCGAGCGCGACGACGATGCCGGCCAGCGCCAGCATGGTGGTCACCGCAATGGCGATGCCGAACAGGCCGGCGAGGTTATAGCTGACCAGAATGCCGGCGATGATGACGATCGCCGGCAAGGCGGTCGCTTCCATCGACACCGCCAGACCCTGAATGACATTGGTGCCGTGGCCGGTGACCGAGGCCTGCGCGATCGAACGCACCGGACGGTAGTCGGTGCCGGTGAAGTATTCGGTGATCCAGATGATCAGGCCGGTGACTGCAAGGCCGACGATGCCGCAGAGGTATAACGTCTCCCCGGAGTAGCCGACGCCCGGCAGCGGACCAAAGCCGATCAGCGCATAGATCACGCCGGCGATGCCGATCAGCGAAAACACCGCGGTCGCCAGCATGCCCTTATAGAGTGCGCCCATGATCGACTGGCTCGGGCCGAGCTTGACGAAGAACGTGCCGATGATGGAAGCGATGATGCAAATGCCGCCGATCGACAGCGGCAGCATCATCATCTTCAAGAGCATGTCGGCGCCCGCGCTTCGGTAAAAGATCGCGGCGAGAATCATGGTGGCGACCGTGGTCACCGCATAGGTCTCGAACAGATCCGCCGCCATGCCGGCGCAGTCGCCGACATTGTCGCCGACATTGTCGGCGATGGTCGCGGGGTTGCGTGGATCGTCCTCGGGGATTCCGGCCTCGACCTTGCCGACCAGATCGCCGCCGACGTCGGCGCCCTTGGTGAAAATGCCGCCGCCAAGCCGCGCGAAGATCGAGATCAGCGAGGCGCCGAAGCCGAGCGCCACCATGGCATCGATCACTTCACGATCGTTCGGCGCCATATGCAGGGTGCCGATGAGGAAGCCGAAATAGAGCGTGACGCCAAGAAGCGCCAAGCCCGCCACCAACAGGCCGGTGATGGCGCCGGCGCGGAACGCGATTTCAAGGCCGGCGGCAAGCGAGGAGGTCGCTGCTTGCGCGGTGCGCACATTGGCGCGCACCGACACGTTCATGCCGATGAAGCCGGCGGAGCCGGAGAGAATGGCGCCGACCGCAAAGCCGATGGCGACCAGCCAGCCGAGGAAATAGCCGACGATGAGGAAGACCACGACGCCGACGCCGGCGATGGTCGAATATTGGCGCTTGAGATAGGCCTGCGCGCCCTCGCGGATCGCCGCGGCGATCTCCTGCATCTTTTCGCTGCCGGCATCGGCTGACATCACCGAGCGCGTGGCCCAGATGGCGTAGGCGATCGCCAATACGCCGCAAAAAACGATGAGCCACAAGGTTTCCATGAACTATCCCCGGTCTATTGAGAGGGCCGAATCCAGCCGGCCCGGAAAGGATGGGCGCCTCGCATACAATGGACAGGTGTGAGGTGCAAATCGCCGCGGAGATTGCACAAAATGCCCGGCCCGCGCAACGCCGGGGGACGCTCCACGAACGTCATTGCCGCAGGCCCCCTCCCTACCCTCCCCCGCAAGCGGGAGAGGGTAAGTGCTATCGTTCTCGCGATGCGCCTTGGCATCCGAGTTTTGCTTAAAGCCACTGCACGTAAGCCCTCCCCATGAAGGGAGGCGGAGCGCCGAAAGGCGCATACTGGGTCCGCACCTTGCGGGTGCGGCAGCGCGCGGATCGCCGCGCGCGCGCCTTCCGGCGCTCCACCGCGGACTCGCTTCGGCGAATTAACGCCTCAGCTCAGCTCCAGCCGCGCTTCCTGGGTTTCGGCGTCATCGGGTGTCACCCGCATCTTCCCCTAGTCCCAGTCCAGCGAGCTCCTCGCAGGCCGGTCGTTATTACCGGCCGGGCGGTGTCCGGAGCCGCCCGGGAGCGGGTTACAAGCCCGCCCGCGGGCACCGCATCCGCCCCATCGCTCGGCTGTCACCGGTCGACGTCCCTTCGATGGGCGAGTTTGTCCTAGGTAACGATAATAGGGACGAATGTCACATCACGTCTCCGTTACCGTGATGGTTCCAAATCGTCATGCGCGGGCTTGACCCGCGCATCCATGCCGACGTGCCGGATCGATACAGGGATTGAGCGCACTGTCACCGTGATCGTTCGCCTAACCTTTGAAGAAATTCTTTATTTCGGCGCTGTCCATGGTGATTGACCCATGACTACCCGTCATTGCGAGGAGCAAAGCGACGAAGCAATCTAGTCATGTGAATCTTAAGTTCGCCGCATAACCGGCGCGTCCGCTCCGGGGTCATTAGCGAAAGTCGTCGATCTATTCGATCACCTTGTCCGCGGTAGCAAGCAATGTCTCAGGAACGGTCAGTCCGAGCGCCTTGGCAGTTTTCAAATTTAGCACGAGTTCGACTTTGGTAGCCTGTTGCACCGGTAAGTCGGCAGGCTTTTCGCCCTTAAGCACACGTCCAGTATAAACGCCAGCCAAATGCCACGAATTTATAATATCGCCTCCATAGCTCATCAGTCCGCCGGCATTCGCAAAATCGCTATACGGACTAACCGTAGGGATCGAATTACGTAACGCGAAATCTTTTAGTTGCTCCTTATGAGTGGTGAATAATGCATCGGTCCCTAGCAACAACGCGCCTACCCCCAGTTGGAGCAAATTCGCAAATGCTTCATTGAAATCGTCTTTAGTACTTACCTGCATGACGTGAAGCTGCACCCCGATCTTGCCTGCCGCCAACTGGGCCTCTTTTGCATCGTTCGCAGCATTCGTAGGATTCGTCGGATTGACGAGGAGCGCCATGTCAGTCACCCGGGGGACCAACATGTGCATGAGTTCTAGCCGCTTTGAGCCTACGTCCACGTTCAACGACGTAACGCCCGTGATGTTGCCCCCCGGCCGGGCAAGACTCGCTACAAGTCCAGCCTCGACAGGATCAACGCCGATTTGAAAGACTATCGGTATAGTCGTCGTCGCCGCTTTTGCCGCCAATGCAATGTTGGGGCCGCCAACCGCTGCAATTACGGTTACCTTGCGGTCCACCAGTTCGGCTGCCAAGCGCGGCAAGCGATCATTATGCCCCTCCGCCCAGCGATATTTGATCGCGACATTGCGATCCTCAACATAGCCGATATCACGAAGACCACTGCGGAAAGCGTCTAGTCTATCGGGGAATGCATCGGGAGATGCGTTGCTGAGGAAGCCGATGATTGGTAGCCCGGTTGGTTGCTGCGCCACGGCAACTAATGGAGACGCGACAACAGCACCACCGAGAACTTTGATGAAATCGCGTCGCCGCATTGCCTCCCCCCAATGCTCAGAACTCTGCCGAAGATGCTTTCCAATTAAGGCGATTACAGCAGGCTTTCGCGACATGTGAAATGGGGTTCGGGCTCAAGTTGCGTGGCAGCAATTTTGAGCCGCCGATGTCTCATATGGGTCCAAACCCTGCCGCGCTATCTTCCCAGATGCGCGACGGCTTTACCCCTAAGAGCGGTCACTCCGGTTGGCGCTTTGATGACTACACGCCCCAGTCTCTACCACAGAACGCGATTGCTTCGCGGAGCTTGTCATCGCGCCGGCCACTTCGGGCCGGACCCGTTGGCTGGCAATGACACGGGCAAAGACCACCCCGCTATTGCTTCTTGGCCTTGGCGGCCCGCATCGCATAGGTGTGCGCAACCTGGGCGGCGCAAATCGCTCTTGTCGACTGGAAGAGCGTGCCCTCCTGGCCGGCAAAATTATCGCCGCAGGCGCCGACCTTGCGCTCGTAGCCGCGGCGCGCACGGGCGCCAAGCGAGGCCAGGAAGTCAGCCTCGCATTTCTTGATCACGAGTAGGGCGACACCGACATCGCCGCTCGAGCCCTGCTGGCACGCCATGAGCAATTGCATCGAAGCGTCGCAGGACGGCGCGTCGGTCACGCTCTTTTCGACCTGGTCGTAGCCCGACACCGGGCAGTCAAACGCCAGCGCGGGCACGGCGCCAGATGCCAAAAGCCAAATGCACATGAGCCAAATGCCAAGAAGCGCTCTGCCGAACATTCCAATCCACCCCGTTGTGGCAACTTAAGCCATCATACCTCGCCCGCCGAACCGATTTCGCCGGACAAAAGATTGCGAAGGACCATGCGCGCGCCTGAAACCCGCCCGCGATTGCGCAAACTTTCGCCGCAGCGGCGGGGTCCGATAGCCCACCTCCGTCGGGGGAGGGGCCGCATCGGGCAATTCATTTTTGTAACGCGCGTACGCCCGGTAATGCTCCGGGGGCGGCGCGACGTGTCCTAGGCACGGCGCGCCGTTCTCTATGCGGCATGTTGAAATATTCGTGGCGATAAGGCCGCGCGAAATTCACGCTTGCCCCGGCGCCCAGCCGTAAATGCGCGTGAGCGTTGCCGCCCATCAATTTGGCCTTGTCGCTGTCGGAGATGCGGTTCGTAGCGCGGAAGGCATCGACGCCCTGCGCGTAATTGAGGAATTTCACCGCGCGGGTCCAGTCGGTGCCCCAGAGGCAGCGGTCGATGCCAAAGGCGTCGATCATGCGGCAGACCGGATCCCAGATGTCGTTATAGGGAAACGGTTCTGGAGCGACAGCGTGCAGGCGCCGGTGATCTTGATGGCGACATGCGGAAGCTTGGCGAGCGTGAGCACCTTCGGCAGCTCGGCCCACGGCTCCGCGGGCTTCGGCGGCACATGCGGCTGCACCAGCCCGAGATGATCGACGACGATTTGCGTATCCGGATTGCGGCGGATCAGCTCGATGCCCTGGTCGAGCCGCCCGGCGATGTGCAGGTTGACCGGCAGCGACAGGCGCGCGGCCTCCTTGAGCACGCGATTGAGCCCCGGATCGGCGGCGTCCTGGGCAAGCCCGCTGCGCACCAAGAGCATGCGCACGCCGACCGCGCCCGGCGTGCGCTTCCACTCCGCGATCACCTCCGCTACGGCCGGGTTGGCGGGATCGACCGGCTTCACCAGCGCGAACCGGTTCGGATAACGCTTGCGCACCTCGACCGCATAGCTGGCGTCGTAGCGGTACATCGTGAACGCCGACACCAGGATGGCGCCGTCGACGCCGGCTTTGTCCAGTACTGTCGACCGTCTGCTCGCCGGTCGCCTCGGGCGGCCCGGTCAGCGCCTTATGCCACGGCCGCTCCGGGCGATCGCGCTCATAGGCGTGAAGCTGTGCGTCGATGATGGGCATGTTTGGCTTTCCTTCGAGGGCTGTCGCTCGTCATTGCGAGGAGCGAAGCGACGACCCGCCTTCGCTCGCTCCGCGAGCTACGGTGAGTTTGAGTGCACCGAAGCGCGGAGCGCGTAGGTGAAGCAATCCAGTCTTTACGGCCAATCTGGATTGCTCCGCTGCGCTCGCAATGACGGGCCACAATTACGCCGCCCCGAGATACCGGATCGGGCGGCCCGGCGCGATGGCTTGCGCGGCGGCGATGATGGCGTTGGCGTCGATGCCGTAGTGGCGGTAGAGCTCGGCGATCGAGCCGGTCTGGCCGAAATGCTCGACGCCGAGCGGGCGCACGCGATGGCCGTTGACCGCGCCGAGCCAGCCGAGCGTCGCCGGATGGCCGTCGAGCACGCTGACGATGCCGCAATGCCGCGGCAAGCCGGCGAACAGCCGCTCGATATGCGAGCGGGCATGCACCAAGCCGCGTTCGCGCGCGCGCCACGCCGCGGTCCAGCCGGCATTGAGCCGGTCGGCGGAGGTGACGGCGAGGAGGCCGACGTCGCGGCGGTCTTCCGCCATCAGGCCGACCGCCTGGATGGCTTCGGGCGCGACCGCGCCGCTGTAGGCGACCACCACCTGGCAATTCGGCCCCGGCTCGCGCAGCCAATAGGCGCCGTCGACGATGGCCTGGCGCAGCTCCGGCGTCATGTCGCGCGCGATCTGCTCGATCGGCCGCGTGGAGAGCCGCAGATAGATCGAGCCGCCGGTCTCGTCGCGCAGCCAGTTGCGCTCGGAGATTTCGCCCTCGCATCCGGCGTCGCGCTGAATGTAATCGAGCGCGAAGGCGAGGATCACCGCGAGCTCGTCGACGAAGGCCGGCTCGAACGCGGCGAGACCGTCCTGCGCCATGCCGATCAGCGGCTCGGCGATCGATTGATGCGCGCCGCCTTCGGGCGAAAGCGTGATGCCCGACGGCGTCGCCACCAGGATGAAGCGGGCGTCCTGATAGCAGGCGTAATTGAGCGCATCGAGGCCGCGGGCGATGAACGGATCGTAGAGCGTGCCGATCGGCAGCAGCCGCTCGCCGTTGATGGCGTGCGACAGGCCGAGCGCGGAGAGCGCGATGAACAGATTGTTCTCGGCGATGCCGAGCTCGATGTGCTGGCCCTTGGGCGAGAACTCCCAATTGAACGTCGACGGGATGCGCTCGCTCTTGAAGGTGTCGGCGAGCGCCTCGCGCGCGAACAGCCCGCGGCGGTTGACCCAGGGGCCGAGATTGGTCGACACCGTCACGTCGGGCGAGGTGGTGACGATGCGCGCGGCAAGCGTCGGTCTTGTCGCGCGCGATTTCATTGAGCAGCGCGCCGAAGCCGGACTGCGTCGACATTTCCGGCTGGATCGGTCACCGCAAGGCGGTCGGGCACCGCGATGCGCGGCGCCGCCAAATTGCGATTGTCGTCTTTGCGCGAACGGCACGCGATCGAGAAACGCCTGCAATATCGGCTTCGGGTTGGCGCAAACCCTCGAAGCGGTCCCATTCGTGGCCGGGCCGGATGTCCATCGCGCTTGCGAAAGGTCTCCATCTGCGACGGCGTCATCAGGCCGGCGTGATTGTCCTTGTGGCCGGCGAACGGCAGGCCGTAGCCCTTGATCGTGTAGGCGATGAAGCAAACCGGCCGGTCGTGATCGATGCCATCGAACGCCTCGATGATCGCTGAGAGATCGTGGCCGCCGAGATTGTTCATCAGCCGCGCCAGCTCGTCGTCGCTGCGTGCTTCGATGAGCCGCGTCACCGCGCCTTGATCGCCGATCTCGTCGAGGAGCCGCTTGCGCCAGGCCGCGCCGCCCTGGAACACCAGCGCCGAATAAAGCTGGTTCGGACAGTTATCGATCCATCGCCGCAAGCACCTCGCCGCCCGGCTCGGCGAAGGCGGCCTGCTGCAACGCGCCGTATTTGAGCACCACCACGTCCCAGCCGAAATTGCGGAACAGATTTTCGTAGCGCTGCCACAGGCCTTCGCGCACCACGGCGTCGAGGCTTTGCCGGTTATAGTCGACGATCCACCAGCAATTGCGCAGACCCTGCTTCCAGCCTTCCAGGATCGCCTCGAAAATATTGCCCTCGTCGAGCTCGGCGTCGCCGAGAAGCGCGATCATGCGGCCTTCCGGCCGCGGCGTTCCTAATGTCCCCAGCCGTGGGCGCGCACGTAATCCTGGGCCAGCGAGGAGAACAATGTCTGCGCCACGCCGAGGCCGACCGAGCCGGTCGAGAAATCGACGTCGTCGGTGTCCTTGGTGCGCGACGGATAGGATTGCGCGCCCTTGTAGCCGCGGAAGTGCTCGAGTTTTTCGCGGGTCTGCCGGCCGAGCAGATATTGGATGGCGTGAAAGTTCGGCGCCGCATGCGGCTTGACCGCGACGCGGTCGGCCGGCCGCAACGCGTGGAAATAAAGCGCGGTCATGATGGTGGCGAGCGAGGCCGACGACGCCTGGTGGCCGCCGACCTTCAGGCCGTCGGCATGGTCGCGCAGATGATTGGCGTGATGGATGGTCCAGGTCGCGAGCCAGAGCGTCTTGCGCTCCAGTTCGGCGAGGATGGCGAGGTCCCGCGCAAGGGAGGGAATTGTTGTCATGTCGTGTGCGTCCGGCTTCCGTCATTGCGAGGAGCACCGCGACGAAGCAATCCAGTGGCGGCTTGCATTGGACGCTGGATTGCTTCGCTGCCGCTCGCAATGACGTAGGGTGACTACTCCAACTCGACGGTCTCGAAATCCGCCGGCAGGATGATCTCCAGAAGCTCGCAGTCGTCGGAATAATCGAGAACGGTGTGCTCGATCTTGGGCGGCTGCAGCCAGCATGAGCCTTCGCGCATGGTGACCACGCCGGCGCCGTCAAACTCGCTCTTGATCCAGCCCTTGAGCACATAGACCATCTGAAATTCGACGTCGTGATAATGCCGCTTGGAGACCTCGGCCGGATCGCAAGGCGGAATCATCTTGATGACGTGCGCGCGGGCCAGGCCCCCGGTCGCTGCGGCAATGCCGAGATCGCGATATTGCGCGTAGCGGCGCAGGCCCTGCTCGAACGCATCGGGGCTGTGGTGGCTGGCGACGAAGGTCTGCTTGCGCGGGCCGGCTTTGGCCGCGGTCTTGCGCTTGGCCGCCGCAGTGCGCCCGACCGCCGTTCTGCCGCGCGAGCGCCGGGCGTTCCGTCGCGCCGGAGTTGCCGCCTTTTTTGATTTTTGAACCGGTTTCGCCTTGGCCATTTGGTTTCCTTTCGCGATTGTTCAAAAACGGAGTGCGCCGTTGTGGCGGATCACGACCGAGCGCGCCTCCTCCGGCCGATGCGCGCCCAATTGGCCGAACGCCGACCGCGTTTCCTCGATCAGAATGTCGATGACGTGGCCCGGCCCTTCTTCGCCGAGCGCACCGAGGCCCCACAGGAACGCCTTGCCGGCAAACGCGGCGGCAGCGCCAAGCGCATAAGCGCGCACCACGTCGGTGCCGCTGCGGATGCCGAAATCGTACATCACCGTGGCGCGGCTGCCGACTTGCTTGACGATGGCCGGCAGCGCGTCGATCGGGCCCGGCAGCGCCTCGATCTGCCGGCCGCCGTGGTTCGACACGAACATGCCGTCGACGCCGAGCGACACCGCCTTCTCGGCATCCTCGCGGATGCAGGATGCCCTTGACGATCAAAGTCTTCTTCCAGCGGTCGCGATATTGGGCGACCTCCTCCCAGGTAAAGGCGCCGCCCATTTCGCGCCGCGCGAAGGCGATCACCTCGTTGATCGAGGCGTTGTCGCCGGCATAGGCGCGCAAGGTCTCGAAGCGCGGGATGCCGTCTTCCACAGCGCCATGGTCCAGCGCGGCGACATCACCATCTGGGTGAGCATCGCAGCATCGGGATGAAATCCGCTGCCGCCGAGACCGACCACCACTTCGCGGGCGCGCGTGGTGCGCACCGGCACGTCGAGCGTGAGGATCAGCGCATTGCAGTCGGTCGCCGCGGCGCGGCGCACCAGATCGAAGCCGATGGCGTGATCGTTCTTCGCGGCGCGGTAAAGCTGAAACCAGCAGACGTCGGGCGCGATTTCGGCGATCTCTTCGATGGTGGCGCCGCCGGCGAGCCCGAGCGTATAGGGAATGCGCGCCTTCTGCGCGGCGCGGGCGAGATGCCTGTCTGCGCCTGGCCAGACGATCGCCGGGCCGCCCATCGGCGCTACCCCGATCGGCGCGGCATAGCGGCGGCCGAACAATTCGACGTCGCAGGGCGGCAGCGACGGCATCACGCCGTAGCGCGGCACCATTTCCACGGCGTCGAGCGCCGCCCAATTGCGCCGAATGCCGGCATCGTCCTTGCCGGAGCCGCCGTCGGAATATTCGAAAGCGAAATGCGGCAGCCGGCGGCGCGCGGCGCGGCGCAGATAGTCGATGGTCGGATAATGCCGATAAAGCGCGGCATAGCGCGGATTGGCGCCCTTGCCGACGTAGTGGCTGGTTTGCGGCGCGGTGGATTCGGCAGGCTTGAGGGCCGTCGTGTCATGCATGAGCGTTTCTCCCCACAGCCATTATAGGCAACACCACCCCGTTCACGGAATACGCCATAAGTGGCCAGCGCAAAGGCTCGCCGGGCAGTCCCCCGCCAGACGCTCAAAAGCGGACCTTCATTGAAATTAAAAAAAAATATCACACAATAAAAAACAAAATCAAATTAAAAAAAAAAAAATTAATATATATTAAAATAAAAAAAAAAAAAATAACACTTATTAAAAAAAAAAATAATATCAAATCAAAGGTGACGTAGGCACCATAAGTTTTAACAACAAGGATTCCATAGCCGAATAGCATGGCCGCCAATTTAGCAACGCCGAATGCCACGACGAGTCCGTGCCATATGCATTCGTCTATAAAGACCTCAATAAAAAACATTATCATCGCGTTAATGCCCTCTTACATCGCGAATAACATAAAGAAACCCGTCAACAGCAGCATAGTCTCCGAAATCTATTAAAAATAATAGCACGATCACGGAAAAGTGGCCACGCCGGTTTTCCGAAAAGATCGTGCGCGAATATCAGAAAAAAACTGGACAATGGATACGAAAGCGTCATTCCGAAAGTAAAGCTCAAGGCTTTCGTAATTGTGAAGCCTCTATCGACCATCATGCTCGGTAACCAGGATGCGAGCATAAGGCCAACACCAAACACGAAGAACGAGGCGATTGCGACGAAAACCACCCGACGCAGGTTCTGCGTGATCAGAACGATCGCCGGGTCGGTTTTGGTCGCACTAACCGCGTCAACCACCAGCTCTTGATTGGCGTCCGGGCCGGGCAGACCCATGCGTGCCAAAATTTCCAAAGCTTTTTCCTTTTGACCGTGGGTGGCCAACCACCGCGGCGACTCAGGCAGGCTAAAGCGCAACACGAACACAACCAGTGCCAACACACCGATGCAGAAAAACACGCCGCGCCAGCCTATTGTGTTGCCGACAAGAAGCACGAACAAAATGGCGAGCGGCCAGGAACAGGCTCCGCCGATAAATTGCGTGGTCGCCATCAACCTGCCGCGAACGCGCTTGGGTGAGAATTCCGCGGCATAAGCAAAACACAATGGCGTTTCAGCGCCGAGACCAATACCTGCAATGAAGCGAAGTACCGCAAAGACCAGATAATTCGGAGAGAACGCCAAAGCTACAGTGGCGAGACCGAATATAAGCAAATTGGCCTGATAGACGGCCTTGCGCCCGAAGCGATCCGTGAACTCGCCTTGCGCGATCGATCCGATGAATAGACCGGCAAACAGGCTTGAGATGATGAGAGAAATATTTTCGACAGTCGCAAAGTGGGACTGCACCATGCTGGGCACGAGCGATCCGAAGACGGCAATATCCAGCAAATCGAGAAAAAGACCGGCTGATATGAGGAAAACGACGCGCCAATGAAAAGAAGTCAGCGGCGCGTTATCCATCCGCTCTGCGACAAAGCTTTCGACGGACACGGCGTGCGCGGGATTCGACCGATAAGGAGCGAGCGTCCGCTAATGCCATATCCCCCTCCAGCTTTTTTTATTAAGAAATCACATTCAAAGTTTCTTGTCCGGAAGAAATCAGGTCGTGTCAAGCGACGATGAAGCTCGCTACGAGTATTGGGCGATGCAAATCGCCGGCATTGCAAGTACAGATTGGATCAAAGCACAATTTTTCAGTTTTGAATCTTTCAAACAGCGGCAACGCTGTTCTCGATGGATATTGGGTCAACATCGGCCTGTGCTTGCGCTTCCTTGGCTAGTGCGATGCGTGAAAACTCGGAGCAAGACTTCGCGTTTATATCGATGCCGTCGGAACGAACAGCGCCATTTCTTCGGCATACTCTAGCGCTCGCTTGGCGGCTCTTGACGTTGCCAACTCAATGGCCGAAGAGAGGCGCCCTACATACGAAGGCTAGCAGAGCAGAGAATTAAATCTCATCGCTCGTCACTCAGCGTCAAATGGAAGCAACGCGGCAAGATTGCATGGCTGATATCCAATTGCGCGAAATCAGAATTGGTGCCGGAGCCGCGGGGTTTAATTTCTTGCCAATATTCCTGGCGCAACACTTTGGGCTCTTCGCGCGTCGCGGCATCAACGTAACCGTCAAACGCACTGGGACGACCGACAGCTACCGCGGCGCTGGCTTCGGGCGAACTCGACTTGGCGATGACCCCTCCCGAGGGTGCGATTGCGAGCTATGCCAGTGGTGGTCGCCTCAGGATCATAGGCGGCAACCTCAACACGTTGCCGTTGACCCTCATCGCGAACCCTCGTTTCAAGAAGCCGGAGGCATCTCCGAGGCGCATCGCTCGGCACCTCGTCGCTGACCGAGGGCACCGCACTCTATACGATGGAAATTTTAGCGCATCACGGCCTTCACTATCCGGGCGACTACGAGTTTGCGATCGTCGGCGTTCACACCGCCAGATGGGAAGCCCTCAAGGCCGGCACGCTGGACGCCGCGGTCCAATTGGTTCCGCTTAACTTCGTTGCGCTGGATGCGGGTTACAGCAATCTCGGAAACGCTTACGATTACTTACCCGAGATCGCTTTCATATCGATCCTCGTTGACGAGACTTGGGCAAGTGCGAACCGTGAGGCCTTGATCGATGTTCTGGCTGCGATCAAAGAAGCCACCGACATGGTCTACGATCCGGCCAACGATGAAATATCGATGTCCCTCGTAAACGAGGTCGTTCGAACCGATCTCAAATATGTACGTCAATCACTGGATCTGTTGCGTGACAAGAACATGATGCCGCGCGACCTCTCGGTCCCTGCCGGCGCTTTGACAACCTCGATACGTCTCATGCGCAGCGCAGGACTTTTGCCGCAACATACTGCCAAAGAACCGCAGGGCGCGATCGATGACAGTTACCGCGAAGCAGCGCTGGCGATTGTAGGCTGACGTTCAGTGTCACTTGCGACTTTAGAAATTCCGCCCACCGAGGATATTCTTCGCATAATCTGCGGTTTATTTTTTTTACCTCATCTTGTCCTGAAGTTCGTATTCCTAAGCGACACGGCCGCGTTCTTTCGCAGAGCCGGATTTAAACACCCCATACCGACGATTGGTATCGATGCCTGTGTAGAAGCCGCCGCGGCGGCAATGCTAATCGCTAACTTTTACGTTCCCTTTGCCGCCTGCCTTGCCGCCGCGCATTTACTTGTCGCCGCCGGTGCGGTCTGGATCGCCAATGGACACACTTGGCGGTGGAACCGTGGCGGTCCCGAATATTGTCTGTTCTGGGCCATAATGTGCCTTCTTGTGGCGAAAAGCTATTGGCCTTAGGTCCGCATCAAACGTCTGATAATCAAAGCTCGAGCTTAAATATCTTCGCGGCATTACCTCCTAATATCTTTGTCTTATCGTCCGCAGATAGCGGAAGGCGCTCGATCAGCGACGTGTCCGCGCCAATCATTGGCGCGTCGGAACCCCACAACAAATTATCAGCGCCAACGATCGTGTGCGCCATGATAATTGTCGGCTCATAAAAGGACGCGGTATCGTAATAAAGCTGTTTGGCATATTCGCTCGGCGGCCGCGTAATGTATTTTCGGCAGTCGGGAAATAGACGATATCCATTGTCCAACCGCTGAAGCAGAGGCAATAAAGCTCCCCCGGTATGAGCCAAGATAAAGGGAAAGTTTGGGTATCGTTCGAAAATTCCCGAGTAGATCATGCGGGTTGCGGCGGTAGTGGTGTCGAAAGCGAATCCCACTTTCAGGGGAAGCTCGAACTCCTCGTTGCGAGTGCCGGGAGGAAACATCGGATGCTCGAAAACCGGCAAGCGAAGCTCATCTAGCCTTACCCATAGTGGCTCGAGCCTCCGGTCGTTCAGTTGCATTCCGTCTACATTTGAGCCGATTGTAACGCCATGCAATCCCAATGGGCCGATGATACGATCCAATTCGACGAGCGAGGCTCCGACATTGTCGAGCGGCAAGCTACCCAGTCCGGCGAACCGATCTGGATATTTTCTAACGACTTCAGCCAACACGTCGTTCATTAGTCGTGTCATCGCCAATTGGCGATCACCATGCCAGTCGTACACATTCGGCGTGGAGAGCGACAGTAATCTCATGTCGACCCCTTGCGCATCCATGCGACGCAACTCCGAGTTGATGTCGAAAAACTCTTCCCGATACCACGTATAAGTATATCCATCGCGCCGCATCAAAAACTGACCTTCGGCGGTCACGCTGCGGTCGAAGACAAAATCCTCCGCTAAAGCTTCGAAATAGCGTCGATCGAAAATGTGGGCGTGTACGTCGATTTTTTTCATTGCGGCGGGATCTCGGCGTTCGAAACTCGTTCGTGGGTGTAAGCGTAAATGCCGGCGCGGAAAGGCAGCAAGCCGATCTGTGCTCGGATGGACTTGTCCCTGCTCTTTGGACGACGGAGCGGGCTACAACGCCTTGAGGACCTCGGGGTTGGCGACGTTGATCGGCTTGCCTGCCGCGAACGATAGAAGTTGATCGATCGCAGCCGTGAACATCACCTCATATTTTCCTTTTTCGACATAGCCCAAGTGCGGCGTACACAGCACATTGTCGACTTTGAAAAGCGGGTTATTGCCATCAAGAATGGGCTCATGTTCGTAAACATCCACCGCCGCGCGACCGGGCCGTCCCTCGCTTTAGCGCCGACAGAAGTGCGCCTTCCGCAATGATCCCCGCGCGGCTCGTATTAACAAGAAGCGCATCGGGCTTCATGCAGGCGAGATCCTCTGCGGTGACGATACCTCGGGTCTCTTTGTTGAGCGGAAGGTGCAGCGTAAGCACGTCGACAGTTGAAAAGAATTCCTTGCGGCTCGTCGCTGCTTCAAATCCAGCTTCGCGCGCCTTGGCCAGGCTGCCTTCGCGGCCCCAGCAGATGACCCGCATGCCAAAGGCGCGTCCGATCGGCGCCATCATCGCACCGACCTTGCCGTATGCGTAGATACCGAGCGTCTTGCCGGAGAGGCCGATACCCACTGTGGTCTGCCAACGTCCGCTTTTGAGCGCCTGGATTTCCTGCGGAATGTGCCGCTGCGCCGCCAGGATAAGAGCCCAGGCAAGTTCGGCCGTAACGACCAAGCTCCCCGGATCTCCCACCGAAATGACAATACCCTTCTGGGTGCACGCCTCGACGTCGATATGGCTGATCGTACGACTGGTTTGACTGATCATTCGCAGTTTAGGCAACTTGTCCAACAGCGATCGGGTGATCGCAGTGCGCTGCATTGTGAGAATGACCGCCTCAGCGTCGCGCAATTGCTCGACCAGCTCTGCCTCGTTCCTTGCCGGTTTTTGGAATACCGTGACGTCTTGTCCTTTGAGCCGGGTGAAACAATCAAGTTTGGAAAAGATGTCTTGATAATCGTCGATCACCGCAACTTTCATCGTTCTGCACTATCCCTTATAATTTTCGAAAATCTGAGTGTTGGCAGGCTTCACCGAGCGACGCATAGCCCACGGCGCGCTCAGCCCTGGAAAATCAGCACGGCGAGAACCTGCCGCGTAGGTTCTGATCGGTACTGCCACGCCACCATACGGCTTGCAAGTATGCCTGGCTCGCGAATGCACGACCGTCAGTTGTCACGCGTCAAAGACATAAACTTTTCGTCGAGCTGGGGCGCTGACCAATCCACGCACCTATTCGCCACTTCGTAATTCGCTGGTCGCTCAAAAGTGCGAATACGACGGCTGCGCGAACGACAGCGCTTTGCCGTCGCGGATGAAACGGGCGCCCTGCCCCGCCGAGACCTGGCCGATCTCGGTGACCGCAATGCCGGTCGCCGCCGCCGCGGCGCGAAAAGCCGCAAGCTTGTCGGACGAAAGCGTCAGCAGGATCTCGTAGTCGTCGCCGCCGGTGAGCACGGTCTCCAGCAAAGCCGGCTGTGCCGCGACTGCCGCGCGCGCGGCATCCGAGAGCGGCACGCGCGCCACATCGACTTCCGCGGCGATGCCGGACGCCCGGCACAGTTTCGCGAGATCGCCGACAAGCCCATCGGACACATCCATCGCCGCCGTGGCGTCGTGGAGCACCGCGCCGGCAAGCGCGGTGCGCGGCTGCGGCAGCAGATAGCGGTCCTTAAGCGCCGCGGTCTGCGTTTGCGAAAGCCGCCAGCGCTCGCCCAGCGTCGGGTCGCGCCGCAGCATAACGCCGAGCGCGGCGTCGCCAATGGTGCCGGTGACCACGATGCTGTCGCCGGGTTTTGCGGTCGCGCGCCGCACCATGGCGCCGTGCGGAACCGCGCCGAACGCCGCAATCGAGACCGACAGCGGGCCGGGCGTATGGTCGGTATCGCCGCCAAGCAGCGGACAGGCGTAATGCTTGGCGTCATCGCCGAGCCCATTGGCGAAGGCGGCGAGCCACGGCCCGTCGATGCTCGCCGGCAGCGCCAGCGACAGCAGAAAGCCGATCGGCTGCGCGCCCTTGGCGGCAAGATCGGACAAATTCATCCGCAGCACTTTGCGGCCGATCGCTTCCGCGGCGTCGTCGGGGAAAAAATGCACGCCGGCGATGCCGCCGTCGGTGGTGAGCACCAGATCGCAGCCGGGCGGCGGGGTGACGATCGCCGCGTCGTCGCTGAGGCCGAAGGCGCCCGGCGCGGTAGCGAGCGGACCAAAATAGCGCGCGATCAGGCGCTCTTCGGCCGAGCTTTGTCGTGCGCCGGCATTCCTCATCTCCCACTGGAGCCAGCGGTTTCTAACATATTTGTTTGAGCATGATCTTTTCGGAAAACCGGCTTCCACTTTTCCGGATCATGCTCTAACCGCCGGCAAATTCGGCCGCGCGCAATTCGTGCGCCAGCTGGTCGAGCACGGCATTGACCATGCCGGTCTCCTCCTTGTCGACGAAGGCAGCCGGCAACGTCGACATATTCGGCGGTCACGACGCGCGCCGGCACGTCGGGGCGGCAGGCGAGTTCGTAGGCGCCGGCGCGCAGCACCGCGCGCAAGACCGCCTCGATGCGCTTGAGCGGCCAACCGCGGTGGAGCGCCGCGTCGATCTGCGGATCGAGGCGCCGCTGCTCGCGCACAACGCCGTCCGACGATATCGCGAAAATAGGCGGCTTCCGCCGGCCGGTATTGCACGCCCTCGACCTCGCTACCAAGCCAATGGTTTTCGAACTCGCGCCATGATCTCGTTCACGCCGGTGCCGGCGAGATCCATCTGATAAAGCGCCTGCACCGCGGCAAGACGGGCCGCGCCGCGCTTGTTGGCCTTGCGCGCTTCTTTTTGCGCTTCGCTGGGCGTGGTCGGTCGTCATCGCTTCCCGAGCCGCCGCTTGATGCGCGATCAGCGCCAAGCGCGGCGCGGCGGCGTCGCCGCCTTTGTCCTGCTCCTCGGCGCGGGCCCGCGCCCAGGCCTGCGCCTCGGTATCGACGGTGATGATGCCGTTGCCGATCGGGATTTTGCGCGCCACCGAAAGCTCCATCAGACCGCGCGCGGATTGCTGCGAGACGATCTCGAAATGAATGGTGTCGCCGCGGATCACGCAGCCGAGCGCGACGGCGCCGTCATAGGCGCGGCGCCCGCGCGCGGCATCGAGCGCGATGGCGATTGTCGTCGGAATTTCGAGCGAGCCGGGCACGCTGATGCAACTCGTATGCCGCGCCCGCCTCTTTAAGCGCCTTGGTGGCGCCGGCAAGAAGCGCGTCGGCAATATCGTCATAAAAGCGCGCCTCGACGATGAGGATGCGCGCGCCTTTGACGCCTTCACTCTCATTGCGCCTGTCTCGCCGCGGCCCGGCCATGACTTAGCTCCGTTTGCAGGGGGGTGGTAGCAAGCGCAACGACACCCAACAAGCGTTGCGACCGAAGCCCGATTTCACCAAATCACGGACGTTCCGAATACGTGAAACGCCGGGTCGGCTGTCACCAAGGGCACGCCCTCAACCTGCGACTGCGCAGCCAATATGCGATCGAAGGGATCGTGATGTCGCGCCGACAAAAATCCGGCCACCCGCGCATGCTCGATCGTGATTGCGAGTGGCCGATAAGCAGTCTCCATCAGCACATTGTCCAAAATCGGCATCACGCTTTGCGCCTCCGGCCATCGGCCCCGGCGCACTTTTGTCGCGATCTCCCAGATACAGACCGCACTGATTACGAACTCTGTTTCGGGAGGTTCGAGCTCTCGCCGCAGGCCCGCGGGAAATCGGCGGTCGCCGGTTAGATACCAGACCAGCGCGTGGCTATCGAAAAGGATCTTCACCTTCGCCCTGCCACAGCCGCAGTTCTTCCTCCGGCAACGGATCGAAGAAGAATGCGTCCGGAAGATTTGGAATCTTGCCCTTCAACATTCCAAAGGTCGGTTTGCGCTTTCCGGCGGGCATCGCGATCAAACGTGCCACCGCGGTCTTGCCGCGCGTGATCACCACCTCCTCACCCGCCTCAACGCGCGCGATGAGTTTGGACAGGTTGGTTTTTGCCTGATGGATGCTGAAAGCAGCCACGACATTCTCCTTAGCTAAGTATCTTAGCTAAGTCGCCACCATCAGTCAATCAACGCCGTTCCGCAGCTTCCAACAGCCGCGCGGCATAGCGCGCCATCTGGTCGACTTCGAGATTGACGCGGTCGCCCGGCTGCAGCGCACCGAGCGTGGTCACTTTCAAGGTATGCGGAATGATCAGCACCGAGAAACTGTCGCCTTTGACGCTCATTGACCGTGAGCGAAATGCCGTCGAGCGCGACCGAGCCCTTGGGCGCAATGAAGCGGGCGAGCGCCGCCGGCACGCGAAACGTCAGCGCCGCGCTGTCGAGGAAATCGTCGCGGCTCGATAAGTTCGGCGATGCCGTCGACATGGCCGCTAGACCATGTGACCGCCAAGCTCGTCGCCGAGCCGGAGCGCCCGTTCGAGATTGAGCCTGGTGCCGCGCTGCCAAGTCCCGGCGGTGGTTACCCGCAGCGTTTCGGCCGCGGCGTCGACGGCGAAGGAGGCGCGATTTCCCGCACGGCCGCGCTCGACAACGGTCAGGCAAACGCCGGAGCAGGCGATCGAGGCGCCGATGGCGATCGAATCCGGATCGTAGCCGCAGGCAATGGCGATCCGGCGCAGCCCTTCGGCCTTTTCTTGAACTTCAATAACTTCACCTAAGTCACTGATAATACCGGTAAACATCACTCACCTTCGCTGCAAAGCGTCTGTTGCCGATCCGGGCCCACCGCTTCGCTGCCGTGCAGGCTTTAGCCGTTGCCGCAGCTCGGTCATAGCGGCTCCATCAAGCGCATCGACGCCGTCGGTGCCGACCACCTTGGCAGAATGGAACAAAATGGCCTCGTCGACGAGATCGGCGGCGACAAAGGCGGCGGCCAGCGTCGGCCCGCCTTCGACCATCAGCCGGGTGATGCCCTTGGCGGCGAGGAATTCCAAAGCGTCCTGCAGATCGAGCGGATCGGCGCTTTGCGGGGACCGCAACACCTCGACGCCCTGCTCGCCAGCAGTCTGAATTCGGCGTCTTGCGGCGCGCCTCGGTACCGGCCAGCACCCAAACCGGAACATCGCGCGCGCTCTGCACCAGCCGCGAGGTCAGCGGCAGGCGCAGCATGCTGTCGGCACGACGCGCACCGGCGAATATTTTTCCATGCCGGGCAAACGGCAGGTCAAGCAGCGGATCGTCCGCGAGCGCGGTGCCGATGCCGATCATGATGGCATCGCTCTGCGCCCGCAGGAGATGCACGCGCTCGCGCACCGCCTCGCCGGTGATGGCGACCGGCCTCCTGCCCGGCCGCGCCGGCTTTGCCGTCGGCGGAGATCGCGAGCTTGAGCAGGACATGCGGACGGCCTTCGCGCATAGCGAAGAATGTGGCCGGCGTGATCGCGCCGCGCCTCATCGGCGCCGACGCCGACATCGACGGCAATGCCCGCGGCGCGCAGCCGGGCGTGGCCCTGCCCTGCCACTTCGGGATTGGGGTCTTCGAGCGCCGACACCACGCGCGCAATGCCGGCGGCAATGACGGCGTCGGCGCAGGGCGGCGATTTGCCGTGATGCGAGCAGGGCTCGAGCGTGACATACAGTGTCGCGCCAATTGCCGCCTCACCCGCGCGGCGCAACGCCTCGACCTCGGCATGCGGCCGGCCGCCGGGCTGCGTCCAGCCGCGGCCGACAATCACGCCATCCTTGACGATGACCGCGCCGACCGCCGGATTGGGCCAGGTGCGGCCAAGCCCGCGCCGGCCGAGGCTCAAAGCCAGCGCCATGAAACGCTGTCGTCGCGTTGTGCCAATGATCAATCCCGTGATAAATTAGAGTGCATGAACATCGCACTTCGACGCGCCATGACGGTCGAGGAGTACCTCGCCTGGAGCGAAAGCCAGAGCGAGCGGCAGCGCACAGAACTGATCAACGGGCAGGTTGTCGCTAAAGCTATGGAACGTTTGGCTCACAATCGGGTCAAAGGCCAAGTCTACTTGGCCTTGCGCCAGGCAGTAGCGGCCGCCAAACTGCCTTGCGAAGTCATGACCGACGGTTTGGCTGTGCGGATTGACGATCACACGCTTATGAACCGGATGCCCTGGTTTCTTGCGGTGCAGGCTTGCCGGGTGAGACGATGGTCGTGTCCAACCCCGTGATCGTCGTCGAAGTGTTGTCGCCAACCACTGCGCATTCGGACACCAGCGCCAAACTCATCGGCTATTTCAGATTGCCCAGCGTCGCCCACTATCTCATCATTGATCCGGATGAACGCACGGTGACGCATCATTCCCGCAACGCTATTCCCACTCTGCTCAAGGCCGGCCCGTTGCGGCTCGATCCGCCGGGTCTCGATATCAACGTAAAGGATTTGCTGGGTCCCTCCTGAGCGGGCTCGCGCGCCGGCGCTCACTCCGCCGCCTCGTCTCCCGACAATTCGGCAAGCGCGGCCTCGAAATCCTTGGCTTCGCGGAAATTTCGATAGACCGAGGCGAAGCGCACATAGGCGACATCGTCGAGATCGCGCAAATGCGCCATCACCGTTTCGCCGATGGTCTCCGAGGACACTTCGCTTTCGCCGAGGCTTTCCAGCTCGCGCACGATTTTCGAGACCATCTGGTCGATGCGCTCCGGCTCGACCGGCCGCTTGCGGCAGGCGATCTCGACCGAGCGCAAAAGCTTGTCGCGGTCGAACGGCACGCGCCGGCCGTTGCGCTTGATCACGACCAGTTCGCGCAATTGCACCCGCTCGAAGGTGGTGAAACGGAAATTACAGGTCAGGCAGACGCGGCGGCGGCGGATGACGGAGGAATCCTCCGTCGGCCGCGAATCCTTCACCTGGGTATCGAGGCTTGCACAGCTCGGACACCGCATCCCTTACCCCTCGTAAATCGGGAACCGGCCGACCAAACGCTTGACCTTCTCGCGCACGGCGGCTTCCGCCGCGGCATCCTCGTCGACGCCCTTTTGCGCCAACGCATCAAGCACTTCGGCGATCATGTCGCCAACCTGCCGGAACTCGGCGATGCCGAAGCCGCGCGTGGTGCCGGCCGGCGTGCCAAGCCGCACGCCCGATGTGACCGTGGGCTTTTCCGGATCGAACGGAATGCCGTTCTTGTTGCAGGTGATGTGGGCGCGGCCGAGCGCCGCCTCCGCCACTTTGCCGGTCAGGCGCTTCTTTGCGCAGATCGACCAGCATGAGGTGGGTGTCGGTGCCGCCGGAGACGATATCGAGGCCGCGGGCTTTGAGCGTTTCGGCAAGCGCCTTGGCGTTTTCGACGACGTTCTTCGCGTAAAGCCTGAACGACGGGTGCAGCGCCTCGCCGAAGGCGACCGCCTTGGCCGCGATGACATGCATCAGCGGGCCGCCCTGCATGCCGGGGAACACGGCGGAATTGAGCTTCTTCGCCAATTCCTCGTCATTGGTCAGGATGGCGCCGCCGCGCGGTCCGCGCAGCGTCTTGTGCGTGGTCGTCGTCACCACATGGGCATGCGGCAGCGGGCTTGGATGCGCGCCGCCGGCGACGAGACCGGCGAAATGCGCCATGTCGACCATCAGATAGGCGCCGACCTCGTCGGCGATTTCGCGAAAAGCGGCGGAAGTCGATGATGCGCGGATAGGCCGAGCCGCCGGCAATGATCAGCTTTCGGCCGATGCTCTTTGGCGAGCCTCTCGACCTCGGCCATATCGATCAGGTAGTCGTCGCGGCGCACGCCATAGGGCACGACCTTGAACCATTTGCCGGACAGGTTGACCGGCGAGCCGTGGGTGAGATGGCCGCCGGCGGCGAGATTGAGGCCCATGAAAGTGTCGCCCGGCTGCATCAGCGCCATGAACACTTCGGCATTGGCCGACGCGCCGGAATGCGGCTGCACATTGGCGAAGGCGCAGCCGAACAGCCTCGTCGACGCGCTCGATGGCGAGCCGCTCGGCGATGTCGACGAACTGGCAGCCGCCGTAATAGCGCTTGCCGGGCAAACCTTCGGCATATTTGTTGGTCAGCACCGAGCCCTGCGCTTCGAGCACGGCGCGGCTGACGATATTTTCCGAGGCGATCAGTTCGATCTCGTCGCGCTGGCGGCCGAGTTCGAGCCCGATCGCTTCGGCGATTTCGGGATCGGCCTCGGCGAGCGTGGCCGAGAAGAAGTCCTCGTCCGCTGATCTTTGCCTGTTGAGTAGCCGACATCTGCCTTGCTCCTCGCCTTTCCTGCCCGGCCTTTCCGCCGGTGATACACCGCCCGCCGCTATCATACCAGCCGAGGCCCGCAAGGGCTTGGGATATTTCAGCGGATAACGCCGCTATATTTAGGGATTGGTCCGGCTTTGCCCAACAACCCCGTCCTGCCCAAAAACTCCGAAGGTTGCCCAAAAAGCCTCCGGCGGGACGCGGCGTCTTGGAGCGGCATCAATTCTAGCGGTTGTAAGCTGGAGTATCGTCTGGTCTCCATCCCATACCCATGCCGACATTCTGCCAGCGCCAGCAGAACGCTGCCTCGCGCGGATCGTCTTGCATGAAATCGAGGTACGAAAGTTCACAATAGAACCAAATCGGGACGCTGCCCTGCGCAGACGCGGCTCCATATTCCACTTCAATCTCATTGGTCTCCGCAAGAAATTTCCGATTTTCGATTTTTGGATCGGCGTCGAAAATATCATTGAAGGGAAACGTTTCGGTGAAATCGTATTCCGGCTCTTTCGGGAGCATCCCGATAGCGAACCCGTAACGCAGTTCGACGGGGAAAGCCTTTGTCTCTGCCGACATTGGAGAAGGTTACAAATTGACCGAAACGTGCTCGATTTGATTTCCCTGTTTGAGAACGGTGCCTTTACCCAGTTTATCGGGCGACGCTTTGATAATCGGCAGTTCAATTGCAACAGCAGCTTGAGCATTGAGCATTGCGGCGTCGGCAGCTTTCTTCGTTTCCAACCACGTATACTTCAGTCAGATGGCGCAAAGTCCAGGTGTGAATCAAGCGATGGCAATAGTCGCAACGGCAGCAATCAACGTGCTCCAATGGTTGAGAGCGGCGGAAATCGCCAAGCCAGAAGAAGAGCTATCTTGTAACTACCGCAATCATTGGGAGTCTAGCTCGCAGGTGTATATTTGGTGTTCAAGGGAAGAAATCTCCATGACGCCACCACCAAATCCAAATAGCGAACACTACAACAATCGTCCAAAGTAGGACAAACGCCATCGCTCTGAAATTCGTGAGCCAAACATCTCTAATCTTGATATTCGTAATCGGGATCGTCTACGGCTCCGAACCGGCCGTCGCCATCTCGCATCCGGCAGAAGCCCATGTAGTGATCCGCTTCACCAGCATCGCGGTAACGAATTTCCCCCATTACAAATACAACCCACCCCTCCCGTGCGAACTGATGGATATCTCTGAGGCCAGTACTATCAGGAAAGTCCAGAATCGACCTTCCCACAAATATCTACAACTTTCAACTCGCCACGTTTGATGGAAGTACCGGCTTCAATAAGCACATCTGCATGCTCGTAAAGCGGGGAACGTGTAACATCACTACTTGCTGAAATAAATTCGGTAAACGGCCCAAATGATCATTGTGCGTCGCTTCCACCAATATTTACGACCAAGTCCGCCAGTTGCGTCGGCATCGTAACCCAAAAGAATAACGGTATCTATTGGCGAAACGCCAGCAGCAAGGAGGACATGGCGGACAATAAGCTGTGGTCGCTGCGTTGTGACAAACTCAGCTTGAATGAATTTAAGTTGGCGCTGTCCAAGGAAATAAAGACCGGCGGTTGCAAAACCCAAACTAATCGTGGCTGCGGCCAAGATACCAGTGAAGATCGCAAGCAGTTTGTTGTATTGAGCTATGGATTCTTCCGAGGACTTTCCTTTTCAAGGTCTCATCATTAGTCTTAGTTTGATGCTGTGTAGCTGCGCTCTGATTTATTGGCGAGTGCAGAGAATTTGATGCCTGCCATAGCTCACCAACAATCGCCGTTGCGAAGCAAAGCGCCAGCGCGATTATCGTTGCCGCTTTCTGAAGCCGCGTCATTCTAGCGATCAAACGCTGTCCAACCGAAGGCTGTCGGCTTCGATTGCCTTCAATGTCGCCAGTAAAAACGTCGCCGAGAACGTGCCCCGGCTGATCTTGTTGGCGATGCTGGCCTCAGTTTCCTTCAACCCATGCTTTGCCAGCCGTTCGGCCAGTTCCCGATATCCTATTTCGGCCCGCGCCAATTCGGCCTTCAGAAACCGCCTCGCCCGATCCTCCCAAGAGGGGGGCGGCTTTCGCTTTGTCGCCATAATCATTCTCCCGTCGTTGAACAATATCTCTCATATACGATATTTTTCGCTTGACATGCAATACCGCATAATGATATGCTGCTCCCATATACGGGAGACAGAGCCATGTTGGACGTGCGTGGAGACAATCGGCAGCTAAAGGGCCTCGAAATAGCGGCCACAACTAAAATCTTAGCGAAAAGGTAAGGCATGGCTGGTCCCAAGCCAAAGCGGCGAAGCGCCGCTACACGGTCTTGCCTAGACCCGGACGAGCCTCATTGCACCTGCCCCGACCATCGAGGACGGCGGCTTCAAGTGCAAGCATCTCTTTGCAGTCGAGTACGTCGTTCAGCGTGAAGCACAATTCGGACGGCTCTACAACCGTCACAGAGACAATCACCGTGCAGCAAGACAGTCCGCAAGACCTATCCGCAGAATTGGCGCGCTTACAACGCCGCGCAGACGCAACGAGAAAGAGAAATTCCTTAGAACTTGCTGCGCGATCTCTGCAGCGGCGTTGCCGAGCCGGAACGGCAGAAGATACGGTCGCCCGCCGCTTGCCTATTCAATGACGCGATCTTCGCCGCTTGCTTCAAGATCTATTCAGCACCGTTTCCGGGTCGCCGCTTCATGACCGATCTTCGGGAAGCGCAGGCGAAGGGCTACATCGCCAAAATGCCGCACTTCAATTCGATCTTCAACTCCCTGGAAAATCCAGCACTGACGCCGATCTTGCAGGCGCTGATCACCGAAAGCAGCCTGCCGCTTAAGGCGATTGAAGTTGATTTTGCCGCGCGACAGTTCCGGCTTCACGACTTCGCGCTTTCATCGCTGGTTCGATCACAAGTACGGCGTGGTTCGCCAGCAACACGAATGGGTCAAGGTCCACTTGATGTGCGGTGTCAGCACGCACATCGTGACCGCCGTTGAAATCCACGACAAGGATGCGAGCGATACGAAATTGCTTCCCGGCGCTGGTTGACACGACGGCGGAGAATTTCACAGATGCGCGAGGTCTCAGCCGACAAAGGCTATGGCAGCATCAAAAACTACAAAGCCATCGCAGCGTCACGGCGCACGTCCCTACATCGCGTTCAAGAGCATCCACACCGGTCAGCGGCGGCGGTCTGTGGCAGCAGATGTTCCACTATTTCCAATATCGCCGCGAAGATTTTGCCGGCCACTACCACAAGCGCAGCAACGTCGAGTCCGCGTTCTCGATGATCAAAGCCAAGTTCCGCGATCACGTCCGCAGCAAGACGGACGTGGCGATGGTCAATGAAGTCCTGTGCAAGATCATCTGCCACAACATCTGCTGCCTGATCCGAAGAATCATACGAACTCGGCATCGACACAGCATTTTGGCGGGAAGCGGCATGAAATCAGATCGCCACTTCCGTTTTGCAAAACCGACAGCGATGGACGGCCCTGATGCCGAGGGCCGTTCTTGCGTTGTTTCCCGGCACAATCTGGAGGATAGGTTTCGGCGATCCTCGTAGCATGTTGGACATATTTGATGCGCTGGTTCGCCCGCTGGAGCATCGGCCTTCAACGTATAGGCGAACGCTCCCCCTCCAAAATCTTTCAATTCATAACGCTGCTTTCTCAGCATTCCATGCTTCAAAGCTAGCCGCTTCTCTTTTCAAGCTTGCTTACACGATCCAGCAACGCCAACTCTCTTCGTTTGGGCCGCTATTGCGCCTTGCGTGGCGGCGAGGACTTCTCCGTGCAATTTCCTCGAGCGTATCCCCGAATTTAACGAGATCGCGGGTCTCTATCAGTTTTTAAGTCCCTCGCCCGCCGCGTTCAAGGGGGACATGATGCTGTCTAACCATGCAGCCATGATCTTCGCTGCCTTTTTGAGTCGTTTTGCGACTTCTCAGGATAGCGGGGCGGGGGCGGTTGTTTTCAGCCATCCCCGCTATACAGCGCGATAAATCCTCTAGCGAAGAAGGTTCAGCACAAGCACCGCCAGTATGCCGGCCAGCAAGCCATTCAGTAATCGCCAGTATAACGAAGATGCTGCCGAGATCATCGCGAATATGGGCGATTGTCCAATCGAGAATGGGACGCGACAAAGGCTCCGACTTTTCCATGTCGGGCCATTCTTTTGCTCGATTATCGGCAAGCATCCAATAGCCAGCTTTTCCCGATGCGAAAATGCCGACCACAACGGCGGCGAAAATCAGCGCCAGATTGCCCGCAGTCGAAGTTCCCTCTTTGAACGATGTCCCTTATTTCTCGCGCTACGGATCATACCGCCAAAGCGGTTTTTGGGCAGAAAGTTCACTTGCCCAAGAAGGGGCGTGAAATGAGCCTTATTGGGCAAAGCCGATGGGCGGGCTTTGCCCAAGAACCGGCAATCGCCGGGGTTTTTGGGTAAGTAGGCTTTCTGCCCAAAAACGGGATCATCGGTTGACGGCCGAAAACCCGGCGATCAGCAACCGCCGGGGCGGGTGGCTTGTATCTCCTCGTTGTTTTTCCGAAGAAAAGCGTTGGCTATATTTTTAACGTCACTTCTACGGTTGACGCGTGGGTGCCGGACTTATGCTCGGGCCCATGACCGTGTTTGGCCACGACTGGTACGATTTTTCGACTCTGGCGATCAACGCCGCAAATCTGTTGATGGCCATCGCAACTTTGTTAGTCGCTCTTGTCGCGTTACGGCGTTGCTAATCTCGGTATTCTTGGCAGAGACCCAAAGCGCCCACGCTTCAATCCGCAGTGTTGTCCCAACCGCCTCATAGAACGGCGGACCCAGAGTTATCTCCCTCCCATTGCAGCGAGAGCGTATCTGGTTGTTCTGGGATTTTTGAAAGTGTCGGTATAGGTGACTTTCCCCAGACTATAACGCGATACCTACCCGCTTTAAGTCCGGCTTCTTCCTGACGAGTGACATCCGGCATTTCGGGGATGTTCAGAGAGGTCTCTGCCGGGTGGGATCGTAATTCTCACGACGGTTGTCGACTGAATGTCGATGAATATAGTTTCCAGCGGTTTTGGCGGGGGCCAACTTGATAATACCAATGTTCGATACTATGACCGTATTGTAGGCGGGGGTTTGGCCCATATTTTTTACGCCAACTGGAACTTTAAGAACGCGTGCAGCATCGATAGTTGGCAACTCCATCAGATTGACGTGAATATAGGCTCGCAGTTGGCCGACGACGGCATCTGCGGATTCTTCGGCAAATTTTGCAGCCCTTTCACTAACCTTCACTGTACGTCCTAGCCAATAGGCTTGAATGAGCATGGCGAGGAATTGCAAGAAAGCAAAAGCGGCAAGGAATTTGGTATAGAAAGCAAGGTCGCCATTGAAATCGACAAGCTTTCTATCAAGTTCAGATTTTTGATTTCTCTCCTTTGTTTCTTCGGAAGCCTTAGCCTCGTCAGTTTGGGTGGGTACTACTTTTACGATGAACGGCAACTCATAAGTGCCGCGCTGATCGTTGGCGGCACCGGGTTGGGACTTTTCGGGTGGTGGCTGTTCCTTTCCCCGTGGGGTGGACTGCTGTGATTGTGCAGATGCAACCCCGATCAAAAGAAGTAATGCGACTATCCAACGCATTAGTGCTTCTCATTTGCCATTCCGAAATTCGAACCTCATCAATTCGGATTGGCTGTGCATCTATGGCAACAAGGACCGCCAAAAGAAAGGTCGCTGAAAATGTTCCCCCTGCTGATCTTATTCGCGATGCTGGCCTCAGTCTCTTTCATGCCGCATTTTTTTAGCCGTTCGGCTAGCTCGCGGTACCCGATATCGGCCCGCGCCAGTTCGGCCTTTAAAAACCGCTTTGCCCGTTCCTCCCAAGAGGGGGCTTTTGCCGCCGTAGTTATTCTCCGGCATTTGCGAGCCTTTCAAACCGCGATCACGCGATCGACGTAGAGCTTCCAATTTCCTGTTGGCGGCGTGTGGCCGGAAAGCCAGGTGCCCGTCACCCTGCCCTCCCACTCCACCGGCAGCACCATGCCGCGCATGAATTTGGCCGCGATCTGGCGCGATCCCCAGGCCACCACCGTGTCGGAACCGGTCTCCCACCAGGCATCGCCCGGCGCCAGGTCGCGCGCCGACTCGGCGTCCTGCTGCACGTTAAATGTGCCCTCGACCAGACAGCGAATGCCGGGCCCGGGATGCTGATGACGATCGGCGATGCGGCCGGCCGCGCTCACGATCCGGTCGAGCCGAAACAGCCAGCGCGTTCCTTCGAGCATAGCCAAGCCGGCAATGACGCGCGACATGCGCAATGTCGACAATATCGCTGCACCTTCGTGCAGCGCCGGCGCGGCATTCGGCGGCGCGAGCTCCCAGCGCCAGATTTGCGTCCACTCGCCCGCCGACCGCAACGCGACCGGCGCGTCGCAATAGACGGCCTCGTCCGCGCCCATCGTTTGACCGTTAATCTCGGCGCGACCGTAGCGCACGTAAAGCAAACGGTGCGCCGGCGCCAAGGCCACGGCGGTCGACCCATCGGCGGCGACTTGGTCGTGATAAAAATTCAGGGCGAACGGCATGGCGAAATCGTAACCCCGATTGAGCCGCGATGCCATTCGTGTGAAAGAGATTAAATCGCTTCACTCCCGCACCCGGGAACACATGTCCGCCGACCAAAGGATCGCCGATATTGTCCAAGCCGGCGAAATCCGGCTGGCGCTGTTCCTGCCGCAATACGCCAAAGACCCCGCCACGGGAGAGCTGCGCGGGCTTGGCCCAGGCGTGGTCATGCTCGAGATCGGCCGGGCGCTCGCGGCGCGCCTTGGCGTGAAGCTCGGCATCGTCGAACAACCGACGCCGCGCGCGGCGTTGGAATGCATCAAGGCCGGCGGCTGCGATTTGGCCTTCCTTGGCATCGAGCCGTCCCGCGCCGCCGAAATCGACTTCACGCCCGCGGTTCTGGAGTTCGACTATAGTTTTCTGGTGCCGGCCGGCTCAGCCTTGCGCCAATTCGCCGATGTCGACCGCGCTGGAATTCGCATCGCTGTAGTGCGCAATCACGCCTCCACCATGGCGCTCACGCAGATGATCAAACATGCCGAGCTCGTCGGCTTCGATCTGCCGGATGATACGTTTAATGCGCTGCGCGACGCCAAGGCCGAAGCCTTCGCGGCGCCGCGCCAGATCCTGGTCGACTATTCCGAGAAGCTGGCGGGTTCGCGCGTCCTCGACGAAGGCTACGGCGTCAATCGTGTGGGTATCGCCGTTGCAAAGCACCGGCCCGGCTTACTGTCTTATTGCAGTGAATTCGTCGAGGACGCCAAAGCTACCGGACTGATTGCGCGCTTCATCGAAAACCGTGGTCTGGGCGGTCCCCGTGGCTTTCGCGCCGGCTCCTAGGCGCAGACTCATAAAATCCGGCTCGATGTCTCTGCTTCACTGCGAGAGCGACCGGCGCCAAGGACCACGAACCGACGCGCTAGCCGGTTTTATTCAAACGGCCCGGCCGGGCGAGGTAATCAAGCAAGAGCTTGGCAGCGACGTATTGCATAAACAACGGCATTCCAAACGACGGAAACGCCGAGGGCGACGATGAGGGCTGCACCGGATCCAAGCGGCACTGCGGCGAGATGCAAGCTGAGCAATGCCAAGCCAAATCCGGCAAGAGCGGGAACGGCGTTCGCCAACACGGCTGCCGCGGCAGGACCGCCAACGCGCCGATGCAGAATGAGCATAATGCTGGTGTAGATAACCGGGAATACGGCAAGCACGCCGCTTCCCGTCGGGCCAATTTGAAAGCTTAGAGTTACGACCACGCCGACCAGCAAAGCCGCCAAACCCGCTCGTAACACCAAGTCGTACCAGGGTCGTTTGGTTCGTGGCATGCGTACGAGGCAAAATGGCTGGACGATGAAGGTACAAGCGGTGAATACGATGACGTTGAGAACAGATGCCGACCATGCAGTCCATCGGACGGGGCTGAGCACCAAAACGGCCGCCAGCCACATTACAAATGCAAGGGATACGCTGAGCCACATCGAGCGTCGTTGGGCGATCAAAACATAGGCCGTGAGATAAATCGCCGTAGCGCTGTTCAGTGCAAGGCTCGCAACCGCGCTCGAAGAAATGAAAGTGGAATCGTGATCGAGGGCCAGAAACACATAGACCGGGCCGGCTGAGACTGGCAGCGTTGCCACGAGCGCTCCAACCGTGGCGCCTAATCGTTCGGCGATGCTGGTCGCCGCGGTCACAAACAGCGCAGTAACCGCCAGCTTCGTCGCAAGTACGAACCACATCATGAGTTCGGGAGACATGCAATTGATCTTGCAATTGACCTTGGCAAAGCGAGGCGGTCTGCGCGCCCAAAAAATACCTGTACGGCAGAACTCAGGAGTTTTAAAACGATGTAATTGAACATCGATGCGGCCGTAGCCCCGTGCTTCAAGCCGCAAAACTGCGAGCTGAAATGCGGCTTACGGCTTAAAGCTTCACCGTCGGCGGAATGTCCGGGCCGCCAAGCCCGTCGCGACTGTAAATGTCTTCGCGGAATTGCACGATGCCGTCGGACGCCGACCAGGCGGTGACATAGACCCAGTGCAACGGCACCGGCTTGGTCAGATTGACGTTGACCTGATCGCCGGATTTGACCGCTTGTTCGATGTGGTCGGGGCCCCACCCCTTGGTGCCGTCGAGCAGCCACGCGACCAGCTCCTGCACGTTCTGCACCCGGCAGCAGCCGGATGAATTGTAGCGAAAATCGCCGCCGAACAAATTCTTCAGCGGCGTGTCGTGCATATAGACGCCGTACTGGCTCGGGAAATTGATGCGGATGCGGCCGAGCGAATTGGAGTTGCCGGGATCCTCCCGGAACGTGTAATGCACGGCATCGTCCGAATACCAATTGACCTGCGACGGCGGCACTTCCTTGTGGTTCGGATCGTAAACGCGAATGTGGTTCTGCGTCAGATAATCCGGCTTGTCCTGCATCAGCGGGATCAGGTCCTTGCGCACGATCGACACCGGCACCGTCCAGTACGGATTGAAATTGATCTGGACGATCTTTGAGTTGATGTCGGGCGAAGGCCGGTCCGGCCGCCCGACCACGGCGGTGTGCCGCTGGACGGTGACGCCATTTTCGATGGCTTCGACGCGCGCCGCTGGAATGTTGACGACGACGTAGCGCGGCCCGAGATTGGTGGTCAGCGTCTTGAGCCGCTCGATATTGATCTTGAGCTGATCGCGCCGCGTCGCCGCCGGCACGTTCATGGCGTCGAGCGTCGGCGCCGCGCAAAATGCCGTCGACGGTGAGGCCGTGGCGCGCCTGAAACCTTCGCACCGCCTCCTCGACATAGGAATTGTAGATGTCGTTGCCGACCGCATTGGGATCGAGGTCGCCGGAAACCGCGAGCCGCGACCGTAGATCGACGACGCTCGGATGCCGGTTGCCGAGCCGCAATTCGTCGACCTTGGGCACCACGGGCCAACCGCCGCGGGTGACGATATCGTCGTAGCTCTTGATCGCGGTCTCGGTGAATTGCGCGGTCGCCGGCGACAGCGTCGGCGCGGTCGCCTTCGGCATGTGAATGGTGCGCGAGGCCTGGTCGAAAGCCTGGCCGAAATCGCCGCGGTCGGTATCGCCAAGGAGATCATCGAGCGGCTCGGCTATGGCGCGCGAGGCCATCAAGCCCGCCGGCGGCGAGGGTCGCCGCACCGGCAGCGCGGCGCAGGAAGGCGCGGCGGTCGCAACGGGGGTCGTGTCGGTCGTGCGATCGGCTCATGGAGCGCGTGTGTGCAAGAGCATTGAGGCGCAATTCGGCCAAAAACCCAAAATCGTAACGCAGCAAGCCGCCCTGCGGCTTGATTAGCATGAAGCCGCCGCACGCGAAAAGACTTGCGGAGGTTAAATCCGCGGCTGAAGGTTTCGGTAAGGAGATTTGCGGCCGCGTTGGCACGTAATCCGGATCGGGGCGTTACACCCGCTGCAGCGTTACGCCGTAACGTGCGTCCAAGGGAGCGAGCATGGGTCCGATCAGGTTACTCGTGGCTCCGATCGGCCATATCGCCAATTCTCGTCTGTTCCAGCTCGCAGTCGTCGTCCTCATCATTCTGCTGCTGGATCACTACTCCTATGATTATCCGGTGCTGCAGCCGATCGCGGACGGCCTCAAGGCCCTGGTCAACGCCACCGTTCAACTGTGCTCGCAATATTTCCGGATCGGAATCCTGACCGACCCGGTCCTGCAAGTCGGCGTCATGATTGCCTACGTCTATGTGGTCTGCCTGCTGATCTTTTCTTTGCTGCGTGTCATTGTGAGATGGCTGGTCGACCTCGCCGGGTGGAGCAATTTCCTCTGGCTGCGAAGCTCGATTGCGCGCGAGCGCGGCATTGCGGCCTACCGCGCCTGGCTGCCGCTCGAGCGCATAAGGCCGGCCGACTGCCCGCAAGCACAATGGGAGGAAGAGTTTGCGTGGCCGGCGAACAACGAGCCGCCCTACCCGCCGTGGCCGCGGCGACTCCTGCACGGCGCTCTCATTTACATTGCGGTGTTTGGCGGCGCAGCCGTGCTGCTGCAGTATTTCACGCCGTTTCCCGTGCTGACTTGGCTTCGCGGCTTGATGTGATTGCCGCGAAAAAAAGACCCCGGCATTCCCGCCGGGGCCTAAGGCACACCAGTACAACGGAAACCGCTGGCGAAAGACGTCAGGGCATGATCGCGAGATCAGGCCCGCGATCGCGATGTCTGTTACAGCCGGTAGAGAATTTGGTCGGTCCAGAACCGCTCGAGCCGGTGCAGCGCCTTGTTGAGCACTGAGAACTCGTCGGCATTGATGCCGCCGACCTGCTCCACCGTGCGCACATGCTTCTGGTAGAGCGCATCGACGGTGTCGCGCACTTCGCGGCCCTTGTCGGTGAGCTTGATGCGCACCGAGCGGCGGTCGACCCGCGAACGCTGATGATCGAGGAAGCCCATCTCGACGAGCTTCTTGAGATTGTAGGAGACGTTGGAGCCGAGATAGTAGCCGCGCGTGCGCAGTTCGCCCGCGGTCAGCTCCTTGTCGCCGATATTGTAAAGCAAGAGCGCCTGCACCGAGTTGATGTCGGCGCGGCCCTTGCGGTCGAACTCGTCCTTGATGACGTCGAGCAGACGCCGATGCAGGCGCTCGACCAAGGTCAGCGCCTCGAGATAGTGCGGCCGGATATGGTCGAAGCGCGCCTCACGATCGGCGGGCTCGACCGTCTTAGCGACGGCTTTCATTGTGACGCCTTTCCCAAAGTCAAATTTTGTTTTCGTCGACGGGCCCTGTCTCCCGCCGTATCGCGCCAACCTACCGGTCAGGGTCTAAGATCAGTTTAAATAACACGCTAAAAATAAGGTTTATTCGCCGCTCTGTGGCCGCGTATTGCCGCTAAAATTGCGGACGATTTTGCTATGATTTATTCACCTTGGATTGACTAGCCGTTGCGATCCAACCATATAGCCGCGACGCGAGTTGCGCCCGCAACGATGTTGCGGAAGCGGCCACTGTTTTGGGGGAGTCCGCCCCGAGTGGCAAAGGGGGCGGACTGTAAATCCGCTGGCTTACGCCTTCGTAGGCTATCGAGTCCTACCTCCCCCACCACGCTTTGGCGCTTACGAGCCATGTGGCGCAGCCACCCTCTCCTCGCGCAATCCCTGAATTGCCAACGTCCTGCGCGCGTGACAGAACCCCGATGGCGAACCATGCATCAAAGCCCCAGCAGCACTGGCGCAAACAGCAACAGGCGCGCCACCGCGCGCCGAGCGATGCCGTCATCCTTTACGGCTGGCACACCGTGACGGCGGCGCTCGCCAATCCGGCGCGGCACTTCCGCCGGCTGCTGGCGACCGAAAACGCGCTGCGGCGCTTGACGGAGGAAGGCATCAAGCCGCCTTTGCCGCCGGAACTGGTGCGGCCGGAGGCGATTGCGGCGCAGCTCACGCCGGACGCCGTGCATCAAGGATTGCTCGCCGAGGCCGATCCCCTGCCCTCGCCCGCCATCGAGGATTTGCCCGACGACCGGCATTGTGCTGGTGCTCGATCAGATTACCGACCCGCACAATGTCGGCGCCATTTTGCGCACGGCCGCGGCGTTTGCGGTGGCAGCCGTCGTCACCACCGCGCGGCACAGCCCGGAGGCGACCGGCGTGCTCGCCAAATCCGCGTCCGGCGCGCTCGAACTGGTGCCGATCGTTATCGTGCAAAATCTCGCGCGTGGGCTTGCCGCGTTGAAGGAGCGTGGCTTTTTGGTCGTCGGCTTGGATGGCAATGCGCCGGACGATCTCGCCGCGATAAAGCTGCGCGCGCCGCTCGCGTTGGTGCTCGGCGCCGAGGGCAAGGGCTTGCGGCAATTGACGGCGGCGACTTGCGACCGGCTGGCGCGGCTCGATCTGCCCGGCGCCATCAAGAGCCTCAACGTGTCAAATGCCGCGGCGCTCGCGCTTTACATTGCCGCACGGGCGACGGCGTAAAGCACGAAGGCTTAAAGCACAAAGGCCTGCACGATTGCAGGCCTTCGGAGTCAATTGCTTTTATTTGACGGCTAATGCCGCATCACGGATAGTGCCGCCAGCGCGGCGCCGGGCCGTAATAGCGCGGACGCATAGTGGGATGCATCGCCATCGGCGCGCGATAGGCGAAGCGCGGACGATAATAGGGATGCGCGTAATACGGCGCGTAAGGCGGCACCGCGCCATAGCCGTAGCCATAACCGGAGCCCGGCACGTAAGGGTAGTCGGTGGCCGGCGCGTAGGCTGTCTCCGGCGAATAGGTTTGGTACGGCGTCATGATGCCCGGGCCGCGAATAGACCGGACCTTAGATTGCACGCACATAGAGCGGCTGGCGCCGCATAGCCGCCGCACGCTTGGCCGCAACGCCGCAGCCGCCGCCGCCGCCAACCTTGCCGCAGCCGCTCCAGTCCGACCAGCCGCAATTGCCGCAGCCATTCCAGCCGCAGCACGGACCGCCAAATCCGGTGGGCACCACCGGAGCAACCATGATCGGCGCCGGAACGGCTGGCGCGACCGGCACCGCATAGACCGCGGCCGCCGTTGGCGCGCCGCAGCCGCCGCAGCCGCCGTAACCGCCGTAACCGCCATAACCGCCATAACCGACCGGCGCCACTGCGCATAAGCCACCGGGTTGGAATAACCCCACCCGCAACAGCCGGCAGACGCAATCGACGTCATACCAACACTGAACAATGTGGCGAGAGCCACGAGGACAACGCGATGGAAAGACATGACACTCCTTACTGGCTACTGAAGTCGACTCGTTTACTTGTGACCTGGATCCGATACCGTTCGGTTTCGATTGGCGCCGCCGAATTGCCGGTTCGGCGAAACCACGACCGTCGGCGGCGCATAGGGTGGATATTCGGTGACCGGACCCGGCGCGGAGCCGCTCGACCAGCTGCGATAATAAGTCGGCGCCGGCGGCGGCAGCACGCGGTCGGGCGGCGGCACGATTTCCAAGCGGCCATAACCGGGACGTTTGCCGGTTTCGGGATGATAACCCGGCACGCGCGACGGCAGTGCAACTGTAACCGGCCGATAGATTACGGTCGGCGTGACCATGCCCGGCCGATCGAGCCCGAAGTCGCCCTCGACAACGCCCCACGATGCATCGATGCCGTTGATGTAAACGGGTATGTCCGGTCTGCCGGGAATGACGATTTCCGGCGCCCGTTGCGCCAGCGCCGGCGAAACCGTGACCGCAGACAGCAAAACCGCTTGGGCAAGACGCATGAGCGATCCGTGGCAAACGCGAATTGCCGGTCACTCTATGGAAAGCGCAGGAGAAATTCGTTTAAAACGCGGTACTTTTGCTGCTGAATTATTTAGTAACATTAACTGCACACTACCTCGCCCGCGGCGGCGGCGTTGCGCTGCCGCGGCGCAGCAATGCGTCGCCTTCCACCCCCACCCACGACTTTCGGCTTACGACCTCTGCGTACAGACAGCGCGCCGGCTTGAGACTAGCCTCGCAGACGGGTGCGACGCCGCGCCAATGCGCTCGGCGCGGCGTCCGCAACGACCACATAGCAGGGGGGAACGCCTATGACCACGATGGCCGTGAATGCGCCACGCTCCGGAGGAATGACCAGCGAAGAACGTCTCGTGATTTTCGCGTCCTCGCTCGGCACCGTTTTCGAATGGTACGACTTCTATATTTACGGCACGCTCGCCGTGTTCCTGGCAAAATACTTTTTCTCCAACGTGCCGGCGAACGTCGCCTTCATCTTTACGCTCCTCGCCTTTGCCGCCGGCTTTGCGGTGCGACCGTTCGGCGCGCTGATCTTCGGCCGCCTCGGCGACATGATCGGCCGCAAATATACCTTCCTCATCACCATGAGCCTGATGGGCATCGGCACGTTCTTCATCGGCGTGCTGCCGGGCTTTGCGACCTGGGGCATCCTGGCGCCGATCGTGCTGATCGGTCTGCGGCTGGTGCAGGGGCTGGCGCTCGGCGGCGAATATGGCGGCGCGGCGATCTATGTCGCCGAGCATGCGCCGCCGAACAAGCGCGGCTACTACACGTCCTGGATTCAGACCACCGCGACGCTCGGCCTGTTCCTGGCGCTCCTTCTGATCCTCGGCATCCGCACCTCGATGGGCGAAGCCGCGTTCGCGGATTGGGGCTGGCGCATCCCGTTCCTGCTCTCCGCCATCCTTCTTGCCGTTTCGCTGTGGATCCGGCTCAAGCTCGAATGAATCGCCGCTGTTCCAGCGCATGGTCGACGAGGGCAAACAGTCCAAGCGTCCGCTGACGGAAGCATTCGGCCAGTGGTCGAATCTAAAGATCGCGATTCTGGCGCTTCTTGGCGCCACGGCCGGTGAAGCCGTGGTCTGGTACGGCGGACAGTTCTACGCGCTGTTCTTCCTGACCCAGACGCTGAAAGTGCCGGGCACCACCGCGCAAATCATGATCGCGATCGGGCTTCTGATCGGCACGCCGTGCTTCATCTTGTTCGGCGCGCTGTCGGACCGGATCGGGCGCAAGCCGATCATGCTCGCGGGCTTCGCGCTCGCGGCGGTGACCTACTTCCCGATCTTCCAGGGCATCACGCACTTCGCCAACCCGAAACTGGAAGCTGCGCTCGCGGCGTCGCCGGTCACCGTTACCGCCGATCCCGCCGAGTGCTCGTTCCAGTTCAAGGCGACCGGCGTCGAGAAGTTCACCACCGGATGCGACCAGATCAAAACCGCGCTGGTCAACCTCTCGGTGAACTACAATAACGTCAGCGCGGCTGCCGGCACTAAGGCAAGCGTGCAGATCGGCGATCAGACCATCGCGTCCGACACGCCGAACCTCGCCGCCACGATCGCCGCGGCAGTGAAGGGCCACGGCTACCCGGCCGGCGCCGATCCGAACGACATCAACTACCCGATGACGGTGCTGCTGCTGGTGATCCTGGTCGTCTACGTGACCATGGTCTACGGGCCGATCGCCGCGTGGCTCGTCGAGATGTTCCCGACCCGCATTCGCTATAGCGGCTTGTCGCTGCCCTACCACATCGGCAATGGCTGGTTCGGCGGCTTCCTGCCGGCGACCGTATTCGCCATCGTGGCCGCCACCGGCAACATCTATTCGGGGCTGTGGTATCCGATCGTGATCGCGGCGATGAGCTTCGTCGTGGCGCTGATCTTCCTGCCCGAGACCAAGGACCGCGATATCACCCATCTCGGGTGATTGCGCGCAGCAATACGACGGGGCGGCTCACCGGGCCGCCCCGTTTTTTATTTGATTTGCGGTGGGACAAGCCGCCGCGCGATAAAATTGCGCCATTCTTGGCGGAGCCACAATTGCCAGACGCCGAGCAGACCACCGGGAACGGCTATGGAACGGCTCTCGACTTGGACCGTTCTCCCCACGGGCATTTTTTCGTTCACGCGCCGCTGCGCGCTCGGATTATGACACGGCAAGCCGCATCAACGCATCCACACTCGGCCGCCGCCGCCAAGCCGGCAGCGGACATCGATCGGCTGTGCATCGACACCATCCGGACGCTGGCCATCGATGCGGTGCAGAAGGCGCAGTCCGGGCATGCCGGCGCGCCGATGGGCTTCGCGCCGGTCGCCTATACGCTGTGGCAGAACGTTCCTGCGCTACGACCCGGCCGACCCGCTGTGGCCGAACCGCGACCGCTTCGTGCTGTCGACCGGCCACGCCTCGATGCTGCTCTACGCGCTGATTCCATCTTGCCGGCGTCAGGCGGCTGGACGGCCGGCGCGTCACCGACGCGCCGGCGGTCAGCCTCGACGACATCAAGAAGTTTCGCCAGATCGACAGCGTCACGCCGGGCCATCCGGAATATGGCCGCACCACCGGCGTCGAGACCACGACCGGCCCGCTCGGCCAGGGCTGCGGCAACAGCGTCGGCATGGCGATCGCCTCGCGCTGGCTCGGCGCGCGCTATAACCGCGACAAGCTCGACGCTCTTCGACTTCGACGTCTACACCATCTGCAGCGACGGCGATCTCATGGAAGGCGTGGCCAGCGAAGCCGCCTCGCTCGCCGGCCATCTTCGGCTCGCCAATCTGTGCTGGATCTACGACAGCAACACGGTGACCATCGAAGGCCACACCGATCTCACTTTCAGCGAAGACGTCGAGAGCCGCTTCAAGGGCTATCGCTGGAACGTCCTGCGCGTGCGCGACGCCAATGACACCGCGGCGCTGCGCGCGAGCGCTCGAGACTCTTCCGCCGCACCGACGACCGGCCCGACCCTCATCATCGTCGACAGCATCATCGGCTACGGCGCGCCGCACAAGCAGAACACCGCCGCCGCCCATTCAGCGATCCGCTCGGCGAAGAGGAAGTCGCGGCTGACCAAGCGCTTTTACGGCTGGCCGGAAGACGCGCAATTTCTGGTGCCCGACGGCGTCTATCGAGCGCTTCCGCGACGGCATCGGCCGGCGCGGGCGGGCGCTGCGCGACGAATGGACGAAGTCCTTCGCCGGTTACAAGAAGGAATATCCGCAAGCCGCGCGCGAGATCGAAACCATGCTGGCCGGCGGACTGCCGGCGGACTGGGACGCCGGCCTGCCGACATTTCCGGCCGACGCCAAAGGCGTCGCGACGCGCGACGCTTCCGGCAAAGTGCTCAACTCGATCGCCAAAGCAATTCCCTGGCTGATCGGCGGTCGGGCGATCTGTCGCCCTCGACCAAGACGACGCTTGAAGGCGATAAGTCGCTTGAAGCCGGACGATCCCGGCGGCCGCATCTTGCATTTCGGCGTGCGCGAACACGCCATGGGCGCCATCGTCAACGGCCTGGTTCTGTCGAAGCTGCGCGCGTTCGGCGCGACCTTCCTCACCTTCAGCGACTACATGCGGCCGTCGATCCGGCTTGCCGCCCTGATGGAATTGCCGGTCTTTCACGTTTTCACCCACGATTCGATCGGGCTCGGCGAAGACGGCCCGACGCATCAGCCGATCGAGCAGCTGGTCGCGCTTGCGCGCCATTCCCAACATGATCGTGCTGCGGCCGGCCGACGCCAATGAGGTGCGCGAAGCCTACAAAGTCATTTTCGGGCAGAAGACGGAGCCGGCCTGCCTCGTACTGAGCCGCCAGAAACTGCCGGTGTTCGACCGCAGCCGCTATGCGCCGGCGGCGGGCCTGGCGCGCGGCGCCTATGTGCATGGCGGACGCGGACAGCGGCGAGCCCGAGGTGATCCTCATCGCCAGCGGCAGCGAGGTGCAGTTCTGCATCGACGCCTACGAAACGCTCAAGCGCGAGGGCATTGCCGCCCGCGTCGTCAGCATGCCGAGTTGGGAGCTGTTCGAGCGGCAGGACCAGCACTATCGCGACGCCGTGCTGCCGCCGCACATCATGGCGCGCGTGGCGGTCGAGATGGGCGCCGTGATCGGCTGGGACCGCTATGCCGGGCCGACCGGCACGATCATCGGCATGCACAGTTTTGGCGCTTCCGGCCCGATCGGCGATGTCCTGGCGAAATTCGGCTTTGTTCCGGATAAGATCATGCAGGCCGCCAAGAATCAGATCGCCGAGAATAAGATCGCAAAGAATTCGATTGCCGCCAACACGATTGCCAAGACCAAAGACGGCAAGGAATAAGCGGCAATGAACGCCCTCAAAGCGCTGCAGGACCATGGCCAGGCGGTGTGGCTCGATTTTCTGTCGCGCGGCTTCATCGCCAAAGGCGGCCTGAAAAAGCTTGTCGACGAGGACGGCCTGCGCGGGGTGACGTCGAACCCCTCGATCTTCGAGCAGGCCATCGGCAATTCCGACGAATACGATGACGCCATCGCCGGCATGCTGGCGGAGCACGACCGGCCGGCCGGCGAACTGTTCGAGCAGCTCGCCATCGAAGACATTCAGAAGGCGACCGACGTGCTGCGTCCGGTGTTCGAGGCGACGCATGGGCGCGGACGGCTTTGTCAGCATCGAAGTGTCGCCCTATCTCGCGACCGACACCGAAGGCACCATCGCCGAGGCGAGGCGCCTGTGGGGCGCGATCGGCCGCAAGAACCTCATGATCAAGGTGCCGGGGACGCCGGAAGGATTGCCGGCTGATCCGCGATCTGATCGCCGACGGCATCAACGTCAACATCACGCTGCTGTTCGCGCAGGCCGTCTATGAGCAGGTCGTCGAGGCCTACCTGGCCGGGCTGGAAGCGCTGGCCGCCAAGGGCGGCGACGTGGCGCAGATCGGCAGCGTGGCGAGCTTTTTCGTCAGCCGCATCGATACCGCCGTCGACAATTTGCTCGACGAAAAGATCGCCCGCGCCAACGATCCCGATGAAAAACGTCGGCTCAATGCGCTAAAGGGCAAAATCGCCATCGCCAATGCCAAACTTGCCTACCAGCGTTATCTGCAGCTGCTCGCCGGCGCGCGATGGCAGGCGCTCAAGAGCAAGGGCGCCAAGCCGCAGCGGCTGCTTTGGGCGTCGACCGGCACCAAGAACAAGGCCTATAGCGACGTGCTCTATGTCGAAGAGCTGATCGGCCCCGATACCGTCAATACCATGCCGGTGGCGACGATGGATGCCTTCCGCGATCACGGCAAGTTGCGCGACAGCCTTGAGGAAAATGCCGCCGCCGCGCAACAGCACGCTCGACGAACTCGCCCGCACCGGCATTTCACTCGAGGCCGTCACCGACGCAGCTGGTCGAAGACGGCGTGCAGCTATTCGCCGACGCCGCCGACAAACTGCTCGCCGCAGTCGCCAAGAAGCGAACCGAAATCCTCAAGCAGCAACTCGACGAGCAGCAACTTGCGCTCGGCCACCAGCTTGAGAAAAAAGTGAGCGAGGTCGCCGAAGAATGGCGCAAGCACGGCAATATCCGGAAGTTGTGGCAGCGCGATAAATCGCTATGGACGAATAGCGACGAAGATCGCTGGCTTGGCTGGCTGGACAGCGTTGGCGACGCCGAGCTCGCAACCTTCACGGCCTTCGGCGCAAGAGATCAAAGGCGATGGATTTAAGGATGCCGTGCTCCTCGGCATGGGCGGCTCCAGCCTCGGCCCCGAAGTGCTGGCGAGGACGTTCGGACCCAAGAGCGGTTGGCCGCGGCTGCGCATTCTCGACTCGACCGTGCCGGCGCAGATCGAAGCGCTCGAAGCCGAGCTCGATCTCGGCAAGACCCTGTTCATCGTTTCCAGCAAGTCCGGCAGCACGACCGAGCCGAATGTTCTGACGGACTATTTCTTCAAGCGGGTCGCCGACACTGTCGGCGCCGAGAAAGCCGGAGCGCATTTCATTGCCATCACGGACCCCGGCTCGTCGCTGGAAAAGCGCGCAGAACTGCAAAACTTCCGCCGCATATTTCACGGCGTGCCCAGCATCGGCGGGCGCTATTCGGTGCTGTCGCCGTTCGGGCTCGTACCGGCGGCCATCGCCGGCATCGACGTTGCGCGGCTGGTACGATCGACGCGCGTGATGATGCGCTCCTGCGGGCCGGACGTGCCGCCGTCGGAAAATCCGGGCGTCGCGCTCGGTATCGCGCTCGGCGCCGCGGCGTCGCGCGGCCGCGATAAGATCACGATCCTCGCCTCGCCTACCCTGTCCAGTTTCGGCGCCTGGGCCGAGCAGCTGTTTGCCGAGTCGACCGGCAAGCACGGCAAGGGTCTCATTCCCATCGACGGCGAGCCGATTGGCCGGCCGGAAGTCTACGGCGACGATCGCTGCTTTATCGATCTTGCGCTCAAGGGCGAAGCCGACGACGGCGCATGAGACGAAGCTCAAGGCGCTGGAAAAAGCCGGACATCCCGTCATCCGCATCGTGCAAAACTCGCTCGACCACATCGGCCAGGAATTCTTTCGTTTCGAGATCGCGACCGCGGTCGCCGGAGCGGTGATCGGCATCAATCCGTTCGATCAGCCCGACGTCGAGGCCAGCAAGGTCAAAACGCGCGAATTGACCGAAGCCTTCGAAAAATCGGGCGCGCTGCCGCGCGAGACGCCGGTCTGTTCCGAGGCATCGATCGCGCTCTACACCGACCGCAAAAATGCCGAGGCGCTGCGCAAGGCCGGCGCCGACGGCGGCGTTGAAAGCTGGCTGCAAGCGCATTTCGCCCGCATCGGCGGCGGCGATTACTTGGCGATCCTCGCCTATCTCAGTCGTGACGAAGGCAACGCCGCACGCTTGCAGCCCTGGCGGCTTGCATTGCGCGATCGCCGCCATGTCGCGACCTGCCTCGAATTCGGCCCGCGCTTTCTGCATTCGACCGGACAGGCCTACAAAGGCGGACCCGACAGCGGCGTGTTTCTCCAGATCACCTCGGACGACGCCGAAGATTTGCCCATTCCCGGCCATCGCGCCAGTTTTGGCGTGGTGAAAGCCGCGCAAGCGCGCGGCGATTTCGACGTTCTCGTCGAACGCGGCCGGCGCGCGTTGCGCGTTCATCTCAACGGCGATCTCGATTCGGGCCTCGCCGCGCTCGAAGCCGCGATGCAGCGCTCGCTGGCGTGAAGGGAGCACATCACATGCAGATCGGCGTGATCGGTCTCGGGCGGATGGGCGGCAATATCACGCGCCGTTTGATGCAACATCGGCCATGAAGCGGTCGTCTACGACCATGACGCCGAGGCGATTGCCGCAGTTAGCCGCGCCGGCGCCATCGGCGCAGCCGGGCCTCGACAAGCTCGTGCAGCAACTGCGTCCGCCGCGCGCGGTCTGGGTGATGCTGCCGGCCGGCAAGATCACCGAGGACGTCATCGCCGAGCTCGCGAATCTGCTGCAGGCGGGCGACGTCGTGATCGACGGCGGCAACACTTTCTGGAAGGACGACATTCGCCGCGCCAAAATGCTCAACGAGCGCAGCATCCATCATGTCGACGTCGGAACGAGCGGCGGCATCTGGGGACTGGAGCGCGGCTATTGCATGATGATCGGCGGCACCAAGGAGATCGTCGACCGGCTCGATCCGATCTTCAAGGCGCTGGCGCCGGGTCTCGGCGATGTGCCGCGCACGCCCGGCCGCGACGGCCGCGATCCGCGCGCCGAGCAAGGCTATATCCATGCCGGACCCAATGGCGCCGGGCATTTCGTCAAGATGGTGCACAACGGCATCGAATACGGCTTGATGCAAGCTTTCGCCGAAGGCTTCGATATTTTGAAGAATGCCGATAGCGACAATCTAGCGGAAGATATGCGCTTTCGACCTCGATCTCACCGACATTGCCGAAGTCTGGCGTCGCGGCAGCGTCATCAGCTCGTGGCTCCTCGATCTCACCGCCAGCGCGCTGGCGGCCGATCCAAAACTTTCCGGCTTCGAAGGCGTGGTCGAGGATTCCGGCGAAGGCCGCTGGACCATCATGGCCGCGATCGAAGAGGCGGTGCCGGCCGACGTGCTATCCGCTGCGCTTTACACCCGCTTTCGTTCGCGCCGCGAGCATACTTTTGCGGAAAAAATTCTGTCGGCGATGCGCAAGGGTTTTGGCGCCCATGTCGAGCCAAAACCGCGGCCGCAGATCGCAAGGCCAAAGCGTCATGACGGCCAAAAACGGCGCGCGGACCGCCGCGACCACGGCACGGCCGGCCGATCCGTGCGCTCTCGTCATCTTCGGCGCTTCCGGCGACCTCACCCACCGGCTGCTGGTGCCGGCGCTTTATAATCTCGCCGTCGAAGGCCTATTGCCGGAAGCCTTCGCCCTGATCGGCGTCGCCAGAAGCGCATCGTCAAGCGAAGCGTTCGCCGCCGATCTCGCCAAAAGCCTGCCAAAATTCGCCACCCGCGATATCGATCAGCGCGCGGTCAAGCGCGTCCTTGGCTGTGTCGACTATGTCCAGGGCGATCCCGACGACAACGAGACCTATCGAAAGATCGGGCAAGTGCTCGCGCGCATCGAGCGCGAGCGCGGCACCAAGGGCAATCGGCTGTTCTATCTGGCGACGCCGCCCGCCGGCTTCGCCCCGATCGGCTGTCATCTCGGCGAATCCGGCCTCGCGCCGAGAAAAACGGCGCTTGGCGGCGCGTCGTCATCGAGAAACCGTTCGGCACCGACCTCGCTTCGGCGCGCGCATTGAACAAAAAACTGCTCGGCATCCTCAAAGAGGACCAGATCTTCCGCATCGACCATTATCTCGGCAAGGAGACGGTGCAGAATATCATGGTGCTGCGCTTCGCCAACGGGCTGTTCGAGCCGATCTGGAATCGCGACCACATCGACCACGTGCAGATCACGGTCGCGGAATTGCTCACCGTCGGCCGCCGCGGCAGCTATTACGACGCGACCGGCGCATTGCGCGACATGGTGCCGAACCATCTGTTCCAGTTGCTGTCGCTCATCGCCATGGAGCCGCCGTCGCGCTTTGCCGCTGACGCGGTGCGCGCCGAGAAAGCGCAAGTGCTCGACGCCATTCAATTGCCGGGCCGCGACGAGGCGCTGCGCAATTCGCGTGCGCGCGCAATATGGCGATGGCTTTGTCGAAAATCGCGCCGTCGAGCCGTATCGGAAAACGCCGGACGTCGCGCCCGACAGCACCACGGAAACCTATGTCGCGCTCAAGCTCATGATCGACAATTGGCGCTGGGCGCAGGTGCCGTTCTATCTGCGCACCGGCAAGGCGTTGCGCGCCAAACAGACCGAAGTGGCGATCAAGTTCAAGCAAGCGCCGGTCGCCATGTTCCGCGACACGCCGGTCGATCGCCTGGCGGAGAATTTCCTGGTGATCGGAATCCAGCCGAACGAATGCATCGGGCTTGAATTCAACGCCAAGATTCCGGGCCCGTCGATCGCCATCGGCGGCGTCGGCATGACGTTCAAATACGAGGACTATTTCGACGTTGCCCCGTCGACCGGTTATGAAACCCTGATCTACGACTGCATGATCGGCGACGCGATCCTCTATCCGCGCGCCGACGGCATCGAGGCGGGCTGGCGCGTGGTGCAGCCGTTCCTCGATGCCTGGCACGACGCGCCTGGAGCAGGTCTGGCCACCTACCGCGCCGGCAGCGACGGCCCCAAGGAGGCCGATGAGCTTCTCACGCGCGATGGCCGCCGCTGGCGGCCGATCGCATGAGCAACGTCATGGACGCCAATATGGACGCCGACCCGACGCCAAATTGCCTGCCGAAATTGTCGTGGTCGAAGATGCGCCGGCGCTGGCGGAAGCCGCTGCACGCCGCCTCATCAAGCGGGTCTGCGGCAAGGACCGCGCAGCGGTCGCGCTGACCGGCGGGTCGAGTCCGCAAGGACTTTACCGTCTGCTGGCCGAAGAGCCGTGGCGCGGCGAAGTGCCGTGGCATCGGGTGCACTGGTTCATCGGCGACGACCGTTTCGTTCCGGAAACCGATCCGCTGAGCAATATGGGCAATGGCGCGACGCCTGTTTCTCGACCGCGTGCGCGCACCCCGGCAAAACATCCATCCGATGGCGACGGATGCCAACTATCCGGAAGGCGCGGCGCGGCTCTATGAAGACGAGCTCAAAGCGTTTTACGGCGCCGAGCGCCTCGATCCGGCACGGCCGCTTTTCGACATGGTGCTGATGGGGCTCGGCGGCGACGGCCACATTGCGTCATTGTTTCCGAACTCGCCGGCGCTGAACGAGACGCAGCGTTGGGCGCTCGGTATCGCCAAGGCCGGCATGGAGCCGTTCGTGCCGCGGGTCACTTTGACGTTTCCGGCGCTCGCTTCGACCCGCGAAATGCTGTTCCTCATCGACAGCGCCGACAAGCGTGCCATCCTCGACCGCGTGTTATCCGGCGAAGACCTCCCTGCCCGCCGCGCCTATGCCGACGGCGCCCTGGTCTGGCTCGTCGTCCGCGCCGCGGCGCCGGAGCGCTAAGCATGGCAGCGAAGACGCCCGTCCGACAACGTCGCCGTCCTGGTCGTGATGGGCGTTTCCGGCTCCGGCAAGAGCACGATCGCGGCCATGCTGGCGCATCGGCTGCACTGGATTTACGAGGACGGCGACTGGCTGCATCCCAAAGCCAACATCGAAAAAATGCACCATGGCGAGCCGCTCGACGATGCCGACCGCTGGCCGTGGCTGCACGCCATTGCCGATTGGATCGACGCGACGCGACAGTCCGGCCAACGCGGCGTCGTCGCCTGTTCGGCGCTCAAGCGCGCCTATCGCGATATTCTGGTGGGCGAGCGCAAAGACGTCCGGCTCGTTTTCCTGCAAGGCGACCGCGACCTGATCGCGCAGCGGGTCGCCGCACGCGCCGACCATTTCATGCCGCCGGACTTGCTCGACAGCCAGTTCGAGGCGCTGGAGCCGCCCCAGGCGGACGAACGGCCGATCGTGGTTTCGGTCGTTCCCCATCCGCGCGAAATTGTCGAGACGATCGTGCAAAAACTTCGGTATCGAGGACCCGTCCGCCATCGACGCCGCATTCGCCGGCGCGATAATAGATTGGGGAACGCAAGAATCCCTCGGGCGCCGATCAGATGAACGAGCAGCCACTTGCCTTACCGGCCGCCGAGATGCCGGAGAGCAAGGCCGATGTCAGTCAGCTGTTGATCTTCTTTGGTCTGGTCTATGTCGTCGAAGGCCTTGGCCAGGTCGTCGGGCTGATCTCGCAGCCGCTGACCTATTATCTCAAAGAAGTGCATGGCTGGACGCCGGTGCAGGTCACCGCCTTTTTCACCGTTTTCAACTTGCCCTGGATCATCAAGCCGGTCTACGGCATGGTTTCGGATTTCGTGCCGCTGTTCGGCTATCGGCGCAAAAGCTATCTGATCCTCGCCAATGCGGCCGCCATCGCCGGATATTTTTGGGTCACCCGGCTCGCCGCACCGACCGACCTCGCCTTCGCGCTGATGCTCACCGCCTACGCCATGGCGATATCGAGCACGTTATGCGGCGCGGTGCTGGTGGAAAACGGCCAACGGCTGAACAAGAGCGGAACTTTCGTCAATCAGCAATGGCTTTGGTACAACATCGCCGCCATGACCGCCGCGATCGTCGGCGGCCAATTGGTGCAACATCTGCCGCCCGCCACTGCGCTGCATGTCGCCGCCGCCATCGTCGCTTGCGCGCCTTTCGCCGTCATCGGCGGACCGTGTTTCTGATCCCCGAGAAAAAGGCGCGGGTCAATCTGCGAGGGCATGAAGGATACGTTTCGCGGCTTGTATGGCCGCTTTCGAGCGGCGGCATCTGTGGATCGTCGCCGGATTTATGTTTCTCTATTATTTCAGTCCCGGCATGAGCACGCCGCTCTACTATCACATGACCGACGATCTGAAATTCTCGCAAGCCTATATCGGCATTTTGGGATCGATCGGATCGGCCGGCTGGGTCGCCGGCGCGCTGGTGCTATCGCCAGTTCTTCGGCGGCCTGACGTTGAAGAACCTGCTCAATCTCAGCATCGCGATCGGCACGGTGGCGACGCTGGCCTTCCTTTTTTCTGGAACGAGCCGGCCGCCGCCGTCATCAGCTTCTGCGCCGGATTTGCCGCCATGCTCGCGACGGTGGCGACGGTGACGCTCGCGGCGGACTATTGCCCGCGCCGCGCCGAAGGATTTTCCTTCGCCATTCTGATGTCGATCATCAATCTGTCGACCACGCTTGCCGACAATGTCGGATCGTTTCTCTACACGCACGTTTTCCACAAGTCGCTGCCGCCGCTCATTCTGATTTCGGCGGCGTTTACCGCCTTTGCCTTCGTGCTGGTGCCGCTTTTGCGGCTCGGCAAGAAGCGCCAGGGCGAGGCCGTGGAGATGCCCGAGCGGATGGAACCGCTCGGCCCTGTTGCGCGTTGAACCGTTCAGTCGGGCGTGATCTAATCCGACCATCGGCAGTCATTTTTCGAGATCATTGCTTCAACATTTGGAGTGCCCGATCATGCGAAAGGCTGGCGTTTTCATCGCCATTGCGGCGTTTGCCGCGGTGATGTGCTCGTGCGCCGCCCGCCGCGGCTTTCGGCATGCGCCTCGGGCCGTTTCATATCGGCTTGCCGCTCTCATTTTCCGCTTTCACCGTCATCCCCTCTATATGCGGGCCAACCGACACGACGTTGCGCGCTCCGAAGCCGGCCAAGGCGTAACTCGGCGCTGCTTTATCCGAACCTCGCTCTGCCGGCGATCTTCCAAGAGGTCTTCTTTGCCGACGATGCGTCGCCCTGGCCGTTCGGCTATGAGCGCATTTTTTCGACCGCCTTCGCCAGAGCTGCCGGCGAGCGAGGACCGGCGGCTGTGCCAGCCGTCGGTCGATGCCAATGCCATCGTGACGCGGGTGCGCGCCGAGGTAACGCCGAGCGGGGAGCAGATGCAGCCGCTGCAGAAGCTCGGCGGCGCGCTCGGCGCGGCCGTCCGGCTTCCTGGCCAAAGCATGCCCGGCCGAGATTCCGGCGCAGCCCGTTGCGCGGCTGCAGCTGATGGAGTCGCAGATCGAGGAGCTGACCATGGCGATCGATATCGTTCGCCAGCCGCTGCAGGATTTCGAGCAATCGCTCAACGACGACCAGAAAGCGAAGTTCGCGGCCGTCGCGGCATCGCCGCCGGCGCCGTCACCACCTGCCGATCGCCAGGATCAGTCCACCGCGATCGCGCCGTCCTGCGCCGGATCGCCCACCGCAATCGACTCGACGATCGATCAGATCGACAGATCGGTGCAGCCGACCGACGCGCAGCGGCCGGCCCTGACCGATGTCAGGCAGGCCTTCGCCAAAGCGCGACGACGATCTGCAAGCGCATTGTCCGACGACGGTGGCCGCCAACTGCGGTCGGACGTCTGGACGCCATCGAGGCGCGGCTCGATGCGACCTGGCGCTCGGTGCTGTCCATCCAGGTGGCGCTGGCCAATTTCGAGACCAAATTGAACGACGCCCAGAAGGACCGCTTCGACCAGATGAATTTTGCCGCGCGCTAGTGACGACGCTGCTCAGGCCCGCGGTTATGCGCGTTCCAATTGCGCTCGAGATTGGCGATCAGCGCCGGGCTGAAATGGCATATAGGCCTGCTCGCGCGCATAGACCGCCATGTAGCGGCGGAACATATCGAGCGGCTCCTGGCCGACGCGAATGGCGCGGCGATTGCCGGCGGCGCTGACGACGCCGGAACTGGTAAAGCCGTCGATCACCTGATCCAGCGCCGCATCGATCGACGCCGGCGGCGCGATCTCGTCGCAGATCAGCCGCCCCTCCGGCGTATCGCAATCGAGCCGTCGGCCGTAAAGGATCGCCTGGCGCGCAATGCGGTCGCCGGTGAAACGCCACAGCCGCAAATTTGCGGCGCCCGGGATGATGCCCTCCTTGCGCGCCGGCAGCGTCATATAGGCGTCGCTCGCCGCCAGCACGTAATCGAGCGCGAGCAGAAGCTGGCAGCCGCCGCCGATGGCAAAGCCCTCGACGACGCCGATCCACGGTTTCTCGACCGTGCCGCCGGCGATTTCGTCGGGGCTTTGCGTCCGGCCGCGCCACGCCGCGGAACAGTTTATTGACGAGCCCCATGTCGCGCTTGATGTACCAGACGTAGGAAATCTTGCCGTGATAGAGGTGCGTCAGGTTGATGCCGGCCGAGAACAGGCGGCGGCCGCGATATTTCGCATGCTCGACGACGTCGCCGCGCAGCACCGCGATATCGGTGTCGCGATCGAGCGTGGCGACGTCGATCGCGATTTCGAGACCGTCGAGCGTCGTCTCGTCCTCGGCGTTGAGAAAGCGCGGATTGCGCATGGTGACGAGCGCCGCCTTGCCGCGGCGTTCGAGCGTCGCGCCTTCGAGCGCGAGCTTGCCATCTCTCGGCGAAGCGCCGGCCGTGTTCGGCCGCCTCCGGCCGCGGCAGCAGCATGGCGTGACACAGATGCATGCCGGCCGCGGGATGGGCGAGAACGTGCGAGAGCAACAGGCCCTGATCGATCTCGGCGCCGTCCTTGTCGCGCTGTGCCAGGCCGTTTTCGCGCGCCAGTTCCTTGTCGTCGGGCACCAGACCCGGCAACAGCGCCGCCGCCTCGCGGACCAAATGTTCGACGCGGACGAATTTCGTGAAATCATGCGTCAGGCGGCGATAGATCGCCTCGGCATGGGCTGCGCAGAAATTTTTCCCGCGCCGTGCGGTCGCGCTGCAAGATCGCGGCGGCGGCGGATGCTTGCGCCGCGGAGCGCGCGGGCTTGCCCGGAAGTTTAGCCAGTAATTCGGCGCCGATCCGCCACTGCCGCGAGAAATTCTCGGCGTCGCGCCGGTAATCGCCGGTCACGGCATCGTCGCCGGCGTGCCAGGCCGCGATCCCGTCGCGCGGCAGGCCGGCGCGATCGAAAACAGTCCGGGCGGTCTTCAACGACTGACATAACCTAATCTCCGCCTAATTCCGCGGCCGCTTGTCGATGACGCGCTTGGCTTTGCCTTGCGACCGCTCGATCGTGCCCGGCGCCACCGCGCGCACCGTCGTGGTCACGCCGACATGCGCCTTGATGAGATGCACGCCGCGCTCGGCCAGCACCATCATCGCGTCCGGCGGCAGCGCGTCGCGCGTTTCGACGATCACTTCAAGCTCGTCGAGCCGGTCCGGCCGCGTCACTTCGAGGATGTAATGCGGCGCGAACATTTGCTCGGCGGCCAGCGCCGCCTCGATCTGGCTCGGAAACACATTGACGCCGCGGATGATCAGCATGTCGTCGCTGCGGCCCTTGATGCGCTCGATGCGGCGCATGGCGCGGCCGCTGCCGGGCAAGAGCCGCGTCAGATCGCGGGTGCGATAGCGGATGACCGGCATCGCCTCCTTGGTCAGCGAGGTGAAGACGAGTTCGCCCTCCTCGCCGTCCGGCAGCACTCGCGCCGGTTTCGCGGATCGACGATCTCCGGAAAGAAATGATCCTCCCAGACCGTCAGCCCGTCCTTGGTATCGGCATATTCCTGGCCGACGCCGGGCCCGATCACTTCCGAAAGCCCGTAGACATTGATCGCATCGAGACCCATGCGGCGCTCGATCTCGGCGCGCATCGCCTTCGCTCCACGGCTCGGCGCCGAGAAGCGCGATGCGCAGCGAGGATTTGCGCGCATCGATGCCCTGGCGATCGAACTCGTCGGCGATCGCGAGCAGATAAGACGGCGTCACCGCGATGATGTCGGGCTCGAAATCGCAGATCAGCTGGACCTGGCGCTCGGTGAAGCCGCCGGACGACCGGAATGACCGCGCAGCCGAGATATTCGGCGCCGTAATGAAAGCCCAAGCCCGCCGGTGAACAGGCCATAGCCGTAGGCGACGTGCATCTTGTCGCCGGGCTTGCCGCCGGCGGCGCGGATGCAGCGCGCGATCAGCATCGCCCACAGTGTCGATGTCGCCGTGCGTATAGCCGACCACCGTCGGCTTGCCGGTGGTGCCGCTCGAGGCATGGATGCGCACGATCTCGTTCATCGGCACCGCGAACATGCCGAACGGATAGTTCTGGCGCAGATCTTCCTTGGTCGTGAACGGAAGCTTTTTCGAGATCGTCGAAGCTTTTGACGTCGCCGGGCGCAATGCCGGCGGCCGCGAACTGTTTTGCGGTAATGCGGCACATGCCGGTGCGCGCGCGCGATCGACGCCGTCAAGCCGCTCGAGTTGCAGCGCGCGCAATTCGTCGAGGCTTGCTGTCTCGACCGGCTCCGGCCGGCCGGGCGCAGCCGCGCGCGCACTCGCTTCAGGCATGGCGTTTCCTCTAACGACCCTGCCCTACTCTAGGGCGTGCCGGAAGTCGCCCGCAATTCGCCGCGCGCGCGTTTCGATTGTGTGGGATAGCGCGCGCTACTGCGTTTTGGCCTTTTGCTCTTTGCGCTCCGCCTCTTCGGCGCAGACGATCCACGCGTCAGCGATCTCCATCAGCACCTTGCGGTCTTTTTCCGATGCGCGTTGCGCCAATCGCCGGCATTCGGCGGCGTAGTCGCTAAATTTCTTGGCATCCCTTTCGGCAATGTCTTTCCGGTTATCCATTTTGCGACCCGCATGACAGTTGTTCCCTACTGTTCCAGCATGGCAACCCATCGGAACTCGGGCAAAGTTCCCGTTCAAATTCATGCGCTTAACGGAACCAATGCGACGTAGCATCGTTCGCCTCTCGTATTGAGGGGAAGGCGCGCATGGGGAAGGCTGAGCGGTATCGGCATTACGCAGCGGAGTGCATTCGGCTTGCCCAGCAATCGCAATATCCTCCCGAAAAGAGCATGCTGTTGCGGATGGCCTCGACCTGGCGCCGCCTCGCCGAGCCCACCGAAAACAGCGAGAGCACGGACAGCGAAAACGGCGCCGGCGATCCCGAATAGATGCGGCGTTGCCGATCGCGCGGCTTAATTCTCAAAGAACCGGTTCTTCGGCCGCGGCAGGCCGAGATGCTCGCGCAGCGTCGTGCCCTCGTAGTCGCGGCGGAACAGGCCGCGGCGCTGCAATTCCGGAACGACGCGCTCGACAAAGTCGTCGAGCCCGCCCGGCAGATAGGGAAACATCACGGTAAAGCCGTCGGAGCCCTCGGTCTCGAGCCATTCCTCCATCTCGTCGGCGATCGTTTGCGGCGTGCCGACCATGGCGAGGCCGGAATAGCCGCCGAGCCGCTGCGCGAGCTGGCGCACGGTCAGGTTATCGCGCTGGCCGAGCGCGATCGCGCGCTCGCGACCGCTCTTCGACGCATTGCTTTCCGGAATGTTGTCCGGCAGCGGCCCGTCCGGATCGAATTTCGAGGCGTCGTGGCCGAGCGCGATCGACAGCGACGCGATGGCGTTGGCGTAATCGACCAGGCTGTCGAGCTTGGCGCGCTTGGCCTTCGCCTCCTCCACGGTGTCGCCGACCACGACAAAGCAGGCCGGCAGGATTTTCATGTGCTCGCGCGAGCGGCCGAGCTTTTCCATGCGGCCTTTGACGTCGGCATAGAATTTGCTGGCCGACCGCAAGATCGCTCTGCGCGGTGAACACCGCTTCGGCGGTTTCGGCCGCAAGCTGCCGGCCGGACTCCGACGCGCCGGCCTGCACGATCACCGGCCAGCCCTGGATCGGCCGCGCGATATTGAGCGGGCCGCGCACGGAGAGATATTTGCCCTTGTGATCGAGCACGTGCATTTTCGCCGGATCGAAGAAAGATGCCGTCCTCGACGTCGCGGATGAAGGCGTCGTCGGCCCAGCTGTCCCACAGCCCGGTCACCACGTCGTAGAACTCGCGCGCGCGGCGATAGCGCTCGCCGTGCTCCATATGCTCTTCGAGGCCGAAATTGAGCGCGGCGTCCGGATTGGAGGTGGTGACGATGTTCCAGCCGGCGCGGCCGCCGCTGATCCAATCGAGCGAGGCGAAGCGCCGCGCGATGTGATAGGGCGCGTCGAACGTGGTCGAGCCGGTGGCGACCAGCCCGATGCGCTCGGTCACCTGCGACAGCGCCGACAACAGCGTGAACGGCTCGAACGAGGTCGAGGTGTGGCTGCGCTTGAGCGCATCCATCGGCATGTTGAGCACGGCCATGTGGTCGGCCATGAAAAACGCGTCGAACTTCGCCCGCTCCAGTTTCTGGATCGCATTCCTTGATATGCGCGCAGATTGAAATTCATGTCCGGCCAGGCGCCGGGATAGCGCCAGGCGCCGGTATGGATCGACGCCGGCCGCATGAAGGCGCCGAGATGGAGTTGACGTGAGGAGGTCATGATGGGAACCCTGCGTGAGGCTGTTCCGGTTGTTCAATGTAGGCCGTCGGGCCGTGGAGAAAGCCGCCAGGGTGCGGCATATTTGCATCGCGTGCCATTGTTCGCCGCACTTGCAATGCGGGGCGCGAGGCGCCAGCGTGTGCGGCAATGACCGTCAATAACATTGGAGTTTTTCTAATGTCCGTCACCGTCGCGGCCGCCATGCAGGCAATCGATCCGCGCACGCCGCGCCGCGTGCGCCACGAGGCGCGCCGCCGCATGCTGACGATCAAGGCAAGTCGAAAAGATCGCGGCCCACATGATCCGCATCACGCTGACCGGCGATCTCGACGGATTCACCAGCCTCGGCTTCGACGATCACGTCAAGCTGTTCTTCCCCGACGGCACGGCGAATGCCGACGGCACCCCCAATGCGCTCGGGCGCGATTTCACGCCGCGCCGTTACGATCGCGCCGCCAACACGCTGGAGATCGATTTCGCCATCCACGAAGCCGGCCCGGCGACCCGCTGGGCGCGAAGGCGCAAGCCCGGCCAAACGCTGCCGCTTGGCGGCCCGCGCGGCTCCTTCGTTATCCCGACGAGCTATGACTGGCATCTCCTGATCGGCGACGAAACCGCGACTGCCCGCCATCGGCCGGCGGCTTGCCGAGCTCCCGGCGCGAACGCGCGTCGTTGTCCTCGCCGAAGTCGACGGCCCGGACGACCAGCTCGCATTTGAAACCTCCGCGAACGCGAATATCACCTGGGCTCATCGCAACGGCGCACCGCGCCGGCGGCAGCGACGTGCTGGCGCAAACGCTGGCAACGTTGAAATTGCCGGCCGGCGATTACTACGCCTGGGTCGCCTGCAAGTCGCTCATCGCCAAGGCGCTGCGCCGCCAATTGATTGCCGATTGCGGCGCCAACCCGAAATGGACTGCGCGCCGCCGGCTATTGGCGCCGCGGCGCGGTCGCGGTCCACGAAATGCACGACGCCTGATCCGGATCAGGCGGCTGATGGAGCGTGATCTTTTCGGAAAACCGGCGTCCACTTTTCCGGATCACGCTTAGAAGCAAAGGCGCGTCCACAGCTCGCCGCGTTTGGTCGTCAGCTCGAGCGGACATTTCATCCGCTCAAGCCCGGCCTTGGCATTGTCATCGCCAAGCGCAACCGCCTTCTCGTAGTCCGCTTTGGCGGCATCTTTATTCTTCGGGCCCCCTCGCCCGCTTTCCTCAAACGAAGCCAGCCATTCGAGCGCGGCGGGATGATTTTGCGCCGCCGCCTTGGCGAACAAATCCCGCGCGGCAACATCGTCCTTCGGTCCGCCGGTACCATTGGCCATCATCAATCCGAGCTGAAACTCGGCCTCGGCGGAATTCGTCGCCGCGGCTTTCTGCCAGCAGAGCCCGCGCCTCGACCGGATCCGCGGGCGTACCGCCATTACCGGAGATGGCTGCAAGGTTGGTCGCACCCCGCGGGTTGCCGGCCTCGGCGGCGCGCTGGAACAGCGCCCGCGCCTGGGCCTCGTCCTTGGCGACGCCGGTTCCATTGGCGAACATGCACGCCGAGTTCGACCATCGCCGAGGTGCTGCCTTTGTCGACCGCCTTGCGATAGGCGCCGACGGCGTCCGGTAATTGTCCGGCGGCCGCGTAGGCGCGGCCGAGCTCATAGAGCGAACGGCGCGACTGTGACCGCGACCTTCGCCGCCGCCGCCACCCGGCAAAATTTTATCGCAGTGGCGACATCGGACGGGGCGATCGTCTCGGTGCCTTTGACGCCCGCAGGCTTGTCCGGATCGCTCGGATCGGCGGCAACCCGGTCACACAGCACGATATCGGCCGATTGCGCGTAAGCCGGGCTATGGACCGCGACGAAAAGCGGCGCCAAAGCGCCGATGGTGAGACTGCACGCGGCCGCAACCACGCCGGAGCGCTTGATCATGGCAACAATTGTAAGTCTGCGGCACCGGCCCAGCAAGCAGTGGCAATTTTTACCGTAAAGCCTTAAGAACGGCCTCATCGGGCCGGGTTAGCTCAGCGGTAGAGCAGCGGTTTTGTAAACCGTTGGTCGGGAGTTCAATTCTCTCACCCGGCACCAGCGTTTCTCGCGGCGCGGTTGCCTACAGCGTCCGCTGCTCGGCGCCGCATTCCTTGCACTTGTAAGTGACCCGGCTTTGTCCCGGCTGCGCCGTGACGCGGTTCGGCGCGCCGCATTTGCCGCAGACCGCCTCGATGCGGGTGTCGCCGCGCTTGATGGTGACGGATTTGCGCTCCATCGCCTCTTTGACCAGGCGTTCGGTCTCGGCGCGCATGTCTTGCTTCGACATCGGGGGCTCTGCTTTCCTGCGGTACGGCACTACGCTCTACATGCGATTGCGGATTTCGGCAACGACCCCGCCGCCCGGGCCGCCAGCCCCGGTTCCGGCGCGGCAGATCGCTGGAATATTGCGGTACGATTTCGGTTAGTATCCCTGCGCGAAACAGGAGGCAGCGCGATGGCCGAGAAGAAGGTGCCTTATGCGGTCGACGGGCGGCAATTCGAGGGCGTGATCGTCTATGACGAGGCCGGGGCGGCAAAGCGGCCGGTCGTCTTCATGCAGCCCGACTGGAAGGGCGTTTGCCCCGACACCATCGGCCAGGCGCGCGCCGTCGCCGGCAAGGATTATGTCGTGCTCATCGCCGACATGTTCGGCTTGGGCTATGGCGCCAAGCCGAAGACGGTCGACGATCTGCGCGCCGGCATGCTCGCCGTGCACAAGAATTTGCCGTTCACGCTCGCGTGCGGCGGCAAGGCCTACGATGCGCTATCGGCCGAGGCGCAAAAGCTCGGCGTCGCCGATGGCGGAAAGGTCTTGGCGATCGGCTACTGCGCCGGCGGCGGCTATGTGCTCGAGCAGGCGCGCGCGGCGGCGGATTTCAAAGCGGTCGTCGTTTTTCACGTCACCAACCCCAATCCCGTGGTTGCCGGCACGCCGTGCAACATCAAGGGCCGCGTGCTCGCGATTCACGGCCGCGCCGATCCGGTGACGCCCAAACCGATGATGGATGCATTCGAGGAGGAACTGACCAAGGCCAAAGTCGACTGGCAGGTGATGATGTTCGGGCCGCCGGCGGTGCACTCGTTCTGCGATCCGACCGCCAAAGGCCCGGCGACGCAGTACGACGAAAAGCTCTGCCGCAAATCCTATATGCTGATGCGCGACTTTTTCGCCGAGACGCCGTGATGGCGCGCACCGCCACGCCGCTGGCGATATTTGCGCTGGCGACCGCGCTCACCATCGCGGCGGCCGCCGCACAGACGCTGACCGACCCCGATCCCAAGCTGGCGCCCAAGCCTGCGCCATTGCCCGCTCCGGAGAAACCGCTGGCTCGTGAACGCGTCAAGTCGTGCAGCGCCTATGGCGCCGGTTTTGTTCAGCTACCCGGCACGGATGCCTGCGTGAAGATCGGCGGCTTCGTGACGGATGGAAGCAACCGAGAGTGGGCGCTGATTTCGACCGGCGCGAAGGAGAAACGCCATGCCGGCCTTGACGCGACGCGCGCTCCTTGCAGGCACGGCGCTGACGGCAATCGGCGCCGATGCCGCCGCAGCCGCTACGCCGCCCGCCGGCAAACAAGCAGCGGCGATCTACCGCTACAAGATCGGCTCCTACGAGCTCACCGCGCTCTATGACGGCATCTGGTACCGGCCGATCACCGACACATTCATCCGCAACGCGCCGTTTGCCGAAGTCGAGCACGCGCTCGACGCAGCCTTTATGCCGCACGACAAACTGGCGACGCCGTTTACGGCGCTGGTCGTCAATACCGGCAGCAAGCTTGTTCTGATCGACACCGGCACCGGCGGCCAGATCTCGCCCTCGGCCGGCGAACTGCGCGACAACCTCATGGCTGCCGGCATCGATCCGAACGCGGTCGACCAGATCGTCATCTCGCATTTTCATCCCGACCACATCAACGGCATCAAGGACAAGGATAACAGGCTGATCTTCCCCAATGCCGAGATCATGGTGCCGGCGCCGGAATGGGCGTTCTGGATGGACGATGCCAACTTGAACGCCGCGCCGGCAGATTTAAAGCCGACCTTCCTCAATCAGCGGCGCATTTTCGCCGATATCAAAAACCAGGTGACGCAGTACCAGCCGGGCAAGGAGGTCACGCCCGGCATCGTCACTTTGCCCGCTCCGGGCCACACGCCCGGGCATACGGTTTTTGCCATTCATTCCGGCAACCAGTCGTTATTGGTGCTCAGCGACACCGCACAGCATCCCGCGGTGTTCGCGCGCCATCCCAACTGGCAGGCCGCCTTCGACGTCGACGGTCCCGGGGCGGTGGCGACGCGCAAGAAAATCTTCGACCGCGCCGCCGCCGACCGCATGCTGATCACCGGCTACCACTTCCCGTTCCCGGCTTGCGGCCACCTGATCAAGACTGCGACCGGCTATGAGCATGTGCCGATCGAGTGGCAGCCGAATCTGTAACGCCGCGCAATTCTCTTTTGCGCCCGCACTTACCAAGCTCGCGCGGCACCGGCCGGCAAAACCTCACAGCGTCTTGAGATATTCGACAAGCTGCCAGCGCTGTTCGTCCGTCATCTTGTCGGTACCGTAAGCGTCATGGCCGGCATTCGAGTTGCCGGGCAGCGACGTGTCAAACACGCTCGCCCCCGGCCTGTTGTCGGTCGAAAATCCGACATTCAGCGGATCGAAATCGCGCGTGCCGACATAAAAGGTCTTTACGCGATCCTTGGCCGGCAACAGCAACTGGTACAGATTTGGAACCGAGCCATTGTGCAGATAGGGCGCGGTCGCCCAGATGCCGTCGAGCGGTCTGGCTTTGTAGGCAAGTTCGTCGGTAGCGGCGACTTTCTTGTCGAACGTGGCGTTGGCGGTTTTCCAAAGATCGCTCTTGGCGCCGAAATCGATCTTGGAGTTCAGCGCATTGAAGGATGTCGACAAACCGTCGGTCGGAGGCTGTCCGTTCTGGATGGAGTTAAGCAGCTGCTTGTTGGCGGCATTCAATTGAGCGGGAAGCACGGACCAATCCGGGGGCGCGAGGATTGCCCCGATGACGATCTTTGCCGTCAATTGAAAGCTCGGACCTCTGGCGGGAAGCGGCGTCGACAGCAGGAACGGCATTTCCACGCCCTCGAGGATTCCGCTATCCGATTCCAGGTTTTTCGCGTTGGTAGCCATCATCGGATCGGTGCCAACCTTCGCCTGCGGCGTCATCGTGACATTGATCGGACCGAGCGGCTTGTCGCGCGGCGTGATCGCGTGGCAGCTGACGCAATTGTCCTGATAGAGCTTGGCGCCTGCGGCGACTTTCTTGGGATCGGGCGGTGGAAAAGCTTTCGGCCACGCCGGCGAGCGCAATGCTGCAAGCTTCTGCTCGATCAGCATCTGATTGGCGCGTTTGGCCGAGGACTTGAAGAACAAGGGCGGAATGATCGGCCGCGTGATCTGGGTCCGGGCAAACACGCCGACCACTTCGCCGACGTTGCGGGCGAGCTGCTCAACCGCGAGCCGGTTCGGCGCCGAGCCGTTCCATTGGACCACGTCGTGCCAATGGGTATCCCACAGGAAGGGATAGCTCACAGGAGCGTTCGGCGAATGCGTGTTGTTCCAGTTGGACAGATCGATGCCCGTGGCGCGATTGAAGATCATGCCAAAAGCGTCGAGCCGCGCACGTCCCCACGGAACTTCCGTCTTGCTGGAGGTTACATACTGGGAGAAATCGTCGGAGAATGTCTTCAAGTTTTGGCGAAGCACGGCGTCCGGCATGGGGTGGTTCGCGCTGAGCGCGCGAACCCGATCGGCGAAACGCTGAAATTTCGGATCCGAGCTGGACGTCTCCGCCAACGCCGCTCCGAGTTCGCTGATCAAGGCCCACATGTCGGCGTCGGTCGGACCGCCGTCGATCTGAAGCGTCTTGCCGGCGAAATTGATCTGGTTGGTATGGCAGGCGGCGCACGTCATGCCGACCCAATCGCCGTTTTCGCCGCTGTCTTTGACGAAGCCGACAGGCAAGCCGTTCGGGTTGTTGGTTTTGTCCGGGTTCGGCAAATACCCGAAGCGCGCCAGACCGTCAGCGAGAAACAGCACCTCGCTGTTGGGCTCTTCCAGCGCCAGGAACCAGTCGTAGGGCATCATCTGCGAGCCCTGACTGGTCGTGTAAAACATGTTGCGATCGGCAGCCGACCAGCCTTGATCGATATATTCGGGCTTACTCGTTTGCCCTTGCGACGCCCCGGTGCACAACAGCAGCAGCAAGGCGGCGACGGCGCATCGACCGCGCAATTCCAAATTCCGGATCATAGTCTTGCCCCCCATTGCGCTCAACCTAACGTGGCAAGGCGCGGGTTGCTATCGCCAAGCGGGGGCGCGCCATGAAAAATTTTCGCGAGGTTCGGCCGTCCCAATATCCGGCTCATGCCGAATGCGGCGGCGTTCAAAAGATCGGAGGCCGGTTTTCACGCCGGCCTCCCTGATCCCGGCGCAGTGTTGATTATTGTTGGGCGCGAGACGACTTAAGTCCGGCTTGCGGGCGAAACGGGTCTGTCACGTTGACCCGCAAGCCGGTGCGTACGACCCGGGCCTCGGTTCGCGCCCTTTGTGGGGTGCATATTCCGGGTCGCAGGCAATCGCGTTGGACCGCTTCGCGGCTGTCGTGACGCCAGCCTGATGCGCCTTTGCCGGCTTGGCGTGATGCGCCTGATGGATCGCGGCGCCTTTCTTCATGCTCCGCGCGGCATGCTTGCGGGCGTGCTTTGCCGAGTGCTTGACCGTCTTCGCCGTTTTTACGGCCGGCTTGGTCGCAGGCGTGGACGCAGTTGGCGAGACCGGAACGGTCTGCGCCGACGGAGCGGACGGCATGGTGCCGGAATTTCCGGCGGATTGGGCGAAAGCCGGCCCGGCGATGAGCGTGGTCGCGATGAGCGCGGCAGCAAATTTCCTCAACATGTTATTTTCCTTCTTGTTGCGGCGGCGATTTCGACATCGCGCCGTTTTCAAACGCATGTTTAAACTTTGCCGGCTGAATGCGCGATGAAGCGCACCGGCAGAAATCGTTCACCTACGTGAACTTCCTGTAATCTGTCGGGAGTAGCCTAGCCGCCAGACGCTTTGGACCCGGGAGCGTGTTCGGGATGAACTGCCAGGCTGCCGGTGTTTACCGCTCGAGCGTCCTCAATCGGAGGGAGATCATGCGCAAAATTCCATTGCTTGCCGTCGCGATCCTCGTGGGCGCCGTTGCCGGCGCGCCGAACTATGCCGCTGCCATCGAGGGCGGCAGCCCCGCTGCGCCGCAAACGACGACCCAACAGCCGCCCAGCACCACCGGGACGAAAAAGGCTGCCAAGAAGTCGAAAAAATCGAGTGCGATTGAGGACTTCTACAAAGGCTGGCACCAGGCCTATGCGCTTATCTACGACAAGGCCGACTATGTCGGCGGCATCGCCGTGCTGCGCGCCATGGGCTACGACGACAATGCCGACGTGGCGACGCTGATCGGCTATGCCAGCCGCAAGCTCGGCCGCTATGACGACGCCAAAGTCTGGTACGACCGCGCGCTGGCCGCCGACCCCAACCACGCACTGACCTGGTCGTATTACGGCATGTGGCAGGCCGAACAAGGCAACATCCTTAAAGCGCAAGACGACCTGGAGAAGGTCAAGAGCATCTGCGGCACCGAATGCCGCTCCTACACCGCGCTCAAGGCCGCGATCGACGGCACGGTCACCTACTAGGGCCGGATTTATAAGAATGCAGGCGTGAGCCGGCATTTGCAATTCACGGCCTCCAACAGGAAGCTTGATGAATCGGGCTCGGCTTTCGCTAATCCGATCTCGTTTTCTTTACCCTGCCGTGATAGCCCGGCGGCGGGCGCGTCCTTTGCGCACGAAGGTCGCCGGCCAACGTTCCTCAAGGTGAACGCCAATGCGCGTCGCCAAGCTTTCCCATTCGGCGTCGTTCTGGATCGGCGCCGCGTTTGTGGTGCTGATCGCGCTGCAAATTCTGCCCATGCCAGGCATCTACCTGATGTTCTTGGGCGCTCCGCTGCTCGCGGGCCTGTTGGTGCACCTGCTGCTTGCATCCTTGTTCCTCGAATCGATCGTCGGCCGTATCCCGATGGCGTTCGCCGCAATCCCCGTCCTCGCCTACGGCGCCTATTACGCGGATTATTTCTACGAAGGGTGGCAGATCCATAAGGAGGCGGGCGTTGTGCGGAGCGCCGAGCCCGACGTCGCGCTGCGCTTCGATGCCGCGAGCAGTCGCTCGTTGTGAAGGACGCGCGGACCTTCGTCTCCGATTACGACGTTCCGGTCGCCTACCAAGTCGACGCCAATGTCAAGCCGGAAGGGTATGAGTCGTACCGCCTGCTGCCGGCCGACCAATGCGCAATTGTACGGGATACGCGCGCAATGCCCGGCATGAGCCGCCTACTGCCGCACGGCGACTCGTCCTGCGTGTTCGCGACACCCGAACGGCCACCCCGTGCGATCGTGGCTATTTCGGACCGTGGCGTCGACGTCGTGTGGCAGCGGACGCCCGGAATTGTCGAGGCCTCCGTTGTCGTCGCGCTCGCCGGCAAGCCGATTGCGACCTATGTCGCCGGCGCCAACGCTTGGCGGTTGCCCCCCTTCCCGCTGCTGTTCATCGGCTGCGTGCTGATCGACAATCCCTCGGCGTGGCAGTGCGGCGCGGAATTCCGTCGCACGCAGACGAAGATCGGCCGCATCGACGACATGCAGGGCGAGAAGTTCGTCTTCGCGCTCGCCGCCAATATGCTCGGCGTCGGCAAGCGCGCCACGGCGGACAGTCATATCGCCCCACTGTCAGTTGACGATCTCGATGCCTTGCTGGCGAAGCTGCCGAAGATTCCGGAAATGGCGCTGGCCGAACCAGGCAATGGCGTGCCCCCTGACGATCGCGACCTCTTCGCCGCTTTCGCAGGGTTCCTGGCGAGCGACGACTATGCGACGGTCAAGAGTGGCGCCTGGACGATGCTCGTCGTCGACGGCGCGGACCATCCGTCGCGCGAGCTGACGGACGCGGTGGCGCGCGACCCGGCGTGGCTCGGCCCGCTGCGCGATCAGATGATCGCCAAGCTCGTCGCGATGCGCGCTCACGGCGTGTCCGGGGTCAGTGGATGGGTCGGGCTGGTCGAGCGGGGCTTGGATGTCATCCCGAAGCCCGTCTTCGTCGCGATCCCCGACGACTCGCTTGCTTCGCTGCTGCAGTATCTGCGCGCGAGCGACGGATGGCGCTACGGCGGGCTCTACGAGCGCGTGGGCGACGTCGGCAAGCGGGCGCTGCCGTTCTACTCGGACGAGATCGTGCGCTACGCCCATATCTGGCCGCAGGGCGAGTATCCGGCGCTGGCGATCTGCCGGATCGGCGAGGCCGACGACGCAGCGCGGCAGGCGTTGCGCGCCGCCTATTTGAAATTCCTGCCGGGCGACACGAAGAAGATGAGCTTCAACGTCGAACAATATGGCTCGGCGCTGTTCCTCGCGCTGCTGGCGACGGGCAACGAGCAATTCCTGCGCGATAATCCCGTCAGCGGTGCCGACGCGATGGAAGGCGAATGGCTCACACTCCAGCTCGATGGCAAGGGCCGCGTCGACGGCAAGCCCAACAACTGCCGCGTTATTGATCAATTCCGATCCGGCCCAACGCTCCGATGCCTCCGGGCTTGGCCTGGAGCGGCGGACATTGGCTCGAGACGGCCGCGGGCCCGCGACCATTAGCCGAGCGGCGTGCGCCCAACGGCGCCGATGTGAACGGATAGTTACGCTTTTGCCGCCGCCGTCTCCGCCATGATCCAGGCGTGATAATCCGGATCGACCGCTCTCGATCGGCAGCACCAGGATGGCGGGCGTCGTATAGGAGTGCATCTGCCTTGACCGCCGCGCGCACCGCTTCGGCCAGCGCTGGCGCGGGTCTTGATGATCATCACCACTTCGTCGCCGCGCTCGATCTCGCCCTGCCACCAATAGAGCGAAACCATGCCGGGCAGGATATTGACGCAGGCGCAGAGCCGGCGCTCGACCAGCGTGCGCCCGGCGCGCTCCGCCTCGACAACGGATGGATAGGTCGTATAGACGAACACCGCGCGCTGATTTGTATCCATCTCGTTTGTCCCCTATCGATGCGTCCGGCGCCGCGCCGCCCCTAGCCGAAGTCCCTGCCCAAAGCCCGATTGTCATGCCCAAACGCCGCGCTCGCAGCCAAACTACAAGCACATCGCCTTCGTCGCCAGCGACGTGCCCGAGGCGCAGCGGCGCCCGCCGCCTGCTGGTCAAGCGCTATGGCGACGCCCGGCCGGAGACCGCCGACGTCATCGTCGCGCTTGGCGGCGACGGGCTGATGCTGGCGACCCTGCAACGGTTCATGAATTCCGGCAAGCCGATCTACGGCATGCATCGCGGCACCGTCGGCTTTCTGATGAACGAGTACTCCGAACAGCGGCTTGGTCGAGCGCCTTGCGGCCGCGCAGGTCAGCGTCATCCACCCGCTGTTGATGCGCGCGCGCGACGCCGCCGGCCGCGTGCACCGGCACCGCGCCATCAACGAGGTGTCGCTGTTCCGCCAGACCTATCAGGCCGCGCGGCTGCGCGTCTTGATCGACGGCAAGGAGCGGCTTGCCGAACTCGTCGCCGACGGCATCCTGCTGGCGACGCCGGCCGGATCGACCGCCTACAATCTTTCGGCGCAGGGACCGATCATCCCGATCGGCGCGCCGCTTTTGGCGCTCACGCCGATCAGCCCGTTCCGGCCGCGGCGCTGGCGCGGCGCGCTGCTGCCCGACCGCGCGCAGGTCACGGTCGAGGTGCTCGAAGCCGGCAAGCGTCCGGTCGCCGCCGTCGCCGACCACGACGAAGTGCGCTCGGTCCGCTCGGTCGAGATCAGCATGGATCACGCCACCGCCATGCACATGCTGTTCGATCCCGGCCACAGCCTCGATGAGCGCATTTTGAGCGAGCAATTCGGCTACTGACGTTCGCCGGCTTTTTGATCGAGCATTTCCGGGGTCACGCTCCAATCCTTAACCGAGCATTAACGACGATTCTTTACGATCGACGTCGCGAGGCTGACGCGGTCGCGTCTGCCGCGCGGGAGTCCGCATGGTCCGCATCGATTTCAACCGCCTGCGCTTTCTGGTCATCGACGACAATGCGCATATGCGGCGCATCCTGCGCACGCTGCTGCATGGCTTCGGCACGCGCGAAGTCTATGAAGCCGAAGACGGCGCCGCCGGGCTCGAAGCCTTCACCCATTACATGCCGGACATCATCATCACCGACTGGGTCATGCCGATCTTCGACGGTTTGGAATTGGCGCAGATGATCCGCCAGCCGGGCGCCAACGCCAATCCCTATGTGCCGATCATCATGCTCACCGGACATTCCGAGAAAAAGCGCATCATGAACGCGCGCGATGCCGGCATCACCGAATTCCTGGCCAAGCCGATTTCGGCCAAGTCGCTCTACGAGCGCATTCTCAACGTCGTCGCCAATCCGCGGCCGTTCATCAAAAGCAAGACCTATTTCGGCCCGGACCGGCGGCGCAACGTCAACCCGAACTATGTCGGGCCGGAACGGCGCAAAGGCGGCAAGGCGGAAGTCACCCGCCAACAACCGTTGCTCGATAAAGCCAAAGTCTTGGTCTGACCGCCAGGAGCATCATTCGCAATGGCCCAGCGCAAGGACGATACTCCGTCGGTCGCGACTTACGCCGATCACGAAGTGATCACGCCGCCGCACGAGCTGCGCAAGGTCATTGCGCCGGCCGCGCGAAGGCGACGACGATCCGGTCGCGCGCGCCGAAGCGGCGCTGGTCGAGCTGTCGTCCGAATTCGCCGCATGGATGCAATCCGAATGCGAGCGCCTCGAAACGGCGCGCCAGGACGTCAAGCGCGCAGGGCTTCACCGAGACAGACCCACGAAGTGCTGTTCCGTGTCGCCCACGACATCAAGGGCGAGGCCGCGACATTCGGCTATCCCGCAGTCGGCCGGCGTCGCCGAAAGCCTGTGCCGGCTGCTCGAGCACACCCCGGAGATCGGCCGTATTCCGATCGCGCTTGTCGATCAGCACGTCGACGCCGTGCGCGCCATCACCCGCGAATATGCCCGTCCCGATCTCGCCGACATCGCCGGCGCGCTGACGCTGCGCCTGCGCGATGTCACCGACGAGTTCCTCAAGCGGGAAAACAGCTTTCGACCGGATTATCTGGAAAGCATTTTCTCGCCGCCGCTCGCTCCCGGCGCTGCCGGCACTAATGACGGCCTACGCCGCGACCGAATGGCCGGCCGCGGCAAAATCGTCGGCGACCAGCTCGTCGCAGAACAGCCGCGCCTCTTCGCGCGCGGCTTCGGTCGCAAAGCGGCGCAACAGCGTCAACAGCGGCGCCAGCTCGCCGAGATCGGCTTCCTCGCACCGCGTGAGAACGCGCTCGATCATCCGCCGCTTGAGGCGTGCGGCGCCGCCCGGCTCGTGCAGGACGCCCTCGCGCATCGCCTCGATTGCTTCCTTGAACGCCGGATAAGTCGACGGCGGCAGTTGCGCTTTTTCGAACAAGCGCCCGCAAGCCCGACGCTGCCGCGGTCGTGAACGAGTGCCGGACACGCGGGCGACCGGCATGTCGGTCAGTTCCGCCAGCGCTTCCTCGAACAACGCGACATTGCCGGACAATAGCGCGCGCAGAATGAGGCCGGCGGTAAGCTGTCCGCTGGCGCACAAATGGCGGATCAGCGGGCGAAGTTCGCTCTCCGGCGTCTCCGCGGCAATCGTGACGGTCGCCTTCTCGCAGGCCTCGCGCGCGATACGCTGGGCGTGATCGGCGTCGAGCCAGGCGCGGCCGGCGACAAAGCCGGCCAGCGTCTCGGACAGCTTGATGACGAGCGTCTGCCGTGTCGCGGCCGGCACGTCCTCGCGCATCAAGCAGCGCCTCGCGGATCGCGGCGAGATGACCGAAGCGCTCGACGATGCGGTCGATCGAGAACGGCGCGATATCGGCGCTGGGATTTTCCACCAGCAGCAGGCAGGATTCCGCCGTGCCGACTTCGGCGATCGCCGCGGCGACGGAGCACGGCAGCGCGGCGCGGCTGGCGATCGCCGCCTGCACGGCGGCGGCGCCGGTGGCGACCGCATCGACCAGATCGGCATCGACGAATAACGGCGACAGCGCATAGACCGGCGCCGCGATCTGCGGCTGATCGGCGGCAAGCGCGATCACGATCGCCGGCGGCGCGCTGGGCTTGCCGCCAGCGCGTCGGCGAGCGCGCGGCGCACCAGCGGCGACGGATCGTCGAGCAGCATCAACATCGCGCCTTCCGCGGCGGCGAGATCGTCGGCCGACAGATCGGAATAAAGGTAGGCGCGCGCCAGCGCGCTGGTGGCCTCGGCCCGTTCGCTGGCCGGCGCGGTGCGCACCCATTGCAGAAAATCGCGGACGATCATGGCTCGCTCACACCACGCGGATTGGCACCCGAACCGATCCTAGCGGCGCCGCGCTTAACAAAGTGTTCACCATAAATCTTTGCAATCTCTGCAGGCATAGCGCGACCCGAAGCGTCACTGCCGTCAGGTGCCCTGCTCGTTGTCCTTGAACAGGTCGTGCATCATGTGGCCGATGGCGCGGACGCGCTTGCGCCTGCCGGCATTCGGCAGGCCCCACAACTGGCTCACGACCGCCGCGACCGGACCGGTGCGGCCGGGATCGTGAAACAGGCCGTGGAAGATCTCGTTGTCCTGCGCCACACGCGCTGGGACCGCGGCGGCGAATGCGCTGGTCATCCCGGCGGTATCGGGAACGGCGGCCGCCGTTGCCGGAACCGGAGCGGCGGTTGCTGTCGGGCCGGTATCCGCGGCTGCGGCGATGGGGCGGGATAGATTGGAACAGTGCGCACGTAATGCGTTGCCGGGCTGTCGGAGGCCGCCACGGCGGACGCCGCAGCCGGACGGGTTGCCGCAAGCCTTGGACTCGCCGCAAGCTTGGACTTGCCGCGATATCGGCTTGCGCGACCGCGCTCGCCGGCATGCTGGGCCGCGACCGCGCCGCCACATCGTAGCGCGCGGTGAGAATGTTGCGCACTTGCGCGAGGCTGCGCGGCGCGCCGGTCGAGCGGTCGTAGAAGATCGACGCATTGGCGTGCGCGGCAATCGGGAAAATAGCTCGCGGCGCTGGCAGTGGGATTTGCTGCCGCCGACGAGATCAGTCGCGCCGCGCCGCCGGCGCCGAGGAAATGGGCGATGTAGAGTTCGCCTTCGCTGGGCGAGCGGCCGAGCTTGCGTCGACAGCACCGCCGCATTGGCTTGAGTGAACGCGCCGGCCATGATCGCGTTCGCGGTCGGATCGTTGCGCAGCTTGAGAATTTCGCTGCGCATCGCCGGGATCGCTCACCTGGTAGTGGCCGGATGCGGTCTTGGTGATGGCGGCGGCATATTGGCCATAGCCGAGCGCCGGCCCGGATTGCTTGATGGTGGCAAGCCAGGTCTGGTCGATGAATTGGAACAGCCCGCGCGCCGACGACGTCGCGGCGCCGGCCTGCGGATTGAGGCCCGATTCGACCTGCGCCGTCGCCAACAGGTATTGGAAACTCGTCCCGGTGGCTTGCGCCGCCTGGCGAATAGCGCCGGTCACCGTCGATGCCGGCGGTCGGATTGCTGGGATCGACCAGCATGGCTTTTGCTCCCCTGCCGGCTCCCACCGGCTTTTCGAGCGTTAGCGATCATTAACGATTATGGTAAACGTCGGCTTAACGGCACCGGAGGAGGCGAATATGGCGATCGAAACAGCCAAACGGCACAAGCGCGGCGGGCTTTATTTCGAGGATTTCGTCCCCGGCGAGCTGGTCGAGCACCGCTATACGCGCACCGTCACCCAGATGGACAACATGCTGTTCTCCAACATGACGCTCAACCCGCAGCCGCTGCATATCGACCGGCATTTCTGCGAGCAGGAGACCGAATGGGGCCAGCCGCTGATGAACTCGCTGTTCACGCTCGGCCTGATGATCGGCATCCAGGTCTCCGACATGACGGTCGGCACCACCATCGCCAATCTCGGCATGACCGACGTCAAATTCCCCCACCCGCTGTTCGAGAACGACACCGTGCATTGCACCACCGAAGTGATCGGCAAGCGCGAATCGAAATCGCGGCCCGGCGCCGGCATCGTCGAATTTCATCACCGCGCCTACAATCAGGACAACAAGCTGGTCGCCGAATGCCGCCGCCAGGCTTTTATCCGCATGCGGCCGAAGTGACGTCGCGCCCTCCCCTCGCGATGCGCTCGTTCTTGTTCGTTCCGGCCGATAGCGCCAAAAAGCTCGACAAGGCGATGACGAGCGGCGCCGATGCGATCATCGTCGACCTCGAAGATTCGATCGCGCTCGACGGCAAGGCGCGCGCCCGCGACAGCGCGGCGGCGTTTCTCAAAGCCGCGCGTCGCGACGCAAGCCGCGGCCGTATCTCATGGTGCGCGTCAACGGCTTGCAGACCGGGCTCGCCGACGCCGATCTCGATGCCATCGCCGCGGCACAGCCGGACGCCATCATGCTGCCGAAGGCCGAAGGCGGCGCATCGGTCATTCATGCCGACGCCAAGCTTGCCGTGCGCGAGGCACAATACGGCCTGCCGGACGGCGCCATCAAAATCCTTCCGATCGCCACCGAGACCGCCGCCGCCTTGTTCGTCGCCGGCACTTTCGCCGGAGCGAGCGCGCGCCTGATCGGGCTGACCTGGGGCGCCGAGGATTTGTCGGCCGATCTCGGCGCGCAGGCCAACCGCGACGCGCAGGGCCATTTTCTCGATCCCTATCGGCTGGCGCGCGTGCTGTGCCTTGCCGGCGCCGCCGCCGCCGCAGTGCCGGCGATCGACACCGTCTATGTCGATTTCCGCAACAGCGACGGCTTCCGCCGCGAATGCGAGGACGCCTGCCGCGACGGCTTTACCGGCAAGATGGCGATCCATCCGGCGCAGGTGCCGATCATCAACGAGGTGTTCACGCCGTCAGCGGCGGCGATCGAACGGGCGCAAGCGATCGTCGATGCCTTTGCCGCCAATCCCGGCGCCGGCGTGGTCGGCATCGGCGGCGTGATGTACGACCGCCCGCATCTGGCGCGCGCCGAGCAATTGCTGGCGCAAGCTGCGAAAACCAAAACCGATCGGCGTGCTTGACGTATGTCAGTTATGATATTAGACTGACACATATGGAAAAGACGCAAGTCTACCTGCGCAAGGAAGAGCTCGACGCGTTGCGCAAGGCCGCCGCGCGGTCGAAGCGCAGCGTTGCCGCGCTGGTCCGCGAAGCCATCCGCAAGGTCGTGTTGGTGCCGCCGGCCGAAGGTCCGGTTGCGATCTGGGACGGCGAGCCGAAGCGTAAAGCGGTCGAACACGACAGCATTTACGACGAACCGTGATCCGACAAGGCGAGCCGGTATTCGTCGACAGTGGGGCGTGGATTGCGCTTGCCCTGTCGCGGGATCCGTTGCACGTGCGGGCGCGGGAGCAATGGGACCTGTTGCGTGCGGCCGGCGCCAAGTTTCACACCTCCGTTCCGGTCGTCATCGAGACGTTTACGTTTCTCGATCGTAATGCCAACAGGGACGTGGCGTTGGCCTGGAAAAATTCGCTGGTCAGCCTTCGGCAACTCGACATTCTCCCCTGCGCGTTACGCGATTTGCAGCAGTCGTGGGACTATTTCCGCCGCACCGACCTGCACAAATTGTCTGCTGTTGATGCAACCAGCTTCACTATTATGAGGCGGGCGCGAATACGGCTCGCCTACACGTTCGATCATCATTTTGCCGTCGCCGGGTTCAGGCTGGTAAGTTAGCGCGATGGCGCACGAGCTTCCCAGATCCGGCCTGGGCGACATGCCCGGAACTCGAGCCTCACTGAAACCGTGCAGGGGCTTTCCAAGGGATGGGGCCTAACTCGGCCCATTAACATTACTGCCGGCAAATGCTTGCCTTTGTTCCGAACGCCTTCGTTTATCCGGCATCGGCCGCGGGCGTCATCCAGCTGAGAGTTGGGGCGAAATGAAAAAACCAGCAACGATGGTCTATGGCGTGGACGAGCGCCCGCCCGTCGGCTTGATCATCGTGACGGCGATTCAGCATGTCGGCGTGATCGCCATGTTCTTGATCTATCCGCTGGTCGTCAGCAACCAGGCGAAGCTCGGCGCCGAAGAGGTCATCAACATCCTGCAAATGGGCATGCTGGTCCTCGCGGCAGCGGTGCTTTTACAGGGACTGCCGCAAGGCCCGGTCGGCAGCCGCTTTTTGGCGCCGTCGATTTTCACCGGCGTGTTTCTCGCGCCGACGATGATGGCGGTGAAAGTGGGCGGCATGCCGCTGGTCTGGGGCATGACGATTTTCGCCGGCGGCGTCGAAGTGCTGCTCTCCAGGATTTGGTCGCGTCTGCGGGTGTTCATCCCGCCGGAAGCGGCGGGGCTCGTGGTCAGTCTTGTTGGCATCATCATCGGGCTCGCGGCATTGCATCTGATCTTGGACCACAGCACAGACGGCATTATGAGCTCACAGGACGGGATCGTGGCGGCCACATCGCTTGGCGTCATGATCGGTCTCAATATCTGGAACAAGGGCAAGTTGCGGTTGCTGTGCATTCTCATCGGGATGCTTGTCGGGTACGCCGTCGCTGCGGCAATCGGCCAGATCACGCCCGGCGATTTCCAGACAGTGATGAGCCGGCCGGTCTTTTCGGTGCCTACCGTCCAATATCTAAGGTGGACGTTCGACTGGTCGATGGTTATTCCATTTGCGGTATCGGGTCTCGCCGCAGCCATGAGCGCGACGGCCGTCATCACGACCTATCAGCGCCTCAACGACGCAGATTGGGTGCGCCCCGAACCGACGTCGCTGACGCGTGGACTGCTCGGCGAGGGCATCGCCAATATGCTGGCTGGACTTCTCGGCACCGTCGGCCTGACAATTTCCACGGCCAATGTCGGCCTGGTTGCCGCGACCGGCGTTTCAAGCCGGATTATTTCCTACGCCATTGCCGCCATCCTCGCGGCTTTCGCTTTCCAGCCCATCGTGATCGGGTTTTTCACGATCATGCCGCGCGCGGTCATGGCCTCGGTGCTGTTGTTCACCGCAGTCTTCATTATCATCGGTGGCTTCAACATCATCGCCTCGCGAATTCTGGACGCCCGCCGCACGCTTGTCGTCGGTATGGGGCTTCTGACATTCATCTTCGTAACTGTCGCACCCACGACCTTCACCGGCGTACCCGGCTGGGCGCAGCCTCTGGTGACATCACCTTTGGTTTTGGCAACCCTCGTTACCCTCGTGCTCAACGGCGTTTTCCGCCTTGGAATTCGCCGCAGCGTTGAAATGACGATCGATCCCGCGGCTGTGGACTATACGGCGGTTGCACGTTTCATCGATCAGAGCGCCGGCATGTGGGGCGCCCGCCGCGATATAATGACTTCGGGCAAGTTTCGCCGCTCATCAGGCCGTCGAAGCCGTCGTCGAAAATTGCTCCCCGCGAGGGCCGATCAAGCTTCGCGCAAGTTTCGACGAGTTCGATGTCGACCTTCAAGTCTCTGTATTCGGGAGCCGAATTGGAATTCCCCGATCAACCCCCCAGCCGCCAAGAACTGATGACGTCCGAAGACGGTCAGCGCCGTCTCGCTGGCTATTTGATCCGCAGGCAAGCCGACCGGGTCAGCAGTTCGGGCGGGGAAACGGCGCTTTTATTGCATTTCAAGCATTAGCAGCGGCCTCGGCATTATTGCCGCGCATGCTCCCGCTTCGATCCATAATGGCAGTGGATTAAACGCAATACGCGCGATAAACTCCGCGTGCCAGTAAGCGCTGCGCTACGCAGTGCAATGGCGCGGGGGGCACGATGGTCAAATATCTCATCACTTTTTGTTTTGTCGCATTCGCGATGATCGGGTCCGCGAAAGCTCAAGAGTTTGGCACGAAAGACGAAGCGGTCGCGATGGTCCATCGCGTCCAAGAAATGTTCAAAAAAGACGGCGCCGATGCCACATTCAAGGCGGTCTCGGACCCCTCCGCAAAAGAGTTCCACGATCGCGACCTATATCCGTTCATTTATGTCAGGGACGGAGACAAAAAGGGACTCTGTGTTGCGCACGGCGCCCGGCCCGCGTTAATTGGCAAAAATCTGCTTGGCCTTAAAGATCAGGACGGAAAATATCTCATTCAAGCCTTGGCCGATGTTGCCAATGGGCCTGGCAGCGGTTGGGTCGATTACAAGTGGCCTAACCCGGTCAACAACAAGATCGAAGACAAGTCGAGCTACGTCGAAAAGATGGGAGACTATTTTGTGGGCGTCGGAGTTTACCGATAATGACGGGTGTCGAGGGGGTCGTCACGCCGCCTGAAAGCGCGACGGGTCCGAAGGATTCTTCCGGGGTCCAGTCACTTATAAGCACCTTCAATAATCTATCTGTTCAAATCAAAGCCTCGGTAGCATCGGTGCTGCTGCTGATTTGTCTATTGGCTTTGGGAACGAACGCTTATTTGACCTCGACGCGATCGGCTGCCGGACTGCAGGTACTCACCAACGATCTCATACCGAAGCAGCAGGCATTCTCCCAGATCAGCGATGCTGTCGTAGCCACGCATATTAAGATCTTTCGTTACGTTTCCTGGGCCAGCAATGGCGTGAGCGATGTGCTGCTCAAGCCGTTGTACACAGAGATCGATCAAGATCTCGATACGTTATCCGACCGCATTGCCGCTCTTGCCCAACGTCCGGATCTATCCAGCTCTGGAACGCGCCGCCATGGAGGGGCTTCTGGCCAAGTGGAAAATTTGCAAAAGCAGCGCGAAGGACACGATCGACATCGGCCAAACCGACGCACCCATGGCGACGATGATGCTCGGCCAAACGGACGACGACTTTCAAGGCCGTCGACAACGATCTCGCAGATCTGTCGACAGCAATTTCATACGCCGCAAGCAATATGGGCACTCAGCTCTATTCCGATGCCGAGCGGAACGAGAATATCATCATTTTGATAACGCTTGCCGCTTTTGTGATAGTAGCTTTGTCGCGATGGTAGTCGGTCGATCGATCGTCAAGCCGATAGTATCCATTACCGATGTAATGCAACGCCTTTCGGCTGGTGAGACCAACGTCGAGATCGGCTACCGCGACCGGCGAGATGAGATTGGTCGAATGGTCGACGCCATCGACGTATTTCGGAAAAACATGATTGAACGGCATGCGATGGAGCAGACGCTGACCGAAGCAATCGAGGCGATATCGGAAGGGTTCTCGCTTTACGATGCGCAAGATAAGATCGTCGCTTGCAATACTCGCTACAGAGAAATGTTTTCATATGGTTACGCCACGACGCTGGTCGGCACATCGTTCGAAACGATCATATCGAACGCTGTGGAGCGCGGCTTGATCGATCATGGCGACGCCAGCGGCGAAGCTTGGGTGGCGGAGAGGCTCTCCAAGCACAAAATAGCCAATAGCGCGCACGTTCAACGCCGCACCGATGGCCGTGTGGGTGCACGTCAACGAGCGCCAGACCGCAAACGGCGGCGTCGTCGCCACCTACGCCGACATTACCGAGCTCAAGCAGCGGGAAGCCGAACTTGCCGGGCTGGTGCATGAGCTTGAGGTTGCGCGCGACGCCGCGCAGGAGGCAAGCCGCACGAAATCCAGCTTCCTTGCCAACATGTCGCACGAATTGCGCACGCCGCTCAATGCCATCATCGGCGTAACCGAAATGCTGCAGGAGGATGCGCGCGAATTCAACCGCGACGATGAGATCGAGCCGCTTGAACGTGTCCAGCGTGCGGCCCGCCATCTTTTGGCGCTGATCAACGACATCCTCGATCTGTCCAAGATCGAGGCTGGAAAGATGGACCTTATCCTCGAAAGCTTCCCAATTGCGACGCTGATCGACGATGTCGTCCACACCGTCGAGGCCATTGCGAGCAAGAACGGCAACGAGATTGTGGTGCGGTGCCCGGACACGATCGGTTCAATGTATGCCGACCAGATTCGCGTGCGCCAGGCGCTGATGAACCTGGTGAGCAATGCCAGCAAATTCACCTCCAACGGCACGGTCACGGTTTCCGCTGCGCGAGAACAGACTGCCAAGGGCGAACACCTCGAATTTGCCGTTTCCGACACCGGCATCGGAATGAGTCCCGAACAACTGGCCAAAATATTCCAGGAGTTTTCCCAGGCCGATTCATCGACCACGCGCAAATACGGCGGAACCGGGCTCGGCCTCGCGATCAGCCGCCGCTTCTGTCAGATGATGGACGGCGACATCTCGGTCGAGAGCGAACTCGGTCGCGGATCGAAGTTCGTGATCACGCTGCCGGTCCATGTCGGCGACGCCGAGAAGCCGGCACGGACACCCGAGCCGGCACGGCTGCGCGTGAACGGATCGCCGCACGAGGCCCCGCTCATTCTTGTCGTGGACGACGACCCGACCGTGCGCGAGATCGTCGGACGCTATCTCGAGCGCGAAGGATTTACGTTCGCCGCGGCAGATGGCGGGCGGGAAGGACTGCGGCTGGCGCGGGAATTGAACCCTGCCGCAATCACGCTCGACATCACCATGCCGGATTTGGACGGCTGGACTGTGCTCGCCGCCATCAAGGGCGATCCGACGCTCGCCGATATTCCGGTCATTCTTCTGACGATCCTCGACGAAAAGAATCGCGGCTTTGCGCTGGGCGCGAGCGAATACTTGGTTAAGCCGATCGATCGCGACAAGCTCATCCGTGTGCTGCGACAGCTCAGTACGCCGTCGGGCGGCAGCATCCTGGTCGTCGACGACGATCAAATGAGCCGCGCCGGTCTGAGGATCGCGCTGCAACAGGCCGGCTGGCAGGTTGCGGAGGCCGATAACGGCCAGATCGCCCTGACGCCGGCTGAATGAAGCGCGTCCGAGCGCCATCCTCCTCGATCTGATGATGCCGGAAATGGATGGCTTCGAATTCCTCGACGAGGTCCGCCGGCATGAAGAATGGCGCGATATTCCCGTCATCGTGATCACCGCTCGCGATGTCACGGCCGAAGACCGCGCGCGCCTGAATGGCCGGGTCGAGAGCGTCATTCAAAAGGCCGGGCGGGACGATATGTTGCGTCAGGTAAGTTCGGAGCTTGCGAAATGCATCGACCGCCAAGCCCGCGAAAGAGCGGCCGTGGCATGACCAAAGTCCTGTACGTCGAGGATAATGAAGACAACATCTACATGCTCAAGAACCGGCTGAGCCGGAAGGGCTTCACCGTCCTGATCGCGACGGATGGCGCACAAGGCGTCGCAATGGCGGCGTCCGAACAGCCCGAATTGATTCTCATGGATCTGAGCCTGCCCGTGCTCGACGGTTGGGAGGCCACGCGGCAAATCAAGGCGGCCGCGACGACCAAACACATCCCGGTGATTGCGCTCTCGGCCCATGCCATGACCGGCGATCGTGAAAAGGCGCTGGCCGCGGGTTGCGACGATTTCGACACCAAGCCGATCGAACTCGACCGTCTGATCAAGAAAATGGAAAGCGTGCGCGCGAAAGGCACGGCGTAATGACGGATTCGAGCGCCGCACTGCTGGTCGTCGACGACAATGAGGACAATCGTTACACGCTAACCCGCCGTCTCAACCGGGAAGGCTATCAAGAACCTCACGACCGCGACGAACGGCCGGGAGGCGCTCGAACGCCTGACCGCGCAACCATTCGACCTGGTGCTGCTCGACGTCATGATGCCCGATATGAACGGCTATGAAGTGCTGGCGCACGTCAAGGCCAACGCTTCGCTGCGTGACGTCCCGATTATCATGATCTCGGCGCTCGACGAGACCGAAAGCGTCATCCGCTGCATCGAGCTCGGTGCGGAAGACTACCTCAACAAGCCTTTCAACCCGACTCTGCTGCGCGCCCGCGTTGGCGCCCTGCTCGAAAAGAAGCGCTTGCGCGACGAAGTGCGAAAAAACCTCGCGCGGCTAGAAGAAGAGATGGACGCCGCGCGGGTGCTGCAGATCAGCATGCTGCCCCGCGATTTCCCGACCTGCTCCTCGGAGCGGCCGGTGGCGGTACACGCCGTCATGCAGCCTGCTCGCGAAGTCGGCGGCGATCTTTACGACTGTTTCTATTCCGGAGACCGCACCTTTTGTTTCCTGGTCGGCGACGTGTCCGGCAAAGGCGCCTCCGCGGCGATGTTCATGGCGCGCACGCGCAGCCTGGTGCGGATAACGGTGGAGCTGTGGCGGCAATGGCGCACCGACGCCGCTACAGCCCGCTGAACTGTTGGAAGCCGTCAATCGCGAACTTTGCCAGAACAACGACGAGCGGATGTTCGTCACCTTGTTCCTGGGATTATTCGATACAACGACCGGAATTCTGTCATTCGTCAATGCCGGCCATCCGGCCCCTCATCTGCTGCATATCGGCGCTGCCGCGGCGCAGATCGCGGCAAAGCCTGGCCTGCCGCTCGGGGTTCGCCGCAACGTGAAATACCAGGAGCGAACGTTGGCGATACAGCCAGGCGACGCGATATTTGTGTGCTCGGACGGCGTGTTCGAAGCCCTGAACGAAAATGGCGATCTTTTTTCGATCGAGCGCCTCAACCGGGAGCTCAGCGCCGCCAACGGCGCCGATCCGGTTGAAATTGTCCGCCTCGTCAAAAATGCCGTCGATGCCTTTACCGGCTCGGCGCCGAAGGCCGACGACGTGACCGCACTGGCCCTGCGCTGGCGACCCGCCGAGAAAAAGCTGGAACAAGATCGGAGCACGATCCGCTCGGTCGATGTGGCGATACATAACGATCTGTCGGAGATCGCGGTCGTTCGCGACGCGCTCGATCGGTTGGGCAGCGAGTTCGATGTGCCCGCGCGCGCGTTGATGCATCTGCAAGTGGCGCTCGACGAGATCGTCAGTAATGTCGTCAAATATTCTTGGCCCGATGGCGCCAAGCATGAGTTGCTTGTGCGGATGACGGTAAGCGCGGCTGGCATGGCTGTCGATATCTTCGACGACGGGCGGCCCTTCGATCCGCGGCAAGCGCCGGAGCCGAATGCGCTGCGCGAGGGACAACGGCCGCGCCCGGGTGGGGTCGGGATTCATATGACGAAGAAGCTTGTCGATAACCTGGTCTATGAACGCATCGACGGACGCAACCATACGCGCTTTACCAAGAACTGCGCCATTGGCGCGGCTCCCAGGGAGGATTAGAGGATGAACACCAGTGCGTTGACAATTGGCCAGAGCCGCGATGGCGGCGTCTGCGTGGTGACGTTGTCGGGCCGCATCGACAGCACGAACGCCAATGATCTCATGAGCCGGCTCAAAGCTCTGATCTCGTCCGGCGAAAAATTCATCGTGGTCGACTTCGCCGCCGTCTTGTACCTGACGAGTGCGGCATTTCGCGCGCTGCTCGTCGCGACGGATGAAGCTGAGCACAACGCCGCGAAATTCGTTCTCTGCAGTTTGGGCGGCCATGTCCGCGAACTGTTCGAGATGGGCGGATTGCTTGAGGCTTTTACAATTCACCCATCGCGTGCGGAAGCCGTAGCGAAAATTGCCTGAGCGGTGCGGTGAAATCGGATGAATAGCAAAGCGCCGGGCACGCTCAAGAAGCCTGCCAACATCATTTACGGGCTCGACAAATCGCCGCCCGTTTTGGTCACCCTCATGACCGGCCTGCAGCAGGTGGGCGTGGTCTCGATCAATCTGGTCTATCCGCTGCTTGTATTTCGCGTCATCGGCGCACCGATCGAGGTTGTCAGCAGCTTGTTGTCGATCGGGATGTTCGTGCTTGCCGGGACGACGATCCTGCAGTCGTCGCGTGTTGGTCCGGTCGGCTCCGGCTTCATGTGTCCGATGACTTTCAGCGTAACCTATTTAAGTCCATCGTTGCTGGCCGCGAAAATGGGCGGCCTTCCGCTCGTGTTCGGCATGACGATGTTCGCCGGCGTTCTGGAAACCGCGCTGGCGCCGCTGTTGAATCGGCTGCGGGCTATTTTTCCGCCGGAGGTTTCGGGACTGGTCATATTCGTTATCGGCCTGTCCGGCGGTATCGCCGGGTTGCGCACGCTGTTTGGCAGCAACGCCGCCCCTGTGCTCACGGCTGAGTGGGTCGTCGGCGCCTTCACGCTCGGCTACGATGATCGCGCTCAACGTTTGGGGCAAAGGGCCGGCCCGCATGTTTTGCACCTTGATCGGGTTGGTTGCGGGTTACGCGGCCGCTGTCGCAGCCGGGCTCATCGGTAGTGACGTCTTCGCCGCGGTTGGCGCACGGCCGTGGCTAGGCCTGCCGACATTCGATCATATGTCCTGGAGCTTCGATTTGACCCTGGCTGCGCCGTTCGCGATTGGCAGCGTCGCCGCGGCGATGAAAGCGGCGGGCACCATTACCGTGTGCCAGAAGATGAACGACGCCGATTGGGTTCGGCCGGATATGAAGACGGTGACTTCGGGCGTCCTTGCCGACGGATTGTCGACGGTCATTGCCGGCGCGGCCGGCGCGCTTGGCACCAATATCTCGACGCCGGCGGTTGGGCTTGCCTCCGCGACCGGCGTGGCGAGTCGCGTCGTAGCCTATGCGGCAGCCGCGATATTTATCCTGATAGGGTTCGTGCCCAAATTACCCGCCGTGCTGGGACTGATGCCGCGGCCGGTCATTGTCGCCGCTCTGTTATTTGCGGTGAGCTTTATCATGGTCAATGGGCTGCAGATCATGAGTTCCCGGCTGCTCGACGCCCGGCGGACGCTGATCATTTCGCTGTCGGTTATCGCCGGCATGGCCGTCGAAGTGTTTCCGTCGATCGCCAGCTCGGCGCCACCGCCGCTGAGTTATTTGGTGGGAAGCTCGCTGGTGTTGGCGACGGTGACTGCGCTGGTGCTGAATCTGGTGTTCCGCATCGGCGTTAAAAAAACCGCGGTCCTTACCCTCAAACCAGGCGATGTCGATCCGCGACAGATCGAGACCTTCTTTCAATCACAGGGTGCGACGTGGGGCGCGCGGTCCGACATTGTCAAGCGGGCAAGCTACGGAACAATTCAGCTCGTCGATGCGGTCGCGGCAGACTATTGGCGGGAGGGACCGATCGTCGTCGAGGCGAGCTTCGACGAATTCAATCTCGACGTGCGTGTTTCCTATCAAGGCGAACAGCTGCATTTTCCGGATCAGCGGCCATCGCTCGCGGAAATCCGCGGCAACGCCGACGGTGCCCGTCTGCTTGCCGGCTTTCTGCTGCGCCGCAACGCCGATCGAACCCGGGCCGACATGAATGATGGCCGGGTCCGTGTGCTGTTTCACTTCGATCACTGAGTACGCGGCGGTACTAGCGCTGGTCCGGTTCCCGATAGACCGCCTTCGGATCGAACACCCGGCTCGCCGACGAATTCGAGCGCGACCGCGCCCGCCTTCGCCGAGCGGCACCGCGCGGTAAAAGCATGAGCGGCGCCCGGTGTGGCAGGCGCCGCCGGCTTGTTCGACCTTGATCCACACCGCGTCCTGGTCGCAGTCGATGCGCATTTCGACGACGCGCTGGGTGTGGCCGGAGGTTTCGCCCTTCTTCCACAGCGCGCGGCGCGAGCGGCTGTAATACCAGGCTTCGCCGCTGGCGATGGTCTTGGCAGCGCCTCGCGCATTCATATGCGCGACCATCAGCACGTCGCCGGAGACGGCATCGGTGGCGACGCAGGTGACCAGCCCGTCGGCGTCGAATTTCGGCGTCAGCGCCAACCCTTCTTCGAGTTCGGCGGCGGCTGCGGGCGTCGCAAATGGTGATTGATCCGCCAATGAAGTCCCCCGCCGCTCGGTCGAGTCAACGTCGGCTCGCGGCGCCGCGCACCAGCGTCACGAAGCGCATCTGATCTTCGCTGCTGTCGCGGAACGTGCCCAGAAACCGCGTCGTCACGGTCGAGACGCCGGGCTTGGCGACGCCGCGCACCGACATGCAGGTGTGCTCGGCCTCGAGCAGCACGGCGACGCCGCGCGGCTTTAAAACCTCATCGATGGCGGCCGCGATCTGCGAGGTCAGATGCTCCTGCGTTTGCAGCCGGCGCGCATAGACATCGACGAGGCGGGCCAGTTTCGACAAACCGACCACGCGCTCGACCGGCCGATAGGCGACATGCGCCTTGCCGTAGAACGGCATCATGTGGTGCTCGCAATGCGAGGTGAATCCGATGTCGCGGATCAGCACGAAATCGTCGTAGGCTTCGGTCTCGCCGAAGGTGCGGGCGAGCGCATCGGCGGGGACTTCGCGATAGCCGCGGTAAAGCTCGTCCAAGCGCCGCGACCACGCGCTTGGGCGTCGCGGCGAGCCCCTCGCGCGACGGATCGTCGCCGAGATAGGCGATCAGCGCGCGCACCGCGGCCTCCGCCTCCTCCCGCGACGGCCGATTTTCGACCGGCGCCGGCGTCGTCCGGACATGGTCCGGATGCGGCCTCGCGAGGCCATTTCTTGATGACAGCGTCCATCGTCACTCCATTCGCCGGCTTAAAATCGCCGGAACTTCAATTCCATGGCAGCAGCGCCTATATAGTGGATTGCCGGGCAGACTCAATAAACCCGGGTAACGTGCCGAATTTACGATGCTAAACGAGGTCTATAATCGCCGGATCATCGAACTCGCGGGCACCATCCCGCGGATCGGGCGTCTATCCAATCCCGACGCGACGGCAACCGCGCTGTCGAAGTTGTGCGGCTCGACCGTCACCATCGATCTGAAGATGGACGGCGACACCGTGACCGATTTCGCCCATGAGGTGAAAGCCTGCGCGCTCGGCCAAGCGTCGTCCTCGATCATGGCCAGAAACATCGTTGGCTCCAAGGCGGGCGAGCTGCGCGAACTGCGCGAAACCGTCCGCAAAATGCTCAAGGAAAACGGCGCGCCGCCGGCAACGGCAAATGGGCGGATATCGCCGTGCTCGAGCCGGTGCGCGACTACAAAGCGCGCCACGCCTCCACGCTGCTGACCTTCGATGCCGTGGTCGACGCCATCGGCCAGATCGAGGAGAAGCGCGGCGCCAAAACGGCGGCGAAATAGCGCCTCCGTTAGGTTGTATTTTTTAATTATATTTACTCTAGGTTGCAAGCCGCAAAGACTTCCTGCAAAATTCCCCGGCAGCGGGCACAGCGGTCGGAACCCCGATCGGCAGGTGGCCCGAATGGGGAGCATCATGCCGATCAAACACGCTGCAGATTTCAACAGAGACCTCGTTCCGACTGTGGTCTGCGTCAACAAATCGACGCTCGATCTCGGCGTCGATTTCGACAAATTGGTCCCGGCACTGCAACGTTTCTCGATGAGCTCTTCGTGCCGGTCTGGGGCACGCCGGCAAAGCTGGTCAAATCCAAAGACCCCAAGCCCGGTTGCTGGCATTTGGTCTTTCTGGACGACGCCGAACAGAAAGGCACCAGCAGCTTTCATGACATCACCTATTCGGGAATGCCGATCGCCAAAGTGTTCGTCAGGCCGGCCACAAAGTCCGGCGAAGTGATCAGCGTCACCGCCTGCCATGAGCTTCTGGAAATGCTGGTCGATCCTTCGGCCGCGCTGTGGACCGACGGCCCGCGCGGCACGGTGTGGGCCTATGAGGTCTGCGACGTGGTGGAGGACGACAAGATCGATTTTAACGGCATCCAGATGAGCGATTTTGTCTATCCGGCCTATTTCGACATGTTTCGCCTGAAAAAGGGAGCAAAGCCGGCGCAATACGATTATCTCAAGAAGGTCAAGCGCCCGTTCCAGATCCTCGCTGGCGGCTATTCCGACATTCACGAGAACAGGCGAGGTCAAAACGAAATGGGGATCGGCGAAGAAGAAAAAGCACTTCCTGAAGGAGGACCGGCGCTATCATCGCAGCCAATTTCGCAGGAAACGGCATAAATCGCACAGCAAATGAAACTTGACGATTTCTTCGATGCATCGCGACACGTTTCCCAAAATGCGCCGCGGCTGCGCCGGCCGCGGCCTGATTCAGGCGTATCGCTATACGCTCTCCCCGCTGGTCGGCTTTCGCTGCCGGCATCTGCCGACCTGCTCGGATTATGCCGACCAGGCGCTGGACCGTTTCGGGCTGTGGGCCGGCGGCTGGATGACATTGGCGCGGCTCCTGCGCTGCCAGCCGTGGGGCACGTCGGGGCTCGATTTCGTGCCGCAAGCGTTGCCGGAAAAATCGCGCTGGTATATGCCGTGGCGCTTCGGACGCTGGCGGGGGACCAACGATTCCCCGCCGACCGCATTGCCGAACCGGACGCGGCGGCCCCCTCCCTACCCTCCCCCGCAAGCGTGGGAGAATAAGAGGGGGAATTCGTCCAGCCACGCTTACCTGCGCTCGTTCGCAGGAGTGAGCAACAGGAGAGAAGCATGGTCGCGCTGACCTTTCCCGATGGCGCGCGTCGGGACTATCCCAACCGTACCACCGGCCTCGACATCGCCAAGGGCATTTCGCCGTCGCTCGCCAAGCGCACGGTGGCGATGGCGCTCGACGGCAAGCTTGCCGATCTTGCCGATCCGATCGACCACGACGCCAAAATCGAGTTCCTCACCCGCGACGATCCGCGCGCGCTCGAACTCATTCGCCACGATGCCGCGCATGTGCTCGCCGAAGCGGTGCAGACACTGTGGCCCGGCACCCAAGTCACCATCGGGCCGGTGATCGACAACGGTTTCTATTACGACTTCTTCCGCAACGAGCCGTTCACGCCGGAGGATTTCGCGGCAATCGAGAAAAAGATGCGCGAGATCATCGCCCGCGACAAACCCTTCACCAAGGAAGTGTGGTCGCGCACCGACGCCAAGCGCGTCTTTTCCGACATGGGCGAACAGTTCAAGGTCGAGCTGGTCGACGCCATTCCGGAAGATCAAGAGATCAAGATCTACAAGCAAGGCGATTGGTTCGATCTGTGCCGCGGCCCGCACATGACCTCGACCGGCAAGGTCGGCAACGCGTTCAAGTTGATGAAAACCGCCGGCGCCTATTGGCGCGGCGATTCCAGCCGCGAAATGCTCTCCCGCATCTACGGCACCGCCTTCGCCAAGCAGGAGGAGCTCGACGCTTATCTCAAGCAGATCGAAGAGGCGGAAAAGCGCGACCACAGAAAGCTTGGCCGCGAAATGGATTTGTTTCACTTCCAGGAGGAAGCGCCCGGCTCGGTGTTCTGGCATCCCAAGGGCTGGACGCTGTTCCAGACGCTGGAGAACTACATCCGCCGCCGCCAGACCGAGGCCGGTTATGCCGAGGTCAACGCCCCGCAGCTGATCGATTCGTCGCTATGGGTCGCCTCCGGCCACATGGCGACGTTTCGCGATGCGATGTTTTTGGTGGAACCGCGCAAGGAGGACGAGCGCACCTACGTGGTCAAGCCGATGAACTGCCCCGGCCACATTCAGATTTTCAAGAACGGCTTGAAATCCTATCGCGACCTGCCGTTCATGATCGCCGAATTCGGCAAGGTGCACCGCTTCGAGCCGTCCGGCGCGCTGCACGGGCTGATGCGGGTGCGCGCCTTCACCCAGGACGACGCGCATGTCTTCATTACCGAGGAGCAGATCGCCGCGGAGGTCATCAAGGTCAACGATCTCATCCTGACGATCTATGCGGACTTCGGCTTCGACGACGTGCGCATCAAATTCTCCGACCGGCCGGAAAAGCGCATCGGCGAGGACGCGGTCTGGGACAAGGCCGAGGCGGCGCTGATTGGCCGCGCTCGAGGCCTCCGGCCGGCCGTGGTCGCTCAACAAGGGCGAAGGCGCCTTCTACGGCCCAAAGCTCGAATACGTGTTGCGCGACGCCATCGGCCGCGACTGGCAATGCGGCACGGTGCAGGTCGACCTCAACATGCCCGGCCGGCTCGGCGCGTTCTATATCGACGAGCATTCCAACAAAGTGACGCCGGTGATGCTGCATCGCGCGATGTTCGGCTCGCTCGAGCGCTTCACCGGCATCATGATCGAGCACTATGCGGGCCATCTGCCGCTGTGGCTGTCGCCCTTACAAGCGGTGATCGCCACCGTCACCTCGGACGCCGACGATTACGCGCGCGAAGCCATCGCGGCGGCGCGACGGCTGGGGCTGCGCGTCGAAGGCGACCTGCGCAATGAAAAGATCAATTACAAGGTCCGCGAACACTCGCTGGCCAAGGTGCCGGCGCTGCTGGTCGTCGGCAAGAAGGAAGCCGCCGAACGCACCGTCTCGATCCGGCGCCTGGGCAGCGACAAGCAGCAGACGATGCCGCTCGATGCCGCGCTCGCAGCGCTCGCCGAAGAGGCGGTGCCGCCGGACGTGGCGCGAATGAAGAAGGCGGCGTAGCCCTCACCGCGCCAGCACTTCGACTTCGCCGTCGACGCCGGTGATGACCTTGAAATCGCGCTGATAGGTCTTGCCTTCGTTGCGGGCGATGACGTGGTAGTCGCCTTCCGCCAGCACGATGCGCGGGAAGGCGCCGATCGATTCCTTGATGACGTCGCCGCCGGGCGTAAGCACCGTCCATTGCGTATTGGCGAGCGCCTCGCCGCCGGGATTGTTGACGAGCTTGAGCGTGATCACCGCGGCGCGATGCGTCACCACGATATCCGTGAGCTTACCGGCGTCGATATTGACGTCGGAGCGCACCACCGAATTGCCGTCGCCGTAGTTCGACACGATGTTGTAGGTGCCGGCCGGCAACAGCACCACGTCGCCTGACATCACGCTCTGCGCGATGCGCCGCCGCTCGGCGGTGGCAAACTGGCTGCCGGTGTAGATTTCGAACGATATTTGCCCGGTGGGGATGCGCACATCGCCGACGCGGCCTTCGAGCCGCATGCCGCCGGCGGGAATTTCGAGCACTTCGTGCACGGTTTCCGCGCGCAGTTGGACCGCCCGCGCGGCGCTCGCCAGCCCGAGGCTGGCATGCACGACGTAATTGCCCGGCGGCAACACAAAGGTCGGCGCCGCCGTGTGTTCCTCTTTGATCAGCGGAAACAGGCCGGTGGCATCGGGCTTTGCCGCATAGACCCGCCAGATCAGGCCGGCGCCGATGAGCGGCGCATCGCGGCCGTAGCGCGCGGCCACCGCAAGCGCCACGCGCCCGGCCGGCACCACCGGTTCGGCTTGCGCGAACGGCGCCGGCGCCAATGGATGGGGCGTGACGATGCTCGCGCCGGGCGATCCGGTCCCCGGCGGCGCCGGCGCCGGCGCCATGGATTGCGGCGGCGCGAGTGCGCGGATTTGCGCAAACGACCGTGCTCGGCGTGAAAAGCGCAAGCGCCGCGGCTGCGCAAATTGCCGCCACGCCACCACGCCGAAAATTGCCCAAGCCCCACCCTGACATCGCGTTTTTTCTCGATCATAAAGGCGGCAATTTCATGCCGCGAGGGGCGAACTACGACCACCCGGGCAGCGCTAAATAGACGCGGTATCCAGCTGACTCGCCGCCATTTTCACCATATCCTGACATCCAGCTTGTCGCCGTTTTTGCAAGCCCCGATGATGATTGCGGCGGTGAGGCGTTGTTGGCCAAAATGGCGCTGCACAAGGACAGTGCGAGGACTTGGTGAGTAGCGTCGACTTTCCGGGCAAAACTGTTGACGCCGGCCACCTCGCCGTCAAGCGCGGCGGTCCGGCGATCGGGCTTGTGCTCGGCAGCGGCGCCGCCCGCGGCTTTGCCCATATCGGCGTGATGCGGGCGCTGCAAGCGCACGGAATAAGGCCGGACATTATTGTCGGCACATCGATGGGCGCGCTGGTCGGCGGCTGCTACGCCACCGATCACCTCGACACGCTCGAAGACTGGGCGCGCTCGCTGACGCGGCGGCGCATTATCGGCTATCTCGATGTCCGCATCGGCGGCTCGGGCATTATCGGCGGCGCGCGGCTGGCCAGCCGGCTGGAGGAATCGATCGGCGATATTGCGATCGAGGATATGCCGATCCGTTTCTGTGCCATCGCCACCGAGATTGGGACCGGCCACGAAGTCTGGCTGACGCGGGGCTCGCTGGCGCTGGCGTTGCGCGCCTCTTATGCATTGCCGGGAATTTTCGCCCCGGTTCATCTCGGCGGCCGCTGGCTGGTCGACGGCGCGCTAGTCAATCCGGTTCCGGTATCGGCAGCGCGCGCGTTCGGCGCCCGCGTCGTCATTGCGGTCAACATGGATGCCGACAGATTCGGCCGCGGCGCCACCATCGCCAGCCACGGCGCCGATGCCGGCGACGCCCAAGCCATTGCGCCAGCCAATCATGCGGTCAACGGCTTTGCGCGCTTGCGCGGCCTGTTCGGCGCCGAGCGGGCGCTCAAGCGTCACATGCTCGACGGCGATGCCCGGCCGGGCTTTTCAACGGTGATGATCGAGTTCTTCAACATCATGCAGGATCGGCTCACCCGCATGCGGCTTGCCGGCGATCCCCCGGACGTGCACATCACGCCGCGGATCGGCAATATCGGCTTTCTCGATTTTCATCGCGCCGCCGAGGCCATTGCGATCGGTCAGGCTGCCACCGAGAGGGCGATCGAATCGATTACGGAATCGATCGCCGAATTGGGCTGAAGATCACGGCGAAGGCGAATTCTGCGCGCAGGTCGTGTGGCAGGCGATCTGCTGGGTCGTGCAGTTGAGTTGGCAGCTCGTATTCATATTGGCATTGCCGGTCACGGTCGCGGCGCCCGTCGGCGCCGTCCCGGGAACGAGACACGTCGTCTGGCAGGCGGCCGCCTGCGAATTACAGCTCATCATGCAATTGGTGACGGTCGAGGTCTGCGCCAGCCGGATTTTACCGGTCGCATTGGCGACACCGATCGTTCCAACACATGTAACGCCGAGCCACAACATGCCGAGCAGTACGGTGCACCGCCGCATGATCGCCTCCCGCGCAATTCTCGCACGGCGGCATCTTAGCGCCGGGCCAGCGCCGGGGGAATGCGGTTCGGACTCCGCGGAGCGATCTGCAGGCGGCCGTTACGCGGTCAGGATGTAATCGCGCATCGCCGCCGAATCGTGCTCCATTTCCTGCAGCCGGTGCTTGACCACGTCGCCGATCGAGATGATACCGACGACCCGGCCTTGATCGACGACCGGGATATGGCGGAATTTGCCCGCGGTCATTCGCTCCATGATGCTGGAAATGGTCTCGCCCTCGGTAGCGGTCGAGACTTGGCGTGTCATGATTCGGCTCACCGGTTCATCGAGCGCGGCAGCGCCGCGTTCGGCGAGCGCCCGCACAATATCGCGCTCAGAGACAATGCCGGCGATGCGGCGGTCCACGCCCAAGATGAGCACCGCGCCGATCCGCCTCTCGGCGAGAAGCGCAACGACCGAGGAAAGCGTGGCGTTGGGTTCGACACTGACGACCTCGCGGCCCTTGGCCGCGAGGATGATGCTGACAGTCATCGTAGCCTCCCTGACCCTCCCCGACCTGACGCCCGCTTGGCTGCGCAGCGACGGCGGCGAAGGCAATAAGTTCAATGTTTAGGTCGGCGCGGAGTTCCGACGGCGTCAGCGCGTCTGCTGCAACGCAGCATCGAGTTCCGCGTGGCATCGTCCAAAGACCAGCGCCGACTCTTGGCGAACGGTCGCAGATCAATGCGGCGACGGCGTGGCGCACCCCGCCGCGCGTTCAGCCGCCCGCCTCGGTATCGAGTTCGGCACGCGGAACGACTGGGTCGAATGCATCGAACAGGAAGAGGCCGGCAAAAAACCCGCCAACATGCGCCTGCCAAGCAATTTCCTGTCCTGCCTCCATCCCGAACGAGATCGCACCGGAGCCGAACAACGCATTCAGCCCGAGCCATGCGACGAGAAACAATAAAAACCGCGGATCGCGCAGCGTGGCGGCGAGCGACGCGGCCGGCACGCGATAGGCCGCGTCGGAGCGCTCCCGCCAGTGCGCTACCGGACCATCCTGGCGAAAGACAAAGCGTAACGCCGCTGCCATAGCGCCCGAGATCGCCGCCGAGGCGCCGATCATCGGCTCCAATTCGCCAAAGTGGGTGACAAGATGCGCCAACGCGCCGATCGCCGCCATCACCAGCATGAAGACGATGTAGCGCCAGGGCCCGAAGCGGCGCGCCAGCGCGGTGCCGAACGGTATGAGCCAAGCGAGATTGAGGCCGAGATGCATGAGGTCGGCGTGAATAAATGCGTAAGTGAAGAAGGTCCACAGATCGGCGGCAAAACCGCCGGGGAATGCGCCGGCGACGCCTGAATCGGTGGCATAGCGCGCCGGGATAAAAGCGAACGTCAAAAGAAAATCGACGTCCCGCTCGTCGGTCAGCACCAGCATGCGGAACGCATGAACGAGGATGAGGATCGCGACGGTCGCAATAACGACCAACGGTACATTGAACATAGGTTCGCGAAGCTTGGGCTCGCGAAGCTTGGGCTCGCGAAGCTCGGGCTCAGAGAGCTCTGGCTCGGGAGGCTCTGGCTCGGAAAAACTGGGCTCGGACTGCTGCGTCACCGGTCGCACACCTAATCTCCCGCCGACATAGGCGCATGCCGCGGCCAGAACAAGCCGCACGCGAGCAATGTCGGTGGCGATCGCACGAAACTAACGGACGCCGAAAAACAAAAGGGAGGACTTTGAGGTCCTCCCTTTTGCACCTTGCGCGGGGTTTCCGCGGTCGACGCCGATGATCTTGGGCTCGCGCCTTCGCGTCATGCAGCGTCGGTCACATCCCCCTCGCCTCCCTGAACCGGAAAATGCCGCCTTGGAATTTGCGCGGCGGGTTGAAGAACATTCGCTGACCTCACCCTAGGCGGCCTGACGCACAGCGCCAATGTCGACGTTCCGTTAAGTTTAATTATGGGCGCGCCCGCGTCGTTTCGCTGCCGTCGCACCGACTAGGCACGCGACCTGCTCCGCACTCCGTCAAACAGCCGATTGCCGCCATTGCTGTCCCGATCAGGGACAGGTGTGCGGACCCGGCACGATGGCAGGGAGCGTTTATGAAACACGCAGCGAGCAGAGAACTCTATGCGTATTGGCAGGAGCGGCGCGGCAAGCGTGCTGCGCCGGAGCGCGCCGACATCGAGCCGGGGGCCATTCGCCATGTGCTCAGCGACGCTTTCATCGTGGCGCTCGATAGTGGCGCAGGCCATCCCTTTCGGCTCGCCGGCACGCGGGTCTGTGCGCTGTTCGGCCGGGAGCTCAAAGGCGCATCCTTCATCGGCCTGTGGGCCGCGGCGAACCAACCGACGATCTCGGATCTGCTCGCCATTCTCGATGACGAGCGCGTCGGCACCGTCGCCGGCGTGACGGCGCAGAACGCCGACGGCGAACCGATCGACCTTGAGCTTCTGCTGCTGCCGCTCAGCGCCAGTCGGCCGAGTCTCGCCCGCACCATCGGCATATTGGCGCCGTTGCAGGTACCGCAATGGCTCGGTTCAAGTCCGATCGGCGCTCTGACTTTGGGCGGCCGCCGGCACATCGGGGCATCGGTAGAAACCCGTCTTTTGCCACGCTTTTTGGCGCCGCGCGGGCGTCATCTGGTAGTCCATGAAGGCGGCCGCGATGCGGGCGGCTAACGAGCCATTAATACCGCCCGCCTAGGCTTGCGCGCTGGCGGGTCAGGCGACGCAACCTCATGGCATTAGCGGAACGAATACCGGGTTTGCGGGCGCTGAACCAAGACCGCCGCCGCCATCAGCGCGTCAAAGTCAATTTGCTCGGCCGCTATATGCTGCCGGATCGCCGCGAGTTTCCCTGCCAGGTCATCAATATGTCGCCGGGCGGCATGGCGCTGATTGCGCCCGTCGGCGGCGCCCCGGGCGAGCGGGTCATCGCCTATGTCGATCACCTGGGCCGGCTCGAGGGCAAGATCGCGCGCGTATTTGCGAATGGCTTTGCCATGACGATCTCGGCCACGGCGCGCAAACGCGACAAGCTCGCGGCGCAGCTCACCTGGCTCGCCAACCGCCATATTCTCGCCCTGCCGGAAGATCGCCGCCATGGCCGTATCGTGCCCCGCAACCCGGTTGGCCGCCTGATCCTGCCGAACGGCGTCAATCTCACCTGCCGCGTGATCGACGTTTCACAATCCGGTGCCGGCATCGCGTCCCAGGAGCGCCCGCCGATCGGCGCGGTAGTGACCTTGGGCAAGGTGCAGGGGCGCGTGGTGCGCCATCTCGAAGACGGCTTCGCCATCGAGTTCACCCGCCTGCAGCACGAAGACTTTCTCGAAGAGAACGTCACCGGCGGGTAAACGCCGCATCGACAATTTGCCGCCTTCGCCGGCTGTGCATCGGCCGCGCTCCATCCGCAATAATGCTATCGAACGCGATTTTATTCGCCGCGCCGGACGATGCACCGGGCGCGGCAAAACCCGCATCAGATGCGGCTTGCGGCGGCATCGCTAAAATTTGACTCAAGATAGAATAGTTATAATTTTATACAATATTCGCGGAGAAGATCGCGCGACTTTTGCTGTGTCTTGAGGCTTTTTTACTTCAAATTGAACGATACAACTTAGCGGCGCTGCAAAAGCTTTGTGCGAAACGTGACCCCGACGAGACGGGAAGGGGTCACAATGAAAACGGTTGCAAAAGCAATCCTCAAGCGCGGCGCCGCCGCAAGCGTCATCGCGCTGACGTTGATCGCGTCGCCGACAGGCGGCTCGGCACAGGAGCGTCCGCTGTTTATCGCACTCGGCAGCGTGACCCGCGCGCCGATCGGCTGGGTCGAGTTCTGCGTCGAATACGATCCCGAATGCAAGACCAAACCGTCGATGCCGCGCGACGTGGTGCTCTCCACCGAGGCCTGGAAGGATTTGCAACGCGTTAATTTGTGGGTCAACAGCCACGTCAAGCCGATGACCGACATGGATCATTGGGGCGTCGTGGAACGGTGGAATTATCCCGACGACGGCTACGGCGACTGCGAGGACTACGTGCTGGCGAAGCGCAAAATGCTGATGCAGGAAGGCTGGCCGCGCGAGGCGCTGCTCATCACCGTGGTGCGCGATCAAAATGGCGACGGCCACGCCGTGCTCACGGTGAAGACCGACAAGGGCGAGTTCATCCTCGACAACCAGAGGAACGACATTCTGCTGTGGTCGGAGACCGGCTACCGCTACGTCAAGCGCCAAGCGCAATCCGATCCGAACACGTGGATCGCGCTCGGCGACACGGCAACCGCGCCGGCCACCGCGTCATCGCGCTAGAGCATGATCTCGAAAAGAGGAAACCGGAGCTACACGACCCCGGTCACGTCCCCACCCCTCCCCGTCCCCAGACCGGGTTCGTGGCGGCCGGCTCTCCCCCAGGAGCCGGCCGCACCCTTTTCTGCCACCGCGTCAGCACCCGAAACACCCCGAGCAATGTCCGCTTCTGCCAGGAGCGGACATTCTCAGCACAAGGCGCGACTTCCGAGTTGGGCCGATTGTGTTGCAAAAGTTTGTTGAAGGCTTTCCGGCTCAGTGATTCCGTCGCTGTGAGGTGATTCGCGACGGGAGCGGAACATGATGGGGCGGCTCAAGCACGAGCAGGACCGGCTTTTTTATTCATTCTGCCTTGATGAGGCGGTGCCGGACGATCACCCGATCCGCGGGATCGCCACGGTTCTCGATCTGAGTTGGGTCCGATTCCGATCTTGCGCCGTATTATGCCAAGATCGGCCGACCGTCGATCGATCCGGTGCTGATGATCCGGATGTTGATCGTCGGTTACGTGTTCGCCATCCGCTCGGAACGCGCACTATGCCGCGAGGTCCAGGTCAACCTCGCCTATCGGTGGTTCTGTGGGCTCGGCATCGAGGACGGTATTCCCGATCATTCGGCATTTTCACGCGCACGCAACGAGCGGTTCCAGGACAGCGATATTTTTCGCCGCGTGTTTGAGCGTGTCGTCGGGACATGTATCGCCGCCGGTCTCGTCGGCGGTGAAGGTTTTGCGGTTGATGCGAGCCTCATCGAGGCCGACGCCAACAAACATCGCTCGATCCCCGGTGCGGAGTGGAGCAAGGATATCGATCCGCGGCAGGCGCATCGCGCGGTTAAGGAGTATCTGGCGACACTCGACGACCCGGCCTATGGGACAGCAAGCAGCGTCACGCCGAAGTTTGTCTCACCATCCGATCCCGCCGCCCAATGGACGGGCGCGCTGCGCAACGCGGCATTCTTCGCCTACGCCGACAATTATCTCATCGACGTGAAGTGTGGGATCATTATGGATGTCGAGGCCTCGCGCGCCATTCGCCAGGCCGAGGTTGGCGCATCGCAGACGATGATCGAGCGGACAGAAGCCAGTTTTGGCATCAAGCCCGAATGGCTCGCGGCGGACACCGCCTATGGCTCAGCCCCCAATCTCGACTGGCTTGTCAACCGGCAGGGGATCGCACCGCATGTCCCGGTCATCGATAAGTCGAAGCGCGACGATGGAACATTCAATCGGGAAGACTTTACGTTCGACAAGGAACGTAACGTTTACATCTGCCCGGCGGGCAAGATTCTCACGACCACGGGCAGGTTGGTCAACGATGGGGAGACGACACTGCTTTACTTCGCAAGCGTGCTCGACTGTCGTAGCTGTCCACTGAAGGCGCGATGCTGTCCGAACATGCCCGCTCGGAGGATCCCGCGTAGCATTTACGAGGAGGCCCGGGACGTTGCTCGTGGGCTAGCCAAAACAAAGGCATTCGAGCAATCACGCCGCGATCGCAAGAAGATCGAGATGCTGTTCGCCCATCTCAAACGCATTCTGCGGCTTGGCCGATTGCGCCTTCGCGGTCCCGCGGGCGCGCAGTTCGAATTCATGCTGGCGGCCATTGCACAGAACCTTCGCCGGCTGGCAAAGCTGGTCGCACGACCTCCACCGATCGCGCTAGCCGCATGCGTTGCATGAGTCCTGCGTCGAATTCGTAACGTTCTTCTTCAAGATCGTAATTCACGGGCGTCGATACCGCCGCTTCGGTCGGAGCGGTGACATATGGCGCCGCTCTCAAGATTCATCTTGGCGAGCCGTGCCGGCCTCAACAGCGACTTTTGCAACAAAATCGGCCACAAGGAAACTCATGCACTGCAAAATAATTGGACTGTAAAGCACGCCACAGACCCCATTTTAGGGGCGTGTTATCGTGCCCTATATTGCGACCGGCCAAGCATTGGGATTGAGGTCTGCGGATACCTATGTCGGCCGCGCTTTCAGTGGGCGATGCTGGCGAGTCAGTTGTCCGCGACGATCGATCCGGGCCAATTGAGCTTGCAGTTCACCCTAAGCTTGAAGAAGTCGATTGACTGCCTGACGCCGATGCTTTGGGTGTTGATCACCGCGACCGTCGGGAACGGCGCCGTGACACTGTCCAAGCCGACATGATCGTATTCGAAACTCGCGGTCCAATGATTGGTGAGCGCGTATTCGACGCCGCCGCCCGCGACCCAGCCCGATGCGGTCGCATTGGTGCTGCCTGTGCCGAGCGCAAGTGAACCGGTATTGCCGTTGAGATTGTACGTCGTCTCTGCCCAGGCGGCGCCGCCCTTGGCATAGAGCAACGAACGATTCCATGCATAGCCCAGGCGGCCCGTGACCGTTTCAAGATCTTTGACCACATGCTCGCAGTTGATGCCGCCGAGCCCAGAGAAGCAGGTGTTGTCGCCGCGCAAATCGGCGGCGCTGGCGTCGGCTTCGGCGCCGAGGACCCACTGGCCTATTTGCCAATTGGCGCCTATTTGGCCGCCGCCCAGTGGACCGGTCGCGTGGGTCGCGTCGCCGAAGCTCGGTAAATTCGGCGCCCCGCTGGCGCTGATCGTCGTGCCGAATGGATCCGACCAGTGCGCGTCGCTCCAGCCACCGCCGAGGTGCCCACCAAAATAGAAGCCGGTCCAATTCATCGGGCCGGCGACGACGAATCGGCGCCTTGACCGGCATCGCTACCGCCGGCGTGGTGTCGCCCCAGTGATAACCCGACTGCAGGAAGACGCCATAACGCTCCGTCGAATAGCGGGCAGGGAATGTGGCGGGTGGTCCGGCTTCATTAGTATTGTCTATCTGTGTTACGCTGCCGGTGCGCGTGTTCATAGCCCAATAGCGCCCACCGACGCCAACATTCCAGGCGTGGCTGATATTGTAACTGAGCAGTCCTTCAAGCATGGCGCCGTCGCCGTCGGACCCCCAATTCAGGGATGAGGAGTGCGCGAGCGTTGTGATTGTTAAGACCGTTGAAATCCGCCCCCGGCAGGTACGCCGCGTCGGCCACGAACTTCAATTTGTCGGTCAGCATGAATTCGGCTGAGAGACCGACGCGCAGCGAGTTGAAGCTAACGTCCTCCGAAACGATGAGGTAGTTCGGAACAGCAGCGGTACAGGCGGTGCCTGCCGCGATTTGCGTGCAGCCCAACGCATTGGCGTGCTGGGTGAAATAGTTGTAGCCGACGAAGGGGCCAAGTTTGGCGCCAGGCGACTTCAAGAGCGAATAGCCGAGATCGATCGTGGCATAGCCGAGGCTTCCTGGAGTGGACGAAACCGTATTGGAATACGCGGACCCTGGGCCGTTCGGGAAATCCTCGTCGTTCAATTTTCCATTGTAGATACCGCCAGCACCCAAAAATCCCTTCACGAACCAACCGCTAACATGATCGACGCGGCCGTAGGTTTCGCCGGACAGGGCGTCGAGATCAGCCCAGATGAGCCTCGACTTCAGGTGTTGCGCATCGGACAAAAGGGGGTTCGTTGCGCCCATGACCCCGCTGCTCCACCAGGTCCGCGTCCCGACATCGAATTCCCAATCGGATTTATTCCAAACCGGCGCGACCAACGGCGGTTCCTTGACCGCCATGGGCGACCCGGTATCAGCGTAAGCTGACGCCGCATCGGCACCGCCCCAGCGATAATTAAGGCCGACGCGCACCAGATCGACCTTGAGGTCCGCGCTTTGCCTCGGCATCAGCGCGGCATCGTTGGTCGCCGTCTGCGTCGCGGTGGACCGGCCGAAATCGACATGAAGGTATTCCGCCTTCACACTCCACCTTTCGTTGATCGCCGACTCGACGCCGCCGCCGACCGCATAACCGAGCGGAACATTATCAAGGTGGCTCGATTGCTGGTAAAATGATCCGTTGGGAGGCGGCGCGGGGGCGGGCGGATCAACGCCGCTCAATGCAAAATTGTCCTTTAAATTGGTGACGGCAACACCGCCGGTCGCGTAGAGCAACCAATTATTGGCAGCCCAGCCGATGCGCGGGCGCACCGTGGCCAGCCAATTGGTATTGGCGTAGGCACTGATCACGGCCGTCGAGGTGCTTGGCGGCAGGTAAGGAACGAAGGTCGCGGCGGCACCGCTCAAGTGGAGATAGCTGATATCCCCCTCGATGCCAGCGACCCAGTTGCCCGACTGCCAATTGTAGCCAGCTTGCGCACCGCCGCTGAAGCCGAGGGGGTTGATGCTCTGGTTGCCGAACGAATTGATGACGGCGGCGTTGGCGGGACCGATCACACCGGGATCGGCGTTGGTCGCCATTTGCGGATCGTAGGATCCCCACGCCGCACCGGCATTGAGCCCGGTGTAGAACCCACTCCAGTTGTAAGTCGCCGGTGCAGGCTGCGCTTGTGGGGGTGGCGCCTTGACGGGCAAATCGCCGGCATGCGCAATCTCTCCATGACCAGAACCAACGGCCAGCGCTAAAAAGGCAACTCCGGTCAAGAGAAAACGCTTCACGGCGGTCTTCCCCAAGCCCCGACAACTCCACCGACACTGAGAGTATTCCAGGATCCGCTTGGCTCGGGCAAGCCCGAAACTGATTAAACAATAGCAAAACCAGCGTTTGTTGATGGCAGGGCGCGATTTATTTGCGGTCATCGCGATACGGCCAGACGCGCCAGTTCCCGGGCCGCCGTCGCGTCGGGTAGGACGAGCGACGGTTGAACAATGCGGACGGCCTGCAACCCAAGCCCGCTACCGTCTGCCCCCCAGTTTGTGTTCCGACGGGTTATTGGGCAACCGACCCATGTCCGAAGCGGGTCAAACTCAGACCTCCGAACAGATCACCGGCATGTCCGTTTAGCCCTCAAGAGCGGAAATAGTTCTCGCCAGATAGTCGTGGAAAATCCGTGGAGTGCCTGCGCGCTTCTCGGTAACTGATTGATCTTACGGGCCCTGCCCTTCTCTCCCTCAAGTGCCGGCCGCACCTTTTTCCATTACCCGACCGGCTTTAGCCCCTTCGCATATTGCTTGAAGCGGCGGACGTAAATATCGGCGCCTCCGGCGATCATTTTGATGGCCGCCTCGTCGAGCGTGCGGATGGCGCGGGCCGGCGCGCCGACGATCAGCGATTTGTCCGGAAAGGTCTTGCCCTCGGTGATCAGCGCGCCGGCGCCGACCAGGCAGTTGTCGCCGATCTTGGCGCCGTTGAGCACGATCGCGCCCATGCCGATCAGGCTATTGGCCCCGACAGTGCAGCCGTGAAGAATGACGTTGTGGCCGATCACGCAATTCGGCCCGATGGTCATGGGAAATCCCGGATCGGTATGCAGCGTGGCGTTGTCCTGAATCTGGGAGCGTTCGCCGAGCTCGATCCATTCATTGTCGCCGCGCAGCACCGCGCCGAACCAGACGCTGGCGTCGAGTTTCAGCCGCACCTTGCCGATCAAGGTCGCGGTCGGCGCGATCCAATAGCGGCCTTCTTCCGGCAAATCCGGCCGGTTGCCGTCGAGCTCGTAGATCATGTTTTTCTCGTTCGTCATGCGCGGGCATAGCCGTCCGAAGGACGGCGTCGCTTCGCTCGCCTATGCCCGCGCATCCATGCCGAGCTTCGGTGATCGAGGGCTTTTTCGCAAGCCGCGCCAACTTGAGGAGCGGCACGGCACCATGGATTGCCGGATCAAGTCCGGCAATGACGAATTAAAACAGCGCTTGAAGCGCGAGCACCACCACGGTTCCCGACATCAGGCTCCACAGGCCGGCGATGACCGTGGCCAGCATGACGATCTCGGCGCGGCGGCCTTCGATGCGGCGGCCGCGGATGGTGTTGCGCATGATGATGTAGGGGGCGGAGAACATCAGCAGCGGGATGGCGGCAAAGCGCGCCGGCACCGGTCCGACTTCGAGGAGGCGGAAGCTCGGAACATGCCGGCTGAACAGCGAATAGCCGCTGGCGCATAGGCCTGCGACCGCAAAGCCCATGGCAAGCGAGAAGAACGATTCGATCGTGTCTGGCGAAATCGACGGCAGCATGGATGGTCCCGGCGCTCTTTCCGCGAAGCCATTGCAGAGGACGCGGCGGGCCGCTACGAAATGATTAAAGAAAGGTTAACTCCATTAAATCGGTCTTGTCGGCCAAATGCTTATCCGCATGCGAATACTTGTCTGCATGAACGCCATGCTGCGCACATTGGCGCTGGCGGCGACGCTTGCTGCGCTGGTCCTGGCGCTTGCGCTGCCGTCACCGCTGCAGGCGCGGGTGCTCAATATCGTGGCGATCGGCGCCAGCAACACGACCGGCTTCGGCGTCGGCGAGCAAAACGCCTATCCCGCTGTCCTGCAGGCGCTGTTAGGCAAGAAGGGCATTGCAGCCAACGTCACCAATGCCGGCGTCAACGGCGATGTCACTGCCGGAATGCTGCGGCGGATCGATAGCGCCGTTCCCAACGGCACCGACATCGTGATTTTGCAGCCGGGCGGCAACGATCTGCGCTTCTTCGGCACCAAAGCGGCGCGCACCGCCAATATCGCAGCCATGGCGGCCCGCGTGCGCGCCCGCGGCATCCGGGTCATCATTTACGATCCCGATCCGGTTCCGACGGATTTTTACCAGTGGGACCACATCCATTTTAACGCCGCCGCTCACGCCAAAATCGCAGGCGTTCTTGCCGCGCAAATCGAAGCCGCGGTCAAGCCACAGGCGCCGCCGGGCGCCGCAGTGCAGCCGGCTCCGGCCAAGCCGTAGCTCGACAGGCACTTCGTCCAGGCGGACGGCCCCTGCCCTCTTTGCCGCTCAGGCCCGTGCGATACTGAGATTGATTCGCAACGACTTGACCGAAATCGATGACGGCGCAGGCAGTTCCCCAAGCTAAGACACGCCGCCGGACGCGCGGCCGGCTCACGCTGCCCTTTGTCGTGATCTTCGTTTTGGCGGCGGGAGCCGCGGCCTTCGTCTCCTATGTTTTGTGGCCGACTTGGCCGAGCCTGCCGGCGCCGCTCGACGCGCCGGCCATTCCGATTACCGTTGCCGGCGTGCTGTTCGACGTGCCGCCGGCGGCAATTCGCGAAGCGGTGCAGCGTCACCCTGGGCAACAGGAGCGTATCGATCTTGCGTTCGAATGGCCGGGACTGACCCCGGCGGCGGACGACGGGTTGGCCAACAAGACCGCGCTGAGCGCCGAGACTGCCGCCGCCGCCGCAGCCGCACCGGAGAACCAACGCCTATTTGTGAGCATGACCGGCATCGGCAGCGAACTGCCGCCGCTCGATCGGCTGCGCACCATCTATCCCCGCTATGCCGAGACGAAAGCCAGTGCCGGCCCCGATGGCCTGGCAATTCTGCCGTTTCGCTCCGGCACGCCCTATGACGGCGAAGATTTGGTCTATTTCGGCACCAGCCCCGAGCAATTCTTCGCTTTGTGCACGCGTCCGGGCCGCATGGTGCCGGGAACCTGCATTCATCAGAGAATGCTGGGCGACGCCGAGGTGACGTTCCGATTTCCCCGCGATTGGTTCGGCGACTGGCGAACGATCGCCGGGGGATTCGACCGGCTCCTTGCCCAGCTGCATCCGCAACGTAATTGACGGCTCGGCTGCGGCGCCCGAGCCGCGGTCCCACGATCGAAGATCGTTCAGGCTAAATCCATATCCAGAATTGGCATTTCGAGAATATAGGCTCCGGGCCGCTTTTCATCGTCGACGAATAAAACGCCGATGAATTCTTCGCCCACGTAAATTTCCAGCGAGTCGCGTTTCTTGGCGCGAGGCACCACGCGGATGGCCGCGTTATCGAATTTGCGCTTGAGATAGGCATCGAGGCGCTTGATCCGATCGATGTCGGCGACCTCGCCCAAATCTATTTCCACGCGAAAATTATAAGACAGATCGTCGTCTTCGTCGTCGAGGTTGAGATCGCCCAACCGCTCCTCGCCGATAAAGACCTCGGCCGAAGCGTCATTCTTCGACTGCGGCACCACGCGGATGCGCGCGTTGCCGAACAGCTTCTTCAAATAGGCGTCGAGCTTCCTGACTGCCTGAACGTCCACGCGACTCTCCTTGACCGGGATTGGCAATCTAGAGCCTAACCGGTTTTGTTGAAATCAAATTTCGTCCTGAAACATCTGATCCATGGTGCGCGCCGGTTCCGGGCAGCCGGCAACGCCGATAACCTTGGCGGGCACGCCGGCAACCGTCACATTGTTCGGCACCGGCTTGACCACCACCGAGCCCGCGGCGATCCGCGCGCAATGCCCGACCTCGATATTGCCGAGGATTTTGGCGCCGGCTCCGATCATGACGCCGTAGCGGATTTTCGGATGACGGTCTTCATGTTCCTTGCCGGTGCCGCCGAGCGTCACGTCATGCAGCAGCGAGACGTCGTCCTCGATCGCCGCGGTCTCGCCGACCACGAGACCGGTGGCGTGATCGAGAAAGATGCCGCGGCCGATCCGCGCCGCCGGATGGATGTCGCACTGGAACACCGCCGATGACCGGCTCTGCAGGTAAAGCGCGAAATCGCGACGGTCCTTCTGCCACAGCCAGTGCGCCAGCCGATAAGTCTGGATGGCGTGAAAGCCTTTATAGTAGAGGACCGGCTCGATCAGGCGATGCGTCGCTGGATCGCGGTCGACGGTCGCCATCAGGTCGGCGCGAAATGCTTCCCCGATCGCCGGGGCGTCGTCGATCGCATCGGCGTAGGCTTGGCGGATCAACTCAGCCGACAGCGCAGAGTGATCGAGGCGGGCGGCCAGCCGGTGCACGATCGCGCCTTCCAGCGTGTCGTTGTGCAGGACGGTCGAATAGATGAAGGTTGTGAGCTCAGGCTCGCGCCGCACGATTTCTTCGGCCTCGCGGCGGATGCGCGCCCAGACTGGATCGACCTTATCGAGCGCCGGCTTGGCTTGATACTGCGCCATCGGTGTGTCTCCCGGACAAGCGGCTGACCTTCTATCATATTGGGCAGCGGATGGGCCAAAACCAAGAGGCGAAGGTTCCTCAGCCAAAAGCCGAGCAAAATGGGCCAATGGACTAGCTCAATGGCCGATTTCGACAGAAATTCCAGCACCGCTGACTTAAAAACCCTGTCGCCGACCGCCAGCATGTGATCGCGGCCGGGAATGGTCAGCGCCTTTGCCCCCGGGATAAGGGCTGCGAGGTCTTGCGGCGAACCGGCGATCGGATCTGCGCCGCCGACCGCCACCAGGACCGGCATCGCAATGCGCGCGACCTCCTCGCGGCTGAGCGTCTGGCGCGAGCCGCGCAAGCAGGCCGCCAGCGCCGGCAAATCCGATTTCGTCTGTTCGGCAAAAGCGCGGAACATATAAGCCGTCGGATCGGACACGTCGGCGAGCGACGGCGCTTCGAGCGCATCGGCGATCGTGTCCGGCAATCCGACGCCCTCGACCAGCCGGATGCCAAGACCGCCAAGCACGACCGACCGCACGCGATCCGGATGCGACAGCGCCAGAAAGGCCGCGATGCGCGCGCCCATGGAATAGCCCATGACATCGGCGCGCGGCAGGCCGAGATGATCGAGCAACGCCCGAACATCCTCGGCCATGATCGCGCTGTGATAGGCGGCGGGATCGTAAAGCTTGCCCGAGGCGCCATGGCCGCGATTGTCGAGCGCAATAACGCGGCGGCCGGCGCGCGTCAGTGTCGTCACCCAGCCGGGGCCGACCCAGTTGATCTCTTTGTTCGACGCAAAGCCGTGCACGAGCACGATCGGCTCGCCCTCGCCTTCGTCGAGGAAGGCGATCTCGACGCTATCGTGGGAAAAACGCGGCATGCCCCGACCATAATCACGGCCGCGCCGGAAGCGCCAGCATCTGCAATTCCACCTCGCGCAGGCGACGCGCCTTGTTGCGAAGTAAGAAGCGCTGCGTCATGCGCTCGACCGCGGTCTTGCACGAGGCGCAGAAGCCGAACAGCGCGAACGCGGCCCAGATCAGCCACAGCGCCAGATCGAACGTCGTCGCCGTGAGCACGATGGCGGCGCGGCCGAGCAGTTTTACGATCGCGCGCGTCTTGCCGCCCTTGGCGGCGGACAGTTGCGCCAGCCGCGACATGTCTTGCGGCTCTTCGGCGACCGCGAGACTGTCCATCGCCGCCTGCGTTCCGGCCTTGGTCTCGATCCGCCCGGTATTTTCCGCAAGCTCGACGAGGCCGCCGGCCTCCTCGACTTTCACCGCCTCGCGCGCGGCGCGCACGGCCAGCACCGGATTGAGCCGTCCGCTCCGGCGCGCCGCCTTGACCAGCGAAAGCCCGACGCGTTCCGGCGCGGTCGCGCCGGCCGTGGCGTAGGTCGCGGCCGTGATCGCGATGCCGACCCCGGCAAGGCCGAGAATCCACGGATCGTAGTGTTCGCCCAGTCAGATAGCGCGTGCCCTCGCGCGCGGCGTCGCGGATGTCGCCGAAGACGAAGAGATCGCCAAAGGCGGTGCCGGCGAGGCTTGCCAGATCGGCCGGCTCGCCGGTCCACAAGCCGTGCACGAAGCGGCCGGCCGTATTGGCGACGGTGGATTGTTGCGCGCTTGCATCCTCGACCTTGGCGGCCAAGGCCGGATCGATAGCGAGATTGCGATCGGCGGCAAGCGCGACGAAGCTTTGCGCCAGATCGAGATCGCCGGACGCCAGCGCCGCGGCGATGTCGCGTTCCGCGACATCGCGATTGAATGTGCGGTCGAGCGCCCGATCGCTGATTTTGACCGGATCGTCGGCCGCGGCGAGTTGGTCACGCGCGGCAACGCCGCCGCGCACGAGCACCGCCGCAACCAGCGCAAATGAAAGTGCGCAGACGAGCGCACAGGCCGGATGACGCACCGCCCGGATGAATCGCCGCTCGCCCATCGTTTCGTGCCTGATTCCTGAGGAGCGCCTTTAGAATCGCAATATATGCCAAGCAATTTGCGGCTTTTTCACAACAAATCGCCAGCGCGAGGCTTTGCTGGAAATCACGCCGCGAGCCGGCTATGGTGCGGTCCGAGTTCGTTAGCCGGATGGCAGCGCATGACGGATACGATTGTTCCGCATTTCCACAACGATCCGGGCGTCGCGGTCATCGAGATCGGCGCCCGGGAATTCATGTGCGACGGCGCCAAGCCGCCGTTCGACCATCCGCATGTCTATTGCGACATGGGCGACGACGCCGAATATGTTTGCCCGTATTGCTCGACGCTCTACCGCCACGATCCGACGCTCGCACCCAACCAAGCGCGGCCGGCGGAATGCGCCTTGAATGAAGCTTCCGCCTAACCCTTTACCGTGACGGCCTCGCGCAGCGTCATCGTTGCGGGCGCCGGCATTGGCGGGCTCACCGCTGCGCTGGCGCTGGCGCGCAGCGGCTTTCGCGTCACCGTGCTGGAGCAGGCCGAACGACTTGCGGAAACCGGCGCCGGCATCCAGCTTTCGCCCAATGCCACGCGCTGTCTGATCGAGCTCGGCCTCGGCGCGCGGCTAAAGCCGCACGTCATCGCGCCCAGAGCGTTGCGCGTGCTGGTCGGCCGAACCGGGCGCGAAATCGTGCGCATGCCGCTCGGCGAGGCCGAACAGCGCTACGGCGCGCCGTACTGGATCATCCATCGCGGCGATCTGCAGGCTGCGCTCGTCGCCGCGGTGGCGCAGGAGCGTGACATTTCACTCAAGCTCGGCATGCGCGTCGAGGATTTCGCCACGCATGCGCATGGCGTCACCGTCTCGGCGAGCGGCGCCGGCGGCGTCTGGCACGAGCATGGCCACGCACTGCTCGCTGCCGACGGCTTGTGGTCGGCAGTCGCGCGCGCGGATCGGCTTCAAGGACCCGCCGCGTTTTGCCGGCCGCACCGCGTGGCGCGCGCTCATCCCGGCGAGCGAAGTGCCGCCGGAATTGCGCGAACCGCTGATCCATCTCTGGCTCGGGCGCGACGCCCATCTGGTGCATTATCCGGTCAAGGCCGGCGCCATGATCAATGTCGTCGTCATTACGACCGATAACTGGAATGCCCCGGGCTGGAGCGAGCCGGCGAGCCGCATCGATCTATTGCCGCGCCTGCCGGCCGCGCGCTGGGCGCCGCGAGCCCGCGCGCTGGTTCGCGAGCCCGAAGCTTGGCTGAAATGGGCGCTTTACGATTACCCGCCGTTACCCGGCTTCTCGCTATGGCGCAGCGGCGCTCATTGGCGATGCCGCCCATCCGATGCTGCCGTTCCTCGCGCAGGGCGCGGCCATGGCGATCGAGGATGCGGTCGTCGCGGCGCGCTGCCTCGCCCGCATGCCGGACGACGCCGCCGGCGCGCTGAAGTCCTATTCGGCCATGCGGCGACCGCGCACCCGCAAAGTGCAGCGGCACGCGGCGAAAAACAGCTGCGCGTTATCACCTTGGCGCGGTGCCGGCGATGCTGCGCAATGCGGCGATGCGGGCGATGGGCGGCGAGCGGCTGTTGCGGCATTACGATTGGCTTTACGATTGGCGGCCGCCCGCGGCCTTGAACTGAGTGACGCCCCTAAAATGCCAGCCACCGAACCGCTGTTCCCCACCACGATCGCCGGCAGTCTGCCGAAGCCCGCATGGCTTGCGGCGCCGAACAAGCTGTGGGCGCCGTGGCGGCTCGAAGGCGAAGAGCTCGCCACCGCCAAGGACGACGCCACGCTGTTGGCGATCAAGCTGCAGGAGGACGCCGGCATCGATATCGTCGGCGACGGCGAGCAGTCGCGCCAGCACTTCGTCCACGGTTTTCTCGAAGCGGTCGACGGCATCGACTTCGACCAGCGTGTCGAGATGGGCATCCGCAACGATCGCTACAAGGCGATGTGTCCGACCGTCACCGGTCCGTTGCGGCTGCGCGCGCGCGTGCATGCCCGCGAAGCCCGGCTTGCCCGCGCCCACACCAAGCGGCCAGCTCAAATTCACTTTGCCGGGGCCGATGACCATCGTCGACACCATCGCCGACGCCCATTACGGCGACCGGGTGAAAATGGCGTTCGCCTTTGCCGAGCTTCTCAACGAGGAAGCGCGCGGACTTGCCGCCGACGGCGTCGACGTCATCCAGTTCGACGAGCCGGCGTTCAACGTCTATATGGACGCCGCCGCGGGATGGGGCATCGAGGCGCTGCACCGCGCCATCGACGGCGTCGCCTGCAAAAGCGCCGTGCATATCTGCTACGGCTACGGCATTGCCGCCAATATCGAATGGAAGGCGACGCTCGGCGCCGAATGGCGGCAATACGAGAAATTCTTCCCGGCGCTGGCCAAAAGCCGCATCGATCAGGTGTCGCTCGAATGCATCAATTCGCACGTGCCGATGAGCGTCATGAAGCTGCTTGCCGGCAAGGATGTGCTGATCGGCGCCATCGACGTCGCCACCGATAGGATCGAGACGCCGGAAGAAGTCGCCGACGTGATCGCGAAAGCGGCAGAATACGTTCCTGCGCAAAAAATCATCGCCTGCACGAATTGCGGCATGGCGCCGATGCGCCGCGAAATCGCCGCAATGAAACTGGATGCACTCGCCCGGGGCGCGGCGCTGGCGCGTGAGAAATTCGGCTGATCCTTCGGCAAGCGTCGAAAATCCAAACATCGCGACGATCGAACGGCTGCCGCAGCCGTCGGTAGCGTTTTGTTAAAGTTTGGCCGGTTGGATATGAGCAACGTCAAAAAGGGAAGCACTATGCAAGTGCCGTTCGTGACCACCGTTTCGTTCGCCGACCGCGATGGAATGACCGTGCGTCTGCAATACGGCGTCGCCGCTCAGAGCGAGCGCGAAGCGCGCAGCGAACTCGAGCGGCGCTTGATCAACCAAGAGATTTACAACTATTCGATTTCGGAAGTCCGGCGTGCGACTTCGAGCGAGGCCGAATCGCTCAATTTGCCGGACGGCAGCATCATCCTGCTGAACTGACCCGGACTACCGCTTCCTCGCTCCGAGCAATTCGCGCAACACCTCGGCATGACTGAGGGCGAGTTCGCGCGTGGCGATGATGAGCGTGGCGGCGCGGCCATTGATCCACGTTCGCAGCGCGGCCAGTTCGTCTCGGTGCTCGGCAAGTTCAGCGCGGTAGCGGCGGCGAAATTCGGCAAAGCGCTCCGGATCGTGGCCGTACCATTTTCGTAACGCCGTCGACGGCGACAGCGCGCGCGGCCAAGCGTCAAGCTTGAGCGCGGCCTTCGATAGACCGCGCGGCCACAACCGGTCGATCAGAATGCGTAATCCGTCTTGTGCGGCCGGCGGGTCGTAAGCGCGCTTGATGGCGATAGACTGAGACTGCGCGCGCCGTTTTGGGCTCGGCTTGCGGGATGCGCGCTTTGGTTTAGGGCCGCTCATCGATCGCTGCGCGAGATCACGTCGATCAACTCGGCGACCTTGCGGCGCTGCTCGGCCTTGTTGCCCGAGGCGATGGCATGCTCGACGCAATGCGCGGCGTGGTCGGCGAGGATTTCCTCCTCGGCGCGGCGCAGCGCGGCGCGCACCGCCGAGAGTTGCGTCACGATATCGATGCAGTAGCGGTCGTCCCCGACCATGCGCGCAAGCCCGCGCACCTGGCCTTCGATCCGACTAAGGCGCTTGAGCACCGATGACTTGGCAGCCGCTCGCATGCCGGTTATATACCCCTACCGGGTACCCGTTGCAAGCAGGTCGGACATGGAACATTCCGTCGACGCGCGTAAGTCGGCTTCGGCCGCCGCTCCGGTCTGCGGGCACCACGCTGCCGAAAAAAATTCGAGAAAAGACGTTGCACAGGCGACGCCTAAGTACCCGCGCGCGGGCACCATCTACACCTGTCCAATGCACCCGCAAATTCGCCAGGTGGGGCCTGGCAATTGCCCCATTTGCGGCATGACGCTGGAGCCGGTCGAGGCGGCGGCAGACGTTGGTGAGAACCGCGAACTCGCCGACATGACCCGGCGGTTCTGGGTCGGGCTGGTTCTTGCGTTGCCGGTTTTTGTGCTTGGAAATGGGGGGCCATATCCCCGCTCTTGGCCTGCATGACCTCGTCCCGCCGCGCATCTCCAACTGGATTCAATTCGCTCTATCGACGCCAGTCGTCCTATGGGCCGGCTGGCCGTTCTTTGAGCGCGCCTGGGCGTCGGTCGTGCACCGCAGCCTGAACATGTTCAGCCTGATCGCGCTGGGGACGGGCGCCGCTTACCTCTACAGCGTCTTTGCAACCTTTGCGCCGGGAATGTTCCCCGCCGGCTTCCGCGAGATGGGCGGCACGGTTGCCGTTTATTTCGAAGCCGCCGCCGTGATCACCGTGCTGGTACTGCTGGGCCAGGTCCTCGAACTGCGCGCCCGCGAGCAGACCGGCGGCGCGATCCGCGCCTTGCTCAAACTCGCGCCGAAGACAGCGCGCCGCCTGACGGCTGGAGGCGACGATGAGGAAGTGGCGCTGGAACTGGTTCAGGTCGGCGATCGCCTGCGCGTACGGCCCGGCGACGGCGTGCCGGTTGATGGCGAAGTGCTTGAGGGCAAGAGCGCCGTCGATGAGTCCATGGTCACCGGCGAGTTGATGCCGGCCGCCAAGCAACCTGGCGATAAGCTCATCGGCGGAACGGTGAACGGCACCGGCTCTCTCGTCATGCGCGCCGACAAAGTGGGCGCGGACACCATGCTCGCGCGCATCGTGACAATGGTCGCCGAGGCGCAGCGCAGCCGAGCGCCAATTCAGCGAATGGCGGACACCGTGTCGGGGTACTTCGTCCCTGCAGTCCTTGGCGTGGCTGGCATTGCGTTCGTCGCGTGGGCCGTGTGGGGTCCCGCTCCCGCGCTTTCTTACGCCCTGATTGCGGCGGTCTCCGTCCTCATCATCGCCTGCCCCTGTGCGCTCGGGCTCGCGACCCCAATGTCGATCGGCGTCGGCGTCGGCAAAGGCGCTGGTGCCGGTGTCCTGATCAAGTCGGCCGAGGCTCTTGAGCGCATGGAGAAGGTGGACACCCTGGTCGTGGATAAAACCGGCACGCTCACGGAAGGTAAGCCCAAGGTGACGGCCATCGTTCCGGCAGCGGGACTTTCGGAATCCGAGATTCTGCCGTTGGCAGCCAGTCTTGAGCGGTCCAGCGAACACCCTCTCGCCGCAGCCATCGTTACCGCCGCGCAGGATCGCAACGCTTCAATCCAAGAGCCAACGGACTTCGCTTCTGTGACGGGCAAGGGTGTTACCGGCAAAATCGGCGGCAGGTCGGTGGCACTGGGCAATGCGAAACTGATGGCGGACCTCGGTATCGCGCTTGGTGATCTTGAGCATAAAGCCGATGAGCTTCGCAGCGACGGGGCAACGGCCCTGTTCCTCGCGGTAGACGGCAAGCCGGGCGGCGTCATCGCCATTGCCGACCCGATCAAGTCAACGACGCAAGCCGCGCTCGATAGTCTGCGGAACTACGGAATACGGATCGTGATGCTGACCGGCGACAACAAGACGACCGCCGAAGCTGTTGCTCGTAAGCTTGGCATCAAGGAAGTCGAAGCCGATATTCTGCCGCAGGACAAGAACCGCATTGTCAAAAAACTCACTGCCGAGGGACGCATTGTCGCAATGGCCGGCGATGGCGTAAACGACGCTCCGGCTTTGGCCGAAGCCGCCGTCGGCATCGCCATGGGGACGGGCACCGAAGTCGCAATCCAGAGTGCCGGGATTACGCTCGTCAAAGGCGATCTTGCCGGCATTGCGCGAGCCATCGTCTTGAGTCGGGCGACGATGCGTAATATCCGCCAAAATCTGGTATTCGCGTTCGCCTACAACACGATCGGCATCCCGATTGCCGCAGGCGTGCTCTATCCGGCCTTCGGCCTGCTTCTCAGCCCGATCGTTGCCGCGCTGGCGATGTCGCTGAGCTCCGTGTCGGTCATCGCGAACGCGCTGCGCTTGCGCACGCTGAAACTATAGCACGATAGCGGGGGCCGCCGCGCTTTAGGTCTATCCCCAGCTCTTGCGCACGCGCTTTAAAATATCGACCGGCGCGCGCGGGGACTGCAGCGATCGCGACCGCCGCCACCGCAGGCGACCAGCCGCAACATTCGAAATGCTCAAGCAGTCCGGACGGAATGAAGCGCGTGCGCGACGCATAAAGGTGCCGGTCGCCGTTATTGCGTTGGCCGTGCACGAAAAAGCGTTGCGGCACGATGATGTCGAGGTGGTCCCGCGCCCGCGTCATGGCGACGTAAAGGAGCCGCCGCTCCTCTTCGATCTCGGCGCTGGTTCCGGTCGCGAGATCCGACGGCAAACAGCCGTCGACCGCGTTCAAAATATGCACCGACTTCCATTCCTGTCCTTTCGCCGAATGAATGGTCGAGAGGATGAGATAATCCTCATCGAGCAACGGCGCGCCGGCGCGGTCGCTGGTCGCCTCCGGCGGATCGAGCGTGAGTTCGGTAAGGAAGCGCTCCCGGCTCGGATAGGTTGCGGCGATCTGTACGAGCTGGTGCAAGTCGGCTTGCCGCAAGCTTGCGTCCTCGTGGATGCGCTCGAGATGCGGCTCGTACCAGCGGCGTGCGAGATCGAGCTCGGCGGGCCAACCCGCCGCTCCGGAGCGGAGCAAACCAATGGCCTCGACAAATAACGGCCAGTGCTCGACAGCGGCGGCGGGCGGTTTTGTGCCGCCGAGCGCCTCGACCGGATCGGCGACCGCGCCGATGCGATCGAGCGTCTTGGCGGCGATGGCCGGTCCGATGCCGGGCATAAGCTGAATGACGCGGAAGCCGGCGACGCGGTCGCGCGGATTTTCCGCAAAGCGCAGTAAGGCGAGCATGTCCTTGATATGCGCGGCTTCGAGGAATTTCAGGCCGCCGAATTTGACGAACGGGATGTTGCGGCGCGTCAGCTCGACTTCGAGCGGGCCAGAGTGGTGCGAGGCGCGAAACAGCACGGCCTGGGATTTGAGCGACAGCCCCGCCTCGCGGTTTTGCAAAACCTTTTCGACCACGTAGCGCGCCTGATCGGTTTCATCGCGCACGCTGACGATTCTTGGGCGTTCGGCGGATTTGCGTTCCGACCACAGGTTTTTGGTGAAGCGCTCTTCGGCAAGACCGATCACGGCATTCGCCGCCTTAAGGATCGGCTGCGTCGAACGATAATTCTGCTCCAGCGTGACAACCTCGGCCCGCGGCGAGAAGTGACCCGGAAAGTCGAGGATGTTGCGCACGGTCGCGGCCCGGAACGAATAGATCGCCTGCGCATCGTCGCCGACCACGGTCATGCCCTTGCCGTTCGGTTTGAGCGCCAAGCAGCACCGACGCTTGCAGCCGGTTGGTGTCCTGATATTCGTCAACCAGAACATGATCGAAGCGGGCGGCGACGTGCTCCGCGATCGAGGGCTCCGCCATCATGTGCGCCCAATAGAGCAACAGATCGTCGTAATCGAGCACGTTCTGCGCCTGCTTCGCCTCGACATAGCGGGCGAACAGCAGGCGCAGCTCGTCCTGCCACGTCGCGCACCACGGGAAGTTCGCACTTAAGACCTCGTCGAGCGAGGTCTCGCTGTTGACCGCGCGCGAATAGATCGCGAGGCAGGTGCCTTTGGCCGGAAACCTCTCTTTGGTTGCGGAATAGCCGAGCTCGTGACGGATGAGATTAATCAAGTCGGCGGAATCCTCGCGATCGTGAATCGTGAACGCGCGCGCAAGCCCGATGTCGTCGGCATATTCGCGAAGTAACCGCGCGCCGATCGAATGAAACGTGCCGGCCCAAGCGATGGCATCGGACAGGTTCGATCCGTAGCCGCGCGTCACATCGGCGCGAATGCGATCGACCCGGCGCGTCATCTCCGCTGCCGCGCGGCGCGAGAAGGTCAACAGCATGATGCGGCGCAGATCGGCGCCGTTTTCGATCAGATAAACGACACGATGGGCCAAGGTAGAAGTCTTGCCGGATCCGGCACCGGCAATGATCAGGAGCGGACCGCCATTGGCGAGCGGCAACCCGCCGTACTCGACAGCGCGGCGCTGTTGCGGGTTGAGCTTATCCAGGCGCGCCGCGAGCATCGGTCACGAATCAATCGAGAACGGGCGACGACTGAATTACGGTCCCGATTTGTTCGCAACCGGCGCGAAGTTGCGCGCGCCCGCTGCGACGCCAGCTTTGGGTCTGGCTTTGCCGGACTGACTCGCCTTATCCGCGCCATCCACTATAGTTTGCCTTCGTAGCCAGCAGTCGCTGCTTCCTCACCATCCATTGCTACCGGCTGTTTCGCAGATTCCACTGCCATGATCACAGCACCCTCCCCGACGAGCGTCGCGCTACTTCTGGGCTTGAGCTTTTTTCTGGGGCTCGCCTTCGAAGAATTCTTCGCCCACACCGACGAGCGCCGGCCGGGCGGTATCCGCACCTTTCCCTTACTCGCGCTGGCGGGCGGCGTGCTCTATCTGTTCGATCCCGCACGTTTCGTTCCTTTCACCGGCGGCCTTCTCGTCTTGGGCGCCTGGCTGTTCGTCTATTACGGCGCGCATGTCAGCGAGCACGAGAAACAGGCCGACGATGCGGGAAACAACGATACCAATGCCGGCCTCGTTGTCCCGGTGCTCAATGTGCTTGCCTATGTGCTTGGCGCCGCCGCCTTGGCGCTGCCGCCGTGGGTGGCGATCACGATCACCGTAGCGGCGGTCCTCCTGCTCACCGGGCGCGAGCAACTGCACGCGCTGGCGCGGCGGGTCGAGATCAAGGAAATCGTCACCGCCGGCGAGTTTTTGATCCTGACCGGAATTGTCCTGCCGCTGTTGCCGAACCATCCGGTGACCACCCTGACCGCGATTACGCCGCGGCAAGTGTGGCTCGCACTGGTCGTCGTCTGTTCGTTCTCCTATGCCAGCTATCTGGCGCAGCGATATTGGGCGGCTGCGGCGGGCGGCCTCTGGATGGCGGCGCTCGGCGGCATGTATTCGTCGACCGCGACGACGGTCGTTCTGGCGCGGCAGGCCAAGGCGGATCCGGCGATCAAACGGCAAGCGCAAGCGGGCATCACGCTTGCCACCGCGATCATGTATCTGCGCATTCTGGCGGTCGTTGCGATCTTCAATTTCGAACTGGCGCGCGTTTTGGCGCTGCCGCTCGCCGTGCTTTCGCTTGTCGGCTTTGCCATCTGTGCGCTGCAATATCGAATTGGCAAGCCGCCGCAGGAAGCGCCGGCGCAGAGCGCGATGCATCTGGCGGCAAGCGGCAATCCGCTCGAACTCGGCGCCGCGGCCGTGTTTGCCGCATTGTTCGTCGCGGTCTCCGTTGTCTCCGCCGTGGCCAAGTCCCACTTCGGCATTTCGGGCATCTATGGGCTCGCCGCCATCGTCGGCGTTACCGATATCGATCCATTCGTCTTGAACCTGGCGCAGGGCGGTGTGACCGGCGTGGGCGCCGCCGAACTCGCGTCTGCGATCCTGATCGCCGCATCGTCGAATAACGTCCTCAAGGCGGTTTACGCCGCATCTTTCGCCGGCGGCAAGGCGACCGCCGCCAGCGCGGCAGCGCTCGTGGCGCTCGCCATTGCGGGCGTCGCCATGGCCATCGCGATAACGATATGGCCGCTGTAACCCGAACCCCGACGACGCCGATCAACGGATGATCTGGTCGCTCTGATATTGGGTGGTGGGGTTACAATTTTTCTCGGTCGAGGTGCGTTGCAGCAGTACTTCTTCGCTGCGCACGGATTTGTATTCGGGCCGGTAGGCGAGTGAGCCGATCACGGCGCCGCCGCCGCCGCCCTGATCCGCCCGGTCCATCAGGTCGCGTAACTCCTTCTCGCGCTTGACCAGCTCCTTCCAGCGCGTGGCGAGATCGTTGCAATGATAGGTGCTGTAGCGCCCCGGATCGATCAACAGCGAGCCCGCCCCGTTGCTGCAGCCGGCAAGCGCGGCGGCGACAATCCAGGTGAGCAGCCGATAAGACCCGCGGCAAGACCGGCACGCCGGCGGCGTAACCGGAGCGCCGCGCCGCCCGCCCGCCTTTGGCCGCGCATGGCCGATGTCGCCGTCAGGTCTCATCGATGATGCCCAGCCGCCCAAAACGATCGAATTCCCCGCGCTTTAGCTGGCAGCTTCCTGCGCCGCAAATATGGCAAGGGCCGCCCCTGGCGGCGGGCCGTCCTGCGGTCGGCGATCAGCGGGGATCGGGAAATTTGACGCCGAGGGTCAGGCCGTCACGCCAGATCACGCGACAGTGCCGGCGCGCATCACCGTTCGGAGTCAGCAGCAGGACGAAAGTATCCGGCAGCTCGACGTCATTTTCGAGAGCGAGCCTGGCTCCGCTGTCCGAAATGTCGGAGATCGAGCAGGCGCATAGCGGACTATCTTTGTCTTTGAGGATCTTGGCGTTGTAGTTGAAATGCCGCCGCGGCTTCTTACGCAATTCGGCCCGGTTGCGATAATTGCCGACGACGACCATCGAAGTCCCCCACTCCCGCTTGTGCGGCAAGTGTCACAATCGCCAGACCGTAGGAAAATCACATTAAAGGCGAGTAAATTAAGCCATCCGGCGCATTCCCCTTATGGCGTAAGGGTTTGGGCCCGGCCAGCGGCGACATCTCGCGCTAGCCATAAGTGTCGACGGTGTTACATTCGCATGAGGGCAGCATGACGGTGGCGAGTTAGCCGATGAACCTTGGTTGGGTTACTTTGTCGAATCCGGTTGCGGTCTGGTGGATTTTTCTGCTCGCCGTTAGCGCGCTTAATCTCGCGCTTTTGCTGGGCTTGCACGCTGCCTATCGCGGCAATGTCGGCGGCGGCGGCAATCGCGCCTTCGCCGTCGAACCGCTGGCGCTGCTTTGCGCCGCCTATGTATTCGGCTGCGCCTTCCGCTCGATTTTGCCGCGCGCCGACGTGCAGAGAATTTGCCTGTTCGACACCTGGCTTTCGAGCGTGCTCATCGGCCGTTCCGTCGCTACCGTCGCCGAGCTTTGCTTTGCCCTGCAATGGGCCATTGTTTTGCGCGAACTGGCCAAGGTCACGCATTCCGATACCGCAAAAAATATCGCCAAATTGATCGTGCCGCTGATCGCGCTCGCGGAATGCTGTTCCTGGTACGCGGTGATCTCGACGAATTTTCTCGGCAATGTTTTGGAAAACTCATTGTGGACCGTCGCCTTCGCGCTGATCGGCATTGCGCTGGTGCGGCTGGCGTTGAGTTTCCGCGGGCTTGCGCAATACGCCATCGCCGCGGCGGCAGCCGGCACTGCGGGCTATGTCCTTTTCATGTGCGGCTTCGACGTGCCGATGTATTTTGCGCGATGGCAGGCGCAGCTCGCGGACGGCGCGCACTATTTCGGACTGTTCGCCGGCCTGCACGACCTTGCGACCCGCTGGGTCGTCACCCACAGCTTCGCCAGCTGGCACCACGAAATCCCGTGGATGTCGCTGTATTTCAGCGTCGCCGTGTGGACGAGCCTCTTGCTCGGCGGCTTCGGCCTGGTCAGGCACCTGTTGCCGCGCTACCGCGTCGGCCGGCCGCTTGTGAAAGCGACGCGCCGGCCGGCGGCAATCCCGGTGCGTTTCTCCTGACGAATTCTTAACGGCGCGCCACAACGATAGGCAGCCCGCCGCGAATCCGTTACCATTTTCGCGTTGATTCGTGCGCCTCGCGTTTATGCGGCCGGCCGTGGAGGTGGCGGGAATGATCATCACAGTGGCCACCATGAAGGGTGGCAGCGGCAAGAGCACCCTGGCGAGTTGCCTGGCGGTGTATTGGCACTTGCGCGGGCGGCATCCGAGCCTGATCGATGCCGATCCGCAGCGCTCGATCATGCGGCTCGCGGCGCGCGAGCGCGCGCTCGGCGGCGTCAGCGTCGTCGAGGACTGCAAGCGAAGACGCCGCGCAACACCGCGCGGCGCCTCGAAGCCGGCAACGGGCTCGTGATCATCGATACACCGGGCTTTCGCTCAAGGACGACGCTCGACTGCCTGGCGATCGCAGACTTTTTGCTCATTCCCGTAAAGCCGTCGCCGTTCGACGTCGACCGCATGCTGGATACGGTCAGCATCCTGACCAACCGCAGCGATGGGCGCCAGCCGCCGTTCCGCTGTGTGCTGACTCAGACCACGCGCGAATCCATCGTCGCCAAGCACATCCGCTCCGAACTGACCGGCGCCGGGCTGCCGGTTCTCAATAACGAGATGGCGAACCGGGTCGCCTATCCGGAAGCCGCGCTGTGGGGCGCAACACCAAGCCTCATCAGCTGGAAAGGACCCGCCGCCCGCGAAATCGCCGCCATCGCCGACGAGGTCGACATGGTACTTGGCGCACAACAGGCCGCCGCATGACCCGCAAACCGCTCCCCAAGGCCATCACCCGACCGCTCGGCAATCTGCGCGGCTTCGACCCGAGCAGCGCCGCCACGAATGAGACGACCGCGCGAAACGCCGCGGCGCCGTTCGACAAGGTCGAGGCCGAGCCCACGCTTACGGTCTCATCCGCGCCCATCGCCAACGATGTCGCCGCCGGCGGCGCCGGAGCTTTCGCAAAAACTCGCGGCGAAACGCCGTGCGCTGGCGCACAAAATCGTCAGCCGGCACAAGAACTATGCGGCGGTGGGCGGGCTTATGCCGTTGCCGATCGTCAATATCGCCGGCATCACCGCTATCAACTTGCGCATGGTCAAGCAGCTCTGCGAGCTTTATCAGGTGCCGTTCGAGCGCGACCGCACGCGCTCGCTGCTCGTCGGCTTGATCGGCGGCGCCGTGCCGACGGGCGTGGGCACCGCAACGTCCTCGGCTATGATGTGGATCGTGCCGGGCGGCATGCTGCTGGGCTTAGGCGCCGCGGCCGTAACCGCCGGCGCGCTGACCCGCGGCATCGGGCTTGTCTTCATCGAGAGCTTTGAGCGCGGCGCAGCAGACAAAGTTGAGCTGCGCTCGCAGCTAGCGGCTGACCCGGCGGCCGCTTAAGGCTTCCGCGCGGTGAGGCCGATCATGGCGGACATGCCGCCGTGCGACGTGCCTTCGTGGATTTCGCGCTCCTCCTCGACGAATGTCACGTCGCGAAAATCGCCGAACGCCTTTTCCAGCATCGCGTGGGTATAAAGGTTTTCGAGCTGCTTCGGCCCGCCGGTGCCGTAGTCCAATTGCTTCGGCGTATAGCCGTGGACGATCAAGAGCCCGCCGGATTTGAGCGCGCGCCGCATGCCGGCCCACTTGACGGCGCGTTCGGCGGGCGAGCTGAACTGTGTGAAAATTTCGACGACCACGTCGAAAGCGGCTTGCGGATAATCCCAGGCGTGGACGTCGACCTGCCGGAAATCGACGGCAACCCCGCGCTCGCGCGCCAAAGCCCGCGCCTTGTTCTGCGCCGAGGGCGAGAAATCGATCGAGACGACGTCAAGTCCTTGCTCGGCAAGCCACACCCCATTGCGCCCTTCGCCGTCGGCGACCGCCAGCGCCCGGCCCGGACCGCGGCAGCAACGCCTTGCAGGACGCCAGAAAATAATTCGGCTCCCTGCCGAACGCATAGTCGGGCACCGCATAGCGGGTTTCCCAGCGCTGGTATTCGCTCAATGATGTCTCCGTGAGTGTGAGGTCAAGAACTTCGGGCTATCGCGCGACCGCGCCGCGTTTGCGGTTTGGTTCAGCGGTGTCATCTGGTGCGGCCAATTCGACGGCGTCGCCGGCGATTTCATCGGAGTCTCGCGGCACGCCGCATGCGGGAAACGGCATGCCCGGCAGCAGCGTGCGCCACAGCCGCTTTAAGTCTTCGCCGGGTTTGCAGAGTCGCTCGACCATGGGCGCAATATGGCGAACAACTGTCGGCGGCGCCACTGCCTGCACCAGCGGAAATTCGACCCGGCTCGCCCCGCCGAAACTCACTGAGCAAGCGAAGGCTGGTGCGGACGGCCGGACTTGAACCGGCATGGGAAGTTACTCCCGAGGGATTTTAAGTCCCTTGCGTCTACCATTTCGCCACGTCCGCGGCGCGACCCTCATGCAAATCCGCAGTGCGGGCTCCACAACGAGTCCGCGTGGCGATTTTTAGAGCATCATTCGGAAAAGTGGAAACCGCTCTTCCGAGCAAATAACGGCCTATTCGGCGTGCTTCTTGTCCTGCGAGACCTGTTGCTTCTTCTTTTGCGGCGCGGCGGCGGCGCCGGGCGAACGTCGGCCCACGGATCGTTGACCGGCTTTTGTCGGGAATTTTCTTGGTCGCCGATTGGTAGGCCCGATCGATCGCCTTGTCGTGTTCGATCTCGTCGGGCGTCTTTTGCTTGTCGTTTTGCAGGGAAAATGCTCGGCGTCGGAAACTGCGCGAAAGCGGGTCCGGCCAGCGCGGCCGTGACCGCCGCCGCGCAGATCAATCGCAACGCACGTCCTTTGGGTCTTTTGGGCGATCTCCATCACACTCACCGCCTCGTCGTCTCTATCGGTGTGCCGACAACCATTCTCCACTCCTTCACGACCTGTGCCGTGATCTATTCCTTGAAAACATGACCCCACAGATCGTCCCAGTCGGCGCCGGAAATGTCGGTGACCCGGCCGTCGTTCTCGAAGAACTTATTGGGCACCTGGAACATGGCGAGCATCAGCCCGCCTTCCGGCGTCCAGGCGACGTGGCGGCTGCCGGCCTCGCGCCAGACGAATTCGCCGGGGCCGACGGTAAAGCCTTTGGCGGGGCCGTCTTTGTCGACGAGCTTGCCTTCGAGCACATAGGTCTGCTCGATCTTGACGTGCTCGTGGTCGGGCAGCGTGGCGCCGGGCGCGAATTTCATCAGCGCGGTGACAAGGCCGGTCTCTTTGTCGAACAACAGGCCCTTGACCTCGCAGCCGGCAAATCGCGTCTTTTTCCATTCCATCTCGGCCGGGCGCACGACGTGCGAATGGGTATCGAGCGTGTCGTGCCTTGACTTTGGGCGTGACGGCGTCCATGGCGTTCTCCTCGCTATCGGGCTTGGCGCGCATTATAGCCGATCGCCGGGGCGCAACACTATAACCCGGCGTCGCGGATCGGCGGCTGGAAGGCCAGGCCGGTATCCCAGGGAAAATAAATCCAGGTGTCCTGCGACACTTCGGTGATGAAGGTGTCGACCATGGGCCGGCCCATCGGCTTGGCATAGACCGTGGCGAAATGGGCGCGCGGCAACAGCGCCCGCACCATCTTTGCGGTCTGGCCGGTATCGACGAGGTCGTCGACGATCAGCACGCCGGCGCCCTCTCCGCCGCCAGCCGCCAACGATCGACGCCGCGACGTCCTTGAGCACTTTCAGCTCGCCCTGGCGGGTGTGGTCGTAGCTGGCGACGCACACCGTCTCGATCAGCCGGATGCCGAGCTCGCGCGCCACGATCGCCGCCGGCACCAGCCCGCCGCGGGTGATGCAGACGATCGCCTCGAACGGCCCGGCATCGGCAAGCCGCCAGGCCAGCGCACGCGAATCGCGATGAAACTGGTCCCACGACACCGGAAAGATCTTTTCCGGGTTTTGCGGCTTGTCAGGTTCGGGCGGCGGCATGCTGCGATTATATCAGGGAATTCCGTAAACGGCGGTCTCGCCGGCCATTGCGGCAACGGTGCCGCAAGCGTGTCGCTTACAGCGAATTGATCCACGCGACCACTTGTTTGCGCGCGACCAGCGGCGTCGTGAGATGGCCGGCGAAGACTTCGATATATTTGCTCTTCGGGTTCTTCGCGGCGGCATCGAAGGCGTATTCAGGTCCGCGGCGGTCGATCGGATCGAGCTTGCCGACCACCCACAGGAGCGGCGGCGGATGCGGCTCGGCGCCGATAGCGGCGGCGTTTTTCGGGATCACCGCCGGCCCGTCGGGATCGAACATGCTGAGATAGACAATCGGCGTCGCGGGCGCGATCAGCGGAATGCCCTGCGCCATGTCGGGAAACGTTTGCGGCACATCGCCCTTGCCGTCGGCGATCAGTTTTTTGGCGCGCGCCACCGCGTCGGCGACGAAGCCGCGCATGTTCCCCGACTTCCGGCAGATGCCCGGGCGACAGCGCGACGACCCCGGCAAGATCGGCAAGATTGGCCGCCGCGCGGCATAACCGATCGCCGCATTGGCGCCGAGCGAGTGGCCGATGACGACGATCCGTCGCGCGCCCTTGGCCTTGAGCCCGGCGACGGCGGCGTCGATCTCAGTCATCGCCTGATCGTAAGTGGCGGCGTAGCGGCGGTGGAACGACCACGGCATTTCCGGCGTCGCCACCAGCGCGCCTTCATCCCGCAGCGAGCTTAAGATGCCGCCGTTGAATGCGCCCGGCCAGCCGGCCTTGCCATGCAGATAGACGATGCCGAAACCCTGCAGCTGTCGCAGCGGACGCCGCGCCGCATGGACCCGCCGGCAAGATCGCAGCGGCGAGCGCCGTCAGCGCGCCTGCGAATAAGACGGCGATCCGGCGCCGGTTCATGCTGCGTTCATCGGGCGCCACGATTGAGGAACAAGGACAAATCACGGCCGCGATTGCGCCGCGGCCATCACGCTTTGGCAAGCTCCGCCTTGACGCGTTCCAGCATCGCCTCGACTGCCACTTTCGCGGCGGCGAGTTTTTGCGGATCGCGCGAGCGCACCACGACATTGGTATTGGCGGCGCTGTTTTCATCCATGAACGGATAGGAGCCGATCACCACGTCGGGATTGTTCTTTGGCGATCTCGCCGAGCGCGGTGCCGATATCGCCTTCGCGAGAATCGGCGCGCACCGTTTCCGAAAGCATCCGCGCGCCGGTCTTGAGCTTGCGGCGTGACGTATTCGAGCATCGCCTGCATCACGCTCGGGATGCCGGCCATCACGATGACGTTGCCGATCCAAAATCCCGGCGCGCCGGAGATCTTGTTGAGCACAAGTTCGCCGCCGACCGGAACGCGCGTCATGCGCATGCGCGCCTCGTTCATCACGCCGCCGGTAGCGGCCACGCGCGCCTGCATGATCTCGACCGCGCGCGGGTGATAATCGATGGCGACGCCGAACGCCTTGGCGACGCATTCGGCGGTGATGTCGTCGTGGGTCGGGCCGATGCCGCCGGTGGTGAATACATAGGTGTAGCGCGCCCGCAGCGCATTCACCGCCGCGACGATTTCCGGCTCCTCGTCGGGGACGACGCGCACTTCCTTGAGATCGATGCCGATGCCGGTGAGATATTCGGCGATGTAGCCGATATTCTTGTCCTTGGTGCGGCCGGACAGGATCTCGTCGCCGATAACGAGGACGGCGGCGGTGACGATGCCGCCGTCGGTCTTGCCTGCGCCGTTGGCCAAGCCGTCCGACATTGGCTCGATCCCCGTGCTCGCCCTCCTCTAGCCTGGCGGCGATGGCGGCTCAAGGAAGTCACGGCGAGCTGGCTCCGGGGACGGCTTCATGGACGGCTTTCAGGGGCGGCCGCCGCGGCGAGGATATCGTCGCGCTTTTCGAGGTATTCGTCGCGATCGATTTCGCCGCGCGCATAGCGCCTGGCGAGGACTTCGAGCCCGGTCGGATCCTGGTCGCTATTGCGCAGCGCTGCATCCCGCATTGCCAAAGCGCGCAGCGCGCTTTCGCCATTTGTGCTGCACGTACCAAGCGGTAACCGCAATCACAATGCCGATGATCAGGATGGCTCAAGCATCGGACCGATCCCCCCAGTATAACCGGCAACGGGCGTCCCGGTTCCCGGTTAGCCGCCACGATGGTCAAACCGCCCAAAACATGAGCAATAATAGGGAAAGGGTGGCAACCAAGCCACGCTCTCGCGCGTTCGAATTGGCGCGAAGATTGCTAGAAGTAACGGTGCCGCAAGCGTTTACAGTGGAGCGGGCCGGGGTCGACATGTTTGACGAAATGCGAGGCACCGGGGACGCCGTGCGACCGGCCTATGCCGAACTGTCGCAATGGCTCGGCGAGGTCAAACCCGACGTGCTCGATTTCCGCCGGCGCGAGGCGGAGCTGTTGTTCCGGCGCATCGGCATCACCTTTGCGGTCTATGGCGACCCCGAGGCGCAGGAGCGCCTGATCCCCTTCGACGTCATCCCGCGCATCATCGCGGCGAAGGAATGGGAGAAGTTGAAGCGCGGCCTCGAGCAGCGCGTCAAGGCCATCAACGCCTACATCAAGGACGTCTATGGCCGCCGCGAAATTCTAAAGGCCGGCATCGTCCCTGAAGACCTGGTGTTTCAGAATCCGGTGTTCCGCCCGGAGATGAACGGCCAGAAAGTCCCGCACGACATCTATGTGCATATCGCCGGCATCGACATCGTGCGGCTCGATGCCGACACTTTTTACGTGCTCGAGGACAATGCGCGCACGCCGTCCGGGGTCTCCTACATGCTGGAGAACCGCGAGATCATGCTGCGGCTGTTTCCCGAACTGTTCTCGCGCTACCGCGTCGCGCCGGTCGAGAATTATCCCGACGAGCTTTTGCAGACGCTCAAATCGGTCGCGCCGCCGTCGGCGTCGGCGGAGCCGAACGTCGTGCTGCTGACGCCCGGCGTCCATAACTCCGCCTATTACGAACATTCGTTCCTGGCCGACAAGCTCGGCATCGAATTGGTCGAGGGCCGCGATCTCGTCGTCAAAAGCGACGTCGTCTACATGCGCACGACGGAGGGCTTGAAACGCGTCGACGTCATCTATCGCCGCATCGATGACGATTTTCTCGATCCGCTGGTGTTCCGGCCCGACAGCGCGCTCGGCGTGCCCGGCCTGATGTCGGCCTATCAAGCCGGCAGCGTCACGCTCGCCAATGCGGTCGGCACCGGCATTGCCGACGACAAGGCGGTCTATAGCTACATGCCGGAAATCGTGAAATTCTATCTCGGCGAAGAGCCGCTTCTGAAAAACGTGCCGACCTGGCGCTGCCGCGAGGACGAGCATCTCGCTTATGTGCTCGACCACCTCGAAGAACTGGTGGTCAAGGAAGTTCACGGCTCGGGCGGCTACGGCATGCTGATCGGGCCGAAGGCGGACAAGGCGACCATCGCCGCGTTCCGCGCCAAGCTCAAATCCGATCCGAAGAATTTCATCGCCCAGCCGACGCTGGCGCTGTCGACCTGTCCGACCTGCGTCGAAGAGGGCATTGCGCCGCGCCATGTCGATCTGCGCCCGTTCGTGCTGACCGGCCGCACCCGCATCCGCATCGTGCCCGGCGGGCTCACGCGCGTCGCGCTCAAGAAAGGCTCGCTGGTCGTCAATTCGAGCCAAGGCGGCGGCACCAAGGATACGTGGGTTTTGGATAAATGACGAACCGCGCTTCGACCATTAAAGCATTCGATCGGCGACGGATGACGCCTTAAGCACATGCTCTCGCGCACCGCCGATAATCTCTATTGGCTCGCCCGCTATGTCGAGCGCGCCGAATATATTGCGCGCATTCTCGACACCACGCTGCGGCTGACCGCGCTTGCCGCTCGCCTATGTCGGCACCACCAACGAATGGGAATCGGCGGTCGCCACCGCCGGCTGCGCCGCCGCCTTCTTCGAGACCTACAAGGAAGCCAACGAGGAAACCGTCACCGAATTTCTCGCCTTCTCGACCGCCAATCCGTCCTCGATCCGCAACTGCTTCGAAAGCGCCCGGCTCAATGCGCGCGCCGTGCGCACCGCGCTGACCATCGAAATGTGGGACGCCATCAACACCGCCTGGCTCGAACTGAAACGCTGGGGCAACGGCCCGAGCTCGCGCGAGGAGTTCGCGCGCTTCCTGCGCTGGGTGCTGGGATCCTCGCTGCGATTCGACGGCTCGGCCTACCGCACCATGCTGCGCAACGACGCCTACTGGTTCTCCCGGCTCGGCGTCTATATCGAGCGCGCCGACAACACCGCGCGCATTCTCGACGTGAAATATCACCTGCTGCTGCCGGCCATCGAGAAGGTCGGCGGCCCGCTCGATTATTTCCAGTGGTCGTCGATCCTGCGCACGGTGTCCGCGCTCACCGCCTATCACTGGGTCTATCGCGAGAACGTCAAGCCGTGGCTGGTCGCCGATCTGCTCATCCTCAAGGACGAGATGCCGCGCTCGCTGGCAAGCTGCTACGAGAACCTGGTGCAAAACCTCGATCGCATCGCCAACGCCTATGGCCGCCAGGGGCCGGCGCAGCGTCACGCCCGCACCGTGCGCGCGCGGCTGGAAAACTCCAAGATCGACGACATTTTCCAAAGCGGATTGCACGAATTCATCGACGAATTCGTCGAGGACAATAACCGGCTGGGCACCGCGGTCACGCAGCAGTATCTGCTGTAGCAGGGATCGGTAATCGGCAATCAGCTCAAGCTCAGGGATCGGGACAGATGGCGTTGCCTTGTCTATCTCTGCGGCTGCTGACTGATGCCCCGATTCATCGATCCCTCACTCACATGCGCCTGCGCATCGCCCATCGCAACGTCTACCGCTACGATCCGCCGGCCGCGGGCGTGATCCAGGTGCTGCGGCTGACGCCGCGAAACCACGAGGGCCAGTACGTGGTGCGCTGGCGCATCGACGTTTCGGCCGATGCGCGGCTTGCCGCCCATGAGGACGCCTTCGGCAATATCACCCACGTGTTCTCCGCCGACGGGCCGTTCAGCGAGCTCTCCGTCGAGGTCGACGGCGAGGTCGAGACCCAGAACACCAACGGAGTAGTGCGCGGCACGCGTCGAGCGTTTCGCGCCGAGCCTGTTTCTGCGCGACACCGCGTTGACCCAGGCCGATGCGGCAATCCGCAATTTTGCGCATGGCATCCGCGCCGCCGCAGGCGGCGACAGTTCTCGCCGAACTGCACGCGGCTGCTCGACCGTCTCTACGAGGACATGGTTCACGACGCCGACGACGCCGACGGCGCCGCCAATGCCGCCGAGGCCTTTGCCCGCAAACGCGGCCCGTCGCGGGACTTGAGCCATATTTTCATCGGCGCCGCGCACAGCCTCGGCATCCCGGCGCGCTACGTCGGCGGCTATTATTGCAGCGACGACGGAACCGCCGCGCCGGCGGCGGGCCATGCCTGGGCCGAAGCTTCGGTGCCCGATCTCGGCTGGGTCGCCTTCGATCCCGCGCAACGGCTTCTGCCCGACCGACGCGCATGTGCGCGTCGCCATCGGGCTCGATGCGCTGGGCGCCGCGCCGGTGCGCGGCACGCGCTATGGCGCGGGCGACGAGACGCTCGCGGTCGCGATCAAGGTCGGCCAGTAAGCTGCCGCTTCTGCCGCTTTGCGCGGTCGAGGATGCTATAGTGATCGCACGGGGGAGCTTGAGTCGATGACCTATTGCGGCGGAATTCTCGTGCGCGAGGGGCTGGTGATGTTCGCGGACACGCGAACCAATGCCGGCGTCGACAACATCTCGACCTTCCGCAAGCTGCACGTGTTCAAGGACCCGAAAAAGCGCGTCATGGCGATCGCGACCGCCGGGAATCTGTCGATCAGCCAGTCGGTGATCAGCATCCTCACCGAAGGCTACGACAATCCGGAAACCGGCGAGCGCGAAACGCTGATGAACTCGCCCACCATGTTCCAGGCCGCCCAGCGCGTCGGCCATGTCATCCGCACCATCCACGCCACCGAAGGCAAAGCGCTGGAAGCGTCCGACGTCAACTTCGACGTGTCGTTTTTGTTCGGCGGCCAGATCATGGGCGAGCGGATGCGGCTGTTCATGATCTATTCGGCCGGCAATTTCATCGAATGCACCACCGACACGCCCTATCTGCAGATCGGCGAGCACAAATACGGCAAGCCGGTGCTCGACCGCGCCATCAATTACGAAATGGATCTTTATGACGCGCTCAAGGTCGGGCTGGTCTCCATCGACTCCACCATGCGATCGAACCTGTCGGTCGGCATGCCGATCGATCTTCTGGTGGTGCGGCGCGATACCTGCGACCCGGAACTGATCTACCGCATCGAGCCGGGCGAGCCCTATTTCACCGACCTGCGCGAGCGCTGGTCGGCGGCGTTGCGCGCCGCCCATATCGGCATTCCACGGCCGCCTTATCTCAACAAGCGCTGAAGCACCGGCCGGTAAGGCCGACAGCGACACAATTAAGCGCTCTGATTAACGACGGTCCGTGGAACCGACGCGCCGGCACCCGTTCCGCGTGCTTGCGCCGCTTAATTGCAAGCCATTGGAAAGCTTTGCTCCCTAAGGTCCGAGCCGAGCCAGTAAACTGCAAAGGGTGGAAGCGTGTTGCCTTCGGCGCAGGTCGCACATCGCCGGGGAAAGGAAAAGGTCGCGGTGGGACCAGGTCGCGCCTGGTCATGCCGATCGGCGTCATTGTCGCTGTGGCGATCGTGTGCGTCGTCGTCGCGGTGCTGACCTCCGCGCGGCGCGCCGATGAAGTCGCGTTCAACAACGAACAACAACTGATCAGGCAGTCGCTCGCCGAGCACGGCGAGCGCGCTGCATCTGGTCGAAAGCGTCGCCGCGACGCCGAGCGCCACCGCGAAGATCCGCAACGCCTACGATCCGCAATGGGCCGATCAACGCATCGGCCAATGGCTCGCGAAATCCCATTTCGACGTCGTCGCGATCGTCGGCGCCGACGACCGCATCAAATACCGATATCCGGACGCCGGCGCCGCGCCGGACGCGAGCGACTCTGCGGCCGGATTTGCGCCGAGCATCGATCTGCTTGCGCGGGCGGCTTGCCGCGATGCCGGCGCATGCGCGTCGCCTTGCTCGACGGCCAGAACCCGGCGCAATCCGGGCCGCAGCGCCGTCGCTCGATCCAGCAATTTCCTCGGCAAGCCCGCCTATCGTCGCCGCGGTGGCGGTCGGCGCCGACGCCGATCTCGCGCACGGCAACGCCGCGCGCGCCGATCGTGCTCGCCGTGAAATATCATCGATCGACGCGCTTGCTCGCCAAGATCGGCGGCCATCTGCAAATCTCGGCCATCTGCGCGAGCTCGACGGCCCGGCGCAGGCCGGCGGCGATCGCGTCGCTCGAACTTGCCGACGCGCACGGCGACGTCATCGCCCGTCTTGCCTGGAAGCCGACGCAGCCCGGCGGCGCGATCGTGGCGAGCGTGCTGCCGTTCATCGCGGTGGCGCTGGCCGGCTTCGCGCTGCTCGTCGGTCTCGGCATTCGCTACATGCGGCGCACCGCGGCGGAAATCGCCGCCGGCGAACGGCAATTGCGCCACCTGGCGCTGCACGATCCGGTCTGCGGCCTGCCCAACCGCATCTTTTTCGGCGAGCGGCTCGAACAGACCATCAACGATGTGCGCGCCGGCGGGCTCTCGGCCGCGGTGTTCTACATCGATCTCGATCATTTCAAGGACGTCAACGACACGCTCGGCCATCACATCGGCGACGAGCTCATCCTCAACGTCACGCAGCGCTTGAGCCGCATCATGCGCGGCGACGATCTGGTGGCGCGGCTCGGCGGCGACGAATTCGCCATCATCACCACCTGCGCCTCGGATTCCTATTCGCTGCAGGCGATCGCCGGCCGCATCATCGCCGCGGTCTGCGCGCCCTACGCCATCTCGCGGCCACAACATCATCATCGGCGCCTCGATCGGCATCGCCGTGATCGACCGCCGCGCCGGCGACGCCGCCGACATTCTGCGTTACGCCGACATGGCGCTGTACCGCGCCAAGAACGAAGGCCGCAACCGCGCCTGCATCTACGATGCGGCGATGGACGCCGACCTGTCGAACCGCAAATTGCTCGAAGGCGATCTGTTGCAGGCGATCAAGAACGACGGCTTGCGCGCCGCCTACCAGCCGATCGTCAATGCCTCGGGCGACGTCGTCGTCGGCGTCGAGGCGCTGGCGCGCTGGACCCATCCGACCCACGGCGAAATTCCGCCGTCGCGCTTCATTCCGATCGCCGAACATTCCGGGCCTGATCATCGAGCTCGGCGAATGGATGCTGCGGCGCGCCTGCCTCGACGGCCGCAACTGGCCGAATCTGACGGTTGCGGTCAACGTCTCGCCGCTGCAATTCCGCCGCTCCGACTTCGTCGAATTGGTCGAGCGCATCCTCACCGAGACCGATTTCGACGCCAACCGGCTCGAACTCGAGCTGACCGAGAGCACGCTGCTTGGCAACCTCGAGACCGCCGAACTGTCGATGCTCCGCCTCAAGGCCATCGGCGTGCGCTTCGCGCTCGACGATTTCGGCACCGGCTATTCGAGCCTGCTCTATCTGCGGCGCTTCCCGTTCGACAAGCTCAAGATCGACTAGCAGCTTCGTGCGCTCGATCGAGAAGGCGCCCGACGCCGCCGCCATCGTGCACGCCGTGGTCAGCCTCGGCCGCGGTCTCGGCATGAAGGTCACCGCCGAAGGCGTCGAGACCGCCGAGCAGCATCTGTTCCTGCGCGCCGCCGGCGTGCATTCGATGCAGGGCTACCGCTTCGGCAAGCCCGGCACCGCGAGCCGAGATCGATCAGCGGCTCGCCTCGCCCGACGACTACCGCGTCGGCAGCCCCGACCAGGAAGTCGCGCTGGCGAGCTGACGGCGTTGCCGTCATTGCAGGGCGCGCGAAGCGCGAGCCCGGAATCCATAGCCATCGCCCTCGAACGACCGGCGTGGCCCTTCCGCAACTCCTCGATCCGTGGTTATGGATTCCGGACAGCCGCTTTCGCGGCTTCCGGAATGACAAACGAGGGAGGCAGACATGGCCGCGCAAAAAAGTCGCATTGGTGACGGGAGCCGGCACCGGCGTTGGCCGCGCGGTGACGCTGGCGCTGATGAACGAAGGCTATGCGGTGGTGCTCGCCGGCCGGCGCAAGGACATGCTCGAAGCGGTCGCCAAGGAAGGCGCGCAGACGCCCGGCGAAGCGCTTGCCGGTGCCGACCGACGTCGCCGATCCGGCCTCGATCAAGGCGCTGTTCGCCAAGACCAAGGAAACCTACGGCCGGCTCGACCTGCTGTTCAACAATGCCGGCATCGGCACGCCGGCGATGCCGATCGAGGACATCCCGCTCGACAAATGGCAGGCCGTGGTCGCCACCAATTTCACCGGCGTGTTCCTGTGCACCCAGGAAGCCATCAAGATCATGAAGGCGCAAAACCCGCGCGGCGGCCGCATCATCAATAACGGCTCGATCTCGGCGCATACGCCGCGGCCGGGCGCGGCCGCCTATACCGCGACCAAGCACGCCGTCACCGGCTTGACCAAACAGACCGCGCTCGACTGCCGCGGCGCCGACATCTGCTGCGGCCAGATCGACATCGGCAACGCCGCCACCCCGCTGACCGACCGCATGGTGCAGGGCGACGGCGTGCTGCAGCCCGACGGCAGCAAGAAAATCGAGGCGCGCATGGCCGCCGACGACGTCGGCCGCGCCGTGGTCTACATGGCGAGCCTGCCGCTCGACACCAATGTGCTGTTCATGACCGTGATGGCGAACCTGATGCCGTTCGTCGGGCGGGGGTAAAGCTTTCGTTCATGCCCGTCATTGCGAGCGAGAGCGAAGCAATCTAGTCCGACGGCGATGCTGTTCTGGCAGTATCGCTTCGGGTCGCTTCGCTCCTCGCAATGACGACTAACTCGAGTCTCACGCCCATGCTTCGATCCTGGCACGAATTCTACGCGCTCCTCGGCACCGCGGCGGCGGCGCTGGTGGCGCTGTTGTTCGTCGCAGTCTCGATCGCGACCGAGCGTGCTGACCACCGAGCCGGAGAGCCGTCGCAACACCGCAACCTACATGACTCCGGTCGTATTCCACTATGCCAATATCCTGTTTCTCAGCCTGATCGCGCTCATCCCGACGCAGACCTGGGAATCCTTCGGCATTGTCATCGCGCGTAGCCTCGATCGGCAGCTTCAGCTATTCGCTCGTTGTGCATGGTGCGCGTGCACCGCAATTCCATTTCCGATCTTGCCGACCGGCTGGGCTACGGCGCCGTGCCGATGCTCTGCTACACAGCGGGCCTGGTATCGTCGCTGGCTTCATGCTCAAAGAAAAGCCCGCGGGCCTCAATCTTCTCGCCGGCGCGGCGCTGCGCTTCTCGTCATCAATATCCGCAACGCCTGGGATCTGATGATCTCGCTGGCGCGGCGGGTGAAGCCACACTGAATGTCCGGCTTCGTTCAGGAGGCAGCGCTCACTTTGATCTTCGTGCCGGCCGCACCTTCGCCAGCGTCTTCACGTCGCCGAGCGCCTTCGCCCAGATATTGCAGGGGCTGGCGAGCCGCGTCTCGTCGCCTTGCGAAATCGGCGTGCGGCCGAAGCCGAGCGCGATGGCATGGCCGTCCGGCCAATAGGCGATCTCGCCGGGCGTCACCACCGCGCGGGCATCCTTCTCGCGCGGCACGCTGACGGGAATCTCGAAATAGACCTCCTCGCCCCAGGTCAGCGCCGAGGCGGCGAGCGGCAGCGCGGCTGCGATCGCTTTCGCGGTCGGCGTGTCGAGTAACTCCGCATCGAGCGAGAGCGAGCCAAATTCGAAGCGAATGCGCATGCGCATCTCCGCGTTGGTCCCGCCGAATTATTGCCCACGGTCGCCGCCAAGAAAAGGTCGCCTGCGGGGGCGGCCGCAGGCGACACAGTCTCGAAGGTGTGTGTTCGTGCATCTCGTTTTTCAGTTTCCCGGTTAGTTTCCTTGCGGGGCCTGAGGCGCCGGGTTGGCGGCCTGCGGCTGCGCGGATTGCGGGTTGGCCGCGAGATAGTCCTCATAAGTGCGGCCGGCGTAGTTCGGCGCGGTCGGCACCACCGACATCGGCACCGCGCTCGCCGCCACCGGCGTGGTCGGCACTTGCGTGGCGTCGGCGCTGCCGTCGACCGAAGCGCTGGCGGATTCCTTGGTGCAAACGTCGGCGAACACCACGAGGCCGCTCGGCGTATAGGTCTTGGTCAGGCAGGTGCACGGGCCAGGCGCCGCCACGACTGGAGCCGGCGCTTCGTCAACCACGTCGTCGACGACGATCCAGCGGCCGAAACGGAGCACCCAGTGGCCGTGATCATGATGATGGAAGACCCAATGGCCGGGGAAGCTGGGACGGCCGGGGGAACGGTCCGGGCATGACCGGATGACCATGACCGGGGAAGATCGGGGTCAAGGTGCGGCCGCCGTGGCCGGTGAAGCTGGCCATTGCGGTGTGGCCGCCGCCGAAAGCGCGGCCGCCGCCGAAGCCGCCGCCGCCAAAACCGCGGGCGTCGGCCTGTGAGGAAAGCGTCGCCACTGCCAGGGTCGCCGCGGCGAGACTGAGGATGATTTTGCGTGACATTGTCGTTCTCCGAGATTGGGGGTTGGTTGGGGGCTCAAGTGAATTCCAATGCCCGTGGGACAAGGTCGTCGGAGAAAGGTTCAAACGATTTTCGACATCGAAACCGCGGCGTTTTCCGTGCGATTTGCGGCGGCATGGGGCGAAACCTGCGAAAAATCCGCAAAATGCGCGGTCGCCGGCGGGCGGCTTGCCCAATGGCGATCGAAGGGCGAAACTTGTCACGAGCCTCCGGTGCCCCGAGAAGCCGCGCAAATTTTCTTCTCTTTGGCTTGAACCTGCGCGCCCGCCGGCTGCCTTACTCAAGAGCCCGACAGAGGCCGGCCGATGCAGACCACTTCGGACGAGGTTCTGATCGCAAAGATCGCGAAGGGCGATCGGCTCGCGATGGAGACGCTGTTCGCGCGTTATCGGACCCCGGTCTATCGGTTCTTGCTGCGCATGGTGCGCAACGACGCGACAGCCGAGGATTTGAACAGCGACGTGTTCCTCGACGTCTGGCGGCAAGCCGGAACGTTCGAGGGGCGGTCGGCGGTCTCCACGTGGATTTTCGCTATCGCGCGCTTTAAGGCGCTCAATGCCTTGCAGCGCCGGCCGACGGAGGAACTGGATGAGGAGAAGGCCGACACGATCGCGGATCAGGCTGACGATCCGGAAATCGCGCTGGCCAAAAAAGACAAGGCCGCGGTGCTGCGGCAGTGCCTGCTTAAGCTTACGGCGGAGCACCGCGAAATCGTCAACCTTGTCTATTATCAGCATAAGTCCGTGGAAGAAGTTGCGGGAATTGTCGGCATCCCGGAGGCGACCGTAAAGACGCGCATGTTCTACGCGCGCAAGAAATTGTCGGAGCTCCTCACCGAGCAAGGCATCGAACGAGGCTGGCCATGACTTCGGCGAACAACACGGCGCATCAGCGCGAACCGAGCGAGATCGAATTGCTGCTGCCCTGGTACGCGGCGGGAACGCTCGACCCGGACGAAATGCGGCAGGTCGAAGCTGCGCTCGCCCGCGACCCCGAGCTGGCGAGCCGCTTCGAATGGGTGCGCGCGGAATTCGCGCAAGAAACCGCGATCGGCGACGCGTCGGGCGAGCCGTCGCCCGACGATGCGCGCACGCTGTTCGCCAAGATCGGCGCGCTGCCGGCGCGGCGGACGAGCCCATCGGTAGGTCTCAGCGCGCGCCTCGCCGAATTTTTGACGAGCCTTTCGCCGCGCACGCTCGCCTGGTCGGCGGCGGCGGCGGCGCTGGTCATTATGCTCCAGGCCGGCCTGCTCGCCGGTGTCGTGTTCCAGGTCAAGAGCGAAGGCGGCTACCGGACCGCCTCGGCGCCGACGACCGTTCCGAGCGAAGGCAGTTATGTGCTCATCCGCTTTCAGCCGCAGGCGACGGCCGCCGATATCGGCGCCTTTCTGGAAACGAACAGACTGAGCATCGTCAGCGGCCCGGCCGGCGGTCAGCTCTATCAGGTGCGCGTCGCCTCGACCAAGCTTGCGAAAGCGGATCTCGCGCGCATCGTCGCTTCGCTGCAGAACGACAAGGTCGTGGCTTTCATCGCCATGACCGACTGAGCGGTTTTCCTCCCGCGCCGCTGCCTTCGAGCGGCGCCACATCGGGAGCTTGCCATGCGAAAGAGCTTTGCGAAGCTGCGGCCGATAGATCGTGAACGAGTTCTTGAGCCGACGCATCTTGGTCAGTAGTGGCGCCCCTGCTCTGCGGCGTGTTGCTGCTGGCTTGCTGCATCGGCGGATCGACGCCATCCTCGGCATTCGGTTTCGGCCGGATGGGCGGCTTCGGCCGGCCGGTCGATGGGGCCGCCGGCGTGGCGGCGCGTGCCGCCGCCAGGCGGCGGCAGATTTGTCGGCCCGCCGCCTCCCGGCCGACGCGGTTGGCCGACGCGGCATCCTCCGATCGTGGGCGGCGGCGCCATAGGCGGCGGCATCGTCGGCGGCGGCATTATCGGCGGCGCTGCTGCTGCGCGTGGCGGCGGCGGCAATGGCGCTGGCGCTGCGTCCGCGCCAGGCGGTCAGCCTTTCGTGCCCGACGAGATCGTCACCTCGTTTGCGGCTGGCACGGCGCCGCAAGCCATCGCCCAGTTCGCCCAGCGCTACGATCTCACGCAACTGGAATTGCAAAGCTTCCCGCTGATCGGTACCAGCCTTTATCGCTGGCGCATCGGCGGCGGCCGCAGCGTGCCGAGCGTCGTGCAAGCGCTCGGCACTGAGAACATCGTCGCCACCGTGCAGCCGAATTATCTGTTCGCCCTGCAACAGCAGGCGGCCACCACTGGCTCCAGCGCGACGGGCGATGCCGCCCAATATGTTCTGGCCGAGCTGCAAATCGAACAGGCGCATCAGATCGCGACCGGAAAATCCATCACGGTTGCCGTGATCGACTCCGAAATCGACGCCAAGCATCGCGACCTCGACGGCGCCGTCGTGAAAAGCTTTGACGCGCTTACCGGCAGCGACACGCCGCATTCGCACGGCACCTCGATCGCCGGCGCCATCGCCGCGCACGGCAAGCTCATGGGCATCGCGCCCGGCGTGCAGATATTGGCGGTGCATGCGTTCGACGACAGTGCGGGCGAAGCCAAGGGCACCTCTTTCGCCATCGACAAGGGCCTGCAATGGGCCGCCGACAACGATGCGCGCGTGGTGAATATGAGCTTTGCCGGCCCGGCGGATCCGATGCTGGCGCGGATGCTGGCCGCCGCCTACGCCAAGGGCATCGTGCTCGTCGCCGCGGCCGGCAATGGCGGACCGCAATCCGAGCCGCTTTATCCCGCGGCCGATCCCGACGTCATCGCCGTGACCGCAACCGACAGCGCCGAGCATGTGTTCGCGCTGGCCAATCGCGGCCGCTATATCGCGGTGGCAGCGCCCGGGGTCGATATTCTCGCGCTGGCGCCGGGCGACGCCTATGCGCTCTCGAGCGGAACCTCGATTGCCGCCGCGCATGTCAGCGGCATCGCCGCGCTGTTGCTCGAGCGCAATCCGTCGCTCAAGCCGGGCGATATCCGCAGCATCCTGATCGCCACCTGTAAGCCGATCGGGCCGCCGGTGCCGGATTTGCCCTACGGCGCCGGTGTGGTGAATGCCTATCGCGCCGTGAGCTTCATCGATCGCAAGCCCGAGGTCCGGGTGCTGGCGCCGGTGGCCGACGCGCCGCCAAAACCATAATCGTCCGAATTTCGGCGTGCCGCGGCTTTGAACCTCGCGGCGGTCCGCCTGTCCAACCGGTGCGTTCGATCTTTCGCACCAGCCGGCGGACCGCCGGCAACCGAGAGGAGCCGTGCCGTGAACATCCGCCGTCCGCTTATCGTCTCCGCCATCATCATTCTCGCCATGGCCGCCTTGTCGCTTGCGGCAGCCGCCGCCCTCCCCGCCAGCGTGCCGCTGCGCTTTAACGCGCACGGCGTCGCCACGGCCTATGGCAGTCCGCTTGCGCCACTGGCGCTGATGCCGCTTGCCGCACTGGTGCTGTCGGCCATCTTCGCCGGCCTCGCGCGCGCCGAGCCGCGGCGCGAGAATTTCATTTTGTCGCGCCTGCCCTATGCGACGCGATGGATCGGCGGCATCACTCTCGTCGCCATCGTGCATCTGTGGATCGTCTACACCCTGATCACCACCGTGCACGGCGCCGCGCCGATCGATCCGACGCCCTTCGTGTTTGTCCTGGTCGGCGCGACGATCGCGCTTGCCGGCGGCCAGCTCGATAAACTGCGCTCGAACTTCATGATCGGCATCCGCACGCCGTGGACGCTCGCCAGCGACCAGGTTTGGGACCGCACGCATCGGCTGGCCCGCTGGCCGGTGATGCTGACGGGGCTCGCCATCGTATTCGCCGCGCTCGTCGCACCGGAAGCGATCCTGCTCAAGTTCACGCTCGCGCTCGTCCTCGTGGTCGGTGCTGGCCTCGTTCTCTTGTCGTATCTGTTGTGGCGCCGCAGCGACGCGCAACGCCTGGGGACGTGAGCGCGCCGTAGCGCTCACCTTGTTCACCGCCCAGCCGCGACGAGCCGCAAGCCGCAGCGTGTGAACATTGTCGCCGTCTTGCACGATCTTGCCGGCCTTGCGCAGCCGCTTGAGCTCACCGATGACGGAGCGGTCGGCGGACCCGTCGTAAAAATCGCGCGGCATGCAGAACCGCGCCTGGCGCTCGGGGCCGCCGAAATTTTGCGGCGTCGCCGCCAAAATATCCTCCCGCACCCGCAATTGAACCTCGCGCGGCACGGTGCCCAGCGCGCGCTTGAGACAGGCTCTCACCTCGCCGCGGCAGGCGCGGTCGCGCCGGCAGGCCCCGGCCTCGCAGCCCGCCAGGTTTTGAACGCGTCGCAATAACGCCGCTGCTGAGCCACCGTCTCGGCCTCGAAGCGGTCGCATAGTCCGCGGTTGTCAGCTTGGGTTTGGTTTGGCGCATGATGTCTTCCTCCTTACTCGTCATCCTGAGGTGCCCGCGCGCAGCGCGGGCCTCGAAGGATACAGCCGAAGCGCTGTGGCCGTCGTCCTTCGAGGCTCGCTGCGCTCGCACCTCAGGATGACGGAAAACAAACAAGCGTCCTCCATTCTCAGATGCGATTTTGCGCCCGAGCCGTCAGATCAACCGTTTCAAAATCCGCCCCCGACGAATGCGGGGCCTTTTCTCTTCTTCCCGGCAGCGGTTCAATCTTTATATCGCCAGCGATGAAAGTACTTAGGTACGGATAGAACCCGAACTTCTTTTCCATGGAGGAGATTTAGAGGATTGGAGATCGGTGCATCGCTTTTGACATGGAAAGGCTTTTCCGCCCAACTATTTCATTTTTCCCATATGGATGCCCTGGTCAAGCCCACACATGATGAATGAGAGGCCTCATCTTCGGCCGGCCACCCTCGAATTGAACCCGAAGACAACCTTTCTCCCGTGAGAGGATGGCGCGGCCGATG
>CAVQOD010000002.1:0-321979 GCA_963714345.1 uncultured Alphaproteobacteria bacterium | reverse complement strand
TGTTCCTCGACGTCTGGCGTCAAGCCGGAACGTTCGAGGGGCGGTCGGCGGTCTCCACGTGGATTTTCGCTATCGCACGCTTCAAGGCGCTCAATGCCTTGCAGCGCCGGCCGACGGAGGAACTGGATGAGGCGAAGGCTGACACGATCGCGGACGAGGCCGACGATCCGGAAATCGCGCTGGCCAAGAAGGACAAGGCGGCGGTGCTGCGGGCGTGCCTGCTCAAGCTTACGGCGGAGCACCGCGAAATCGTCAACCTTGTCTATTATCAGCATAAGTCCGTTGAGGAAGTTGCGGGAATTGTCGGCATCCCGGAGGCGACCGTGAAGACGCGCATGTTCTACGCACGCAAGAAATTATCGGAGCTTCTTACCGAGCTAGGCATCGAACGAGGCTGGCCATGACCACGACAGACACCACAGCGCGCAATCGCGAGCCGAGCGAGATCGAATTGCTGCTGCCCTGGTACGCGGCGGGAACGCTCGATCCGGACGAAGCGCGGCAAGTCGAGGCCGCGCTCGCCCGCGACCCCGAGCTCGCCAGGCGCTACGAATGGGTACGCGCTGAATTCGCGCAGGAAACCGCGATCGGCGAGGCGGCGGGCGAACCGTCGGCCGGCGATGTGCGGACGCTGTTCGCCAAGATCGACGCGCTGCCGGCGCGCCGGACGAGCCCGTCCGTAAGTTTCAGCTCCCGCATCGCCGAATTTCTGACGAGCCTTTCGCCGCGCGCGCTGGCCTGGTCGGCGGCGGCGGCAGCGCTCGTCATTATGCTGCAGGCGGGCCTCCTCGCCGGCTTCGTGTTTCAGACCAAGAGCCAAGGCGGCTATCAGACAGCCTCGGCGCCGGCCACCGCTCCGGGCGAAGGCAGTTACGTCCTCATCCGCTTCCAGCCGCAGGCCACGGCCGCCGATATCGCCAGCTTCCTCGCAGCCAACAAACTGAGCATCGTCAGCGGCCCGGCCGGCCGCCAGCTTTTCCAGGTGCGCGTCGCGCCGACCAAGCTGTCGCAAGCCGACCTCACCCGCATCGTCAACACGCTGCAGAACGACAAGGTCGTGGGCTTCATCGCCGCAACAAACTGAGATGACCAATCGGACGGACTGACTGACGTAAGTGGCTAACCTGTCTTCCCGCGCCGCTCCGTCTGACCGGCGCAATATCGGGAGCTTGCCATGCGCAACAGCATTGCGAATCCGAAGCCGAGATATGGCCGACGAGCGTTGGCGCGCCTCCTCTGCGGCGTGGTGCTGCTGGCTTGCTGCATCGGCGGATCGCATTCGGCATCGGCATTCGGTTTCGGGCGCATGGGCGGTTTCGGCCGGCCGATGATGGGCGGCCCGATCTGGCGGCGCCCGCCGCCGCCGCGTGGCGGCAGATTTGTTGGCCGCCTCCTCCCGGCCGGCGCGGCTGGCCGCCGCGGCATCCGCCGATTGTCGGTGGTGGTGGCGCCGTTGGTGGCGGCATCGTCGGCGGCGGCATTGTCGGCGGCGCTGCGGCGCGAGCTGCCGGCGGCGGCAATAACGGCGGCGGGGGAGCGGCCGCGCAAGGCAATGCGCCGTTCGTCCCCGACGAAATCGTCACGTCTTTCGCGCCCGGCACGACGCCGCAAGCCATCGCCCAGTTCGCCCAGCGCTCCAACCTTGTGCAACTGGAATTGCAAAGCTTCCCGCTGATCGGCACCAGCCTTTATCGCTGGCGCATCGGCGGCGGCCGCAGCGTGGCGAGCGTCGTGCAAGCGCTCGGCGCCGAAAACATCGTCGCCACCGTGCAGCCGAATTATCTGTTCGCGCTGCAACAGCAAGCCGCGGCTGCCGCTCCCGCCGGCGCGGGCGATGCCGCTCAATATGTCCTGGCCGAGCTGCAAATCGCGCAGGCGCATCAGATCGCGACCGGAAAAACCATCACGGTCGCTGTCATCGACTCCGAGATCGATGCAAAACATCCCGACCTCGACGGCGCCATCGTGAAAAGCTTTGACGCGCTGGCCGGCGGCGACACGCCGCATGCGCATGGCACGTCGATCGCCGGCGCCATCGCCGCGCACGGCAAGCTCATGGGCATCGCGCCGGACGTGCAGATCTTGGCGGTGCATGCCTTCGACGACAGTCCGGGCGAAGCCAAAGGCACCTCTTTCGCCATCGACAAGGGGCTGCAATGGGCCGCCGACAACGATGCGCGCGTTGTGAATATGAGCTTTGCCGGCCCGGCGGATCCGATCCTGGCGCGGATGCTGGCGGCCGCCTACGCCAAGGGCATCGTGCTGATCGCCGCTGCCGGCAACGGCGGGCCCGCAGTCCGCGCCGCTTTATCCCGCGGCCGATCCCGACGTCATCGCCGTGACCGCGACCGACAACGCCGAGCATGTCTTCGCGCTGGCCAATCGCGGCCGCTATATCGCAGTCGCCGCGCCGGGCGTCGATATTCTCGCACTCGCCCCGGGCAACGCCTATGCGCTCACCAGCGGAACGTCGATTGCCGCCGCGCATGTCAGCGGCATCGCCGCGCTGCTGCTCGAGCGCAATCCGGCGCTCAAGCCGGGCGATATTCGCAGCATCCTGATCGCCACCGCCAAGCCGATCGGGCCGCCGGTGCCGGATTCTCCGTTCGGCGCCGGTGTGGTGAACGCCTATCGCGCCGTGAGCTTTATCGGTCGCAAGCCCGAAGTCAGAGTGCTGGCGCCGGTGGCCGACGCGCCGCCAAAACCATAATCGTCCGAATTTCGGCGTGCCGCGGCTTTGAACCTCGCGGCGCTCCGCCTCCAACCGGTGCGTTCGATCTTTCGCACAAGCCGGCGGACCGCCGGCAACCAAGAGGAGCCGTGTCGTGACTATCCGCCGTCCGCTGATCGTCTCCGCCCTCATCGTTCTCGCCATGGCCGCCTTGTCGCTTGCGGCAGCGGCCGTGCTCCCCGCCAGCGTGCCGCTGCGCTTTAACGCGCACGGCGTCGCCACCGCCTATGGCAGTCCGCTTATGCCGCTGGCGCTGATGCCGCTTGCCGCATTGGTGCTGTCGGCCATCTTCGCCGGCCTGGCGCGCGCCGAGCCGCGCCGCGAGAATCTCGTTTTGTCGCGCCTGCCCTATGCAACGCGATGGATCGGCGCCGTCGCTCTCGTCGCCATCGCGCATCTGTGGATCGTGGACACCCTGATCTCGACCGTGCACGGCGCCGCGCCGATCGATCCGACGCCCTTCGTGTTTGTCCTGGTCGGCGCGACGATCGCGCTTGCCGGCGGCCAGCTCGATAAACTGCGGTCGAACTTCATGATCGGCATCCGTACGCCGTGGACGCTCGCCAGCGACCAGGTTTGGGACCGCACGCATCGCCTCGCCCGCTGGCCGGTGATGCTGACTGGCCTCGCCATCGTGCTCGCCGCGCTCGCCGCGCCGGAAGCGATCCTGCTCAAGTTCACGCTCGCGCTCGTACTCGTGGTCGGTGTTGGCCTCGTTCTCTTGTCCTATCTGCTGTGGCGCCGCCGCGACGCGCGCTTGCGCTCGTGAGTGCGCCGCGGCGCTCGCGCCACTGTCCAGCCTCGACGGGGCGAAGCCGAAGCGACGATAACGTACAGAATTTTTCGCACTTTCGGGATTGACGGCTTCTTCTAGAATAAGGAAGGAGCAACCGATGAATGACGAGAAGGCGATGGGCCAGGTCATCCAGATCGATGAGCCCGGATTCGAGACCATCTTGGCGAGATGGTTCGTGGGACGGTCGAGGAGACGCTGAATGCCATGTTGGATGCTGAGGCGGACCAGCTTTGCGGGGCAGCACGTTACGAACGTAGCGAAGCTCGGCAGGATACCCGCGCTGGCAGCTATGAACGGACGCTGCAGACCAGCGCCGGCGAGGTTAATCTCAAGGTTCCGAAGCTGCGGCGCCAGACCTTTGAGACTGCGATCATCGAACGCTACCGGCGGCGGGAGAGCTCGGTCGAGGAGGCGTTGATCGAGATGTATCTGGCCGGGATTTCAGTGCGGCGAGTGGAGGACATCACGGAAGCGCTCTGGGGCACGCGCGTGAGCCCGAGCACGGTGTCCAACCTCAACAAGAAGATCTACGCCAAGATCGAGGCTTGGCGGGGCCGGCGCATCGAAGGGGAGCATCCTTATCTTTATTTGGACGGCATCGTGATGAAGCGCAGCTGGGCCGGCGAGGTGCGCAATGTCTCACTGCTGGTGGCCAGCGCCGTTAATTCTGAAGGATTTCGAGAGATTCTGGGCATCTGCGAAGGCGCCAAGGAGGACAAATCCGGCTGGTCGGCGTTTCTGCGGCACCTGGTCGATCGCGGCCTCAAGGGCGTCCAGCTGATCATTTCCGATGCCTGCCGCGGCCTTATGGAGAGCGCCGCTGAGTACCTGCCCGAGGCGCGCTGGCAGCGCTGCATGGTGCATTTCTACCGGAATGTCTTTAGCCACGTGCCGGCAACAAAGGTTCGTGATGTGAGCCACATGCTCAAAGCCATTCATGCGCAGGAGAACCGGGTGGCCGCCGACCAGAAGGCCAGAGCGATCATCGAGGATCTTCGGGCCAGCAAGATGAGCAAGGCAGCCGACCTCGTCGAGCAGAGCGTCCACGAGACGCTGACCTACTACGCCTTTCCAGACATCCACTGGCAGAAGATCCGGACCAACAATCCGCTCGAGCGGATCATGAGAGAGATCCGTCGCCGAACCCGCGTGGTCGGTGCCTTCCCGGACGGTCAGTCTTGCCTGAACCTGGCCGCAGCCCGGCTGCGCTACATCGCAGGAACGGCATGGTCAACCAAGCGCTACATGAACATGCGGCCGCTCTACCAGCCGCAGGTCATGCAAACCGAAGCCGTCGCCTGATCAAATGTGCGAAAAATTTGGACACTACCCGAAGCGAATATCCATAGTCTCCTCTTTGAACGCGCTTTCCGGTTTGGCATCGGGTCCCCTCGCGCCGCGAAGCAAGGGTGCGGCCAACGCGGCTTCGTGCTCGCGATGCGCCTCTTCATCCTGCCCCGCGACAGCGGGGAAGGGGGACCATCCTGCGAAGCAGGATGGTGGAAGGGGCGCGGGCGGCGACAGTACAAGCGTATTCACCCGCAGACGCGCCACCGCTGTAATCATACGCTGTGTATCTCGAGCTTAGCACTTGGTAATTGTCGCCCTTTTGCGCCGCCACTTCTGTGCATGCCACCTCCCCCCTTATTCCACTCGGGCGAAAGCGCTCGTAAGTGCAATACTCAATCACTTTTCTTCCGGAATTATTCGTTGCCCGTGCAAACACGCAATGGTTTTCTGTCTCTCGACCATTTCCCGGTACCGGTCGGATGATGAACCAACGACGCTTTGGGCGACTGAGCTCTTATGTATTTCTCGCATAAGTCAACGGCAGTGCGTTGATGTTTCAAAAGGTGAAGCCCATCCAGAGACAGGCGCGGCTGTAGAGTAGGCACCGACTCCCCCCGAGAACCGGCCCCTATTGTTCGCTACGACGACGCGAACTAGGCCGCTACCACAACATCAATGGACGCGTGTAAGCTATTCACCGCTACAACCGTGGTCAACCGTAAAACATAACGCCCGATGATACCTTTGCGAAGGAAAGAGAATTCGCCAAAGCCTATCGAACGTCTCGCTCCGTACGTTCTCTCCGCGCATAAAGCGTTCGATCGTCCGACGCGCTATGCCGCTCTTCCTCGCGACTTCACGTTGACCAATCCTGGTAATTTGCTCCCGCATTGATACGAGTAGCGGCTCTTGGCTCTGGTACACCCGAGCCATAATCGATCTCTGCGCTTTCATCGGCGCCCAAGTGGTACTGCTCCTCCCAGCGGTTAGATCCTTACCAATATTGCGTATACCACGCGGCTTGACGTGTCGGCGGCTCTGCATAAATCTTGCGCTTTGCCTCGGGATGGTGGGGCTTCTATGGCATTTTTGGAGTGATGCTGTTGACAATGACTATTTGTTTTATTGGGCCGACATCAGCAATTCAAAGGGTACGCATTTCCCAGTTTATATTAGGAGCCGAACCTCTGGCACGTTCGAAAATGTAGACCCTTGGTGGGCTCCGTGGGGATCGGAGAAGAGTGCTTCTCCCACTGATCCAAATACTCCCTACATGTCTATCGGACATCAAATGAAAGTTTTCTTTCCCTTTGTCCGATGGGCCGTACTGTATGGCCGCGCCATTCCTGTTGGAGACTATTTGATCCAATACGACGCAACCTTAAAGGACACTAATTATCATTTTGATGAACATCTCATCATCATAGAAAACGACGGATCATTAGTTCAGAAAATCGACGTATGGAAAATGACCGTCCCGGACAGCGGTGATAGGGCATTGGTTTATTCTGCCGACTCCTCAATAAATCCCATCCCATGACGATTTAACGGCGAGCTTAGCAGCGTGGGGGGTGGCCGAAGGCGCCAACGGGTCCGCGCGGAGCGCGGCCCGATGGCGCTGTGCCCACGTCAACGCCGGCGCAAACTGGAAGTCAGCCGTGGGCACGGTTCTCTTTGGACACTCTACTCGCTCGCGATGACGTAGCCCACCGCCGCCAATGGCCGCGCCCGTACCCATAGGCGAAGCGCGGGCCGTAGCCGCGCCAATAGCCGCCGCGGCCGTAATAGTAGGGCGCGACGTAATAGGCCGGGGCGGCATAGCCGTAATAGGCGACGGGCGGCGGCGCGTAATAGACCGGCGGCGGCGGCGGATAGGCGTAACCTTCCTCGACCGGCGGCGGGCCGTAGGCGGGCGGCGGCGGCGCATATTGGGCTTGCGGCGGCTGGTATGGCGGCGCCACGCTCATATCGGCGGCGTTGGCGGCGGCGAGCGGGACGAGCGCGCCGAGCGCCACGGCGCCGGCGGTCAGTGACAGCGTGATCAGGTTGCGCATGTGTTGGCCTCCTCTGAAACGATTTAAACGAGTGTTTTATTAGAGGGAGCCGGGGCGGAATTAGAGCCGGTTAGCGGCGGATTTGGGCAATTTCGGCAACGCGCGTTCATCGTGCGCGGGTAACGGGGGAAGGCGCGAAAGGAAGGTCAGGTGCGGCTAGGCCGCGTGATTTTTCTCCCGGATTTCGCTTCGTGCAATCCAGGCTACAATCGACCGGGGAATTGGGGCCGCATCCATAATGCTCAACCTGCAATCGGCGCTGGGCGTGTTCGCCATCCTCGCCTTCGCCTTGGCGATCAGCGAGAACCGCGGCGCGGTGCCGTGGCGGCCGGTGGTGATCGGGCTTGGCGTGACCTTTGCGCTGGCGTTGCTGATGCTCAAAGTGCCGCAGGCCAAGATCGCCTTTGTGTGGATCAACGACGCGGTGATTGCGCTCGCCGCGGCGACGCGCGCCGGCACCGCTTTCGTGTTCGGCTATGTCGGCGGCGGGCCGCCGCCGTTCGAAGTGAAAAACCCCGGCAACGCATTCGTCCTCGGCTTCCAGGCGCTGCCGGTGGTGCTGATCATCAGCGTGCTGTCCTCGCTGCTGTTCTACTGGCGCATCATGCCGCCGATCGTGCGCGGTTTTTCCTGGGCGCTGGAAAAGACGCTCGACGTCGGCGGCGCCGCGGGGCTGTCCACCGCGGCGAGCACTTTTGTCGGCAATGTCGAGGCGCCGCTGTTCATCCGGCCCTATCTGGCCTAGCTGTCGCGCAGCGAAATGTTCATCGTCATGACCGGCGGCATGGCCCGCATCGCCGGCACCGTGTTCGTGCTCTACGCCACGATCCTCGGCCCGTATATTCCCGACGTCGCCGGCCATATCGTGGTCGCCTCCGTGCTCGGCGCGCCGGCGGCGATCCTGATCAGCCTCCTCATGGTGCCCGACCCCGCGGAGAAGCATACCGGCGGCAAGCTCGATGAGGTCGCGCAATCGCGCCAACTCGACCATGGACGCCATCGTCAAGGGCACCGGCTCGGGGCTTGAGCTTCTTCTCAACATCGTCGCCATGCTGATCGTGTTCGTGGCGCTGGTTTATCTCGCCAACGCCATCCTCGGCCTGCTGCCCGATGTGCTCGGCGCGCCGCTGACGCTGCAGCGCGCGCTCGGCTGGATCATGGCGCCGGTGTGCTGGCTGATGGGCATTCCGTGGTCGCAAGCGGTGACCGCCGGCGGGCTGATGGGGATCAAGACCGTGCTCAACGAGTTCGTCGCCTATCTCCAGCTCGCCGCGCTGCCGGCCGGCGCGCTCGATCCGCGCTCGCGGCTGATCATGCTCTACGCGCATGTGCGGCTTCGCCAATTTCGGCTCGCTCGGCATCATGATCGCGGGGCTCACCACCATGTGCCCGGAAAAGCGCGACGAGGTGGTCTCGCTCGGCTTGAAATCGATCGTCTCGGGCACGCTGACGACGTGTTTGCTCGGGGCGATCGTTGGGGTGCTGACGCCGTAGCGGCGGTTAGAATTCGTCATTGCGAGCGGAGCGAAGCAATCCAGCACGGAGCCAAGGCTGGATTGCTTCGTCGCTACGCTCCTCGCAATGACGAAGGCTCAGTGCAGCCGGAACTCGCCGTCGACCGCGCGGATTTCTGCCGGCTTGATCAGCCGGGCATGCGCCACGGTGACCGAGTGCAGCGGGCCTTCGAGCTTCTCCAGCCAGAAATTGAGGAATTTGTTGAGCACTGGGAAGTTGGGGCAGAGGTCGTAATCCTGCCAGACATAGGTCTGCAACAGCCACGGATGATCGGGCCGCCGGTACAGGATATTGGCGGTGGTTAGTCCATAGCCTTCGAGCTGACTGCGAAACTCTTTCGACACCATGGTGCCCTCCAATCCCGGCACGGGAATGTTTCGAGACTCGCTCTCCCATTGCAAGCCTCAAAAATTGAATAAGTTGTGTATTTTCAAGGCACTAGCAGCATCCTCGTCCCGGTGCTAACAGCGCGTTGGAACTACACTTGTCCCGATTCCAACGGAACTTCCTGGGACAAGTTTCCTCGCCCGGAACCGGAATATTTCGCCGCAGCGTTTGGAACCCGACAGCAATTAACCCGAAGGCGATTCTTGTTGGCAGTCCGATTTGAGGAGTGCTAAATAATTTCGAGAGACCTCTTGTGGGCGCCAAGACTAGGCCCCAATTCAGCATCAAGCGGTCTGCCGAGGGAACTCTCTGAACGGCCGCTGCAACACTCACAAACGTCTTTGTTTTCAATAACTTAGGAGGACACCATGAAGTTTCGTCCGCTTCACGATCGCGTCGTCGTCAAGCGCATCGATGCCGAGGAAAAGACCACCGGCGGCATCATCATCCCCGACACCGCCAAGGAAAAGCCCTCGCAGGGCGAAGTCATCGCCGTCGGCCCGGGCGGCCGCGACGAGGCCGGCAAGCTGATCCCGATCGATATCAAGGTCGGCGAGCGCGTGCTGTTCGGCAAATGGTCGGGCACCGAGGTCAAGATCGATGGCCAGGATCTCCTGATCATGAAGGAGTTCGACATCATGGGCGTGCTCGACGAGCAGGTCGCAAGAAGGAAAGCCGCCTAAGAAGGCCGCGTAACCCCCTTCCTCATCCTGAGGCGGCCGCGAAGGCGGCCCTCGAAGGATGGGGCCGATGAATCACTGGCCTGCATCCTTCGAGACGCGCCCTGCGGGCGCTCCTTCAGGATGAGGACCAAACAACAAGGAGTGAATTTCTATGGCTGCCAAGGAAGTTAGATTCTCCGTCGATGCGCGCGACAAGATGTTGCGCGGCGTCGACATTCTCGCCAATGCGGTGAAAGTGACGCTCGGCCCCAAGGGCCGCAACGTCGTGCTGGACAAATCGTTCGGCGCTCCCCGCATCACCAAGGACGGCGTCACCGTCGCCAAGGAGATCGAGCTTGAAGACAAGTTCGAGAACATGGGCGCGCAGATGGTGCGCGAGGTCGCCTCGAAGACCTCCGACATCGCCGGTGACGGCACCACGACCGCGACCGTGCTTGCCGCCGCGATCGTCAAAGAAGGTTCCAAGGCGGTTGCCGCCGGCATGAACCCGATGGATCTCAAGCGCGGCATCGACCTCGCGGTCGAGACCGTGGTCGAGGAGCTCAAGAAGAACTCGAAGAAGGTCACCTCGAACGCCGAAATCGCCCAGGTCGGCACCATCTCCGCCAACGGCGACAAGGAAATCGGCGACTACCTCGCCAAGGCGATGGAAAAGGTCGGCAACGAGGGCGTGATCACGGTCGAAGAGGCCAAAAGCCTCGAGACCGAGCTCGACGTCGTCGAGGGCATGCAGTTCGACCGCGGCTACATCTCGCCCTACTTCATCACCAACGCCGACAAGATGCGCGTGGAGATGGAAGACCCCTACATCCTCATCAACGAGAAGAAGCTCTCGGCGCTCAACGAACTCCTTCCGCTGCTGGAAGCCGTCGTGCAGACCGGCAAGCCGCTTCTGATCGTTGCCGAGGACGTGGAAGGCGAGGCGCTGGCCACGCTCGTCGTCAACAAGCTGCGCGGCGGCCTGAAGGTCGCGGCGGTGAAGGCCCCGGGCTTCGGCGATCGCCGCAAGGCGATGCTGCAGGACATCGCCGTCCTGACCGGCGGCACGGCGATCTGCTGAAGATCTCGGCATCAAGCTCGAGAACGTCACGATCGCCATGCTCGGCAAGGCCAAGAAGGTGATGATCGACAAGGAAAACACCACGATCGTCAACGGCTCCGGCAAGAAGAAGGACATCGAAGACCGCATCAGCCAGATCAAGGCGCAGATCGAGGAGACCACCTCGGACTACGACCGCGAGAAGCTGCAAGAGCGGCTGGCCAAGCTCGCCGGCGGCGTCGCGGTGATCCGCGTCGGCGGCGCCACCGAGGTCGAGGTGAAGGAGCGCAAGGATCGCGTCGACGACGCGATGCATGCGACCCGCGCCGCGGTCGAGGAAGGCGTTCTGCCGGGCGGCGGCGTGGCGCTGTTGCGCGCCAGCGAGGCGCTCAAGAAGGTGCGCGTCGCCAACGAAGACCAGAAGCACGGCGTCGAGATCGTGCGCAAGGCTTTGTCGGCTCCGGCCCGCCAGATCGCGATCAATGCCGGTGAGGACGGTTCCGTCATCGTCGGCAAGATCCTCGAGAACGCGACCTACGGCTACGGCTTCGACGCCCAGGGCGGCGAATACGTCGACATGGTGAAGAAGGGCATCATCGACCCGACCAAGGTCGTGCGCCAGGCTCTGCAAGGCGCGTCCTCGGTCGCCGGCCTCCTCATCACCACCGAGGCGATGGTCGCCGAGCTGCCGAAGAAGAAGAACGACATGCCCCCGATGCCGGGTGGCGGCGGCGGAATGGACTTCTAAGTTCACACGTCAGGCGACGTGAAATGCGAAGGCCCGGGAGCGATCCCGGGCTTTTGTCATTCCGGAAGCCGAGCAAAGCGAGGCTGTCCGGAATCCATAATCACAGGTCAGCGAATATGGATTCCGGGCTCGCGGCTTTCAGCCGCGCCCCGGAATGACGGCGTGCGCGTAGGCCTGATCGATCAGCCGCACCGCGCGCAGACAATCCTGCACGCCGATCGGCGGCGCTTTGCCGCCCCGCCAACGGTCGAGCGCATCGCGCAGCGCGGTGAAATAGGGCGCGGTGGTGTCGGTGCCGGGCAGGATTTCGTCGCCTGTCGCGGTCGAGAGCTTCACGACATTGTCTTTCATGGTGAGGATGGCGTCGCGGCCGGCGATCTTCCATTCGCCGTCGGTGCCGTCGCGCGGGAACGTATTGCCGACCTCGACGGTGCCGAGAATGCCGCTCGCCGAGCGCAGCATGACCGAGGCGTAGTCCTCGACCGCGCAATCTGCGCGCGGCGGCTCAACTGCGCGCCGGTCACCTCCGCCTCCTCGCCGGTCAGGTGCCAGAACATATCGAGCCCGTGCGGGCCGAGATTGCGCAAGGCGCCGCCGCCGGCTTCGGCCGGATCGAGCATCCACGGGCAGTCCCAGGCCGGATAGCGCGGCGGCGCCGGGCGGTTGATCCGCACATAAATATGCGACAGCGGACCGAAGGCTTTTGCGGCGAGCAATTCGCGGGCGCGCCTGGCGAAGGCGCCGTAGCGCTGCGCCAAGGGAACGGCGACATAGGCGTTGCGCTTCGCCGCCTTCTCGGCGACCGGCTCCAGTTCCGCCGCATTGATGCTCATCGGCTTTTCCATCAGGAACGGATAGCCGGCGTCGATGAGATCGTGCGCGATCCCAGCCATTCGGCTGTGCCGCCCGAGCGCCACGACGAAATCCGGACGGGTCGCTTCAAGCATCTTGCGGTAGTCGGTGAAGGTCGGCGGCTTGCCGACCTCGACCGCGCGCCTGGCGACAAGCGCGGCGTCGGTATCCTGCACGGCGACCAGCTCCACGTCCGGCATGGCGATCAGATGACGCAGATAGGCGGCGTCGTTGAGCGCGTGCCAGTGACTGACCTCTATTGCCGCGACGCGAATGGTCATGGCTATCCTCTGCGGCGCTCCGCTGCGTCATGCGCCTGCGCGCCGATTTTGCTCACGCGTTGCTCGCAGCCAAGCCGAGAATTTGCCGCGCCTCGCCCGGCGTCGCGACGTGATCGCCCAAAATCTCGATGATCTTGCCCGCTTTTTCGACCAGCGCCGCGTTGCTCGGCGCCAGCTTGCCCTTTTCCAGATAGATGTTGTCTTCGAGCCCGACGCGCGGGTGGCCGCCGAGCAATAGCGTCTGCGCCACCATGGGAAACTGATGCAGCGAAATGCCGAAGGCAAACCACGGCGAATCCGGCGGCAAGAGGTTGCGCATATAGGTCATCGCCTCGGGCGTCGCCGGCTGGCCCCAGGAAATGCCCAGGCAGATCTGGAACATGCCCGGCGGCTTGACGTAGCCTTGTTCGAGAAAGCGCTTGGCGAGCAACAAATGGCCGGTCTCGAACACTTCGAGCTCCGGCATCACGCCGGCGGTCTTGATCGCCTCCGCCATCGCCTGCAGATGGCTCGGCGTGTTGACGAAGACGCGGTCGCCCATGTTGAGGCTGCCCATGTCGAGGCTGCAGATGTCGGGCTTGAGCTCGACAACGTGGCGCACGCGGTCTTGCGGCGATTTCAGCGAGCTGCCGGGCCCGGGCTTTGACGGATCGTTCTCATCGTGGGTGAAGCGCGCGCCCGGGCCGGTGGTCAGGTTGATCAGCACGTCGCTGTTGCTTCGCCCTGATGCGCTCCATCGACTTCGCGATAATGCGCGGTCTCCATGCTGGGCTTGGTGGTCTTCGGATCGCGCACATGGATGTGCACGATGGCAGCGCCTGCCTTGGCGGCATCGAGCGCCGAATTGGCGATCTGTTCCGGCGTCACCGGCACCGCCGGGTTGCGCCCAGGCGTGTCGGCCGAGCCGGTAACCGCACACGAGATGATGACCTTGCGCTGCATGACCTCCCCCACTGCCCGGCGGAATTTTTGAGCTGTGCCGCCCGCGGCGCCGATGCCTGCGCTTTATAGCCGGGCCGAGGACAAATGTCGCGTGGGGGGCTAAAACAGAAACGACCACGAGCGAGGGCGCGCGTTCATCCGGCGTCGCCAATCTCACCGTGGCCGTTGTGGCGGGAGAGAAAACCAACACATCTCCACCACCACTTGCAAATGACCTCTAACACGCTTCAATGACAGCGACATGACTCGGACATCGGGGCAACTGCGCAGCGGCCAAATCTTTGTCGGCATCGGCGGCTGGACCTTCGAACCCTGGCGCGGCGTGTTTTATCCGAAGGGCCTGCCGCACGCCAAGGAACTAGCCTATGCCGGCGAGCGGCTGACGTCGATCGAGGTCAACGGCACGTTCTACCGCTCGCAGACGCCGGCGACGTTCCGCAAATGGGCAAGCGAAGTGCCGGCGGGTTTCGTGTTCGCGCTCAAAGGCCCGCGCTTTGCCGTCAACCGCCGCGTGCTCAAGGAAGCCGGCGACTCCATCAAGCGCTTTCTCGATTCCGGCGTGACCGAACTCGGCGACCGTCTCGGTCCGCTGCTGTGGCAATTCGCGCCGACCAAGAAATTCGACGCCGCGGATTTTGGCGGCTTTCTTGAATTGCTGCCGAAAAAATTTGACGGACACACGCTGCGCCACGTCATCGAAGTGCGCCACGACAGCTTTCGTACGCCGGAATTCATTGCGCTGTTGCGGACGTTCGCCATGCCGGTCGTATTCACCGATCACGCGAAATACCCGAATATCGCGGACGTTACCGGCGACTTCGTCTATGCGCGCCTGCAGCGCGGCAAGGACACGATAGCGACCGCCTACCCGCCGAAGGAGATCGCCGCCTGGGCTCTCCGGCTGCAATCCTGGGCGCAAGGCAAACAGCCCGCCGACTTGCCGCGTGTCGGCCCGCCGGCGAAGCCAAAGGCTCGCGCCACGCGACGTGTTCGCCTATGTCATCCACGAAGGAAAAGTCAGGGCGCCGGCCGGCGCCATGGCTTTGATTGCACGATTGAGCGTGTAGGGGCGGGTTTCAAACCCGCCGCTACAGGACCGACCGGATAATTTCGGCTGAAAAACTAACGGCCACCTGCTGCGATACGGCGCGCGTACATCCGGCGTCGCCCAAATCGCAACTGTGGCCGTCGTGCGACGGAACCGCAAAGCTCAACGTCGCATTGGTTAGATAGGCGCCCCAAGGTCATTATGCAAGACCGGCTTTTGTGCAACACTATCCAGGCTCATCTTGCTTCCAAGCGTTCGTTAGCCAACTGACCGCCGCCAAGTGACCGCCAAGTGAGACCGCCGAGTGCTCACCAGGGCCGCAGGCCACGTCCGGGCGGCCCATTTCGAGGGAGAGAATTATGACGCTGCATCAACCGACCAGCACTGAGGACTTGAGGCGCGAAGTCGCGAGCGCGATCCATGCCCATTGGGGCCTGTTCCTGTTCGAGGGCATCGTCCTCGTCCTGCTCGGCTTCGCCGCGATCGTCGTTCCAGTCGTCGCGACGCTGGCGTTCACGCTGGTGATCGGCTGGCTGTTCCTGATTTCGGGCGGCGTTGGACTGGTGACGACGTTCTGGATGCGCAATGCGCCCGGCTTCTGGTGGGCGCTGGTGTCCGCCGCGATCGCTCTTGCGGCCGGCGTGATCCTGATTCTCTGGCCGATCAACGGCGTCCTGTCGCTCACTTTGGTGCTGATCGCCTTCTTCGTCGTCGAAGGTATCGCCACGCTGATGTACGCCTTCGAGCACCGGGCGCAACTTTCCGGCCGTTGGGGCTGGATGCTGGCGTCGGGCATCGTCGACCTCATTCTCGCCGGCATCATCTTCGCCGGACTGCCCGGCACTGCGGCCTGGGCGCTCGGCCTATTGGTCGGCATCAACATGCTGTTCGGCGGCACCGCGATGATCGGCATGGCGCTGGCGGCGCGCAACCCTGCGTAGCGCATTCGGCGCAGCTTTTCGTTCGCGACGAGACCCGGACTTCATCGCCGGGATAGTGTAGCCTTGCGCAACATCAAAGTTGCGAAGGGGGAACTGCCAGGATGTTCGCCAAGCTTAATCACGTCGCGATCGTTTCCGATAATTACGCTCTGCTGGCGGTCTGGTACCGCGCCGCGTTCGGCCTCGAAGTCAAGACGAATGCGAAGTTTGAAGCTTCCGCGATGTCGATCGGCGACGGCTATGTCGGCATGAACGTCAATCCGCGCATGGCGGGACGCCAGGCGGGATTCGATCATTTCGGCATCCAGGTTGAGGATGTCGAAGCGGTCCGCGAACGCGTCGCCAAGAAATATCCGAAAATCGAAATCATTCAGCGGCCCAGCAACCGCCCGTTTGCGGCGCTCGGAATTCACGATCCCGCCGGCCAATATTTCGACCTGTCGCAGGTCGGTCTCAAAAACCGCGCGGAAGTTTACGAAGCGGGAGCTTGGGAGCAGAACCGCCGGTTCAGCCATTTCGCGATGCGCGTCATCGAGCCGGAACGCCTCGCCGAATTCTACGCCGGCGTGTTCGAGCTGCCGCTGACCAATTCGCCCGCAGGCGACGGCGCCTTCGCTCTGACCGATGGACGAATGACCATGCACATCCTGCCGTGGAAGATCTCGGACTTCCTCGGCACCGGCATCGAACGGCCGGCGCTCGATCATCTCGGCTTCGAGGTCGAGGATATCGCTGCGTTCAAGAAGGATGTCGAGGAGTTGCGCATCGTCAATCCGTTGATGGCGCCGAAGCCGACCGGCGTCGGCGCGGAAGGCGAGGCGCGGCTGAACGCCTTCAAGCGGACGGGCCTGGGCGAGCATTATCTGGCCGATCCGGACGGCGTGATGATCGCGATCAAACAGGTCAAGCATTGATGCGCGCCGGACCCCTGATGATCGCGCGCGCAATCGCGATCGCGGCGCTGCTGGCCGTGGCTTTCCTGACGAAGCCGGCCGCCGCGCAGGATGAGTTGCCGCACCGCATCGTGCTGGTGGTGCCGTTCGGTCCGGGCAGCGGCGTGGATTTCGTCGGCCGCTTGGTCGCCGAAAAACTTTCCGAACGCTTGGCCGAGCCCGTCGTGGTCGAAAACCGCCCCGGCGCCGGCGGCATGACCGGCGAGGACTGGGTGGCGCGGAGCGATCCCGACGGCGCAACGCTCCTGCTGATGGAAGGCTCGGTGGTGCTGCAGAAGTGGCTGCACAAGAGCGTGCCGTTCGACGTCACTACGGATTTCGCGCCGATCGCCAGAGTGGCGACATCGACGCTGTTCTTATGCGCGCAAGCGTCGTTTCCGCCCAACAGCGTTCACGAACTGGTGGCGCTTGCCAAATCCGAACCGGGAAAGCTTTCGGCGGGAACCCCCGGCGTCGGCTCGCCGCATCATCTTGCGCTGCTGCTGTTCAACTCGCTGGCCAAGATCAACATCGTCAATGTCGCCCTATCGCTCGGCTGCCGCATCGGTCAACTGACTTGCTGGCAGGTCAGATTCCGCATGGTTTGGACCGGTCTCACCGCGGTCATGCCGCATCTGCAGGCCGGCACCGTGAAACTGTTGGGCTCGGCCTCCGAAGCAGCGTCTGTCGCTCGTGCCCAACGTGCCCACATTCGCCGAAGAGGGCGTTCCCGGCGTGGTGGTCAATAATTGGTTCGGCGTCGCCGGGCCCGGCCAAGACGCCGCCTGCCGTCATCGCGCGGCTGGCCAAGGAGCTGGCGGTGGTTGCGGCCGATCCCGATTTCAAGAAGCGTATGCTCAATCTCGCATTCGAAGCGAATTATCTTGATGCTTCTCGCTTTGGCGCCGAGATCGGCGACGATTCCGAACGCTACGGCAAGGTCATTCGCGACGCCGGCATCACGCCGCAATAGAATTCCACGCCTTGCGGAAATTCACTCCGCCGGCTGCGGCAGGCGGGCTTTTTCCACGCCATTGGCGATCAGCGCAATCGCCAGCACGGCGACCAGGAAGCCGAGCGCGATGACCGCGGTGGCGCCAAGCACAAGCGCGAAGCCGCCGCGGCCGTACAGCACGGCGATCATCGACACCGCCACGCCCGACACCATGAAGGTGAGGAAATAGCGCACCGCATAGACGCGGCCGCGCCAGGCATCGGCGGTGTAGCGGGCGATGACGAGATCGTTCACGGTAATCTGGCCGTAGATCGCCGCCATGGTGAAGGCCAAGGCGAATAACAGCGTCATGCCGCTGGCAGAGGCCGCCCACACCACGCCGCCGAATTGCATGATGGCGAGCACCGCAAACAAAATATGCAGCGGAAAGCGCTCGACCAGCCGGCCGACCGTGATCTGCGCGAGCGCGCCGCACAGGAACACCGCCGTGGTCAAGCCGCCGACCGCGACCAGCGAAATGTCATTGCCGACGCGCTCGTCGACGATCTTCGGCAGCGACACCGAGATGGTGTTGAAGACCAGGCCCGCGCTCACCGCGACGACGACGAACAGTCCAAAAATCACCGCGGCGAGCATCGGCGACAAAGCGACGTCCGGCGCCTTCGAGCGCGCCGCCGCGTGGCCTGCTTTTTCCTCCGGCACCAGCCACAGATAGACCGCGGCGGTGGCGACACAGATCACGCCGGGCACCAGAAAGGCGCCGCGCCAGGACAAGACCGCGGTCAGCGTCGCCGTTATCCCGGCCGCCAATGAGACACCGAGATTGCCGCAGACGCCGTTAAAGGCGAGCGTGCGGCCGCGCTGGGTGGCCTTCTCGATGATCATCGCGGTGCCGACCGGATGATAGATGGCGGCGAATATGCCGAGCGAAAACAGCGCGAAGCCGAGCACGTAAAGCGACGGCGCCAAAGCCGCGGCGATCAGGGAGGCCCCGCAGCCGAGATAGAACGCGAACATCAGGTTGCGGCGGCTCCAACGGTCGCCGAGCCAGCCGGCCGGCAGCGAAAATAGCCCGAAGGCCACGAAGGATGCGGTCGACAGCCAGATCAGGCTGGCATAGGAGCGGCCGTACACGACCTCCAGCTCGATGACCACGGTCGGATAAATCAAGATGACGAAATGATCGAGCGCGTGGGCCCAATTCATAAAACCGATGGCAAGCCGCCGCCGCGACGACTCCGCCGCGCGGTCGTCTGACACCTCGGATTGTATCGTCGTTGAAACCGTCATCGTTCGATTCCTGCCCGAACCCCGAACCTATAGCCCGGGGATGCGGGGCGACATACCCGATTCCTGCAGGGCTGACCGGCCGTTCCCTTAGCAACTTGGCGCACTACACGCCGGCCGCGCGTGCCGCCAACGGTTGCAGCTAGCCGAGTTTTCCACAGGCCAATGGCAGCGCAATGGCGGCGTCATCTTGGCAAAATAACTGATCGGCATAACCTACGGTTGTCACGGGGTGTAGGGGGGCCCTCAGTGTTCGCGTTACGCGTTGTCGGTGCGATGGTGGTGGCCGTCGCGGGCATGCTGTTGTGCAGTATTGTGGGTCGAGCGGAAACCGCGACGCCCAACAGCCCCTCGTTTCTTGTCTTCGGCGGCGCCGATCTGTGGCGTTACGGCGAATTCCTCTACGGCGGAACATTGTGGTCGCCCGCGGGGCTCAACGCCGACGGCTTCACGCTGAAGCTTCTCGTCAACGGCGGCCGCTACAGCTACAATTCAAGCGGGCTCCAAACCAAGGTCGACGGCGACATGCTGTCCGGCGCGGCGCTGCCGGGCTTTCGCTTGGCGGGCGACGCACTCACCATCGGCCTGTTCGCCGGGCCCGTGGTGCAGGACTATCGGCTTTCGCCTTACGATCCCGGCAGCCGCCTGCATGGTCTGTATGTCGGCGCGCAATTGGCGACCGATGTCTGGTATCAGCCGGCCGCCAATCTCATGGCCGCCGTCAACGGCTCGCTCGTCTCGATCGGCCCGACCGGATATTTGCGCGGCGCGCTCGGCACCCGCGTGTTCGACGCGGCGTTCGTCGGGCCGGAAACGGCCATGCTGTGGTGCGGCAATTTCCAGCAGCTTGAACTCGGCGCCCACCTGACCGGCTTGCATGTCGGCGCAAGCGAATGGTCGGCCGGCGCCGGCTGGTCGATGGATTCGGACCGCCGCAGCGGGCCTTATCTGCGGCTCGGGGTGAGTGCGAAGTATTAAGAGGGTGCCGCTAGCCCTTCTCGTCGCAGGCCCAGGCGCGCACCACGCAGTCGCGGCCGCCGAACTGGGCGCAGCGCTGCATCGAGAGGTTCTCGGCCTTGCCGAGGTGCGAATTGAGCGCCCAGCCGTAGGAGCCGCAGGGATTTTTGGCGTCGACCGCCATCGCCGCGCAGCCCTTGCGGACGACGCCGACCACCTTGCAATGGCCGCCGGCGCATTTGCTCATCGCCGCGACGCGGGCGTCCGCCATTTTGCCGTAGTCGAAGCCGTAGCCGTAGGCGCCGCAGACGCCGACGGCGAGCGCGCCGGCGGCATTGGCGGCGCCGATGGCGGCGGCCAGGAATCCGAAGCTCGCCGCCGCGAGCCCAAACTTTCGCGCATTTGCGAACATGGAAAAGCCCCTCCCCAGAGGATGGGCTAAGGCTAGCGGGGAAGGGTTGCGAGTTGGTGAACGTCGGCGCGGCGGCGCGCCGCCGCCCGGGACAGGCGCCGCGCACGGCCGGCAATGACGGCTATTGCGCCGTTTCGACGCTATCGGTCGAAACCTCCGGCGGCTCGGCCATGACTTGCTGAGCATGACTTCGCTAGCCATGACCTTGGTCATGGCCTCCTGCGACTGCGGCAACAGATCGGCGGCCTTGGCGCCGATTGTAGTGACGATCGTGGCGCCGATGGCGGCCCCGACTTCTCTGGCCTCGACGCCGCGCCAATAAGCAAAGCTGTTAAAGCGCGTACCTTCCACGCCGGCGAGGATCACGGCGGCCAGGAAGGGCAGGCTTTGGATCAATAGAACGCAGGCAAAAATGTTGATCTCGTGGACCTGCTTGTAATTGGTCAGGACCAGGGTGACCGCGCCGACCAACAGCAGCGCGGCGATGACCGCCTCCCAGAACGCCGGAAAATCGGGTCCCTTGCGCGAGACGCCGCCCTTGGCGGTGCGCAAAAACGGCATGCGCTCGTGGATGAAGCCAAGCCCGACCGAGCGCGCCACGGTCCATTGCAGCGACATGGCGGCGCAGACCGCGCCCAGCATCTGGCCGGCGCTGGCCCGTACCCGCAGCCGGTAAAGCGCGACGAAATGAGCGACCGAGACGGTAAAGGCGGCGATGATCGGGATGGTGAGGATCCGATCCGGCACCGCGATATTGGCAAAGGCGACGAACGGCACCCAGAGAATGTTGAGAAGCGCGACCACGACGCCGATGGCGTCGGAGCCGAGCCAATTGAGCCAGCCGATGCCGTATTCGCGCTTCTGCTCGCGGGTGAGCCCAACCGCCCACGGCAATAGCCGCCGCCAATGCTTGCGCACCAGCTGGAAGCCGCCGAAAGCCCAGCGGTGGCGCTGCCGCTTATAGGCCTCGAACGTATCGGGCAGGAGCCCATGGCCGTAGCGGCGGTTGGTGTAATGGGCGATCCAGCCGTGTTCGAGAATGCTCAAGCCCAGATCGGTGTCCTCGACGATGGTTTGCGACGACCAGCCGCCGGCGCTGGCGATGGCGGCGCGGCGAATGAGGCACATGGTGCCGTGCATGACGACGCCGTTGAACTCATTCCGCTGCACCATGCCGATGTCGAAGAAGCCGGCATATTCGGCGTTCATGGCGGCGTGCATCAGCGAACGGCCGCCGTCGCGATGATCCTGCGGCGACTGCACGAAGCCGACCCGGGGATCGGCGAATAACGGCGCCAGATGCTTGAGCCAGTCCGGATCGAGGACGTAGTCGGCATCGATGGTGCCGAGGATCTCGGCATCCGCCGCGGTGTGGGTGAGCGCGACCCGCAGCGCGCCGGCTTTATAGCCCTCGAGATTCTCGACCCGCACGAACTTGAACCGCTCGCCGAGCGCGCGGCAATGATCTTCGACCGGCCGCCACAGGCCCGGATCCGGCGTATTGTTGACCACCACCACGCATTCGAAGTTCGGATAATCGAGCCGCGCCACGGCATCGAGCGTCGTATTGAGCATGTCCGGCGGCTCGCAGCACGCAGGCACGTGGATCGACACTTTGGGAGCGGCGGCGTCGGGCACCAGCGACGGCGCATTGGCAAGCCGCCGCGGCGGGCGGCCGAACGCAATGGCCGCGATCTCTTCCAGGCGCGAAAGCGCGATGGCGACGAGCGGCAGCAGAAGGACGATGCCGAGGCCGAGCGCGAAGGCGGCGCCCGGCACGAAATAGTGGCCCTTCCAGAAGGCGACGATGGCCGAGAACCAAGCGCCCACCGCGTTCGCCGACACAGCCAGCATGAGCGCCTGCGTGAAGTTCACCCCGGCCATGGCCACGATCGGCAAGGACAGCAACAGCCCGAACAGCACCGCAAGGCCGGCGCGCTTGCCGTAATCGGGATCGGTGATCGGCTCCGGTCCAGGAGAATTTCGGCTGCCGCGCGGCGTCGAACACGCCCCAATAGGGTCCGACGCCGCCTTCCATGGTCTTCCACGGCTGATCGATCGCCTCGACGATGTTGTAGTCGATGCCGTAGGCCTCGGCGCGGGTGACGAAATCGCGCAAAACCTCGGCCTGCTCCATGCGGCCGGGATTGGCGTTATGGAAGTTATAGCCGGCGCTCGGCCAGCCGAATTCGGCGATCACGATCCGCTTGCCGGGGTGCATCTGGCGGAGCTTGTCGTAGAACTCGATGGTGTGGTCGACGGCGGTCGAGGCGCTAAAGCCTTCCCAATAGGGCAGAATATGCGCGGCGATGAAATCGACGGACGAGGCAAGCTCCGGATGATCGATCCAGACGGTCCAGATTTCGCCCGTCGTCACCGGAACCGGGCTCGATCGCTTCACCTTTTGGATGAGATTGATGAGGTCCGGGACGCTCATCTCGGCGCGCAGCGTGGTCTCGTTGCCGACCACGATGGCGTCGACATTGCTGTAATGGCGGGCGAGGTTTAAGGCCGAGGCGATCTCGCGCTCGTTGCGCGCCTGATCCTTGTCGATCCAGGCGCCGACGGTGACCTTAAGGCCAAACTCGGCCGCGATCGGCGGAACGAGTTCCGCGCCGCCGGTGGCCGAATAGGTGCGGATTGCCCGCGTGTAGGGCGCGATCGCCGCCAGATCGGCGCGGATTTGTTCGGCGGTGGGCCGGGCGCCGGTAATCGGGATGCGAGGAGTTCTTAAACGGGGAGTAAGAGATACTGGCCAGCTGACCGGTATAATCCGGAGCCGTTCCTTCGGGCCTCAGCAACGCCCAGATGCCGGCATGCACGCACGCTACGAGCGCGAGCACGGCAGCGACGGTGCGCATGGACTCTTACCAAACGGGGCGAACGACACGGGCCCGAACCTGCCCCCAGGTTCGACGATGGTCGTAAGGATGAGGCAACCTTGCGAGCGGCATTGCTAAACTAGCGTCCGGCAATGGCAAATTCAAGACAACAAAGCGCGAGCAACAACACTTCGGCGAAAAAATAGCGGTTTCACCTGACGTCGGAACGCTATCGCGTCGTCGTCGCCGCCGGCGCGGCTGCCGCAGGCGCCGCCGACGCCGCGCGGCATGACTTCGAGAGCCGGATTGATCCAGCAGGCCAGCACCCGGCCGTTCAAGCTGTCGGGCGTCTTTGGATCGATGGTGCTGGAATGCAGCACCAGGCAGCGGAACGCCGCCTGGATATGGCCGCTCGGACAGCCAAAACGGTCGTAAAGATCGAGGTGGCGGAATGCGGTATCGAGATCGTCCCGCCACAGCAGGCTGACCACCCGGCGGCCAAGCCAGACGCATTCCGGATTGCCGGCCGGACCGTTCAGCGCGCGCTGCGTTTCGGCGTATTCGTCGATTTTCTGGGTTTCCTTTGCGGCGTCCTGGCCGGCGGGCGCTTGCTGCTCCGCGGGGTTCGGGTTGCTGCTTTGGGCCAAGGACCGCTGGATAAGAGGGCTTCCGGGAACGACAAGCCAGGCGGCAAGACACACTCCGCCGACGACGCTGGATACTCGCTGGGACATGGTTCCCTTAGTTCGTTGGGCTAGACTTGAGCCGATCGAGACGGACGTTCCCCTTAACCAATTTCGGCCGTTTGCTCGGCACTTATTGGGTGCCAATTCGACGCCTTCTTGGCCACCCGATTTGGCCGCTATTGCGGCGGCCGGTCCGAAATGGTCGTAACGACCCCACTTGGCAAGAGAACAGCCTAACTGCGCTCGTTTGTCCAGCGCGCACGGCGGCGGGTTAGCCCGCACGCTTGGCATTGGCCGCCGGCAAGGTTAATGCGAAACGGTGTACCGCCCTCTCGACGGCAATTCCATCGCTGCAGCGCTGGCGCATTTTGCGCTCACCGCGCTGGCGATCGGCGCGGCATGGTGGTGGCTCGGCGCGCCGGTTCGGCTGCCGCCCTCGCCGCTCGCCAATGGCGGCAAGCTTTATTGCGTGTCCTATGCGCCGTTTCGCGACGGCCAGGATCCGCTTGTCGAGGGCACCCATGTCGCCGCCGCAGCAGATCGACGAGGATCTGACGCTCCTGTCGCACTACACCGATTGCGTGCGCACCTATTCGATCGACAACGGCCAGGACCAGGTCGCCGCCATCGCCCAGCGCCACGGCATGAAGGTGCTGCAGGGCGATCCTGTGTCGTCCAACACGCGGAAAGCAACCGTCGGCAGATCGCCACGGTCGTCGCGCTCGCCAAGAAATATCCCGACGTCATCCGCGCCGTCGTCGTCGGCAACGAAGTGCTGTTGCGCGGCGATATGTCGGTCACCGATCTCGAGGCCATCATCCGCGAGGTCAAGGCGCAGGTGTCGCAGCCGGTCACCTATGCCGACGTTTGGGAATATTGGCTGCGCTACAGCGACCTGCAAAATTCCGTCGATTTCGTCACCATCCATATCCTGCCGTATTGGGAGGATTTTCCGCTGCCGGCGTCGCTGGCGGCCGCCCATGTCGACGACATTCGCAGGAAGGTCGCCGCTCGCCATCCCCAACAAGGAGATCGTCGTCGGCGAATTCGGCTGGCCGAGCGAGGGCCGGATGCGCGAGGGCGCGCTGCCGTCGCCGTCGAACCAGGCGCGCGCGATCGAACGAGACCGTGGCGCTGGCGCAGCGCGAGAATTTCCGCCTCAACGTCATCGAGGCTTTCGACCAGCCCTGGAAACGCCAGCTCGAGGGCGCGACCGGCGGCTACTGGGGGATTTTCGACCGCGCCACGGCGGCGCCGAAATTCAGTTTCGACGGCAACGTGTCCGATCATCCGCATTGGCTCGATGCAAGCGCTCGCGGGAATCCTGCTTGCCGCGCTGAGCTTTGGCGGCGCCGCGATCGCCGGCAACGGCAAAACTACGCCGCCTTTATTATGGCTGCGGATCGCCGCATTGGCGTTTGCGCCCGCCGTCTTGTTCGGCTGGACCCTCGAAACGAGTGCCGATCGACAGTTTCACCGCCGGCGGCTGGCTGCGCTCGCTCGCCTTGGCGATCACGGCCGCGGCCGCGCCGATCGCCTGCGCGGCCGCCTGCGCGGCGGGCCGCAGCGCACCGGCATTTGCGGCGGTCATGTCGGGTGCGGGCGGCGGGACGCGATCGATCGAGCCGCGTTCTCGGCTTGATCCTGATCGCGCTGACCGTGCTTTCGGTGCAGGCCGCGCTCGGTCTGGTTTTCGATCCGCGTTACCGCGACATACCCTTTGCGCCGCAGAGCGCCGGCGTCATTGCTTTCCTGGTGCTGATGCTGTCGACGCCGCGCCCGTCGGGACGGCGCGCATTGGCGGAGACCGTCGCTGCCGCCGTGCTGGCGCTGGCGGCGGGCTATATCGCGTTCAACGAAACCTTCGCCAACTGGCAGGCGATCTGGCTTGTGCGCCGGATTTCTCGGCCTCGCCGTCATTCTGCTGCAGGCGCGGGACGCGCCAGACTGAGGATCAATAAGCCGGCGGCGAGCGCCGAAAGGTCGGCATTGTGCAGCACGATGCCAAACCCGGCTGCCGCAAGCGCAACCGTGACCAGCACGAGCGACGGTCGGATCAGGTTGAGGAGCGCTGCGACCAAGGCCACGCCGCCGAAAACATCGTGATTGAACAGAACAATGGACAGCCGGAATGTGTCGCACAGCCAGGTCTTGAGCCCGGCCTGACAGGCCAGTTCGACGTTCAAATTCTCGATCGCCATGTAGCGGATATAGAGCGCCTCGCCGACCGACAGGAAAGCGACGATCAAGAGCCAATTGGTCTGGCGTGCGGTCGGCAGAAACAGCGGACGGCGCATTGAGAGCATGATCCCGAAAAGTGGAAACCGGTTTTCGGATAAGATCATGCTCAAATCAAGAATTTAGACCCTGATCCGATTCATTTGAATTGGATCAGGGTCTTAAGTCTTTTCCAGCTCGGCCTTCACGGCTGCAAACGCTTCCGGCGTATCGACATCGGTGAGCGCGGCATTGCCGGCGAGCGGCACTTCGACCACCGCCTCGGGATAGCGGCCGATCAGATAGCGCGCGCCGACGTCGCCCTCGACCGCCATGAGGTCGGCAAAGAACCGCCGCGACCACACCACCGGATTGCCGCGCTTGCCGTCGATGGTCGGCACCACGACGAGCGCGCCGTTATCGGGATCGAGCGCGCCGATCAGCCGGTCGATCAGACCGGCATCGACCTGCGGCATGTCGCCGAGGCAGACGATGACGCCGTCGACGTCCGCCGGCAGCGCGGCGATGCCGGTCTTGAGCGAGGTGCCAAGACCGTCGGCGAAATGCGGGTTGTGCGCGAAACTCACCGGCAGGCCGGCAAGCGCCGCCTCGACCCGCTCACGCTGATGACCGGTGACCACGATGACCGGCCGCGCCCGCGAGGCCAACACCGCATCGACGACGATGCGGATGAGCGGCCGGCCGCCGATCTCGGCGAGGAGCTTGTTGGGACCGCCCATGCGGCTTGACCGGCCGGCGCCGAGCACAAGCGCGGCAATCGGACGGCCGCTCTGCACCGGCTCCTCGCGCGGTTGCGGCCGGGTGACGATTTCCATCAGCAGGCCGCCGACGCCAAGCCCGGTAATATCCTCGCGCGGCACCGGCAGACCGGCCAGCAACCGCATGAGTATCCAATCGAAACCGTTTTCCTTGGGGCTGCGCGCACAGCCCGGCGCGCCGATCACCGGGCGCGAGCCGGCGGCGCCGATCATCAACAGATTGCCGGGGTCGACCGGCATGCCGAAATGCTCGACGCGGCCGCCGACCGCTTCCAGGGCCGCCGGGATGACGTCGCGGCGGTCGGCGATCGCCGAAGCGCCGAATACGATGACGAGCTCAGAGCCTGCTTTAAGGACTTCGTCCAGTGCACGAGCCAGCGCGGCGCGCTCATGCGGCACCCGACGCTCGGCGACGATGGTGGCGCCGGCGGGCGCCAGCCGCTCCGCGGTGATCTTGAGCGTCTTTTCGATGACCTTGGTCGCGAGCCCCGGCAGCACCGTCGACACCACGCCCACTTTGCGGATGCGATAGGGCGCGACGCGCAGCAGCGGATTCTTAATGCCGGCGAGCGCGGCATCGCGGGCCGCACCGGCTACCGCGAAGGGAATGATTTTCACCGTCGCGATCATCTCGCCGGCGACCACCGGCTTATACGCCGGCAGCGTCGCAAACGTGATCGCCTCGTCGATGCGATTGAGCCGGTCGATCGCGTCCTTGTCGACGACCAGCACGCCAGAAGTCTGCGCGAACAGATTGGCGCGGCCGGTGAAGGCGCGGTCGACCTGCACGCCCTCGCCCGCCACCATTTTGGCGATCTCCGCCGCCGCGACATCCTCGGAGACGTCGCCCGGCTCGAGCCGCGCCACGACAACGTCCTTGATGCCGGCGGCTTGCAGCGCCGCGACTTCGGCCGGGCCCGATCAGCGTGCCTTTTTTGAGCACGAGGCCGTCTTGCCGGATGGTATGCACGGCGGTCGCGCCGAGCGCGTCCTTGGGCGCCACCGCACCGAATTTCATGACGCGACTTTGATCGGCGCCGGCTCGGCGTCGACCTCCTCGCGCAGCCGCTCGGTGATCTGCGCCATGATGGCGACGGCGATCTCGGCCGGCGACACCGCGCCGATATCGAGCCCGATCGGCGCGGCAATGCGCGCGATGGCGGCGTCGCTCACCCCTTGCGCTTTAAGCCGCTCGACGCGGCGGGCGTGGGTTTTCCGCGAGCCGAGCGCGCCGATATAGAAACAATCGCGGGAGAGCGCATGCAACAGCGCCGGATCGTCGATCTTCGGATCGTGGGTGAGCGCGACGAAAGCCGTGTAGCGATCGACATTGAGCGGCGGCAACGCCTGGTCCGGCCATTCGGCGATCACTTTGACATCCGGAAAGCGCTCCGGCGAAGCAAAGGCGGTACGCGGATCGACGATGGTCACATCGTAACCGAGAATCTTTCCGATCGGCGCCAGCGCCTGGCTGATGTGAACGGCGCCGGTGATGACGAGCTGCGGCGCCGGCACATAAACCGTGAGAAAGACTTTGCCTTCCGCCGTCTCCTCCATGCCGCTTTTGCTGGTGCGCAGATGCTCGGCAAGCAGCGGCCGCAGCGGATCCTTGGCGATGTCGGCGGCTCTAACCAGACGTTGCTTGCCGCTTTCGACATTGGTGACGACGATCGCGGCGCGGCGCGCGGCGCGTTCGGCATTGAGAGCTGCGAGGATATCGAGTTTCATATGTTTCTCTCACTCGTCATTCCGGAAACCGAGCATAGCGAGGTTGTCCGGAATCGATAATCACCATCCATGAATTTCTAGCTCAGTGATTATGGATTCCGGGCTCTCGGCCCGCGGCCGAGCCCCGGAATGACCGCTACTCCACCTTCTCCACAAAGACCCGGATGGTGCCGCCGCAGGACAGCCCGACCTTCCAGGCGGTGTCGTCGGCGACGCCGAATTCCAGCATCCTCGGCTTGCCGCTCTCGATCACGTCGAGCGCCTCGGTGACGACGGCGCCTTCGACGCAGCCGCCCGACACCGACCCGAGGAAATTGCCGTCCTGGTCGATGACGAGATTGGAGCCGACCGGCCGCGGCGCCGAACCCCAGGTCTCGACCACGGTCGCCAGCGCGACGTCGCGGCCAGCTTTTCGCCAGTCTTCGGCGGCTTTGAGGATGTCATTGTCGGTTGCGAGCATGTGCGCCTCCATTGTCTACTCCCTCTCCCCGCTTGCGGGGAGAGGGTTGGGGTGGTCCAAACCGGCTACATGGGTAACAGAATAGACCGGCGACATGGGTAACAGGTCAACTGATCGGCAAGGAGGGCCTTGCCGATGGGATGGATGGAGACCTGCGCCGTGGATGAACGGATGCGCTTTGTGATGGCGATTGAGAAACGACAGGAGGAACAAGAATCGTTTGCGGCGGTTTGCCGACGCTTTGGGGTGAGCCGGAAGACCGGCTACAAATGGCTTGCGCGCTACGGCGGGGGCGGTGTTGCGGGTCTGCTCGACCAGTCGCGAGCGCCGCTTCATCACCCAGCAGCGATGAGGGGAGAGATTGCGGAGCGCTGCATCGCGGTCCGCCGGGCTCATCCGAGTTGGGGACCGGTGAAGGTGCGCGCTTGGCTTGAGCGGCGTGCGCCACGGACCGCGTGGCCGGCTGCGAGCAGCATCGGCACACTGTTTGATCGCGAGGGCTTGACGGTCAAGCGCCGGTTGCGGCGCCGCAGTTCGCCGTCGAGCACACCGTTTGCGCATTGCGGGGCGGCCAATGACGTGTGGTGCATCGACTTCAAGGGCTGGTTTCGAACCGGCGACGGCGCCCGTTGCGAGCCGTTGACGCTGAGCGACGCGCACAGTCGGTATCTGTTGCGCTGCCAAGCGATGGCGCACACCGATACGGATCATGTCTGGCCGGTTCTGGAAGCGGCCTTCCGCGAGTTCGGGCTGCCGCAACGGCTGCGTTCCGATAACGGCTCGCCGTTTGCGTCGTGCGGGGCCGGCGGTCTGTCGCAGCTGTCGGTCAAGGTGATCAAGGCCGGGGTCATGCCGGAGCGCATCGCGCCCGGCAAGCCGCAGCAGAACGGCCGACTGGAGCGGCTGCATCTGACGCTGCTGCGGGATGTAGCCAATCCGCCGGCGCGTAATTTGCGCGAACAGATCGCACGCTTGCGCAGCTTCCAGCGGCTCTACAATGACGAACGGCCGCACCAGGCGCTCAACAACGATACGCCGGCCGCACATTACGCTGCTTCGTCGCGGCGCTTCGACGGCGTGTTGCGTGAGCCGAGCTATGGCGGTGACCAGGCGATCCGGCGCGTGCGCCATAATGGCGAGATCAGATGGCAGGGTAATACGATCTATATCACCGCAGCGCTGGTCGGCGAGCCAGTCGGCCTGACCGAAAATGATGATGGCGGTTGGACCGTCTGTTACGGCCCGATCGAGCTCGGCATCATCGCACATCGCGGCGACCGCCTGCGCAAACCCGAATATCGCGCCTGTGGACTTGGGGACAACGCTGCGCGTTGCCCACAGGGTCCTCAGTCGCAACAACTGCAACAGCAGCTATCGACCTGAACAAAACAGGAAACGTGTTACCCATGTCCCCGGTCAGAAGTGTCACCTATGTTGCCGGTTGCTCAGGGTGAGGGGGCCTATCCGCTGGGCTCAGAAATCGCGGAAAGGCCCCCTCACCCTCGTTCGCTTCGCTCACTCGACCTCTCCCGGTACACGGGGAGAGGTTAGTTCTCTCTCGTTATATACACTCGGATATAGCGTAATTAGCCGAGGTTAATATAGGTCCTCACGCCACGCTTTGCAGCCACGCTTTCGGGTCGGCCGCGCCGCCGCCTTTGCTCAGTGCGGCGACCAATTCGCTCATCGATTCGAGATTATGGATCGGCCGGAATTCGTCGACATGCGGCAGCATGGTCTTGATGCCGCGGGCGCGCGCCTCGAAGCCTTCGAAACGCAAGAGCGGATTGAGCCAGACGAGCCGCCGGCAGGAGCGGTGCAGCCGGTCGACCTCGAAGCCGAGCGTGTCGTCGGCATCGCGCTCGAGGCCGTCGGTGATGAGCAGCACGATCGCGCCCTGGGTCAGCACGCGGCGCGCCCACAGCTTGTTGAAGGCGCGCAGCGACGAGGCGATGCGCGTGCCGCCCGACCAATCCGGCACCGCCGCCGAGCAAGACGCCAGCGCATCGTCCGGATCGCGCTCGCGCAGCTCGCGGGTGACATTGGACAGCCGGGTGCCGAACAAAAACGTCGAGACGCGCTTTCGCGCGTCGGTCAGCGCGTGAAGGAAATGCAGAAAGATGCGGCTGTACTGGCTCATCGAGCCGGAAATGTCGAGCAGCGCCACGATCGGCGGCGGTTTGGTCTTCGGCCCGATGAAACGCAGATCGATGAAATCGCCGCCGCCCTTCATGCTGGCGCGCAGCGTGCGGCGGATGTCGATGAGATGACCGTGGCGATGCGGCGCCAGCCGCCGCGTGCGCACTTCGGCGAGCGGCAAAACCAGCCGCTGCATCGCCGCTTTCGCCGCGGCGATTTCGGCGCCGGTCATCTGCGCGAAATCCTTCTTTTGCAGCACTTCGCGGTCGGACACCGTCATGCGGGCGTCGAGCTCGATCTCGCGCTCTTTTTTCAGTCTGTCGTCGAGCCCGGAATAAAGCGCCTCGTGCACGCGCGTCGCGCCGGCCTGCGGCGCTTGCGGCGCCGTCGCCGGGGCCTGCGGCATCATCATGGCGATGAGCTGATCGATATAGCCGCGGCGGCGAAAGAAGATGCGGAACGCCTGATCGAACAGGATGGTATGCTCGTGGCGCTTGACGAACACCGCGTGCAGCGTCCAGTAAAAATCCTCGCGCGTGCCGACGCCGGCGGTCTTCAACGCTTCGAGCGCATCGAGCACCGCACCCGGCCCGACCGGAATGCCGGCCGCGCGCAACGCGCGGGCGAAGTAGAGGACGTTTTCGGCGAGGCGGCCCGGTTGTTCCCTCTCCCCAAAGGGGAGTGGGTTGGGATGAGATTCGGGCTTATCGGTCATCGCGAAGCTTTGTCCTGTACACCGTCACCCTGAGGCGCGAGCGCAGCGAGCCTCGAAGGGCGACGGCCCGAACGCCTGAGAACATCCTTCGAGGGCCGCCTTCGGCGGCCACCTCAGGATGACGGATTCACTCCGCCGCCCGCAGCTCCGACTTCACCTCGTCGAGCAGCTCCTTGACCTTCGAGCCTTCGAGCTTGGCGATGTCGTCCTGATATTTGAGCAGCACGCCGAGCGTGTCGGAGACTGTCGCCGGATCGAGCGCGACAACGTCGAGTTCGGACAGCGCCGCGGCCCAATCGAGCGTCTCGGCGACGCCGGGCGATTTGAACAAATCCTGCTTGCGCAGCGCCTGGACGAAACCCACCACCTGCTCGGACAGTTTTTTGCTCGACGCCCGGCAGCTTGGCGCGCACGATCGCGAGCTCGCGTTCGGCACTCGGATAGCCGACCCAATGATAAAGGCAGCGGCGCTTGAGCGCATCGTGCACTTCGCGGGTGCGGTTCGAGGTGATGACCACGATCGGCGGATGCTCGGCCTTCACCGTGCCCATTTCCGGAATCGTGATCTGAAAATCGCCCAGCACTTCGAGCAAAAACGCCTCGAAGGCTTCGTCGGTGCGGTCGATCTCGTCGATCAGCAGCACCGGCGCGCCGGCGGTGTCGGGCTCGAGCGCCTGCAGCAGCGGACGTTTAATCAGAAACCGCTCGGAGAACACGTCGTGCTCCAAGCGGGCGCGATCATGCTCGCCTTCGGCCTCGGCGACGCGGATGGCGATCATCTGCGCGGCGTAATTCCACTCATAGACCGCGGCGGCGACATCGAGGCCCTCGTAGCATTGCAGCCGGATCAGCCGGCGGCCGAGCGTCGAGGACAGCACCTTGGCGATCTCGGTCTTGCCGACGCCGGCCTCGCCTTCGAGGAAGATCGGCCGGCCCATTTTGAGCGCCAGATAAAGCACGGTGCCGAGCGAGCGGTCGGCGAGATAGTCGGCCTCGGCCAAGAGGTTGACGGTGGCGTCGATGGAGGCCGGCAGCGGGCGGGGGGAAACCGGAGTTCATGCCGACTGGATATAGGCCTTCGGCGCCGCGATCAAACCCATCCTCCCTGGGCGGGGAGAGCGGAATTCCCTGATCGTCCCTTATTATAGGACATTGGTCACCTCTTGCGTTGACATTGGTCACCGAAACGGTAAAATAATGGCTCCGTAACGGAGACCCCATATGATTCATCAAGTCTGGCGTCTCAGTGAATATGGCGAAGACAATCTCGGCCTCGCCTGCACCGAGCAAGGCTTGGTGCTTGGCCGCACGCCACTGATCGAACGGCGGGATGGGCGGTTTGTCGTGCGCGACCAAGGCGAAATCGGCTGCCTGCTCAGCCAGGCCTATCGCAACGAATTGCCGCTGCACCGGCTCATGACGGGACTCGCCAATGTGGCGTCCGCATTAAACGCCAACGATCAATGCCTAGGCACGGATTGCGGCGGTGCATTTGCAAATTCCCGATCTGCCCGATCGAGCCGCGCGGACGCCATAGAGGCGGCGGACATCCTCATCAAGTCGGGCGATTGGAATCCCGCGCTGCATCCACGTACCGGCACGCCGCCCAATCCGGGCTGGTTCGCGCCGACAGGGGGATCAAGCGAAAATCCGTCCTCGGCGCGTACAGCGCAAAACGCGCAGGAAAATCCTCCGCCGCTAATTCCGGTAGCCGACAACCAAAGAGAAAATAAGCAAGTCACCGACGTCGTCGTAAAGCTCGGATTCGAATAAGGCGCAAAGGCAAGAACTCCATCGCGCAATATCAGGAATGGGATACAGCTATCACGAAATTCTTGAAATCGCCAAAGACATGTTTGGAAAATAAAATGAGCGTCACGACGCCAAGGCAGCAAATACAAGGCTTGTTCAGGCCGTTGATCGGCCAATTGGCCTGGAATGTGCGTGGAGGATACGGAAGCTTCCTCACATTGGAGTTCGGCAAGCCGCACATTGTTGTCAGAGAGCCGATAGTTCCAAGTCCTGGGCGTTCAGAGAGGGTTCAGCGGGCGCTTAGGCGCCGGCGCGTTTATGTGGTGGGAGATTGGAGTCTCTTCATACAGTATTGCGACTGGAAAATTTCAGTTGCCGACGGTTCTCTCGACAGTCAAAGCATCGGCACTGCGCCGGATGAGTGCTTGGCAGATCTGGATGGACAGCGATTCGTGTCCCTCGACAGCGGTCCCTTGCCCAATTCATGGAAATTTCAATTCGATCTCGGCGGCACATTGGAGGTTTGGCCCTCGACCGCGTACGAGGCGACTGATGATCTGTGGCATCTGCGTGGCTGGAACGGCGATATTGCAGCTTTGCAAAGCGATGGAACAATTACTTTCGAGAAAGCCACGCCCGACGGCGCTAAGCCCTGAGCGGAGGTTTACTCTGGATTACACTTGATCACGACGATTTGAGCGGCCCGCTTTTCTCGAATTCGCACTGCGCCAGTATATAGCTACAACCGTAGGAGATTCAAAAAAATGAGCAGAACACAGCAATTCATTCGTCGCTACGGAAATCATGCGGCGACGGTGCTTAAGAGCATTGCTAAGGTAGCGCGTGCGGGCAGATCAGGCGATCAGTCGAAAATCGACGGTGAGCGAGTTCGGCACTACGCCTTAATGGCAAACTTGCCATGATTTTGATGAGGCCGCCTCAGTTGGCGGCCTCATCAATTCGACTTTGCTGGATGATTTCAGCCCGGATGTGCGGCCCTCACGCCGCCGGCTTGCCGATCGCCTCCGCCACCGCCCGCCGCGCCAGCACGGCGACGAGGTGCGCGCGGTATTCGGCGCTGCCGTGGATGTCGGCGTTCATGCCGTCGGCCGGGATGGTCATGCCTTCGAGCGATTTCGGCGAAAAGCGCTTCTTGAGCGCCTCCTCGAACGATTTGACGCGGAACACGCCGTTCGAGCCGGCGCCGGTGACGGCGACCCGGATGTCGCTGCCGCGCTTACTGCACGAACACGCCGACCAGCGCGAAGCGCGACGCCTGATTGCGGAATTTCTGATAGGCCGCCTTCTTCGGCAGCGGGAAAATCACCTTGGTGATGATCTCGGAAGGCTCCAGCACGGTCGAGAACATGCCGGTGAAGAAATCGTCGGCTTTGATGCGGCGCTTGTTGGTGACGATGGTGGCGCCCAGCCCGAGGCAGGCCGCCGGATAATCGGCATTGGGATCGTTGTTGGCGATCGAGCCGCCGATGGTGCCGCGGTGGCGCACCGCGGGATCGCCGATCAGCCCGGCGAGGTGCGCCAGCACCGGCGCGGCTTGTTGCACCACCGGCGAAGTGTTGACTTCGTTATGCGTCGTCATGGCGCCGATGGTCAGCGTGCGGCCGCTCTGCTCGATGCCGGACAGGCCCTCGATCAGCGTCATGTCGACGATTTGCGGCGGCCCGGCGAGGCGCAGCTTCATGGTCGGCAAGAGCGTCTGGCCGCCGGCGAGCAATTTGGCGTCGGCGTTCTTGGTCAAAAGCCCGGCGGCCTGCCGCACGGTTTGCGGACGATGAAAGGTAAAGGCGTACATCGTCAGTCCTCCGTTATGCCGCGCGCGGCATGCCTGATTTCTGCAGCGCCGCCCACACCGTCGCCGGCGTGGCGGGCATCGCGAGATTTTCGGTGCCGATCGCATCGGTGATGGCGTTGATGACGGCGGCCGGCGCGGCGATGGCGCCGGCCTCGCCGCAACCCTTGATGCCGAGCGGATTCGACGGGCACTTGGTCATCGTGGTGTCGACCTTCAACGTCGGGAAGTAGTCGGCGCGCGGCATGGCGTAGTCCATGAACGAGCCGGTCACGAGCTGGCCGTCCTTGTCGTAGACCGCGCCTTCGCACAACGCCTGGCCGACGCCTTGGGCGATGCCGCCGTGAACCTGGCCCTCGACGATCATCGGATTGACCACCACGCCGAAATCGTCGACCGCGGTCCAGGCCACGATGTCGGTATTGCCGGTCTCGGTGTCGACCTCGACCTCGCAGATGTGGCAGCCGGCCGGGAAGGTGAAATTGGTCGGATCGTAGAACGCGCCCTCCTTCAGGCCGGGCTCGAGCTCGGCGCCGGAGAATTTGTGCGCGATATAGGCATTGAGCGAAACGTCGCCCCAGGCCGCCGACTTGTCGGTGCCGGCGACGGAAAATTTGCCGTCCTTGAACTCGATGTCGCCTTCGGCGGCTTCGAGCAGATGCGCTGCGACTTTTTTCGCCTTGGCCTCGACCTTGTCGAGCGCCTTGACCAGCGCCGACATGCCGACCGCGCCGGAGCGCGAGCCGTAGGTGCCCATGCCGAACTGCACCTTGTCGGTGTCGCCGTGCACGACCGAGATGGTATCGATCGGAATGCCGAGCCGTTCGGACACGACCTGCGCGAAGGTGGTCTCATGGCCTTGGCCGTGGGCGTGGGTGCCGGTGAGAATTTCGACCGAGCCGGTCGGATTGACCCGCACCTCGGCGGATTCCCACAAACCGACGCCGCAGCCGAGCGAGCCGACGGCCTGCGACGGCGCGATGCCGCAGGCCTCGATATAAGTGGAAAGGCCGATGCCGCGCAGCTTGCCGTGGCGCGCGGATTCGCGCTTGCGCTTGGCAAAGCCTTTGTAGTCGGCAAGCTCCATCGCCTTTTTCAGCGAGGCGTTATAATCGCCGGTGTCATAGCTCATGATCACCGGCGTCTGGTGCGGGAAGGTTTTGATGAAATTCTTGCGCCGCAGCTCGGCCGGATCCTGGCCCATTTCGCGGGCGCCGACTTCGACCAGCCGCTCGACGACGAAAGTCGCCTCGGGGCGGCCGGCGCCGCGATAGGCATCGACCGGACCGGTATTGGTGTAGACCGCGTCGACCTCGCAATAGATCTGCGGGATTTCGTACTGGCCCGACAACAGCGTGGCGTAGAGATAAGTCGGCACCGACGACGAGAAGGTCGACATGTAGGCGCCGAGATTGGCGATGGTCTTGGCGCGCAAAGCCGTGATCTTGCCGTCGGCATCGAACGCCATCTCGGCATGAGTGACGTGATCGCGGCCGTGCGCGTCGGCAAGGAACGCCTCGGAGCGGTCGCACACCCATTTCACCGGCCGGCCGACGCGCTTGGACGCCCATAGCGCCACGACTTCCTCGGGATAGATGAAAATCTTCGAGCCGAATCCGCCGCCGACATCGGGCGCGATGACGCGCAACTTATGCTCCGGCGCCATGCCGACGAAGGCGGCGATGACGAGGCGCGCGACGTGCGGATTTTGCGTGGTGTTCCACAGCGTAAACGCGCCGGTGCCGGAATCGTAATCGCCGATCGCCGCGCGCGGCTCGATGGCGTTCGGCACCAAGCGGTTGTTGACGATGTCGAGCTTGGTGACGTGCCTGGCCGACTTGAACGCGGCTTCGACCGCCTTGGCGTCGCCGAGATGCCATTGGTAGATCGTATTGTTGGGCGCGATGTCGTGGATTTGCGGCGCGCCGGGCTTTTGCGCCGCCGCGGGATCGGCGACGGCGGGCAGCACCGCATAATCGACTTTGACCTTCTCGGCGGCGTCGCGCGCGGCCGGCAGCGTCTCAGCGAGCACTACGGCGATCGCATCGCCGACATGGCAGGCCTTGCCGTTGGCCAGCGCCGGATGCGCCGCCATTTTCATCGGCGAGCCGTCCTTGGAATGGATCATCCAGCCGCAGATCAGATTGCCGATCTTGTCGTTGGCAAGCTCGGTTCCGGTCAGCACGGCAACCACGCCCGGCATGGCGGATGCCGCTTTGGCATCGATCGACTTGATCGTGGCATGGGCGTGCGGCGAGCGGAGGAAATAGGCGCAAACCTGGCCGGGCCGGGTGATGTCGTCGGTGTAATGGCCCTTGCCGGTGATGAAGCGCTGATCTTCCTTGCGACGCACCGAGACGCCGATACCGGTTCCGCTCATGGTATTGCCCTCCGGCAACTCACTCCTTGGAAAGGAAATTGCCCTTCGGCAATGTCCTCCTCGGCACTTCCCTATTCGGCGGCTTTTGACGTCGCGCCGCCGCCGCGCATCGCGCGCCCGCCGGCGGCAATCGCTTTGACGATGTTATGATAGCCGGTGCAGCGGCAGATATTGCCTTCGAGCTCTTCGCGGATGGTGCGGTCGTCAAGCTCGTTGCCCTTGCGCCGCACTAGATCGACCGCGGTCATGATCATTCCAGGCGTGCAGTAACCGCATTGCAGCCCGTGGTTTTCGCGGAACGCCTCCTGCATCGGGTGCAGCGGCCCGTCCGCCGGCGCCAGGCCTTCGATGGTCAGCACGTCGGCGCCTTCGAGCTGCAGCGCCAGAACGGTGCAGGATTTGATCGCCTTGCCGTTGACGTGCACGACGCAAGCGCCGCATTGCGAGGTGTCGCAGCCGACATGCGTGCCGGTGAGCCGCAGGTTCTCGCGCAGCAATTGCACGAGCAGCGTGCGCGGATCGACATTGGCGGTGATGGGTTTGCCGTTCACCGTCATCGAGACGGCTGCCGTGTCGGTCGCGGCCATGGGACTACCTCCCCTGCAAAATTCCGGTCAAACGTTACGATTTGCCGGCCGTGCTGGCCAGCCGGCCAGGTTCGGGCGCGAATTCGAGGCGATTTTGCCGGATTTCGTACCCTGAACGGCCGTTACTCTGAACCGTGGCCTAGGCAGCGGTCAAGGGAGTTTCGCGGACATGCGGCGAAGGCGGCATAGAGGGGCCGGTTCGAACATGTTCAATTTTGACCAGACAACCCGCGGCTTAAGGCGGAGAGATAACGGCGCGTTCGGGCCAACCGAGGGCGTTATGAATACGATAAGTCCCATTCGTCGGCTCTGGAGTGTTTGAGCCCGCAGACATCAAGGTGATGTCCGATGCCTACGACAAGGCAATCGAAGACATTCACTGTTTCGGACGCCCCAATAAAATCGTATTGGCGATGATCGCCGCGCGGATTATAAAACTCACCAAAGCAGGCGAGCGCGACCCGCATCGTTTGTCGTGAACGGGCTCTCGCGGTCTGCGGTTTCAAACGTCAGTGACGCGATCGCGAAATCTATCGGCAACCCGTTTGCGTCGGCCGCGGGATATTGATTTTACGCGCTCTTCGGATTGACCGCCGCCGCAAAGTTCGCAAAAAAATCGTCGGCGACTTTCTTGGCGGCGCCGTTGACCAGCCGCTGGCCGAGTTGCGCCAGCTTGCCGCCGATCTGCGCATCGACGTCGTAGGACAATAGCGTGCCGCCGTCCTTCGGCGTCAGCTTGACCGTGGCGGCGCCCTTGGCAAAGCCGGCGACGCCGCCGTCGCCCTGGCCGGAAATCTTATAGCCGTGCGGCGGATCGAGATCTGACAGCGTCACCTTGCCTTTGAACTTGGCCTTCACCGGCCCGATCTTGACGGTGGCGACGGCCTGCATTTCGGTGTCGGAGAGCTTGTCGAGTTGCTTCGCAGCCGGGAATGCAAGCCTTCAGCGTCGCCGGATCGTTGAGCTTCTCCCAAACGGTTTCCGGCGTGGCCGCGAGCTGGACTTCGCCGTTCATCGTCATCGCCATTGGCGTCACTCCCTGGCAGCACCCTCACGCCTATCGCTTACCGCCTCGCGCGGCGGCTGGAAAGGGTGCTAATAAGCGCCCAAACGCTGCGGGAGGATATCGAATGCCGGATATCAAAGTCGACGACGGCTGCATCATCCATGTCGAAGTGGAAGGCCCGGACGGCGCGCCGGTGCTGATGCTGTCGAATTCGCTCGGCACCAACCTGCATATGTGGGACGACCAGGTCGCGCCGTGGACGAAGCACTTCCGCCTGGTGCGCTACGACCGGCGCGGCCACGGCAAATCGAGCGTGCCCAAGGGGCCTTACACCATGGAGCGGCTCGGCCGCGACGTGGTCGGCGTGCTCGATGCGCTCGGCATTGCCAAGATCAACTGGTGCGGCCTGTCGATGGGCGGCATGGTCGGGCAATGGCTCGGCGCCAATGCGGCCAACGCGGATCGACAAGCTCATCCTGTCCAACACCGCCTGCTACTTCCCGGATAAATCGATCTGGGAGGGCCGGCTGAAAATCGGTGCGCGAGAAAGGCCTGCAAGCCATCGTCGACGCCAATATGGAACGCTGGTTCACCAAGGGTTTTCGCGAGCGCGCCCCGCAAGCCATGGCGAAAATGCGCGAGATGTTTCTCGCCACCAAAGTCGACGGCTATTGCGGTTGCGGCGAGGCGATCCGCGACATGGATCATCGGCCGCTGTTGGCCAAGATTACGGCGCCGACCTTGGTCATCGCGGGCCGGCACGATCCGGCAACGCCGCTTGAAGGCAACGAGTTCATCAAACAGCACGTTCCCGGCGCGCAGATCGCGGTGCTCGACGCGGCGCATATCGCCAATCTGGAGCAGCCGCAAGTTTACGCCGATACGGTGCTGAAGTTTTTGCTCGAAAAATAGCCTTCAGACGTGTTCAGCCGCCGCGCCGGTCGCGGAACTCGTGCGGCGTGGTTCCGGTCTGCTTGCGGAAGAAACGCGCGAAGTGCGACGGATCGGCGAAAGCAAGTTCTTCGGCGATGTCGTGGATCGGCTGCGTGGTGAAGACGAGCTGGCGCTTGGCTTCGGTGAGCACGCGCTGGCGAATGAGATGGCCGGCGGTGACGCCGGTTGCGCGCTTGACGTGGTCGTTGAGCCGATCGACGGACATGCCGAGTTTTTCGGCGTAGAAGCCAAGCAGATGTTCCTTGCGGAAGAACTCCTCGATCAGCGCCCGCAATTGCGCGACCGTGGCGTCGGCCGGATGCAGAGTGACCGCCCCGCCGCGCGCGCGGCTCGCGGCGAGCCGCGCCACCCCGACGGCGATCAACACGAGGAGCCCGCGCATCGCCAGCCGATAGCCTTCGCGCGCCAGACCGTGCTCCTCGGCCAAGTTCCGTGCACAGCGCCGATAGCCGCGCCAGCTCCGCCTCGTCGTCGATCGGCACGACGGGATGCGCGCCAAGCGCGCGCAGGCGCGCCATCGCCTCGCCGGCTGCGGTCGGCGAGCCCGCCGGCGGCGTCTTCGCCAAAGCTCACCACCCAACCGTCAGTGACGCTTGGCTCGAAGCGAAAGCCATGCGCGGTCGCCGCCGGAACGAGAATCGCGACCGGCGCGGCAAACGTCAGCCTCGCCAGCATCGAACGTCATCTCGCCGCCGCCGCGCTCGATCAGCAGGATCTGGAACAGGTTGCGATGGCGATGGGCGCGGATGGTCCAGTCGTGGATCGACGAGCGCGACGGCGATGGTTTCGATGTGAATGAAATCGAACGCCGCATCGTCCGGCGGATCGCCGTAAAGATGAAACAGCGGCAGCGCGTTCGACATAGCCGCCAGCATAGGCCGATCACGCCCGAGAAGAAGCCGCTGCAGCATCGCGGTCCAAACCGTGCACAAAAAAAGCGGCAGCCCGGACCGAACCGGGCTGCCGCCCTGTCGAAAAGACCGTTAGCGGTTGAAGCCGCCCTGGCCGCCGCCCTGCTGGCCGCCCTGTTGGCCGCCCTGGCCGGGCTTCTGGGCGCCTTGCTGTTGCTGGCCGGGCTTGTTCTGCCCGCCCTGCTGCTGCTGGCCGGGCTTGTTCTGGCCGCCCTGCTGCGGATTGCTCTGGTTTTGCTGGTCGCGCTGCGGATTGTTTTGCTCGTTCGCCATTGGGACGCTCTCCGTGATGTTGAGGGGTTTGGAACCGCGTTAGAACCCCGCCCAGTGCGACAACCAGGCGAACCGGGCGGAGGTTCCCCGGACTTGTGCCTGCGAACCATGATCAACCAATTGAAATATCACAGAGAATTATCGGCGATTGCTACAAAAGCCCGGCCAGCCGGCGCTCGAGCCCGCCTTACACCGGCTTATAGGCCCGGTCGTGATAAACCAGCGCCGGACCGGCCGGCCCGACCCGCACCGCTTCGACCGCGCCGAATACGACATTGTGCGAGGCCATCGCCTTGATTTCGATGGTGCGGCAGTCGAATGCGACCACGGCGGAGGCGAGCACCGGCGAGCCGGTCTTGAGCGTGATCCATTCGCCTGACGAAAACCGCTCGTGCAGATGCACGCCGCTTCGGCCGGCGAACATGATCGGCGAGCTTTTCTTCGCTGGCGGGCAGCGTGTTGATGCAGAACACGCCGTTTTGCGCCAGCACCGGCGCGGAGTTGCTGCGGCGGTTGAGACAGACCAGAAGCATCGCCGGCTGATCGGACACCGAACACACCGCGGTTGCGGTGAAGCCGCTTGCCGGCCGGCCCCGCGGTGGTGACGACATGCACGGCGGCGCCGAGCCGGCCATCGCTTCGCGGAACGCCAGCGGCTCGACGCTCGCGATCGGTCCCGGCGCGACCGCCGTGAAAGCGCCGTCCATCGCATCGTCGGGCCGTTGGTCGATCCAGCTCATCTCTGCTCCGTCATCTCCGTCGACGGGTCCGGCCCGCAGCCGCCGGCCCGAATGGCAAGCTCCGGCGGACGATCGAGCATCCGCCTTCGATGTCCAGATACTGGCAACACGCGCCGGCGCATGACTGGATGCTCCGCCGTCGCGGCAGCACTGACAAGACTCACTCCGCCGCGCGCCGCTCTTCCGGCAGGCCCGGATAGGCGACATCGTCGGGATTGAGCCACGCCGGATCGGTCCAGCCGTTCTCGTCGTATTCGGACATGCATTGCTCGGCGAGCGCCGTCATCTGCGCCGAGCGTGCCGGATGTGCGCGCATTCCACAGCGCCTGGATGCGGATGTCCTCGTGATTGCCGGCGTAATTGCGCTCGTAGAGCTCGTGGCGGCCGCCGAATTCGGTGCCGATGGCGTCCCACAGAAGCTTCATGATCTTGATGCGCTCCTTGTAATCGATGCCGTAGGAGCCGCGCACGTAGCGCGCCAGATAGCGGTCGATCGCCGGATTTTTGAAATCCTTGGTCGAGGACGGCAGATAGATCAGCGACGAGGCGACGATCTTGTCGACGATCTCCTTGACGCGGCCGTAGGCGTCGCCGGCGAACACCCGATAGCTCGATCCCGATTGCAGGTTCGGCAGCACCGCGCCGTTCACCCACGGCGTCGGATTCATCGCCATGGCGTCGGTCAGCGCCCAGAACAGATTACGCCAGGCGATGACCTCGCCGAGCATCGCCTGATTGCCGCGGAACTCGTCGGAGCCGGCCGCGTGCAAGGCCTTGGCGAGGATGCCGACGAGAAAGTCGAGCTTTACCGCAAGCCGCGTGCAGCCCTGGAACTGATAGCCGGCCAAAAAACCCGACTGCGGAAAAAAGATTTTCAGCTTTTCCAGATCGCGATACAGCAGCACGTCTTCCCAGGGAATAAAGACATTGTCGAACACGAAAATCGCATCGTTCTCGTCGAAGCGCGACGACAACGGGTAATCGAACGGCGTGCCCATCACGCTCGCCGTCATCTCGTAGGACGTGCGGCAGAACAGTTTTACGCCCGGCGCATTCATCGGCGCGATGAACATCACCGCGAGATCGGTATCGTGCAGCGGCACCGCGGCGTTCTGGCCGAGAAAATTATAATGCGTCAGCGCCGATGACGGTCGCCACCACTTTGGCGCCGGAGATGTAGATCCCGGCGTCGGTGTCCTTCTGGATGGTGATGAACACGTCCTTGACCTGATCGACCGGCTTTGAGCGATCGACCGGCGGATTGACGATGGCGTGGTTCATGAACAGCACGTTCTCTTGCGCGCGGCGGTACCAGGCTTGGCGTTGTCGGCGAACTTGCCGTAAAAATCGTAATTGGCGCCGAGCGTATTCATCAGCGACGCCTTGTAATCCGGCGAGCGGCCCATCCAGCCGTAGGACATGCGCGCCCAGAGCGCGATGGCGTCGCGCTGCGCCACCAATTCCTCGCGCGAGCGCGCGGCGCGGAAAAACTTGTGGGTAAAGCCCGAGGAGCCGGTATCGGTCGGGCCGGTCAGCACGCCCTTGGTCGTCTCGTCGTGCAGCGCATCGTAAAGCCGCGCGATCGAGCGCGCGGCGTTGCGGAACGCCGGATGGGTAGTGACGTCCTTGACCCGCTCGCCGTAAATATAGACCTCGCGGCCGTCGCGCAGGCTCTCGAGATATTCCGCGCCGGTGAATGGCCGACCCTTTGCCCTTGATGACGTCTTCGGATTTGGCCCGGTCCATCGGGTCTCCCTCATTGGCTGCCAAATCGCGCATGTGCTGCCTAGCCCGCGGCAGAGGTGACGGCAATACCGGGTTTCGCGGCCCCGATGCGCGATTCTCGCTGCGGCACAAAGCGCCGCGGCGTTGCCGCGCCGCGGCACCCCTGTTAAGCCTTAACGACCGGTTGTCGGCCGGGCAGCCATGCGGAGGCGCGCAGGACGCATGGACGTCTTTCTCCAACAGCTCATCAACGGCATCACGCTCGGCTCGATCTACGGGCTGATCGCGATCGGCTACACGATGGTGTTCGGCATCATCGGCATGGTGAACTTCGCCCATGGCGACGTGTTCATGGTGTCCGCCTTCATCGCGCTGATCACCTTCCTGATCCTGACCACCTGGCTTGGCATTTCCTCGATCGTGCTGGCGTTGCTGATCGTGCTGATCGTGTGCGATGCTGTTCACCTCGCTGGTCAATTGGGTGATCGAACGCGTCGCCTACCGGCCGTTGCGCGGCTCGTTCCGCCTGGCGCCGCTGATCTCGGCGATCGGCATGTCGATCTTGCTGTCGAATTTCGTGCAGGTGACGCAGGGACCGCGCAATAAATCGATCCCGCCGATGATCAACGGCGAATTCGTGCTGTTCACCCACAACAATTTTCCGGTCACGCTGTCCTATAAGCAATTGATCATCTGGGGCGTCACGGCGGTGCTGTTGCTGGCGTTCTGGTATCTGGTGGCGAGAACCAAGCTCGGCCGCGCGCAACGCGCCTGCGAGCAGGACCAGAAGATGGCGGCGCTTGTCGGCGTCAATGTCGACCGCACCATCGCCACCACCTTCGTGATCGCAGCCGCGCTCGCCGCCGTCGCCGGCACGATGTACCTGATGTATTATGGTGTGGTCACCTTCTCCGACGGCTTCGTGCCCGGCGTGAAGGCCTTTACCGCCGCGGTGCTCGGCGGCATCGGCTCGCTGCCGGGCGCGGTGATCGGCGGGCTCCTGATCGGGCTGATCGAGACGATGTGGTCAGCCTACTTCTCCATCGACTACAAGGACGTCGCCGCTTTTTCCGTATTGGCGATCACGCTGATCTTCCTGCCGCAGGGATTGTTCGGCCGCCCGGACGTCGAGAAGGTGTGAGGTGACGGCGCTCGCCAATTCCGCCGGCTGACGATCTGCGCCGGCAGCCCGCAGCGCCCGCACCCAACCGCGCCGACGCCATGGCGGCGCTGCGCGACGCCGGCATCACCGCAATAGTCGCCTTCGGGCTTTTCCTGCCGCTGATCGGGTTCAAGACCGAAGTCAACGGCGAAAACGCGCTGATCCTGAGGACGCGCTGGCCGCTATTGTTCGCGGTCGTCGCCATCGTCGGCGTCGGTCGCCTCGGCCTATTCGCTCGTCATCGAGCCGCGCCTCAAGCGCCGCGCGTTGCGCCCGATCAGGCCGCGCCGCCGGCATGGCGTATCGCCGTCGGCAAATGGTTCGTTCCCTTCGCCATCGGCTTCGTCATCGTCTATCCCGCGCTGGTGCTCGCCACCGCCGGCTTTCGCGGCAGCGTGAAATGGATCGACAATTTCGGCATCCAGATCCTGATCTATGTGATGCTCGGCTGGGGCTTGAACATCGTCGTCGGCCTCGCCGGCCTGCTCGACCTCGGCTATGTCGCGTTTTACGCGGTCGGCGCCTATTCCTATGCGCTGCTCGCCAAGACTCTCGGCCTCTCGTTCTGGGTTCTTGTTGCCGGTCTCCGGCATGCTGGCCTCGTTCTGGGGCATTTTGCTCGGCTTTCCGGTGTTGCGGCTGCGCGGCGATTATCTCGCCATCGTCACCCTCGCCTTCGGCGAGATCATTCGCCTGGTGATCATCAATTTCACCGCGCTGACCAACGGCTATGCCGGCATCGGCGGCATCCCGCGGCCGTCCTTTTTCGGCATACCGTTCAATGCCGACGATAACGGTTTTGCCGCCGTGTTCGGACTGCCGTTTAGCCCGCTCTACCGCGTCATTTTCCTCTATTACGTCATCTTGGCGCTGGCGCTTGCTCACCGCATTCGTGACGGTGCGGCTGCGCCGCCTGCCGGTCGGCCGCGCCTGGGAGGCTCTGCGCGAAGACGAAATCGCCTGCCGCTCGCTCGGCATCAACACCACCAATACCAAACTGACCGCGTTCGCCATGGGCGCGATGTTCGCCGGCTTTGCCGGCTCGTTCTTCGCCACCCGGCAAGGTTTTATTTCGCCGGAATCCTTTACGTTCCTGGAATCCGCGACCATTCTGTCGATCGTCGTGCTCGGCGGCATGGGCAGCCAGATCGGCGTCGCCATCGCCGCCATCGTCATGATCGGCGGCACCGAAATCATGCGCGACCTCGATTTTCTCAAGCGCGATTTTCGGCCCGACCTTCGACCCGACGCAATACCGCATGCTCATTTTCGGCTTCGCCATGGTGCTGATCATGGTATGGCGGCCGCGCGGGCTGATCTCTAGCCGCGTAACCCTCGGTGTTTCTCAAAGAACGCAAGAGCATCGCCGCCGACCTGGTCAAAGAAGGCCACGGTTAGCGCGCATGATTCCGAAGAATGGCGACTGGTCCGCGAGCAGATCATGAGCGAACAAGTTTCGCCGCCGACACTTTGCTCCGCGTCGAGCATTTGACCATGCGTTTCGGCGGCCTCCTCGCGATCGACGATCTCAGCTTCGACGTCACGCCAAGGCGCCATCACCGCGCTGATCGGGCCGAACGGCGCCGGCAAGACCACGGTGTTCAACTGCATCACCGGCTTCTACAAGCCGAGCACCGGACGGCTGGCGCTGCGCCATGGCGACGGCGCGGTGTGGAACGAACTCGAAACGCTCACCGCCTCCGGCGCCAGAAGCATAGCGGACAAGAACGGCGCGCTTTATCTGCTCGAGCGCATGCCGGATTATCTGGTCGCGCAACGGGCGCGGGTTGCGCGCACTTTCCAGAACATCCGGCTGTTTCCCGGCATGACGGCGCTGGAAAATCTGTTGGTCGCGCAGCACAACAGGCTGATGCTCGCCTCCGGCTATACGCTCCTCGGCGTGCTCGGCTTTCCCTCCTACGCGCAGGCCGAGCGCGCGGCGATCGACAAGGCGCGCGGCTGGCTCGACCGCATCGGGCTGACCGCGCGCGCCGACGACCCGGCCGGCGACCTGCCCTATGGCGCGCAGCGGCGGCTCGAAATCGCCCGCGCCATGTGCACCGACCCGGTGCTGCTGTGCCTCGACGAGCCGGCGGCCGGCCTTAATCCGCGCGAGAGCGCCGAGCTCAACGCCCTGCTGCGTGCCATCCGCGACGAGTTCGGCATCTCCGTGCTGCTGATCGAGCACGACATGACGGTGGTGATGGAGATTTCCGATCATATCGTCGTGCTCGACTACGGCGTGAAGATCGCCGACGGCGAGCCGGAGGCCGTCCGCAACGATGCCAAGGTCATCGCCGCTTATCTCGGCGTCGCCGAGGAAGTCGTTGACGAAGCCAAAGCCGAGGCCGGGCTATGACCGCGCGCTGCTTTCCGTTCGCGGCGTCAAGACGTTCTACGGCCGCGTCATGGCGCTCAAAGGCGTCGATCTCGACGTCAATGACGGCGAGATCGTCACCCTGATCGGCGCCAACGGCGCCGGGAAGTCCACTTTGATGATGACGATCTGTGGCAATCCGCGCGCGCGCGAAGGCTCGATCCGCTTCGCCGACCGCGACATCACCGCGCTGCCGACGCACGAAATCGCCAAGCTGCGCATCGCGCAGGCGCCCGAGGGCCGGCGCATTTTTCCGCGCATGACGGTGCTGGAAAACCTGCAGATGGGGGCGACCACCGCCGAGCCCGCGACTTTCGCCGATGACCTCGAGCGCGTCGTCGCGCTGTTTCCCCGCCTCAAACAGCGCCTCGGCCAGCGCGGCGGCACGCTGTCCGGCGGCGAGCAGCAGATGCTGGCGATCGCGCGCGCGCTGATGAGCCGGCCGCGGCTCCTTCTGCTCGACGAGCCGTCGCTCGGGCTGGCGCCGCTGATCGTGCGGCAAATATTCGAGGCCATCAGGGCGCTCAACCGCGACGAGGGCTTGACCGTATTCCTGGTCGAGCAGAACGCATTTCATGCGCTCCGCCTGGCGCACCGCGGCTACGTCATGGTCAATGGGCTGATCACGCTGTCGGGCTCCGGACGCGAGCTGTTGGACGGCCGGAAATCAAATCCGCCTATCTCGAAGGCGGGCGCTAGCAATCCGGAAGACTGCAGTCATGGACGACGCGGCATCGTCACTCGGCAGCCTTCTTCTTCGAGGAAGGCTCGTTCGGCGTGTTCCTGCTGGTCACCGTCATCCTTGGCGGCGGCGCGGCGACGCTCGCCGGCCGGGCCGTCGCCGCGACCTGGCGGCCGTGGTGGCAGGTGGTGGCCTATTCGCTGATCTTAGGCCTGGCCGTCCGCTTCATTCATTTCAGCCTGTTCGGCGGCACGCTGTTGTCGCTGCATTATTATCTGGTCGACAGCGCGTTCTGCATGGCGTTCGGATTTCTCGGCTTCCGCATCGCCCGCGCCGCCCAGATGGTCGAGCATTATCATTGGATCATCGAGCCGGCCGGCCCGCTGCGCTGGCGCCGCAAGCCGCGCTGACGTAATGTTGCCGTCACGGTACGAGAGCCGGCTCCATCCGAAGGAGAACGAGCGATGAAAAAGATCACCACGCTGGGTCTTGGTCTGGGCTTTGCCATTGCGGTTGCCGGCCATGACGGCGGGAGGCGCCGCCGCCCAGGTCAAGATCGGGGTCGCCGGCCCGATCACCGGCCCGAATGCCGCCACCGGCGCGCAAATGAAGAACGGCGTCGACCAGGCCGCCGCCGATCTCAACAAGACCGGCGGCATTCTCGGCCAGAAAATCACGGTGGAATATGGCGACGACGTTTCCGATCCCAAGCAAGGCGTATCGGTCGCCAACGATTTTGCCGCCGACGGCGTGAAGTTCGTGATCGGCAATTACAATTCCGGCGTCACCATCCCGTCCTCGGAGGTCTATCAGGAGAACGGCATTCTGGAGATCACGCCGGCCTCGACCAATCCGACGGTCACCGAGCGCGGCATGTGGAACATTTTCCGCGTCTGCGGCCGCGACGACCAGCAGGGCAAGGTCGCCGGCGAATACATCCTCAAGCATTTCAAAGGCAAGCGCATCGCCTTCGTCAACGACAAGACCACTTACGGCAAGGGTCTCGCCGACGAGACGCTAAAGACGATCAAGGCCGGCGGCATGAACTTCGTGCTCTACGAGGGCATCAATACCGGCGAGAAGGATTATTCGGCGCTGGTGTCCAAGATCAAGCAATCGCGCGCCGACTTGGTTTATTTCGGCGGCCTTTACACCGAAGCCGGCCTGATCGTGCGGCAGATGCGCGACCAAGGCGTCACCGCGCCGCTGATGGGCGGCGACGGCATCACCTCCGACGAGTTCGCTTCTGTCGGCGGCCCGGGCGTCGTCGGCTCGCTGATGACCTACGGCCCCGATCCGCGCAACCGGCCGGAGGCCAAGGCCGTGGTGGCGGAATTCCGCGCCAAGAATTTCGAACCGGAGGCCTATACGCTCTACAGCTACGCCGCGGTGCAGATCATCGCGCAGGCGGCGACCGCGGCCAATTCGCTCGATCCGAAGAAAGTCGCCGACAAGATGCATTCCGGCATGACTTTCAAGACCGTGATCGGCAACATCTCCTACGACAAGAAGGGCGATATCACCCGGCTCGACTATGTCGTCTATCGCTGGGTGAAGCAGCCCGACGGCAAAATCACTTATGTCGAACTGCCCGGCGCGCCGACGAACTAGAGTGGGGCCGACTAGTGAACCGGCGCAGCAGTTATGTATCATTCATGACGCGCTGAAAAAGCTTTCTGCTGCGAGCGTGTTTGCTCTTGCGATACCGCCTTCAAGGCATTGCGCCCGAAGGTGTTAAATGCATGGCGCTGATTCCTATCCGAAATCATCGGCGCCGCAACTTCATCAAAAGTGAGTCAGCTCCTGTTATTCGACGTGAAAACCGCCCGTCAGGGGGTCGTTATTGCAAGCGATTTTATAGGTTGAGGATTTTCTAGGTTGCATGCTATGGTTGTGTCACAGGTAAATTAGGGAGGCTACCGTTAAATTAGGGAGGCTACGATGCGTCTTGCACCAAGCGCATTTGCTTTCACATTTCTGTCGTCGGGCCGGGCGACGAGGGCCGGGCTGAAGTCGTGCACGATCCTCGCACTGCTGATGCTGAGCTTTGGTTTGACCGGCGCGATCAAGGCAGCGGAGAGCGAGGAAGCCGGCAAGCCAGAAACCGGCGCGGGACAGCCACACAAGCCAACCGCGGAGGAGTTTGAAACATGGCGCCAGAAGATGATCCACACGCCGCGGCCAAAGGCCGCCTGCTATAAAGCAAACTATCCCGACACGCAGTGGCATGAGGTGCCTTGCGAATTGCAAGCCGCACAAAGCTAGCCTGCCCAGGGTCTCGAAGGGTGTACGCACGGCCCAAGTTGGAGGCAATGGCGGAACTGATTTTTCAGCTACTACAACAAACCCTATCTCAGAGGCGGAAGGTTCATTCGACACAGTTACGACCACCGGCGAGACCAATGTTCCCGCCACGGGCTCCAACACTTCGGAGTCCTATGAACTGCAACTAAACATAGCTCCTATTTCGCCGCCCTCGTTATCTAACTCTCCGTGCAACGGCTCCCCGGGCACGGGTATCACAACTATAGCTCGGTGCCAGGAATGGGAGCAATTTATCTATACCACCGATGGCAGTGGCGAGATTTACACCCAGTACTGGCTGCTGCAATGGGGCAAGGTAGGCGACACGTGTCAAACGCCCATAAGCGCATCATGTGACGGCGCTAATGTGTATACCGACGGATGGTGCCCGTTTACATTGCAAGATACGGCAGGTGACAAATTCACAGATTGCGCAATTGGCGGGGTTACGACCCCAAGTGTTGGAACTGTATCTGTTTCTTCGCTCAAAGAAACCACACTCAACGCATTTCCCGCGGACGCTGCCAACACCGTGGACAACGTGACCTTTGCGATCTCAGGCAGCCCGCCTAGCTCTGCTCCGGGTGCCAACAAATTTCCAGAATCTCGCTAAAAATTGGACTGGAGTAGAATTCAACATCTTTGGCGATGGCGGAAATGGCGTCGCTCAATTCAACCCTAATACAACGCTTGAAGTGCGCACGAGCGTTGCCAGTGGCACAACGCCTTGGACCTGTCTGCGCCTCTGAAAGCTTTACCGGCGAGTTCAAACAACCTCGACTCTGGTTGCGACCACATCGAACCCGGCCAAGTCGAATCTCCCCTCGCTGGTATTCACTGAAACAAACGTCGGCAACCCGACTTCAGCACCCTGCACGAGCGCAATCAGCCTTGGCGATACGCACGTCCATCCGTTCAACGAGAGTGACGGAGTATGACTTTCAGGCCTATGGCGACTTTGTTCTCGTGGAAGCCGGTCCGGACTTCCTGGTCCATACCCGCCAGACCCCGGGGCCTCCGGGATATCCGGGCACAGCCACCAACACGGCGGTCGCAGTCATGATGGGCAAGACCGCGCGTCGCCGTTTACCTGCAACCGGCGCGGCTGGTCATTGATGGCGCAACAAACAACCTGGCCGATGGCAAGACCGCTTCGCTGCCTAACGGTGTTCAGGTTACGCGCCGTGGCGTGGAGTACAGCATCAGCGACAACAATGGCAACCGTGTTATCGCCGACCTCGTGAAAAATGGCAGCGAGCCATTGTGGATAAACGTTACCGTGGGTCTGGGCCGCTCTCCAGACAAAGCGGTCCGCGGCCTCCTCGGCAACCCCAGTGACAAAGCGGATGAGATTTCCACTGCCAACGGTGTCGTCCTGAAAGTACCGGTGGACGTAAAGGATCTCTACGGCAAATATGCCGACAGTTGGCGCGTGGACCCGGCGAAGTCGCTCTTCGTCGAGTTGCCTCCCGCTCCAAAGTCGGCGCTCCCGCCAAGCCGCTGACTGCTGACGATCTCTCAACCGCTGACAAGGCGCACGCCGAACAAGTGTGCAAGGCCGCTGGCGTTACAGAACGAGGCCTTACTCGACGACTGCGTTCTCGACACCACGGTGCTCAAAGACGATGACGCCGTGAAGATTTTCACCAAGACAACCCCGCCGAAGCTGGTGATCAAACCGGTGGCGGTTCGGAGCCCCTAGGGGAGCTGCGTGTTTATGCAGTCCGCGCCCCGCTCAGCCGATCTTCCCGAGCGCCGGAAAAGTCTGCAACAGCCAGAAGCTCGCCTCGCCGAGCGTGCCCGTGAGAAAGGCGATGCCGGTCAGCACAAGGAGGCCGCCCATCGCCTTCTCGACCAGACCGAGATGAGCGCGGAAGCGCGCGAGAAAGGCCGCGAATGGCTCGACCGCCAGCGCCGCGACCAAAAACGGCACGCCAAGGCCGAGCGAATAGACGGCAAGCAGGCCGGCGCCCTTGGCGAGCGTGGCTTGCGAGGCGGCCACAGCAAGGATGGCGGCAAGGATCGGGCCGATGCACGGCGTCCAGCCCAGCGCAAAGGCAAAGCCCATCAGATAGGCGCCCCACAAGCCGACCGGCTTTGCCATGGCGAGACGCTTCTCGCGCATCAGCCAGGCGATCGGCGTCAGTCCGAGAAAGTGCAGGCCCATGACGATGATGCCGATGCCGGCAAGCATCGCGAGCGGTCCTGAATAGACCCGCAACAGCCCGCCGATGGCGCTGGCGCTGGCGCCGAGCGCGATGAACACGGTGGAAAAGCCGAGCACGAACAAAATTGCCGCGGCGATGGTGTCGCGCCGCGCCCGCGGCTCGGCTTCCGCATCGGCGAAGCGCTCGAGCGAGGTGCCGGTGAGGTAGACGAGATAAGGCGGCACCAGCGGCAATACGCAGGGCGACAGAAAGCTCAGCATCCCGGCGACGAGCGCGGCAATGATCGTGACATTCATGGCGGATCAAATGCACCGACCGAAGCGGCGATTGCAAGGCGGCCGCGTCATTTCGGGGCGGCCCTTGGGGCCGAGCCCGGAATCCATACCCCCTGCCGCCTAGGCAAGTTTCAGTGCTAATTCTGCGAGAACCTGTGATTATGGATTCCGGGCTCGCGCCTTCGGCGCGCCCCGGAATGACGAGGAGTTGATGCGCAACCTGATCACCGACGTTCCGGGACTTAAAGTCGGCCATGCCGAGGACGCCCGTCTTGGCTCCGGCTCGACCGCGGTCATTTTCGAGGCGCCGGCGGTCGCCTCGATCGACCTGCGCGGCGGCGGGCCGGGCACGCGGGAAACCGCGCTGCTCGATCCGGCGCAAACTGTAGAGGGCATCGACGCCATCGCTTTGTCCGGCGGCTCGGCCTTCGGCCTCGATGCGGCGTCCGGCGTGCAGGCCTGGCTGCGCGAACAGGGCCGCGGCTTTGCGGTGCGCACCGCGCGCGTTCCGATCGTTCCCGCAGCCATCCTGTTCGACCTGCTCAGCGGCGGGAACAAGGATTGGGGCCGCTATCCGCCCTATCGCGAATTCGGCTATGCGGCGGCAGCCAGTGCCGGTGTGGACTTTGCGCTGGGCAGTGTCGGCGCCGGCACCGGCGCGACCACGGTGAATTGCAAAGGCGGCATCGGCTCGGCATCGGCGCAAAGCCCGGAAGGTTTCACCGTCGGCGCGCTCGCGGCGGTGAACGCCGCGGGCAGCGTGACGATCGGCAGCGGTCCATGGTTCTGGGCGGCGCCATTCGAACAAAACGGCGAATACGGCGGCCGCGGGCTACCGCACCCGTTCCCGCCGCAAGCGCTCGAGCCGCGCACCAAGGGCGGCGCGCGCGAGAACACGACGCTCGTCGTCGTCGCCACCGACGCGATATTGACCAAGGCGCAGGCCAAGCGTCTCGCCGTGATGGCGCAATCCGGCCTGTCGCGCGCGATCTATCCGGTCCATAGCCCGCTTGACGGCGACGTCGTGTTCGCGGCCTCGACCGGACGCCGGCCGCTTGCCGACCCGACGCTTGGCCTGACCGCGCTCGGCGCCCTTGCCGCCAATGTCGCGGCCCGCGCCATTGCGCGGGGGGTTTTTGCGGCCACGGCCCTGCCCTTGGCCGGCGCGATGCCGAGCTGGCAGGATCAATTCGGCCGTTAGCTCAACACCTTCAGCAGGCTTGTGAATTTTTAACCTTGCGGCGGAAACCACGAATGACATTCTCCACCGGCCGAACCCTGGTTTTTATTGACTCGTCGCAGGATTGCGCCTTCACTTCGTGACGGGCTGGTCGTGTAGATTTGTGGCGGAGGTTTCGATGCGCGTCGTCGGTGTTGTCTTTGCGGCGTTGCTCACACTGGGTCTCGCGGCGTTCGGCGTTGTCGCCGCACAAAAATCATCCGGAACAGGCTCGCTGGTCGCCCTCGCCGAGCACATTTTCTCGCCCGCGCAGGCAACGAGTGCGACGGTCGCGACCGGAGCGCAAGCCAGTCAGACGCCGATTGCTCAGACCTCTCCCGCCCAGTCGCCCGTCATCAAAGTGTCGGAAACCACCACTTCGACGCAGCCGACCGCTCCTCCTGCCACGCTCGTCGTTGCCCAGAATTCCGCAGCGGCCGCCCCGGCTGCGCCGGCGCCTGCCGCCGTGAGCGCAAGCGGCGCGCCCAGCGCCTCCAGCACTTCGCCTTGGCCCACCACCCTTCCTCAGTGCAACAATCCCGACGCGCTCGGCATGTCGCGCATCGTCCAGATCGACACCACGGGCGGCCCGGCGTTCGGCACGGAGCATTTCAAGCAATATGACTTCCTGCACGAGAAGGAAGTGGTGCTCACCTTCGATGACGGCCCGTGGCCGGAAAATACGCCGATGGTGCTCAAGGCGCTGCAGGATAATTGCGTGCGCGCGACGTTCTTCGAGATCGGCGAGCACGCCACCTGGGCCCCGCAATTGACCAAGGCGCTGGTGGATGCCGGCATGACGGTCGGCAGCCATACCTGGTCGCATAAGGATTTGGCGAAAAATCCGTACGCCAAGGATATCGAGCAGGCCAAGCAAGAGATCGAAATGGGCGTCAGCGCCGTGCATATGGCGGCCGCCGGCGGCCCGGTCGCGCCGTTCTTCCGCTTCCCCGATCTGCAAATGCCGCCCGACCTGATCGCTTATCTCGGCACACGCAATATCGCCACCTTCTCGACCGACATCGACACCTTCGACTTCAAGATCCGCAAGCCGGATGAAGTGGTCAAATCGGTGATGACCAAGCTCGCCAAGAACGGCAAGGGCATTTTGCTGATGCACGACTTCCAGCACGCAACGGCGGAAGCCATGCCGGAAGTTCTGCACCAGCTTCACCTCGCCGGCTACAAAGTCGTGGGCCTGGTGCCGAAATTCGCGGTGACGACGATCCCGAAATATGACGACCTGGTGAAGGCCAACGACAAATTCTCGTCGAGCAACAACACGCGGCCCGAGAACAGCGTCATCAAGACGATCAGCGAATAGTTGTCATTCCGGGGCGGCTCAAAGAGCCGAGCCCGGAATCCATATTCACTGTCCATGCCGAACGGCGTTGGCGACAGAGTTATTCCTGCATTTTTTGTGACTATGGATTCCGGGCTCGCGCTTCGCGCGCCCCGGAATGACGGCTACTTGGTGAACCGTTCCGCCGCATAAGGCTGCGGATCGCAGAACGGCGCCGCGCCGGTCATCATTTCGGCGAGCAGCCGGCCGGTCGCCGGACCGAGCGTCAGCCCCCAATGCGAATGGCCGCAGGCGAGCCATAACCCGGCTTGTCCCGGCGCGCGTCCGATGACGGGCCGGGAATCGGCAAAGCACGGACGCGCACCGAGCCAAGTTTTTCCACCAAATGGCTGCGCCTCGACCGGATCGCCGAGTGGGAACAGCTCTTGTGCCGCCGGCAGCAGGCGCTTGAACTGCACCGGAGTTGGCGGCGCGTCGCGGGCGGCGAACTCGACGCCGGTGGTCAAGCGGATGCCCTGCTCCATCGGCGTCAGCACATAGCCGTTCTCGGCGTCGAGCACCGGCCGCGCCAGCGCGGCATTGCCTTGCGCACGGAAATGGCGGTGATAGCCGCGCTTGACCGCGAGCGGCAGTTTTATGCCGAGCGGCTCGAGCACATCCGGCAGCCACGGGCCGAGCGCGATGACGATCTCGTCCGCATCGAGCGGGCCGGACGCCGTCTCGACGCGCCAATGCGGATGCACGCGATGCAGCGTTCGCGCGTCCCCGATAAACGACAACCCGCCGAGCGCGGCAAAGCGCGCCGCATAAGCGCGCGTCACGGCGAGCGGATTGCTCAGGCTCACCGCACCGGTCCAGTGCACCGCGTGACGGAATACCGGCTTAAGCGAGGGTTCGAGCGCGCGTGCCGCCTCGGGATCGAGCGGGATATTGGCGATGCCGAGTTTGGCGGCAAGATCGAGTTCGCGCGCCACGCCGGTAAACCCCTTCTCGGTGCGATACAGTTTCAGCCAGCCGGTGCGGCGCAGATATTTGGCCGCACCGGACTCAAGGCTCAGCGCCTCATGCTCGGCGACCGCGCGGGCGAACAACGGACGCATCGCTTGCGCGGTCTCGGCCAATCGCGCCGGCTGCGACGCGGCGCGGAAGGCCAACAGCCAGGGCGCGATCTTTGGCAGGAACGCGAGATGATAATTGGCGAGTGGCGAGCGTTTGAGCGCGATGGCAAGAAGCGTCGCCCAATCCGACGGGAATGCCGCCGGAAAGATGGTGTTGCCCTCGATAATGCCGGCATTGCCATAAGAGGTCGCCTCGCCCGCGCCGCCGCGGTCGACCAGCGCCACCGAGCGGCCGCGCTTGACCAGATGCAGTGCGACCGAGGCGCCGACGATGCCGGCTCCCAGCACGATGACATCGGTGCGCGCCACAAAACCTCCGTTCCGTAAGAAGTGCGAATGTGGCGAGCCCGAGCTTGCCGGACAAGTGCGAACCGGCGCACGATTTGGCCGGTTTTGGCGCGTTGCTCCGCGGCAGATGGCGTGTTAGGCGAACCCGTAATCCTGGAGAGTCCAGTGTCCCGGCCGCTCATCATCGCCCCGTCGATCCTCGCCGCCGATTTCGCGAAATTGGGCGAGGAGGTGCGCGCGGTCGATGCCGCCGGCGCCGACTGGATCCATGTCGACGTCATGGACGGTCATTTCGTGCCCAACATCTCGTTCGGGCCGGATATCGTCAAAGCGATCCGGCCGTACACCAAAAAGCCGCTCGACGTGCATCTGATGATCGCGCCCTGCGATCCTTATCTCGAAGCCTTCGCCAAGGCCGGCTCCGATCACATCACCGTCCATGTCGAAGCGGGTCCCCACATCCACCGCTCGCTGCAGGCGATCCGCGCGCTCGGCAAGAAGGCCGGCGTCACCATGAATCCCGGCACGGCGGAAAGCAGCGTCGAGCACGTCATCGATCTGGTCGACCTCATTCTGGTGATGTCGGTTAATCCGGGCTTCGGCGGCCAGAAATTCATACCCGACGCCGTCAACAAGGTTCGCAATCTGCGCGCCATGGCCGGCGCGCGCCCGATCGACATCGAGATCGACGGCGGCATTACGCCGGAGGTCGCGCCGCTTGCCGCGCGCGCCGGCGCCAACGCCTTCGTCGCCGGCTCGGCGGTGTTCAAAGACAAGACGCCGGAGAGCTATCGCGCCAATATCGCAGCGATCCGCCAGGCGGCGGCGCTGGTCCGCGGGGAGGCTGCATAATGGGAATACTGGTCGACGGCCAATGGCGCGACGAGGAGTTGCCGGCGGAAACCGGCAAGACCGGCAATTTCCAGCGCGTCGACAGCGTGTTTCGCGACCGCATCACCGCAGATGGCTCGTCGGGCTTTCCCGCCGAAGCCGGGCGCTATCATCTCTACGTCGCCTATACCTGCCCCTGGGCGCACCGCACGCAAATCTACCTGGCGCTCAAGAAACTCACTGGCGCGATCAGCGTGTCGATCGCCGTGCCGGGCTTGCGGACGCAAGGCTGGACGTTCGAGGACAGTCCCGCTTTCCCGGACTGCCCGCCCGACCGCGTCAACGGCTTCCATTATCTGCATGAGGCCTATGCCGCCAGCAATCCGCATTATACCGGCAAAGTGACGGTGCCGACGCTGTGGGACAAGAAGACCAAGCGGATCGTCAATAACGAATCCTCCGAGATCATCCGCATGCTCAATTCGGAGTTCGCCGGCATCGGCGCCGATGCGACGGATTTTTATCCAAAGCCGCTGCGCGAAGAGATCGATCGGATCAATGCGCAGGTCTATGCCAACGTGAATAACGGCGTTTACCGCTGCGGCTTCGCCAAGTCGCAGGCCGCCTATGAGGAGGCTTACGACGCGCTGTTCGCCACCCTCGACGAGATCGAGGCGCGGCTCGGCCGCCAGCGCTATCTGGTCGGCAACCGCATCACCGAGGCGGATTGGCGGCTGTTCCCCACTCTGGTGCGTTTCGACGTCGCCTATTTTTCGCTGTTCAAGTGCAACAGAAACCGCATCGCCGACTTTCCGAATTTACTCAACTACATGCGCGAGCTTTATGCGGTGCCGGGCGTCGCCGAGACCGTCAAGCCGCGCTATTACGTGATCGGCTATTATTCGATTGCGCGCGTCAATCCGACCGGCATCATCCCCAAGGGCACGCCGGTCGATTATCGCAAGCCGCACGACCGCGCGCGATTTGCGGCGTGAGTTTTCGTCGGGCGCTGATCAGAGTTCGATACTTGATTTATTGTAGCCCATAGGCTACATTGACCGTCAGATGGTGCCGTGCTGGCAATAGACGTACGCCAAAGCAGCGAATTTGCGCATTGGCTGCATCAGCTCCGCGACGAACGAGCAAAAGCGCGAATTGGCTCACGTATTCGGCGATTGGAGCATGGCAATCCGGGGGATACGAGATCTCTCGCCGGCGGTTTGGGAGAAATGCGGATCGACTATGGACCCGGCTATCGCGTCTACTTTACCCATCGCGGGACGTCGATCGTATTGCTGCTGTGCGGGGGAGATAAGAAATCCCAGCAACGTGACATCGCGAAAGCGCGGCAACTATTGGAGAAGCTGGACGGATGAAAACCACGCCATTCGATGTAGCGGATTACCTCCGCTCACGGGAAGCGCAAGCCGAATACATCACGGCGGCCTATGAGACAGGCGATCCCGAATTCATCCGAGATGCCTACAATATCGTCGCCCGCGCCCGCGGGATGGCACACATAGCGGAAGAGACTGGGCTAAGCCGGGAAAGTCTCTATAAGGCGCTAGGAGAAAAAGGAAATCCCGAGTTCGGTACTGTGATGAGAATCAACCGGGCACTCGGCATTATGCTTTCGGCACGCCCTGTTAAACTGAGCGATACGCCGATACGCAAAGCTGCTAAACGCCGTCGCTAAGCAAGAAAACACATGATCCCTCGCTACACCCGTCCGCAGATGGCGGCGATCTGGACGCCGGAGACGCGATTTCGCATCTGGTTCGAGATCGAGGCGCATGCCGCGAGCGCTATGGCCGAACTCGGCATGATCCCGAAGTCGGCGGCAAAGACCATCTGGGAAAAGGGCAACGCGGCGGCCTTCGACACCGCGCGCATCGACGAGATCGAGCGCGAGGTCAAGCATGACGTCGTCGCTTTTCTCACCCATCTCGCCGAAATCGTCGGCCCCGATGCGCGTTTCGTGCATCTCGGCATGACATCGTCGGACGTGCTCGACACCTGCCTGAACGTGCAGCTCGTTCGCGCCGCCGATATTCTCATCGCCGACGTCGATGCGCTGTTGGCGGCGCTGGAGCGGCGCGCCCGCGAATATAAATTCACCCCGACCATCGGCCGCTCGCACGGCATCCATGCCGAGCCGACCACCTTCGGGCTCAAGCTCGCCGTCGGCTTCGCCGAGTTCTCTCGCGCCCGGGCGCGCCTCGAATTGGCGCGCAAGGAGGTCGCGACCTGCGCCATCTCCGGCGCGGTCGGCACCTTTGCCCAGGTCGATCCGCGCGTCGAAGCCTATGTGGCGGAGAAAATGGGGCTCGCCGTCGAACCGATCTCGACGCAAATCATTCCGCGCGACCGCCATGCCATGTATTTCGCAACGCTCGGCGTGGTCGCCGCCTCGATCGAGCGGCTGGCGACCGAAATCCGCCACTTGCAGCGCACCGAAGTTTTGGAGGCGGAGGAATTTTTCTCGGAAGGGCAAAAAGGCTCTTCGGCGATGCCGCACAAGCGCAATCCGGTGCTCTCGGAAAACCTTGTCGGGCTGGCGCGGATGGCGCGCGCCTATGTGATCCCGGCGCTGGAGAATGTCGCGCTGTGGCACGAGCGCGACATTTCGCATTCCTCGGTCGAGCGCATGATCGGCCCGGACGCGACCGTGACGCTGGATTTCGCGCTCAACCGCCTCGCCGGGATTATCGACAAGCTCATCGTCTATCCCGACACGATGCGAAAGAACCTCGACCGGCTCGGCGGCCTGGTGCACTCGCAACGCGTTCTGCTGGCGCTTACGCAAAAGGGCGTGGCGCGCGAAGACGCCTATCGGCTGGTGCAGCGCAACGCCATGAAAGTGTGGGCCGGCGGCGGCGATTTTCTGGAGCTGCTCAAGGCCGACCCGGACGTACGCAAGCATTTGAGCGAAGCGGAACTGGCCGCCAATTTCGATCTCGATTTCCACATGGCCCAGGTCGACGCCATTTTCGCCCGCGTCTTCGGCCGGCCCTGAGCGCCGTTAACCATATTCCGCATTCCACTGAAATTTCAGGGGTTTCCTCTCCTTGCCCGACTCGGCCGTCTGACGTAGGTTCGCACAACCGACGGAGGAGAAGATTATGGGCCGTTTGGTACGCAAGCCGAAATTGCCGGAAGCCGCGCCGGCGCAAGCCTCCGACTTCGGCGGCATGTTCCAAACGCGCGCGCAGCCGGCGGCAACCGCCGAACCCGGCGACGATTATCTGACGCGAACGGTGAAATATATTCCGGCCGAGATCATCGGCGGCTCGATGCTGGTCAATGCCATTCTGGCGCAGGCGGTGGCAGCCGGCAACGGCACGGCCACCATGGCCGGGCTTTCAGTCACCACCATCGCGATTGGCGCCTTGCTGGTCGGACTGATTATGACGCCGGTGTTCTGCTGGTATGTGCGCGAGAACGGCGACGCCTGGATCACCAACGCCATCGTTTCCACGATCGCCTTCCCGTTTTGGGCCTATTTGATGGGCGCCGTCGCCTTCGCCAACTTTCATGACGGCAATCTGGCGGTTATCCTGATCCTGACCTTCACCGCCGTGAGCGGCTTGGTGGCGCCGGCGCCGGACCAGCCGATTGCGGCAGAGCAGCAGAGCGCCAATCCGAAAGAAGGCCCCCGGCTGGTGGAAAGCCTGACGGCCTAAAGCGAAAACATCGCGCGTGAGGTAAGTTGGCGCGATGGTGGAACGAAAAACCATCCTGATATTCGATTCCGGCCTCGGCGGCCTCACCGTCTATCGTGAGGTCGCGGTCGCGCGGCCGGATGCCGATTTCCTCTATGTCGCCGACGATGCGGCGTTTCCGTATGGCGCCATGGCGGAGCCGGCGCTGATCGCGCGCGTCGTCGGGCTGATGGACGAGCTCATCGCGGCGCACCGGCCCGATCTGATCGTCATCGCCTGCAATACCGCTTCCACCATCGTGCTCGCGGAATTGCGCAGAAAATTCGCGGTGCCGTTCGTCGGCACGGTGCCGGCGATCAAGCCGGCCTGTGCCGCCTCGGTAACACGGCGCGTCTCCGTCCTTGGCACCGAGGCGACGGTGCAGCGCGAATATACCCGTGCGCTCATTCGCGACTACGCGGGCGATTGCCAAGTCACGCTGGTGGGCTCGAAGAAACTGGCGGGCTATGCCGAAGACGACCTTGCCGGCGTGCCGGTCGGCGACGCTGCGTTGCGAGAACGAAATCGCGCCAGCCTTCGTCGATGACGGCAAGCGCACCGACACCATCGTGCTCGCCTGCACGCACTATCCACTGCTGATCGAGCGCTTGCGGAAACTTGCGGCGTGGCCGGTGAATTTTATCGATCCGGCGCCGGCGATCGCACGCCGGGTCGTCGATCTGCTCGGCCCCGGCGCGGCTGCGGCCGAGCGTGGCACGACACGCGCCATCTTCACTTCCGGCCGCGCGCCGCACGCCGTTATCGCTCGTTTCGGCTTCGATCACGCCGCGTTGGCGCCCTCGCCGACGCGCTGAGTTGCCCAATTTCAGATCATCTCTTGCATTGAATATCGGCTTTACTCGGCGCGCAGTTTTGCGACGCTGCGGGCTAGTGGCTGATGTCGGGGGCCCAGATCGAAAGGCTGAACCATGACAATCGCCATTCCCACCGACCGCGCGGCTTCGACGCCGAACCGCTGGAATCAGCTCATCCTCGGCGTGATCGCCATGATGGCAATCTCCAGCCCGCAATATGTCTGGACGCTGTTCACTAGCCCGCTCAATCAAAAACTCGGCACCACGCTTGCCGAACTGCAGTGGACCATCTCGCTCTTGGTCATCTTGCAAACCTGGTTCTCCCCATTCCAGGCCTATCTGGTGGATCGTTTCGGGCCGCGTGCGCTGATTTCGCTTGGAGCGCTCCTTTCCGGCGGAAGCTGGGTCCTGTCTGCCTATGCCAACAGCCTTTGGGCGCTGTACTTCACTTACGGCGTGCTCGGGGGATTCGGCACCGGCATCATCTATGTCGGCATTATCGGGCTGATGGTGCGCTGGTTCCCGGACCGGCGCGGACTCGCCACCGGACTTGCCGCCGCGGGATATGGCTTCGGCGCGTTTTTCACCAGCTTCCCGATCGACAGCATGATCAAAAGTTACGGTTATGCGCAGACATTTGTGGTGTGGGGCGTGATCCAAGGCATCATCGGTATCCTTGCCGCACAAGGGCTGCGCACGCCGCCGGAGGATTATCAGGCGCCGAACACCGGCGCGGGTGCGGCAGTCGCCGTGCAACAGGCGCACCGCAGCTATTCACCGCGCGAGATGTTGAAAAGCCCGGTCTTCTATCTGCTGTTCCTGATGATGAGCATGATGTCGACTTCGGGCTTGATGGTCGTCTTCAACGTCGGACCCTTCGCCAAGGACTTTGGCGTCGCCAACATGCTTGTGCTGGGCATGGCAGCCTTGCCGCTGTCGTTGACATTGTCGCGTGTCACCAACGGACTGACGCGGCCGTTCTTCGGCTGGGTCTCGGACCACATCGGCCGCGAAGGCACGATGGCGCTGGCGTTCTCGCTCGAATGCGCCGCTATTGTCGTCTTGTTCGCCTATATCAACCAACCGGCCTTGTTTGTGGTCTTAAGCGGCTTGGTCTTTTTCGGCTGGGGCGAGATCTTTTCGCTGTTTCCCTCGACGCTCACCGACACGTTCGGCCCCAAATACGCGGCAACCAACTACGGCTTCCTCTATATCGCCCAGGGCGTCGGCTCGATCCTGGCCGGACCCGCGGCGGCGTTCTTAAAACAGCAAACCGGAAGCTGGACCGCGGTCTTCGTGGTGGTCGCGGTGCTCGATGCCGTGACCGCGCTGCTCGCCATCACGGCGCTGCGAACCATGCGGAAGAAGCACCTCGCCACCGGCTAGGGGCCGAACCGCTGCCGCCTCAGGTTTGACAGCAGGCGGCTTTCCCCCTAGAAACCGCGCACTTCGCGGGCCTTAACGGCCCGCGCGGTGTTTCGCGACCCGCGGTTTAAAGCCGGCGCTTCGGCTTCGAACCTGTCGGTTCCGGTTATAGGCCGGGACAGGAGGAGGGCGCGATCCTCAGCAAGGCATGATCCCGAAAAGTGGCTTTCCGGTTTTCGGACTAGATCATGCCCAAACAACACGAGGACGCGAATGACCAAGCGCCACGAGGCGAAGTATAAGATCGACCGGCGGATGGGCCAGAACATCTGGGGCCGGCCGAAATCACCGATCAACAAGCGCGAATACGGACCCGGCCAGCACGGCCAGCGCCGCAAGGGCAAGCTGTCCGACTACGGCGTGCAACTGCGCGCCAAGCAAAAGCTCAAGGGCTACTACGCCAATATGTCGGAGCGGCACTTCCACGGCATCTATGACGAGGCGCGCCGTCTCAAGGGCGACACCGGCGCCCACATGATTGCGCTCCTCGAGCGCCGGCTCGACACCATGATCTATCGCGCCAAATTCGTGCCCACGGTTTTTGCCGCGCGGCAGTTCATCAGCCATGGCCATATCAAGGTGAACGGCAAGCGCGTCACCGTGGCGAGCTACCGCGTGAAGATCGGCGACGAGATCGAGGTCAAGGAAAAGTCGAAGCAGCTCGCTTTGGTGCTCGAAGCCAATGCGCTCGGCGAACGCGACGTGCCCGACTACATCGATGTCGATCATTCGAAGCAGACGGCAAAGCTCACGCGCGTGCCGGCAATGACCGATGTGCCTTACCCGGTGCAGATGGAACCGCACCTCGTGGTCGAATATTACTCGCGCTGATCCATTTCCGAGCGCAGTGAGACGGCGATCCCGGAATTGCTCACCGCCGACGTACGCGTTCTGCAGTGACCGTGGTTATGATTCCGGCTCCTCGCTGCCGCTCGGCCCCGGAATGACTAGCATGATCCGGAAAAGTGGAAACCGGTTTTCCGAGATCCTGCTCCAACGTAAAACCTAGATCATGATCCAAAACTTGATCGGATCATGCTCTAGGAGGCTTGCGCGCTTTCCTTCACGGCGACGCCTTTGTCCTTCAACAAAGACTGCAATTCGCCGGCCTGGAACATTTCGCGCACGATGTCGCAGCCGCCGACGAATTCGCCTTTGACGTAGAGTTGCGGAATGGTCGGCCAGTTCGAGTACGACTTGATGCCGCCGCGCAGATCGTCGTTCTCGAGCACGTTCAATCCGGTATAGGCGACCCCCAGATAGTCGAGGATTTGCACGAGTTGGCCGGAGAAGCCGCACATCGGGAACTGCGGCGTGCCCTTCATGAACAGGACGACGTCGTTGGCCTTGACCTGATTGTCGATGAATTGCTCGATGGACATGGAATCACCCTTTGCGGTCATCGCTGGCGCCACGGGCACTATCTCCAGCGCCGAATCTCGCCCTCTACCTTGCAATATATGTACCGCAAAACGCAGGCAAAGCCCATCCGGTCGCTGTCATGCCGGAATAACCGAAAACCGGAACCGTCGCGAACCTTCACCCTTCCGGAATGCCGGTCTGCAGCGCCAAAGCGTGCAGCTTGCCGCCCATTTCGCCTTTCAGCGCCGCATAGACGATCTGGTGCTGCTGGACGCGGGATTTGCCGCGGAACGACTCGGCAATGACGGTCGCCTTGTAATGATCGCCGTCACCGGCGAGATCCTGGATCGTCACCTTGGCGTCCGGGAATGCTGCGCCCGGATCAAACGCTCGATATCGTTCGCGGCCATTGCCATGGAACGTCAAACCTTTGCGCGCCCCGACATTGCACGACGGCAACATTGCACTATTCATAGCCGGATTGTCACTGCATTCTGGCAAAAGCATGTGAGTAAACAGGGGCCACGATGACTTTTACGGCAACGGCCACCAAGGCTATTTCAGCGCTCGCGGCGCTCCTGCTGCTCACCGGGCCCGGCGCACGCGCGCAGCAGCCTTCGCAGGACCAGATCGCGGCGATCCGCGCCTCCTGCCGCTCCGACTTCATGGCGAACTGCTCGGGCGTGACGCCCGGCGGCAAGGACGCGCTGGAATGCCTCAAGCGCAACCTCGGCAAGCTTTCGGGATCGTGCCAGACGGCGGTGAGCGCGATCACGCCGCCGCCTGCTGCACCGCCGACCGCCGCAGCGCCCGCCCGCCGCCGGCTCCCGCCGCCTCGGCGCCGGCAGCTCCCGGTCGCCATCGGCGCCCGCGAGCGCCGGCCTGCCAGCAAGCCGCAGGCCGCAAAGCCGGCACCGGCGGCGAAGCTGACGGCCCGGCCTCCGCCCGCAGCCGCGCCGGCCGCGCCTCCTGCAGTCGCGGCGGCGCCGCCGCACCTGCCGATTCAGCCACTCGTGTTACGGCGATGCTGCCGCGGCGGCGCATCATCATCATCGGCGATCTGCCAGGGCGACGCGGAAAGATTATGCTCAGGCCTGCCGCCGATCGGTCCCGCCGTGCTCGACTGCCTTGCGGTCAAGGCCGCGGACCTGTCCCCCACCTGTTACGAGGCGCTCGCCCGCGTTAGCCGGCCATAGCCGGTACAATTCCGACGTCGCGGCCTATGTCTGATCCGGCCATATAGGCCGGCAGCCAGGCTTCGAAACACCGCTTGATCTCCTCGACCGGCAGCGGCCGCTCGCCGTCGATCGCAAGAACCGCGCCGCCGGTCGCGCCGAGCCGGGTCAGCGGCACGCCGGCCGCCTTGGCCCGTTGCATGACGCTATGGGCGTCCTTCGCCGTGACGACATAGCGGGCCTGATCTTCGCCGAACCAGAAGGCGTGGGGTGGAATGTCTGACGGCGCCGCCAAAACCGCGCCGATGCCGGACGGCATCGCCATCTCGGCGAGCGCGATCAAAAGCCCGCCGTCGGAAATATCGTGCACGGCGGTCACCAAGCCGGCGCGGATCAGATCGCGCACCAAATCGCCGTGGCGGCGTTCGGCGGCGAGATCGACCGGCGGCGGCGCGCCTTCGTCGCGGCCGCAAATGTCGCGCAGATAGAGCGAGTGACCGAGCCAGCCGCGCGTCTCGCCGATCAGCAGGATCGCCTCGCCTTCGGCCTTAAACGCAACCGTCATCGATTTGGTGAAGTCGTCGAGCAGACCGACGCCGCCGATCGTCGGCGTCGGCAAGATCGCCCGTCCATTGGTTTCGTTGTAGAGCGAGACATTGCCGGAAACGACCGGGAAATCGAGCGCGCGGCAGGCTTCGCCGATGCCGCGAACAGCAGCCGACGAACTGGCCCATGATCTCCGGCCGCTCCGGATTGCCGAAATTGAGATTGTCGGTCAGCGCCAGCGGCTGCGCGCCGACCGCGGTGAGATTGCGCCAGGCTTCGGCGACCGCCTGCTGGCCGCCGACGAACGGATCGGCCTCGCAATAGCGCGGCGTCACGTCGGCGGTGAGCGCCAGCGCCTTGGGCCCGTCATTGATACGCACGACCGCGGCATCGCCGCCCGGCCGCTGCACGGTGTTGCCGAGGATGACGTGGTCGTACTGCTCCCACACCCAGCGCTTCGAGCAGAGGTCCGGCGTGCCGATCAGTTTTTCCAGCGCATCGGCGGTAGCCAGCGGCGGCTTGACCGAGCCCGCATCGATGATCGGCTGCCGCCTGCTCTCGATGAAATGGCGATGGTAAACCGGCGCCTCGTCGCCGAGCTCCTTGATCGGCAGGTCCGCCATCACCGCGCCGCCGTGGCGGACGATAAAGCGCTTGGTCGGCGTGGTCTCGCCGACGATCGCGAAATCGAGGCCCCATTTGCGGAACACCGCCTCGGCTTCCTTCTCCTTTTCCGGCTTGAGCACCATGAGCATGCGCTCCTGGCTTTCGGAGAGCATCATTTCGTAGGCGCTCATGCCGGTCTCGCGGCACGGCACGTGATCGAGATCGAGGGTGACGCCGAGATCGCCCTTGGCGCCCATCTCGACCGCCGAGCATGTCAGCCCCGCCGCGCCCATGTCCTGGATGGCGATGACGCAGCCCTTGGCCATGATTTCAAGGCAGGCTTCGAGCAGGAGCTTTTCCGAGAACGGATCGCCGACCTGCACGGTCGGGCGCTTTTCTTCGGCATCGGCGCCGAATTCGGCCGACGCCATGGTGGCGCCGTGGATGCCGTCGCGGCCGGTCTTGGAGCCGAGATAGACGATCGGCATGCCGACGCCGGACGCCGCCGAGTAGAAAATCTTGTCGGTCTCGGCGAGGCCGACCGCCATGGCGTTGACCAGAGATATTGCCGTCGTAGCGGCGATCGAAGCGCACTTCGCCGCCGACCGTCGGCACGCCAAAGGAATTGCCGTAGCCGCCGATGCCGGCGACCACGCCGGACACCAGCGAACGCGTCCGCGGATTTTTCGGATCGCCGAACGAAAGCGCGTTGAGGCAGGCGATCGGCCGCGCCCCCATGGTGAAGACGTCGCGCAAAATGCCGCCGACCCCGGTCGCCGCCCCTTGATAGGGCTCGATATAGCTCGGATGGTTGTGGCTCTCCATCTTGAACACCACCGCGAGCCCGTCGCCGATATCGATGACGCCGGCGTTCTCGCCCGGCCCCTGGATCACCCAAGGCGCCTTGGTCGGCAGCGTGCGCAGATGGATTTTCGAGGATTTGTACGAGCAGTGCTCGTTCCACATCGCCGAGAAAATGCCGAGCTCGGTGAAGCTCGGCTCGCGGCCGATCAGCTTGACCAGCCGATCGTATTCCTCGGGCGTAAGCCCGTGTTCGGCGACCAGCGCGGGGGTGATGGCAGGCTCGTTGGAAATCACAGGCGAGGCTCGGTTCACTTGCCTCTCCCATATGGAGGCCGTGAAGTCACGCCGCCAGCTTGAAGTGATCCACAAGTCCCGCGAACAGGCCGCGGCCGTCGGTGCGGCCCATGGCGGCTTCGACGTGGTTTTCCGGATGCGGCATCATGCCGAGCACATTGCCACGCTCGTTGACGATGCCGGCAATGGCGTTCATGGCGCCGTTGTGGTTCCAGTTCGGATCCACCATGCCGTCCGGCGACGCATAGCGAAAGGCCACCCTGCCCTCGCCTTCCAGCCGCGCAATGGTCTGCCCGTCGGCGATGTAGTTGCCCTCACCGTGCGCCACCGGCACGCGGATCACCTGGCCGGCATTGTAGCCGCGGGTAAACGGCGTATCGGAGCGCTCGACCCGCAGATAGACGTCGCGGCAGATGAAGCGCAGCTGCGCGTTGCGCATCAGCACGCCGGGCAGGAGCCCGGCCTCGCAGGCGATCTGAAAACCGTTGCACACCGCCAGCACGAGCCCGCCTTTGGCAGCGAAGCCACGCACCGCGTCCATGATCGGCGCGCGCGCCGCGATGGCGCCGCAGCGCAGATAATCGCCATAGGAAAAGCCGCCGGGAATGACGACGAGATCGGTGCCGGTCGGCAGCTCGCTGTCGGCGTGCCACACCATCGCCGGCTCGCGTCCGGAAATAAGCTTGAGCGCGCGCGCCATGTCGCGCTCGCGATTGATGCCGGGGAAGACGACGACGGCCGATTTCATCCCGTCACCTCGATGCGGTAATTTTCGATCACGGTATTGGCGAGGAGTTTCTCCGCCGCGCTCTTGAGCGCGGCTTCCGCTCCGGTGCGGTCGGTGCCCTCGATCTCGATATCGAACACCTTGCCCTGGCGCACGCTGGCGACGCCGCCGACGCCGAGCGATTTCAGCGCGCCCTCGATGGCCTTACCTTGGGGATCGAGGATGCCGGATTTCAGCGTGACGGTGACGCGGGCTTTCATGGCCATTCCAATAGGTAGGAATCGCGAAGCCCGCAACCAAGCTTTGCGCTTTAGTCGGCCGGCTGGCGGGATTGCTCGAACAGCTTGCCGTAGCCGTCGAGATGGCCGCTGTCGCCGACCAACCGCATCGCCGCCCAAAATGCCGCCGTGGCGGAGGACACGACCGGGATACCGTGGCTTGCCTCCAACGGCTCGGCGACGCCGAGCGTACGCAGGCCGCCGCAGGAGATCAGGATGGCTTCGGCGGCCTCCGGCTTGGCGGCATTCGCCTTGGCGACGGCGGCATCGCTCAGCGAGATAATCTCGGCCTCGCTCATTTTTTGCGGCGCATTGAATTCGAGCAGATTGAAACATTCGAGCGACAGCACTTCGATGCCTGCCGCCTGCAAAAGCTCCTTGAGCCGGCGATTGACGACGTCGGTATAGGCGGTGGCGACGGCGACGCGCTTGGCGCCGACCTCGCGCAAGCCATCGATCAGCGCCTGGCTCATGGTGCTCACCGGCAGCCCGGTGCGCTCGCGCAGGTCCTTGAGCAATTGCGCATGCGCCGCCGGCCCCCGGTAGAAGGTCAGCGAGGTGCCGATCACCATGATGGCATCGACGCCCTGCCGCGCCAGATACTCGGCCGCCGGCACAATGCCGTTCCAGGCCGCCTCGTAACCCTCGGGCGTGAGCGCGCGCACGCCCACCCCGCGCGGGAGAAAGCGCACGCCGGGATACATGATTGGACCTTCGAACGGGACGTCGTCCGTCGCAAAGGGAACGACCAGGCCGATGGTGACGTCGCGGGACATCGCCGAAAGCTCGGCCTTAGCCCTTGACCAGGATCGGCCCGGAGCCCTGCGGCCGCTCGCCCTCGCCCATAATGCCGAGCCGCTTGGCGACCTCGGTATAGGCCTCCAACAGCCCGCCGAGATCGCGGCGGAAGCGATCCTTGTCGAGCTTCTCGTTCGACTTGATGTCCCACAACCGGCAGGAATCCGGGGAAATCTCGTCGGCGACGACGATCCGCATCAGATCGTTTTCCCACAGCCGGCCGGTTTCCATCTTGAAATCGACCAGGCGGATGCCGACGCCAAGGAAAAGCCCGGACAAAAAATCGTTGACGCGGATCGCGAGCGACATGATGTCGTCGATCTCCTGCGGCGTCGCCCAGCCGAATGCCGTGATGTGCTCTTCCGAAACCATCGGGTCGTTGAGCTGATCGTTCTTATAGTAGAACTCGATGATCGACCGCGGCAGTTGCGTGCCCTCTTCGATGCCGAGCCGCTGCGACAGCGAGCCGGCGGCGATATTGCGCACCACGACTTCGAGCGGAATGATCTCGACTTCGCGGATCAACTGCTCGCGCATGTTGAGCCGGCGGATGAAGTGGGTCGGAACGCCGATATCGTTGAGGTGCTGGAAGACGTATTCGGAGATCCGGTTGTTGAGGACCCCCTTGCCTTCGATCACCTCATGCTTTTTCGCATTAAACGCGGTCGCATCGTCCTTGAAATGCTGGATCAGCGTTCCGGGCTCGGGCCCTTCATAAAGGACCTTCGCCTTGCCTTCATAGATGCGGCGGCGGCGGCTCATCGGAGTGTACCGGGGTTTTGTAAAATCCATGGGAATGCCGTGGCTCCATTTTCGGACGTCGAGATCCGCGGCGGCGACGAGGGCCGGCAATTTACTGCGCGCGACTCAATTCGGCGGCCCGTCCGCGCCACGAAAGCTAACCGAAGGTGACGCGGAGTACAATCGGCATAGACCCGCGCGGCCCCCACCGCAACGTCAATGTGCGCCGCCGAATGCGATTGCCTTGACCGGACACCCTCGATATGCAAGGCGGCAGGCGATTTGCGGTGTTCCACGCGCGCGGGCGAAGCCCAACGCACAAGGCAAGCACATGACGACATTCGACAAGCGCGAAGAAGCCTTCGAAAAGCACTTCGCGCACGACGAGGAACTGAAGTTCAAGGCGACCGCGCGGCGCAACAAGCTGCTCGGGCTATGGGCGGCGGAAAAACTCGGACTTTCCGGCGCCGATGCCGACAGCTACGCGCTCTCCGTGGTCATGGCCGCTTTCGAGGACGGCGAGCATGACGTCGCCGCGTAAAATTCGCAAGGATTTCGACGCCAAAGGCGTCGTGCAGTCCGATCACCAGATTGCCCGCACCATAAATGACTTGATGGCAAAAGCGGTGGCCGACGTCCAAGCCGGCCGTTAACCGCGGCGCCCGAGCGCCGCACCGCGAACGATCACAAGTTAGCGATTGGAAAGTTGACCACCATGGCCATTCCCGCCTTCACCCTCGCCAAAGCGCTGCACGCCGGAGCGACCGTGTTTTCCGGCTGGTGCGGCCTGCCCTATCCGATCGTCGCCGAAACACTGGCGCGCGACGGATTTACCGCGGTGACGATCGAAAGCCAGCACGGCCTGTGGGACGTCGCCGGCATCCTCGCCGGCATTGCCGCCGTCCGCCAAGGCGGCGCCGCCCCGATCGTGCGGGTTCCGCTCGGCGATTTTGCGCTGGTCAGCCGGGCGCTCGACTTCGGCGCCGAGGGCATCATCGCACCGATGATCAATACGCCGGCGGACGCCAAGGCCTTTGCCGCCGCGGCCAAGTTTCCGCCGGTCGGCGAGCGCAGCTGGGGCCCGCATCGCGCGATGACGCTCGGCGGCGTATCGGACATGGCAACCTATCTGCGCGAGGCCAACGACCATATCGTCACCTTCGCCATGATCGAGACGCGCACGGCGCTGCAAAATTTCGATGCGATCATGGCGACGCCGGGCATCGACGGCTTCTTCCTCGGGCCGTCGGATTTGTCGATCGCGCTGTCGAACGGCAAAAACGTCGACCCGCTTTCGAAGGACGTCGATGCCGAACTCGACCGCATGATCGCCGGCGCGCAGAAGGCGAAGAAAATTCCGGGCGCCTATTGCCATTCCGCCGAACGCGCCGCCGCGCTCGCCAAGCGCGGCGTGAAATTCCTCGCGGTGTCCAGCGATCTTTCCATGCTGCGCGCCGGCGCGGCGGCGGCGCTCAAAGTGCTCAAAAGCTAACTCACCGGCCCCTGCGCGTAGCCCGTTGCGGCGCCAGTCGCGCGCCCGGCAGCATCCGCGACAGCGTGCGGTCGCGCCACACCCAGTGATGCACCAGCGCAGCGCCGGAATGGACTGCGGCAAGAATCAGAAGCGCGTCGGCGAGCGTACCGTGCAGCGACAGAATGCTGCGCGCCAGATTGCGGTCGACCGGCCAGGGCGACTGGACGTGCCAGAATCCGAAAATCGGCAGTGCGTTGCCGCGCTTGAGTTGCACGACCATGCCAAGGAGCGGCACCGCAAGCAGCAGAGCGTACAGCGTGAAGTGGCTTGCTTTGCCGGCAAGCTCGATCAGCCGGCCAAGCGGCGTCGCCTCCGGCGGCGGCGGCGGATTGACATTGCGCCACAGCAGCCGGACGAGCACCAGCGCCAGCACGCATTGGCCGAGCGTCATGTGCACGAGAAGACCGAAGTCGCGCGGCGCCCCCTTCGGCAACACGTCGCCGAACTGGCCGAGCAGAAAGCCGCAAATGACGAAGATCGCGGTGAGCCAGTGCAGAGCTTGCGGAACGGCGCCGTAGCGCGCTTTTGAATTCGCCAATTGCATTTTCGCTCGCAATTCCGTGGTGCAGTGCCTTTTGTCGTGCAGCGCCTTTTGTAGTGCAGTACCTTGGCTGCGGTCGCCCGCACGCCGGCAATCGATCAACCGATCGCTTGAGCGATGCGTTCGAGCGCCGCTGCCATATCAGACTCGACATCGCCGGCAAATATTCCGACCACGCTGTAGTCATGGGCTTCGAGCCAGTCGCGCTTTTGCGCGCGCGCCGCCGCGGCCGCCGCGCTCTCGTCCGCCGGGACCAGATCGATGACGAGGCGCAGCGGAAACGAGACGAAGTCGCAGATCGTCTGCCCGACCGGGGTCTGCCGCTTGAAGCCGCGGCCGGCAAAGCGCCGGTCGTTGGTCAGCGCCTGCCACAGCGCCCGCTCGGCCTCGGTCGGATTGCGGCGCAGGAGCCGCGCCAGGCCGCGGACCGGCCCGCGCTCCTTGGGAACGCGGCCGGCGCCGTGCTCGGCGAGCAGCGCGCGCAGCAACTCGGCTTGTTCGCCGTCGAGCACGCCGCCGCGCGCCGGCCCTTTGCGGCCTTCGGCGATCGCCATGATGACGCCGTGCAGTGTCTGGATGTCCTGCTGGGTCGGCTGCATGCGGGTGAAAATATTGCGCAGGTTGATCTGCATGGTTTCGCGCTTGTCGGGCGGCCGAAAGAATTCGACCTTTTCCAGCTCGCGCTCGAGCGAGGCAAAAAACGCCAAGAGCTGCTGTTTCGGCGCGGCTGCCGATTTCTGCGGCATGGCGAACGGCAGGCCGCCGCCGGCAAGCTTGAACCATTCATAGGCGACGATCACCACGGCCTGCGCCAGATTGAGCGAGGCGAAAGCCGGATTGACGGGCAAGGTGACGATGCGGTCGGCCAGCGCCACTTCGTCGTTCTCAAGACCATTGCGCTCGCGGCCGAACACGATGGCGACGGTCTCGCCGGCGCGCGATGCGCGGCGCCATTTCGGCCGCGGCCTCGGCCGGGCCGATGACGGGCTTGGCCTGGTCGTGGGCGCGCGCGGTGGTGGCAAGAACGAAGGCGCAGTCCGCGATCGCGTCTTCGAGCGTGCCATAAAGCTCGGCCCGGTCGAGGATGCGATCGGCCCCGGCCGCCATCATGCGCGCCTTGTCGTTCGGCCACGGCTGCCGCGGCTTGACCAGGCGCAGCCGCGACAAGCCGAAATTGGCCATGGCGCGGGCGGCGGCGCCGATATTCTCGCCAAGCTGCGGCTCGACCAGGATCGACCACCGGACCGGGCGTCTCGACCCAGCGCTTGGTCTTGTCGGTGCCGGCGCCTGGCATGGAGTGCTCCTGGGCGGGCAAATGCCCCAAACGCGCAGCCCCTGCCCAAGCCGGCCGCCTGCGTCAAGCGGCGGCACCCCATCCGGCCGAAGCACCTGGCGCCGCCGCCGGGAATTTCGGCGGTTATCTCGCACCTGCTGACAAGGCTTTTGCCAACGGAGTGCGGATGCTATAGGGCGCGCGCCGAACTCCCGTCAGTCGAATTCCCGGTTGGCGATGTCCGCGCCGAGAACAATTCATTTGAGGGCCCGCGGGAGAAACCATTCCACCGCGCCCGCCAATGTTCAGTTTCCGGTCGGCCCAAACAAGCACGGCGACCAGAGGTGCAAGCATGCCAGATCTCGAAATCATGTGGACAAAGGTCGATGAAGCCCCGGCGCTCGCGACCTATTCCCTGCTGCCGATCGTCGAAGCCTTCGTCGGCGCGGCGGGTGTGTCCGTGAAGCTGAAGGACATCTCGCTGGCCGGCCGCATCCTCGCCAGTGTCTCCGACAAGCTCCCGCCTGCGCAACGGATCAAGCGACGAACTCGCCGAACTCGGCGAGCTCGCGACGAGGCCCGAAGCCAATATCATGAAGCTGCCGAACATCTCCGCCTCGATCCCGCAACTCAAGGCCGCGATCAAGGAACTGCAAGGCAAGGGCTACGGCGTTCCGGACTATCCGGACAACCCGACGACGGAAGCCGAGAAGGACATCAAGTCTCGCTATGCCAAGGTGTTCGGCAGCGTCGTCAACCCGGTATTGCGCGAGGGCAATTCCGACCGCCGCGCCGCCGGCGCCGTCAAGCAATACGCCCGCAACAATCCGCACAAGATGGGCGCCTGGAGTTCCAACTCCAACTCGCATGTGGCGTACATGTCGGGCGGCGATTACTACGGCTCGGAAATCGCGACCACCGTCGCGGCGCCGACCAACGCCCGCATCGAGCTGGTCGGCGCCGACGGCGCCGTCACGGTGCTGAAGGCGAAGACGCCGCTTTTGGCCGGCGAGATCATCGACGCGGCGGTGATGAGCCGCAAGGCGCTGCGCGCCTTCTTTGCCGAGCAGATCGAAGCCGCCAAGAAGGAAGGCGTGCTGTTCTCACTGCAAGTCAAGGCGACCATGATGAAGATCGCCGATCCCATCGTGTTCGGCCATGCCGTTTCCGTCTTCTTCGCCGACGTGATCGAGAAGCACGCCGCCACGCTGAAGCGTCTCGGCGTCAATCTCAACAACGGCTTCGGCGATCTGCTGACGAAGATCGAAACGCTGCCGGCGGCCGAAAAAGAAGCGATCAAGGCCGACATCAAGGCCGAATACGCGAAACGGCCGGGCCTCGCCATGGTCAATTCCGACAAGGGGATCACGGGCCTGCACGTGCCCAGCGACGTCATCATCGACGCTTCGATGCCGGCGATGATCCGCGAATCCGGCCGCATGTGGGGCGCCGACGGCAAGCTGCACGACGTCATGGCCGCGATCCCGGATCGCTCCTACGCGAGGCTGTTTCAGACGGTCATCGAGGACTGCAAGGCCCACGGCGCGTTCGATCCCAAGACCATGGGCTCGGTGCCGAACGTGGGGTTGATGGCGCAGCAGGCCGAGGAATACGGCTCGCACGACAAGACCTTCGAAGTGCCCGCGGGCGGAACGGTTCGCGTCGTCGCCGATGACGGCAAGGTGCTGCTGGAGCGTCCGGTCGAGACCGGCGACATCTTCCGCATGTGCCAGCTTAAGGACGCCCCGGTCCGGGACTGGGTCAAGCTCGGTGTGCGCCGCGCGCGCCTCACCAACACCCCGGCGGTGTTCTGGCTCGACGCCAAGCGCGCGCATGACGCCCAGGTGATCGCCAAGGTCGAGAAGTACCTGAAGGATCACGACACCGCGGGGCTCGACATCCGTATCCTGCCGCCGGTCGAAGCGATCAAGTTTTCGCTTGAGCGCATCCGCAAGGGCCAGGACACGATCTCCGTCACCGGCAACGTGCTGCGCGACTATCTGACCGACCTGTTTCCGATCATGGAGCTCGGCACCTCGTCGAAGATGCTGTCGATCGTTCCGCTGTTGGCGGGCGGCGGTCTGTTCGAGACCGGCGCCGGCGGCTCGGCGCCCAAGCACGTGGAGCAGTTCCAGCAAGAGGGCTATCTGCGCTGGGATTTGCTCGGCGAGTTTCTCGCGCTCGGCGCGTCGCTCGAACATCTGGCGCAGACCTACAAGAACGCCAAAGCGCAGGTTCTCGCCGAGACGCTCGACACCGCCATCGGCAAGTTCCTCGAGTTCAACCGCAATCCCGCGCGCAAGGTCGGCGAAATCGACAATCGCGGCAGCCATTTCTACCTCGCTTTGTATTGGGCGCAGGCGCTGGCCGCGCAGACCAAGGACGCGGCGCTGCAAGCCCGCTTCAAACCGCTGGCCGAAACGCTCGCCAAGAACGAGGCCAAGATCAATGCCGAACTGATCGGCGCGCAAGGCAAGCCGGTCGACACCGGCGGTTACTACCTGCCCGATGCCGCCAAGACGTCGGCCGCGATGCGGCCGAGCGCCACGCTGAACGCCGCGCTCGCCGCGCTCTGACGCGACGGGCGTTCGACAAGCGAACGCGGCTTTTGCGGCAAGAAAGTCGATGCTATAGAATCGGCTGCCGGGGTGGCGTTATCCGAGCGCGCGCCCGATCACTGCCAATCCAGACCTGCAACCGACCGCGCTCCAACCGGATCGAAGCTCCATGGCGAAAATCAAGGTCACCAACCCCATCGTCGAGATGGACGGCGACGAGATGACCCGGATCATCTGGAAATACATCAAGGACAAGCTGATCTATCCCTATCTCGACATCAACCTGATGTATTTCGATCTCGGCATGGAGCATCGCGACGCGACGCGCGACCAGGTCACCATCGACGCCGCCGAAGCCACCAAGAAGGTCGGCGTCGCGGTCAAATGCGCGACCATCACGCCGGACGAAGCGCGGGTGAAGGAATTCAACCTGCACGAGATGTACCGCTCGCCGAACGGCACCATCCGCAACATTCTCGGCGGCGTCATCTTCCGCGAGCCGATCATCTGCAAGAACGTGCCGCGGCTAGTGCCCGGCTGGACCAAGCCGATCATCATCGGCCGCCACGCCTATGGCGACCAGTATCGCGCCACCGATTTCAAGGTGCCCGGCAAAGGCAAGCTCTACCTCACCTTCGTCGGCGACGACGGCAACGAGATCAAGCGCGAGGTGTTTACCTTCCCCGGCTCAGGCGTCGCCATGGCGATGTACAATCTCGACCAGTCGATCAGCGATTTCGCCCGCGCCTCGATGAATTTCGCGCTCAACCGCGGCTATCCGCTCTATCTGTCGACCAAGAACACCATCGTCAAAGTCTATGACGGGCGATTCAAGGATATTTTCCAGGACATCTTCGACAACGAGTTCAAGGACAAGTTCGCCGAGAAGAAGATCACCTACGAGCACCGCCTGATCGACGACATGGTCGCCGCGGCGCTGAAATGGTCGGGCGGCTATGTCTGGGCCTGCAAGAATTACGACGGCGACGTGCAGTCCGATACCGTGGCGCAGGGCTACGGCTCGCTCGGCCTGATGACCTCGGTGCTGACCACGCCGGACGGCAAAGTGGTCGAAGCCGAGGCCGCCCACGGCACGGTGACGCGGCACTATCGCGAGTACCAGAAGGGCCGCGAAACCTCGACCAATTCGATCGCCTCGATCTTTGCCTGGACGCGCGGGCTCGCCCACCGCGCCAAGCTCGACAACAATCCCGAGCTGGCGAAATTCGCAGCCACCCTGGAGAAGGTCACCGTCGACACCGTGGAAGCGGGCGACATGACCAAGGACCTCGCTTTGCTGGTCGGACCGGATCAGAAGTGGCTGACCACGACCGGCTACCTCGACAAAGTCGACGCCAATCTGAAAATCGCCATGGTGGCCTGAACATATGGCGGCCTGAACAGATGCCGCGGCCTGACAATCGGCCGGCCTGACTAGGTGCCCTATCTAGGAGTCTATGGACGAAGCGACAAACACGCCGAGCGCCAAGGCGGCCGCCGCGCCGCCCGCGGCACGCATGAACTTCGGCACGATCGTGCTGCTGGTGGCGCTGTTCGGCATTTTGGCCGTGGCGTCGTGGTATGCGGCGCGGGCCTGGATTTCGGTCGACGGCCCGCCGATGCCGGCGACCGGCTATGTCGCCATGACGCTCGGCGTCGTGTTCTCGCTCTTGGTCGGATGCGGACTGATGGCGTTGCTGTTCTATTCGAGCCGGCATGGTTATGACGAGCGCGCCGGCGCCGAGCAGGCGGCCGACCCCGACGACGGCGAGCGCGGCTGAAAGCCGCCTCGCGCTGCCTGCGGCGCGAGTTGAACGCCGGCGGCGACTTGTTTAGTTTTTCGATTTGTCTAGCGTTTCGCCCGCCCTCCTCGCCCAGCCGACATCGGGAGCACATCATGGCAAAGACCATCCGTCTGCAGAGCGACAGCAACGCCCACGACCGGCCCTGGCGCGTGGCCGTGGAGCAGGGTTTCTTTGCCGCCGAGGGTCTCGAAGTCGAATATCACGAGGATAATCCCAAGGGCGCTGCCGGACGCGTCGCCGATTTTTCCAAGCGCTGGAAGGAATTGCAGCTGCAAAACGGCGCGCTCGAAGTCTATCCGGTGTGCGAATGGGGCGCGATCGAGCGCGTGCAGGCGCTCGGCGGCGGCAAGATCATCGGGCTCGACACCACGGTGCGCACCGGCGCGCTGATGGTGCGCAAGGAGTCCAAGATCCAATCCTTGGCCGACTTGCGTAAAGTGCCGATCGCGGTGACCTGGCATGCCGGCACTTTCTACGCCGCGATCGAAGTGCTCGAAGCCGCCGGCGTGCCGTTCGAGGACATCACGCTGGTTCACGCCAATGACCGGCTCGACGCGCTCCTTAGCGGCAAGACCGAAGCCGCGGCGCTGATGGAGCCGCTGGTCAGCCGGGCGCTGGCGGCCGGCGCGCGCAAGATCGCCGATCTGCGCTGGCGCGGCGGCATCGTCGCCGGCGCCAATGTCGACGACGAGACCGCCGCCAAACTGCGCCGCGCGCTCAACCGCGCCATCGCCTGGCTGCGCGAGAACGAGCGCCGTTCGCGCGACGAGGTGTTGCGCGACCTTGCCCCCGAGGCGCGCGCCCAAGGGCTGATGCCCGAGCTCGTCGGCGTGCAGACCTACCAGGCGAGCGAATTTCAGGAGAAGGTCGACTGGATGCTCGACCGCGGCTTCCTCAAGGAGCCGCCGAAATATGGCGACGTGGTGCGCAGCAAATAACGCAACGCGGCGTTCCCTCGAATAACAAAGCCCCCGGCGGGGAAATCGCCGGGGGCTTAAAAACCCGCAGGGGGAAGCTGAAGATGGTGGAAGCCTTCCCGCCGCGGATCGAAGGCCTTTAAGCACACAATTGCGGCGAGACATTGTGCCGTTGCGGCTTCCGCCATTGCGGCGACCACAATGTTGCGAGCCGAGCCGCTGCACCGCCGCCGCCCATTGCCGAATCCTCGATTGCGAACTTGACCGCGGTTCGACAGCGCGGCTGCACATGGCCGTTTGCCGGCAAAATTGGGCGCGACAGCGCGATCGCAGCAGGAAATTCCCGATCCACTAAGTCATTTATTTAATTACGTATTTTCACCGCATTGACGGCAATCATGGCGGCATTTCGGTAATTTAGTGACGGCTATCAACTCGATTTGAACTTTTCCTCGTTAGAACACTTTTCCAGTTCGATGCGACTAACCGGATGAGAGCGGACACCGCGTCCGCCACGCCTCCGAATTAACCATAGGCGCGGGAATTTCATCCCGCCGCATAGCAGGGACTTCAGCCATGACCAAACTCCCCATCAGGAAGGCAGTGTTCGCGTTTGTTGCCGCGACCGCCACCGTGGCGTCGACAGCCAGCTTTGCCATGCCGCGTTATGACGGCACGTGGAGCGTGCTGGTCATGACCCAGAAAGGCGACTGCGATCCCGGCTATCGCTATCCGATCCGCATTGCCAACGGTCAGCTCGTCAACGCCGGCGACAACGCCTTCACCATCACCGGCAAGGTCGCCGACACCGGCGCCATCACCGTCACCGTGAGCGCCGGCGGCAAGAGCGCCACCGGCTTCGGCCGCCTCGCCGGCAATGAAGGCGGCGGACAGTGGACCGGCGGCGCCTGCTCAGGCGAGTGGACCGCCGAACGCCGCGCCTCGTAGAAGTTTGAAGCTGTAAATTTGAAGCTTCTTGCCCCTCCCCTTGCGGGAGGGAGGTGGGAGCAGGAGTTCACGCCGCGTCGCCTTGGCCGCTGAGTCCGTGACTTCAGCTAGCCTTCCGCGGCGTCGTCATCGTCCGCGGCGGCCGCGCCGTCTTCACCGGCCAAAATCTTCTCGGCGATCAGCCCGGCATTCTGCCGGACCGCGGCTTCGATTTTAGCGGCGATGTCGGGATTGGCTTTGAGGAAGGTTTTGGCATTCTCGCGGCCCTGGCCGATGCGCTGGCTGTCATAGGAGAACCAGGCGCCGGATTTTTCCACGACGCCGGCCTTGACGCCGAGATCGACCAATTCGCCGTTCTTGGAGATGCCTTCGCCGTACATGATATCGAACTCGACCTGCTTGAACGGCGGCGCCAGCTTGTTCTTGACGACCTTGACGCGGGTTTGATTGCCGACCACCTCGTCGCGCTCCTTGATGGCGCCGATGCGGCGGATATCGAGCCGGACGGAGGCGTAGAATTTGAGCGCATGGCCGCCGGTGGTGGTTTCCGGCGAGCCGTACATGACGCCGATCTTCATGCGGATCTGGTTGATGAAGATCACCATCGTATTGGAGCGGTTGATCGAGGCGGTGAGCTTGCGCAGCGCCTGGCTCATCAGGCGGGCCTGCAGCCCCGGCTGGCTGTCGCCCATCTCGCCTTCGAGCTCGGCGCGCGGCACCAAGGCCGCCACCGAATCGATGACCAGAACGTCGACCGCGCCGGAGCGCACCAGCGTGTCGGCGATTTCCAGCGCCTGCTCGCCGGCGTCGGGCTGCGAGATCAACAGATCGTCGACCATGACGCCGAGCTTGCGCGCATAGATCGGATCGAGCGCGTGCTCGGCATCGATGAAGGCGCAGATGCCGCCATTCTTCTGGGCTTCGGCCAGAACATGCAAAGCGAGCGTCGTCTTGCCGGAGGATTCCGGACCGTAGATTTCGACCACCCGGCCGCGCGGCAAGCCGCCGACGCCGAGCGCGATGTCGAGCCCGAGCGAGCCGGTGGATACGGTGTCGATATCCATCGACTTGTCGTTCTTGCCAAGCCGCATGATCGAGCCCTTGCCGAACGAGCGCTCGATCTGCGAGAGCGCGGCATCAAGGGCCTTCGATTTGTCCATGGACGATCCTTCGACGAGACGAAGCGCTGCACTCATTGGTCGTGCTCCTTATGGCCGGGATTCGATGGACGCGGAAGCGCCGCGCCCTCCCCCATCGGCCCGCTGGCCAATGGCGATAGCAGGCACTGTACACGATCTGTTCTTCGTTCGCAATATGTTCTTTTTTGGAGAGTGGCGGAATTATCCCTTGACGCCAAGTAGCGGTTGTGCGTTCTAGGCACGCATTCCGGTTCTACTTTGAAAGCTCGATCATCCGAACCCTCCATTGGTCGGACTTCGACTTTGTTCGGGTGTTTGTCCGCCAACGATGCGTTGAGGCGATGCCGCCCGACGTTGCGAGAGCGTGCTATCATGGCACGCGAACGATAAAGCATTCTCGGCCGCCGCTACCGGCTTCCTTTGCGCTGGGCACCAAGACGGCTTCAATTTCGGCGGCACAAGTATTTTTTGTAGGTTACCCAACTGCGAACATGTTGTCTCCGGGCTTTATTCTTACTAAGGGCTGGGACATCGCCGTGCGGCAGCGCCAATATTCGCAAAATGATTGCGAGGTTGCGTCGACATTCTCGAATTTGCCATCCGAGTGGAATTTATCCCAGAGGGCCGGACATCGCTGTGCTTCCCATCTCTGATGAGAATCCGACGAACAGATGTCACGATGGAGTGGCTCTGCACCTTGCTCTTCATTGACCGCTCGAGACATCACCGACGCTCAAATCGCGTCAGGCGAAGGACGTTTTTACGATCGTGCCGATTGGCCTCGAATCATGACGGTAACAGCGAGAAATGTTCCGAGCGTCTCGGTTCGGGCATATTGCGTGATGCCGCAGCGATTCCTCGCTCTTATCGTAACCACGCCGGGAAAGCTACATATTCTCGATTGCACTCACGGACAGGCTATTCGGGTTCTCCGGTGTTCGTTTATCGAACATTTGGGTCTGACTTGACGACGACATTCTCGCTCTTGAGGCCGTTCATCTGTTCGGGTCTTGAAGGTCAAACCCGAATCTCATTCTTGCGAACGCTATTGGGCTCCACTGGAGGACAGTTTCCGCACCGTGGGAACATTAAAGATGCGCAAATAAACAACAAGCGGCGAGGCTATTACTCGGAAATCAGCCGATACCGTTGACGATGAGAGGGATACAACTAGCTGTCCCGCATGGGATTTGAGGGAATTTCTCGATATGCCGAAACAGAGAAAAGCGCACCGCCGACTTGATCCGATAAAGCGCGACAGCGTCGAGAAGCTGAAAAAGAGCGAAGGCTGCGGCACTTCCGATCTCGACGACGCCGCTTCGCCGGCCGCCGACGCCAACCCCAATCACCTAGCGGATTTCACACGTCTTGTAGACGCGGCAGCGCGAAAGCGGCCACAAGACGATTAAACATCGCCTCGTGCGAGTTGCGGTAATTGCGCCGATAGCTGAATTCGCCAACGTATTTCCACATGTGCTTGCCGTAATGTGGACGTGAGTACCCTTCACCGCGCGCTTGAACTGCGCCCAGTGGCCTTCAATCTGTTCGTGTGGTGGAGGCCGCAACCTATTCCTTTTGCCGTGATTGACCCGGCCATGATCGTAGCCGTGCTTTAGATCCTGGTAGGAGTCCATGCTCGTCCGTCCTGATCGTGCGTGCCTTCGGCCACGTTACCGCGCACGATGGATTCGACGAGTATTTGGAGAGGTTCGGGATTGGGGCGGCGACGATCTTGCCGTCGCGCTCGACCATGCCGAACACGAGGGTCTTGTTGATCCGGCTTATTGGGCGCTTGCGATGCTTTGATAGCCGCCCATCATCGTTTCGTCGATTTCGATGTGCCTTGCCGTGCCGGGACCGCCGCCGAAATCATGATCCGCCGCCGCCATAAGCTTGCGCAGTTCGTGGCACATGCGCCAAGCGCACTTGTAGGTGACGCCTAGCTGTCGCTCGACCTCTTTAGCGGCCACGCCGTGGCGCGTGCTGGTCATCAGGTACATCGCGAAAAACCACTTGGTGAGATTGGTGCGGCGCTTGTGAAATATCGTGCCAGCGGCCGGATAAATGTGATGGCCGCACTCTTGGCAGGCGAAGGCCCGCCGCTTGGTCATGGGATGGAACTTCGCGTTCGACGCCGCAGCCGGGGCAGGTGATTTCCGTCCCGCCGTAGTTCACTTCCATCAGCTTGGCGAGGCAGGCCGCGTCGTTCGGGTACTCGGCTTGGAACTGCTTGAAGGTGTATTTGGCCATCGGACTATCCCCTACCTGCGATTGAGGGATAGCCTACCCTATGGCTTACTTGGCGTCAAGGGATAATTCCGGGAGAGTGGGTACCGGCCCGTCTCCACGGCGGTCGGTCCCTTTTGAGAACCAAGGTGGCGCCTTTTGAATTGAGGGATTTACCCCACCCGGAGGCAGCAATGACCATCCTCAAGATTACCGGCCTACATCGTGACGTTCTCAGGAAGCGTTCCTTCGTAACGGTGGTCTGGAAAGGCGACCCGGAAAAGCAGTTGGGCTTTCTGGTGCCCCTCGACTGCACGCTTGGGCAGCTCAAGAGCGAGACGGAAAAAGCCGTCCAGGCTCTTGCAGACGAACTAGCGGCTGCAACGGTCGAGGGCCCTGAATGAGGCCGCCGCAGTTGGCGGCCTCTTTTCATTCAACCAACCTCGTTCGCAGCTGGGTCGCCGGAATCTGCGTTGAATTGGCCAACAGCGTCGGCGCGTCGCCTCGCCTTGCGGGTACTGGCCCCTCTCCATGGGGACTGCTCCCTCTTGGATTGCGGGGAAAACCGCGCCGAGCGTCGATTTGTACCGACGGCCTCGGTTTCCGGTGCTTAGACTTAACGTTGACAGGGGGCATTTGCGCGCGGGAGCGCCACAATGACGACGGCAAGCGAATACCGGCAATTCGCGAGCGAATGCCTTCGCTGGGCCGCTGAGGCGGAGACCGAAGATGACCGTGAAGCCTTCCTCCAATTGGCGCATGATTGGCTTCTGGCCGCGCTCCGGCTTGAGGGCATTTTAGTCGCAGCTAGCGCGCCGACAAATCGCCCCCGGAACACCGTCCATAGGCCGCCTCACTTGGCGGCCTCGTGTTGTTCCGGCTGGCGAACGTCCTAGGGAACTCCGACCTCGATATTCGCCTGGGGGTTGTCCACAACCTCTCGATAGCGGGCCATCGACGGATCATTTTATTAGGACTTGCGCCAGCGCGTGATTGGCGTGCCGGAAATCAGCACCGATGGCCTGCACTACTGCAGCCCGGCGATCCGCGATGCTTTTTGGCAACGGGCCACGCACGGTGTCATCAATAAGACCTACAGCGTAACCCGCACCGGGGGTGGGGGTACTAGCGCTTTTCCATCCCCACTGGTCCCTTTTGAATTTCGGGGTGGCCCCTTTGATTCGCCGGCTGGTTCCAATCGGCGTAGGGTCGTGCTGCCGGTGGTGTCTGGGGGTACCACCCGATGCCAATCGCCAGGTTGCTGCAAAACCAGCCGTTCATGCCTGAGGACATCAGAGCGATAACTCTGGCGTTTGAGGACACCTTGAGTGAGCTGGGATTGGTGGATCGAACCGACCCGATCACGGAGTTAGTCGCCAAGGCAATCATTGCCTGCGCGCAGACCGGTGAGCGTGATCGTATTCGATTGCGGGACTGCGCCCTTAAATCGTTAGACAGCTAGGCCTCAGTTGGCGCTCGCTTCCGCTTTGAGCTTAATTCACAACAACCCCAAGCCCGCCACCAAAACCCACATGATGATAAGCCCGGCAAACACTAGGCCGAGAATGATCGCCGATTGCTTGAGACTTCTGATGGGTTTCCGGCTTCATGGATGCCTCAGTTGGCGGACCTGTCTCCCGGCGAAAAACGATCATATCCCTGACCCAGGCACTGCACAGCACGACTCCGTCGACACCAACACCGACGCAGCGTCGCCGTCAGTTCCGGGTAATCCAGGGGACTTGTTCGATTAAGTCGCTGTGCCGAGCGGCGTGAATTGAATGCTTGAGCCGTGGGGGCAATTTTTCGCGCTGCAATTCTTCTTATAGCAAGCCCAAGTTTTGCCCGGTATTCCACATTGACCTGGAGGGCAATAAACCACGGGCCCGTTAGGACAGCTCACTTGGGCGACGGCACTGCCGACCAGAATAAGCGTGAATAGACCGGCAATAACGACCTTCAACATTCTCTCTTCCTTCAGACCACGATTGCGGAAAGCAGATGTTACAACCCAATTCCAACAAAATTGTTCCAACGGTCCTTTTTGAAATCTGGGGCAGGCAGCGCTGTGGTCTTGGGGCCTTGGGGCCTTGGGGCCTTGGGGCCTTGGGGCCTTGGCCGCCCCGCGGTATAGTTTGCAGGATCACGCTGGGGGGCGTCCATGAAAACGAGGTTAGCTGTCTCACTCATCACCGTGTCTGGCTGTTTTTGTTTTGGCGGCTGTCAGTATCGCGTCTGCAGATTGGGGGCCAAAAACAACCTGCGACGGATGCCCCAGGTATTGCAAAAACTTGATAGCAACAGGTCAGCGCGCCCAAGCCATGGGAGCATGCAAGAAAGAATGCCTGATCGAATTGGGGTGCTATCGAAGAAGGCATGGTCAAATCGACCGAAATCGGCGTAGCGAAATTCGAACAGCACGGCGGTAGCGACGATGCCGGCAACCCATGCAGCGATCAGGCGTAGCCACTTCATCGATTTTGCCTCGCGAGGCCGCCTTCTGCGGGCGGCTTCCTCATCTAATTCTATTGCGGCTCCATCATCCGCAAAATGCCCCATAGGTTGGAATGCATCTCACATTCGATTTTACGGCGTTCATGGAACTTTTAAATGCCATCCCCGTTTGGGAATCGAACGTCGAGGTATTTCGTGTCTCGGGGGAGCCGAATTATCATGGACACGCCAGACCATTATCGAGCCTACGCCGAGGAGTGCCTGGGCTGGGCGCGGACGGCAAAGACCGACCGCGAACGCGAGATTTTTATCGAGATGGCGCGCACTTGGCTCAAGGCGGCGGCGCGGTTCGAGGGCGATGTCCCGTGGATGGTTGCCCCGTTCCGGCCGGCGCCGGATGAGCAGCGAAAATCCTGCCGCTTAAGAGGCCTCGGTCGGGAACCTCTTCTCTAGGGGTTTGTCCTGATTTTTTCCTGTTGAAGTGTTCAAAATTGAACAGTGCGAATCTAGCCCTGTACGCTAAGTGGCTGGCCGTTCACCCCTAAGCAGAGGAGAGCGGAGCGATGCCGCAGCGTTACTTCCATCATCAGAACGGCGTTACCACTTTGGATCCTCACGGGATCGACGTATCCGATATGGCAGCTATCCGAGATGAGGCTGTGGCAACAATCGCAGCGATATTGCGCGAAGACGATACCGGTTCGCTGTGGAGCAACAAACCTCTGCGGCTATGGGTCACCGACGATCCCGGTGGCAAAGGTCGAACGCTCTTAGCCCTCGAGCTTACGGCGCGCTAGGCCGAGCCGTCCTAGGGGCTCAGCGGTTTTGATTGAATTCAAAACCGGGCTCTTCAGCCCCAAGACCGGAAAGGTCGCAGGGGCTCGATGGCAGCCGACGACCGATCGTCGCGCCCAAGCGGCGCGCGCCATGTCGCGCCCCGAGTTCCGGTCGGAAACCAGACGCTCGGCTCTGCGTTATCTCCCTGGACAGGGGTTGGGCACGCAGAGGAGCATCATGCGCAGCACAGCGAAATCTGCCAAGAAAACCGACCTGAAAACCGTCATCAAAACCGTCGCGAAAACCGCGATGGCGATCGGGTTTGTCGGCGCGATGGCGATCGGCGCTACGGCCCCCGCCGCCGCCTTTAACATCAACGGGCCGGGTTTCCATGTCTGGATCGGCCATCATCATCCGCGCTATTACGACTATTACCGAGGGCCGGTCGGCGGCGGCGGATGGAACACGTGGAACGGATGCCCGCCGAATTACACCATCCAGGACGGCGTCTGTAAGCCGTATCGCGGCTACTGATGTCGGCCGTTGCCGGGGCATCCTGAAGGGCCGCCGCCCCGGCGGCCCTTTTTGATCGCCGGCGGACGCCGTTTCCAGCCCGAACGGCCAAGCCCCGCGCGGCCAGGTTTTGTTCCAGATCAATGCCGCAACTTGCGATTGCGGCTTTGATGGCATCATGGGGCAAAAAGGCCGCGTTGCCATGCCGCGCTATTATTTCAACCTGGAGGGAGATAGCCACGCCGACAACGATCGCAGCGGAACGCTGTTGTCGAATGACAGTGCCGCGCGCGACTACGCCGAGCGCATCGTCGGCGAGCTCCAAGACGCCGGCGGTTACGGCGGCGCGAGCCTCACCATGGTGGTGAAAGACGCCGGCGGCCGGACGATCTTTTCAATTCCATTCCTGGAGCTGTAGGCCCGATTGGCGGGAGGAGCACGCGGCATGCAAGTTTTGGCAAAGGCGGTTTTCGCGATTGGCCGCGGCGGCGCAGCCGTTGGGGCTTGGCTTGGCGTGCTTGGCTTGCCGGGTCTGGCTTGGGGCTTGGCTCGGGGTTTGGCCGGCTCCCGCCAGCGCACAGCAATCTTACCTCTATCCGCCGGAAGTCCGCGCCCGCCCGGTTGTCGCGGTGCTCGACCCATACCTGCAACGCCACTATTGGGACCCGCGTTCTTGCGACGTTTATGGCGCGCCGGCGCCGCGGCGCTGGCGCTGCCCGCCGGACGGTGCGATGCGATAGCGCGGCGCGGTTGCCTTCAGGCGGCGTTCTAAGTGACGTGTTCTCAAGTGACTTGTCTCAAGTGAAATGTCTGAACTGGCTGGACAAGTGCAAATGGCGGTAGCTCGATCGCACGCCGCCGAGTATCAAGCCGCCATGTCCGAAGTGACGCCGTCGCCGCCGCCGGCCTTTTTGCCCCATGACGAGCTGCGCAAGGTGGTGCGGCTGGCGCCGCTCGTTGCCATCGATCTCATTATCCGCAATGGCAAAGACCAAGTCCTGCTCGGTTTGCGCAACAACGAGCCGGCCAAGGGCAGCTATTTCGTTCCCGGCGGCATGATCTTGAAGAACGAGCGGTTGCGCGACGCCTTCGCCCGGCTCCTCAAGACCGAGACCAATTTCACGGCGGCCATCGCGGATGCCCGGCTGCTTGGCGCCTACGAGCATTTCTATGCCAACAACCGCTTCGGCGAAGCCGGCTACGGCACCCACTACGTGGTGCTCGGTTATGAACTGACAATCGACGATACCGCCGCGATCAAGTCCGACGACCAGCACCGCGAATTGCGCTGGTGGACCGAAGCCGATTTGCTGGCGTCACCGGACGTTCACGACAACGCCAAAGCCTATTTCCGCAACTCTTGACGGCCGGCCGTTTACGCCTCGATGACGATTTTCGGCGCCTGACGGGTTGCGCCTTGCAAGCCGTCGCGCACGCGCGCGGCAATGTCGCGATAGCACTGCGCCAGCGGACTATCCGGGGCGGTGGCGACCACCGGCAGGCCGGCGTCGGATTTTTCGCGGATCGTCATATCGAGCGGCACTTCGCCGAGAAACGGCACGCCGAGCCGCTCGGCTTCGGCGCGCGCGCCGCCATGGCCGAAAATATCCGAGCGCCCCCCGCAATGCGGGCAGATGAAGGTCGACATGTTCTCGACGATGCCGAGCACCGGCACGTTGACGCGGCGGAACATGGCAATGCCGCGCCGGGCGTCGATCAAAGCCAGATCCTGCGGCGTCGACACGATGACCGCGCCTTTGAGCGGCACCTGCTGCGCCATGGTGAGCTGCGCATCGCCGGTGCCCGGCGGCATGTCGACCACCATGACGTCGAGCGTGCCCCACTCCACTTCGCGCAGCATTTGCGTGAGCGCCGACATCACCATCGGGCCGCGCCAGATCATCGGCGTTTCCTCTTCGATGAGAAAGCCGATCGACATCACCGGCATGCCGTGGCGCTCGATCGGCTTGAGCCGCGTGCCGCCGATGGTCTGCGGCCGCTCGCGGATGGCGAGAAGCTTCGGCATCGAGGGACCGTAGATGTCGGCATCGAGAATGCCGACTTTGAGCCCAAGATCGCGCAGGCCCAGCGCCAGATTGACCGCGGTGGTCGATTTGCCGACGCCGCCTTTGCCGGAGGCAACCGCGATGATCGCGGCGACGCCCGGAATGCCGGACGGCGACGGCGCCGACGGCGCGCCGGGAGCCGGACCGGGTCTGGCACCATGACTATGCGGCCGTGCGGCGCCAGGCGCCGCTTGGCCCCGTTGCGGGGGACCCCCTCCCTTCCCTCCCCCGCTTGCGGGGGAGGATAAGGAGGGGGCGCCGGCTCCAGCCGCCCGCTCGGCGGTCAGCGCCACCATCACGGATTTTACGCCCGGTACGGCGCGGATCGCAGCCTCGGCACGCTCGCGCACCGCCTCCCACGCTTGCACCGCGCCGGCATCGACGGTGATCGACAAAAACACCTTGCCGTCGCTGGCGACGATTTCGGAGAGTTTGCCAGTTGCCGGCAGGGCCGAGCCGTCGGGGCTCGGAATTTTGCCGAGCGCTGCGAGAACGTCGTGTTTGAGGTCGGTCATGACGCCCTACATAGGCCCCTTGAGCCGCTTGCGGAGCGGTCAACGGCCCCGTTGACGGGCCGCCGCCGGACGGGCCAGGAAACTGTTGATATCCGGTGCCAAATCGAAGGAGGACACAATGGCGAAGGTCGCGTTCGTGGGGCTTGGCGTGATGGGCTACCCGATGGCGGGACACCTTGCGGCCAAGGGCGGCCACGAGGTCACGGTCTACAACCGCACCGCGCGCCAAGGCCGAAAAATGGGTCGGCCAGTATGGCGGCAAGAGCGCGCCGACGCCCAAGCAGGCGGCCGAAGGTCAGGACTTTGTCATGGCCTGCGTCGGCAACGACAACGATCTGCGCGACGTGATGCTGGGCAAGGACGGCGTGTTCTCCGGCGTCGCCAAGGGCGCGATCGTCGTCGACCACACCACGGCGTCCGCCGAGATCGCGCGCGAGCTTTATGCCGAGGCGAACCAGCGCGGCTTCGGTTTCATCGATGCGCCGGTCTCGGGCGGCCAGGCCGGCGCCGAGAACGGCGTGCTCACGGTGATGTGCGGCGGCGACGCAGCGCCGTTTGCCAAGGCCGAGAAGGTGATCGCCGCTTACGCGCGCGCGTGCAATCTCCTCGGCGCGCCCGGCTCCGGCCAGCTCGCCAAGATGGTCAATCAGATTTGCATTGCCGGGCTGGTTCAGGGCCTCGCCGAAGGGCTGCATTTTGCGATGAAAGCAGGCCTCGACATCGAAAAACTGATCGCCACCATTTCCAAGGGCGCGGCGCAATCCTGGCAGATGGAGAACCGCTACAAGACCATGGTCGCCGGCAAATTCGATTTCGGCTTCGCGGTCGACTGGATGCGCAAAGACCTCGGCATTTGTCTCTCCGAGGCGCGAAGGAACGGCGCGCATCTGCCGGCCGCGGCGCTGATCGACCAATTCTATTCCGAAATACAGGCGATGGGCGGCAAGCGCTGGGATACGTCGAGCCTGATCGCGCTGCTGAACCGGTAAACTCGTTCCGTCACCCTGAGGCGCCCGCGCAAAGCGCGGGCCTCGAAGAGCGATGGCTGCACTGCATCGGCCGCATCCTTCGAGGGCCGCTGCGCGGCCGCCCAGGATGACGTGCGCGTTGCAATTACTCAATCCACCGCTTGGATATTGGCGTCCTTGGCAAGCTGCACCGTTGCAGCGATGTCGTCTTTGACGAACTTGCCGAAGGCATCGACGCTCATTTGCTCCGGCTCGACGCCGAGCTTGGCCAATTTGGCGGCGGTGTCCGGGTCGAGCAGCGCCTTTTCCGTCGCGGCATGCAGCGTGTCGACGACCTCGCGCGGCGTCTTGGCCGGCGCCGATAGTCCGACCCAGAAAATGAACTCGGCGTCGGGATAGCCGGCTTCGGCGATCGACGGCACGTTCGGCAGCAACGGAACGCGCTTCGGCGAACTGACCGCCAGCACGGTGAGCTTATCGCTCTGCAGCGCCGAAGCCGCAGCAGCCAGCGGAATGAAATAATAATCGATCCGTCCCGCCATCACTTCGGTCAGGCCGTTCTCTTTGAACGGCACATGGCGGACGTCGATCTTGGCGGCAAGGCGGAGTTTTTCGCCGGCCATATGCGACGAGGAGCCGATGCCCGCGGAGGCAAAGGTGAGGACGCCGGGCTTTGCCTTCGCCGCCGCGACCAGATCGGCGACTGTCTTGAAGCCGCTCTCCTTCGAAGCGACCAGCACGTTGGGTTGCACCCCGAACATGGCGACCGAAACAAAATCCTTGTCCGGATCGTAAGGCAGCTGCTTGTGCAGCACCAATCCGGTCCCCATCGAGGTCGAGCTGGTGACAAGGGTGTAGCCGTCCGGGTCGGCCTTGGCGACGTCGGCAAATCCGACAATGCCTCCCGCCCCGGGCTTGGCTTCGATCACCATGGCCTGGCCGAGGATTTGCGAGACCTTATCGAGCACGACGCGGCCGACCGTGTCCGAAGCGCTGCCGGCCGGGAACGGACTGATCACCCGGATTGGCCGGGAGGGATAGGAATCCGCGGCGCCTGCCGCCCGTATTGAGATAAAGGCCGTGCCAAAAATGGCGCCGGCAACTGCGCGGCGTGACAACACGTAAACCTCCCTAGACTTCATTTGGCGGCGCCCGGCATTTGCCCGAGTATCCCGCCACCGCCGGCAGTGATAGCAGGTTTTGACATTTTCCCGACAGGGCGACTAATCGGCGCAGTCGCCGGCGGCCGCAAGCCTTCGCGGGACGGATGGAACTCTTTGCCTGTGCTATGGCTTTCTACGCCTGGGCCGAGGGGAATTCATTGCGCGGCGGCCCGGCAGTCTCACCCGGATCGGCACAATGCACGAAGTCAAGTTCAGGCTGGTCAATCCCGAGCTCAAGCCGCGTCGAACCAAGCCGGAAATGCCCGGCTGGGCCGGCCTGCCCGAGCCGCGCACTGACGGCTCGCAGGAACAGGCCTGGCACTGCGCGCCGTTCACCGAAGGCGCCCAATACGGCATCGAGATTTTTTATCCGTATCGCAACGAGTTTCGCGTCTCGAAAACGGACGGCAAGCTTATTTTCGACGGCGATTTCGGGCCACCGCCCGACGGCAGCGACCTGATGTGGCCGCCGTTTCGCCGTTTCGGCCGGGACTATTACAGCCACCAACTGCTGCTGGATCTGAAAGTCGGCAAGGACTGGGCGGTGCGGACCGAGCCGCATCCGCGGTTTTATACCGATCCGACCGGCACGGTCCCGATCGCCGTTCCGGCGCTGTTGCGGACCGAATGGTGGCCGATGATCTCGTTTGTGATTTTCAAGGCGCCGACCGAAGGCAGCACGCACATTTTCCGGCCCGGCGAGCCGATGCTGCAGATCCTGGTTCTGCCGGTCACGGCTGATTTCACGCTGGTCGCCATGGACGAGGAAGAGGCCGCCGAGCGCGAATTGCGCGGACGGCGCATTCACGCCAGCCGTCCAACGCTGGCCGCCGACACGACCTGGACATCGAGCACCGATACGGTGTTCGACGGCACCTACCGGCATCTCCTGCGCGCGGCGAAAGCACGCGAGCGGGAAAAATAGACGGGCTAAGCGGTGAAAATAGCAAGCGGGCGCCCAAATGGACGCCCGCTTGCTGGCCACTTTAGTGGTGATGATGGTGGTGGTGATGATGGTGATGGCGCGGATGATGCCCGCCCAAACGCACAACCACGCCGTGATGATGGTGATGATGGTGGTGATGATGACCAAGCTGCACCGAGATCTGGGCGACCTCGTTGGCTGACCGCTCGGCGCGCCGCGCATCTTCGGCCTGCAACACCGGCACTGCGTTCGGAATAGGATCAAGAAGATCCCGGTAGCTTGTCGCCGGCGCGAGGTCTGAAGTGGGCGCCGGCGCCGATTGAGCAGCGGTGACTGCCGTCAATGCAGCCGCGGCTCCCAATAGTCCGGCTATTCTCTTGTCCATAATTCCTCCAATGGAAGTGAACGTCCTGTGAGCCCCAGGCGACTAATCCATATGCGGGGGATTTGTTCCTGCAGGACACAAGGCCTTTGACGGATTTTTCATCGACAAATCGGGAATTTACGAACTTTTCCGGAACTGCGGTGCCAATAGGACGTTGCGAAAATCGATGCCCCGCGAGCGGCGTGATATGACCGGCGATGAAAGGACGGCGCGATGAACAATCTGGTCCATTTTGGCTTTTGGACTTGCGCCGCGGTCTATACCGCGATTGGCGTCGTCGGCATTTTCCTGCTCAGCACCCAACCGAATCTGGCAAGCGCGACGGACGGGTATGGCTTAATCCGCGTCCACGCGCAGAAATAATACGCAGCTTTGCGTATCGCGCGTTCGCCGCTTTTAGGCCGCGGCGCTCGGCCGGGTCGAGACCGCTTGGTGCCAGCGCCGCACATTGCCGAGCTCTTCCGGCACCACGAGCTTCGACACCCGCATGAAATCGACCGCAATCATGGCCGTGATGTCGGCAACGGTGTAATTCGCGCCGGCCACATAGGGACGCGCTTTCAATTCGCCGTCGAGGAATTGCAGAAACGCCGCCACGCGCGGCTTGTTCGCCTCGCCCCAATCCGGCACCTGCGGGGTGACCATCTGCTTCATAGCCGGATGCTGATGCTGAAAAACGCTGGCCACCGGGAACAGCAGGTGCAGTTCCGCGCGCCGGTTCCACATTTCGACCAGCGCGCAGTCGAGCGCGCCGCGCCCGAACAGCGGCGGTTCGGGAGAAAGCGCCTCGAAGTAGCGGCAAATGGCGATTGATTCCGCGATCACGGTGCCGTCGTCCAAAACCAGCGCCGGCACCCGCTGCATCGGATTAATCGCAGTATAGGCCTGCGAGCGCTGCGCCAGCGCCCCGAGATCGACCTGCTCGGTCGGTATATCGATCCCCTTCTCGGCCAGGAAAATGCGCACCCGGCGCGGATTGGGGGCGCGGCCGCCGTCGTAGAGCTTCATCGCGATCGCCTCCTTATCCCCTTGCGGCACATCGACTTATCGCGCCAGCCTAGCCCGCTCTGCCGGCCTTCGCCAGCGTGCCGATCGGTGCGGCGGTCGGCGTGCGCCAGCCCGGCCGAGCGACCGCGGCCCAAACGTAAACAAATGCTTGCCGACGGCGCCGCAAACGCGCGCCCTTAAGCCTCGTCTTAAGGAATTTGGGCCACTTTTGGCGAAAGTGCGCCAGCCTCGGTCCGCGATGCCCAATACAATCAGCGATACGCACGAGCTTGCTTCGCCGGCTGCCGCTCCGTCAACCAAGCGGCGGCTGGCATCCCAGCACGTGCGGGAGGCGCGCGATCGGCTCACCTCGACGAGCGGGACGCGGCCGGTCTTCGATTACGAGCTGTTGCGCCAGTTTGCGCAAAACCGCATTTCGGCATCTCCGGTCATCCTGCTCCTCGTCGTCACCATTGGCGCGCTGTCGGGGCTGTGGACCGGAGCGTTCGTTTGCGGGGTATGGACCGCCGGCGCGCTCATCATCCATCTTGTCGTCATTCGCGCCTGCCGCGCATTCCTCGAAGAGCCGGCATCGACCGTGCAGCTTCGCCCCTGGCGTATGCGCTTCGTCCTGCTCGATCTGTTTTTCGGCATGGCGTGGACATTCATCCTGATCAATCCGATCGGCATCGACGATCAGGCCGCCACCTTCATGCTGTTCGTCATGCTGCTGGTTGTGGCGATATCGAGCATGCTGGCGTCGAGCCTGCCGATCGCGGTGTTCGCGCTGACGCTGCCGGTCACGATCGCGATCGCGCTCGATTTCGCCGCCAAGCGCACGCTGCACGATTATATCCTCGCCATCATGGCGCTCACGGCCGAAGGCTACTTCTCGCTGCTCGCCTACCGGCTCTACTCCACCACGCTGGCGACGCTCGAAGCGCGCGCCGAAAAGGACGCCCTGATCGGCGAACTCGAACAATCGAAGTCGGTCTCCGACGAGGCGCGGCGGCGCGCCGAGACCGCCAATATCGCGAAATCGCGCTTCCTCGCCCAGATGAGCCATGAGCTGCGCACGCCGCTCAACGCCATTCTCGGTTTCTCCGAAGTGATGAAAGGCGAAATTTTCGGGCCGCACGGCGTGCCGATGTACAAGGATTATGCCGGCGACATCCATAGCTCCGGCGTGCATCTGCTCAATCTCATCAACGAAATTCTCGACCTGTCGCGCATCGAGGCCGGCCGCTACGAGCTCAACGAGGAAGCGGTCTCGCTCAATCGCATAGTCGAGGACTGCCACCACCTGCTTGAAGTTGCGCGCCACCAATCGCGGCATCACCATCCACGAAATGTTCGAGCCGGACCTGCCGCGGCTATGGGGCGACGAGCGCGCGGTGCGGCAAATCTGTTTGAACCTGCTGTCGAACGCGATCAAGTTCACGCCGCAAGGCGGCGAAATCTGGCTCAAGGTCGGCTGGACCGCGTCCGGCGGCCAGTACATGAGCGTGAAGGACACCGGCCCCGGCATTCCGGAAGAGGAAATTCCGATCGTGCTGGCTTCGTTCGGCCAGGGCTCGAACTCGATCAAATCGGCCGAACAGGGCGCCGGGCTTGGCCTGCCGATCGCCAAGAACCTCATCGACCTGCACGGCGGCACCTTCACGCTGAAATCGAAATTGCGCATCGGCACCGAAGTCATCGTCACCTTTCCGCCCGAGCGCGTCATGTCGGCGCTGGCGCCGATTTCCGAGAACGCGCCGCCGATCCAGCCGCATGCCGATGCCTCCTCGGCCGCCTCCACGCCCGACGATTCGACGAGCCGCGCCAAGCGGGCGCTGTTCGGCGCCGGCGGATAAAGGACTCTTTGGCGCATGATCTTTTCCGACCTTGCTTCGCCCGCCGAAGCGGGCTTCGCGAAGGCGGGAAACCGGTATCCACTTTTCGGGATCATGCGCTAGCGCCTTGCCTTCGCCGGCTTCGCGTCTATGGTGCCTCGCGATTCTCAAGGGACATTTCGACGTGCGCCGGCGCCTGCTGTGGTTTCTATTGGCCGGGATTGCGATCGCAATCCTGATCCTTATCGCGCAAAACGGCCGCGGCTCGGTCGGCCCGCTGTCCGCCGACGAGTTCGGCTCGTTCGCCTACAAGATTGCGCTTCTGGTATTTCTCGCCGCGGCCGTGATGACGCTGTTCCGCGAGCGCTTTACGCAGGCGATCACCGCGGCGCTGCTATGGGTCGTGGTCGGCCTTCTCCTGGTGATCGGCTATTCGTACCGCTTCGAAATAACCGAGGTCGCCAACCGGGTGGTCGCCGAGCTCGTTCCCGGCCACGTCATTTCCCACGGGCGCACCGTCGAGGTGGCCCGCACCGGCGCCGGCGACTTTGCCATTGCCGCACAGATCAACGGCGCCCGCGTTGCCATGGTGCTCGACACCGGGGCAAGCTCGGTCGTGCTGACGCAGGACGACGCCAAGACCGCCGGCCTGCCGCTCGCTCTGCTCGACTATTCGGTGAGCATCGATACCGCCAACGGCCGCACCCGCGCCGCGCCGGTGACGCTCGATCACATCGCCATCGGCAGCCTCGAAGAAAAATCGGTCGACGCGCTGGTGGTCCAGCCCGGTCAGCTCAAGACGAGCCTGCTCGGCATGAGCTTTCTCAACCGGCTGCAAAGCTGGCAAGTCAATGGCGACCGGCTGGTGCTCAAGGGCTATCCGTAAACACGTAGCCTGGATTGAGCGGAAGCGAAATCCGGAAGTCCCGTTCCCCAGATTGCGCTTTGCGCAATCCGGGCTACTTTAGACGTTCCAAAACAAGCTGACCAAAAACCGCGCCGACACCAGCAACAGAAAACTCGAGAACGCGATCTCGAGCGTGCGGCGCGAGAGACGATGGGCGAGCCGCGCGCCGTAGGGCGCGGCGAAACTCGATACCGGCGCCATCACCGCCACGCCGATCAGCGACACGAAGCCGAGCGAGAGCCGGCGGCAACAGCGCCTGGTGCGGCAGGCCGGCCAGAATATAGCCGAGCGTGCCGACGATGGTGATCGGCACGCCAAGCCCGGCCGAAGTCGCGACCGCCTGGTGGATCGACTTGCCGTAGAGCGTGAGCACGATGTTGGACAGCGAGCCGCCGCTGACCCCCATCAGCGAGCCGGCCAAGCCGATGACGAAACCGTAGGCCGTCATCGGCAGCGGCCCGGGCAGTTCGGTGCCGAGATTCCAGCGGTCGCCGGCAAACAGAAATTTGGTGGCGATGAAAGCTCGCGATCACGATGAAGGCGATCTTGAACACTGCCGCCGGCGCAAACGCTGCGATCGCCGCGCCGCAGGCGACGCCGACGACGGCCGGCAGCGCCCACAGCCGGATCACGCGCGGCACCACGAGACCCTTTTGCCGGTGCGTCAGATAGGAACGCACTGTGGTCGGCAGGATGATGGCGATCGAGGTGCCGACGCAGAGCTGCATGCGGACATCTTCCGGCAACGCCGAGCAGCTGAAACACCTCGTAGAGCACCGGCACGATCACCGCGCCGCCGCCGATGCCGAACAGTGCCGGCGAGGATTCCGGTGATGACGCCGCCGATGACGACGGCAAGCACGAGCCAGGCGATCTCGCTCAACGGAACGCCGAAGATCATGGTGAGTCTCGTCATTCCGGGGCCGAGCAAAGCGAGGAGCCCGGAATCCATAGCCACGAAACTTGCAGAACTGGCACTGGATTATTCCCGGGAACCCGGTGGTTATGGATTCCCGGCTCGCCGCTACGCGGCGATGTGCGCCAATTCAGCGGTGCTGTCCAGCGGCCGGTCGGCGAGCAATGCAAGCGCCGCCGCGAGGTATTCCGCGCCCGCATGCGGGGCGGCAGCGGCGCCGGCGAGATGCCGGCGGAACGCGCGCGCCCCCGGTACGGCGCGGAACAAGCCGTGCAGGTGCCGCGTGATGGCGTGCAGCCGCGTGCCCTGCGCCAATTCGCGTTCGATATAAGGCATCAGCGCCACGGCGGCCGCCGCCGGCGAGGTAAAGCCGGCGGCTTCGCCAAAGACCAGCGGATCGACCGCCAGGAGCCGCCAAGGCTCCTGGTAGGCGGCGCGGCCCATCATCACGCCGTCGACATGGTGCAGATGCGAAAGCGCCGCTTCGACGCTGCCGATGCCGCCATTGAGAATGACGGTGAGCCGCGGATGTGCGCGCTTGAGCCGATAGACGCGCTCATAATCGAGCGGCGGAATTTCGCGGTTTTCCTTTGGCGAAAGACCTTTGAGCCAGGCTTTGCGCGCGTGCACGATGAGCACATCGGTGCCCGCGCGCTCGACCGCTTGCGCAAAATTTTCGAGCGCCGCTTCCGGATCCTGGTCGTCGATGCCGATGCGGCATTTGACCGTGACCGGGATCGTCACCGCAGCCTTCATCGCGGCGACGCAATCGCCGACCAGGTGCCGGCTCCGCCATCAGGCAAGCGCCGAAGCGGCCATCCTGCACGCGATCGGACGGGCAGCCGGCATTCAGATTGATCTCGTCAAAGCCGAGGTCGGCGCCGATCCGCGCGCATTCGGCGAGCGCGCGCGGGTCCGAGCCGCCGAGCTGCAACGCCGACCGGATGCTCGGCCGCATCGTAACGCAGAAGCCGCGTCCGATCGCCATGCAGCACCGCGCCGGTGGTGAGCATTTCGGTGTAAAGCAACGCGCGGCGCGTCAGCAGGCGATGGAAGAACCGGCAGTGCCGGTCGGTCCATTCCATCATCGGGGCGACACAGAAGCGCCACTGGACCGTTTTTCGTGATTTTTCTATGTTTTCAATCACTTGAAGAATTTCCGATATATCTTATGTCGTACCATTTCGCGTCGCGGCACGGTACTGAAATTAGGACGGGCTCACCAGTCCGACAGAGACTGGTACGCGCCTATGTGCACCGACGCGCTCCAGCGATCACTCTGCATGCGACGCCGTTTAGCGCTGCATCTGCAAATTCATCAGGTCGGCCATCGGCATCATGTTGGCGTTCAGATTTGTCATGATCCAAAGCGATCCGCCGATCACGAGGATGACGATGAGCATTCCAAAGGCCAGCGCCAGCGCGTTATTGGTGTTGTCCGGTCCGGTGGTGATGTGCAGAAAGAACACCAGGTGAACGCCGATCTGCGCGATGGCCAGGACGGCAAGTCCGAGCGCTACGCCGGGAGCCCAGAGCAACGACGTGTTCGCTGCCCAGAACGACGTCGCCGTGAGGATCACGGCCAGAAGCAGTCCGATCGTGTAGAGGACCACACCGGACGGCACCCAGCCTCGCGCTTGTGAAAGCGTCGAGGTGTCGCCGGCTGCGCGATCGTAGTGGGTATCCGTCATGGCGCGACTCCCATCAGATAGACGACCGTAAAGAGCCCGACCCAGATGATGTCGAGCGCATGCCAGAAGAGAGCAAAGCACAGCAAGCGTCGCACCACGGCCGGGCGAAAACCTTTGATGGCGACCTGCGCCATCATCACCGTCAGCCAGATCAAACCTGCCGTGACATGGAGTCCATGGCACCCAACGAGCGTGAAGAACGCCGAGAGAAAGGCACTTCGCTCTGGAGTTGCTCCGACCGCTATCATGCCGACGAATTCGTGGATCTCGAGAGCGAGGAACGCGGCCCCGAGCGCGAAAGTGACGAGAGCGAACAGATACGTGGCAGCGCAGCGCCGGGAACTGATCGACAGCGACATCAGTCCGCAGGTGTAGCTTGAGGCGAGAAGGCATGCGGTCTCGATCGCGACGCTGCGTTGATTAAAGAGCTGTACGCCGGCCAGGCCGCCCGCGGTCGCATGCACGAGCACCGCGTAGGCGGCAAACAGCGCCGAGAACATCACGATATCGCTGAGGAGGAAGATCCAGAAGCCATAGGCGACAACGATCCGCTTCGGAGCTGGACCGGCTTCGCTTGCGGTCGGCAGCGTTTGGTGCCCGACTTCGTCAAAGGTGACAGCAACGCTCATGGCGCAACAACCTCCGCCCGACGACGCCGCTCGAATTGAGCGATCTGCTCAACCGATACCTCGACCTCCTCCTCATCGCGAAACGCAAAGAACAGAAAGGTCATGAACGCGCCGATCAAGCCCAGAGCCGCCATCCACCAGATGTGCCAGATCAGCGCAAAGCCGGTGACGACGGCAAAAAACGCGTTGATAAAGCCAATCGGGCTGTTCGGCGGTACCTCGATCGGTTTGTATTCGCCCGATTGATCGCGATGCTCCGGATTGCGCTGCGCCTGCTGCTTGGCCCTCCAAAAGGCATCAGCGCCGTCGACATGCGGCAGGATCGCAAAATTCCATGCCGGCGGCGGCGATGCCGTAGACCATTCGAGAGTCCGCCCGTCCCACGGGTCATCGCCGACGCGCAACGTTTCACGCGCGCGGATCGAGACGATGAGCTGAATGATCTGGCATACGATGCCGGCCATGATGATGGCAACGCCGATCGCCGCGACAATGAGGAAGGGCTGCCAGCTCTTGTCGTCATAGTGCTGCATGCGCCGGGTCATGCCCATTAACCCCAGCGCATAGAGCGGCATGAAAGCGACGTAAAAGCCGACCAGCCAGCACCAGAACGCGGCCTTGCCCCAGCGCTCGTCCAGTTTGAAGCCGAATGCCTTCGGAAACCAATAATTGAAGCCCGCCATGGCGCCGAACACGACGCCGCCGATGATGACGTTGTGAAAGTGCGCGACCAGGAAGACGCTGTTATGGAGCTGAAAGTCGGCCGGAGGCACCGCCATTAGCACGCCGGTCATGCCGCCGATAACGAACGTCACCATGAAACCGAGTGACCACAGCACCGGAACGGTAAAGCGGATGCGCCCGCCATACATCGTGAACAGCCAGTTGAACACTTTGACGCCGGTAGGCACGGCAATGATCATAGTCATGACGCCGAAAAAACCGTTGACGTCCGCACTGGCGCCCATGGTGAAAAAGTGGTGCAGCCAGACGAGGAAGGAGAGAACGCAGATCGCCATCGTAGCGGCGACCATCGAGCGGTAACCGAACAGCGACTTGCCGGAAAAAGTCGAGATCACTTCCGAAAACACGCCGAACGCCGGCAGGATCAGAATGTAAACCTCCGGGTGACCCCAGACCCAGAACAGATTCACGTACATCATTGGATTGCCTTGGCCGTCGACCGAAAAGAAGTGAAAGCCGAGGTAACGGTCGAGCAACAGCATGGCGAAGGTCGCGGTCAGAACTGGGAAGGCGGCGACCATGAGCAGATTCGAGGCGAGCGCGGTCCAGCAGAATACCGGCATGCGCATGTAGCCCATACCCGGCGCGCGCGTTTTCAGAATCGTTGTGACGAAATTAATGCCCGTCATCAGCGTGCCGATGCCGGCAATCTGCAGCGACCATAGATAGTAATCGACGCCGACGCCGGGCGAGAACTGCAGTTCGCTGAGCGGCGGATAGGCGACCCAGCCGGTTTTGGCGAACTCGCCGACTGCGAGCGAGATATTGGTCAGAAGTATGCCGGAGGCGGTGAGCCCCAGGGCCACCGAATTCATCGTCGGAAAGGCCATATCGCGCACGCCAAGCTGCAGCGGCACGACGAAGTTCATCAAGCCGATTACGAACGGCATCGCCATGAAGAAGATCATGATGGTGCCGTGGGCCGAGAACACCTGATCGAAATGCTCCGGCGGCAGATATCCTTGCGCGCCGCCCGCCGCGACGGCCTGCTGCGATCGCATCATGATGGCGTCGCTGAACCCGCGCAGAAGCATGACCAGAGCCAGCACGATATACATGACGCCGATGCGCTTGTGGTCGACGGAGGTGATCCACTCGCGCCACAAGTAAGGCAAATGTCCTCCCAGGACGATCCACGACAGGATGGCGACGATGGCCAGGATCATCCCAGCCGTCGCGCCCATGACGATCGGCTGATCGAACGGGATCGCACTCCAGTCGAGCTTGCCAAGAATGTTCATTGCACTGTCCTTGACGACGCCGAACAGACCCGCAGGATCGGATCGTTCATCGACATTTCCGGCATGACGATGCGGGAAAACAGATCGGAGGAGACGCCGCGGTAAGTGAAAGGCGCGACAGCCTTACTTGGTTTGACGAGATCGGCGTAAGCTTGCGCGTCGAGTGTCGGGCCGGATGCGCGCGCGGCCTCCACCCATTGCGAAAAATTCGCGCCGGGCACGGCATCGGCTTTGAAGGTCATGTCGGAAAAACCATCGCCGCTGAACTGCGCCGAGAATCCCGGGTAGCTTCCAGCCTTGTCCGCCTGAAGCTGAAGATGCGTCGTCATCCCTGCCATGGTGTAGATTTGGCTGCCGAGCTGCGGCACGAAGAAGCTGTTCATCACGCCGGCGGACGTGAGTTCTAAACTGACCGGCGTACCGACCGGGATGACGAGGTGATTGACGCTGGCGATGCCCTGGTCGGGATAGATGAACAGCCATTTCCAATCGAGGGAGGCAACCTGGACGGTGACGGGCTTGACCTTCGAAACGATCGGCTTGCGCGGATCGAGGTCATGCGCTCCGACCCAGGCCACGCCGCCAACCAGGAGCACCGTCATCAGGGGGATGGACCAGACGAGCACTTCAATACGACCGGAATAAACAAAGTCAGGACGATAGCTTGCGCGCCTGTTGGACGCACGAAACCAAAATGCAACTCCCAACGTCGCAAGGATTACCGGGATCACAATCGCCAGCATGATGCCGAGCGAGTTGAACAGGATTTGCCGTTCGGCGATGGCGATGGGCCCCTGCGGATCGAGGACGCCTTCGCTGCAGCCGCCAAGCGCGGCGGTACTGATCAAGGCGGCAGATGGGAAAAGGTACCGCATGCTAGACCCAGCCCGCGCCGACCCGGAACGGACCGCGCGTCTTTTGAAGTTGGCTCGCTGGGAAAGCAGCCTAAGTACCCGCTGGCTACCCGCCCAGCCAATCACCGGCGGAAGGGCGCCAGCGGCGCCGCCGATGACGTTATCCTGTGGCGTCTGGCGCTTTAGCCACATCGTGTATATGGCCACGCAGAAGAAGATCGCAAAAGCGAGCAGTCCGGCAGCTTCGGCGTTGACAACAAACGCAAGAACGACGAGTGAGTTCCCTGCAAAAACTTCGCCGCGAGGAATTGGACTCTCGGCCGTGCGGGTCATCATGGCATCGATATCGGTGCCGTACCACTTGTTGAGCACAGCGAAGCCGTCAGCATAGTGCGCACCAACTCGCAAATAGTGCCCCTTTGACCGTAAGCAGTGCGTCAATCGCCACTTGGGCCTCGAGAAGTGATAGAGACATTTGCCGGCATTCAAGGGCGCCGGCTTGAGACGAGTTCCGGCGAACCCCCCGATGAACGCCAAGGAAAAAGCCGCGCTCGGATCGATCGTTGCGTCCGCGGGGCTCGCAGCGGCCAAGGCCGCGATCGGGCTCATGACCGGCTCGCTGGCGATTTTCTCGGAGGCCGGCCATTCCTTGATCGATCTTTCGGCGACGCTGCTGACCTATTTTGCCGTTCGCGTTTCCGACAAGCCGGCCGACGCCGAGCATCAATTCGGCCACGGCAAGGTCGAGAGCGTGACCGCGCTTGCCGAAACGGCATTGCTATTCGTGCTCTCAGCCGTTGTCATCTTCGAGGCCGTGCAGCGGCTGTTCGGCGCGCAACCGCATGCGGTCGAGGCCACGGCCCCGGCTTTCATCATTATCGGCGGCTCGATCGCGGTCGATTTTTTCCGCGCGCGAACCCTCAACCGGGTCGCCAAGGCGACGTCGAGCGAAGCGCTGCAAGCCGACGCGCTGCATTTTTCTTCCGACATGTGGTCGTCGGTCGCGGTGCTGATCGGACTTGCCGGCGTGGCGGCGGGCTATGCTTTCGCCGATGCCGCGGCGGCGATCGTGGTTGCGCTCTTTATCTGCATTGCCGGCTGGCGGTTAGGCCGCCGCACCATCGGCACGTTGACCGACACCGCGCCGGCCGGCGTGAGCGAGCGGGTCGCGAGCATCGCGCGCCAGATCTCCGGCGTTGTCGCGGTCGAACGGGTGCGGGCGCGGCCGGCCGGCGCGGTGTTGTTCGTCGAGCTTGGCGTCGCCGTAAGCCGCACGCTGCCACTCGACCGCGTCACCGCCATCAAGCAGGAGTTGACGGCAGCGATCCGCGCCGAACTTGCCGTCGGCCGAAGTCACCATCACCACCGAGGCGCGCGCGCTCGACGACGAAACCGTCCGCGAGCGGGTCATGGTGATCGCGCGCGATCTTGGGCTCGCCATCCACCACGTCGCGGTGCAGACGATCGCCGGGCGTCTGTCGGTCTCGACCGATCTCGAAGTCGAGGGCGCGCAGTCGCTTGCCGCCGCCCATGACATTGCGAGCCGGCTCGAACAGGCCGTGCGCGACGAACTCGGCCCGGAAGTCGAAGTGGAGACCCACATCGAACCCCTCCTGGCCGATGTGCTGTCCGGGCGCGATGCCGCGGCGGCGCGGATCGCCGAAGTGCGCGAAGCGCTCTCGGCGCTGGCGGCGGAGATTCCCGACCTCGCCGAGATCCACGACGTGCGCGTGCGCGAAACGCCCGACGGCGAGATCGTCAATTTTCACTGCCGCGTCGATCCGGCGCTCTCGGTGGCCGCGGTGCACGACCTGGTCGATGCGCTCGAACGCCGGCTGCGCCGGCGCTTTCCGGCCATTCGGCGGGTCATCGGTCACGCCGAGCCGGGGCGAAACCGGCCACAGCCGTGACGCTTTCAATCGGCGCGCAAAGCCTCTACATCACTGGCCATCATGCGCACCGAAGAACCCCGCCCCGTCCGTCTGCAAGATTATCGGCCGCCCGCTTGGCTGATCGAGACCGTCGATCTCGACGTGTCGCTGCACCCCACGGCGACGACAGTCCGAGCCAAGCTCAAGATCAAGCCCAACCCCGCCGGAACGCCGGCGCCGCTGGTGCTTGACGGCGAAGAATTGCAACTGCGCTCGCTCGCGCTCGACGGCAAGCCGCTGTCGGCGGCGGATTTCGTCGCCACGCCGGATCGGCTGACCATCGCGCAGGCGCCGAACCGGCCGTTCGAGCTTGCGATCGAAACCGTCGTCGATCCGACCGGCAATACCCAACTCATGGGGCTCTATCGCGCCGGAGCGACCTATTGCACCCAATGCGAGGCGGAAGGATTCCGGCGCATCACTTACTTTCTCGATCGGCCGGATGTGATGGCGGTCTATACCACGCGCATCGAGGCCGACAAGAAAGAGGCGCCGGTCTTGCTCTCCAACGGCAATCTCGTCGGCCACGGCGACCTGCCGGGCACGGCGCGGCATTTTGCGGTCTGGCACGACCCGTTTCCCAAACCGTCCTATCTGTTCGCGCTGGTCGGCGGCAATCTCGGCTGCGTCGAGGACACCTTCACGACGATGTCCGGACGGCAGGTTAAGCTCGCCATCTATGTCGAGCCCGGCAAAGAGGATCGCTGCGCTTACGCCATGGACAGTCTCAAGCGCGCCATGCGCTGGGACGAAACGGCGTTCGGCCGCGAATACGATCTCGATATCTTCATGATCGTCGCCGTCTCCGCCTTCAATATGGGGGCGATGGAAAACAAGGGGCTCAACGTCTTCAACGACAAATACGTGCTGGCCTCACCGTCAAGCGCCACCGATGCCGATTATGCCGGCATCGAGGCGGTGATCGCGCACGAATATTTTCATAACTGGACCGGCGACCGCATCACCTGCCGCGACTGGTTTCAGCTCTGTCTCAAGGAAGGGCTGACGGTGTTCCGCGACCAGGAATTCACCGCCGACCAGCGCTCGCGCGCGGTCGAGCGTATCAGCGACGTCCGGAGCCTGCGCGCTCATCAGTTCGTCGAGGATGCCGGCCCGCTGGCCCACCCGGTGCGGCCCGAGGTTTATCGCGAGATCAACAACTTTTACACCTCGACGGTCTACGAAAAGGGCTCCGAGGTGGTGCGGATGATCCGCACGCTGCTTGGCCCCGCCACGTTCCGCAAAGGCATGGATCTTTATTTCACGCGTCACGACGGGCAGGCGGCCACCGTCGAGCAATTCGTGCAGTGCTTCGCCGACGTGAGCCGGCGCGATTTCTTTCCGCAATTCATGCGCTGGTATTCGCAGGCCGGCACGCCGGAGATCAAAGTCGCGCCGCATTACGACGCGCGCGGAAAGACGTACCGGCTCGATGTCACGCAGACGGTGCCGCCGACGCCAAATCAGCCGAACAAAGGGCCGATGGTGATCCCGCTCGCGCTGGGGCTGGTCGGCAAGAATGGCGGCGATCTGCCGCTTCTGCTCGACGGCCGGCCGCTCGATAGCGGCGTGCTCGAACTGACGCGGCCGAGCCAGAGTTTCCTGTTCACCGACGTCGCGGAGCGTCCGGTGCCGTCGCTCAATCGCGGATTTGCCGCGCCGATCAAGCTTGCACTGCCGCTCGAGCCGGCGGAGTTACGCTTCCTCGCCGCGCACGATGCCGATCCGTTCAACCGCTGGCAGGCGGTGCAGAGCCTGGCCATGGCTTTGCTCAAGGCCAATGTCGCGGCGGTGCGCGCCGGCGGCACCGTCCGCGAGGACGACGGCCTGATGGCGGCGCTGGCCGCCATTCTCGACGATGCCAAGCTCGAACCGGCCTTTGTCGCGCTGACATTGTCGCCGCCGAGCGAGGCCGACATCGCCCGAGAAATCGGCGGCGACGTCGATCCGGACGCCATCTTCACCGCGCGCCGCAAGCTGCGTGCGGCGATCGGCACCCGGCACGGCGCGGTGCTGGCCGACACATACCAGCGGATGATTACGACCGGGCCCTATCGGCCGGACGCGCAAAGCGCCGGACGGCGCGCGCTTAAGAATATCAGCCTCGATCTGCTGGCGATCACTGAGGCGCCGGCCGCAATCGCACGCGCCTTCGCCCAATATCAGGGCGCCGACAATATGACCGATCGCATGGCCGCGCTGGAAACGCTGGCGCTGCACGACCGGCCGGAGCGCGCAGCTGCGCTCGACGACTTCTATACACGCTATGCCGCAGATCCCTTGATCCTCGACAAATGGCTGGCGCTGCAGGCGGCAATCCCGGAGCCGGCGACGCTCGATCGCGTCCGCGCGCTGACCACGCATCCGGCATTTTCGATCGCCAACCCCAACCGCATCAGGGCGCTGATCGGCTCGTTCGCGCAAGCCAACCACACCCAATTCAACCGCGGCGACGGCCAGGGTTTCGACTTCGTCGCCGACTTCGTGCTGGCGCTCGACCCGAAGAACCCGCAAGTGGCGGCGCGCTTGATGGGCGCCTTCCGCTCCTGGCGAGCGCTCGAAGCGGAACGCCGCGCCAAAGCCGAAGTCGTGCTCCGCCGCGTTGCCGCCGCGCCGGCATTGTCACCCGACCTCCACGACATCGTGGTGCGGACGCTCGCCGAAAGCTGACCCGCAATCCGTCGTCGTCAGGAGCCATCCGCCTCGCCTCGCCACAACGCGGGCGTTGGCTCGTCACGGCAATACGCTCTACGTATTTGATCTGACTCTGTTTTGCGCCGTTGCTGCGATAGGCGTCGGTTGGCAGCTTTCACAACAACAATTGATTTTTCCGCACCGCAATAAAACCTTGGGATAATTCTTATAAAAATATTGACTCCGGACTTCTCGACAAATCACCGCGCATCGATTCTATTGATCGACGATTCGGAGAGATGCGGCACACCTCTTCGACGGCTGGTGGACGGAATAATCCGAACGGAGGCAGGCGATGGCGCGCGCCGATGCGGCGAGTGCGTCTCTACGTTCCGATTCGATCAAGGGGCTGGCGCAATCAATCGCCAATCCTGCTTATCGCCGCCTATTGACCGCCGAGCCGCTGTTACGGCGCGCCGTTCCGGTTCTCATCGTTGCCTTCATGGTGACGATCTGCATCGGCGCCGCGGTGCAAGTGCTCGAGCACCGCCGTCAGGTCGTGTTCGACGCCACCCGAACCATCGAGGCGCTCGCGGATCATTTCGCCACGATGCTCGATCGCCCGCTGCGCGACAGCATGCATCTGCCGCGGACCTCCGAAGCGCTGCAACAAGCGCTGCCGGTCTGGGCGGCGGGCTCCAGCCGGCGCATCCTGGTCGCCGACGGCGACGGCACCATCGTCGCCGCCGTGCCGGACGAGCCGCAGCTTTTGGGACGTCAAATCCTCGACGTGCTTGGCCCGTCGCAACCGCTGACGACGTTCGGCGCCGCGGCCGGCACCATGGAGATCGCGCTGCCCAACGGCGAATCCGCCTTCGCCACCGTGCGGGCATTGAAGAATCCGGTAGGTCTCCTCGCCGTCATCCAGGGCCGCACAGAGGCGCTGGCCGATTGGCGCTCGACCACCGCATTGACGGCGACGCTGTCGGCCACGACCGGCTTTGTGGTGCTGATCCTCGGCTTTGCCTTCCACTGGCAGGCGACGCGGGCGCGCGAAGCGGACATCATCCACGACACCGTGCGCAGTCGCGTCGATACCGCGCTCAATCGCGGCCGCTGCGGACTGTGGGATTGGGACCTGGCGCGCGGCCGCATATTCTGGTCGCATTCGATGTACGACATTCTCGGCCTGCCGCAGAAGGACGAGCTCCTGACCTTCGGCGAAGTCAGCGCACTCGTCCATCCGGACGACATCAATCTTTACGAACTGGCGACGCAGCTCGCCGACGCCAAGGTGCAGTCGATCGACCACGCCTTTCGCATGCGCCATGCCGACGGCAAATGGCTGTGGCTAAGGGTGCGCTGCGAGCTGGCGCGTCAGGACGGCGAAGCCGGCCCGCATCTCATCGGCATCGCCGTCGACACCACCGAACAGAAATCGCTGGTCGAGCGCACGGTGGAGGCCGATTTGCGGCTGCGCGACGCCATCGAGACCATTCCCGAAGCCTTCGTGCTGTGGGATGCCGATAATCGCCTGGTCTTGTGCAACTCGAATTTTCAGGAACTGCATCATCTGCCCGACGAGGCCGTGGCGGCAGGCAGCGCCTACGAGACGATCGTCGCCGCCGGCCGCAAGCCGATCATCCGCACCGCCGTCGCCAATGACGGCGTCGAGCCGCGCGGCGCGCGCACCTTCGAAGCGCAACTCGACGACGGGCGCTGGATGCACATCAGCGAACGCCGCACCAAGGACGGCGGTTACGTCTCGGTCGGAACCGACATTACCAAGATCAAGCAGCACGAGCAGAAGCTGGTCGAGGGCGAGAAGCGTCAGATCGCCACCATCGCCGATCTGCGCAAGTCCCGCCGCGCGCTGGAATTGCAAACCGCCGAACTCGCCGATCTCGCGGGAAAATATGCCGAGGAGAAGACCCGCGCCGAGGACGCCAACGCGGCGAAATCGAAATTTCTGGCCAATATGAGCCACGAGCTGCGCACGCCGCTCAACGCCATTATCGGCTTCTCCGAGATCATGGAATTGGGGATGTTCGGGCCGCTCGGCGCCGAGAAATACACCGAATATTCGCGCGATATCCGCGAAAGCGGCGAATATCTGCTCGACGTCATCAACGACATCCTCGACATGTCGAAGATCGAGGCCGGCGGCATCCGGCTCACCCCGGAAATCGTAGCGCTCGAGCCGGTGCTGGCCGACTGCCTGCGCGTGGTGTCGACGCGGGCCGGCGAAAAACGACTGACGCTCGATGCCAAGGTCGATGCCGATATCGAACTCAATGCCGACCGCCGCGCGTTAAAGCAGATCGCGCTCAATCTCTTGTCCAACGCCGTGAAGTTCACCCCGGACGGCGGCGCGGTGACGGTGCGCGGGCGGCACCGCGGCGGGACGGTCACCATCGCCATCGCCGACAACGGCATCGGCATCCCCAAGGACGCGCTGCGCAAGCTCGGCCGGCCGTTCGAGCAGGTCGAGAGCCAGTTGACCAAACGCCACCAAGGCTCGGGCCTGGGTCTCGCCATCGCCAAATCGCTGGTGGAAATGCACGGCGGCTCAATGCGCATCCGCTCAAGGCTCGGCCAGGGCACCATGGTCGTGGTCCACCTGCCGGTACAGGCCACGGCGCCGGCGCGCGTGGAGCGGGCGGAGGTCGCCCCTGCGCTTCAGCCTGAATTGCTCGGTGCCTGACGTTACGGCCGCTTTCCCAGAATGCGCACGAAACATGCGCGCACTTGGCTCTGCATCTCCTCGACATGGGCCGCGAGCGCGGGAAAGTCCGGCAGGTCGGCGGCGCGGGCGAGGAGTTCGAGCACGCCGGCGCTTGCGGTTTTCGGATCGAACGCTGTGGGCAGGCAGAGCCGCAGGATTTGCGTCAAATCGTGAAATAACCGCACCGCCTTGCGCAACAGCTCGGCGTCTTCGCGCTTGAGCAGGCCGAGCCGCGCCGCCTTTTCCAGCGTTCGCGCCGTCGAAGTATCGAGAATCTCCGGCATCGCTGCGGCATGGACCAGCTGCAGATACTGCGCGATGAATTCGATATCGATCAACGCGCCGGCGGCGTATTTGAGGTCCCAAACGTTGGCATCGCCCTTTTCCCCGGCGATGGCCGCGCGCATTTCGACGACGTCGGCGGCAACGGTGCGCGCGTTGCGCTTGCGGCACAGCACGTCGCGGATCGCTGCCTCGATCTTTGCCGAAAAATCAGGCGCGGCCGAAACCACCCTGGCGCGGGTCAGCGCCATATGCTCCCACGTCCAGGCCTCGCGCTCCTGGTAGCTTTTAAAGCCGTCGATCTGTGTCGCCACCGGTCCGGACCGGCCCGATGGCCGCAGCCGCATGTCGACCGCATAGAGGCGTCCATAATTGGTTTGCACCGTCAATGCGCTGATCAGGCGCTGCGTGAAGCGGGCAAAATATTGAGCGCCGTAGAGCGGGTGCTTGCCGTCCGAGTTCGGGTGCTTGGGATCGAAATCGTAAATCACGATCAGATCGAGGTCGGAATTCGCGGTCATTTCCCAGGCGCCGAGCCGACCGAGCGCGACGATGGCGCTCTCGCCGTCGCGGACGCGGCCATGCGACGCGGCGAAATCCTCATTCACCTTTTTATGCACGGCGCGCAGAAGAACGTCGGCGAGCCGCGCAAAAGCCTCACCGGCCGCTTCCGCGGACATCGCCCCGGAAAGGACCCGGGCGCCGATCAGGAACATATGCTCCTGACCGAACAGCCGGATCGCATCGAGGACCGCCTCGTAGCCGCGGGTCTCGCCCAACGTCCGCCCGAGCGCCGCTTCGAGCCGCACCTCGTCGGGCAATGCGCGCGAAGAAGCGCGGCTCGACCAGTGGATCGATGAAGTGCGGATTTTGCGCCAGGATATCGGCGAGCCGCGGCGCGGTGCCGAGAATGAGCGCGACAAAGCGGATCAATTCCGGATTCTGCCGCAACAGCGAAAAAAAGCGTCCGCCGGCGCGCAGTCCGGCGAGGAAGCGGTCGAAGGTCGCAAACGCCGCATCCGGATTTTCCGCCCGCGAAAACTGATCGACGATGACGGGGATAAGCGCCGCGAGATTATCGCGCGCCTGCTCGCCGCGTAGCGCGCGGTAGCGGCCACTGCGCCAATTCTGCACGGCGGCCGCAACCTCCTGCGGCCGGCGAAACCCCATCTGCGCCAATCGATCGAGCGTTTCGGCCTGGATACCCCCCTCGCCAAACGACAGCTGCTGCTGGCTGGCGAGAAACTCCGGCGCACGTTCAAACAGTCGCACATAATGCCGCTCGACGTTGCGCAAGTGGAAAACCAGCGCGTCGGCAAATGCGGCGCGGCCGGCAAAACCAAGGAACCGGGCAAAACCGTCGAGCGCGGCTGCGTCGGCGGGCAGCGTATGTGTCTGCTCGTCGTTCATCATCTGCAAACGATGCTCGACGCGGCGCAGAAAATCGTAGGCCGCCGTCAATTCGTCGCGCGCCGCGGCGTCGATCCAGCCGTCGGCCGCGAGCACGGCAAGCGTGGCGACGGTGCCGCGGCCGCGCAGCTCGCCGTGGCGTCCGCCGGCGATCAGCTGCTGGGTCTGCGCGAAGAACTCGATCTCGCGGATGCCGCCGCGGCCGAGCTTGATATTATGACCCTCGACGGCGATCTCGCCGTGACCGCGATAGGCGTGGATCTGCCGCTTCATTTCGTGAACGTCGGCGATGGTCGCGTAGTCGAGATATTTTCGCCAGACGAACGGCGCGAGATCGGCAAGCAACCTCTCACCCGCGACCAGATCCCCGGCGCAGGCACGCGCCTTGATCAGCGCGGCGCGTTCCCAATTCTGGCCCCGGCTTTCGTAATACTCGAGCGCCGTATCGGTCGAAATCGCGATCTGGGTCGATGATGGGTCGGGGCGCAGCCGCAGGTCGACACGAAAGACGTAACCGTCCGCGGTGCGCTCCTGCAAAAGTTTGACGAGATCGCGCGTGAGGTTCACGTAGAACGGCGCCGGCTCGACGTCGGGGGCGAGTTGTGCCGAAGCCGGATCGTAGAAAATCATCAGATCGATGTCGCTCGAGAAATTAAGCTCGCGGGCGCCCATTTTGCCCATCGCCAGCACGATATAGCCGCTCGCCTGCTTCGGGAGCTTTACGATCCGGCGGCGCGAGCTTTTTGCGTTTGACCGCCTGGCGCAGAACAAAATGCACCGCGACGCCGAGCGCGGCGTCGGCAACGTCGGTCAACGCGCCGGTGATGCTGGCGACCGACCAGACGCCGCCGATATCGGCAAACGCGATCAAGAGCGCCGCTTCGGCCTTCATGCGGCGCAGTAAGCGCATCACCTCGGCCGGGGCATGCGCCGCGGCGGCTGCATTTTTTGTTTCATCCAACAAGGCGGCGAGCGCCGCACCGGGGTCGGCCTCGAGCAGGCGGACCAGGCGCGCAGGGTCCGCTTGTACGAGGTCCCAGAGATAAGGCGCTGCCTCGGCGATGCCGCCGAGGAGACCGGCCAGTGGCGGACGCGTAGCAAGCAACGATTTGAGAGCGCGCGCGGCGGCATTGGACTTGAGGCTTGCGATGAAGGCGCCAACGCGCAGCAACGCCGGCGCGGCAGGCAACGGCAATAGCGCCGCCAAGCCGTCGGACCAATGCCCTTTCGTCAGGTTTCTGGCGTTGCTTCGGCGGCCGCTGCGCGCGCGCAGGCCGTCTCATCCCGGCCCCGCCGGTCCGGCACGCGGCAGCGCAATCGTGCTGCGCAGGCCGGGATGATTGTCCTCAAGCTTCAATTCGCCGCCATGCAGGCGCGCTACTGCGGACGCCAGGCTTAAGCCCAATCCCGAGCCCGGCTCCGAGCGGCTCTGTTCGAGGCGCACGAAACGTTCCACCACGCGGCCGCGATCGGCGACCGGAATGCCGGGTCCGCGGTCCGCCACGCTCAGCGTGATGCGGTCGCCCTCGTTGCCGGCTCTGATTAGCACCTCGGCGCGCGCGCCATTCGCCTTGCCGTCCGGCCGGGCATATTTGATGGCGTTGTCGACAAGATTGACCAGTGCCTGGCTGACAAGTTCACGATTGCCGCGCACCGGCGCCGCACCATTGGCTTCGATCGTAAGCGATATCCCCTTCTCGTCGGCCAGCGGCTCGAAGAGCTCGCCGACATCGCGGGCGATTTCAGCGGCATCGAATTCGATCATGTTGTCGCGGGCTTGGCCGGATTCGGCACGCGCGATCATGAGCAGCGCGTCGAAGGTGCGGATGAGATCGTCGGATTCGGCGATGGTGGACTCCAACGCTTCGCGATAAGCCGCATCGCCCGTCGGGTGACGCAAGGTCTGCTCGCAGCGATTGCGCAGCCGGGTCAGCGGCGTCTTCAGATCATGGGCGATGTTGTCGGATACTTCCTTGAGGCCCCGCATCAGGGCCTCGATGCGCTCGAGCATGGCATTGAGGTGATCGGCGAGCCGGTCGAGCTCGTCGCCGGTGCCGGCGACCGGCAGACGTCCGGCGAGATCGCCGCGCATGATGGTCTGCGCCGTATCGGTCATGGCGTCGATGCGCTTGAGCACGCGGCGGCTGACGAAGAATCCGCCGACAAGCCCAAGCACGATGACCAGTGCCAGCGACCATTGCCCGGCGTGCGCGATGATGCCGAACAGGCGCTCGCGTTCCTCGAGATCGCGTCCGACCAAAAGATGAAAGCCGCCGGGCAGCTGGACGACGCGGACCAACGCGCGATGATCGCTGCCTTCCGGGAATTCGAGCCGCCGATAATTGGTTTCCAGCCACCCGGGATGATCAAGCACGCCGGGCTCGAGCGAGCCGACGTTGCCGGCGAGCCCCTCCCCGGTGGGCGTCGTCACCAGATAAAGGCTCGAGCCGGGACGCCGAGAGCGCAGATCGACCACGATCACGAGCCGCCGGATACCGCCTTGCTCGTATTGTTCGGACAGTCCGCTGATTTCGCCGTCGACGGTCGAGGTGATCTGCTCGTCGATCAGGCGTCGCGTATTGAGCGCGAAGTAACCGAGTAGCGACGCCGCGAACAGAACGAATATCGCCAGATAGACCAGCGTCAGCTTAAACGCCGTGGTGCGCAGAAGTTTGCCGAGTGCGGTCACTTTGCCTTCTCAATCCGAGCGCCCAGTTCAGCATCGGAAAAATCATCTTCCCAAAATTCGAGCGCGCCACGTTTGCCCGCTGCAAGGCTTTGCGCCTCGGCTCGCCGCAACTCGACGCGGCGGATCTTGCCGGAGATGGTCTTTGGCAATTCGGCAAATTCGAGCCGCCGCACGCGTTTGAATGGCGCGAGCGCGGTGCGGCAATGGCGAAAGATCGACAGTGCCGTATCGCGATCGGGTTTTTGGCCAGGCGCCAGGGCCAAAAACGCCTTCGGCACGGCAAGCCGCAACGGATCAGGCGACGGCACCACGGCGGCCTCGGCGACCGCGGGGTGCTCGATCAAGATGCTCTCAAGCTCGAACGGACTGATGCGATAATCGGAAGACTTGAACACGTCGTCGGCGCGGCCGACATAGGTCAAATAACCGTCGTCGTCGACTGCGGCGACGTCGCCGGTGCGATAGACGCTGTGGCGCTCGGCGCGCACGCTGCCATCGTCACCCTGGTATCCCCGCATCAAGCCGGTCGGCCGCGGCTCGAGCGTGAGGCAAATCTCACCCTCTTTGGCGGCCGCGCCGTTCGCGTCGAGAAGCGCGACGCGGTAGCCCGGCAGTGGCCGGCCCATCGAGCCGGCCTTTACTTTCTGGCCCGGCGTATTGCCGACCAGCGCCGTCGTCTCGGTCTGGCCATAGCCGTCGCGGATGGTCATGCCCCAGGCCGCTTTGACCCGCTCGATCACCTCGGGATTAAGCGGCTCGCCGGCGCCGATGAGCTCTTTGATGCGCACCGGCCAGGCGGCAAGCTCCTCCTGGATCAGCATCCGCCACACGGTCGGCGGCGCACAGAACGTCGTGACGCCGCAGCGCACGATGGTATCGAGCAGGCCACGCGCATTGAAACGGCGCTGATTGACGATGAATACCGCTGCCTGCGCGTTCCACGGCGAAAAGAAACAGCTCCATGCGTGTTTGGCCCAGCCCGGCGACGAAATGTTGAGATGCACGTCGCCCGGCCGCAGGCCGAGCCAATACATCGTCGACAGATGGCCGACCGGATAGCTCTGGTGACTGTGCAGGACGAGTTTGGGCGTCGCCGTGGTGCCCGAGGTGAAATAGAGCAGCACCGGATCGTCCGGCAGCGTGTCGCCGTCCGGCGTGAATTCCGCAGACGCTTGATAGGCCGTCTCGTACGGTAACCAGCCCGGCAACTCCCCGCCGACGACGATGCGCGTGTAATCGCCCGGCAGTTCCGCGAATTTAGCCGCGGCATCGGCGCTGGCGACGACGTGACGTACGCGGCCGCGGGCGAAACGATCGGCGAGATCGTTGCGGGTGAGCAGCGTTGTCGCCGGCACGATGACCGCGCCGAGCTTCATCGCCGCCAGCATGCACTCCCACAGCGCCACCACGTTGCCAAGCATCACCAGGATACGATCGCCGCGGCTGACGCCGACGGCGCGCAACGCGTTGGCGACCTGGTTCGAGCGCTCGCTCAGCGCCGCGAAGGAAAGCTTCGTCTCGCCCGCGTCCTCGTCGACCAGCCACAGCGCCGGGTCCGGATTGTCGCGCGCCATGACGTCGAAGTAATCAAGCGCCCAATTGAAACGATCGAGCTTCGGCCATTGGAAATCGCGATAGGCGGCCGTGTAGTCCTCGCGATGGCGCAGCAGAAAATCGCGGGCCGCGACAAACGGCGCGGCATTGTTCGGCGTCATGGCGATCTCCCGTCGGTTCTTCACGTCCGCAACGCGCAAACTCACCGGGCGCCGTCGCGGATCATATAGCCCGCACCGCGCACCGTGTGCAGGAGCGGCTGCGCAAAGCCTTTGTCGATTTTAGAGCGCAGCCGCGAAATGTGCACGTCGATCACATTGGTCTGCGGATCGAAATGATAGTCCCAAACGTTCTCCAAAAGCATGGTGCGGGTGACCACCTGCCCGGCGTGCCGCATCAGATATTCGAGCAGGCGAAATTCCCGCGGCTGCAGCTGCACTTCCTGACCGGCACGGCTGACCTCATGCGACAGCCGGTTCAGTTCGAGATCGCCGACACGGTAAACGGTTTCCTCGCCGCGGCTGCCGCGCCGCCGCGACAACGCTTCGACGCGCGCCAGAAGCTCGGAGAAGGCGTAGGGCTTAGCGAGATAATCGTCGCCGCCGGTGCGTAAACCTTTGACCCGATCGTCGACCTGGCCGAGCGCCGAGAGGATCAGGACCGGTGTCTCGACCGCCTTGGCACGCAGAGCGCCGACGACCGACAGGCCGTCGCGCTTCGGCAGCATGCGATCGACGATCAGAACGTCGTATTCGCCGTCGAGGGCAAGCTGCAGGCCGTCCTCGCCGTCGCCGGCCTGGTCGGCGACATGGCCGACTTCGCGGAACGCTTTGACCAGATAATCGGCCGCGTCGCGGTCGTCTTCGATGATGAGAAGGCGCATGTTCAGTCGCTGCACTCAAAAAGGCGTTTGTCTATCATACTAATATAATAATCCCCGCCGCCGAAGCCGGGAGCCGGGTCATACCACCGAGGACTATGGAGTCGCCACGCCAAGTCGCCGCCAAGCAGCCCGGCGAATAAAGCGAGGGGGTGGCGAGCGGTTGCCCGCCACCCCCTCCTACCTACTCCACCCCGGCGGGGGCGACGGATGCCGGGAGGTAGAGTTGGTATTCGGCGGGGACGGGTCTTGCGACCCGTCCCCAGGGTACGCCCGCCAGCGGGGGCGACGGATGCCAGCGGATCGCCCCTTTCCTTGAGAGCCCGCCAGTCAAATCGGAACCGGGCTCGATCGTTTTGTTGCGCATGATCTGTGCCGAAAGCCGGCGACCCCTGTTCGCGATCATGCGCTAGGCGTTACCGAGCGGCAGGGCCACGAACTTTGTGCCGTCGCTCGATTTCACCCGGAACAATACGGTGTGCTTGCCCGACGAACGCGCCTCGTCGAGGCCTTTGCTAACGTCGGCCGGCGTCGTCACCGGCTTGCCCGCGACGTCGAGAATGACATCGCCGACCTGGAAGCCGTGGTCTGCCGCGACACCGCCTTCCTGGACCGCGGTAACCACGACGCCGTTGCCGCCGGCGCCCGACACTTTGTTGCTGGGCGCAAGCGTCAGCCCGAGCTTCGGCATTTCGCTTCCGGAATCCTCGTGAGTAGGCGTATTCGATGCCTGCTTCTCGGCCGGCAAAGTGCCAAGCGTCAGGCTCACGGTCTTATCCGCGTTCTGATGGACCATGCCGAGCTTGACCGTCGTGCCAGGCGACATGGTGCCGATCTTGCGCGCCAAGTCGCGGGCGTCCTTCACCGGTTCGTCGTTGACCGAGGTTATGACGTCGCCGCTGGCGATGCCGGCCTTGGCGGCCGGACTGTCTTTCTGCGGTTCCGAAACCAGCGCACCGGTTGGCTGCTTCAGTCCCATGCTGTCGGCGATGTCGGGCGTGACCGATTGGATCTGCACGCCGATCCAGCCGCGGCTGACGCTGCCCTTGTCGCGAAGCTGCGCGATCACGCTCTTGACCGTGTCGGCGGGAATCGCGAAGGCAATGCCGACCGAGCCGCCAGACGGCGAGAAAATCGCAGTGTTGACGCCGATGACATTGCCGTCGACATCGAACGTCGGGCCGCCGGAGTTGCCTTTGTTCACCGGAGCGTCGATCTGGATGAAATCGTCATAGGGCCCGGCGCCGATATCGCGGCCGCGAGCCGAGACGATGCCGGCGGTGACGGTGCCGCCGAGCCCGAACGGATTGCCCACCGCGAGCACCCAATCGCCGACGCGCGGCGTGGTATCGGACAGCTTCACATAGGGAAAGTCGTTGCCGTCGATCTTGATCAAAGCGAGGTCGGTGCGCGGATCGGCGCCGATGACCTTAGCCGTGAAAGTCTTGCCGTCATCGGTCGTGACCTGAACGTTCTCGGCGTTCTGGACGACGTGATTATTGGTCACCGCATAGCCGTCGCTGGAAATGAAAAAGCCGGAACCCTGACCGGTGATGATCTCATGGCCGTTCGGCATGTTCGGCGTGCCGAACTGCCGGAAGAACTTCTCGAACGGCGAGCCCGGCGGGAAAGGAAGAGCGTCATCGCTGTCGTTGGAACTGGCCGGCTGATCGATCTTGACGCGGACCGAAATAACCGCCGGCTTTACCTTTTCGACGATGTCGGCGAAACCAACCGGTTTCTGCGGAAGCTGCTGAACCTTTTCACTCAAATTCTGGGCTTGTGCCGCGGTCGCGAAGGGGCTCGCCGCGTTCGGCGCCAGCACCAATGCCGCAGCGCCAATTCCGGCGATTGTCGTCGCCAGAAGCGCAACGCGCCGCACCGACAGAAGGCGGCATGAGTGCAAGGACCTGCCGTTCATTCAGTGTCTCCAAGAAACATTTGTTCCGTCGCGCGACGGAGGCGTGCGTTGGCGCAACGATGGGGCGGCGAGCCTTACCGCGCTCTGTCGGCCGCATTAAAAGTTTGTAATGTTCCGGATCCCGTAATTTATGGCCAATAAACAAAGGCTTACGTGATGTCGGAGAGCCGACGCTTGGCGCCGCGCTTATCGGCACGTTGCGCTGCCGTGCGCAGGCTCAATCAGGCCAAGGCCGAAGTCGCGTCTTAGAGACTCCCCGCCGCGCAGCAGCTCGGCAATGCGAGCTTCCTCGGCCGCGGTCAGATTCGCTGTCGCAGCAGCGGCCGGCATGCCCTGGCGGCGGCGCGCTGCAATGAGCAGCATGACGATTCCGATCAGACAGGAGACCGGGCGGCGTGCCCCATAGCAGCGCGGTGTGCCATGACAGCCGCGGTTTGAGCAGCACGAATTCGCCGTAGCGGGCCACGAGGAAATTCGATCACCTGCGCATCGCTGTCGCCGGCTTTGATCCGTTGCCGCACCAGAACGCGCAGATCGTGGGCGAGCGGCGCCTCCGAATTCGTCGATCAATTCGTTCTGGCAGACCATGCAACGCAATTCCTTGGAGAGCGCGCGGGCGCGCGCTTCGAGCTTCGGGTCCGACAGCATTTCGTCGGGCTGCACGGCGCGCACCGGAAACGACCAGGCAAGCACGACGACAAGCATCGAGCGCGTGCAGAATATTTCACCGCCGTCACTCCGCCGGCTTGCAGCACGGCGCGGGCCTTCGCCTTGGCCGGCCGCGGCGCGCCGACGCGCAGCCGCCGGTCCGAGAGCGACAGCGCGCCGCCGAAAAACATGATCACGGCGCCGAGCCAGATCATCAGCACGTACGGCTTGAAATAGAGCCGCACCGGCACGCTGCCGTCCTTGTTCGGATCGCCGATCGAGATGTAGAGCTGACTGACGCCGCGCGACATCAGCGCCGCCTCGGTGGTCGCCATGTTGCGGTCCGGGAAGGCGCGCCGGCTCGGCTCCATGTTGCCGATCAATTCGCCGTTCAGCGCGGTGCACGGTGAAGCGGCCGACGACGTCGCGATAATTCGGGCCAGTACGGTTGAATGTGCCGTCGAACGTCACCCGGTAATGGGCGATATCGAGACTGGCTCCGGGCTTGATTTCGGCAATGCGCTCGCTGCCCCAGGCGGTGACGCTGACGATGCCCATCAGCGTCACGCCGATGCCGAAATGCGCAAAGGCCGTGCCCCAGGCCGAGCGCGGCAAACCGAAGGCGCGCCGCAGCGCCGCGCGGAACGGCACGCGCAAGACCAGCGTGCGCTCGGCAATGTCGGTCACCGCGCCGGCCATGACGAAGACGGCAACGCCGACGCCGAACGGCGCCAGCACCGGACCGCCATGTTCGAGCGCAAACGCCGCCGCGGTCGCGATCGCCGCCAGCATCGCTGCCGCGAGCAGCCGCTGCGCGGCACCCAGCAAATCGCCGCGCTTCCAGCCCATCAGCGGCCCGAACGGCATCACCGCCATCAGCGGAATAAACAGCGGGCCGAACGTCAGATCGAAGAACGGCGGCCCGACGGAAATCTTGGCGCCGGTCAGCGCTTCGAGCGCGAGCGGATAGAGCGTGCCGACCAGCACGGTGGCGCAAGCGGTGGTCAGGAACAGATTGTTGAACACCAGCGCGCCCTCGCGCGAGATCGGCGCGAACAAGCCGCCTTGCTTAAGCAGCGGCGCGCGCCAGGCATAAAGCGCCAGCGCGCCGCCGATGAAGATGACGAGGATGCCGAGGATGAAAATGCCGCGCCGCGGATCGACCGCAAAGGCATGCACCGAGGTGAGCACGCCCGAACGCACCAGGAAGGTTCCGATCAGCGACAGCGAGAAGGTCAGAATCGCAAGCAGGATGGTCCAAACTTTGAGCGCGCCGCGCTTTTCCATGACCACGGCGGAATGCAGCAGCGCCGTCCCGGCAAGCCAGGGCATCAGCGATGCATTCTCGACCGGATCCCAGAACCAGAATCCGCCCCAGCCCAATTCGTAATAGGCCCAATACGAGCCGCCGGCGATGCCGAGCGTCAGGCACATCCAGGCGCCGAGCACCCAGGGCCGCACCCAGCGCGCCCAGGCCGCGTCGATGCGGCCTTCAATCAAGGCGGCGATGGCGAAGGAGAAAGCGATCGAGAAACCGACATAGCCGAGGTAAAGCATCGGCGGATGGAAGGCGAGACCGGGGTCTTGCAGGATCGGATTGAGATCCTGGCCCTCGAACGGCGCGTTCGGGATGCGCACGAACGGATTTGACGTCATCAGAATGAAAAGCTCGAAGGCTGCCGCAATCCAGGCCTGGACCGCGAGCGCGTTGGCCTTGAGCACCACCGGCAGATTGGTGCCAAACGCCGCCACCGAGGCGCCGAAAAACGTCAGGATCGAAACCCACAGCATCATCGAGCCTTCGTGATTGCCCCAGATGCTGGTGAGCCGGTAGATCAGCGGCATTTGCGTGTTGGAATTCTCGTAGACGTTGAGCACCGAGAAGTCGGACGTGACGTAGCTGACGGCGAGCGCGGTAAAGGCGATGGCGACGAAAGCGAATTGCGCGAGCGCCGCCGGCGCCGCGATGCTCATGAGAACCGGATCGTTGGTGCGGGTACCGACGACCGGCATGATGCCCTGGATGAGCGCCAGCCCGAGCGCCAGCATCAACGCATAATGGCCCAGTTCCGGGATCATTTGCTGCCTCCGCCGATCGGCATCGCCGCCCGCTGCGCGTAATCGTCCTTCCAGTGTCCCGACTTCTTCAAGGCGTCGACGACCTCTTTCGGCATATAGGTCTCGTCATGTTTGGCAAGAATCGTATCGGCATTGAACACGCCGCCGCCGTCGAGCGCGCCTTCGGCGACGACGCCCTGGCCTTCGCGAAACAGGTCGGGCAAGACGCCGCTATAGGTCACCGGAATTTCGGTCTTGCCGTCGGTCACTTCGAAGCGGACGTTGAGATTGCTGCCGCGCACCAGACTGCCGTCTTTGACCAGGCCGCCGAGCCGTATGCGCGTGCCCGGCCCGACGTGCTTTTCCACCACGTCGCTCGGCGAATTGAAAAACACGATTGAATCGCGGAACGCGTTGAGCATGAGCGCGACCGCAATCGCCCAGCACGGCAAGGCTGCCGCCGATCAGAGTAAGGCGTCGCTGTTTGCGCGTCATTCTTTTTGTCCCCGCCTTATCTAGCCTGCCAGACCGAGATCTTTGACCAGGTCATCGATCCGCTTGACCTCATCGGGATGATCCGACAGCGCCCGTTTGGCCTCGGCCGCGGCATCTTTCGCTTTGTCGCGATCGCCGAGCACGGCATAGGAACGCACCAGGCGCAGCCAGCCTTCGACGTCGCTGCCGTCGGCATGCAGCCGGTCGGCAAGACGCTGCACCATACCGCGGATCATCTCGGTGCGTTGCGCCCCGTTCATGGAATCCGCGGCCGCGACGTCACCCGCCGTTGGGCCATTCGCGGCGGCCGGCGCGGCCGGTGACGCGCGCCAACGCCGCGCGCACGAAATCCGCCCACGGCGCATCCGGCGGCGCGTGCGCCAACAAAGCGCGCCATTTGGCCGCGGCGGCGTGCGGTGTCGCCGTCCTGCTCGTCCGCTAGGCCAAGATAATAACCGGCTTTGGCGTCGTCTGGATCGCCGGCGATCGCCCTTTGGAAGGCCTGCTTGGCTTCATCGGTAACCACGCCGTTCGCGGCCGCCGCCAGCGCCTCGCCATAGGCTGACTCGCGGGCCGCACTAGCGCCGTTGAGCGCGATCGCTTTACGCCAGGCCATAACCGCATCGTCAACCCGGCCCACCCGCAGATAGACCGGCGCCAACACCTCCCAGCCCGCACCGTCGTTCGGATTGCTGGCAAGATGCGCCTCGACCTGGCTGACGAGACTTTCGACCGATTGATGGCCCGGCACAGCCTTGCTGCGCGCGAAGGCGGACTGGTCGGGAACGTCCGGCGAGCCGAGCTTGAGATAAAATCCGAGCGCAACAGCAGGCAGTACGACGATCGCGGCAACCGCCGCGACGCGGCGATGCCAAGGCGCCGAAGATGCGGGCGCAGCCGCAGCCGGCGCCTCGGCGTCCGCCGCGGCCAACAGCCGACGCGATATTTCGATACGCGCCGATTCCGCTTCCGCCTCCCCGATCAGGCCGGCGGCACGATCGCGGTCGATTTCCTGGAGCTGGTCCTGATAGACCAACCGATCGCTGCCGCCGCCGACGGCATCGGGCTTTCCGTCCAAGCGGCCACACCACGGCGATCACTGCCGCTGCGGTCATCGCTGCAAAAATGAGCCAAAGCACCATTGATTCAAGGCGTCATATCAAGCTGTCGTTCTCTGCGGAGCCTCGTGCTTCTCTGTAGCCCGAACTCAGGGGTCTTGGGGCGCAGCTCTATCCGCCGGACCGAGCCCTTGCAGCAACGCTGCAGCCGCGAAGCGGCCGACGCGCCGGGCGGTTACAACACGGCGCGAATGCGGCCGCAATGGGAACCGCGGCGCGGCAATTTCGCACTCCACCGGCTTGATCTTGCGCCCGCTCGCGCGCGCCGTGTCCGGACGCAGCAGGAGCGCTCATGCCCGGACCGGCCGACGCTCGGCAGTTCCGGTCAGCACTGCGACCTCGGCTGCTTTGGCGAGCAGACCCGCATATTCGGAGCCAAACACGGTTCGGCAAAACCGGATCGCCGCATCGGCCTGGGATTGCCGGAACGGCCGATCACCGTCGCCGGCATGGCGTAGCGAATTGAGCAAAACCTTGGTGCCGGTCTCCAAATAAAGCGTCAATTCGGAATGCGCCCGCGTCGTAACTTCGTTGACGGCGAGTTCGCTCGCGTATTGCCGGCACGCACCGACAAATTCGACCCGCATTTCGGCTTCGTTGACGTCGATCGAGTCGAGCAACGAGCCCGGGACGATGTCCTTGGCGGGGCGCGGCCGCAACAGGCGGCGGACGAAGCCGGGCGTCGCCTCGATCTCGGCCTTCAGCAGGCTCGAAACTTCGGCGCGGATCGCCGCCAGCTGCCGGCTCCAGGGTGACTCGACCGATAGATCCATTTCCGAGCGCAAACCGCGCGCCGCGTCGTGAATGGCTTTGAGCATCGACACGATCGGGCGTCCGGCCCGAAGTTCGGTGCGCAATTCACCGACCATGCTCTCGACCTCGCCGAGCACAAGTGTGACTGCGGCGGCAAAAGGAGTTTCGGCCACGCGGGCGGTATCGTCGCTCTCGGCAGCCCGGGTGGCGATGCGAATGAGCTGCCACGGCGCCGCAAGCCGGTTCATCACCAGAATGAGGCTGTACAGGAAAAATTCCGGCTTGCGAATCCCGCCGGCGTCGGCTGGCGATTGCGCCACCACGCTATCGATTTGTCTGGTGACGGTATCGATCTCATCGCGATCGAAAGCGCGGATGTGATTGGGCAGCCGCCGAGCAAAATCCGCAAGCGCATCGCGCAGCGATAACAGCGCGATCATCGTGCTCAGATCTTCCATCGCTCGCGGCGTGCCAACCTGGACCGCGAGCCGCCGGCGCGCTCTTTCGTCGGACCCGATTCCGGAGATGGCGTCCGTCATGCGCATAATGGCGCGCTCTTGGAGCGCGCGAACCAACTGCTCGGCTTTGGTGCGGTCGTCGGCGAGTAAGGCGCGATCGATGTCCTCGCTCAGCGCCTTGGCTTCGGCGGGAATGAGATCCCGGCAGATCCAGGACCAGATCGGTTCGAGCGATACGCGCGCGATACGGCCGATGCGCTTGTGATCGGCGCGAGTATCGATCAGGAACGGCTCGATCGGGGCGAAGAACAATCGGGCGGCGTCGCCGATGCGCGGCACCGGCTGGGCGTCGGCGCGAATGGCGCGGCGCAATTCCTGGAGCACCATTTCATTGCCGGCGCTCTCTTCGCCGCGGAGCAGGTTGCGCTCAAGCTCCTGGACAAGCATCGACCGCGCCGTCGGCTTGAGCGTCCGGAGATATTCCCGCAGCCGTTCGATGGATGGACCATCGCTCGTCATAGGCGAATGACCGTTGCACTTTGACTTTACCGTTAACGTTTTAATAGGGCGGCGCTTAAGAAGGCGTTACGCAAACCATCGGGAATTCAATGCGATAAAGCCCGCCGCGGCCTTGGCCTGACCGGCAGGTCCCATTGGGTGGGCCACGAATGAAACGACGCAAGAAGGAGGCGACGTAAAGGTGGTGGCGGCCAGTCGTGCCGCCACCTCTATTGCGATTGCCCGTTACTTCGGCGGGCCAACGCAGACCGCGACCAGCGGGGTATTGGAGGCCGACGCCGCCGGGCCGCAGGACGCGCCTCTTTCGCCCAGGAACTGGGCTTGATTGCGGGTCGGCCCGCAATAGGCCGTCACCAGAACTTCGTCGTCTTGGCACTGCACCGTGCAGCCCGATATGCAATCCGATTTAACGACCCGGATGCTCGGGCTTGGCGGACCCGCTTGGCCCTGCGGCCCGGCCGGGCCGGGCGGACCAGGCGGACCGGCGGGACCAGCCGGACCCGTGTCGCCCTTGGGACCCTGCGGACCCGCCGGACCTGGATCCCCTTGTGGGCCTTTGCCGCAGCCGGCCAATGAACCGGACACGGCCAATAGCAATGCCACCGTAATTGCCAAATGCGGTGCACGCATATTCAGATTCTCCCAGGTTCCCGAAAACAAAGCCGCTCCCGTGCCCCGGCAATAGAAGATCAAACTCAGCCCAAAGACGCAAGGACGATGCATGATGACAAGCGCCGCGGCGGCGCCGACACGGCACCGCTCTCAATAGCCGGTGCGTATTGCCGGACGGTGACGTTCGAGCCCGTCAGGCTGGCGGCTCGGTCATGCATTGGCTAAGGTCCTGGCGCCGATCTCGCAACAATCAAGAGCCCAACGATGGTCCTGAAAATATGCCGCGCTGGCTCCTGGCGCAGCTTTCTCCTTGCAAGCGTGGCGCTCGCGATGGCGATCTATCTGGTCCCATCGGCACTGGCGCAAGACTATCCGGCGCGCACGGTGAAAATCGTGGTGCCGTTCCCGGCCGGTGGCACCGCCGACGTCATGCCGCGCATCTTCGCCGACTGGCTGTCGCGCAAATGGGGCCAGCCGGTCGATCGTCGAGGATCGCGCCGGCGCCGGCGGCAATATCGGCGCCGAGGTCGTCGCCAAATCCGATCCCGACGGCTACACGCTGTTGGCGTCCCCGCCGCCGCCCTTGGTCATCAATCAAAATCTCTATCCGCACCTTGGCTTTGACCCGACCAAATTCGTGCCCATTGTCGTCATGGGGCGTGTGCCGAACGCGCTCGTGGTCAACCCCGACAAGGTCAAAGCCAGCAACGTCAAGGAATTCATCGCCTACGCCCAAGCCAACGACGGCAAATTGACCGACGCCACGCAAGGCAACGGCACCACCTCGCAGCTCACTTCCGCGATGTTTCAAATGATGGCGCACGTGAAGCTGCAGAACGTGCCCTACCGCGGTTCCGCGCCCGCGCTCAACGATCTCGTCGCCGGCAGCGTCGACTGCATGTTCGACAATCTCGGCGTCTCGTTGCAGCTCGTCAAAGCCGGCAGGCTGAAGCTGATCGCCGTTGCCTCGGCAAAGCGCATGGCAAGTCTGCCCGACGTGCCGGCGCTCGCCGAAACGCTGCCGGGCTTCGAGGCGGTGGCCTGGTACGCCTTCGTCGCGCCGGCGGGCACGCCGCCCGCCGTGGTCGATAAGATCAATGCCGGCGTCAACGAAGCGCTCCACGATCCCGAAATTCGAAAGCGCCTCGCCGATCTTTCGGCCGAGGCGGTCGGCGGCTCGCCGCAGGACACCGCCAAATATTTTGCCGAAGAGACCGAGCGCTGGAAGAACGTCATCACCTCCGCGCATGTCACGCTCGACTGAACAGAGCCATGAAACATAGCACCGACCGCATCCTCACCACCCATGCCGGCAGCCTGCCGCGGCCGCCCGACCTGCTCGATCTCGTCCAGACGCGGCGGCGCCAAGGCTTTCGATCAAGCCGACAACGCCGCAGCGCCTGCGCAACGCCGTCGACGAAATCGTGCACAAGCAGACCGAGCTCGGCATCGACGTGATCGACGACGGCGAATACGGCAAACCGAGCTTCGTCAGCTACATCAACGAGCGGCTCGGCGGCTACGAGATCGACACCGCGACCGGCCCGCGCAATCAATGGATGACGTCGCGCGAGGGCCTGTCGTTTCCGGAATTTTATGCGCAGACCCATGCCGCCTCGACGCCACACCCACATGGTCTGCACCGGACCGATCACCTACAAGGGCCACGCCCAGCTCAAGCGCGACATCGATAATCTCAAAGCCGCGCTCAATGGCGTGAAGGCCGAGGAAGTTTTCATGCCGGCGATTTCGCCGTCCAACATCGAGGACTGGCAGAAGAACGCCTATTACAAGTCGCAGGAGGAATACATCTTCGCCATCGCCGACGCGATGCGCGAGGAATACCAGGCCATCGTCGACGCCGGCTTCCTGGTGCAGATCGACGATCCGCGGCTCGTCACCTATTACATCATCCATCCCGAAGCGAGCATCGCCGACTGCCGCAAATGGGCGGAAATCCGGGTCGAGGCGCTCAATCACGCGCTGCGCGACATTGCGCCGGAGAAAATCCGCTTCCATACCTGCTACGGCATCAATATGGGCCCGCGCATTCACGACATGGAGCTCAAAGACATCGTCGATATCATTTTGAAGATCCGCGCCGGCGCCTATTCGTTCGAGGCGGCAAATCCGCGCCACGAGCACGAATGGAAAGTGTGGAAGAACGTCAAGCTGCCGGACGGCAAAATTTTGATCCCCGGCGTGATCTCGCACTCGACCATCCTGGTCGAGCATCCCGAGCTCGTCGCCGAGCGCATCGTCCGCTACGCCGGCGTCGTCGGCCGCGAGAACGTCATCGCCGGCTCCGATTGCGGTTTCGCCACCTTCGCCGGCTCGAAGGAGGTTCATCCCTCGATCGTCTGGGCGAAATTCAAGGCGCTCAGCGACGGTGCGCGGATCGCTTCGAAGGAATTGTGGGGCCGTTAGTTCGCAAGCTCAGCCGCCCGGCAGCGCCAGCTCCGCGCGCAAGCCGCCGATCGGCGCGGTGCCGAGCGTGAGCACGCCGCCGTAGAGCCCGGCAAGCTCGACGACGATCGAAAGCCCGAGGCCGGAGCCGGGCTTGGTCTCGTCCAGCCGCTGGCCGCGCAGCGCCACCTGCTCGCGCTCGGCGGGCGACAAGCCCGGGGCCGTCGTCGTCGACGATGATGCGCACGCCGCGGCTTGGTCGCTCGTCGGCAGCCGGCAGCGGCGTGATCGGCCACCACCTCGATGGCGACGCGCGACTGCGCCCATTTGCAGCCGTTGTCGACGAGATTGCCGATCATCTCCTCGAGGTCCTGCTGCTCGCCGCGAAACCGCGCGTGTTCGGGCACGTCGACGTCGATGGCGATGTCGCGCGTCGCGATAGAGCTTCTCCATGGTGCGGGCCAGCGCGGTGACGACCGGCGGCACCTCGGTCGAGCGTGCCGACGACGGTCGGAGCGCGCGGCAAGCCGCGCGCGCTCGAGCTGACGCGCGACCTGATCGCGCATGATGTCGGTCTGCTCCAGAACCTTGTGAGCGAGCGGATCGTCGCCGCGCGCCGCCGCCTCGTTGACGATGACCGACAGCGGCGTCTTCAACGCATGCGCCAGATTGCCGACATGGGTGCGCGCGCGCTCGACGATTTCGCGATTGGCGTCGATCAAGCGCGTTGGTCTCGCGCGCGAGCGGAGCGATCTCGACCGGGAATTCGCCTTCCAGCCGCTCGGCGCGGCCGGAGCGGATCGCGGCAAGACTCTCGGAAATGCGCGCAAGCGGCGCCAGCCCGAACCGGACCTGCAGCGCCGTGGTCAACAACAGCGCCAGCGTCAGCGCCGTAAAGGTTATGCTGATGGCGCGGTCGAAGCTGCGGGTTTCGTCGTCGATTTCCGAGGCGTCGCCGGCGACCGCAATCAAATAACGGCCGTCGTCGCCGAGGTCGATGTCGCGCTCGACGAGGCGCAGCTCCTGATCTTCGGGACCTTTCGCATAACCCTGCCGATATTCGGTATCGGCGGCCGATTTCTCGTCGGGCAGACGCGGCAGACTGGAGTCCCACAGCGAGCGCGAGGAGTGCACTTCCGGCGTCTTGGTGTCGAGCCGCGTGACCTGCCAGTACCAGCCCGACAGCGGCAATTCGAACAACGGCTCGCCGATCGATTGCGGATATTTGTCGGCGCCTTCCTCGGGCGAGGCGACATCGGCGACCAGCGTGCGCAGATAGACGTCGAGACGGCGGTCGAAGGCGCGCTCGACGGCGTGGCGATAGAGCGTCGACAGCGCGATGCCGGTGATGATGAGGATGACCACCGTCCAGCCGGTCGCCCAAAGGAACAGGCGCAGTGCGAGCGAGTTAGCGCGCATCGGGCGGCGTGAGCAGATAACCGAGGCCGCGCACCGTCTGGATCACGTCGACACCGAGCTTTTTGCGGATGCGGCCGACGAACACTTCGATGGTGTTGGAGTCGCGGTCGAAATCCTGATCGTAAAGATGCTCGACGAGTTCGGTGCGCGACACGACACGGCCGGTGTGGTGCATCAGATACGACAGCAGCCGGTATTCGTGCGAGGTGAGCTTCACCGGATTGCCGTCGACGGCGACACGGCCGGTGCGGGTATCGAGGCGGACCGGACCGCAGGTGAATTCGCTCTTGGCGTGGCCGGCCGAGCGGCGCAGCAGCGCCCGCACCCGCGCCAGCACCTCTTCGAGATGAAACGGCTTGGCGACGTAGTCGTCGGCGCCGGCATCGAAGCCCTGCACCTTGTCGCTCCAGCGGTCGCGCGCGGTGAGGATGAGCACCGGCATGGCGCGGCCGGCGCGGCGCCAGGCCTCCAGCACCGAAATGCCGTCCATCTTCGGCAGGCCGATGTCGAGGATGACGGCGTCGTAGGGCTCGCTCTCGCCGAGATAATGGCCCTCCTCGCCGTCGAAGGCGCGGTCGACGACATAACCGGCATCCGTCAGCGCGGTCGCCAGCTGCCGATTGAGATCGGGATCGTCCTCGACAACAAGAAGGCGCAAATAAAACTCCGCTCAGCGGTCGCCGACCAACGTGCCTTTCACGGCATCGACGGCGATCCGCGCCACTTTGCCATCGCGGGCAAGAACTGTCAGCACGTAGACGAGCCCATCATGCCCGTGGCACAGCCGCGCCCGCACCACCGTGCCCGGGCATCCGGTGCTTTGCTGCCCGCATGGCAATCGACAGATGAATAAGCTTGCCGCTTTCGGTCTCGGCCCGGCGGTCCTTCTGGTTGAGGCAGGCATGTCGGCTTCGGCATGCGGCGGGCGAACGGCGTCGGCATGAGCTGGATGCGCCGCGTCCGCAGGGTGAGCGGCGTCGTCGGCACGGACCGGGGCGCCAGCAAGAGCGAGCGTGACAGCGGCGGCAAGGGCAAATCGCTCCGGGGCAACCATACGGGGTGTTTTAGACGCCGGGGAGTGAACCCCGCCTGAACGGCTGTTTTAGGGCGAACCGCCACAAGCGCAAAAATCGGGCTATTCTGGCTAAAGAGCGGCAGGAGGAGGATATCGAATGATGCCGTTGAAGCCTCGGCGACTGCGCCGATTTCCCGGTTTCGCGACGGCGCTGCAAGCGGCCGCCTTTGCCGTCATCTTAGGCTTGGGGCCTGCTTCGGCCATGGTCGGCGGCGCGCCGCCGGCGGCGGACGGCGCCGGGCGCTCGGTCGTGATGATCCTCGGCTCGTACGGCACCGCCTGCACCGCCACCGCGATCGCGCGCGACCTGCTGCTGACCGCGGCGCATTGCGTGCAGCCCGGCGCCGACTACAAGCTCGTCGCCAGCGCGCCCGGCCAACGAGCCGGTGCTCAAAGACATCGCGCGCATCGAGCGCGATCCGCAATTCGATCTCAAGCGGCTGTTCGCGCATCTGGCCACGGCGGACGTGGCGCTGATTAAACTCGCCGAACCGCTGCCGGCGCGCATCCCGCCGGTGCCGCTCGCCGGCGAAGACGCGAACCGTCGCCGTCGGCGACCCGCTCGTGGTCGCGGGCTACGGCGTCACCGTGCGCGGCGACGGCCGCACCGGCGGCACGGTTCGCGTCGGCGACACTTGTCGCCACCGGCATACCCGGAACGCTGCAAATCCGCCTGTTCGATCCGAAGACCAAAGGGCAAGCTCCGGGCTCGGCGCCTGCGCCGGCGATTCCGGCGCGCCGGCGTTCCGCGACAACGACGGCACGCTCGCCATCATCGGCGTGGTGAGCTGGTCGACCGGCCCGAAACTTACGGCCGGCTGCGGCGGGCTTACCGGCATCACGCCGCTGGTGCGCTACCGCGCCTGGATCGTGGATACGGCGCGGGCGCTCGGCTCGCCGCTCGGGCCGCCGCTCCCGGAAAGAAACAACTAAAACCCGATCATATCGAGCCTGTCAGCGTCACCTGATTGCTGATGCGCGCCGCATTGGCGAGGTGCCAGGCGGTGTAGAGTTCGGGAAACAAATCGTCCGCCGACATCGCATCGACCGGCACGACGACTTTGAAGCCGCGCAACGCCGCATCGGCCCCGGTATGCAGCACCGAGGTCTGCGCCTGGGTGCCCATCGCCACGACGGTCTTGATGCCTTTGTCGTGTAGCGTCTTTTCCAGATCGCTGTTGATGAACTTGTCGGGTCCGAGCGGCGGCAATACCTCCTCGCCTGCGGCCGGCGTTAGTTCCTTCAGAATATCGCCCGGCACCGATTTCGGCACCGCGACGCTGTAGATGATCGAGCGCGCCCTTGGCGCGTGCCGCCTCGACAAAGGCCTTCACCTTCGGCACCGAGTCGGCGCAGCGCTTGCGGCGCTCGACCGTGCAGGTCTGCACCGTGAAATCCATGACCAGAAGCGCGGTCTCCTTCGGCACCAGCGTCACCGGCTTGAGCTGCGGCGGCGGCGGCAATTTTGCCGCATACCAATCGTCGATGATGGTGGCGCCGTGCGCCGCTACGCCGGCAAGCATCGCGGCAATGACGGCAATCGCGGCGATCGAACCAACCCTTCGCAGCATAAAGACGCGTGGCGCAAAACTGCACGGCATGGTTTCCTCCCGGCTTTATTTTTGGCGAGCTTACGCGATTGTTGCCGCCGACGCTACTCGATGACGCCTAGTCCGCGCCGTCGGCCAAGCGGGCCGGGCCGTGCAGCGGCCGCTCCTCGACCGCGAACAGGCAAACGAAAGAAATCGAAAGGCAGACCGCGGCGGCGATAAAGACCCAGTGAAAAGCCGGCGCCATATCGCCATGCGCCGCCGCGATCTTTTCCAGCGTCATCACGCCCGAACCGTCGCTCACGCCGCCAAGCACGATCGCGCCGAACACCGCGACGATGATCGCGCCGCCGAGCGTGCGGAAAAAATTCAACGTGCCGGTCGCGGTGCCGAGCTGATGCGGCTTGACCGCGTTCTGCATGACGATGGTGCTCACCGGATACATCGGCCCGAGCCCACAGCCGAGCGCAAAAAGCAGCAGCACGACCTCGCCGATCGAATGGCCCGCCGGATCGACGGCAAGCACGGCGAGCGCCGCGACCGCGACGATCAAGGCCCACCATCGGCACCCGCATGTAGTGCGTCATGCGCACCATCAACCGCGCCGCAATCAGCGAGCGCAATCGTGGCGCCGCCCATGAAGGCGATCAGCGCCAAGCCCGGAGAAGCTCGCCGAGACGCCGAGCACCGTCTGGCAATAGAGCGGCGTGTAGATCGTCATGCCGATGATGGTGCCGATCGAGAAAAACGCGGCGCAGGTGATCGTTGCGGTGACGCGGCCGCGCAGGATCGCGAGCGGAATAAACGGCTCGCGCGCGGTCAGCAGCCGGATCGCGAACAACACCCACAGCGCCGCGGAGCAGCCGATCAGCGTGATGATCCGCCACGACGTCCACGGATAATGCGTGCCGCCCCAGGCCAGCGCCAGGAGCAGCGCAATGGCGGCGCCGACCATCAAAAAGGCGCCGATCACATCGAGCTGATGCGGCCGGTCGTTGCGCGGCAGGCGGCGCAGCGCGCGCTCGGTCATGAATCAGCGCCACCGCGCCGAGCGGCAGATTGATCCAGAAAATCAGCGACCAGTGCAGATGATCGGTGAGCAAGCCCGCCGAGCACCGGGCCGAGAATGCTGGCGCTCATGAACATGACCGAGGTGCGGCCCTGCACGATCGGCCGTTCGCGCGGCGACAGCAGATCGGCGATGATGGTCTGCGCGATCGGCAACAGCCCGCCGCCGCCGATGCCTTGCAGCCCGCGCGACAGAATCAGCATCCAGATATTCGGCGCCAGCGCGCAGGCGACCGAGCCGGCGATGAATATGCCGATCGCCCAGAGCAGAACGCGCCGCCGGCCGTAAATGTCGGAGAGCTTGCCGAACAGCGGCGTCGTCGCGGTGACGGCCAGCAGATAGGCCGTCACCACCCAGGACAGATCGTCGATGCCGCCGAGGCTCTTGCCGATCGCCGGCAATGCCGGCGCGACGATGGTCTGTTCCAGCGCGGAAAGAAACATCGCCAGCATGATGCCGGCGACGATGGTGCGGACTGTGGCGTGATCGAGCGGCCGCCGCATGCGGGGCATGCGCTGTACGTCCGGCGTTGCGGCGCCGGCGATGTCGGGACGCGATGCCGTGCGCAGGCTCGTCGAGGGCGATTTCGCTGGTCATGTCGGGGTTTGAGGGTCGGCCGGCATCACTTGGCTGGCACCGGCAGGCCTTTGCAACCATCGCCGTACGCAGAGCAGGGGTGCATCCGCCCCGGTCGTTGCGTGCGGACTTCATCTCCGCCGCGCCCGTTTCGGCAGTTTCAGCGGCCAGTTGACGATGTGGTCTTCGAGATCTTCGTCGGGAACATCGACCTCCGACGCGCCGACGCGGCCGCGCACCGAGACGCCGGCGCTATGAACCGTTTCGGGATCGCCGGAGACCAGCGGATGCCACCAGTAGAGGTCCTTGCCCTCGGCGAGCAGCACATAGGCGCAGGACGGCGGCAGCCAATTGATGGTTTTGAGGGTTTGCGGCGTCAGCCGGACGCAATCGTCGACCAGATCGAGCCGGTGCTCGTAATCGCGGCAGCGGCAGGTTTCGCCGTCCAGCAGCCGGCAGCCGACATCGGTGTAAAAGGTCCGGTCGCGCCCTCCTCTTCCTCGAGCTTATTGAGGCAGCATTTGCCGCAGCCGTCGCAGAGGCTCTCCCACTCCGAATCCGTCATTTCGTCCAATGACTTGCGCCGCCAGAACGGAACTTCTGCCGAGCTGCCGTCGTTCGTTGCCATGGTGTTCTCCGCCAGCGCGACCCTATGCCAAATTTACCCCCAATTTCCATTCACCCTGTCGGCGGGTCTGCATTGGCCGCCGCCTCACAGTCGAACTAAACCAAGTGCCGCCAAGCGGTGTAACTAATCGTTGGCCGGCAAAATCGCCGCTCGGCTAAAAAGACACGTGCTGTGGGTCCCAAACGTGGTCGTCGAATTCCCGGAGCGCGCTTAAGTGACGGACATGTTTCCCGATCCGGGCGACGACTGGCGGCCGAAGTTCAAGCGGCTGCTGCTCGATATCGACGCGCGCATCGATTTCGCCGTGTTCCAGAGCGGCAAATGGACCCGCGAAATCTACGAGCGCTTCACCGCATTCATGGACCGCGCCCATGTCGCCGGCTGGCGGCGCTGGCTGCTTGATCGAGCCGCTTTCGGAAATGGCGACGCTGGGCACCGGCGGGCTGTTTCTCATGCTGGCGCTTGCCATGCCCGCCTTCCGCCAGACCTCCGACGACGACTGGCTGAAAAAATCCGATCTCGCGGTCACCTTTCTCGACCGCTACGGCAACGAGATCGGCAGCCGCGGCATCAAGCACAACAATTCGGTGCCGCTCGACGAAATGCCCGACAACCTGATCAAGGCGGTGCTGGCGACCGAAGATCGCCGCTTCTACGACCATTTCGGCATCGACGTGCAGGGCATCTTCCGCGCCTTCGTCACCAACACCGAGGCCGGCGGCGTCGTGCAAGGCGGCTCGACCATCACCCAGCAGCTCGCCAAGAATCTGTTCCTGTCGAACGAGCGCACCTATCAGCGCAAGATCAACGAAGCGTTCCTCGCGCTCTGGCTCGAGGCGCATCTGAGCAAGAACGAAATTCTGAAGCTTTATCTCGACCGCGCCTATCTCGGCGGCGGCGCCTTCGGCGTCGACGCCGCGGCGCGATATTATTTCGGCAAATCGGTCCGCGACGTGACGCTGGCCGAGGCGGCGATGCTCGCCGGCCTGTTCAAGGCGCCGACCAAATTCTCGCCGCTCGTCAATCTGCCGGCGGCGCGCGCGCGCGCCAATGTCGTGCTCGACAATCTGGTCGACAACGGCTTCATGACCGAGGGTCAGGTTTATGGCGCGCGGCGCAATCCGGCGACGCCGATCGATCGCGCCGCCGAGGACGCGCCGAACTATTATCTCGACTGGGCGTTCGACGAGATGCGAAGGCTCGTCGAGACGTTCCCGAAATCGGTCACCGCCCGTTCTTTCGTGGTGCGCACCGCGCTCGACAGCAATCTGCAGCGCTACGCCGAGCACGAGGTCGAATCCGAGCTGCGCCAATACGGCCGCGATTACGGCGCCAGCCAAGCCGCGGCGGTGATCGCCGATCTCGACGGCGGGGTACGCGCCATGATCGGCGGCCGCGATTACGGCGCAAGCCAGTTCAACCGCGCGACCGACGCGCTGCGCCAGCCCGGCTCCTCGTTCAAGCCGTACGTCTACGCCACCGCGCTGGCGAACGGCTTCACGCCGTCGTCGGTGGTCGTCGATTCGCCGGTCTGCATCGGCAATTGGTGCCCGCACAATTATTCCGGCGGCTATTCCGGACCGGTGACGCTGCTCGAGGCGATCACCCATTCGATCAACGTCATTCCGGTCAAGCTGTCGATCATGCTCGGCAAGGGCAATCCCAAGCTCGGCCGCGCCATGATCGTGCAGACCGCGCGCAATTTCGGCATTCACTACGCCGCTGCCGGATACGCCGTCGCTGCCGATCGGCGCCGACGAGGTCTACGTTCGTCGAACACGCCGTCGCCGACGCGACCTTCCCCAATCTCGGCCGCGCCGTCGCGCCGCATGCCGCGCTCGAAGTGCGCACCGATTCCGGCCAATTGGTATGGCGCTTCGATCGCGACGGCCCGAAACCGAGGCAGGTGATCACGCCCGCAAGTCGCGGTCGAAATGATCAAGATGATGAATTCGGTGGTCGAAAACGGCACCGGCCGGCGCGCGCAACTCGACGGCGTTCCGACCTGCGGCAAGACCGGCACCACCAACGATTGGCGCGACGGCTGGTTTGTCGGCTACACCGGAAATTTCGTCGGCGCGGTCTGGATGGGCAACGACGATTATTCGCCGACCAAGCGCATGACCGGCGGCACGCTGCCGGCGATGACGTGGCACAACATCATGGCCTATGCGCATCAGGGCGTCGAATTGCGGCACGCTGCCCGGCTTGCCGCCGCCCATCACATGCGCCGACCGTGGCCGACGCGTCGTTCAAGGGCAACGAGGAGCCGCACCCGGTGCTGCTGACACGCAAAGGAACCGACGCGCTCGTCGAGGTCGAGCATATGCTGGATGACGCCGATCATCAGCGTCACGGCGCAGGGCGCGCCTGCGGGACCGTTCGGCGCACTCGATGGCGGCAAGGACGATGGCGCCAACCGGACCGATACTTTCGCGACGGCAGCCGATCGCAGTGCCGCCGCCGCGTCGCGCGGCGATTAATCCGTAACCAAGTTCGCTCTAGTCGACGTGCCGATATCACATGCGGCTCCTGTTCGGTTCGTGCTTCACGCTCTTGATCGCGGCCGCCTTGGGCCTCGGCGCGACCTGGTTCACGCTGACGCGCGGCGTCGCCTTCGGCGCGCTGACCATCGGCGCTTGGACGGCATGGCCGAAAAGCGGATCGGTCGATATCGATCCCTATGCGCGCGCCAGCATTGCGCGCAGCGGCGAATTGCCGACCGGAATGGGCGACGGCATTGCGTTCTATGCCCATACCGACGATGCCGGCGATAATTTCGACGGCCGCTGCACATTCACCATCAGCGGCATGACGCCGCCGGCGCGCTATTGGACGGTCACGCTGTACGATCCGGAAGGCCGGCTCGTCGCCAACACGATCGATCGCCACGGCTTCACCAGCGAGGAAATCGTGCGCGACATCGACGGCCGGTTCACCATCACGGTGGCGCCGCTGGCGCGTCCCGGCAATTGGCTGCCGACCGGCGGGATCGAGCAATTCGTGCTGGTGTGGCGGCTCTACGATACGCCGATCGGCGTGGCGACGCGGACCACAAAGGAAGGCCCGATGCCGGCGATCGTGCGAAAGGGCTGCTCATGATCCGCGCCCTGTTGTGGATCCTCGCCGCCATCCTGCTTGGCGGCATTGTGCATCTATCGACCGTGCTGGCGATGCCGCAGACCGCGACGCAGGACGCCTATTCGCGGCTGGCGCCGCTCACGCCGGTCAATGCCGTGGTGCCGCTTTCGGCGCCGACCGCCAAGACCGCGATCATGCCGTTCATGGATCCGGCATTTGCCGCGGCGGTGTGCCGCTATGACCTGACCAGCGGCTCGCTCAAGCTCATTGCGCCGGTGAGCCAAGCCTATACGTCGGTCACCTTCTATACGCGAAAGAGCATCGCCTATTACGCGATCAACGACCGCGCCGCCGGCCGGCACTCCATCGAGCTCGATCTCATGACGCCCGAGCAGCACGCTGCGCTTCCCGAGGAAGAAGACGTAACCGCCGCCGACCGCCTGATCATCGAGTCGCCGTCGACGATGGGCCTGATCGTGTTGCGCGCCCTGGCGCCGGAGCCCGGGCTCATGCCGATGGCGCGCCAAGCGCTGGCCGGCGCGACCTGCGGCATCCAGCCGGTGCAGTAATCGACTGTTTGAGACGACCGGAAATTATCTGGCGACCGCCACCGCGGTCGGCACGGCGGCGAAACGCGGCGCCACGACCACCACTTGGTTCGCCGCGATCTGCTGCTGCAATTCGGTAAGCACCAGATCCGCGTCGGCCGCAACGGGCTGCGGTTCGGCAACCGCGAGATGCTCGAGCGCGAAACGATAGCTGGCGCAGCGTTGGCTCAGCGATTTGTCCACCCAGGCGATCGTCAAACTGTTCTCGCCGACGCGGGCCTGCGCGTTGACCCGCTCGGCGGGCGTCAGATCGGGGATCTGCGCCATGCTCGCCTCGCGTCGCCGGTCGAGATCGACCACGCGACGCGCAACTACAAAAAACGGCGCAATACGCACGATATCGTTGCGGATGTCGTCGATCAATTGATTGTAACGCGCGGCGCTCGAGCGCAGCATCTCCCCCTGCAGATGCCGGTAATAAGCGCTCGGATCGAATGCCCACAATTCGTGCTGGAACGACCGCTTGGTGCCGTACTCGTAAACCACCGCATCCCAGCGCATGCGATCATAGGACGGCTCGATCAGCGGAAAGGCGAGATCGCGCAGGGTTTGTTCGTCGTCGGTGAGATTGTCGGCGGAGATCGGCGCACCGACGCTGGCAGCCGCCTCCTCGCCGACCCAGGCATGGATATCGTCGGTGACCAGTTGGTCGCTCAGCCTGCCGAAATCGCCGATGCTGGTGCAGCCGGAAAGAATGAAAAGAGCGAGAACGGCGAGGCAAGGCGCCCTTCGATCGCATCGGCAACGGGCGCGCGGCGACATGGCGAAAGCCCGATCAGCGGCGTCTCACCCGTCGGCGGCCGCCGTTGTCCGCCGGCGGATGCGTATGGGGTTCGGCCTCCTCGGCGCGCGGCTCGGCATAGCGCTCGATCCGGATGACGGGCAGAATGATGATCGTTGCCGATTCATCGGCCGCATCTCGACCGAAGCGCACAATGCGTCCCTCGTCCGGAAATTTAATAACGTTGCCCACCAGCCGCTTTCCTCTGCCGCCGGCAAGGAGGCGTTCTGCCCCGATGCGCGGAAATCGGCATCGCCACGATTAAGCGGCATGCAAGGTTAACGCTCCGCTAACGCGCACAACTTAGGCTGACGCCGAAATTCGCCCTCAGGACACCTGTTGCGATCGAGCCACGCGTTATGGAAAGCGGAAGCCCGTCGAGCCTCGACAACCTTACCCTGCTCGGACTGCGCGGCGGGGTCGATATGCGGCCGACGCTGTTGCGCGTCCTCACCGACCTCTACGTGCAGAAGCTTACGCATACGCCGGACGAGGAGCGGCACTACACCGAACTTGCGCTGCGGCTGCTCGATGCCGTGGATGTCGCCACGCGCGCGGCGGTGGCGAGCCGGCTGACGCGCCATCTTTCGCCGCCGCTGCGGGTCATCCAGCAGCTAGCGGCCGACCTGCCCGATGTCGCAGCGCACGTGCGCGCGCATCCGGCGCTGGCGCGCAAAGCGCAAACAAGCGTGCCGGCGACGCCGCACCGCTCCGGTTGCGTCGAAGTCCGTGACAGCCAGCTTTGCCGAATCCGCAGCCACATGAGCAAGAAACGCCGCCGAGCGCGTAGTCCTGATCGCCGCCGATATCGCGAGCGAACTCAACGAGCTCTTTTTCGCCGCCAGCGCAGACGAGCGGCGTCTCATCCTGCTCAACCTCCAAATCGCAGCCCCGTTGCCTGGCGGACGGTGTCCAGCTCGTTCGCGACGCCACGGCCGGCCAGCGGCTGGAAACTGCGGCCCTCGCCCGCGATCGCGAGAGCTTCGCGCAGCACCTCGCGCATTCACTGCAAATTCCGCGCGCGCAAGCACGCCGCATCGCCGACGACTTGCTCGGCGAACCGATCGTGACCGCCGCCAAGGCGCTCACCATGCCGCGCGACGTTGTTTATCGCATCCTGCTGTTCGTCAATACGACGGTCGGTCATTCGGTCGAACGCGTCCACGCGCTCGCCGCGCTGTACGACGAAATGCCGATCGGCGCCGCCGAACACATGGTCGCGATCTGGCAGGCCTTGCAGCGGCACGACCAGGCCGCCGCGAAACATCTGCCGCTGTCGTGGAACGACGAGGCCCGCATCCGTGCTCGTACCGCGACCGCGGCGGTACGCCGGGCGCCAGCGCCGCAGCGGCGCACCGAGCGCCGCGACGTTTCTTAACTCACAATATCGAGAAAGTTGCGGCCGGTGGAATTCTCGACCTCGACAATCCAGAGGTCGGGATCGAATTTCATCTCGCGCTCGAGCTTGGCTTCGACCGCGGCATCCGGCGCCGGCTGCTGGGCGAGGCTTGCCGTGAACGAGCGGTCGGCGCCACGGCTGGTATCGAGCGCACTTTGCGGCGCCGGCCCGAACAGGTCGGACGTGCCGTCCAGCCGGCTGATGCGCACGAAAACCGCGCCGGCCTCTTCCGCGCCGCGCCGGCGCACCACCGCGAACGCGCCCTCGACCTGACAACGGCGCAAATAGGCGGCGACCCATAGTGCGGATTTGAGGCGCATCGTTCGGCTCACAACGGCCGAGGAGATATGACTTCGAACCGCGCTAACCCGCAAACCCGAGCCAAATCGCTATTGCAGCGGGTGGCCGGCCATGGCGGACAGCGCGCGCACCAGGCGATCGGAAACCGCCCCAGTGACGGGCAGCTTGCGCTCGCGCTCGAATTTCTCGATCGCGGCGCTGGTTGCGTCGTCGAGAATGCCGGATGGCTTGATCTGGCCGTAGCCATAGTCCGACAAGGCACGCTGCACCGCGGCGATCCGGGGCGACGGCCCGATCAGGTCGGCGATCGGATCGTCGCGCCGTTCGGCGACCGGTCGTGGCGTCACGGCCGTCGCCGCGGCATGAGCGGGAATCGTCGCCTGCGCCGGCCATCGCGCATCGATGCCGGAGGCCTGCGAAGCCGTCGGATTGGCGAAGAACGGCGCCGGATGCGAACCCGACTGCAAGAACACTGCATTGACAATGATGACGACGCTCGCCGCAACCGCAGCGAGGATGGCGAAAAAATCCACCGGACGTCGCGTCGCTCTGGCCCACAGCCGCAAGGCCAGTGCCGCGGCGGCGCCCGCAGCGCGCGCGCAGAAATGCGGCGTTGGGCATTGCGGCGGTTACGCACTTTTCTTCACCGGATTACCGTGGATTAAGTTGCGCGCGATCGCGGCGCTCGACGAGTTCCGGCGTAATCCTGGCCGGCAGATAGCTCATGACGCCGACGGCACGCGGCGCGACGGTCTTCTGCCAAGCCTGCGCCCGTTCGCAATCGAGCGGCAGTCGCACGGTGACGCGCGTGCCTTCGCCGACTCGGCTGCGGATGGCGAATTCGCCGCCATGCAGCTGCACCAGGCCCTTGACGATGGAGAGCCCGAGACCGGTGCCGCCGTGGCGGCGGTCGTAGGAGCTGCCGGCCTGAAAGTACGGTTCGCCGACCCGCGCCAAATCTTCATCGCTGATGCCGACGCCATTGTCCTCGACGGCGAAGGTGATATGCGCCGCCTCGGCACGCGCGCTGATCGTCACCGAACCGCCGCGATCGGTGAAGCGGATCGCATTGGACAACAGGTTGAGCAGAATCTGATTGAGCGCGCGCTTGTCGGCGATCATCTCCGGCAGATCGTCGGCGACCACTTTCTCGAGGTGCACGCCCGCCTCGCGCGCCCGCAGCGCAAGTATGCCGCAGCAGCCGGCGACGACATGGGCCGGCGCAAAAGGCTCCGGCGTGATCTCGAAATTTCCGGTCTCGATCTTCGACATATCGAGGATGCCGTTGACCACCGAGAGCAGGTGATGACCGGAACCGTTGATGACGCCCGCATATTCATTGCGGCGCCTGGCATCGAGCGCCAGCTCCTTTTCCCTCATCAGCATCTCCGAAAAGCCGATGATGGCATTGAGCGGCGTGCGTAACTCGTGGCTCATGGTGGCGAGGAAGCGGCTCTTGGCGGCGTTGGCGCGCTCCGTCTCGGCATGGGCGTCGATAAGCGCCTGCTGCTGTATTTTGCGCTCGGTCACGTCGCGCAATACCGCGACGACCTCGCGGCGATTTTTGCCGCTTGATTCGCCGCCGGTCTGCTGCAACGGCCGGCAGCGCATCTCGACCCAGACGAATTCCGTCGCGGGCCGGCCGTCGGCATCGGCGGCTTCTCGCCGCACGCGGAACTCGACCGAACGCGGTTCACCGAAAGCGGCCGCATCGCCCAGTGCAGTCAGATAGGCCGGACGGTCAGCAACGTGGACGCGCTCGAACAGGCCGTGGCCGTGCAATTGCCCGGTACGCAATCCGAACAAGGGTTCGGCGGCGGGCGATACGAACAGCACGGCGCCGTCGCGGCCATGCCGCGTAATGACGTCGGCGATATTGCGCGCCAGGAGCCGGTAGCGGTCCTCCTCCGCGTAGAGCAGCCAGAAGCTGGTTCGCGCCAAAGCCTCGGCGCCGAGCGCCAGCCCGGTCGCGTAAAGACCGGCCGAAACGATGCCGAGCGTCGCCAAGGCTTCGGGCGCGTTCGTGCCAGGCGGCGGCAAAAGATGTTGCGCTCCGAGCAGCACCAGTAGGCCGGCCGCGGCAAGCGCGAAGGTCGAGGCGATCGCGACGACGCGGCGCGACGCCGAAAGCGCCGCATCGAGCGGCACGACCACGAGCCAGATGGCGGCAAACGACGCGATACCGCCGGTCGCCGCGGCAAGCGCCGTCACCAATCCGGTCAGGGCGAGCGAAGACAGGACATGGGCGCTCTCGTAGCGGCCGGTGCGCGACAAAAAATAAGCGGTGAGAATAGGCGCGACCAGCCAGGCAAAGATCAGCAGTTCGATGGCGCTCGGAGCGCCGCGGACGAGCAGATAAACCGGGAATGACGCCAGCGCGACGATGCTGCCGAGCAAGCGCGGCGCAATAAAGGCGCGATGCCGCGCCGCCGTCAGCGCATCATGCTGCGCCGACGGATGCACCAGCGTTTCGACATAATTGCGGATTGGCGCGAACAGGCCCACGTTCCCGACGCACGCCCGCTTTGCGAGACGCGCTCCCCTTTTTCTGTGGCGCGGATCGTGTCAGAGGCCGCTTAAGCGAAAGCTAAGGCATGAGGCGCGGCGCGATGGCGAGCGAGCGTCAGCGCGGCGCTAAATCCCGATCATGGTGAATTGCCCGTTGCCGCAGACGGTTGCCAAATGTTTGCGATGAATGCGGCAGGCGAATCCGGCCCGCCGTTGCAGCACTTTTGCGGTTCCGAAATCCCTGCAAGAGGCGCAATCTCGCACGTTCGCTCAAATTTTAGGTAAATTATATTTTTTCCAATTGTTCGAAAATTTGCGGCGTATTCTGTTCGATTATGGGCAAAAACGTACCGGGCGAGCGAACGCCGCCTTCAATGCTGCCTGCTAGCTTCCCGTCACGTGCGGCAACCTATGTCGCGGGGGATGTGGGTCTCATGTTCTTTCTGTTGCGCATGGCGTTCTGGCTCGGCCTGGTGCTGATCCTGTTGCCCAGCGGCTCTTCGGAGCGAGCCGCGCCGGCGACCGAGGTCAACGCGTCGCAAGCCATTTCGGCTGCCTCCGCCACCGTTGGCGATCTGCGGCAGTTCTGCACCCGCCAGCCCGATGCCTGCACCGTCGGCTCGCATGTGGCGACCGAACTGGGCTACAAGGCTCAGGCCGGTGCGAAGATGCTTTATGATTTCTTGACCGAGAGGCTGGCGTCCAAGGACGGGTCCAAGGCAAGCTGTCCAAGGAGCCGACCACGCCCAAGGTGACGGACTCGCTCTTCAGCGGCAGCGTGACGCCTGCCGGCAAATCGTCCGCGGACCAAGCCTCGCAGAACACGCTCACCCCGGCCGACTTGGTTCCCGCATGGCGGGCTCCAACGCCGCACAAGAGCGTCAAGCACTCGGCCTAAGGCCTCCCCGGCTCTCCAATTCGATCGGCAGACGCGCAAATTTCGCGCGACGGCTGTCGGCCGTCGCCCGACACGTCGACCTGTCATCCGGAGCGCCTTATATAGTGGGGAACGCTCCAGTTCTGAAATCCGATTTTGGGCACCCCGGCGCGATGGCTGACATCGACGACATCATCGGCAATTTCTCGGTCCTTGACGACTGGGACGACCGCTATCGTTATTTGATCGAGCTTGGCCGCGAGCTGCCGCCACTGCCGGAAGCCGCACACAACGAGGCCAATAAAGTGCAGGGCTGCGCCAGCCAGGTCTGGCTCGACACGACGGTGCGTCCGAACGGCGCAGGCGGTCCGATCCTGATCTTCACCGGCGACAGCGACGCGCATATCGTGCGCGGCCTGATCGCGATTCTGTTCGCGATGTATTCGGGCAAGAGCGCAAGCGACATTCTCGCCCGTGATGCCGTCAAGCTGTTCGAGGAACTGGGCCTGCGCGAGCACTTGACCCCGCAACGCTCGAACGGCTTCCGCTCGATGGTCGAACGCATCCGCTCCGACGCACGCGCGGCGCTGGCTGCGTGACATGCCCGCATTGCCGGTCCGCTGACCGCGTATCCGCACGGGTATTCAAGCCGCGCCGGCAATCGTATTGTAAGTCGCATCGGGCGTAGGGCTTTTCCCTTGAGCAATCACAAACTCCGCGCGGGACTGACGGACGTATTTGCCGGCGCGGTCTGCAGCATCCTGTCGATCGCGTATTGCCTGTCCTATGCGGCGCTCATCTTCACCGGTCCGCTCGAGCACCTATTGTCCTACGGCATTGCGGTGACGTTCCTGTCGGCCGCCCTTGGCGGCGCGATCGTGGCGCTGCGCAGCTCGCTGCCCTTCGCCGTAGCCGGACCGGACAGCTCCATCTCGGTCGTCCTGGCCGCACTGGTCGCAACGCTCGTGCAGCACCTCGCGGCCACCGGCAGCACCGAGCTCCTCGAACCGGCTCTGATCGCCATGGCGCTGGCGACCGCACTGACCGGACTATTGCTCTGCGTGCTCGGCTTCACGCATGCGGGGCGCGCCATCCGATTTGTGCCCTATCCGGTCATCGGCGGCTTCCTCGGCGCGACCGGTTGGCTGTTGATCACCGGCGCGATCCAGGTTGTCGCGGATCAGCAACCGACGCTCGCCAATATCGGCGCCTTCGGCGACGCCGCGATTTGCGACCAAGATCGCCGCCGCCGTGACCGTCGCGATCATCCTCTATGTGCTGCTGCGGCGCTCCAAAAGCCCGTTCATCCTGCCCGGCGTGCTGCTGGCCGCTTTCGCGGTGACGCATCTGGTGTTGCTGGCGACCCGCACGCCGATCGCCGTTGCGCAGGACAACGGCTGGTTATTCGGGCTGCAGCCGGCGGCCGGCCTGACGCTGCCGTGGAAATTCGCCGCCCTGCAACGCTTCCCCTGGTCGTCGCTGCCGTCGATCGCGGGCGACATGCTCGCCGTCATTTTCGTGACCGTCACGAATTTTCTGCTCAACACGACGGGGCTTGAGATCGCGACCCGAAGCGAAGCCAATATCGAACGCGACCTCAAAGTGCTCGGGCTTGCCAATGTCGCGATCGCGGCGCTTGGCGGCTATGTGAGCTGCACGTCGTTCAGCCGCTCCATGTTGGTCCGCACCGCCGGCGCCACCGGCCGGATCGGCGGCATCACCGTGGCAGCGATCTCGGCGGCCGTGCTGTTCGCCGGTCCGTCGTTTCTCGGCTATGTGCCGAAATATATTCTCGGCGGCCTTCTGTTCTATCTCGGCGCCGATCTGGTCTATCAGTGGCTTATTCTTTCGTCGCGGCGTCTGCTGCTGCTCGAATATCTGTCGCTGATCGCCATCGCCATCCTGATCATCTATTCGGGCTTTATCGCCGGCGTATTGATCGGGATCGTGATCGGTTGCGCGACCTTTGCGCTGAGCGCGAGCCGCGTCAACGCGATCAAATTCAATTTCGACGGCTCGGAATACCGCTCCTCGTTCGATCGCGGCCCCTATGAACTGTCGCTCCTGGCCGATCATGGCCGGGAGATCCAGGGCATGACGCTGCAGAGCTATCTGTTCTTCGGCTCAGCCAATCGGCTCTATCAGCACGTCAAGGCGCTGTTGTCGGCGCAGCCGAATTGCCGTTTTTTGATTTTCGATTTTCGCCTCGTTACCGGCATCGATTCGTCGGCGACGCACAGTTTTGCGCAGATCAAGCAAGCGGCCGCCGCATGCGGCACGCGGATCGTGCTGGTCAATCTCAAGCCGGAACTGGACCGCGCCTTTCGCACCGCCCGGTTCGTTTCCGACGACGTCATCGTTGCATCGGATGTCGACCGCGCGCTCGAATTCTGCGAGCAGAATATCATCGAAGCGCATCGCACCGCCGCCGACGACGAGCGGTCATTGCGGGCCTGGTGGTCGGATGCGCTCGGCGGCACCGCAAATGCCGATCGCCTGGCCGAATATTGCCGGCGTCTCGAAGTGCCGGCCGGCCAAATCATCGCCCGGCGAAGGCGATCCAGCCGCTTCGATGCATTTCATCCTCGAGGGACGTGTCGGTATCGTGGTCGATCTCGGCGACGGGCGAACGATGCGGGTACGCAGTCTGGGGCCGCATACTACGATCGGCGAAATGGGATTGATCACCGGCCGGGCGCGCAGCGCCAGCGTTGCCGCGGAGGCCGCGAGCGTGCTTTACGAGCTCACGGCCGAGAACTACGAGCGCATCAAACGCGAAGATCCGGCGCTCGAGTCAGGCGCTGCTCGGCTATATCGTTTCGGTCATGTCCGAGCGGCTCAGCTTCGCCAATCGCGCCGTCGGCGTTCTGCAGCGTTGAATATCATTGCGAGCCTCAGCCGCGCTCTCGGCGCCGGCGGCGCTGCTGGCCGAGCCCCATATCCTTGGCAAGCTTGGAACGCGCGGCCGCATAATTGGGCGCGACCATCGGATAGTCGGGCGGCAGACCCTACTTTTCGCGGTATTGGTCGGGCGTCAGATTGTAGCGCGTGCGCAAATGGCGCTTGAGCGACTTGAATTTTAGTCCGTCTTCCAGGCAAACGATGTATTCGGGGGTCACCGAGCGCTTGATCGGTATGGCCGGCTTGGGCGGTTCTACCGCAGTCGCCGCCTGAGCACCCGATACGCGCTTCAAGGCTGCGTAAATTTGGCCGATGAGACCCGGGATTTCGCGCGCTCGGAACCGAATTATGGCTCACATAGGCGGAGACGATGTTGGCGGCGAGTTCGATGTAGACGGTGTCACCCGCGTTCTCTGCCATGGTCGGATCTCATTCCGGGACTCGTGAAATGCTCGACATCAACTTGAAGTATACTAGTCCCGGAGAGTAAAGGCAATAAAACATCGCTATAGGCAAGGCAGATTGCTTATGACTGAAAATATATATTGCGGCGCTATTCGAAAACCGCGCCCCTGCGGCGGTCGAAATCGCCGCGGCACGGCGAAAACTGCCGCTCCATGCGGTTAGGCGCTCTGCTCGATGTGGGTGCGCAGTTCAGTAATCGAGCCGAAGCGAAGCGTGCCCTGCGGCAGTTGCGCTTCGATCGAGCCGTCGGAATACAAAGTATAGGCCATGCCTTCGACGACGCCCGATTTGAGTACCGACACCGGCTCCATCTCTGGCGCTGGCGTCCAGCGCGAGCGTCGGCGCGGTATCGATAGCCGCTTCGGCGTTCGGCTCCGCATCGGCCGCGGACGCAGCGGCCGCTTGCGGCGGCGGCGCAGCTCGCATCGGCCGCGGGCCCTTCGGCCAAAGCGCATCGAACGACGGACCTTCGGACCGGTCGGATTTGCTCGGCGGCCGTGAGTTCACCTCTAGTCGCGATGTGAGCCGTGCCGGCGCCTCACCGTTTTTTCGCTTTGCCGGATGTGTTCTCTCGGTCGCGGCAATCGCAACATCCACGCTCGTCGCCGGATCCGTCGCCGCGATCGGCGACAACGAAAAGTCGGTGTCTTCGACGACCCGTGCAGTTTCGAGCCGAGCAACAACGGGAGTTTTTTCCGGCAGACCGTCAACATGCTTGGCTCCGGCCGAAACGGGCGGTGCCGCAGCGAGCGGGCGCAGCGCCGGCTTCGGCAACGGAATTTGGCCGCCGGTTCATCCGGCACCCGCGCCGTTACGATCGGCCGTTGCGCAAGCGCGTGTTCGATCCGCTGCAGGACTGCGCAGCGCCAGACCGAGACCGATCAAAAGCAGCCCACCGACCGCCGCCACCATGCCCGGCGTCACGATCGTGGTGTCGAAAGTACGGTCGTGGAGCGACACGCCGGAGGCCGCCAATACATATTCCGGCGACGCGTCAACGCACCACCAAACACCAATAAAAGCAAGTACATACGCCTATCCCCGGCTCCAACAAGTCACGCCAAAACTGACGCCAAAGCAGAGCGCCACGAGCCACTTCAAGGCGGTATTGTGACGGCGCTGCCGAGGCCGCGCAAGGATTTTTATCCGGGAATCGTCTCCAGCCTGACCGGGCGGACAAACGACCCGCCCTCACGGGTGAACGCACGGCCGTTGCCCAAAGCCCTGCGAAGGTCCTATTTAGAGGAACTATTCGCTTTCCCTGGCGGTTGCACCTGCGCCTGATACCGCGCCGTTTCGGCTTCACATTGAGGAGTAGACCAATGGCATTCACCCTGCCCGAGCTTCCCTATCCGTACGACGCGCTGACGCCGCATATGTCGCGCGAAACTCTCGAATTCCATCACGACAAGCATCATCAGGCCTACGTGACCGCCGGCAACAACTTGGCCAAGGGCACGGAATGGGAAAACAAGCCGGTCGAGGAGGTCGTGAAAGGCACCTTCGGCAAGAACCCCGGCCTCTTCAACAACGCCGCGCAGCATTTCAATCACATCCATTTCTGGAAGTGGATGAAGAAGGGCGGCGGCGGCGACAAGCTTCCCGGCAAGCTCGAAAAGCAGCTCACCTCCGACATCGGCCCGCTTGCCAAAGTGAAGGAAGATTTCGCCCAGGCAGGCGTCACGCAGTTCGGTTCGGGCTGGTGCTGGCTTGCGGTCAAGGACGGCAAGATCATCGTCATGAAGACGCCGAACGGCGAGAACCCGCTGGTGCACGGCGCCAAGCCGATCCTCGGCTGCGACGTGTGGGAGCATTCCTACTACATCGACTATCGCAATCGGCGGCCCGATTACCTCAAGGCGTTCTTCGATAACCTGGTCAATTGGGACTATGTGGCCGAGATGTACGAAGCGGCCATGAAGTAAGGCGCGAGTCGCGCCAATGCGCCGCAAGCGGGGCCTTTCGGCCCCGCTTTTTGTCGGTCCGATGCGCTGCACATTTGACGCATTGCTCTGGCCGCGGATTCTCGCTTCATGACTTGGCGCGCAGAATGCGCCGATCTGAAGCCGGGCCGATCGTGCAACAAGTGGCGGTGAACTCCCTTCCCTTTCGCTCGAAAGCGATTGCCGACGCGCGCGGGCTCGATGCGCTGGCGATCGTCGTTTTGGCGCTGATCGCGGCGATCGCCGCCTTCACGTTTCGCGATTACGGGCTCGGTTGGGACGATTATACCCATTCCCAGTATGGCGACCTGTTGGTATCGCTTTATTCGTCCGGCTTTGCCGACAAGCGCGCGCTATCCTTCGTCAATGTCTACATGTATGGCGGCGGCTTCGATCTCCTTGCCGCGCTCGCGGCGAAATTTCTGCCATTCGGCCTGTTCGCGACGCGGCGGCTCATCGGCGCCGCCGTCGGTCTCGTCGGCCTGTTTGTGACCTGGCGGCTCGGCCGGCGCGTCGGCGGCCCGCTCGCCGGATTTGTCGCTCTCCTCCTGCTGGCCACCTGCCCGCTCTACTACGGGCGATATGTTCATCAATGCCAAGGACGGGCCGTTTGCCGCGGTCATGGCGCTTGCGCTACTCGGGATCGTGCGCGCGTTCGAAGAATATCCGCGCGCCACGCCGGCAACGGTCGCGCTTTGCGGCATCGGCGTCGGTCTTGCGATCGGCACCCGCGTTCTTGGCGGTTTTGCCGTCGTCGACGTGCTGTTGGCGCTGATGTTTATTATTTTCATGCGATCGCGCGAAAGCGCGTTGAAGCCGGCCTTGGGCGAATGCGGTTCGTTTTTGACCGCTTTCATTCCCGGCGCGATCCTCGCTTATCTCGTCATGGGCCTGGTCTGGCCGTGGAGCGTGCTTGCGCCGCTTAATCCCTTTCGCGCGGCCGCCTATTTTTCCCACGACTTCGAAAAACCGTGGCGCGAGCTGTTCGACGGCCGTTTGATCCCCGTCACGCAAATGCCGCGGAGCTATGTGCCGACGCTGATCGCGCTCAAACTGCCGGAACTGATGCTTGCGCTCGGGATCTGCGGAACCGTTGCCGGGATCGTTGCCGTGGGGCGGCGAGACTGCGGCACCCTCGGCCGCCGCGCCGGGCTACTCACGATCCTGCTCGCCGCGATGCTTCCGGTTCTGGTCACGATCGCCGCGCGGCCGTACCTCTACAACGGCATTCGCCATTTGCGTGTTCGTGATGCCGCCGTTCGCCGTGCTCGGCGGCCTCGCCGCCGCCTGGATCGCGCGGCGGCTGCAACAGTACGGCACCACCGCCGTGGCCGCAGGCAGCCTCGCATGCGTTGCCGGCATTGCCTCCCCGAGTCGTCGATATGGTGCGGCTGCATCCTTACGAGTATACGGATTACAATCATATCGCCGGCGGCGTTCGCGGCGCGCAAATCGAACTTCATGCTCGATTACTGGGGACTATCGCTGACCCAGGCGTCGCGGCAATTGCTTGCTCATGTTGCCGACAGCCATCAAACACCGCCAAACGGACACTGGACCGTTGCAGTGTGCGGTCCGCATCCGCCCGTCACCGTCGCGCTCGGGCCGCTGTTCACGACCACCTGGGATCCCAAGGGCGCCGATTTCGCCATGCAGCTGGGCGTTTTCTACTGCGCCAAGCTCGATGCGCCGCCGCTGTTCGAGATCGTGCGCGACGGCGTCGTCTATGCGCGCGTCTACGACATTCGCGGCCGCTCGATCTCTTCGCTGCTCACCGTCCCGGGCATCGATAAGACGCACTATTAGCTAACCAAGAGAACGGCCAATGACCAACGTCACACCGCGAGCCTATGTTTTCGACGCCTACGGCACGCTGTTCGACGTCCATGCCGCGATCGCCCGGCATCGCGCCGCGGCCGGTCCGGACGCGGAGCGCTTTTCGGAGCTGTGGCGGCTCAAAGCAGCTCGAATATAGCTGGACCCTGACGCTTGCCGGCCACTACGTCGATTTCTGGACGCTGACGCAGCGCGCGCTGGATTACGCCTTGGCGCGCGTGCCGTCGGTCGATCGCGCGCTGCGGCCGCAGCTGCTCGAAGCCTATCTCAAGCTCGACGCTTTTCCCGACGCGCGCGCCGCGGTCACCGCGCTCAAGGCGCGCGGGCTTGCGCACCGCCATCCTGTCCAACGGCTCGCCGCGCATGCTCGACGCCGCCGTCGATGCATCCGGCATGGCGCCGCTGCTCGATGCCGTGCTCTCGGTCGACGCCGTGCGCATGTACAAGCCGCGGCCCGAAGTCTATGCGCTCGTCACCGATCGCTTCGGCATACGGCCGGACGAGGTCGTATTCGTATCGTCGAACCGCTGGGACGTGATGGGCGCGGCGGCGTTCGGCTTCCGCGCCGCTCTGGGTCAATCGCGCGCGACTGCCGGACGAATATGCCGAATACCCGCCGCTACGGGTCGTGCCCGATCTGTCGGCCGTGACGTCGCTGGAACTTTGAAACCTAAGCGCTTACGCGACGACTCGGCAGCTTGGCGCGGTCGGCTCCGGCGCGGCGACCGCCGGCAACAATTCTGGGCGCGACGAAACGGCCCTGCTCGAGATCTTCAATCTGCCGATCGATCTGCTTCATGACGTAGCGCGAATACGGCCCGACATGCAGGTAAAACGCCATCAGCGTGACGATGGCGCGCACCGACTGCGGATTTTTCGACATGCAGGTCGTGAACGCCTTCCAGAAGCGTTCGCGGCCTTCCGGCAAACGCGACAGCAACTCGTGCACCATATTGATGGTGGAGAGTTTGCGCCTGACATCGCCCTCAGGCAGTTCTTTTCGCCGGCCCGAGCAATCGAGCATTGCGGCGAGCCGCTCCAGACGGCCGCAGAAGGCGTCGGGATCGTAGATCTTTTCGAGAATCTGGCGGTAATCCCGCAAGATTTCGAGCCGTGAGCGCTTGGTCTCGTAATTGACGCCGGCGGTGCACTGATCGCCCTTGTCGGAGGCGCGGAATCGTGGTCGACATAGAGGCGACCTTCGCGCGCGAGCCGGCGCGTCAACTGGGTATTCGGCAGCGCGTAGAGCAGGCCCACCATGGCGATCGGGATTGCGGCCTCCTCGATCAATTCGATCATCGGTACGGCGACCGAGCCCTTTTCGGTGTCGAAACCGACGATGAAGCCCGCCGTCACGAACATGCCGGCGTGATAGATCTTGTGCACGCTGTCGGCGATGCTGCGGCGCGTATTCTGCTTCTTGCGCATCGCGATCAGCGTTTCGGTATCCGGGCTTTCGATGCCGACGAAAATGGCGAAGAAGTTGGATCGCTTGAGCATCGCCAACAGTTCGTCATCGTCGGCCAGATTGAGCGAAGCCTCGGTGGTGAATTCGAACGGGTAATCGTACCGCTCGATCCATTTTTCGAGCGTCGGCAGGAACGCCTTGATCGCCTTCTTGTTGCCGATGAGATTGTCGTCGACGAAATCGACGTGGCCGCGATAACCGAGTTTGTAGAGCGCCTCGAGCTCGGCGAGCATCTGATCGTGCGTCTTGGTGCGCGGCGACCGGCCGTAAAGCTCGATGATGTCGCAGAACTCGCAGGTGAACGGACAGCCGCGCGAGAACTGCACCCCGATGTAGAGGTACTGCTCGAATTTCAACAGATCGAAGCGCGGCATCGGCGTCTTGGTGACGTCGACCTTGAATTTCTCGGCCACGAACATGCCCTCGCGGTCGCCCTTCTCCCAGGCGGCGATGAATTCTCGCGATGATGTCCTCGACTTCGCCAAGGACACGGAAATTCGCGGTCTCGTAGCGGTGCGGGCTTGACGTGGCGTCGGGACCGCCGATCACGACCGGCAGGCCGCGCGCGCGGCACATTTCGATGAGTTCCAAGGTATCCGACTGCTGGAACAGCATGCCGCCGGTCATCACCATGTCGGCCCAGTCGAGATCGCTCTCGGCTAGCTCCTCGGTGTTGCGGTTGACCAGCCGCACGTTCCAGGACTTCGGCAACAGCGCCGCTACCGTGATGAGGCCGAGCGGAATCGCCGGATATCGCGCCCCAACCAGTTCGCAGGCTTCCGAAAAGTTCCAGAACGAATCCGCCATGAACCGCGGATAGATCATGAGCACGTTGCACGGGCTGGCTGCCAACGCGCTGGCGACGACGTTTTGCTGCTGTTCCAAGAAACCCCACCCCGTGCCGGCAAAGCACAATCCGCGCAGTATGGCGGTATTGCCCGATAATACAAGGACAAAGCCGGTTCCATACGACCTTGTCGAGAAGCCGAAAAATAACGCAGGATCATGCGTTATCGCGGCTTCCTTCGATCTTAAGTGACCCGCGGCAACGCTTCCGGTAACCTTCGGCCCACGCTGTAACCGTTACCAGGGGAGAGAAGCAAAATGCGCGCCGTGTTCTGTGAGCGCAATTGCCGCGACGAATTCCGCGTCCGATACCTCCGCCGCTACGCATTGCCCAAAACCGCATCGGGAGGTCGAACGTTCATGCGCCCATTTTTTCAGCTTGCCGTTGCGCTGGCTGTTCTCGCGGCAATCCTTGCGCAGTCCGGCCAGCGCGCAGGATAGCGCTGCTTATGTCGTCACTTACGTCGAAGTGATGCCGAGCGAGATTGCCGGCGGCGCCTCGCTCCTGAAACACTATCGCGACGCCAGTAGAACGGAACCCGGCAGCATGCGGTTCGACGTATTGCATGAAATCGCGCGGCCGAACCGCTTCGCGATCATCGAAATCTGGAAAGACAAGGCCGCGCGCGACGCCCACGATCAAGCCGCCACCTCACGGCAATTTCGCGACAAGCTCAAGCCCATCGAGGATGCGCCCGACGACGAACGCGTCGACAATCCGCTCTACATGGCGCCGGCAAAAACGTCGGCGCAGCCCGCCGCAATTTATGTCGTGACACACGTCGACGTCATACCGCCCGGCAAGGACGATTGCATGGCGGCGCTCAAGGCCATGAGCGTCGATACCGCCAAGGACCCGGGCAACATCGCCTACCAAGTGCTGGTGCAGGCCGGCCGGAGCAATCACTTCACCGTCCTCGAAGCCTGGAGCAGCAAAACGGCGCTCGACGCGCATGCCATGGCCGCGCACACGCGCGGCTTTCGCGAGAAGCTCTCGCCGCTTGCCGGTGCGCTTTATGACGAGCGTTTCTATAAAGCGCTCGATTGAGCGTTCCGATTATTTCGGCGGCGCGAAGACTTGGATCGCTGTAGGGCAGCACCGTCGGGCGCGCGATCACGATAAAGCCGTGGTCCAGCGTGTGGTGGCAGGCATTGCAGCCGGCGCTGAGGCTGTCGAAGGCAGCGGCGAAAGCGGCGCTGTTTTTGCCGTCAACCGCCTTTTGCAGTGCATCGAGCGGGGCGCCGACGTGCTGCTTGACGATATCGCCGCCGAGCATCTTGCCGACATCGTCAAAACCGTCGCTCAATTCGCCGATCTCGTAATCGGCGAGCGGCCAGTTCGCCGCATGCCCCGCAAACCACAGCTTGATGTGGCGCTCCTGCTGGAGCGCCATGATTTCGCCGAGGCTCGGCTGATAGGGCTCGTCTTGCGACGCCGCCGTTGGCGGGGGCGCACTGTCCTGCGCACGCGCCGCAAACGTGACAAGCAGCGCCGCCGCACCTATCGCGCCAACGATGGCCGTCCTGGTGATGCTCATTGCACAGCCTCAACTCAGTGGCGCCAGTTCCTCGCTGCATTCCTTGGAATGCGCCTGCTGACAAGCCGCATACAACGCAGGGCACGATCGCGCCGCGGCTAATGCCTCATCGACGGTTTTGGCCCGATCGCCCGCTGCGCGCGACTGCCCATCATAGATGAGGACCGCATCGTCGCGTTCGATGCCGCGATCGTTCATCAGAAAACGACCGGCGGCGTCAAAAAACACGGTCGCAGTATTGATCGCGTCGTTGAGCTTCTTGGTGTATTCGGTGTTGACCCTGGGATCCGGCTTGACCGCGCGGGCGTGGACCGCGATGTCGGTGTACAGCACGTTGAGCTTGAAATAGATGCCGCCGCACTGCGCCAGCGCCAGCCAATAGGGCCGGCCGGCGAAGGCGCTCGGCGCCGCGACGACCCGATCGCGCTTATCGACCGGCGCGGGCGGCGCCGGATGCTCGACCTGCTTCGGCTCGCGCTGGGTTCTGCGACGGTATTGCGCCTGTGCGCCCGTCGCGGCGATGACGACCGCAAGCGCGGTCACGAGCCAGTTTGGCGCACGTTCTTCGCCATGACGCCAACCACTAGAACCTTTCGGCGCATTAGAACTTTTCAACCCATGGCCGCAGCTCGATCTCCCACGCCCAGGCGCTGCGCGGCTGCTGCAGGAGATGCAGATAGCTCTGCGCGATGGCGTCGGGATCGAGCATGCTGTCGGGCTTGTCCGGCGGATCGGGCCGGCGTTCGCTCTTGATGCCGCCATCGACCACCACATGGCCGACATGAATGCCATGCGGCGAGAGTTCGCGCGCCATGCTCTGCGCGAGCCCGCGCAGCGCGAATTTTCCCATGGCGAACGGCGCCGACTGGGCATAGCCCTTCACGCTGGCCGAAGCGCCGGTGAAAAAGATCGCACCGTGGCGTTTCGGCAGCATGCGCTTGGCCGCCTCCTGTGCCACCAGGAAGCCGCCGAACGCGGTGACCATCAGCGCCTTTTCGACTTCGTCGGGAACAAGATCGACGAACGGGCCGCGGGTGCGGTAGCTCGCATTGTAGACGACCACGTCGGGCGACCCGAGGGCGGCTTCGACATCGGCGAACAGCTTCGTCACCTGGGCGCGATCGGTTGAATCGCAGGCAAAGGTCTTGGCGCCGGTCTCTTGCGCCAGCGTCGCCAGATTGTCGGCGCGGCGCGCCGCGAGCGCGACCTTCAGTCCGGTCTTGGCAAAGAGCCGCGCCAGCGAGGCGGACAGTCCCGAGCCGACGCCGACGATCAATGCTGTTTTATAGGCAGTTTCGGTCATCGGTTCCTCCCGCCACGCAACGGCCGTCATAGTCGGCCTGTCTCGATGTGGCTGTTCTGCGACCGATAATCAATCGATCACCGCGATGGCATTGATCTCGACCAGGCAGCGCGGATCGGTGGCAAGCCGCACCACCTGAACCGTCGTCGTCGTCGGCTTGGCGTCGCCGAAATACTCGCCCCAGACGCGATTGAGCGCATCCTGATCGGTCAGGTCGGTCACGAAACGGTCGGCGGTGACGATGTCGGCAAAGGTCGCGCCGACCGCTTCGAGCCCGCGCTTGAGGTTCTCCAGCGCCGCCCTCGCCTGCCCCGCCATGTCGCGCGGCATGGCATCGAACTCCTCCGGCCGGTGCGGATGATGATGATAGACCGGCGCCGCGGTGACGCCGGCGAGATAGACCGTGGTGCCGCCCTTGACCTTGATCGCCGGCGCGTAGGGCATCCACAGGTCCGGCGCGTCGGGCCAGTGGATGTGTTCGATGGATTTGGGCATCGCGTTTTCCTATCGGTCTTGTAACGCATAACGTTCTGCGTTATGATTCTATGCTATGATCGTTAGCTTTCGCGATACCGAAACGGCGACGATCTGGGAAGGCCGGCGTAGCCGTAAGCTTCCGTCGGACATCCAGACCGTGCCTTACGAAAGCTACGTCTGATCAACAATGCAAAGCGGCTCGACGATCTTCGCGTCCCGCCGGGCAACCGGCTCGAAGCGTTGCGGGGCGAACGGCAAGGACAGCATTCGATCCGCGTCAACGATCAATGGCGGATTTGTTTCGTCTGGAGAGAAGGCCATGCGCACCAAGTCGAAATCGTCGACTACCACTGAGCTTCTGCCCAATCCCCACCCGGGCGAAATACTGGCCGAGGAATTCCTGAAGCCTATGGATCTGTCGCAGACGGCGCTTGCGCGCGCCATCGGCGTACCACCGCGGCGTATCAATGAGATCGTGCTCGGCAAGCGTGCCATTACTGCCGACACCGATCTGCGCCTTGCCCGCTATTTCAACATGTCGGAGGGATTTTTTATCGGCCTGCAGACCGATTACGAATTGATGGAGCGCAAGCGCGCTATCGGCGACAAGCTCAAGGCGATCAGGCCAAGGAGCGGCTTGAACATCAGCCTCACATCCTAAACACCCCGAACCTCGTCTCCGGGATCGGCGCATTGAGCGCCGCCGAGAAGCACAGCGCCAGCACGCGGCGCGTTTCGGCCGGCGTGATGATGCCGTCGTCCCACAGCCGCGCGGTGGCGTAATAGGGATTGCCTTCGGCTTCGTATTGCTCGCGGATCGGCTGCTTGAATTCTTCCTCCTCGACCTCGCGACCATTTTTTGCCCTCGGCCTCGATATTGTCGCGCCGCACGGTGGCGAGCACGCTACGCCGCCTGCTCGCCGCCCATCACCGAGATGCGCGCGTTCGGCCAGGTGAACAGAAAGCGCGGGCCGTAGGCGCGGCCGCACATGCCGTAATTGCCGGCGCCGTAGGAGCCGCCGATGATGACGGTGATCTTCGGCACCTGCGCGCAGGCGACCGCGGTCACCATCTTGGCGCCGTCCTTGGCGATGCCGCCGGCTTCGTAATCGCGGCCGACCATGAAGCCGGCGATGTTTTGCAGGAACAGCAGCGGCACGCGGCGCTGGCAGCACAGTTCGATGAAATGCGCGGCCTTGAGCGCGCTCTCGGAAAACAGGATGCCGTTATTGCCGAGAATGCCGACCGGAATGCCGTGGATGTGGGCGAAGCCGGTGACCAGCGTCGTGCCGTAGAGCGCCTTGAACTCGTCGAATTCCGACGCCGTCGACCAGCCGCGCGATCACCTCGCGCACGTCGTATTGCTTTTTCAGATCGACCGGCACGATGCCGTCGAGCTCGCCGGCGTCGTATTTCGGCTCGCTCGGCTTGGCGAGCGGAATGTCGATCGGCTCTTCTTCGTATTCAGATTGCCGACGATGCGGCGGCACAGTGCCAGCGCGTGGCGATCGTTTTCGGCCAGATAATCGGCGACGCCGGATTTCTTGGCGTGCACGTCGGCGCCGCCGAGCTCTTCGGCGCTGACGACTTCGCCGGTCGCCGCCTTCACCAGCGGCGGGCCGCCGAGAAAGATCGTGCCCTGATTGCGCACGATGATGGTCTCGTCCGACATCGCCGGCACATAGGCGCCGCCCGCGGTGCACGAGCCCATCACCACGGCGATCTGGGCGATGCCGGCGGCCGACAGCGTCGCCTGATTGTAGAAGATGCGGCCGAAATGCTCGCGGTCGGGAAACACTTCGGTCTGATGCGGCAGGTTGGCGCCGCCGGAATCGACCAGATAGATGCACGGCAGCCGGTTCTCGCGCGCGATCTCCTGCGCGCGCAGATGCTTCTTCACCGTCATCGGATAATAGGTGCCGCCCTTGATGGTGGAATCGTTGCAGACGATCACGCATTCGCGGCCCGAGACGCGGCCGACGCCGGTGATGATGCCGGCGCCATGGATGGCGTCGTCGTACATGCCGTTGGCGGCGAGCGGCGACAGTTCGAGGAACGGCGCGCCGGGATCGATCAGCGTCATCACGCGCTCGCGCGGCAACAGCTTGCCGCGCGCCAGATGGCGCTCGCGGGCCCGCGGCGGGCCGCCTTCGGCGGCCTTGGCGCGGCGCATTTCGAGCTCCGCGACCAGCGCGCGCATCGCCGCCTGCATTGGCGCGGAACTCCTTTGATGCGGTATCGACGCTCGTCGTGATGGCGGCCACGAATCCCCCTCGGCAAGGAGGATTTCACTATGCCCCGGCTGACAACGCAACGCCTAGTGCAAGGCCTAGCTGCAGGGCCTAAGCCCGTACTTCCTGGCGCTGGAAGATCACGTAGCCGATGACGAACAGCATGATCGCGGTCGCGATCATGCCGACGATCTGCGGCCAGGCGATCAAGATGCTGGCGCCGAGCGGCAGCGGCGCGCCGAGCACGGCGCCCTGGAGCTGGCTCAGATAGATCGGCCCGAGCGCGCGCGTGGTCGGATCGAGCAGCGCCACCACGACCTCGGCGTAAAGCGTCGATGGCGAGAGCCGCGCCAGGATCTGCTCGAGTTCCGCCGTCCCCGGCGTCTGCAGGCCGAGCGCCATGTAGCGCGGGTCCGGCGGCACGATGATCTGCGCGAACGCGCCGGCCAGCACCGGCCAGATGAAGGTGACGAGAAGCCACAGGCCGAGCGTGACCAGCGCCGCGGTCGCCGCCGAGCGGAACAGGATCGAGAACAGCAGCGCCAGCGCCAGCCAGACGCCGGCATAAACGATCGTCACCAGGAGAAACACGAAGCTGCGGGCGATCTCCTCGCCGCCGGGCGGAATGCCGATCATCAGCAGCCCGAGCCCGATGACGAGGAGCCACAGCGTGACCAGGCTGATCGACAGCGTCACCAGGCCGGCGAGGAATTTGCCGAACAGCAAGGCGTCGCGATAGATCGGCTGCGACAGGATGCGCGACAGCGTGCGCCGGTTGTGCTCGCCGTTGACGGAATCGAAGCCAAGCCCGATCGCCATCAGCGGCACCAGGAACGACAGGAACGAAACGAACGACGGCAGCGGATCGCGCGACGTCGTGAACAGCCGCAGGAACAGGAACGGATCCTCCGCGGTGGTGTCCTTGATCTGCTGGATCGCGCCGTAGAGCGCCGCGAGCGCCACCAGCACGACAGCCATTCCAGCACGCGCATGCGCACGCTGGTCAGGTGGTCCGACAGCTCCTTGAGCATGACCACGCCGAGGCCGGAAAACGCCGAGCCTTCACGCTGCATGGCGCGTCTCCTTCCTTGACCGCCTCCTCGGGCTGAGCCTCGAAATAGCGGGTATAGATCGCTTCGAGGCTCGGCTCCTGGACGCCGAGGAATTTCAGGCGGCCCTGCATCGCGACCACTTCGGCTGCGGCTTCCGGCCGCACGTCGCGGTCGGCATGCAGGCGAAGCTTGCCGATGCCGGTCTTCTCCACGCCGCTGACGCCGGGAATGAGCGCGAGCCGCTCGGCAAGTCCGGCGCCGTCGGCCTCGATATCGACCACATAGCCGCCGCCGAGCACTTCGCGGCCGAGTTCGGGCACCGAACCCATCAGCGCGATATGGCCGGCGGAAAACAGCGCGACGCGGTCGCACACGCTTTGCACGCGCTCGAGCAGATGCGAGGACAGCAGCACCGATACGCCTTCGGCCTTGAAGGCGCGGATGATGCCGAGAAGCTCGGTGGTGGCGTGCGGATCGAGGCCCGACGTCGGCTCGTCGAGGATGGCGATCTGCGCGCCCTTCATCAGGATTTCGGCAAGGCCCGAGCCGCTGCCGCATGCCGCGCGAGAACGTGCCGACGCGCTTGTCGGCGAAATCGGCAAGGCCGACCCGCTCGAGCGCCTCGGCGATGCGCTTCTCGCGCTCGGCGAAGCGAAAGCCGATCAGCCGCGCGGTGTAGCGCATATTATCGGCCGCGGTGAGATTGTCGTAAAAGCCGACGGTATCGGGCAGATAACCGACGCGCCGCTTGACCGAAAGCGGCTCGCGCGCCGGATTGAAGCCGAGCACGCTCACCTCGCCTTCCGAAATGTCGGTAAGCCCGAGCATCATCAGGATGGTCGTCGTCTTGCCGGCGCCGTTGGGACCGAGCAGACCGAAAATCTCCCCGCGCCCGACCGAGAACGAGATGTGGTCGACGGCGACCGCCGATCCGTAGTTCTTGGTGAGGCCTTTGGCCTCGATGACGGTGTCTTATGCGTTGGCTCATCGCGATTGGCTCATCGGCGGCCGAACCTTGCCACCGCGCCGACCATGACCAGGAGCGCAACGCCGATGATGCCGACGCCGGCGATGCCCCACAGCGTCGAGGTCGTCACCGTGACGCGGAAGTTGGTCGAGGCCGACTCGCCGCGCGCGGCGGCGCGGATCGTGGTCACATAATCGCCGGCGATCGCCTTGTCGGTCGGCGTGATCAGCGCCTGCACTTCCTTATTGTCGTTCGGCGCGATGCGATCGACGGTCTTCGGATCGAAGGTGACTTTCCAGCCGCTCGGCGCCGAGCCGGACAGCTCGACGTCGTCGGCCGGCGCCGTGCCGGTATTGGTGATGACGACCGGCACCGTGGTCTGCTTGCCCGGCCGAGGCGCGCGTCGACACCAGGCCCTCGCGGCCGCTGACATCGAGCCGCGGCTGGCCGGTGATATTGAGGCCGAGATCGGTGGTCGCCGAAGCGTCCTCCGCCGCAACCCGCGCCGTGACCTTGTAGTCGCCGGCCGCGGCCGTATTCGGCGGCGTGACTTTGAGTTTCACGTCCTTGCTCTGGCCGGCGTCGATCGGCACCGCGTTAAGCTCCTGGGTGCCGTATTGTTCGGTGAACGAGGTGTCGAAATTCTGCGGCGCCTGCGCCGACAGGCTCACCGTCAGCTTCTTGCCGCTGTCGTTCTTGATACTGAGCTGATATTCGAAGCTCGATTTCGAGGTGCCGCGCAATTCGGGAAGTTGCGGCGTCAGCGTCAGCTTCGCCGGCAGGTCCTTGGCCAGCGTCACCGCGATCGGCAGCTGCAAATTCGTCGAGCTCCCAGTCGCGGCAACGGTGAGCGTTTGCGTGCCCATGGCCGCGTTCTTCGGCACGTCGAGCCGCAACGAGAGCGAAACGCTGGAATTGGTCGCCGGCATCGCCGCGGCCACCGGCTGGCCGCCGCCCAGAAGCGTCGCCGTCCAGCCCGCCGGCACGCCGGAGACCGACAGCGCCAAGCGTTCCGGCGCCATGTCATAATTCTGCAATCGCAGACTGACCGTCGAGGTCTCGCCCGGCCGCAGCGTCACCGCCGGATAATCGCTCATCAGATAGAGGCCTTTGACGTCCTTGGGCGCGTCGTCGGCCTTGACGGCCGGCGCCAGCGTGACAGCGGCGAGAAAAGCGGCAACAAAAGCGGCATGAGCGGCGATAAATCGATATCGCATTGGCGTTGGCTCCCGTGCAGGCAATTGGTTCGGTGTATCCCTTCTCACAGCGCGCGTAAAAGGCACGGGCGAGCGATGGGCATTGTCGGCGTAATCGTGACAAAATCATGCAGATAGGGGCCTATTTAGCAAGGACCTGCGGTAGAGAGCCGCAGCATTAACCGCGGGACCTGCGCCGATGCGCCGCAGCAAAGAAATCAGCGCCGGGCTTGCTGGCGTTCCGACGCAAAACCGAACTGGAAGTCCTGCTCGCGCATCCGGGCGGACCGTTCTGGGCGAAGAAGGACGACGGCGTATGGACCATCCCGAAAGGCCTCGTCGAGCCCGGCGATGATCTGATCGCCGCAGCGCGGCGCGAATTCACCGAGGAGACACATCTGATCGCCGAGGGACTGCCCGCCAAGGGCGAGCTGATGGCGCTCGCGCCGGTTAACCAAAAGAGCGGAAAGACCGTCCACGCCTTCGCTTTCGAAGCCGATTTCGACCTGCCGGCTTTGCCAGCAACGACATTCGAGATCGAGTGGCCGCCGAAGTCCGGCCGGCGGCAAAACTTCCCGGAGATCGACCGCATCGCCTATTTCACGCTGCCGATCGCGATGACCAAGATTATCGCCTATCAGCTGCCGCTGCTGGACGAGCTTGCGCGACGCCTCGGCGTCTAGATCATGATCCGATTAAGTTGAATCGGATCATGATCTAAATTCTACCTTGGAGCATGATCTTTTCGGAAAACCGGTTTCCACTTTTCCGGATCATGCTCTAGGCCCGGATATTTACTCGCGCAACACGTCCGGCCAATCGACTTCGTCGTGCGGCAGCACCCAGGACTCGCGCCGCGCCGCATCCCGCCATTCCGCCCATGCCGGCAGCGCCATGACCGCGCCATGTAGGCGCGCGCGGCGGCGCTCGACCTCGACCGCATAGGTGTGGAAGCGCCAGACCACCGGCGCATACATGGCGTCGGCCGCGCCGAACCGCCGAACAAAAACGGCCGCCGCGCCGAATTTGCGCGCGGCATTCGCTCCAGATCGCCTCGATGCGCGCCACGTCGGTCGCCGCGCCATCGTCGAGCGCGCGCGGCTTGACCGGCCGCCACACGTTCATCGGCAGATGCCGCCGCAGCGGCAGAAAGCCGGCATGCATCTCGGAGGCGACGGCGCGCGCGTGCGCGCGGGCGCCGGCGTCCTTCGGCCACAGCCCGGCGGCGGGAAATTTCTCGGCCAGATATTCGAGGATCGCCAGCGATTCCCAAACCCGCACGTCGCCGTCGATCAGCACCGGCACCCTGCCGGCGCCGCTCAACGCCGTCACCCGCGCCTTGAAATCCCTCGCTTCGAGCGAAATCACCGTCTCCTCGAACGCGATCCCGGCGACCTTCATGGCCAGCCACGGCCGGAACGACCACGACGAATAGTTCTTGTTGCCGATGATCAGATGCAATGCCATTGCAGTACCATGGCCGCTTGTAACCCTGATTCCGCCTGCGCGAAATCCGGCTTACAGTTCGGTGCGCAGACGCAACGGCCGCGCTCAGACGAGTCCGGTGACGACCGCGATGAAACGAGACGAACAGAACGGCCGCGGCGGCAAACAGCGCCGTCAGCGCGGTTTCGGCCCAAGCGCCGCGTGCGAGCTTGAACCTCGGCGCTGCTTGTGCCGACTGGCTCGTCGAGCGTCGGCAGGCATATCGGTCGAGGTCATGAGGTCCTTCCCCAAGGACAAGCCGATTGACGTGCACAACGACAAAGTATCGAGCCGCAGCAATGAAGGATCGGTAAATGAATGGTTATGCCGGCGACCGCGATTATGGGCGCCGGAAACAATTCCGTCGGTCTTGCCGGTGAGCCGATAAGCCACAAGGCCGACCCATTCGTGCACGGCGGTGTCGGTCATCGCGCAAGCCCGTCGGTCAGCGAAGGAAAGGGCGCCGTCGCATCGATCGGTCCGCGCGTGCGCCAATCGACCGGATAGGCTTCGACCGGAAAGCCGGCGGCCCGGAACGCCGCCATGGCGCGCGGCATATGAAAGGCCGACGTCACCAGGAGCCAGCGCTCGCCGGGCTTCGGCTGGGCGATAAGCCGGGAGAACACGGCATTCTCGATGGTGTTGCGCGATTGCTCTTCGGCCGTGATGCGGTCATGCGCCACGCCGAGCGCCTCCAATTCCTTCACGGCGAGCGGGGCCTCGACCGCACGCTGTCGAACAGCGCACCCGTGCCGCCGGAAAAGATGATGCGCGCATTCGGGTAGCGGCGCGCCAGCTCGACCGCGGCGGTGATGCGTTCGGCCGCTTCGTTGAGCGCGACGGCGCCGCGCGCCACCGACAACGTCCGGTGAGATCGCGCCGCCGAGGACGACGATGCCGTCCGGCGGACCCTGCGCCGGAGTCCCACGGCGGAAAACGCTGCTCCAGCGGCAGGATCAGAATGTTGCCGAGCGGCGAATAACCGACAAAGGCGATCAGCACGAGGCTGGTCACGACCAGCCAACTGGCCGAGCCGCCGAAATCGCGTGCACAGCAGGACCAGACCGACGAGCCCGATCGCCATCAGAACATTCGACGGCAGCGCGAAGAAGCCGAGCGTTTTGGAGAGGATGAAGAACATTCACGCTCCGCAGTCGGATGATCGGCTTCGCCACGGAAAGCGGCGCAGCTAGCGCGGGCCGAGACGAATCCGACCTAAACTTCGCGTCTTCCGCCACGCCGCGTAGCGCGCTTTGGCGTCGTCATTCGGCGGATAGAGACCCGGCAGCTTGACGCCCTTTTCGACCTCGGTGAACACCCAGCTTTCGTAAAGCTCGTGCTCGGCGCCTTCGTGGGCGACGAATTCCACCATGGCCTGCGGGATGACCACGGCGCCGTCGTCGTCGAGCACGATCACGTCGCCGGGAAAGATCGCGCAGCCGCCGCAGCCGATCGGCTCCTGCCAGCCGACGAAGGTCAGGCCGTTGACCGAGGCCGGCGCGGCGACGCCGGCGCACCAGACCGGCAGCTTGCTGGCGAGTACGCCGGCGAGATCGCGCATCACGCCGTCGGTGACCAGCGCCGCGACGTTGCGCTTTTTCATGCGCGCGCAAAGGATGTCGCCGAATATGCCGGCGCTCGGCACGCCCATGGCGTCGGCGACGGCAATCACGCCCTCCGGCATGTCCTCGATCGCGGCGCGGGTCGAGATCGGGCTGGCCCAGCTTTCCGGCGTCGCCAGATCCTCGCGCACCGGCACGAAGCGCAGCGTGAAGGCCGGGCCGACGAGGCGCTCGCCGCCGGCAACGAGCGGCTTCGGGCCGTTCATCCAGCAGCGCCGGATGCCCTTCTTCAACAGCATCGTGGTGATCGTCGCCGTGGTCACCTTGCGCAGAATGTCGAACAGAGCATCGCTCATCGTTCGCCTCGTATCAGATCAGATCACGCCGGCACGATGCCGAGCCGCTCGTCGCGGCGGCGCAGCCAAGCCACGAACGGAATCGACAGCAGCACCATCCAGCGCCTTGCCGACGACTTGGCCGGCCAGAAAATCGAGCGAGCCGAAGGCAAGCCACAGAAACACGATCGAATTCGACCACCAGGCCAACGATGCTCGACGCCACGACGGCGGCAACCAGCCGGCGCCGCGCCAGCGGCGTATAGACCGCGAGATCGGCGAATTCCGAAAGCAGAAAGGCGATCGCGGAGGCGAAAACCAGCGCGGCCGGCGCCAGCATCGCCGACAGCGCGCTGCCGACACAGGATCGCCAGCGCCGACATCACTGTGCCAAGCCGCCGCTGCACCAGATCGCGCAGCACCAGCGCGACGCCGACCATCATCACCCCCGACGGCGCCATCAAGCCGGGCGCGACCGGCAGCACGCAGGGGCCGTGCGGGATACACAGCGGTGCCGACATGGCCGATCAGCCAATTGGCCGCGGGAATCGTGAGCGCAAACAGGACGAGAATATCACGCCTTCGCGCTCGCGCTGTTGCTTCAGTCGTCATGATGCAGCCTTCCACTTCGCATAACCGTCCGCGCGCAACCGGCAGGCGGGACACTCGCCGCAGCCAAAACCCCAGGCGTGCCGATGCTCGCGGTCGCCGAGATAGCAGGTGTGGGTCTCGGCGAGAAGAAGCTCGATCAGCACATCGCCGCCGATTTCGCTCGCCAAGGCAAAAGTGCCGGCTTTGTCGATCCACATCAGCGGTGTGTGGATGACGAAGCGGCGGTCCATGCCGAGCGTAAGCGCCAGCTGCATCGCCTTGATCGTATCATCGCGGCAATCCGGATAGCCGGAAAAGTCGGTCTCGCACATGCCGGCCACGATGTGCTTGATGCCGCGCCGATAGGCGATCGCGCCGGCAAAGCAAAAAAACACCAGATTGCGGCCCGGTACGAATGTCGTCGGCAGGCCCGACTCGGAAACCGCGATCGCCATCTCGCGCGTCAGCGCCGTCTCCGAAATCTCCGCCAGCGCATCGATACGGACGACGTGATCGTCGCCGAGCCGAGCGCGCCATCGCGCCGAATGCGATGCGAGCGCGGCGCGGATGCGCGGACGCATTTCGAGCTCGACAGCATGGCGCTGGCCATAAGCGAAACCGATGGTCTCGACCCGCGCAAAGCGCTGCAGCGCCCAGGCGAGGCATACCGTCGAGTCCTGCCCGCCGGAGAACAGCACGAGCGCGCTATCCAATGACTCACCGTTCGTCATCGCTTGCGCCACCCTATCCCTTAAGCCAGCGGCCGATCCGCTCGACCGCCTCGCGCATTTCCTCGCTGCGCCCCGGCGTAGCACAGCCGCAGGAATTTGCGGCCGCGGAGCGGATCAAAATCGACGCCCGGCGTCGCCGCCACGCCCGCTTCCTCAAGCATGCGCTTGGCAAAATCGAAACTGTCGTTCGAGAAATGCGATATGTCGGCGTAAAGATAAAACGCTCCGTCGACCGGCAGGAATGAACCGAGGCCGGCAGCGCGGCAAACCTTCGAGCAGGATGCGGCGATTTTCTTCGTAGCCGTGCTTTATCAGCTCCAGTTCGGCGCGGCCCTCGAAAGCGGCTTCGGCGGCGATCTGGGACAAGGTCGGGACCGAGATCGCCAGGTTTTGCTGCAATCGCTCGACCGCGCGGACCAGTAACGGCGGCACCACCATCCAGCCGATGCGCCATCCGGTCATGCAAAAATATTTGGAAAACGAGTTGATGACGATGGCGTTGGGCGAGAGCCTGACGGCGCTCTCCGCTGCGAATGCATAATCGAGGCCGTGATAGATCTCGTCCGAGATGACGGCGATGCCGGCATCTTCGGCGGTGTGGATCAATTCGGCGAGCGCCGGCGCGGTCATCATGGTTCCGCTCGGATTGGCCGGTGAGCCGACCACCAAGCCTTTGAGCGGCCGCAGCGCGATGCTGCGCGAGCAAGCTCTCGCTGGTGATGGACCACCGCGTCGCGGCATCGGTCTCGATGAAGACCGGCTCACAGCCCAGCGCGGTGAGGATGTGTCGATAGGGCGGATAGCCGGGCAACGCCACCGCAACGCGGTCGCCCGGCTCCGAAAGCGGCAAGAAAGGCCAGCATGAAGCCGGCCGAGGAGCCGGTCGTGACGACGACGCGCTCCGGATCGATGTCGAGACCATGCCACTCGCGATAGGCCCGCGCGATCCGCCGACGCAGCGAGGCAATACCCAAAGTCTCGGTATAGCCGTGCGGGTCCGCCCGACAGTGCCGCGCGCACCGCAGCGACCGCGGTCGCCGGCGCGCCCGCGGCCGGCTGCCCGACCTCCATATGGACGATCCGGCGGCCCTGTGCCTCCAGTCGCGCCGCAGCGGCCATGACGTCCATGACCATAAACGGCGGCACGCCGCTGCGCGCCGACGGTTGCAGTAGGCCTTTTGCCTTTTCAAGCATCACCGCGCCCTTAAATCGCGCTCCCGGAAACGCTCCGCACCCGCCCCGCTGATGCCGTATTCGGCGGGTTTCGTGCCGCGGAGTTGTGATCTGGCAACGCGTCGGCCTCGTGTTGACCCTAACCCGCTCGATCCATAGTTTGCGCTCCGGGACCGCGGGGCCGAAGCCTTACCTGACATGATTGCCGCTCGATCTCCTAGCAAGGCGGGGCCGGCGAAGCCAGCTTCGCGCGCCATCGCGGTCGCCACCGCCGCCGCCTTCGCGCTGACGAGTCATTCCGGCGGTATCGGCAGCGCAAACCGGCGCCAATGCCGGCATCCCGATGATTCGCGACGCCGAGATCGAGCAGCTGCTGCGCGACTACACGGCGCCGATCTTCAAGGCCGCCGGGCTGACCACGCAGAACGTCCAGGTCGTCATCATCAACGACCCGGAGTTCAACGCCTTCGTCATGGATGCGCACCGCATTTTCGTTAACACCGGCGCGCTGATGGAAGCGACGACGCCCAACCAGCTGATCGGCGTGTTCGCGCACGAGTGCGGCCACATCGTCGGCGGCCACCTTTCCAAAATGCGCCAGGAACTGGCCAATGTGCAGACCGCGATGATCATCGCGCATGCTGCTCGGCGCCGGCGCCTGGCGGCGGGCGCGCATTCAGGCAACATCGACATGGGCAATGTCGGCGGCGCGCTTATTAACGCTCCGCAGTCCTTGGCATGAACACGCTGCTTGCCTATCAGCGCGCCCAGGAGGAATACGCCGACCGCGCCGGCGTTCGTTTCCTGACCATGACCGGCCAATCGGCCAAGGGCATGTACGACACGTTCAAGCGCTTCGCCGACGAGTTCGTTGTTCGTCGGCGCTACGACTCCAATCCTTACGCGCAGAACCATCCGATGCCCGAAGAGCGCATGGCCGCGCTGGAGGAGCTGGTGAAACATCGCCGTACTGGGACAAGAAGGATCCGCCCGAACTGCAATTCCGCCACGACATGATGCGGGCGAAGCTTTATGGCTTCACCGAGCGCCCGGACGAGGTGCTGCGCCGCTATCCGGCGACCGACACCAGCATGCCGGCCCGCTACGCGCGGGCCATTTCGACCTATCGCTATCGGCGATCTGCGCAACGCCATTGCGCAGATCGACGGCCTGATCGCAGTCGATGCCTAACGATCCTTACTTCTACGAGCTCAAGGGCCAGGCGCTGCTGGAAGGCGGCCATCCGGCGGAGGCGATCCCGCCGCTGCGGCGCGCCGTGGCAGCTTGCGCCCGACGCCGGCCCTCATCCAGATTCTGCTCGCGCAGGCGCTGGTCGCCACCAACGATGCCAAGCTGGCCGACGAGGCGATCCCGCTCCTGCGCACCGCTCTCATCAAGGAGCCGGAAGACAGCGACGCCTATACGACGCTGGCGATGGCCTATGGTCGCAAGAACGACTTCGCCGACGCCGATCTCGCCTCGGCGCAGGCGGCCTTCGCGCGCGGCGACAACAAGACCGCGCGCGAACTCGCCGAACGGGCCAAGCAGCGATTTCCGATCGGCTCGCCCGGGCTGGGTGCGGGCCGACGATATCGTCGCCTTCAATAAAAACCTGAAGACCAATCCGCTGTTTGGCATAGGCAATTGAACAGAAAAAGGACGATCGACATGATCCCCAGCCTGCGCATAGCACTTCCGATCGTAGCCGTCGCGCTGCTGGCGCCGCTCGCACGGGCGCAGACTCCGTCAACGCCGGCCCCTGCGACCGCGCAGCCGGCCGCAGCGGCGCAACCCACCGCGCCACAATCCTTCTCCGCCGACCAGCGGCACGAAATCGAGGGCATCGTCAAGAGACTATCTCGTTGCGCATCCGGAAGTGCTGCAGGAGGCGATGGACGCGCTGGACAAGCAGCAGAAGCAGGCCGACGCCGACAAGGCGCGCGCGACGATCAAGAAGGACAACGCCACGCTGTTCAATTCGCCGCATCAGGTGGTGCTCGGCAATCCGCAAGGCAACGTGACCGTGGTCGAGTTCTTCGATTACAACTGCGCCTTCTGCAAGCGCGCGCTGCCCGACATGATGACGCTGTTGAAGACCGATCCCAATCTCAAATTCGTGCTCAAGGAATTTCCGGTTCTCGGCGCCGGCTCGGTCGAAGCCGCCCACGTCGCGGTTGCCGCGCGCATGCAGGATCCGACCGGAAAGAAATACATCGAGTTTCACCAGAAGCTGCTCGGCGGCCGCGGCCCGGCCGACAAAGCGCGCGCCCTCGCCGTCGCCAAGGAGGTCGGCTTCGACATGGCGCGCCTCGAGAAGGACATGAACAGCGACGAGGTCAAGACCACGATCGATGAGGATATGAAGCTTGCCGACGCGCTCGGCGTCAGCGGCACGCCGACCTATGTGGTCGGCGATGAGGTGGTGGTGGGGGCCGTCGGGCTCGACGAGCTGAAACAAAGATCAAGGCTGTGCCGGAATAGCCTTCGGCCCGTCGTTCCGCCGGTCGCTCGACGTCGGGCGGCATCTCCGCCGACTGCGGCGGCCGCGGCGGCGTCTTCGGCCGTCCTGCCCGGCTTCCCCTTTGCGGGAGGCTTCCCTATAAACGAACCGGCGCGGGCGGTTCGCCCACGCCGATGAGAGCCGGCTCAGCGCGTACCAATGGCGAAGACCATCTACGTCCTCAACGGACCCAATCTCAATCTGCTCGGCCAGCGCGAGCCGGAAATCTACGGCCGCGCCACGCTCGCCGACGTCGAGAAGCTGTGCCAGGCGACAGCGCAGCGATTACGGCCTCGAGGTCGTGTTCCGCCAATCCAACCACGAAGGCGAGATCGTCGATTGGATCAACGAGGCGCACGCCGAGAAGGCGGCCGGGCTCGTCATCAATCCGGCGGGATTTACGACGACATCGATCGCCATTCTCGACGCGCTCCTCGTCATGGAGGCGCCGGTGATCGAAGTGCACATCAGCAACATCCATGCGCGCGAGGAATTCCGCCAGCACTCCTACGTCTCGAAGGCCGCCCGCGCCGTGATCTGCGGTTTCGGCATCAACGGCTACGCGCTCGCCATCACCGGCCTCGCCGCGATGCTCGACGCCAAGGAGTGATCGTGGCGCGCAAGCCCGGGAACCCGCCGACAGCGAAGGCGCCGACCGTCGATCACGACGTGATCCGCGAACTGGCGAAGCTGCTCGACGAGACCGGCCTCACCGAAATCGAGTTCGAGCGCGACGGCGTCTCGATCCGCGTCGCCCGGCACGGCACCGCCGGCGCCGCGCGATCGCCGGCCATGGAAGCGCCGCGTCGGCGCGTCAGCAGCTCCGGCAGCCGGCCGCGGCCGGACCGATCCGATGCAGCATCCCGGCCTCGTCGCCTCGCCGATGGTCGGCACCGCCTATCTCGGTCCGGCGCCGGGAGCGCGGCCGTTCGTCGAAGTCGGCAGCGTGGTGAAGGCCGGCGAGACGCTCCTCATCATCGAGGCGATGAAGACGATGAATCAGATTCCGGCGCCGCGCTCAGGCACGGTGATGCAGAATTCTCGTCGAAGACGGCCAACCGGTGGAATACGGCGAGCCGCTGATGATCATCGAGTAATGGCAAATGGCGAATGGCGAATAACGAGTAGTGACAATCGTTGGAAATATTCGCCGCTCGCCGTTCGCGTTCTTGAGTTCCGCTGATGTTCGACAAGATCCTCATCGCCAACCGCGGAGAGATCGCGCTGCGGGTGCTGCGGGCTTGCAAGGAGCTCGGCATTGCCACCGTCGCGGTGCATTCGACGGCGGATGAAGACGCCATGCATGTGCGCCTGGCCGACGAGAGCGTCTGCATCGGGCCGCCCGCCGCCAAGGACAGCTATCTCAACATCCCGGCGCTGCTCGCCGCCTGCGAGATCACCGGCGCCGATGCCGTGCATCCCGGCTATGGCTTTCTTTCCGAGAACGCGCGCTTTGCCGAAATTCTCGCCGAGCACAATGTGCACTTCATCGGACCGCGGCCCGAGCACATCCGCCTGATGGGCGACAAGATCGCCGCCAAGCGCGCCGCCAAGGAGCTCGGCATTCCGGTCGTTCCCGGCTCCGACGGCGACATCGGCACCGATGCGGCCGCGCCCAATCTCGCCCGCGACGTCGGCTACCCGCTGATGCTCAAGGCGGCGGCCGGCGGCGGCGGACGCGGCATGAGGGTGGTCCGCGACGGAGCGCGAGCTTGCCGGCGCGCTGCTGTCGGCGCGCGCCGAGGCCAAATCCGCGTTCGGCGACGACACGCTCTATCTCGAGAAATATCTGGAGCGGCCGCGCCACATCGAAATCCAGGTGCTCGGCGACGGCAAGGGCCGCGCCATCCATCTCGGCGAGCGCGACTGCTCGCTGCAGCGCCGCCACCAGAAGGTCTGGGAAGAAGGCCCCTCCCCTGCGCTCAATACCGACACCCGCGACGCAGATCGGCGAGACCGTCGCCAAGGCGATGCGCCAGATCAAATATCTCGGCGTCGGCACGGTCGAGTTTCTATACGAGGACGGCAAGTTCTATTTCATCGAAATGAATACGCGCATTCAGGTCGAGCATCCGGTGACTGAAATGATCACCGACATCGACCTCGTCCTTGAGCAGATCCGCGTCGCGGCCGGCAGCGATCTCGAGCTGACGCAGAGCAACGTCAAATTCCACGGCCACGCCATCGAATGCCGCATCAATGCCGAAAACCCGGTGTCGTTTCGTCCCTCGCCGGGCAAGATCGTGCATTACCATCCGCCCGGCGGGCTTGGCGTGCGGGTCGATTCCGCCGTCTATCACGGCTACACGATCCCGCCGTATTACGATTCGCTGGTCGGCAAGCTCATCGTCCACGGCAAGACGCGCAGCGAATGCCTGATGCGGTTAAAGCGCGCGCTCGACGAATTCGTCGTCGACGGCATCGAGACCACGCTGCCGCTGTTCCGCGCGCTGGCGCGCGAAAAAGACATCATCGACGGCGACTATCACATCCACTGGCTCGAGGATTTCCTCGCCCGCGGCGGGGTGGAGGAATAGCCGCCCTTTAGGCCGGCAGGGCCGCCGACGCCGCCCTGGTCGCGGCGACAAGCAGGCGCCCGACCAGCGCCGGCTCATAAGGCTTCGGCACCACGATCGAGCCCGGCACGCGCGCATCCTGCTTGAGCAGCGTGGCCCGCGCAGAGGCGTAGACGACCGGCAGCTGCGGCCGCATCTCGCGGGCGCGCCGCGCCAGAGCCGCTCCGTCCATGCCGCCCGGCAAATTGATATCGGTGAACAGAACGTCGACCGGCAGTGCGGCGAGATGCGCCAAGGCATCGGCGGCGTTCGTCACTGTCTGCACGTCGAAATCCCTGCTCCGACAACGACTGCGAAACCCATTCGCTGATGAGGAACTCGTCCTCGACGAAAAGAACGTGGATCGGCGCGCTGGCATTCGTAAGCGGTTCCATGGCATTCCACCCAATCCCTGAGCCCTTCATCCATGCACGCTAACGCCAGTTGCGCGGAAGTGTTCAAGCTAAAGAAAATCGTAGCGAATTATGCTTTGTGGTCCGTTAACGGCTCGCGCTGTTCCGCGCGCGACGGCGCAGGGCGACGGTTCGATATCGCCTTCAGGCCCGTCCGCCTGTGGCCTCTTGAACCAGAAGGCCGGAGCCGGTTAAACGAACCCCATGGCGAGCCGCGAATCCGCGTTCATCGACATCACGCCCGAGGTGCTGCTGAAGGCCTATTCCTGCGGCATTTTCCCCATGGCGGAGAGCGCCGAGGATCCGGCGCTCTACTGGATCGAGCCGGAACGGCGCGGGATTATTCCGCTGGATCGATTTCATGTGCCGGACCGGCTGGCGCGCACGGTACGGTCCACCCGATATACCGTGTTCGTCGATCGCGATTTCGATGCGGTCATCGACGGTTGCGCAGAGCCGAGCGCGGGACGGGCTCGAACCTGGATCAATACCCGCATCCGCAATCTTTACCGCAAGCTCTACGAGCGCGGCGATTGCCACACCGTCGAAGTCTATGACGGCGAAGCATTGGTCGGCGGCCTCTATGGCGTCAGTCTCGGCCGCGCTTTCTTCGGCGAGAGCATGTTCCACCGTGCGCGCGACGCCTCCAAAATCGCGCTCGTGCATCTGGTGGCGCGACTCAAGGCCGGTCATTACCGGCTGCTCGACACCCAATTCGTCACCGAACATCTGCGGACATTTGGCGCCGTCGAAGTATCGCGGCCGGTCTATCACAAGCTGCTCGATGCGGCGCTGGTCGGCGAGGGCAATTTCGGCGCACTCGCACTCGATCGGCCGGTTTCCGGCGCCACGGCGCTGGCGCGGCTCGCCACGGGATGATCGGCTTAATCGTCCGTTGAAGGTACCGTCCTCGTCGGCCGGCGGCTTGAGAGGCCGCCGCGGCGGTTGCGCTTGGTGCGCGGACGTCGCCGATGGCGGGGGCGCCGGTGCGGTGACGGCTCCGGCCCGGGAGTACCCGGAGGAGGTGGCATCGGAGTCGATTCCGCGACCGGGCCGGTCAACGGCTGTTCGCATCCGGTCAGCCAGACATCGTAGATCGGATGCTCGACGGCGTTCAGCCCGGGGCTCGATGCGAACATCCAGCCGGTGAAGATGCGCTTGATCTCACCTTGCAGCGTCACTTCGTCGACTTCGACAAAGGCGTCGGTATTGGTGGGCTCGGTCGGCGGGCGCGTGTAGCAGGCGCGTGCCGTGACTTGCAGCGCGCCGAATTGCACGGTTTCTCCGACCGCCGCATCGAATTTGATGGTGCGGCCGGTGATCTTGTCGAGCCCCGCAAACACCGCGCGGCCATTTTCGATCTTTTCGGTCGGCGTCTCGACGACGGTCGTATCGTCCTCCTGGCCCGGCGAACTGGGCGCAGGCGAGGCATTGGACTGTTGCGGGGCTGCCGGATTGGCCGGCGCCGGCGAAATCGCGGCGCCCTGAGGCGACGCCGGCGCGTTGCCACGGTTTGCATTAGCGGGCGCAAGCGATGCACCAGGCGGCGGCGGCAGGGGCTGCGCCTGGATGCTGGACGGCCCACGCGCCACCGGTGCTTGGCTCGGCGCGGCTGGCCGCTGCGCCGGGGATTGCTGGGCCGCCGGATAGCGGGGCGGTGGCGGCTGATATTGCTGCTGCGAGGGGTATTGCTGCTGCTGCTGGGTGAATATTGGCCGGGATACTGGACCGGAGGCGGCTGCGCCGGAAATCCTCCGTTGGGCACGTCTGCCGGCGGCCGCGGCGGCGAATCGCTGAAAGGGCCGCAGACTGGGCCGCAACCGGCGAAGCGGCAAGCATCGCGCCGATCACGACGATGAGTGCGGCGATTCGGACCATGAATTCTATGCGCGGTCTGGTTGGAGGCGTTTTTCCGCCGCGCCCCGTTAACATGTCGAATAAGGCGAAAGCAGGATCAGGATATCAGGAAATCGGGCATGACTTAACCGCCCGGATTCCACGCCTTGTAGTCGCCGGTCGCTTTGGGGCGACGGCCTTGCGCCAGCGTCGATCCGCTCGGCCGATACGCCGCCGGCGTACCGGTCAGGTTGGGCCGGTGCGGCTTCTCCCAACTGTAAGTTCTCACGGTTTCCTGCGTCGGCGGAACATCCACGGTGTGATGCAGCCAACCGTGCCATGTCGGCGGCACCATGGAGGCCTCGGCGATGCCGCGGTAGATCACCCAACGGCGCTCGAGACCGAGCGCCGGATCGATTTTGCCGCCCTTGGTCCGGAAATAGCGATTGCCGAATTCGTCCTCGCCGACGAATTCGCCGTACAGCCAAGTCCACCACTGCGTGCCGAAGGTCTGGCCGTTCCACCAGGTAAACAATCGCAGCAGAAAAGTCTTCATCGCTGGCCGTCCGTTCGCCGATCGGTCACGGTCTTGATGCCACCTCGTGACAGTACTGTCCAGGCAGACCCGGCAAAAACCGGGTGAAACCGGCCAGTTTCCAAAGCGTTTTCAAGTATCAAGGCGTTTTCAAGTATATTGAGCTCACCGGACAAGATTTTATGTGGCAACAGATATCGCAAAACATTCAATCGAAGTTGACTGAATTGGGCGCCGCGCTGTCTTTCGCGCCGCCTTGGGCGGTTTCCATCGTGATCCTGGTCGCCGCGGTTATTGTGGCGTGGCTCATCCACGCCGCGATTCTTGCGATCTTGCGTCGGCTGCTTGGCGGCAGGCGGCCCTATCTGCGGACGATCTTGGCCGCGACCAAGAATCCGACCCGGTTGGGACTCCTCATCCTTGCGATCGCCATCGCCTTGCCGACGGCGCCGCTCGATCCGCATATCAGGTCGATGCTGGCGCGTGTGCTTGGGCTGGCGACTATTTGCTTGCTCGGTTGGATCGCGCTGACCGCGCTGCAAATCGCGACCAACCTCTACCTTCTCAATTTCCGGATCGATATCGCCGATAATCTGTTGGCGCGCAAGCATGTCACCCAGATCCGGGTTTTGGTGCGCGTGCTCGATACCGTCATCATCATGGTCACGCTGGGCTTGGCTTTGATGACTTTCGATTCGGTCCGCCAATATGGCGTGAGCCTGTTCGCCTCGGCCGGCGCCGCCGGCGTCATCTTTGGACTCGCCGCGCAGCCCGTTCTGAGCAACCTGATTGCCGGCGTCCAGCTCGCGGTGACGCAGCCGATCCGGCTCGAAGACGCCGTCACGGTCCAGAACGAATACGGCTGGATCGAGGAGATCACCGCAACCTATGTCGTAATCCGGCTATGGGATCTGCGGCGGCTGATTGTGCCGCTCAATTTTTTCATCCAGCAGCCGTTCTATAACTGGACGCGACAGGCTGCCGCCAATCTCGGCACGGTGTTGCTCTATCTCGACTACACCGCTCCCATCGATCTCATTCGCCAGAAGGCCGTCGAGATCGTCGCGCAATCCAAGTCGTGGAGCGGCAAGGTGATCAACGTGCAGATCACCAATACCAGCCCGCAGGCAATGGAGCTGCGGGTTCTGGTCAGCGCCGATACCGCAGGCGAAACGTCGAACCTTTGCGCCTATGTGCGTGAAATGCTCATCGGCTTTATTCAGCGCGAATATCCGCAAGCGCTGCCGCGAAGCCGAAGCGAAACGGTAAGCCCCTCGCCACAAACCGCGCCCGCATCCCAAGCGGCGCAATCCGAAGACGCGTGAGCCGGATCATTGCCACCACGGCGAGGGCGTGAATTGTCCGGCCGCCCGCTCGATGACGGCACCCAGCGCGAACAGTGTGGCTTCCTCAAATGGCCGCCCGATCAATTGCAGACCGAGCGGCAGGCCTTGGGCGTCTAGCCCGCTCGGCACTGCAATGCCCGGCAGCCCGGCCATATTCACGGTCACCGTGAACACGTCGTTGAGATACATTTCGATGGGATCGGCGCGGCCCTTTTCACCGATGGCGAAGGCGGCCGACGGCGTCGCCGGCGTCAGGATGGCGTCGATGCCTTCGGCGAAGCATTTTTCAAAGTCGCGCTTGATCAGCGTGCGCACTTTCTGCGCCTGCAAGTAATAGGCGTCGTAATAGCCGGCGGAGAGCACATAGGTGCCGATCATGATGCGCCGGCGCACTTCCTTGCCGAAACCCGCGGCGCGGGTGCGCTCATACATGTCGATGACATCGCGGCCGCCAACGCGCAGGCCGTAGCGCACGCCGTCATAGCGGGCGAGATTGGACGACGCCTCGGCCGGCGCCACGATGTAATAGGCCGGCAGCGCGTATTTGGTCATCGGCAGCGAAATGTCGACCAGTTCGCGCGCCGGCGTCCTTGAGCCACTGCGCGCCCTGCTGCCACAGCGCCTCGATCTCCGCGGCCATTCCAGGCATGCGGTATTCCTTGGGGACGCCGATGCGCATGCCCTTCACCGACCCGCCGACGGACTTTTCGTAGTCGGGCACCGCCAGATCGACGCTGGTCGTATCCTTCGGGTCATGCCCCGCCATCGAGCGCAGCAAAATGGCGCAGTCGCGCACGGTGCGCGCAAACGGCCCGGCCTGATCGAGCGAGGAGGCAAAGGCGACGATGCCCCAGCGCGAGCAGCGGCCGTAGGTCGGCTTCATGCCGACGATGCCGCAGAACGCCGCCGGCTGACGGATCGAGCCGCCGGTATCGGTGCCGGTGGCCCCGACGCACAATCCGGCCGCAACCGCCGCCGCCGAACCGCCGGACGAGCCGCCGGGCACGAGCTTTACGTCGGAGCCGCGCCGGCGCCATGGCGATACGACGGGACCGAAACAGGACGTCTCGTTCGACGAACCCATGGCGAATTCGTCATTGTTGGTCTTGCCGAGCAGCACCGCGCCGTCGCGCCACAGATTGGCGGTGACGGTCGATTCGTAAGTCGGAACGAAATTTTCCAGGATGTGCGAGCAAGCCGTGGTGCGCACGCCTTCGGTGCAGAACAAATCCTTGATACCGAGCGGCAAGCCTTCGAGCGGGCCGCCCTCGCCTTTCGCCAAGCCGCGCATCCGAGGCGCGCGCCATCGCGCGCGCGCGTTCCGGCGTTTCCAGCACGAAGGCGTTGAGCGCACGCGCCTTCGCGATCGCATCGAGATGCGCGTCGGTGAGTTCCAGCGCGGAAAATTCTTTTTTACGCAGCGCGTCGCGCGCCTGCGCCAGCGTGAGCGCAGTGAGATCGGTCATTCGCCCTGAGGATCGTCGCAGGAGAATGGATTGTTGGCCGCTGGCTTGCGAACCGGCTTTGCCGGTGTCGCGCCAGGCGCCTCAGGCGTCGGCGCATCCCACTCGGCCTGCACCGGCAGCGGCTGCACCGGAAATGCCGAAAACAGCGCGTCGACGGCCGCCGGATCGTCAGGCTTCAACAGTCCCTGACTGTCGAGATAAGCGAGCCAGATGGCGTCTTGTTCGCAAGCGAGGCACATCATTCCACCACTTTCGGAACGACGAAGAAGTGATGCTCATGCGCCGGCGCATTGGCGATGATGTCATCGGCTATGCCGCCGTCGGTGACCTTGTCTTCCCGCATCTTCATCGCCATCGGCGTGACCGAGGTCATCGGCTCGACGCCCTCGACCTCCACCTCGGCGAGCTGCTCGACGAAGGCGAGAATGGCGTTGAGCTCGCCCCGAAGACTTTCCACCTCGTCCTCGGCGACTGCAATCCGCGCGAGGTGCGCGACACGGCGGACGGTATCGGCGTCAACGGACATCTGCGGCTTGCCTTACGGTAGCGTCGATATAGGCACAATTGAGCGGTCCGCCTATAGCAGAGCGGCCTATTTGAGCCAACAGAGACGGTGTTCCAGTGCCAGCGCGTCCGCATTGTACGATCTGAGCCATAGGCGTAATTTGCCCGGCAATGTCGTCATTGCGGCCGGTTCATGTGATTGGCGGTGGGCTTGCCGGTTCCGAAGCCGCCTGGCAGCTTGCGCGCCGCGGCGTGCCGGTCGTGCTGCACGAAATGCGGCCCTCGCGCGCCACCGCCGTGCATAAGACCGCGCAATTCGCCGAATTGGTCTGTTCCAATTCGTTCCGCTCCGACGATGCCGCGGGCAGCGCCATCGGCCTACTGCATGCCGAATGCGCCGGCTCGGCTCGCTGGTGCTGCGCGCGGCGGACGCCAACAAGCTGCCGGCCGGCGGCGCGCTCGCCGTCGATCGCGACGGCTTCGCCGCCGCGATCACCGCGGCGCTCGAAGCCGAGCCGCTGATCGCGATCGACCGCAACGAAATCGCCGAGCCGCGGCGGACTGGGACAGCGTCATCGTCGCGACCGGCCCGCTGACTTCGCCGCCGCTTGCGCAGACGATCCGCGGTCTCACCGGCGAGGATGCGCTGTCGTTCTTCGACGCCATCGCGCCGATCGTGCACCGCGACTCGATCGATTTCGATATCGCCTGGTTTCAGTCGCGCTATGACAAACCCGGTCCCGCCGGCTCCGGCGCCGACTACATCAATTGCCCGCTGACGCGCGAGCAATACGACGCTTTCGTCGACGCGCTCAACGCCGGCGACAAAGTGGCGTTCCACGAATTCGAGACAACGACGCCGTATTTCGAGGGCTGCCTGCCGATCGAAGTGATGGCCGAGCGCGGCCGCGAGACGCTGCGCCACGGCCCGATGAAGCCATTCGGCCTGACCGATCCGAATCGGCGCGAGGTTAAACCCTACGCCGTGGTGCAACTTCGCCAGGACAACAAGCTTGGCAGCTTGTTCAACATGGTCGGTTTCCAGACCAAGCTCAAGCATGCCGAGCAAGTGCGGATTTTCCGGACCATACCCGGCCTCGGCAAAGCCGAGTTCGCGCGGCTCGGCGGCCTGCACCGCAATACGTTCCTCAATTCGCCAAAACTGCTCGACGCGACGCTGCGGCTCAAGGCGATGCCGCAGCTGCGCTTTGCCGGACAAATCACCGGCTGCGAAGGCTATGTCGAGTCGGCAGCGATCGGTCTGCTTGCCGGCCGCTTTGCCGCAGCCGAAAAGCTTGGCGAGCGCATTCTGTTGCCGCCGCCGACCACCGCCCATGGCGCGCTGCTTGGCCATATTACCGGCGGCCATATCGAGACCGATCGACGAAGGCCCAAGCTCGTTTCAGCCGATGAACGTCAATTTCGGGCTATTCCCGCCGCTGTCGCGGATGCCGGCGACCGACGCCGAGGGCAATCGCCTGCGCGGTCCCGCCAAAACAGTCGCCAAAAAGGGCGCGCTCTGCGCCCGCGCGCTGGGCGATCTCGATCTCTGGATTCGCGCGGAGCTGCCGCGCGCGGCCGAGTGAGAATGGATTTGCGGCCGCTTGCCGATACCGTCATTCCTGCGGCAGAGCGCATCATTCATCGCGATGCCGGTTCGGCAAATGGATTCCGAATGGTCAGCCGCTCGATCGTCTGTTGGTGCTGGAGATCCTCGGTGTAGAGCGTCGTGCAGCCCGCGCGCAGCGCCGCATGTGACGATCATGCTGTCATAGATCGAAACGCGATAGCGTTCGGCTATGTCCAACGCCGAGCGTCGTGCGATTTCGATATCCAGCGCCACGACCGCAAAGAGAGCGCTTTAAACGCGGAGAGGCTCTTCCTGAATCTTTGCAAACTGGACGCCCTTTTTGCCCGCTAGCGACGGCCGCGAACTCGTTAAGGACCTGCACGCTGATCAGCCGCCACGCTGCGCAACAAGCCGTTCGGCGCGATTCGCTTTTGCCGGATCGCCCGAACGAGGTACAGCAAGACGTTGGTGTCGAAGAAAACGTCAGCGCCGGGCATTCGCCTCTTCCCGGTCGAACTTGAATCCGGCCGGTAGCAGGACGCCGCGAAGCTCACGGAGACGCGCTTGAGCGCCTCCTCGCGTTTACGGTCGCGGGAAACCTCAAACGCGCGCGTTCCCGCCACGATGATCTCGATGTCGTCGCCCTCCTTGAGCTTGAGCGCTTCGACCACCGCGCGAGGCAGCCGTACCGCAAGGCTATTGCCCCATTTCGAAACCTGCATTGGTTCGCTCCTATGATATACTCTTGCCTATGTATATCATAACCCAATCCCGGCCATCAAGCCGGGTCGGCACGGCCGTTTGCCGGTGCCGGCCGCGATCGTGCTAGAAACGCCGCAATGACGGAAATAGAGTGCCCAAACGAGATTGCCGGCCGCTGGCATTCCGGCGTCGTGCTCAAACGCGACGTATTTTCGACGATCGAGCGCGGCCGCTTTCGCACCGAGACCGGCGAAGTCGCTGCGGTGTTGCGACGGCTCGACGGCGTGCCGTGGTGGAGCCGTCCGTTGGCCTTGGCGCTTTTCCGCCGCGAACGCCGCGCGCTTGCCGTTGCCGGCACGCTCGGCATTGCGCCGCCGCTTCTTTTTGCCGGACGCAACGTCCTGGTGCGCGGCTGGATCGACGGCGTGCCACTGCACATCGCCAAGCCTTACGGCGACGCCGCCTATTTCCGCTCGGCCAAAAGCGCCTTGCACAAACTGCATCGCGCCGGCATCGCCCACAACGACCTCGCCAAGGAACAAAACTGGCTTTACGGCCGAACGGTCCGCGCCTTTCTCACCGATTTCCAGCTCGCCGCCTGCTTTCGCCGCGGCAATCCCCTCTTCCGCCTCGCACGTTACGAAGACCTGCGGCACCTCCTCAAGCACAAGCGCCGCTACGCGCCCGATGTGCTCACCGCAACCGAGCGCCGGATACTGGCGCGCAAAAGCTTCGTCACCCGCGCCTGGATGGCGACGGGAAAAAAGGTCTATTACGCCATCACCCGCGGCTTGAATTTCACCGACCGCGAGGGCCGCGGGGTGCGCTTCGTGCATGAGGCGCCTCGCATCGCCGCACGGCTGCGCACGCAGCCGCAAGTGCGCGACGTCGCCATCGTCCCCTACCCCGACCGCCGCGCCGGCACCGGGCTCTATGCCTTCGTCGAGGGCAGCGCGAGCGAGAGCGAGCTCAACGATTTTCTCGGCGACGCGAGGCCCGAGCATATGCAGATCGTCGAAGCGCTGCCGCGCGACGCGCAAGGCGACGTGCGCAGCGAAATTCTCGAACTGGTGGCGATGAACCAGCTCGATTTGATCGATCCGCTGCTCAAGACCGACGCCGACCGCGCCATCGTCGGCCGCATCGTCGCCGAGCGGCGCAATCTGCGCGACCGGTTTGCGTTTTAACCCGCAATCCGCGCCGGATTGCGCGCCGCGCGCCAGATCAGCCATTGCCGCCGCCACGGCGAAATCTCCGCCGGCGCGAAAGCATCGCTGCGCTCCAGGCGATCGAGCGACGGCCGCACCAGAGCAACGGGCAGAAATGCCGGATCCACCGTCCGCGGCAACGCCATCAATGGCTCAGCGCGCCGCGGCGAGGTGACGGCGCGCGCGGCCGCGCAGTTCGGCGAGCGCCGCATTCAACCCAGCGGAGGATTGGCCGGCGAAGATATCGTTCGGCTCGAACGCCGTGGCGTTCGAGAAGTTCGGTCGGCACATAAAGCTGACGCCGCGCGGCGTGAAGGGGAAATGCGCGCAACAAGGCCGGTCATGCCGTAAGCAATTCCGGCAGGCTCCGCGACCGGGCCTGCGTCGACGCCGAGAATTTGCGCCGCAAGCGCAATCACCGCAGACGATGTCTTCTTGGCATAGTCTTCGAGCTCGGCAATCCTCGCCATCGGCTCGTCGTAGAGATCGAAGCGGTGCGCGTCGATCAGATCGCTGCAGCTTGCCCGCCGGCAGCCGATGCCGCTCGATGACGCCAGCAGCGCGGCGGCGACCGGATTGGCGCCCGCCTCCCCGGCCCGCTCGCCGCCGAAACGTCGCGCCACCATTGCAGGCGGATTTCGCCCGGCAGCGGTTCACGCGCCGCCTCGCGCACGCGCCCAACCTCGACATTGAAGGCATAGAGCGCAAACAGCGCGTCGCGCTGTTCCGCCGGCGCGAACAGCGCGGCGAGAAAGCGATCGCGATCGGCGTCGCGCACCAGCTCAGCGCAATAGGCGAATGCATCCTGCATCGCGGAAGCTTAACATCACTCGATCGCGATCAGTCCGGCGCCGACGCGGCGGCCCTCCATCAGCATCACGTTGTAGGTCCGCACCGCCGGCCCGGTCGTCATGGCGTCGACCGAAATGTGGGCCTCGCGGAAGCGCAGCCGCAACGGTTCCGGCATGATCCACGGCGCATCGCCGGTGCCGAGAATGAAAAAATCCAGCGCGTCGGCGCGGGCGAATACCAGCTCGCAGCAAGTCGTCGGTCAGCGCCGCCGGCGCTGCAACCGGCCACGCCCAGATGCCGTCCGGAAGGCACAGCAGCGAGCCGCGATGCGACATGCCGGCGAAGCGGAAACCGCCGCCGCCATGCGCATCGATCAGCGCCTGGCGCGGCAGATGCGGCGTTCCATGACGGCCTAGCGGCGCGCTCGCGCGCGCCGCGGCGCTGGCGCGGACCTCGCCACCGCGGACGCAGGTCGTCGCCGCCGCAGCCGGCGGCTCGGGCTCTTCCGCCCCGCCCATGCGCCCGGCGCCGACGCCGAGATAGATCAGGATCGGCGAGGCGATGAACACCGACGTATAGGTGCCGACCAGCACGACGCCGAACATCATGGTCGCGGTGAAGCTGTGGATCGCCTGGCCGCCGAACAGCAACAGCGCCAACAGCGACATCGCCACCGTGACGTGGGTGACGATCGAGCGCGACAGCGTCGCGTTGACCGAGGCGTTGAGCAGGTCGGGCATCGGCATGCGCTTATAGCGGCGCAGCATTTCGCGGATGCGGTCGTAGATCACCACCGTATCGTTGAGCGAATAGCCGAGAATGGTGAGCAGCGCCGCGATGCTGGTGAGATCGAAATCGATATGGGTGAGCGACATGAAGCCGACGGTGAGCACCAGATCGTGCACGTTGGCGATCATGGCGCCGAGCGCGAACTGCCATTCGAAGCGGAACCACAGATAGATCAGGATCGCGACGATCGCGAGCACCAGCCCGATCGTGCCGTAGGACAGCAGCTCGGTGGACACGCTCGGCCCGACCACTTCGACGCGGCGGTAATCCACGCTGTCGCCGAGCGCGTCGCGCACCTTCTGCACCGCCGCCTGCTGCGCCTCGTCGCCGCCCGGCTGCTCGGAAATGCGGATCAGCACGTCGTCGGGCGCGCCGAACTCCTGCAGCTGAAAATCGCCGAGATGCAGCGCGCCGATGGTCGCGCGCATCTTGGCGAGATCGGCCGGCCCCGCCTTGGTCTGCACTTCGATCAGCGTGCCGCCGACGAAATCGATGCCGAAATTCAGCCCGTGGTAGAAGAACAGCAAGATCGCCACGATCGACAGCATCGCCGAAATCGGAAAGCTGATGCGCCGAAAGCGCATGAAATCGAATTTGGTGTCGTCGGGAACGATGCGAAGGAGGCGCACTGGATTTCTTTCAAACGAGTTTTATCGGTTTGACCATGATCATCTTGCGTCAGATCGGCACCGTGCGCGGCCGCCACATGCGCACCCAATAGGCCACGATCAGCCGGGTCAGGGTGAAAGCGGTGAACAGCGTGGTGAGGATGCCGACGCCGAGCGTCACGGCGAAGCCGCGCACCGGTCCGGTGCCGATATAGAACAGCACCGCCGCGGCGATGAAGGTGGTGATATTGGAGTCGAGGATGGTGGCGAGCGCGCGGGTAAAGCCGGCGTCGATGGCATTGATCGCGGTGCGGCCGGCGCGCACCTCCTCGCGGATGCGCTCGTAGATCAAGCACGTTGGAATCCACCGCGATGCCGACGGTGAGCACGATGCCGGCGATGCCCGGCAGCGTCAGCGTCGCGCCGAGCAGCGACAGCACGCCGAAGATCATGGCGACGTTGATCGCGACGGCGATATTGGCGAACAGCCCGAACAGGCCGTAGGTCGCGAACATGAAGATGATGACCAGCGCCGCGCCGGCATAGGCGGCATGCTCGCCGGCATTGATCGAAGTCCTGGCCGAGACCCGGCCCGACCGTGCGCTCTTCGACGATGGTGAGCGGCGCCGGCAAGCGCGCCGGCGCGCAGCAGGATGGCGAGATCGTTCGCCGACTGAACGGTGAAATTGCCGGAAATCTGCCCGGAGCCGCCGAGGATCGGCTCGCGGATCACCGGCGCCGAAATCACCTTGTTGTCGAGCACGATGGCAAACGGCTTGCCGACATTGGCTTGCGTCGCCTCGGCGAATTTGTGCGCGCCGGACGAATTGAAGCGGAAGTTGACGATCGGCTCGCTGGTGCGCTGGTCGAAGCCCGGCTTGCGCGTCGACGAGATCGCCGCCGGAGACCAGCACGCGCTTCTCGATGAGATATTTCTCGCCCGGCTGCTGGCCGTCGAGAATTTCCGAATCCTCCGGCGGGTGCGTCGCCACCGCCTGCTCCGCCGTCATCGACTGATCGACCATGCGGAAATCGAGCTTCGCGGTCTTGCCCAGGATTTCCTTCAGCCGCGTCGGATCCTGCAGGCCCGGCACCTGCACCAGGATGCGGTCGGTGCCCTCGCGCTGGATGGTCGGCTCGACGAGGCCGAGCTCGTTGACGCGCCGCTGGATGATCTCGATCGATTGATCGACGGCCTGGCGGATCCGCTCGGTGATCGCCGGCTCGGTCGGCGTCAGCGTGATCAGGCCGGCGTTTTCGCTGACGTCGACGTTGCGCTGCCCGGTGGTGCCGAGGAAGCCCGGACATCGGCTGCGACAATGCGCGCAGCTTGCTCAGCGCGTTATCGACGTCGGTCTGCGCGCGTGATGTGCACTTCGACGCTGTTGCCGCGAACGGCGCGGCCGGTGAACGGAATGCGCGCCTCGCGCAGCACGCGCAGCACGTCTTCGTCGAGCGCCTGCAGCCGCTCCTTGCGCACGGAGTTGGTATCGACTTCGAGCAGGAGACTCGAGCCGCCCTGCAGATCGAGACCGAGCACGATGTGGCGCTGCGCCCAGCTCGGCCAATGCTCGACCACGCTTTCGGGGAAGAAATTCGGCACGGCGAACAGGCACACGACCAGCGCCGTGAGCAGAATAGCCGCCGCCTTCCACCGCGTGAAAAACAACATGGACTTCGATTTCCTCGTTACGATGCGCGCCGCTCCATCCCCGAGCGGGAAGGAACGGAGCGGTCAGTCGCTGTCGTCCTTCACCGGCTCGCCCTTGGCGCGCACCTCGCTCACCATGGAGCGCATCTGCCGCACCCGCACGCCGTCGGCGATTTCGACCTCGATCTGGTCGTCGTCCACCACCTTGGTGACCTTGCCGACGAGACCGCCATTGGTCACCACGGTGTCGCCCCGGCGCAGCGCCTTGACCATCTCCTGGTGCTGCTTCACCTTCGCTGCTGCGGGCGCAGGATCAGGAAGTACATAATCACGATGATCAGAATCAGCGGCATGAACGACATGATCATGCTGGCTGATTGCCGCCGCCGCCAAGCAGGCCGCTAACGGGTTGCTTTGCGCGAATGCGGGCGTAATGAACATTGTTCCTCCGAGGGGGCCGCAGTAAGGCGCGCCGCCCGGCGAATCGAACGATTGGGGCCGTTTTTGCGCGCAAAATCGGCGCGGACTATAGCTGCCGTTGGCCCAATTGCAACGCTGCGGTGCGCGCTGTGCGCAAGCTTGCGAGCGTGCCGCTGCCCCGCTAAGGGGAAGGCCGCAACCCGGTGCAAATCATGGCCAAATCTCCTCCGCGCTTCGAAGAAAAAACCGGCAAAAAAGGCCGCCGGCGCCGGACCGCGGCGCAGCGGCATTGCCGATGACGGCAATGCCGCGCTCCTGACGCGCATCGCCGGCGCGCTGGAACGGCTCGCCCCGGCGGCGCCGGCGCGCGCTCGATTTTTCCGCCGCCGAGGCCTTCGTCTGGCACCCCGAAGGCCGCAAGCTCGCGGCGGTTCGCCGCGTCAACCGTGTCGACATGTCGCTGCTCAAGGGCATCGACCGGGTGCGCGATCTTCTGGTCGAAAACACCGAGCGCTTCGCCCGCGGCCTGCCGGCCAACAACGCGCTGCTGTGGGGCGCGCGCGGCATGGGAAAATCCTCGCTGGTCAAGGCCGCCCATGCCGCGATCGGCGCCGCGCATCCCGCCGCCGGGCTGAAACTCATCGAAATTCACCGCGAGGACATCGAGTCGCTGCCCGAGCTGATGAGCCTTCTGCGCAACGCGCCGCAGCGCTTCATCGTGTTCTGCGACGATCTGTCGTTCGATGCCGAAGACACCTCCTACAAATCGCTCAAGACCATGCTCGAAGGCGGCATCGAGGGCCGGCCGGAGAACGTCATCTTCTACGCCACCTCGAACCGCCGCCATCTGATGGCGCGCGACATGATGGAGAACGAGCGCGCGACCGCGATCAATCCCGGCGAGGCGGTCGAGGAGAAAGTCTCGCTGTCCGACCGCTTCGGGCTGTGGCTCGGCTTCCACCGCTGCAGCCAGGACGAATATCTCGCCATGGTCGAGGGCTATATCGCCCATTACCGCGTGCCGTTCGGCGGCGCCGAGCTGCGCCGCGAAGCGCTCGAATGGGCGACGACGCGCGGCGCGCGCTCCGGCCGCGTGGCCTGGCAATACGTGCAGGATCTGGCCGGCAGGCTCGGCGTGAAGATCGGCGGGACTAGAGTTCCACCTACGCCCCGCTGAGATATTGCGCCGGATCGACCGGCGTCGCGCCTTTGCGGATTTCGAAGTGCAGTTGCGGCGACGTGACGTTGCCGGTCTGGCCGGACTTGCGCGATCACCTGGCCGCGTTTGACGGTCTCGCCGCGCTTGACCAGGATTTCGCTGGCATGGGCGTAGGCGGTGACGAAGCCGTTGGCGTGGCGCACCAGCACCAGATTGCCGTAGCCCTTGAGCTCGTTGCCGGCATAAGCGACGACGCCGTCCTCGGCCGCCTTGACCGGCGTGCCTTCCGGCACCGCCAGATTGATGCCGTCGTTCTGCAAGCCGTTCGGCTTCGGCCCGAAGGCGGCGATGATGCGGCCGCGCACCGGCCAGCGGAAGCTCGGCATGGCGCTTGCGGCTTCGGTCGTCTTGACGGGATTATCCTCGGCCGTGGGCGCACTGGCGTCGCGACGCCGCGCGCTGTGCGGCGATTCAATCGGTCGCGACCTGGTGCTCGGCTGCGCGCACCGGCGCCTCGGCGCGCGGCGCCACCGGCGCCGGCCGCTCGCCCATCTCCGGAATGACGATGCGCTCGCCGACCCGCACCATCGTGTCCGGCGGGATATTGTTGGCCTTGGCAATGACCATGACCGGCTTGCCATAGAGCCGCGCGATGCTGTTGAGCGTTTCGCCCGGCGCCACGACATGCATGCCGGAGGGCGCGACCAGCCGCCGCGCGGCGGCACATAGGGGGCGGCACGCGCCGGCGCGGTCGAGGCGATCGCGCGTTTGCCGGCGCCGTCTCGGCCGCCGTTGCCGAGCGATAGCGCGGAATGACGAGGTGCTCGCCCGGATAGACCGCGGGCGGCGCTGGTGATGTGGTTGGCTTCCATGAGGGCGGCGACCGGCACGCCGTGCTCGCGCGCGATGCTTTCGAGCGGTCTCGCCCGGCCGCGACCGTGACCGCGGTGCCGCCGTCCCAGGTCCAGGCTCGGCGGCGGCGGCGGCGCGGCTGCGATCGAGCCGGTGACTTCGCCGCCGGGCTGATAGGAGCCCATGCCGCGGCCGCCGCCGGAAGTGCCGTTATCGGCGCTGGCGAGATTCGGCAGCGGCCGGCTGTCGATGTGGCTGGCCGGCGCGGTCTGCGGGATCGAGCCGGTGACGTCGCCGCGCGAGGATGACGAGGCGGCGAAGCGGAACCGAAGCCTTCGTCGAAGCGGCCGGAATCGGCGCTACAGCTGGCGACCGCAATTCCGATTAACGAAATGGCAACCAGTTGCGGCCAAAGGGCCGACCGACGCGACTGCGCACATGGTTACTCACTCGCACGCAACAAAAGGACGAGCGAATAAACAACGTTGCGGTAAACAGGCCTTTAAGTGTCGTGCGGATTTTATTCATGGCTTGTTAAGTGTTTTCGCGGTCACAGTTCGCGCGCCTGACCCGGCAAAAGCGGCACGAAACGCACGGCGATGAGATTCTCGCGGGTTAATGCGCCGTCCGGCTGCTTTGTCAGCTTGACGATGTATTGCGCGTCGTGGCGGGGACCGACCGGCAGCACCATCTTGCCGCCCTCGGCAAGCTGAGCGACGAGCGCTTCGGGCATCTCTTCGGCGGCGGCGGTGACCATGATGCGGTCGAACGGCGCCAAGTCCGGCGCGCCGGCCATGCCGTCGCCGACGAGAACGGTCACGTTGGAGTAGCCCAGCGTCTTGAGCCGCTCGCGCGCCGCATCGGCCAGCGTGCGATAGCGCTCGATGCTCACCACCTCGCGCGCCAAGCGCGACAGGATCGCCGCCTGGTAGCCGGAGCCGGTGCCGATTTCGAGCACGCGGTGCTGCGGCTCGACCTCGAGCTTCTCGGTCATATAGGCGACGACGAAAGGCTGGCTGATGGTCTGGCCGCAGGCGATCGGCAGCGCCTGGTCGGCATAGGCGCTCTCGGTGAAACCCGGGGCGACGAAATATTCGCGCGGCACCTCGTCCATGGCGCGCAGCACGGCCTGGTCGCTGATGCCGCGCCGGCGCAGCGCGAGCTGAAACTCCATGCGTTCGACGTCGTCGGCTGCTGGGACTGCGGCCACCGTGACCTCGCCTTATGAGCGATTCATGCCGCTTTTTACCACCATACGATGATCGCATATACTGGGATTACCGCCGGCCGGTGGACGACGGTCCGGCGTCTGAGCGCGAAAGACGGCGCCGAGGATGGAACCGACGGCGCCGGCTGGCGTTATGGCGAGCACGGGGAGCAAATGACATCTGAGCCAATAACTGAGCCTGGCACAGCACCGCGCATGGCCGGCGGAAGCGCGTCCTCGTCGTCGAGGACGAGTTGATGATCCGCATGCTGCTGGAAGGCATGCTGACGCGATCTCGGCCACACCGTCGCGGCGGAGGCCGGCGGCATCGACGAAGCCTTGGCGCTCGCCAAACAGGCCGAATTCGACGTCGCCGTGCTCGACGTCAATCTCAACAACCAGCCGATTACGCCGGTGGTCGAAGTCTTGATCCAGCGCGGGCGTGCCGTTCGTCTTCGCCAGCGGCTACGGCCAGCGCGGCGTGCCGGAAGCCTATCGGCACAGTCCCACGCTGCAGAAGCCGTTCCAAGCTCGAGGCGCTGGCGCAAGCCATCGACGCGGCGCTGGCGAAAGCTGTCGCAGCTAAATGCCCTTCTCGAAACAGCTTGGCGAGCCCCGTCATGGTCGGCTCGTCGGTGATGTCGATCCGCAGCGGCGTGAGCGCGATGCAATGGTCCTCGAGCGCGGCGATATCGGTGCCGTGCTCGAACTTGAACGCGTTCTGGCGCGTATAGGCGATCCAGTAATAGGGATTGCCGCGGCCGTCCTTGCGCTCGTCGATATGCAGCCGCTCCTGGCGCCGCCGGCCGAGCGCCGCCACCGCGACGCCCTTGACCTCTTCCGGCCGGCAGTCGGGAAAATTGACATTGATCAGCACGTCGCGCCGCACGCCTTCGTTGAGCATGCGGCGGACGATGTCCGGCGCATAGCGCAGGCTGGTATCCCAGAACGGCGGCTGGCCGCTGCGCGATTTATAGGCCTGCGACAGCGCGATCGAGGGAATGCCGAGCACGGCGCCCTCCATCGCGCCGGCGACGGTGCCGGAATAGATCACGTCCTCGCCGACATTGCGGCCGCGATTGACGCCGGACAGAACGAGATCGATCTGCTTGCCGTCGAGCACATGGCGCGCGCCCATGATGACGCAATCGGTCGGCGTGCCGCGCACCGCGAAGCGGCGCTCGGCGACTTCGCGCAGCCGCAGCGGATCGTTCAGCGACAGCGAATGGGCGACGCCCGACTGATCGTGCTCCGGCGCCACCACCCAGACGTCGTCCGACAGCGTGCGCGCGATGTCGGCGCAGACGTCGAGCCCGTGGGAGTGAATGCCGTCGTCGTTGGTGACCAGAATGCGCACGCGTTATTTCTCGATCACTCTTCATGCCGCCCATATAGGGCTGCAACGCCTCGGGCACGGCAATCGATCCGTCGGCCTGCTGATAGGTTTCCATCACCGCGATCAGCGCGCGGCCGACGGCGACGCCGGAGCCGTTGAGCGTGTGCACGATGACGCGACATTGCGGCCCTCTTTGCCGCGATAGCGCGCATTCATGCGCCGCGCCTGGAATTCGCCGCACATCGAGCACGACGAAATCTCGCGGTACATGTTTTGGCCCGGGCAGCCATACTTCGATGTCGTAGGTCTTTTGTGACGCAAAGCCCATGTCGCCGGTGCACAACGTCATCACCCGATAATGCAGATCGAGCCGGCGCAGGATTTCCTCGGCGCAAGCCAGCATGCGCTCGTGCTCGTCCTTGGATTGCTCGGGCGTCGTGATCGAGACGAGCTCGACCTTGGTGAACTGATGCTGGCGGATCATGCCGCGCGTATCCTTGCCGGCGGCGCCCGCCTCGGCGCGGAAGCACGGCGTGCAGGCGGTCAGCCGCATCGGCAATTGCGCTTCGTCGACGATGGATTCGCGGACGAGATTGGTCAGCGGCACTTCGGCGGTGGGGATGAGCCAACACTGCCAACATTGTCTGCATGCTTATACTTAATGTCACCCAGTTTCTGAAGTTTGCACTGTCTTATGTCGCAACTCGCATTTCAAGCTATTGAACTTTGCCTCGCAACGCTTCCGTGCAATGTCATGCCTCCGATGCTAGTGCGAACGATAGATAACATCTCCGTTGACACGCCCAAAATTGATCATCTTCAAACTTCGGCAACTGCGCCGTGCCAAACATCGCCTCGTCACGCACCAGCAGCGGCGGCGAGACTTCGGTGTAATTGTGCGGCTCGCTCGTGTGCACATCGAGCATGAATTGCCCGAGCGCGCGTTCGAGCCGCGCCAGGCCTTTTTTCAAAACGACGAAGCGCGCGCCGGATAGTTTCGCCGCAGTCTCGAAATCCATCTGGCCGAGCGCTTCGCCGAGATCGAAATGCTGCTTCGGCGCGAACGCGTAATCGCGCCTGGCGCCGAAGCGATGATGCTCGACATTGTCGTCGGCGCTCTTGCCGTCGGGCACTTCGTCGAGCGGCAGATTGGGAATTTGCGCCAGAGCTCGTCGAGCGTCTTCGCTGGCAGCTTTCTCCTGCCTTCCAGCTGTCGGAATCGAGTCCTTGAGCTCGGCGACTTCGCCATCAAGTGTTGCGGCTCTCGCCTCGTCCTTGCTTTTCTTCGCCTCGCCGATTTCCTTCGACGCCGCATTGCGCCGCGCCTGCGCGCTCTCAGAGCGTCGGATGATCGCGCGCCGGCGTTCTCGTCGAGCGCGATCAGACGAAACGCTTCGTCTCTCGCGTCGCCAAGACCGCGCCGCTTAAGCGCGCGGTCGAAAGCGTCGGGATTTTCGCGGATGAAGCGGATGTCGTGCATGGTCGAGTCCCGACCGTCATGGCCGGACTTGTGCCGGGCATCCACGTCTTGCGTTACGCTGTAAAGACGTGGATGGCCGGGACAAGCCCGGCCATGACGAATCAAGCGTCACGCCGTCATATAGGCTCATTCACTCCGCGGGCTTGGCCGCCGCGGCCGCCGCTGCGGCGCGTTCGGCGGCCAGCGCGCTTTTCGACCATCCGCACCGACCAGACCGAGCCCTCGTAGAGGGCGAGCAGCGGCAGCGCGAGCGACATCTGGCTGAACACGTCGGGCGGCGTGAGCACGGCGGCGATGACGAAGGCGATGACGATGAAATAGCGGCGCTTGGCCTTGAGCTGATCGGAGGTGATGATGCCGACGCGGCCGAGCAGCGTCAGGATCACCGGCAGCTGGAAGGCGATGCCGAAGGCCAGCATCAGCTTCATCATCAGCGACAGATAATCCTCGACCTTGGGCAACAGCTCGATGGTCGCCTCGCCGGGGCCGCCGGTCTGCTGCATGGAGAGCGAAAACCGCGCCAGCATCGGCCAGACCACGAAATAGACGACGCACGCGCCGAGCACGAAGAAAATCGGCGTGGCGATCAGATAAGGCAGGAAGGCCTGCCGCTCGTTGCGGTAGAGGCCCGGCGCGACGAACATGTAGATCTGCGTCGCGATCACCGGGAAGGCGATGAAGCACGCCGCCGAACGCCGCGAGCTTGAGCTGCACGACGAAATATTCGAGCAGCCCGGTATAGATGAACTTGGAGTTCGCCGCGCCGGCGACCCAGATGTAGGGCCAGGTCAGAACGTTGTAGATGTGCCGGGCGAAGAAGAAGCAGACCACCATCGCGAGCACGAAGGCCGCGGCCGCCTTGATCAGCCGCGAGCGCAGCTCGACCAGATGATCCATCAAGGGCGCCTTGGTGGCCTCGATCTCCTTCTCTTCGTCTTCGCGGCTGATTTGAGCCATCAGTTTCGCTCGGTGTTCACCGGCTCGGCAGCGGCGGCGACGGGCTCCGGCGCCGCAGCGGTATCGGCCGGAATTGCGGCGTCAGGCTGCGGCAAGGCCGGCGCGGTCAAAGCCTCCGGCTTCAGTTCGACCGGAGGCTGCGCCGCCGGCGCCGGCTCGACCGGCTTTTCTTCGGCGGGTGGAGCGAGCGATTTCTCAACGTCCTTGCCGACCGTCTCGAGATCGGTCCGCACGCTCTTCAAGGGATCGTAGTTTTTGATATCGCTCGCCATATCGTCGACCTGCTTCTTCAGGTCGGCCATCTCGGCTTCGCGCATCGCTTCCTGGAACTGGTTCTGGAAATCCGCGGCCATGCTGCGGATTTTGCGCGTGTACTGCCCGAGCGTGCGCATCACCGTCGGCAGCTCTTTCGGCCCGATCACGATCAGCGCGATGACGCCGATGAGCAGAAATTCGGTCCAGCTGATGTCGAACATGGAAAATTCTCCGCCGCGGCATCCCTTCGCCGCAGCCGCCGCTCAAGCCTGCAAAATCAAGGTACCATTGGCGGCCGCGATCGGCGCGACAGCAGGCCCAGCGCGACTAGACCTTGCTCTCGGATTCGGCGCGCCGCTTGATGTCGGCAGGCGCCTGATGGTCGATGGTCTTGATCGGCGCATCGGATTTGGCGGCCTCGGCCGTATCGTCGTCGGCCATGCCCTTCTTGAAGGCTTTGATGCCTTTGGCGACATCGCCCATCATGTCCGAAATCTTGCCGCGGCCGCCGAAGACCAGAAGCAGGACGGCGCCGACGACCAACCAGTGCCAGATGCTAAAAGAACCCATAAAATCCTCCGTCCGCCATACGCTTACAATGGCGCGCGCCTGCGGCGAGATGCCGATTTTAGCCAGAAACTAGGCGTCGGGGCCGGCAAAAACAAGCACAACGGCAATGCCGTCACGCCGCAGGCGTGAATGCCGCATTAGCCGCACGTGTCGCGCGATGCTACGGAATCGATCGCCGATTGGGGCGATTTATTCCTCGCTGCGCTCGGCTCGCGCGGCGCCAGGCCGAGGTCGAGATCTTCCGGTCCGAGCGGCTCTTCGTCGTCGCGCAGCGCCGGATCGTCGGAGGGAACCGGCACGGAAAACTCAGCCGGCAGCGTAGCGTCGACGAGCCCCGCGCCCTTGAGCTCGTCGAGGCCGGGAAGATCGGTGAGCACATCGAGCCCGAAATGCGACAGGAAGGCCTCGCTGGTGCCATAGGTCACCGGCCGGCCGGGCGCCTTGCGCCGGCCGCGCAGCCGGACCCAGCCGGTCTCCAGCAACACGTCGAGCGTGCCCTTGGACGTGCTGACGCCGCGGATTTCCTCGACCTCGGCGCGCGTGACCGGCTGATGATAGGCGACGATGGCGAGCGTCTCGATCGCCGCGCGCGACAGTTTGCGCGTGACCGACCGATTCATGCGTCAGCAGCCAGGCGAGATCGTTGGCGGTGCGCAGCGTCCATTTGCCGCCGACGCGGACGAGATTGACGCCGCGCGGCGCGTATTCCCGCTGCAATTGCGCAAGCAGCGCGCGCACGTCGATGCCGGCAGGCAGACGCGATGCCAAGACCTTCTCGTCGAGCGGCGCCTCGGCGGCAAACAAGCAGCGCTTCGAGGATGCGCAATTCCTCCGCGCGCTCCTGCCGCTCTTCGCTCGTCTTTGTCGCCGACGATCACTCGCATCTCCGCGACCTTCCCCATTGGTCCGTTCTCCCTCTTACCCATTCCCCGATTCGGCTGCCAATCCTTCGGCAGCCTTGTCCTCGCTTGGATTGCCATTTTGCGGGCTCTGCCGCTTGCGCAAATAGAGCGGCGTAAACGAGCCTTGCTGATGCACTTCGATGCGGCCTTCGCGCACCAATTCGAGCAACGCGGCAAAGCTCGAAGCCAGCACCGTCGCCCGCTGCGACGGATCGACCAGATAGTCGATGAGATATTGGTCGAGCGGGCTCCAGTCCATCGATTGGCCGACCAGCCGTTCGAGCGCTTCGCGCGCCTCGGCGAGCGACCAGACCGTGCGCTTGGGCACGCGCACGAAGGACCGCGCCTGGGTCTGCCGACGCGCCGGCATAGGCCGAGAGCAGGTCGTAGAGCGTCGCCGACCATTGCGGCCGCCTGATCTCGGCGATCGGCTCCGGCTGGCCGCGCTGGAAAACGTCGCGGCCGAGTTGCGGCCGATTGATCATTTGCTCGGCAAATTGCCGGATCGCCTCGAGCCGCCGCAGGCGCTGCGCCAGCGCATTCGCCATGTCCTCGGCGCTCACGCCTTCGGGCGGATGCGCTTCCGGCAGCAACAGGCGCGATTTCAGGTAGGCGAGCCACGCCGCCATCACCAGATAATCGGCGGCAAGTTCCAGGCGCATTTTGCGCGCCGCGTCGATGAAGGCGAGATATTGGTCGGCCAGCGCGAGAATGGAAATCTTGGCGAGGTCGACCTTTTGCTGCCGCGCCAGCGTCAGCAGCAAGTCGAGCGGGCCTTCAAAGCCTTCGACGTCGACCACCAGCGCCGGCTCGTCGGCGGCGCGCTCGGAAAGCTCGGCCTCGAACTGATCTTCGGTCACATCCTGGGCGTTCATGCGGAACCCGGTGCAGGCTGCGGCGCCCGCCATGAGCTTGAAGAATTCGGCGCGGCGCGCGGCGATGTCGATCGGCGCGGCCGGTTTTCGCAGCGCCAGCGCGGCCGCAGCCCGGCGCGCGGCATCGCCCGCGAGTTGGGGCACGGCTGCGGCAACTGCACGCATTTCCGTCATCTTGCCGTTGCAATGGAGGACCATATCGCAACCCGCCGTGATCGCTGCCCTGGTGCGCTCGCCAAGCGAGCCCGACAACGCGCCCATCGAGACATCGTCGCTCATCAAGAGCCCCGAAAAGCCAATCGAATCACGAATTACGTGCCGCACTATAGTGACCGAAGTCGTGGCCGGCGCGACCGGGTCGATGGCGGTAAACACAACATGTGCGGTCATGCCGAGCGGCAGGCCCGCCAGCGGCCGGAACGCCGCGAAATCGGTGGCTTCGAGCGTCGCGCGGTCGGTCCCGACCACCGGGAGCTTGGCGTGGCTGTCGGCCGTGGCGCGGCCATGGCCGGGAATATGCTTAAGCACCGGCAGGACGCCGCCCTCTAACAGGCCGGCCGCAAATGCCGCGGCGATGGCGGCAACCTTCTCGGGCGTCGTGCCATAGGCGCGATCGCCGATGATCGGGTCGGCGCCCGCGACCGGCACATCGGCGATCGGCGCGCAATCGACATCGATACCCGCGGCGTTGCGAGATCGGCGGCGATCATGCGTCGCTCCCAGTCTCGCCGCGGCAAGGCCGATTTCCCGATCGCGGTCATAGAGGGCGCCATAGGCGGCGCCCGGCGGATAGCTCGGCCAATGCGGCGGTCCGAGCCGCTGCACCCGCCCGCCTTCCTGATCGACCAGGACAGGCGCCCGACGGCCGACAGTGCTGCGAAAATCGTCAACCAGCCGGCGCAAAGAACCCGGATCCACGACATTGCGCTTAAAGACGATAAGACCCCACGGCTCGGCCTCTTTGAGGAATTGCCGCTCCTCGGCCGTCAGCGCAGGTCCCGCCACTCCGGTGATAAAAGCGCGCATCAGGGCGTGATCCGGAAGCGCCAATCGGGCGCAATTTTGAAACGATTGCGCTGCACGCCGCTTAGCTTGCGCCGCGCGCGAGGGTCAAGCGCTAAGGCCTGAAATCCCCGCCTTAATCCTGTTGCACGATGCAATTGCCGCCGGCGGCTTTCAGGCTCGAACACATTCCAGCGGCCTGTTCCATCGAGGCAAAGGGACCGACCAGCGCGCGGTAATAGATGCCCTTTGGCGCCCGAGATCGGCGCGGCGGATAATCGGCTCGCGGCTGCCGAGCTGGGTCGGAAATTTGGCCCGCAAGGCACGGAACTCGGCCTGCGCTTCGGCCTCGCTACGCTGCGAGGTGACCTGAACCGCATAGCCGCCGCCGGCCGACGGCGGCGCCTCGCGAGCCGCGGGCTTCGAGCCGGCGGGTTCGGGTCGGCCGCGCCAGCGCAGTGCGGACGCGCGGAGCCGGAGCGGCGCCGTCCTGATCGGGACGATCGAGAGCGGGCCATTGGCCTCTAGGCGCGCGGCGCCGCATCGGCCGTGGCGCGGCCGTGCCGCGGCACGGCGGGGCGCGCCCGCACCGGCGCGGGCGGCGCCGCGGCTCTGCTGGCGGGAGCGGACGATGCGTCAGCCGTTGCCGTCCCGACCTGATCGGACCGGATGATGACGGTGTGAACCTTTTTGCGCGGTCCATGCCGCAGTCGGCGCGCAGAAGCCGCTCCCAGCACCGGCGACCGGCGCTCCGGACAGAGGCCGGCGGCCAGATCGACGCCGCCGGCGCAGCCGGCGCCAACTGTTCGCCGGTGCGGGCGCGGACGGTGCCGGCGGGCGGAAGTTCGAGCGCCGGCGCGCCCGAGGCCAGCCCGCCCCTTGCGCGGAATTCGGAACTCCGGCCTGGCCGGAATTCGGATCCGGGAAAATCGGAATGGTCGATACGACCCGCGGCGTCGGGTTCACCGGCGCCGGCACATCGACCGGCTGCTCCTCGCGCGAGACGATCTTCTCGCCCGACTTCGCCCATTTGCGTCCGCCTGATCGGACGCGTTCGTTGCCGGCTTGGTGGGCACGATCTTGTTCGGACCGTCGTCCGCCTTGATGATCGGCGGCAGCGACGGCAGCATCGAACTGCCGAACATCGCGCGATAGGCAAAAGCGCCCGCGGTTCCGATCACCGCCAGCCCGAGCACCGCCGCTACGACGACAAAGCCGCTGCGCGCGGCGGCCGCGGGCGCCTCCTCCTCGTAGTCCTCCAACGCGTAAGTCTTGTCGTGCGGACCGTCCTGCGGCCGGTCATCGTAGTCGCGTCCTCGTCGCGCGATCTGCGGCAGCAAAGCCGGGCAGCTGACGGCCCAAGGAGCCGACGGGCTCTTGCTCGTCCCGAAATCGGGCCGGCTCCGGCAACGCATAATCGCGGGTATCGTGCGCCCATTAAAGCTGCGCGCCGGAGGCGAAAACTGCCCTGTCGAGTTGCGGTTCGGCCTCGCGCGGATCATAGGATGCGCCGGCACGGTACGTCGGAACGATGTCGGCCTGTCGCACCGGCTTGTAGCGCTCGTCGCCGCGCGCATCGTAATTGCCTTCGGCCGGCTCGCTTTGGATCGGCGTAACGAGTCCTCGGCCGCCCAATCGACACCCTCGGCGGGCACATCGAGCGAGGGACCGTTCTCGTGCGCTCGCGATCGTAATCGCCCGGCGGCTCGCTCTGGCCGATCAGCCGGGCCAATTCGGCAAGCGGATCGTCGGAATGCGGGCGCGACGGGGCGGCCGCGCTTCGAGGCGCCATCGCGTCGCGGCTGCGGTAAGAGCGGAAATCGTCGTCGGCCATAGTATTCGCCCCGACTTCAGGCGTTACGCGTTACCAAGCTTGTCCCGAAACCTCTGTCCCGATCTGCGCTCGCGTAACGCACGGAAGTCACGGCGAACTGGCGCAGCAATTACCGCATCTCATCTGGCGCCGCGACCCCGAGCAACCTGAGACCCGACGCGAGTACGGTGGCCACGCCTTGTACGAGCACAAGCCTAGCCTCGGTCACTTGTCGATCATCTTGGATAATGAAGCGTAAATGAGGCGCGGCAGTGCCTTGCGTGTAAAGCGCATGAAATTCGCTCGCTAAGTCATACAAATAAAAGGCAATTCGGTGCGGCTCGTGGGCCGTCGATGCGGCTTCGACGACGCGCGGATAAAGCGCAATTCGACGCATTAAAGCGAGTTCCGCCGGGTCGGAAAGCCGCGTCGAGATTCGCGACCTCGACCAGAGCCGTGATGTCCGCCGGCAGGTCGGGAAAGGCGGAGCGCGCATTGCGAAAGATCGATTGCGCGCGGGCGTGACCGTATTGGACGTAAAACACCGGATTGTCGCGCGACTGCTCGCGCACCTTGGCGAGATCGAATTCGAGCACGGCGTCGTTCTTGCGAAACAGCATCATGAAGCGGACGGCGTCGCGGCCGACTTCATCCACGACTTCGCGCAGGGTGACGAACTCCCCTGCCCGCTTCGACATTTTGACCGGCTCGCCGGCACGCATCAGCTTCACCAGCTGCACGACCTTGATGTCGAGCTCGGCCTTGCGGTCGCTCAACGCCGCGACGGCCGCCTGCAGGCGCTTGATGTAGCCGGCATGGTCGGCGCCCCAGACATCGATCAGCGTGCGAAAGCCGCGCCCGATCTTGTCGGCGTGATAGGCGATATCGGAGGCAAAATAGGTGTAGGAGCCATCCGACTTCATCAGCGGGCGATCGACGTCATCGCCGAATTCCGTCGAGCGGAACAGCGTCTGCTCGCGGTCCTCCCAGTCCTCGATCGGCGCGCCCTTCGGCGGCGGCAAACGGCCTTGATAGATGTAGCCGCGTTGCGCGCAGCCAATCGATGGTGCGCGCAATGTAATCGATCGAATTCGCGCCGAGCTCTTCCTGGAAAATCAGCGTTCGCTCGTAAAAGAAATGCTCTTGGCTCACGCCCAAGGCGGCGAGATCCTCGCGAATGGAAATCATCATCTGTTCGAGGACGATGGCGCGAACGACCGAAAGCCGCTGCGCCTCCGGGCTGTTCTTGAGCGCCGCGCCGAACGTCTTGGCGATGAGCGCGCCGACCGGTTTGAGATACTCGCCCGGATAAAATCCTTCGGGAATGGCGCCGATATCTTCGCCGAGCGCCTCGCGGTAACGCAGATAGGCCGAGTGCGCGAGCGCATCGACCTGGGCGCCGGCATCGTTGACGTAATATTCGCGCGTAACCTTGTAGCCGCGTAAACGCCAAGAGATTAGCCAGCGCATCGCCGAACACCGCGCCGCGGCCATGGCCGACATGCATCGGCCCGGTCGGATTGGCCGAGACATATTCGACGTTCACCGGCACGCCGCCGCCAAGGTCGCTGCTGCCGTAATCGGACCCAAGCCGCACGGCGCTGCGCAAGGCGTCGATCCAGGCACCGGCTTTCAGCGTCAGATTGATAAAGCCCGGCCCCGCTACGTCGGCGCTGGCGACAAGGGCGTCGGCGCGAAGTTTCGCCGCGATCGCCTCGGCAAGCTCGCGCGGCTTCTTGCCGGCATCCTTGGCCAGCACCATCGCCGCATTGGTGGCGACATCGCCGTGAGTTGGATCGCGTGGCGGCTCGACCGTGATGCGCGACTGATCGATGCCGGCCGGCAATGCGCCCGAGCGCACCAATTGATCGGCCGCGTCGCGAACGCGCGCGAGAAGCTCGGCGAAAATGTTTTTTGTAACGATGAAGCTGCGATGAGCGCGCCGCGCGCCTAACGCAATTCGGGGGTCGAGTCAAAGAGCCGGGCGTGCTCGGCGAGCGCATAGCGGTCGGTCATGCCGGCGATGAAATCGGCGACTTGCCGCGCCCGCGCGGCGGCGTCGAGGCCGGCGAGGCCCTCCTGCCACTCCGCCGGCAAATCGCCGGGATGCGCGCTGTAGCGGGCGAACAAGTCGCGCACCACGCCCGGCCGCCTGGTCCATCACGCGCATGACGCGCGGATGGCGATACATGTGCGGCTTGAGGAACGCTTTGATGGCGTCATCGCCTGCCCGCATAGCGGCGGAAAAGCCCACGACCGGCATTTGCGCCCGGCGCACCTCGTCGGCGGACTGCGGCTCGACCCTGGCGATCCGGCGTTCGGTCTCGGCGACGACGTCGTCGATCGAGAACACCGATCAGGCGCCGGATGAGCTCATGAACCAGCCGATGGCGGTCGAGGTCCGGATAGGCCGCGCGTATCTCGCCGATGATCGCGCCGGGCAGCGGCGCGGCGGCAATGTCGTCGATATGGAACAGCTCGGCGCGCAAGCCGTCGTCGATATCATGGGCGTCGTAAGCGATATCGTCGGCAACGGCGGCGATTTGCGCTTCGGCGCCGGCGAAGCTCCACAATTGGAGATCCTGCAGCCGCGAATAGTCGAGGATCGTCTGCGGTACGCCGTGCAACCGGTAACGATCGAGCGGCGCGCCGGCAGGATCGGTCAGCGGCCCATTGTGCTTGACCAGGCCCTCCAGCGTTTCCCAGGTCAGGTTCAAACCGTCGAAATTCGGATAACGGCGCTCCAGCGCGGTGACGATGCGCAAGGTCTGGGCGTTGTGATCGAAGCCGCCGAACGCGGCCAGGCAGGCGTCGAGCGCGCGCTCCCCGGCATGGCCGAACGGCGGATGGCCGAGATCGTGCGCCAGCGCCAGCGCCTCGGCGAGGTCTTCGTCGAGCCGCAGCCGGCGGGCGAGCGAACGGGCCACTTGCGTCACTTCGAGGGTGTGGGTGAGCCGCGTGCGGTAATGGTCGCCCTCGTCGAAGACGAACACCTGGGTCTTGTGCTTGAGGCGGCGAAAGGCGGTCGAGTGGATGATGCGGTCGCAATCGCGGCGGAAGGCGCTGCGGCTTTTGCTGGCGGGCTCGGCATGGAGCCGGCCGCGGCTCTGCGCCGGGTCGCAGGCATAGGGCGCCCGCTGAGAATCATCGGCATGCTTGCCGACTCGCCAATTGACCTTGGTTGCCGGCGCACTTAACTATCGTGCTGAGAGCGTTGCAATCGGCGCATTTGCACTTTTGGAGCCAAAATGGCTGACAACGTCATCGTGACCGAGCGCGCGGCGAAAAGATCGGCGAAATCCTCGGCCGGGAACCGGCGGGGACCATGCTGCGCGTTTCGGTCGAAGGCGGCGGCTGCTCCGGCTTTCAATACAAATTCGACACCGAAAAGAGCCGGGCCGACGACGACATCGTCATCGAAAAGAGCGGCGCCACGGTACTGATCGATCCGGTCTCGCTCAATTACATGGCCGGCTCGGAGATCGATTTTGTCGACGATTTGATCGGCTCGTCGTTCAAGGTCAACAATCCGAAAGCGACCGCCTCGTGCGGCTGCGGTACCAGTTTCGCGCTCTAGCGCATGATCCCGAAAAGTGGACTTCCGGTTTTCGGATAAGATCATGCGCCCGCAAAAATAGGGCGTTAGCCCGTGCGCATCGCCACCTGGAACGTCAATTCCATCAAGCAGCGCATCGATTCGGCGCGCACTTGGCTTGCCGAACGCAAGCCCGACATCGTCTGCCTGCAAGAAACCAAATGCGTCGACGACGCCTTCCCGCGCATGGAATTCGAGACGCTTGGCTATAACGTCGCGGTGCATGGGCAAAAAACGTTCAACGGCGTCGCGCTATTGTCGAAATTTCCATTCGATGAAGTGAAAAACGGGCTGCCCGGCGACGCCAAAGACGATCACGCGCGCTTCATCGAAGGCGTGGTGTCGACCGCGCACGGCGCGCTGCGGATCGCCAGTATTTATCTGCCCAATGGCAATCCGCCGGACACCGAGAAATACACCTACAAGATCGGCTGGATGAAACGGCTGGCCGCTTACGCGCGCGATCGGTTGTCACTGGAGGAGCCGCTGGTCATGGCCGGCGACTACAACGTCATCCCGACCGCGGCCGACGCGCAAAAATCCGCAAGCCTGGACCGGCGATGCACTGTTTTTGCCGAAGACGCGCGACGAATACCGCGCCCTGGTCAATCTCGGGCTGACCGATGCCGTGCGCGCCACCAGCGACGACGCCGGCCTTTATACTTTCTGGGATTACCAGGCCGGCGCCTGGCAAAAGAACAACGGTATCCGCATCGATCATCTGTTGCTGTCGCCTGCCGCCGCCGACCGGCTCAGCAACGCCGGCATCGACCGCCACGTGCGGACCTGGGAAAAGCCGTCCGATCACGTGCCGGTGTGGATCGATTTGGATATCGAAACCAAGTCGTAAAGCCAAGCCTCGTCTGATCTTCTTCAATTGATGGCGAGATCGACCACTGTAAATCCTTCTTTGCGCGCCACACCGGCTAAACGCTCGTCGAGCGTAACCATTTCTAGAGTTGCCGGGCGTCGCTCGGCAGCGGCAAACGCCGCTGCCAATTGCAGGGCATCGGCCGCGCGTAATACATGCACACGTAAAATTCGCGCGGCAGTTTCCCGGACAAGGCCGCTTGGCTCGACTTCGAGCCAAGCCTCGGCGAACTGCCGCAATTGCCGCAACGCGATCTCCAGCGTGCGGCATCGAGCATACCTTCGCGCTCGCGTCGAACAAGTGCAGATACGCATTCGACTTCAGAGGCCCACCAAACGGCCATCGTTCGGTCGCTCGCCGCAAGCATCCGCAAGCGCTGACTTGTCGTTTCGCGGATGAGCAGCGGCACGATAGCCGAAGCATCCCAGAACCTCACCGGCCTTCCCGTCTCTCCTCGATCAACGCGGCCACCACCGAGCCGTCGCCTTTTGCATGAGGAAGTTCTTCGCTGAGGAGCGACTGCGGCAGCGGCATCCGTGGTGCCCGGACGATGCCTTCGCGAACAAGCCGCGGACGCGGCCATCTTCATCTATTGCGGCTGGAACTGGTTCGAGACGAGCAACGGGGCGCCCGCGATCGACAATCAAAACGGGCGAGCCGCCTTTCAAGCTATCGATGAGTGCGCTGAGGCGGTTCTTGGCCTCGGTGATGCTAACCTTCCTCATCTAGCTAAAGTAGCCTTTTCAACTGAGCTATTCAAGCTACACCAGTCAGAGCGGCTTACTCCCGCCGGCCCTTCAGCCAATCTTCCAGATAAACCAGCGCCAAGGCGCGATCGTCGTCGTTGGCGTGCTGGAAGTCGCTATCGTAGAGCGGCTTGACCCATTTCGTCGTTGCCGGCACAGTCCTTGCCGAGCGTGAGCCACATCAGGCCGCGCGCGGCCTGCCGCGGCACGGCTTGGCCGCGGAACAGCATATCGCCGAGCGCCACTTCGGCGCGGCAATGGCCCTTGGTCGCAGCTAGAAGGAACCACCGCGCCGCCTGATGCGGATCGCTCGGCGTGCCGGTGAGGTAAAGCCGGCCCAGCTCATATTGCGCGTCGGCGTCGCCGAAATAGCTGGCGGCATAGTCGAACATTTCGCGGGCGCGATCCGGATCGGCCTCGATTTTCGAATTCGGGATGCCGTCGAGATAGTAATGCCCCAACGCGACGAAGGCGTTGGCGACAAAGCTCGCCTGCGGCGTGCCCGGCACCTCGTCCGGATGGGTGTTGGCGATCTGGCTGAAATAATTGAAGGCGCGCAGCTCGTCGCGCGGCACGCCGTCACCGTCGGCGTACATACGGCCGAGCTTCCATTGCGCCACCGGCTCGCCCTGATCGGCCGCATATTGCAGCGCGGTCAAAGCATTCGGCTTGGCTTCCGGCGCATGCGCGCCGGCGCGCAAACCGTCGCTCGGCGATAACGATGCGGTCGCTGGCGATGTCGTGCCGTCGAAGGCAAGTGCCCGTTCCGGCGCCAGACCGCCGTCATAGCCCGACAGCGCCAGCACGAGGCAGCCCGCCCCGATAAGGCCCGCGACCGTGCCGCCGTGGCGATGCGTGCGCTAGATATCCGCATAACACGCTTTCTCAACCGCAGCACCCGGATGGGTGACCGCGCCGTCGCGGGCCGGTCCCACCTGCTGGGTGTATTTCCACAAATAGCCGGACGTGAATTGGCTTTCGCGCGGTTTCCAATCTCTCGCCCGCTTCTCGAACTCGCTCGGCGTCACGTCGACGGTGAGAGTTCCCTTGTCGCCATCGAGATGGATGATGTCGCCATCGCGAACGTGCGCGATCGGGCCGCCGACTGCCGCTTCCGGGCCGATATGGCCGACGCAGAAACCGCGCGTCGCGCCGGAGAAGCGGCCGTCGGTGATCAGCGCCACCTTGCCGCCCATGCCCTGACCGTAGAGCGCCGCGGTGGTCGACAGCATTTCCCGCATGCCGGGACCGCCCTTCGGACCTTCGTAGCGGATCACCAGCACGTCGCCTTCCTTGTACTTCTTGTGCTTGACCGCCTCGAAGCAAGCTTCCTCGCCGTCGAAGCAGCGCGCCGGACCGGAGAACTGCAGGCGCTCCATGCCGGCGACCTTCACGATGGCGCCCTCGGGTGCGAGATTGCCTTTCAGGCCAACGACGCCGCCGGTCGGCAGAATTGGCTTGTTGGCCGGATAGATGACGGCCTGATCGGCGTTCCACTTCACCGATTTCAGATTCTCGGCGATGGTGCGGCCGGTGACCGTGAGGCAGTCGCCATGGAGGTAACCATGGTCGAGCAGCGTCTTCATCAGCAGCGGAACGCCGCCAGCTTCGAACATGTCTTTGGCGACATAACGGCCGCCCGGTTTCAAATCCGCGATATAAGGTGTCTTTTTCAGGACTTCGGCGACGTCGAACAGATCGAACTTGATGCCGCATTCGTTGGCGATCGCCGGCAGATGCAGCGCCGCATTGGTCGAGCCGCCGGTGGCGGCGACGACCGCCGCAGCGTTTTCCAGCGCCTTGCGGGTGACGATGTCGCGCGGGCGAATGTTCTTGGCGATCAGATCCACGATCATCTCGCCGGCCAGCACGCAGAACTTATCGCGAATCTCGTACGGCGCCGGGGCGCCGGCCGAATAGGGCAGAGCCAGACCGATCGCTTCGGAAATCGTCGCCATGGTGTTGGCGGTGAATTGCGCGCCGCAAGCGCCGGCCGACGGACAGGCGTTCTGCTCGAGCGTCTCGAGATCGGCGTCATTCATTGCGCCGATCGAGTGCTTGCCGACCGCCTCATAGACGTCCTGAATGGTAACGGGCTGACCTTTGAACGTGCCGGGCAAGATCGAGCCGCCGTAAATGTAGATCGACGGCACATTGAGCCGGCACATCGCCATCATCATGCCGGGCTGCGACTTGTCGCAGCCGGCGACCCCGATCAGGGCGTCATAGGAATGGCCGCGCACTGTCAATTCCACCGAATTGGCAATGACTTCCCGGGACGGCAAGGACGATTTCATGCCCTCGTGGCCCATGGCGATGCCATCGGTCACGGTGATGGTGCAGAATTCGCGCGCGGTGGCGCCGCCGGCGGCGACGCCAAGCTTCACCGCCTGGGCCTGGCGCATCAGCGCGATATTGCAGGGCGCCGCCTCGTTCCAGCAGGTAGCGACCCCGACGAAAGGCTGATGAATTTGCTCCCGCGTCAGCCCCATCGCGTAATAGAAGGCGCGGTGCGGCGCACGGTCGGGGCCTTCGGTCGCATGCCTGCTGGGCAGGCGCGATTTCAGATCGGTTTTGGCGTCCATACTTCAGCGGGCCTAACGTAAGCCCCTTCGCCCCTTTCCTCCGGCCAAACCAAGAAAGGCCGGAAGTACGCAACGACCCAAATCCAAAACGGCTTAATCGCTGGACCGGCCGTCGGTGCTGGATGTCGGGAAATCCTATGGCTAAAAAGCGGCGCTGGACGTGGGTGCAGTGCGGTATAAGCAAATGTTCCAGAGCTGTTGCCGCGGAGCCACAGATTCCCTCGGCTCGACTGCATCTGTTAACTGGTGATTTACCGAACGGTAGCGCGGCTGCGACGATGCAGCCGTGCCAAAACGACTGACCAAGAGCTTCTTTAACCGCTCTGTCCACGAGGTCGCGCCCGATCTGATCGGCGTGACGCTCCTTGTTAACGGCGTCGGCGGCCGGCTGGTCGAAGTCGAGGCCTACCATCATACCGAGCCGGCGGCGCACAGCTTTGGCGGCCAAACCGAGCGCAATGCGGTCATGTTCGGCCCGGCCGGCTATGCCTATGTCTACCGGTCCTACGGCATTCACTGGTGCCTCAATTTCGTCTGCGAGCCGAAGGGCTCCGCCGCCGCCGTCCTGATCCGGGCCATTGAGCCGACGGTTGGCCTCCCGGCCATGCGGCGGCGGCGCGGCGTGGCCGATGTGCGGCTCCTATGCTCCGGCCCCGGCCGGCTCTGCGAGGCGCTCCGCGTCACGCGGGCCCATAACGGCTTGGCGCTCGACCGGCCGCCGTTCGAGCTGTTCGCGCGTGAGGGAGCGGTCGAGATCGTGGCCGGGCCGCGCATCGGCATCACCAAAGCGGCGGACCTGCCATGGCGCTATGGCGAGAAGGGTTCGCGGTTTTTGAGCAAGCCGTTTTAAAGAGCCGCAACCTTGCTGTACTCTCGGTTGTATTGCCCCAGGGATTGCGGTAACTACTTTTTGCAGCTACGATCATGGAATTCGAGTGGGACCCAGCCAAGGCGCGCTCCAATACGAGCAAGCACGCAGTGAGCTTTGATGAGGCCGCGTCGGTATTTCGCGGCCATTGGATTAGCCGACCTGACGCACGACGAGACTACGGCGAAACACGTTTCGTCGCCTTGGGTCGCGACAGTAACGGCGTGATGCCTAACGTGGTTTACACGCTACGCGGCGAGAGCATTCGGATCATTTCGGCTTGGAAGGCATCGACACATGAGCGCGAAATCTATGAGAAAGAACGCACCCAACTCGTCCGGTATAAGAGCCTCGACGATATTCCGGTGAAGCCGCTCAATCGCAAACTGATCGAAATGAGCGACGAGGAGGCCGAGCGCCGCGCGGCGGCCGATCCGGATGCCGGCATCATTCCCCCGGCTTCTGGGATAACGCGACCTTGCGCATGCCGTTGACCAAGCAGCAGATCACGCTGCGTCTCGATCCCGACGTCATCGGCTGGTTCAAACGCACCGGCAAAGGTTATCAGTCGCGCATGGGCGCGGTGCTGCGCAGCTATGTCGAAGCCAAACGCAAGCGCAGCGCTTAGACTCGAATTTCAGTTAAGCCGAAATCCGGATCGAAACCCAATTCGTTGCCGCGCCTTGTCGATCGTCACCGCGCCATCGTCTTCGGCGATGTTGTAGACGCCCGGCGCGCCGCAGGTGACCGCAAGGAACGCCGCCTGCGCCGCCGCATCGACGTGCAGCAGCCCGCGGCCCTGCGCGGTTTCGAACCATGTTCCGGGCCCGTAAAGCCGGCCGTAGCGCAGCACGATGCCGGCGATGCCAGGCGTATTGAGCGTCGCGTCTTCGAGCGTCGCGCACGCCGCGCGAGGTCAGCGCATTGAGATCGTCGCCTTCGGCGGCGGCGAGCGGATCGCTTTCGGCATGCGGCTCGGGACCATCGGCGTAGATGAAGGCGATGCTTTGGGCGATCAGCCGGCGAGCGCCCGCGGCCTGCGCCGCCGCGACAAGATTTGCCGTGCCCTCGATGCGCAGCCTGGCATTGCGGCGCAGCGCCTCGCCGCGGCGCTCGGGATCGAACACCTGCGGCAGATCGGTGAGCTGATGGATGACGACTTCGGGGCGCGCCGCCACGACGGCATCATGCAGTGCGTCGCGATCGAAAACATCGACGACGATCGGCTGCGCGCCCTGCTCTCTCAGCGCCGCGGTTTTTTCGGCCGACCGCGTCGTGCCGGTCACCTCGTGTCCGGCGGCGACCAGCAGCGGCGTCAATCGCCGGCCGATGACGCCGGTTGCTCCGGCAAGAAAAACTCTCACGCCGCGCCTTTGAGCCGCTCCAGCGCCTCGGCGATCTTGGCCTTGCGCGCTTGCGCCTCCTCGCGCTTTTCTTTTTCTTCCTCGACCACCTCTTCGGGCGCGCGCGCGACGAAATTGGCATTGCCGAGCTTGGCATCGACGCGCGCGATATCGGCGTCGGCCTTGGCCATTTCCTTGGCGAGCCGCGCGCGCTCGGCGGCGAGATCGATGACGCCGGCAAGCGGCAGCGCCGCGACCTCGCCGCGCACCACGAGCTGCACCGCGCCTTGCGGATACGTTGGCGCCCAGTGACCTCAGAAATTCGCGCCAGCCTCTTGATGAATTCCGACCAACGCTGAGCCCTTTCTCAGACATGATCGCCGACTCTCACCATAACGAGTGGCAGCGGCGCGTTGACATTCATCTCCGCACGCACCGAGCGGATGGCAGTAATGAGATCAATCACCCAGCCGATCTCGGCTTCCGCCTTTGCATCGCCAATGACCTTCGAGCGACGGCCACTCGCTGAGAGCGAGCAGCGGTCATCGCGCTTTGGCGACGCCGTCACCGCCCACAGTTCCTCGGTGATGAACGGCATGAACGGATGCAGCAGCTTCAGGATTTCGTCGCGCGCCCAGGCGACCATGGCCCGCGTCTCGTTCTTTCGCGGCGCCGATCCGGACCGATCAAGTAATGGCTTCGCCAGCTCCAGATACCAGTCGCAATAGACGTTCCAGACGAAGCGATAGATCGCGCCGGCGGCGTCGTTGAACCTGTAGGCCTTGATCGCTTCGGTGACTTCGGCCGCAGTCTTTGCCGTCTCATGCGCAATCCAGCGATTGAGCGTCTCCTTGCGCCTGGCGCGGATCGAAATCTGGATCGTGCGCGCAGCCGTTGATCTCGGCGAAGCGCGCCGCGTTCCACAGCTTGGTCGCGAAATTGCGGTAGCCTTCGACGCGCTGCGGGCGAGAGCTTGATGTCGCGGCCCTGCGCCGCCATGGCGGCCAGCGTGAAGCGCAACGCGTCGGCGCCGTATTCGTCGATCAATTCCAAGCGGATCGATGACGTTGCCCTTCGACTTCGACATCTTGGCGCCGGTGGCGTCGCGCACCAGGCGCGTGGATGTAGACGTCGTGGAACGGCACCTCTTTCATGAAGTGCAGTCCCATCATCATCATCCGCGCGACCCAGAAGAAGATGATGTCGAAGCCGGTGACCAGCGTCTGGTCGGATAGAAGCGCTTGAGCTCCGGCGTCTCGTCCGGCCAGCCAGCGTCGAGAACGGCCACAGCGCCGAGGAGAACCAGGTGTCGAGCACGTCCTCGTCGCGCTGATGCAGATCATTGCGCTTCGCGCGACGATCGAGCGCGTCTCGTCACGATCACGATCGTCGGCGATATCACTCGCCTGCTGCTTCGATCGCGTCGATCTCTTCGATCTCGACGTAATGCGCGAGCGCATCGGCAACCGCGTCATCGTCTTCTGTCTCGGCGACGAAGATCTTGTCCGTCCGGGCCCGTACCAGGCCGGAATCTGATGGCCCCACCAGATCTGCCGCGAAATGCACCACGGCTGGATGTTCTCCATCCAGTTGAAGTAGGTCGCTTCCCATTGCGCCGGCACGAACACGGTCTTGCGCTCGCGCACCGCCGCGATCGCCGGCTGCGCCAGCGTCTTGGCGTCGACGTACCATTGATCGGTGAGAAACGGCTCGAGCACCGCGCCGGAGCGGTCGCCGTGCGGCACCGACATGCGTGGTCGGCTCGATCTTGTCGATCAGGCCACGCGACTTCAAGCTGCTCGACGATCTTCTTGCGCGCGACCGAAGCGATCTATGCCGTCCAACGCTCATCCGTCACATCGAGTTCTCGAGATGCGCATCTCTCGAGAAATGCTGTCATTGTCCTTGAGCGTCAAGTGTCGCCTTCGTCGATCGAACACATTGATCAGCGGCAGATTGTGCCGTTTGCCGACCTCGAAATCGTTGAAATCATGCGCCGGCGTGATCTTCACCGCGCCCGAGCCCTTTTCCGGATCGGCATAGTCGTCGCCGATGATCGGAATGCGCCGGCCGACCAGCGGCAGGATCGCGGTCTTGCCGATCAGATGCTTCAGCCGCTCATTGTCCGGATGCACCGCGACCGCGACGTCGCCGAGCATGGTCTCCGGCCGCGTCGTCGCCACGACGATGAATTCGTCTGCAGCCTTCGATCGGATATTTGATGAACCAGAGATGGCCCTTGGTCTCGACCTGCTGCACTTCGAGATCGGAGATCGCGGTTTTCAGCTTCGGGTCCCAATTGACCAGCCGCTTGTCCTTGTAGATCAGGCCCTCGCGGTAGAGCGTGACGAACACCTTCATCACCGCGCGCGACAGGCCCTCGTCCATGGTGAAGCGCTCGCGCGACCAGTCGCAGGAGGCGCCGAGCCGCTTGAGCTGGCTGATGATGATGCCGCCGGATTCCGCCTTCCATTCCCAGACGCGCTTGATGAAGGCCTCGCGCCCCATCTCGCGGCTCGACGGCTCCTTGCGCTCCGCCAGCTGCCGCTCGACCACCGCCTGCGTGGCGATGCCGGCGTGGTCGGTGCCCGGCTGCCACAGCACGTCACGGCCGCGCATGCGCTCGAAGCGGCAGAGAATGTCCTGCAGCGTATTGTTGAGCGCGTGGCCCATATGCAGCGAGCCGGTGACATTCGGCGGCGGAATGACGATGCAATAGGGCTCGGCCGCGGCGCGCTCCGGCCGGCCGGCGCGAAAGGCGCCGGCCTTCTCCCAAGCCGTCGTAGATGCGGGCTTCGACCGCGCTGGGCTGGTATCTGTTTTCGATCATTTCGCGTTCGCTGTTTGGCGGGGTAGAAAGCCCGGCCTGTCCGGGCTGTCAACGCCACACCCTCTCAACGGCTCCTTAATTCAACGTGCCCGCCTCGATCACATCGCCCGCATCGCTGCCGCGCCAATCGCCGACGGCGCGCGATCATGCTGCTGGCGGTCGCCGGCTTCGCCGCCCAGGCGCAGGTGCGGGTGACCGATTCGCTGTTGCCGCAGATCGCCGGCGACTTCCATACCACCGTAGGCGCCGCCGCCATGGTGGTGACGTCCTATGCCCTCGCCCACGGCTCGATCCAGCTCGTCATCGGCCCGTTCGGCGACCGTCTCGGCAAATATCGCGCCGTCGCGGTGATGTGCGCGATCGGCACCGTGCTGGTGGCGCTGTGCGGCATGGCGAGCTCGCTGCCGCAGCTCGCTTTGACGCGGCTGGCGACCGGCGCGGCCGCCGGCTGGATCATCCCGATTTCGATGGCCTATGTCGGCGACGTCACGCCCTACGAGCAGCGCCAGCCGATCCTCGGGCGCTACCTCACCGGACAGATTCTCGGCCAGCTGTTCGGCCAGGCCGCCGGCGGCGTGCTCGGCGATCTGGTCGGCTGGCGCAACGTGTTCTTCGTGCTGTCCGGCATTTTCGCGATAGCGGCCGCCGGGCTTGATCTATGAACTTGCCACCAATCCGCTGACCCGCGCGCCGAGCCATCCGCACGAGACCACGCGCGGCTTTGTCGCCGATTATGCCGCGGTGCTGACCACGCCGTTCGCGCGCATCGTCATCGTCACCGCCTTCATCGAGAATGCGCTGTTGTGGGGCGCCTTTGCCTATATCGGCGCTTATCTGCATGCCGCACTTCGGCGTCAGCTTCACGCTTATCGGCCTGAGCGTCGGCTGCTTCGGCATCGGCGGGCTGATCTACGCCGGCCTGGTCAAGACTGTTCGTGCTACCGCCTCGGCCAGGCCCGCCTCGCCGTCACCGGCGGCTTTGTCATCGCGGCCGGCTATATCGTGCTCTCGCTGGCGCCGGCCTGGTGGCTGGCGCCGGTCGCGACGATCGCGATCGGACTGGGCTTCTACATGCTGCACAACACCTTGCAGACCAACGCCACGCAGATGACGCCGCAAGCGCGCGGCACCGCCGTGGCGTTATTCTCCTCGGCGATCTTTGTCGGCCAGACCGCGGGCGTCGCCACCGGCGCGCTGGTCATCGACCGGCTCGGCGCGGTGCCGCTCTTTCTCGCCGCGGCGGCGGCGCTTGCCGGTGCTGGCGATCTGGTTTGCGCGGCAGCTAAATCGGCATCGGACACTCAAGACCGGCTGACGCCAATTTTCCGGCACACATCAACTTTTAGACACAGTGCTGTGCAAATACTGCCTTAACTCGGCAGGAGGCGAACATGCGGCACTTTTCCGTATGGGTCGTTGAGTTCTTCAAGCTCCTTGGCGTCAAACTTCTTGGCGGACGGCGGCTTCATCCTTTGCGAACGCCCTGTCCGATCTGCCGACAAATGGTTCGCCTCCACGTCGACAAAGCGGGCCGCCGGCACGTCTTTGCGCATGCGCGCGCGCTGTACGAAGGGTCGCGCTACCGCGTGCACTATGCCGCGAAAATCAGATGTCTCGGTTCGGGCGTTCCGGCAAAATTCGATCCGCGCCCGAACGAAGGTCAGCATTTCAAGCTGCCGCGTTCCCTGGTTGAGGATTAGACCTTCCGTTGAAGGCTACGGCTGACTCGGCCCAGATCGGCGTCCTCAGTCCGCGCGGCCGTGCCTGCGCATGGCCGCGCGGGCACGGGCCGCGCTTAGCTATTTCGTCGCGACGCCGGCAGACGATCACACCTTGACCAGCGGCACCTTCGGCACCGTGCCGCGGCGCGGCGGCTCATCGCCACCGGGGCCGCCGGAGCCCGGCGGCTTCTTCCGCGGCGAGGAGCGCCGCTTGGCCTTGGCGCGGCGCGGCTCGGGCAGCTTTTCCGGCCGCGGCTTGACCGGCCCGTCCGGATAATCGAAGTCGAGCTTGCTGTTGCCGGCCTCGTCGGTGACGACGACGACGCGCACGTGACCGCCCGACTTGAGGCGTGCCGAACAGCACCTCGTCGGCCAGCGCCTTCTTGATGTGCTCCTGGATCACCCGCGCCATCGGCCGCGCGCCCATCAGCTCGTCATAGCCGTTGGCGATCAGCCATTGCGTGGCTTCGTCGGTCAGTTCGATCGTGACGTCGCGGTCGGCGAGCTGCGCCTCGAGCTGCAGCACGAATTTCTCGACCACCATGGCGATGACTTCGGGCGACAGATGCGCGAAGGTGATGATCGCGTCGAGCCGGTTGCGGAACTCCGGCGCGAACAGCCGCTTGATCGCCTCCATGTCGTCGCCCTCGCGCTTGCTGTCGCGTAAAGCCGAAGGCGGCGCTGCGCCATGTCGGCGGCGCCGGCATTGGTGGTCATGATCAGGATGACGTTGCGGAAGTCGACCTGCTTGCCGTTGTGGTCGGTCAGCTTGCCGTGATCCATGATCTGCAGCAGCACGTTGAACAGATCCGGATGCGCCTTCTCGATCTCGTCGAGCAGCAGCACGCAATGCGGATGCTGGTCGACGCCGTCGGTCAGGAGCCCGCCCTGGTCGAAGCCGACATAGCCGGGCGGCGCGCCGATCAGCCGCGATATGGTGTGGCGCTCCATATATTCCGACATGTCGAAGCGGATCAGCTCGACGCCGAGCGTCGCGGCAAGCTGCTTGGCCACTTCGGTCTTGCCGACGCCGGTCGGGCCGGAGAACAGATAGCAGCCGATCGGCTTTTCCGGCTCGCGCAAGCCGGCGCGGGCGAGCTTGATCGAGGCGGACAGCGCCTCGATCGCCTTGTCCTGGCCGTAGACCACGCGCTTGAGCGTCTCCTGCAGGTTCCGCAGCACCTCGGCGTCGTCCTTCGACACCGCCTTCGGCGGAATGCGCGCCATGGTGGCGATCGTGGTCTCGATCTCCTTGAGCCCGATGGTGCGCTTGCGCTTGCCTTCCGGCAGCAGCATCTGCGCCGCGCCGGATTCGTCGATCACGTCGATCGCCTTGTCCGGCAGCTTGCGGTCGTGGATGTAGCGCGACGACAGTTCGACCGCCGCCTTGATGGCGTCGTTGGTGTATTTGAGCTTGTGATAGTCCTCGAAATAGGGCTTGAGCCCTTTGAGGATTTCGATGGCGTCCGGGATCGTCGGCTCGTTGACGTCGATCTTCTGGAAGCGGCGCACCAGCGCGCGATCCTTCTCGAAATACTGCCGGTATTCCTTGTAGGTGGTCGAGCCGATGCAGCGCACCGTGCCCGAGGCCAAGGCCGGCTTGAGCAGGTTCGAGGCGTCCATGGCGCCGCCGGAGGTGGCGCCGGCGCCGATCACGGTGTGGATCTCGTCGATGAACAGGATCGCGCCGGGATAGGCCTCGAGCTCCTTGATGACCTGCTTGAGCCGTTCCTCGAAGTCGCCGCGATAGCGCGTGCCGGCCAAGCAGCGTGCCCATGTCGAGCGCGAACACCGTGGCGTTGCGCAGCACGTCCGGCACTTCGCCGTGGACGATGCGGCGCGCCAGGCCTTCGGCGATCGCGGTCTTGCCGACGCCGGCCTCGCCGACGAACAGCGGATTGTTCTTCTGCCGCCGGCACAGCACCTGGATGGTGCGGTTGATCTCGGACTCGCGGCCGATCAGCGGATCGATCTTGCCCTCGCGCGCCTTCTTGTTGAGGTTGACGCAATAGGCGTCGAGCGCGTCGCCCTTCTTCTTCTGCTCGTCGCCGGACTTGGCGTCGTTCTCCTCGTCGGAGCCGCGCACCGGGCGCGCTTCCGACATGCCCGGCCGCTTGGCGATGCCGTGGCTGATGTAATTGACCGCGTCGTAGCGCGTCATGTCCTGCTCTTGCAGGAAATAGGCGGCGTGGCTCTCGCGCTCGGCGAAAATCGCGACCAGCACGTTGGCGCCGGTCACCTCTTCGCGGCCCGACGACTGCACGTGAATGACGGCGCGCTGGATGACGCGCTGGAAGCCGGCGGTGGGCTTGCGAATCCTCCGCGCCGTCGGTGACCAGATTGTCCAGCTCGGATTCGAGATAGGCGATAAGGCTGCGGCGCAGCTTTTCCAGATCGACGTTGCACGCCCGCATCACCGCGGCCGCATCCTGATCTTCGATCAGCGCCAGCAGGAGATGCTCCAGCGTCGCGTATTCGTGGTGGCGCTCATTGGCGAGAGCCAGCGCCCGATGAAGCGACTGTTCGAGGCTGCGCGAGAACGTGGGCATTTCAATTTCTCATCGTTTGTATTGGACGCTTCCCCCCGGAATCACTTCTTCTCCATTATGCATTGCAAAGGATGCTGATGTTTGCGGGCAAAGTCCATAACCTGCGTCACTTTGGTCTCCGCCACCTCGTAGGTGAAGATACCGCATTCGCCGATGCCGTGCTGATGCACATGCATCATGATCCGATGCGCCGACTCCTGATCCTTGTTGAAGAAACGCTCCAGGACGTGGACCACGAATTCCATCGGCGTGTAGTCATCGTTGAGCAGCAGAACACGATAGAGGTTCGGCCGCTTGGTCTGCGGCTTCGTCTTGGTAATGACCGCAGTGCCGGGACCGCCATCGCCTTTGCGCTTGCGATCGTCGTCCGCCATGCGGGCCGGCAGCACAGTGATAGTAACGTCAATCGGCGGCATTGGTTCGTTCGACTTCCGGACCTTCGGTTGGCGCAATCCATAGCGCTGCCGATTGGTCGTTGCCGAGACTCCCGACACGCCATGATAAAGCTAGTGCGCTTTCCGTGCCAAATCGAGAGCATTGTCGGCATGCATTAATACCACTGAGACGCCGCGCTGTCCCGGTCACTTTCATGGGTTGTTGCGGCTTCGCCGATGCCGTCAGATATGGCCCTTAGCGGCGCGCGCAAGATGATCCGGGCAAATCACCCGAGGCGGCGAACGATTTCGGCAAAACAAGCATGCCGGCCGGCGGCGAGCCGTTGCGGCCCCGCACGTACCGATTGGTGCGGGCCGCCGACTCGGCTATTGATCGCGCAAAATGCACCAGGAATGTGACAGGAGGTGACCATGGTCGACCTCACCCGGCGGGCGAGACTCGTACGCGAAATGGAGCAGGAGTTCGTTCCGGATTACGACGCCCAGAGCATGCCGTCGGCCGACAAGCGCGCCGCCTACGCGCTCGAGCACATCGCCTTCCGCGTCGGCCGGATCGAGCAGCTGCTGGCCCGGCATCGCCACGGCGATCGAGTCAGCCCTTGCCCCCAAAGCCTAGCCGCAACGAGCGCCGGGAAACGGCGCGGTCGTTACTTCATCGCCGAGCTTTGGCCAGCGCGCCTTCGAACGGCTTGTAGGCTTCCTTGGCGAGATCGGCATAAAGCTCGCCGAGCTTGGTCGCCTCGGCGACGAAATCCTCGTACGAGGATTTGAGATATTCGCTCTGCACTTCCATCGCCTTTTCCAGGCTCTTGGCGCCCATGAGACGCTCCCAGGCGGCGGCCGAACCCTCGATCGACTTCTTCGAATAGTCGACGACCTCGACCGCGATGGCCTGCGCGTTTTTCGTCAACGCGCCGAACGACGACATCATCGTCTCCATGCTGTCCTTGCCGAATTTCTGCATCTCTTCGGTTGTCATGATGGCTCCCCGGGGCGACCGGCCTCTGCTCGCTATGGTTAAGCCCGCTTGGACCCGTTGCCTTGAAAAGGCCGTTTGCGGCATCTGATGATATTATAGTGCAGTGCACAAAAATCTGCAACGGGTTACGGCACGATGCACAAAATAGCGGCGCAGCGGGACTTAACGCTTTCGCAACGGCGTTCGCCTAACGTGCTTGACCGTGTTGTAAGGGTAACGATCGAGTTGGGGAAATGCCTTTCTCATTGGCGTTAAGCGGCCGCAGCTCGGCCGTTATTCGGTGAGAGAAGCACACGCCCAAGGGGCAAAAAGGGGCGGCCTTTCGGGGGCTAGGCGCGTTCAGGGACGGGGTGCGTAATGGCATGGGTAAGTGTCGGGGCCCGCAACGGGCTTCGTGGTTGCTTGTTGAGCTTAGCCGCGATCGCAGCGGCTCTCACCATCACCAGCGATGCCGCCGTCGCGCGGCATCATCATCGCGTCTTACATCGCATCACGCGCCATCACGCCCGCGCCGAAGGCTACGATCCGCCGTTCGCGTCGATCGTGGTCGACGGCAATAGCGGCGCGGTGCTGCAAGCGTCCAATCCCGACGCTTTGCGCCATCCGGCCTCGCTGACCAAAGTGATGACGCTCTATCTGCTGTTCGAGCGTCTCGACGCCGGCAAGATCAAGCTCGATACGCCGCTGCCGGTTTCCGAGCATGCCTCCGAGCAGGACCCGACCAAGCTCGGCCTCAAGCCCGGGCAGACCATCGCGGTCGAGGACGCGATCAAAGGCATCGTCACCCGATCCGCCAACGACGCCGCCGTCGTCATCGCCGAAAATCTCGGCGGCAGCGAGGACGCTTTCGCCAAGCTGATGACGCAGAAGGCCCACGCGCTCGGCATGGCCCATACCACCTATGTCAACGCATCCGGACTGCCGGACGACGATCAGATCACCACCGCGCGCGACCAGGCGCTGCTGGGGCGCGCCATCCAGGACCGCTTTCCGCGCTATTACAAGTTCTTCTCAACGCAGGCCTTCGACTTTCACGGCGAAACCATCCGCGGTCACGACCACCTGCTCGAGCGAGGTCGAAGGCGTCGACGGCATCAAGACCGGATTTACCAACGCCTCCGGCTTCAATCTGCTCACCTCGCTGCATCGCGACGGGCGTTACCTCGTCGCCGTGGTCATGGGCGGTCCGAGCGCTTCCGAGCGCGACGCCCGTATGCGCGAACTGATCGCCGACCACATCAAGGAAGCCGCGCTGCATCGCACCGCGCCGATGATCGCCGACGCGACCATCCATCACAACGAGCCGATCGCATTCGCCAAATCGCCGCTCAGTTCAACGAAGCTGACGTCGACGTCGTTTGCGTCGCACTCCGATGCTTCGCCGACGGCAAGCGTCAATGGCCAGGCCGCCGGCTCCGACGCTCCGATCCAGCCGGTTCTGGTGCGGACGATCTCCTACCGGACCGTGCCGGTGCAGACGGCGTCGCTGGCGCCGATGCCGATGCTGGTGCCGGTCGTGCCTGCCGCGCCGCCGCTCGCTGCCCCTCAGCCAAGCGTCACAGTGGCCATCGCCCGCCGCAGCAACCGAGCAGCGGCCGACCGTGGTCGCATCTGCGGCGCCGACAAACGATCTCAAGATTTCGGCGCCGGCCCTGCAAGCCGCCCCGGCCGCGCCCGCCAAACCAACCCCGATAACGATCGCACCGGCCGCGCCGGCCCAAATCCCTGCCCCGGTCGCCGCCAGAACCGACCAGGCGCCGCTAGAAGCGGACCGTGCCGAGATCGCCGACGCGCAACCCGCCAAGCTCGAAACCGCCATACCGTCCGGGCCGATTCACGCGCACGGCGGCTGGCTCATCCAGATCGGCGCCTTCGACGACGAGAACGACGCCAAGCAGCATTTGAGCAATGCACAGCTCAAAGTGCATGTCGCGCTTGCCAGCAAGGACCCCTTCACCGAGCGCGTACAGAAGGGCGACAAGGCGCTGTACCGCGCCCGCTTCGCCGGCTTCGACAAGCAGGCATCCGCCGAAGCCGCCTGCCGCGAGCTCAAGCGCAGCGACTTCCAGTGCATGGCGCTGAAGGATTGATTGTTCGCGGCATCGGCGGGCCGGGAAAACTGTCTTAACTTTTTTCAATTACGCCTAGACCCCAGCGAGCGGGGCGGAGCGTCGTCGATCACGGACGGGAGGCCACGCGAGGTTGTGTTGTTCGGAGTACCTCAGCGATGGCGGCGAAGAAGAACGTCCTTGGCCTCATTGACGCGGGCCGCAAGATACGTCGTCCCCCCTTGGTCGGGATGCAGTTTCTTCATGAGGGAGCGGTAGGCGCGAGTGATGTCCTCCGCGCTCGCCCCGGGCTGAATGCCAAGGATCTGATAGGCCTCCTCTTCAGTCATTTTGCCGCCGGGCGACGGCCGCGGCCCGCCGCCCGCACCCGCATCGCCTTGCGCGTGTTCACGCCAGCCGGGCTCCCGGCGGTCAAGATAAGCTGCAAGTAGATCGCGGCTGTCGGGATCGATCCCGCCCCAGAGAGTAACGAGCGTCGCGCGGTCGAGCCCGTCGAGCGCGGCGCCGGCCAGCTGCCCCTTGAGAACGCGGCCATGCATGGCGCCGCTGTCGTGGTCGAGCTCCATTTCGAGATAGGCGGTACGTACCCGCGAAGTCTGGCCGGAGCTTTTCTGCGTGCGCGCGCCGAATGTCGCCGGCCACAGCGAAACCCAGCCGAGCAAGCCGAGGCCGAACAGGCCGACCGGCACGGCAACCCCGATCTCGCCGCGCAGCAGCAGAAATCCGGCGAAGATCAAAGCCGCGGCGCCGCCGATCGCGCGCAGCACCCGCGCCGCCTGTTTGGGGTCGGCCTTGGAGAAGGAATTGACCGCCCAAAGACCGAGCACAAGGACGATGACGCCGAGGAGAATTTCGGGCATGGCTTCGCTGTAGCCCGGCTATTTCAGCTGCTCGAGCAACCTGACGGCGCCCGTACTTTGCCGCGCCTTGAGCTCGGCCAGCGCCTTCATGCCGCCGGCGGCATAGGCCGCCGCGGCGCGCAGAAGCTCGGCGAGTTCGTGCGCAGCGCCGGGCGCGAAGCGGCAAAAGGCGCCGCCGGTGAGGCGGGCGATTTCGCGGAATGCCTGCTCGCAGACCTTGTCATAGCCCTCCTGGAACATGAAGGCCTTGACGTTGCGCAAGCCCAGCTCGCCGGCGGCCGCGCATAATTCGTCGAGCGGCTCCTCCATGGCGTCGCCGATGAAGACCAGCACCGCGACCTTGCGGTCGTCGTTTTCGCGCCGCGCATGGGCCAGCACTTTGCCGATCTGGGTATGGCCGCCGCGGCAATCGATGCGCGCCATTAACGCACCGAGCCGCCCCGCCTCGGCGACCCAGGGCGAGGCCCGGCATTCCGCCAGTCCGCGATAATAGACGAGCTGAATGTCGAGCCCGCCGACGGCGGCGGCTTCGCGGAACATGTCGGCCTGCAGCCGGCAGGCGCTATCCCAGGTCGGCTGCCGGCTCATGGTGGCATCGAGCGCGAAGATCAGCCGGCCGCGCCGGCCGGGCTCGACCGCCGGGCCGAGCGATTTGACGCGGTGCAGAAACTGATCGATTTCCGCGCGCGCGGATGCCGCCGGAGGCTCGCTCGGCTGTTGGTCCGGATGACGCGTTGGCGCCGGCGCGCGGTCGGAGCGGTCTTTGCTCATCGGCGGGTAAAGTGGCGTTCCCCGCCACAACAGACGCAATGGCGGAGGCGGCGGCTCAGGTCGAGGGATCGTTCTCGCCAAAAGCGATAATATACCCTTCGGGGTCCTCCAAATAGAAATCGATCGTCCCCCACGGGTGTGGAAGCGAGCGGCTTGAGAATCGTCGCGCCTTTCGCCGTGCATTCCTCATACAAAGCGCGGACGCCGGTGACGCCGGCATAAATATCCAAATGCTCGTGTTGTCGCCGATGCTCGCGATCCTCGGCGGTTTTCGGCGCGCACTTTAAGTGAACCGCGAATCCATCGCGTTGGCCGATGGCGTAAAATCCGCCCCAGGTCGGGCCGAATGAGAAGCCAAGCAGGTCACGATAAAAGCCGATCGCCCGGTCGAGGTCGTCGACCAATAATTGCGGCGCGAAGGATGTGACGCGGGTTGCGGCCGCTGCCATGACGCGCTTCTCCCGTAGCATCGGCACGACACAAGCCGGTAAGGCTCAAGCTACGCCGGAACACTACCGCAAATGGGGGTTAATCGGCGAGCAGATCGTGGGTTTCGAGTGGCTTGCCGGCGGCGGCGATCCATTCGGCGCGGGCCGCGGCGCGGCGCTTGCCGCGTTCGTCGATCGGCAGGCGGAGCGCATCGATCAGGAGCTTTACCTCGTCGCGGGCCGTAACATGCGACGTCCCGGGACGCGAGCCGAGCGTATCCTCGGTGAGGTCGTCGAGCGCGGTCAGGCCGCGAGGGAAGAATTCGCGGTAAACGACCCGCTCGGCAAAGCCATCGACGGGGCGGAAGCCGAGCTGCTTGGCCAAGCCCTCGACCCCCTCGCCGACCAGCCGCCGGTTGCGCGAGCCGAGCGTGGACAGCCGATTGCGCACCACGATCCAGTCGGTCAGGCCGCCATCGACGAGGCGCCGCTGGCGGCGCGCCTCGCGGACCATCTCGGCATAATGGCTGACGCCGGCCACTTCGAACGTGCTCTGATCGATGGTGCCGAGCACGTCGAAATCGACAAAGCTGTCGTTTAACGGGGTGATCAGCGTATCCGCCATCGAATGGGCAAGCCGCATCAGGTAGGAATCGTTACCCGGCGTATCGATGACGATGAAGTCGTGGGTTTGCTCGACCGCGCTAATGGCCTCGGCAAAGGCGGCGAATTCCTGGGCTTCGATTTCGTCGAGCCGCATCCCGAAACCGCGGGCGACGCAATAATGCGCCGGGACTTCGAGTTGGATGCCCGCGCGTCGCGCCCAATCGCGCCGGTTGTCGATGTAATGGGTGAAGCTTTTCTGCCGGGAATCGAGGTCTATGGTGGCGACCCGCTGGCCGGCCTGCAGCAAGCGCGACGGCGACATGCATGGCCGTGGTCGATTTGCCGGAGCCGCCTTTTTCGTTACCAAGAACGATCACATGCGCCGAAAAAGGCCTGCCGACATCAGCCTGCATCAACATGACGAACGCGACCCTTGGGTTACTCACGTTTCTCCGGGTTGCAACGCGTGCGGTCAAGATACAGCATCGGCTTGCCGAAGTTAATCATTAACCGCGCGAGCGCCGCCGAAACTGTAACGGGTGTGCCCGCGCTGCAACTGACGAAGATGAATCACAAGAAATCCAAGCGTCACCTGCGCGTCATACGCACATTGGCGAATTTGCGCCGCGCGATTGCCGAATTGCGCGCGCGACGCCGCACAATTGCGCTGGTGCCGACCATGGGCGCGTTGCATGCCGGCCATTTTTCGCTGGTGAAAATCGCGCAGCGGCGCGCCGACCGGGTCATCGTCTCGATCTTCGTCAACCCGACGCAATTTGCGCCGAACGAGGACTTAAGCGGCTATCCGCGTACCTGGTCCGCCGATCTTGCCACGCTCAGGGCACTGAAGGCCGACGTCGTCTGGGCTCCTTCGGTCGAGACCATGTACCCGGAAGGCTTTGCCACCCGCATCGTGCCCGAGGGCCCGGCCACCGTCGGTCTTGAAGATGCCTTTCGGCCACATTTCTTCGCCGGCGTCGCGACCGTGGTCGCCAAGCTTCTCATTCAATGCGAGCCGGATATCGCCATGTTCGGCGAGAAAGACTACCAGCAGCTCAAAGTGGTTACCCGGCTGGCGTGCGATCTGGGGTTTAAGACCACGATCGTCGGCGCGCCGATCGTGCGCGAGACGGACGGCCTCGCGCTGTCCTCGCGCAACCGCTACCTCACGCCGGTGGAGCGTGCAGCGGCGCCGGCGCTCTATAGCGTGCTCAAGGGATGTGCCGAGCGGATCGCAGCCGGCGGCCCGGTCGAAGCCGTGCTTGACGACGGCCGGAAGGCCATCACGCGCTCAGGCTTTGCGCTCGATTACCTCGAAGCGCGCAATGCCGAGACGCTGGCGCCGCTCGCCGCGCCCGCGGTCGAGCCGATCCGGCTTCTGGTCGCGGCGCGGATCGGAAAGACGCGGTTGATCGATAATCTTCCGATCTAGCGACTTCACGCGCTCTTCATCGGGTCTTTCACGTTCGGGAAGGTCTGGAACTCGGTGTTCCAGAGCTGGCCGTCGATCTTCTCGACCTTGCGGATGTAGATGTTGTTGACGATGTCGCGCGTTGCGGCGTCGATCGAGATCGGGCCGCGCGGGCTTTCGAAGGCCATGCCTTTCATCGCCGCAATCAAGGCGTCGCCGTCGGAATCGCCATTGGTCTTTTTCAGCGCCTCGTAGAGCACGTGCAGGCCGTCATAGCCGCCGAGCGAGACGAAATCCGGACGGAAGTGGTTGGCCTTCTCGATTGCCGCGACATAGGTCTTGTTGAGCGGCGAATTATGCGAAGCGGAATAAGGCCCGGCGGTGATCATGCCGAGCATCTGATCGCCCATGGCGTTGAGACCGTCATCGTCGGTGAGGTCGCCCGGGCCGATGATCTTGATGCCGGATTTGGCAAGCCCGCGTTCGGCGAATTGCCTGGCGAAGATCGGCGCCTGGGTGCCGGGGAAATAGATGAAGGCGGTGTCGGGCTTGAGATCCGCGATGCGCTGCAGGAACGGCGCGAAGTCGGGATTGGCAAGCGGCAGGCGGATGGTTTCGATGATCGTACCGCCGACCTGGGTGAAGCGGGTCTTGAACGCGGTCTCCGCCTCGATACCGGGCGCCCAGTCGTTGACCAGAGTGACGACGTGGCTTGAGCCGTTCTTGGCCGCCCATTCGGCGAGGATCCAGGACTGCTGGCTGAGCAGGAAGCCGGCGCGCACGAAGTACGGACATTTGGCGGTGGTGATCGAGGCGCCGGAACTCATCACCAGCGTGACCTTCTTGGCCTCGGTCACGAGCGGCGCGATGGCGAGCGCGGTTGGCGTGATGCCGATGCCGAGCACGTCGACCTTGTCGTTGACGATCATTTCCTGGATCAGCCGGTGCGCGGTGTCGGCGGCGCCGCCGTCGTCACGGATGATCAGCTCGATCTTGCGGCCGGCGACGGTGTCGCCGTGCTGCGCCATGTAAAGCTTCAGCGCCGCCTGCAATTGCCGCCCGACGGCGTTGAAGCCGGCGCCGGTGATCGGCATGCTGATGCCGATCTTAAGAACGCTGTCGGCGGCAGCGGAACGGGCGAATATCCCGCTGGCAGCCGTGGCGGCCATGCCTTTAAGCAGTGTTCGGCGGCGCATGATGGTCCTCCCCAATTTCTCTTTTTCTTCCCCTTGTGGGGAGTAGAACTCACACCGCTTCGAGATGCGGTATCTCCGGCCGTTCGCCTTGCGCCTTGCCGGTAATCGGCGGCCGCGGCAAGCGCGCCGTGCCGCTTTCCATGACGAAAGTGTGTTCGATCGAATACCACGGCGGCTTGACGTCCGGCGCTCCGGCGCGGGCCTCGTCGTGGCGGATGTAATTGCCGATCAAGTGGCGGGTGACGCCGAACTGCACGTCGGTTTCGATGTTTTTGTCCTCGGGATCGTAGATCTGCGAAATCAGCGTCTTGAAGCCCGGCTTGTAGGTGAGGAAGTGCAGATGCGCCGGGCGCATATTGTGCCGGCCCGCGGCGCGCAACAGTTCGCCGACCGGACCGTCGATCGGGATCGGATAGCCGGCCGGCTTGACGCTGCGGAAACTGATGTGGCCGTCCTTGTCGGTGGTGAATTTGCCGCGCAGGTTCATGTCGGCCTGGACCGGATCCTGGTTTTCGTAAAATCCTTCGGTCGAGGAATGCCAGACATCGACCTCGGCGCCGGCGATCGGTTTGCCGTCGGTGTCGCGGAACCAGGCATCGACGAACAGCGCCGGGCCTGGCGTCGGCGAGCGCACGATCGAGTCGCCGTTTTTTGTCGGCGGCGAATCCATGCGCCAGAACGGCCCCAGCAAATTGGCGTCGGTCTCGGTCTGGCCGCGATTGCCGTTGTTGAGAAGGCAGATCAAGGTCGAGAAGCCGAGCGAGCCGGACATTAAAACCGCTTCGTTGTGCGTCTCGGTGGTTTTCTTGCCGAGCGCGACGATATAGGCGATGGCGGCCTGGAATTCTTCCTCGGTCAGTTTCACCTCGCGGGCGAATTCGTGCAGATGGCGGACGAGCGCGGCCACGACCTCGCGCAGCCGCGGATTTTTGATGCGCTCATATTCCTTGAGCACCGCGTTGGTGACGTCCTTCTCGCTGCCAATGATCATTCTTCCTGCTCCAAACCGCAAATCTCTGGTCTGGGCAGATTTTACGTGATCGTTTTGGCAAGCGCCATGCAAAGCGTCATGCCGAGCGTCATACCTGACCGGGCTCGCATGCGGCCTACATCAGGCCGAGTTCGCGTAGCTCGCGGCGCAGCGTTTCCGGCATGGCGGCCGCGCCTTTCACCGCTTTGTCGAGGTCGCGCGGAGCGTCGTTTGCCGCCAGGTACCTCCAGCCCTGGAATGCGCGATAGGGCCGCGGCTCGACCAGCACCACTTTGGGATCGAGCACCAGGCCGCAGCGGCCGATGCCGTCCTTGTCGCGGAACGGCCGCACGTCGCGGATACGCTGCCGGCACATCAACTCGCCGCGGATGACCCAAAACAGCGAGCCGCCCTCGGTGAGCTCGGCGGCGCGCTTGGGCACCATGCGCGTGCGGTGGATGTGCTCGGGCTTTTCGCCGGCTTTGCGCTTGGCTTTGAGCTTTTGCTTGATCCAGTCCTCGAGATCGCGGACCGAGTCACAACCGACGCAAAGCTTGATGAGGTGAAGCGGCATAATCCTACTTTATATCGTCCCGACCGTCGGCGACCTGCTCTAACACCATGATCGGCGCGCTTTCCACAACTTGAGCCCCGCTACGCACAGGAACCTGTGTCACGACGCCGGCGAACGGCGCGCACAGCGTGTGTTCCATCTTCATCGCTTCGATCACGGCAAGACGTTGACCGAGCGCGACGCGGTCGCCGACGGCGGCGAGAATTTCCAGCACCTTGCCGTGCATCGGCGCTTTAATGACGCCATCGCCGGCGCTCGCCGACGCGCTCGGCGCGGCAAAATCGCGGATCCGAACGCGGGTTTGGCGGCCGCCGCGGACCACATAAGCCTCGTCTCCCGCCTCGAATACCCTGCCGTCGATTGCCGGCGCTGCGCCCTCGACGGCGACGCGCACGACGCCTCTTGCGTAGGTCGCGATGGCATCGGCGTTCTCGCCGTCGATCACGATCGGGATTGCGTTTGTCCGCTCGCCGCCGAGCTGGAAGCCATCGCGCTCGTCCCAAGGCGACTCCGGTTCCGGTTGGTCGTCGCCGCTTGCGGCCGCGTTGGCAGCCGCAACGTCGAGCAGATGCGCGACGCCGAGCGCGGCGGCTGCGTTGTCGCGTGGCTGCGGCACCGCGCCGAGCCGCGGCAGATTGCGGTCGATAAAGCCGGTATCGACCGTGCCGCGCCGGAATTCGTCGGTACGGCACAGGTTGCTCAGGAACGCGACATTGCTGCGCACGCCCGCAACGAGCGTGCGCTCAAGCGCGCCAAGGAGCCGGTCGAGCGCAGCCTCCCGCGTCGGCCCCTGCGCGATGAGCTTGGCAATCATCGGATCGTAAAAGGGCGTGACTTCCCCGCCCGCTTCGACGCCGGCGTCGACGCGGATATCGCTCGGCAATTCCAGCGCCACGATAGGACCGGTCGATGGCAGGAAGTCGTGCTCCGGATCCTCGGCATAGACGCGCGCTTCGATGGCATGGCCGTCGAAGCGGACTTCATCTTGCGTAACGCGGCAGCTTTTCGCCGGCCGCGATGCGGAATTGCCATTCGACGAGATCGAGGCCGGTGACCGCCTCGGTGACCGGATGCTCGACCTGGAGCCGGGTATTCATTTCGATGAACCAGAAGGCGTCGGCGCGCAGCCCTTTGCTGCCGTCGGCGACGAATTCGACGGTGCCGGCGCCGCAATAAGCCACCGCCTTTGCCGCCGCGACCGCCGCCGCGCCGATCTGCGCGCGCAATTGCGCGCTCATGCCGGGCGCCGGAGCTTCCTCGATCACCTTCTGATGGCGGCGTTGCAGCGAGCAGTCGCGCTCGCCGAGATGGATGGCATTGCCGTGCCGGTCGGCAAAGATCTGGATTTCGATGTGCCGCGGCGCGGCGATGTATTTTTCGATCAGGACCCGGCCCGAGCCGAACGCCGACTGGCTCTCGCGGATGGCGCCTTCGAGCGCGGTCTCGAAATCGGCATGCTTGTCGACGCGGCGCATGCCGCGCCCGCCGCCGCCCGCCGCCGGCTTGATCAGCACCGGATAACCGATCTCGTAGGCCTTCTCCTTGAGGAATTTGGCGTCCTGGCGCTCGCCATGAAAGCCCGGCACGACCGGCACACCGGCCTTTTCCATCAGCGTCTTGGCGCGGTCCTTCAGCCCCATCGCGCGGATAGCCGCCGGCGGCGGGCCGACGAAGACAATGCCGGCATGTTCGCAGGCCTCGGCGAAGTCGGCGTTCTCGGACAGGAACCCATAGCCCGGATGAATGCATTCGGCGCGGGCCTTGCGGGCGGCCGCGATCACGCCGCTCGATCGCAAGATAGCTTTCACGCGGTTCGGCGCCGCCGATGCAATAGGCCTCGTCGCATGACCGCACATGCAGCGCGCCGGCATCGGCGGTGGAATAGACCGCAATCGTGCGCAGGCCGAGGCGTTTGGCGGTACGCGCGATGCGGCAGGCGATTTCGCCGCGGTTGGCGATGAGGACGGAGCGGAACATGGCGGGAGCATAGAGCAAGATCCCGAAAAGCGGTCACCGGTTTCCCACCTTTCCGCCTAACGCAGCCGCTTTCAACTCATTGCGCGTGCGGCGCTGCGGCGTTCGCCTGCGGCGGCGGCTGAAACGGATTGAGCTGCACCGGCCCCGGCGGCACCGGCGTAACGCTCGCCGCTGTCGCTGCGGCAGCAGCCGGCGCGCTCGGCTGGCTTGCCGGCAACCAGACCGGATCGACATTGAGCTGCGGTTGCGGCGCCGCGGTTGCGGCCTGGGCCGGCGGGGTTGGCGGGGCCGGCGGGGCTGGCGGGACTGCCGCCTGCTTGTGCCCTCGCCGCCCTGGCGGCGCCGACGTCTCGTGTGCCGGAGCCGCGCGCGCGGGCGCCTCATGAGCCTTCGGGTCGCCGGCCGTCGCGGCCGCGACAGCGGCAGCACCCGGTGGCCCCGGCGGCTCGGGATTCATGATGCTGATCGCCGGGATCGAAGCGGCGCTGGGAAAGTCGATGTCGACGAGTTTATGCGCGGGCCCGGCGCGCCTGGCGCGCCGGTCGATGCGGACGTCGCGTCGGCGACCGGAACTTCGGGCGGCTTCGCCCAGACGGTTAGATAATGATCGAGATAGCGCTCGAGCGTCTGCCCGCTCAGGTTTGCCCGCACTTGGCCCGGATTGTCCAACAGCGCCAGCGCCTCGCAATGATCGCTGCTGCAGCGGTCGGCGACGGCAAGCGTATGGGCAACGAATCCGAAGCGATCGGCCTCGAGCGAACGGCGCAGCGGCAGCAGCACGCTGTTGATGCCGCCGCCGCCGCGCTTGGTATAGGCGACCATGTCGGCGAGCAAGGCAAAGCGCGCAGCAACATAAGATGTGGCGCTCGCCACGGTCGAAGGCGCGGCAAACAGCGCCTTTTCGCAGGCGGCCTCGACATCGTCGCCCGCCAAACCATTCAAGCAGGACAATGGCGACCCCGGCGCAAGGCTTTCGGCACTGAGTTGCGCCGCGCGCGCCTCAAGAGCGCGGCGCTCGGTGCTGCGATCGCGGACCGAAGCGGCATCGAGAAACGCCCACGCCAGAGTCGCGCCGAGCACGGCGCCGAGGACAACAACGCCGACGCGCGCCAAGGTCCGCGTGCGGGTCCAATCGAATGCCAGCGCGCAGATGAAAACGAGCAACGCCGCCGATCCAGCCGCGACCCACAAGCGTAGCGCCGAGTTTCCGATGTCGGGATCAATGCCGAACATCAACTGCCCCAAAAGACGCAATTATGCCGCTTGCTGCGGCCGGAGTATGGCGCGACGGAGCTTAACGCGCCAGCCGCGCAACTGATCGGTCAGTGCTCGAGTTCGAGCTGGCTTTCCTTGGCCACGCGTTCGAAGGCTTCGCCGGGATTCTTGATCCGGTATTGGTAATCGTCGCCATCGGACGGCAATAGCCGCACGACCTGATAGCTGCCACTCGCACCGGGCCGGCTGATCGGGCTTGAGGTATAAAAGACAGTTTGGCCAACCCGATATTTGTGCGTCTTTAATGGCGGAACTAACGCGGTCACCTGCGCGACGGTTACAGTCGCCAGCTCGAGAGCGGTCATTTTCGCAGCGCTAAGCGACTCCGGCTTCCGCGCCGACTGCCGCGTGGCCGAAGCCTTACGGACGGCGGCAACGGCGCGCGCCGGCGCCTTGCGCGCCGTGCTACTCCGGCTCGTTTTGTTGCTCGCTTTAGCGGGCCGTTTCTTTTTCACTGAATGTTTGTTCATAGAGGCAACTATAGCATCCAAATTAGCGACCGAGCAAAAAATATAGTGACGAAAACGCGGGTTTAAACTGCTGGCAATGGCTTATAATTAAGAGCCTGAAAGCGTCATTATTTCAATATGATATGAAAATTACTTGCCCTGGTATCGAAGCTGGTCGGATCAGCCTTGGCGGCGCCAGCGGCCGTGCTCGTCGGCCTGCCAATAAGTCACCTCGGCGCCGGCGGCTTTGGCCTCGCTCCAGCGTTGCCGCGCCGCTTCGAGCGCGTCCGGATCCTCGCCGTCAAACAGCAACACGATGCGCTCATAGCCGCTCGCATCGCCGGCCATGCGCGCGCCGTCGACCAGAAAGCGCACGCTCGCTCCATTCGGGTTCTCCTCGTTGACGGTGAGCACGATCGGCTGCTCGGCGGCTTCGGCGTCGCGCCAGGTGCCGTGCGGCAGAAAGGCATCGTCGCGCCACGTCCACAAATGGGCGTCGAGCGCCTCGACGCGCTCATCGGAGGACGCCTGCACCACGACGCGCCAGCCGCGTTCAAGCGATTTCGCAAGCAGCGCCGGTAAAACCTGCTCCGGCGTCTGACCTTTGAGGTGGTAGAAGAGAATTTCCGTCATCGAGCGCTCTTACCGCTCGTAATAATCCTCGACGAGCCGTTCGAGAAGCCGCACGCCCCAGCCGGAAGCCCAGCTGTGGTTGATATCGGTCTGCGGCGAGCCCATCGCGGTGCCGGCGATGTCGAGATGCGCCCATGGCGTCTTGTTGACGAAGCGCTGCAGCAATTGCGCCGCGGTGATCGCGCCGCCCCAGCGGCCGCCGGTATTCTTCATGTCGGCGAATTTCGAATCGATCATCTTGTCGTATTCCGGTCCGAGCGGCATCCGCCACACCCGTTCGCCGATCGCCTCGCCGGCCTTGGTCAGCCGTTCGGCCAGCTTGTCGTCATTGCAGAACATGCCGGCATATTCCTGGCCGAGCGCCACGATGATGGCGCCGGTCAGCGTCGCCAGGTTGATCATGAATTTCGGCTTGAAGCGCTTGTTGACGTAGTGCAGCACATCGGCAAGCACGAGACGGCCTTCGGCATCGGTGTTGATGATTTCGATCGTCTGCCCGGACATGGTCTTGACGATGTCGCCCGGCCGCTGGGCTTTGCCGTCGGGCATGTTTTCGACCAACCCGATGGCGCCGACGGCATTGACCTTGGCCTTGCGCGCGGCGAGCGCATGCATCAGGCCGACGACGCAGGCGGCGCCCGCCATGTCGCCCTTCATGTCTTCCATGCCCTGCGCCGGCTTGATCGAAATGCCGCCGGTGTCGAAGCAAACGCCCTTGCCGATGAAGGCGACCGGATCGACGCCGCGCTTGCCGCCGTTCCAGCGCATGACGACGAGCTTCGATTCGTGCGCCGAGCCTTGGCCGACGCCGAGCAGCGCGCCCATGCCGAGCTTGCGCATCGCCGCAACGTCGAGCACCTCGACGCCGACCCCGAGCTTGCTCAAGCCCGACGTCCGCCGCGCGAACTCGCCCGGATAGAGCACGTTGGCCGGCTCATTGACGAGGTCGCGGGCCAGCACGACGCCGTCGGCAATCGCGGTCTGGTGCGCCCAGGCTTTCTCAGCCGATGCCGGATTGGCACAGGCGAAGTTCACCTCGACTTTGCTCGGCCGTTCGTCGTCGTCCTTGCGCTTGGTCTTGTAGAGATCGAACGTATAGGCGCGCAGCCGCGCGCCGAGCACCAGGTCGGCGACCTGACTTGCCTTGAGCGCGCCCGAGCCGAATTCCGCAAAAATCGTCGCACTTGCGGAGGCTGTCGGCACCTTTCCCATGGCGATGCCGCCGAGCTTGACGATATCGCGCGATTTCAGCTCGCTTTCCTTGCCGATGCCGACGACGACCAGCCGCGGAACATCGAGCCCGGACGGCGCGACGATATCGAGGCTCGCGCCGCTCTTGCCGGTAAAGCGATCCGCCGCGGCCGCCCGGCGCAGCAGGTCGCCGAGCGGCGCCAGCGCCCGCTGCGTGGCCGGCCCGAATTTTAGATTTTCTTCGCAGAACACAACAAGAACACCGCGCGGGCGGGCGAACGGTGCGAAGCCGAATTTGAGTACGGCGGCCATGGAGCGTTCCTTTGGCTCGGTCCTTGGCGGCCGGGATGGCCGCGGTTGGTTATGGTAGCCAAGTTATGAACCGGACCGGCCGGCCGTGCAAAGCGGCCTTTTGCGCCAAAACCAGCGCTCGCCGCCCCGCTTTTATCAAACGCGCGTATTAACGCTTTAGTGTGCATGTTCAATAGCTTTGCCTTGGCGAAGCCACTTTGTGAAAGCATGAAATACCCGCGGTGGGGAGAGCGGCTCTCGGGCAGCGGCGTCGGCAGGCCGATGCGGCTAACGGGTGGGCCGTCAGCGGGGAAGTTCAGTCCGATGGGGTCGATCGGCCGCTACATGTTTCGCGCCACGATGGGCGCGTTCCTGATCATCCTCGTCAGCCTGACCGTCGTGATCTGGTTCACGCAGGCGATGCGCGATTTCGACCTGATCACGAGCCAACGCCAAACGCTGCTCGTCTTCGTCGGCATCACCGGGATGATCGTCCCGCTCCTGATCATGATGCTGGCGCCGATCGCGCTGGTCATGGCGGCGGCGCACGTTCTCAACAAGCTCAGTTCGGATTCCGAGATCATCGTGATGAATGCGGCGGGCGTGTCGCCGTGGCGGCTGCTGCGGCCGTTCCTTGCCGCGGCGCTGGTCGTTTCGCTTCTGGTCGCCGTCATCGCCGCCTACGTCTCGCCGCGCGCGTTGCGCGAACTGCGCGACTGGGGCGCGCAGGTGCGCGCCGACATCCTCACCAATATCGTGCAGCCCGGCCGCTTCACGACGGTCGGCGGCAATCTCACCTTCCACATCGCCGACCGGCGGCCGAACGGTCTGCTGGTCGGCATCTTCGTCGACGACCGCCGCGATCCCAATGTGCACTCCACCTATCTCGCCGAGCAGGGCGAGATCGTGAAGAACGACAAGGCGTCGTTCCTGGTCCTGCAAGGCGGCAGCATTCAACGGCTCGAAGCCGGCCAGCGCGATCCGCGCATCGTGACCTTCGACCGCTATCCTTTCGATCTGTCGCAATTCACCGGCGCCACGCAAAACGTCGTCTATACCGTGCGCGAGAAGTACCTCTGGGAGCTGTTGTGGCCGCGGGCCGACGATACGCTCTACGCGTCGCAGCCGGATCAATATCGTTCGGAACTGCATGATCGGCTGGCGACCCCGCTCTATCCATTCGCCTTTGTCATCCTCGCCTTCGCGTTTCTCGGCCCGCCGCAGACCACGCGGCAAAGCCGCACGCTGGCGCTGTTGGGAATGATCGGAGCGGTGTCGCTGTTGCGGCTCGTCGGCTTCGTCAGCGTGATTGTCGGCGTGCACGTGCCGGGCGTGCTGGCCGTGCAATATGTCGCGCTATTCGGCGCGATTGCCGCGGGCCTATGGCAAATCTCGCGCGGCCGGGCCGTGGAGCCGGCCGCCGCCGTGTCGAGGTTCGCGACCGCGATCGGCGAACGCATCGCGCGGGCGACGAGCTGATGAGACAACCGATGATCACCGGAACGCTCTCGCGCTATTTCGGAATGCGGTTTCTCACCTCCGTCGTCGGCTCCTTCATCGGCGTCGTCGCGCTGGCGGCGATGATCGACTATGTCGAGCTGATGCGCCGCGGCGCCGACTGGCCCAACGCCACGGCGTGGGTGCTCGCCAAGATTTCCATGTACCGCGTGCCGCAGCTCACCGAGCGCATCATGCCGTTCTCGGTGCTGGTCGGCGCGATGTCGTGTTATCTGACGCTGTCGCGCCGGCTCGAACTCGTCGTCGCGCGGTCGGCCGGCGTTTCCGCCTGGCAGTTCGTGGCGCCGGCCATGATCGCGGCCTTCATCTTCGGCACGGTCGCCACCACCGTCTACAACCCCATCGCCGCAATGCTGCACGAGCGCTCGAAGCGTCTCGAAGCCGACATGTTGGGTGAGAACCTGTCGGCCCTGCAGGAAAGCACCAGCGGGTTCTGGGTGCGCCAGAAAAGCGCCGACGGCGCCGCCATCATCAATGCCAGCACCAGCCGCGAGCAAGGCGCACAGCTCGGCGGCGTCACCATCTACACCTTCGACGGCGCCGGCCATTTTCAACAGCGGATCGAGGCCCAAAGCGCCACGCTGGAGACGGGCTATTGGCAGCTCGAAGACGCGCGCATCTATGCCAGCGGCAAAGCGCCGGATGTCGAAGACAGTTATCGGGTCGCCACCAATCTCACGCTCGAACAGGTGCGCGAAAGCTTCGCCACGCCGGAGACCGTGCCGTTCTGGGAATTGCCCACCTACATTGAGATGGCGGATCGCGCCGGCCTCGGCGCCGCCGGTTATCGGCTGCAATACCAGACAGCTCCTGGCGCGTCCGTTTCTGCTCGCCGCGATGGTCTTGCTCGCGGCTTCCGTAAGCCTGCGCTTCTTCCGCTTCGGCGGCGTGCAGAAGATGGTGCTGAGCGGCATCACCGCCGGATTTCTGTTGTTCGTCTTGCCGAAAATCACCGACGACATGAGCAAAGCCGAGCTCATTTCGCCGGCGGCGGCGGCGTGGATTCCGGTCGCCGTCGGAGGCCTGACCGGATTCGTCGCGCTGCTGTTCCAGGAGGACGGATAGTGGCGAGTTTGCGTAGCCCAGTCTGTCCCGGCGTGCGTAGTAGCGTTGGCGTAGGTGCAACGGCGCTTGCTGCGCTGTTGGCGTTTGTCATCGGATCGACACTTCTGCCCGCCCCGCTGTTCGCCCAGCAAGTCGGCAACCTCTTGCATTTTCCGCCGCGCCCGCCGCCGCCGCCAAAGAAGCCGCCGCCGCCAAGCAACGCGCCGATGCTCGTGCAGGCGACCGAAATCAAATACGACTACACCAACAATACGGTCGCCGCCGTCGGCAACGTGCAGATTTATTACGGCGGCGCGACCATCGAGGCCGATCAGGTCATCTACGATCAAAAGACCAAGCGCTTGCGCGCGCAGGGCAATGTCAGGCTGACCGAGCCCGACGGCAAGATCACCTACGGGCAGACCATCGATCTCACCGACGATTTTCGCGACGGCTTTGTCGACTCGCTGCGGCTTGAAACTCCCGACGACACCCGCTTTGCCGCGGCGCGCGCCGATCGCGCAAAGGGCAATTACACCGTCCTGCAAAACGGCGTCTATACGGCTTGCGAACCCTGCCAGGACGATCCCAAAAAACCGCCGCTATGGCAGGTTCAGGCCGCGCGGATCATCCATGACGAGGGCGAGAAGATGCTCTATTTCGAGGACGCCCGCATCGAATTCTTCGGCGTGCCGCTCGCCTATGTGCCGTTCATGTCGGCGCCCGATCCGACCGTGAAGCGCAAGAGCGGATTTCTGTTTCCGGCTCTCTCGAAGACGTCGCAATACGGCTTCGGCATCGAGCCCAAATATTTCTGGGCGCTGGCGCCCAATTACGACCTCACCGTCGGCACGCTGCTGACGACCAAGCAGGGCGTGCTGGTCGAAGCCGAATGGCGGCATCGCCTGCTTGACGGCTCCTACTCGATCAGAGCCGCCGGCATTTTCCAGCAGGATCCGGATTATTTTGCCGACCGCGACGGCGTCGACTAGCCCGACCGCGCAGACATTCCGCGGCGCTATTCAAACCGCCGGACAGTTCGCGATCAACGACAAATGGGTGTGGGGATGGACCGGCCTGTTGGTGACCGACACCCAGTTCATGTTCGACTATCAGTTCCGCCAATTCGCCGGCGCATTCGACCCGTTCCAGACCGGCGTGCGTCCGAAGGGGTTTCGCAGCTTTACCTGAGCGGCGCCGGCGAGCGCAGCTATTTCGATATCCGCTCGATCTACTACTACGGCTTTTCGGAGCAGGACGATCAGGCTCAGATTCCGATCATCCATCCGGTTCTCGATTATTCGAACGTGCTGGCGCAGCAAGTCCTCGGCGGCGAATTCAGCTACAAGTTCAACCTGACCAGCCTGACCCGGCAGGACGCCGAGTTCGACGCCATTACTCAGCGCGCATCAGCCAGCGGGACATGCGCAATCGTCGGCAGCGCCCGGAAGCTGCTTGCTGCGCGCCATACCGGGCGATTATACGCGCGTCTCCGCCGAGCCGGATTGGCGCCGCACTGTCGTCACTGACAACGGCCAGATGATCACGCCGTTCTTCCAGCTGCGCGGCGATGTCGCTTCGCTCAACGTCGACAACCAGCCGGGCGTTTCGAACTTCATCGCCACCGGCCAAAGCGAACTTGCGCGCGCCATGCCGGCCGCGGGCGTCGAATATCGCTATCCGTTCGTCGACGTGGAGCCGTGGGGCACGCAAACGATCGAGCCGATCGCCCAGCTGATCCTGCGTCCGAACGAAACCGATATCGGCAAATTTCCGAACGAGGACGCCCAGAGCCTGGTGTTCGACGACTTCGAACCTGTTCTCGATCGACAAGTACTCCGGCTGGGATCGCGTCGAAGGCGGCAGCCGGGTCAATGCCGGCTTTCAATACACCGCCCAGGTCAACCGGGCGGGCTCTCTGAACGTCATGTTCGGACAGTCCTATCAGCTGTTCGGCCAGAACTCGTTCGCGGTTCCCGATATCACCAATACCGGCCTGGAAAGCGGCCTCGACAAGCCGCATCTCGGATTATGTCGGTCGCGTGACCTATCAACCGAACCAGGTCTATTCGTTCACCGCGCGAGGGCGTTTCGACGAGGCAACGTTCACGCCGGAGCGCCTTGAATTCGAAAGCCGCGCCAATTTCGATCGCTGGACGCTGCAAGTGCTGTACGGCGATTATGCGGCGCAGCCGCTGCTTGGGTTTTTGACCCGCCGCGAGGGCATACTCGCCGGCGCATCGGTCAAGTTGACGGAGAACTGGATCGTGCTCGGCTCCGCCCGCTACGATATTGCCAACGACCAATTCGACCAATCGCGGCTCGGACTGGGCTATGTCGACGACTGCTTCATGTTGTCTGTGAACTGGCTCACCGGATACACCTATACTGCCGTCGCCAATTCAACCCGGTGAGGGACAGCACGGTCATGCTGCAATTCAGCCTGCGGACGCTCGGACCCGATGCCTTGGCGCCGGTGGGCGCTTCGTTCTAAATTTTGCCGTGACCATGAATTGGTGTGCCAAGTTTCGGAGAGATCGGTCTAGCCGGCAGAACCCTGCCGCGGAGGGAGAGGAACAGTGACGTCGCTTATCGCAGTCCGCGCCCGGTGCAGGGCCTTGGCGGCGGTGCTCGCCGCGGTAACCGTGCTCGCTTCCGCATCGCTTGCCCGGGCCCAAGAACAGGTCGTCGTGCTCGTCGACGGCGAGCCGATCACGTCGCTCGACGTCCAGCAACGCACGAAATTCATCGAGTTGAGCACCCACAAAGCGCCGACCCGCCAGGAAGCGATCGACAGCCTTATCGACCAAATCCTGGAATTGCGTGAGGCAAAACAATACGGCATCGAGCCCACGGATGCCGACGTCGACACCGCCTTCGCCAACGTCGCAAGCCATATGGGGTCCGACCCGCAGAAGCTGACGCAAATGCTCACCAGTGCCGGCGCCAGCGCGGAAACCCTCAAGCTGCAGCTCAAGGCGCAAATCGCCTGGAACAGTCTGGTGCGCGGCCGCTACAAAGCGAGTCTGGAAATTCCCGACACCGATGTCGAAGCGCAGCTCCAACTGAACAAGCCCGGCCAAAAACAACAAGTTGGCTACGAGTACATCATGCGCCCGATCATTCTCGTGGTGCCGCACGGCTCGCCGGCCACCGCCTACGAAGCGCGCAAACGCGACGCCGATGCCTTGCGCGGGCGCTTTCCAGCTGCACCGACGGCGTTGCCTTTGCACAAGCACTGCCGGAAGTCGCAGTGCGCGATCCCGTCCCCAAATCCTCGGCAGACCTGCCGCAGCAACTTCGCGACATCCTCGACAATACCGACGTCGGCCATCTGACGCCGCCCGAGCAGACTGACGAGGGCATTCAGATGTTTGCCGTTTGCTCCAAAAAAGAGTCAAAGACCGATACGCCGGAGGCACGGAAATTGCGCGACGAGATTTTCGAGAAGAAATTCGGCGCCAGGGCCAAGCGCTATCTTGCCGATTTGCGGGCCCAGGCGATGATCGAATACAAGTAGAGCGGTTTCGTGAGCATGAGCCTTTCGGACAACCGCTTTCCACCCCGGATCATATCCGGCTCAGGCTTAGTGCGGATTGTGTCATGGATGCAGGCGCGTGCAACCTTTGGCATTGACGCTCGGCGAACCCGCCGGGATCGGTCCCGACCTCGCGCTCGCGATCTGGCGGCGGCGCGCCGAGCTTGACATACCGCCATTCTATATCGTCGCCGACCCCGAATTTCTCCGGCGGCGGGCCGCCAGGCTGGGGCTCGACGTTCCGCTCGCGGATGTGACGCCGGCCTCGGCCGCCGCGGCCTTTCATTCGGCGCTGCCGGTGCTGCCTCTCGATGTCGCGGTCACCGCCGAACCGGGCCAGCCGGATCGTTCGAGCGCGCCGGCCGCCGTGGCTTCGATCCGCCGCGCGGTCGCCGACGTCATGGCAGGTGCGGCAGCGGCCATCGTCACCAATCCGGTCGCCAAGAACGTGCTCTACAATTGGGGCTTTGCCGAGCCCGGCCATACCGAATTCCTGGCCACGCTGGTGCAGGAAGCGACCGGCAAGTCGCTGCGGCCGGTGATGATGTTGTGGTCGCCGGAACTCGCCGTCGTGCCGGTAACGATCCATCTGCCGCTGCGCGACATCTTCAAGCAGCTTTCGAGCGAGCTCGTGGTCGAAACCGGACGCATCGTCGCGCGCGATCTTGCCACGCGCTTTATGCTCGCGCATCCGCGGCTGGCGATTGCCGGGCTCAATCCCCATGCCGGCGAAGCGGGCACGCTCGGCGAGGAGGATCGCACGATCGTCGCGCCGGCGGTCGCGCGGCTGGTCGCCGAGGGCATCGACGCCAAAGGCCCGCTCGCCGCCGATTCGATGTTCCACGAGCGGGCGCGCGCGACCTATGACGCGGCGCTGTGCATGTATCACGACCAGGCGCTGATCCCGATCAAGACGCTGGCCTTCGATCACGCCGTCAACGTCACGCTCGGCCTGCCCTTCGTGCGCACCTCGCCGGATCATGGCACCGCTTTCGATATCGCCGGCACCGGCAGCGCCGATCCGACCAGCCTGGTTGCCGCGCTGCGGCTGGCGGCGCGGCTTTCCGGAGCCGCATCGGCAGCCGCACAAGCGGTGCCGCTCGCCGCATCGTGAGCAACACCTCCGACAGCCTGCCGCCGTTGCGCGAGGTGATCCGCCAGCACGGTCTCGTCGCGAAAAAGTCGCTCGGACAAAATTTCCTGTTCGACCTCAACCTTGCCGCCCGCATCGCGCGCGCGGCAGGACCGCTTGCCGGAGTTACCGTGGTCGAAATCGGACCCGGGGCCGGGCGGGCTGACGCGCGCGCTATTGGCGCTCGGCGCGGCTCGCGTCATTGCGGTCGAGCGCGACGAACGGGCGATTGCCGCTTTGCAGGAGATCGCCGCGCTCTATCCGGACCGGCTCGATATCGTCGCGGCGGACGCGCTGCCTTTGATCCGAGGCCGCGCCTTCCGCCCGGCCCGGTGCGCATCGTCGCCAATCTGCCCTACAACATCGCGACCGCTCTGCTGGTCAACTGGCTCAGCATCGAGCCATGGCCGCCGTGGTACGATTCCGCCGTGCTGATGTTCCAGCGCGAGGTCGCCGAACGCATCGTCGCGGCGCCCGGCTCGAAGAGCTACGGCCGACTGTCGGTTCTCGTGCAGTGGCGCTGCGAGGCGCGGATCCTGTTCGACGTGAACGCCGCGGCCTTTGTGCCGCCGCCCAAAGTCACGTCTTCGCTGCTCGCCATCGTGCCGCGAGCGGAGCCGCTTGCCTGCGACCGCAAGCTGCTCGAACGCGTTACCCAGGCTGCTTTCGGACAGCGGCGCAAAATGCTGCGCCAGAGCCTGCGATCGCTCGGGATCGACACGCCCGCCTTGATTGCGGCAGCCGGTCTCGACCCGACGGCGCGCGCCGAGGACATTTCCGTCGCCGGCTTTGTCGCGCTGGCGCGGGCGCTCGCCGCGACCCCCAATCATCGGGCATGATGGCGGGCTCTACATGCTGGGAGACCAAACTCGCTATGACCAAATTTCACCGCCAATCGCTTGTCGCCTACGGTCAACCGCTCTGTGAGACGGTCGCGGATCTGCCTACCCCGCGCGGCAGCGAAGTGCTGGTGCGCGTGGAGTGTTGCGGCGTCTGCCATTCCGACCTGCATTTGCAGGACGGCTATTTTGTGCTGGGCGGCGACAAGCGGCTCGACATCACCAAAGACCGCCCCCTGCCCTTTACGCTCGGACATGAGATCGCCGGCGTCATCGAGGCCGCGGGCGAAGCCGGCGGCCGGCGCGCCGATTGGCCGCCGCGTCGCGGTCTATCCATGGATCGGCTGCGGCACCTGCGCCGCCTGCCGCGCCGGCGACGAAAACCTGTGCTCCGCGCATCGTCATCTCGGCATCGCCGTCGATGGCGGCTACGCCACCCACGTTCTGGTCCCGCATCCGCGCTATCTCATCGACTATGCACCGCTGTCGCCGGACTTTGCCGGACCGCTGATGTGCTCCGGGCTGACCGCCTATTCGGCGCTCAAGCACCTCGGCAGTCGGGCCGAGCGCGGCCCGGTGCTGCTGGTCGGGCTCGGCGGGGTCGGCATGATGGGCCTCGCCATTGCCCGCGCGTTATTTCGCGAGCCGCCGCTGGTCGCCGACATCGATGCCGCAAAACGCGACGCCGCACTTGCCGCCGGCGCGGCGCAGGCGTTCGATCCGTCCGATCCGCAGGCCCGGCGCGCCATTATGACGGCGACCGGCGGCGTATTCGCGGCCTGCGATTTCGTCGGCTCGGAAAAGTCGCTGCAATTCGCAACCGGAGTGCTCGGCCGCGGCGGCAAGGTCGTGGTGACGGGACTGCTCGGCGGCAATTTCTCGATCGCGGCGGCCATGATCGCGATCAAGGCGATGACTATCGAGGGTACGCTGACCGGCACGCTCGCCGAAGCGCGCGAACTGATCGACCTGGCGCGCAGCGGCAAGCTCGCCACCATCCCGACGCACGAACGTCCGCTCAATCAAGCGCAAGCCGCGCTCGACGATCTGCGCGCCGGACGCGTGGTCGGCCGCACGGTGCTGACGGCCGAGGGCATCACTTAAGCTTCGCCTGCAGCGCGCGCACGAAGTCGGAAAGCCCGATCTGCCGCTCGCGCTTGAGCCGCTCGGCCGCCAGAATTGCCCGCACTTCGGCAAAGGCCTCGGCTTTATCGCGGTTGACGATGACGTAATCGTATTCCGGCCAATGACTCATTTCGCCTGCGGCTTTGGCCATGCGCGAGCCGATGACGGATTTGCTGTCCTGCGCGCGGCGCTTGAGCCGCCGCCCCAATTCGAGAATGGACGGCGGCAGGATGAACACGCTGACGAGATCGTCGCGCGCCTTTTCGCGCAGCTGCTGCGTGCCTTGCCAATCGATATCGAACAGAACGTCGCGGCCGGCGCGCAGCGCCTCGATCACCGGCCGGCGCGGCGTGCCGTAGCGATGGCCGAATACTTCGGCCCATTCCAACAGTTCGCCCTTTCTGACCATGGCATCGAAGCGCGGGCGATCGATGAAATGATAATCGCGCCCGTCGACTTCGCCGCGCCGTTTCGGGCGTGTCGTGACCGATACCGATAATTTCGACCGTGCGATCCGCCCGCAGCATGATGCGCGACAGCGTGGTCTTGCCTGCGCCGGATGGCGACGACAGCACAAACATCAAGCCGCGGCGCGCGATCCTCTTTCGATTTTTCCCGGCGCGCGCCATTGCGCCAACCAGCCCGATCTATTCGACGTTCTGCACCTGCTCGCGGAACTGCTCGACCGCGGCCTTGAGCTCCAGGCCGATATTGGTGAGTTCGACATCGTTCGCCTTGGCGCACAGCGTGTTGGCTTCGCGGTTGAGCTCCTGGGCGAGAAAGTCGAGGCGGCGGCCGATCGGTCCGCCTTGCTCGATAAGATGCTGCGCCTGCGCGACATGCGCGGCGAGGCGGTCAAGCTCCTCGCGCACGTCGGCCTTGGTCGCGATCATGATCGCCTCCTGATGCAGCCGGTCGGGATCGAAGCGCTCCGATTGGGCAAGCAGCGTCGCGACCTGCTCGGCCAGCCGCGCGCGTATCGCTTCGGGCCGGCGGCCGGGAGCGCGCTCGGCGCGCTCCGCCAGCGCGGCGATCTCGCCCAAGCGCGTCAGGAGCACGCGACCGAGCGCCGCGCCCTCGTGGCGGCGCATCTCGTCGAGCGCAGCCGACCACCTCGGCAAATCCGGCGGTGACCGCAGCTTCGGCGCTGCGCCGTTCGTCTTCGCGCTCCTCCGAATCGCCGACCTCGATCACGCCCTTGAGCGCGAGCAAGCCGTCGAGCGACGGCGGCGACGCTTCGATCTTTGGCGCGAGCTGCCTCATCGTCGCCAAGATCGCTTCGAGCACCGCCGTGTTGACGCTGGACAATCGGCTGCGCTCCGCTGCGGTCCACCGTCAGACTGGCTTGAACCGAGCCGCGGGTCAGCGCCTCGGCGGCGCGCGCCCGCACCGGCGCTTCGATCGCATCCCATCCCGGCGGCAGGCGCAGCCGCAGATCGAGGCCCTTGCCGTTGACCGACTTGATTTCCCAGGCCCAGCTATAGGGACCGGACACACCATGGCCGCGAGCGAATCCGGTCATGCTCGAAAGCGCCATGGACTGCAATCCCCGCGGCAAAAATTGGCAAATAGAATTGCGCCGAACTTAACGGCGGCAATTCACGGGACAAGTCACCGAAACAAGCCGCCGCCCCAGGCATGTTGATAGCCGCCGGCGGACGCGGCGACGATCAGTGGACGGCCGGAGCGTGAGGCTTCGACGTGCCACGCAACGGCGGCGGCGGCGGCGCGGCGGGGGTGCTTGTGGAGGCGGCCGTCGCGCCCTGCGCCGGCGGCGGCGAATCCATTTGGTCGTCGATCGGGACCTGGTCCTTCTGATCGGTTTCGATCAACCGCAGGCGCGCGACATTCTTTTGCTGCTGTTCGTAGCTCTCGGCGAATACGTGCCCGCCAGTGCCGTCGGCCACGAAATAGAGTTCGCGCGTCCGCGCCGGATTGGCGGCGGCCTCGAGCGAGGCGCGGCCCGGATTGGTAATCGGCCCGGGCGGCAGACCATTGATAACGTAGGTATTGTACGGCGTGGGCTGCGCGATCTCGCTCTTCATGATCGGCCGGCCGAGCGTGCCTTTGCCGCCCACCAGACCGTAAATGATGGTCGGATCGGACTGCAGCCGCATTTTCTGTTTCAGCCGGTTGACGAACACCGCGGCGACGCGCGAGCGTTCGTCCGATTTGCCGGTCTCCTTCTCGACCAAGGAAGCCAGGGTAACGAGCTGCTCCGGCGTCTTGAGCGGCAGGTCGGCAGAGCGATGCTCCCAGATTTCCTCGACCGCGCGCTGCTGCGCCTGCTGCATGCGCCCGATCATCTGCTCGCGGGTCACGCCGCGGGTGAAATTGTAGGTATCGGGCAACAGGCTGCCTTCGGGCGGTATTTCCTTGATGTCGCCGGTCAGCACGTCGTCCGCCAATAGTCGCGCGACGATCTGCTGGGACGTCAGGCCTTCGGGAATGCTGACCTGATGCGGCACCACTTTACCCTCGACGATGGTCGCAACGACGTCGCTCAGGCTGGAATGCGCCTTGAACTCATACTCGCCGGCCTTAAGACCCTCGCGCGCCTTGAGCACGAGCACGCCGCCGATGAACACCCAGGGCTGATCGATCACGCCTTCGCGGGTCAGGACATCGGCGATGTCGCGCATGCCGGAACCGTGCGGAATATTGACGACGCGATCCTGCGGCAGCGGACCGGGCGCCTCGAAGCGCTGCGTGCCGACGAAGAGCACGACGCCGGCGAGGACCGCCAGCAGCACGAAAATGCTGATGATGGCGTTGCCGATAACGACGAGCGGATGCCGCGCGCTCGCCGAGCGGCGGGACGGCAATTCGACCTTGTCCGGCTCGATTGCCGTTCGCGGGCTGCGCGGCACGATGCGCTTGGGATTTGTGCGATTCGAATCCGTGCCCGACATGCCAATTCCATTCGCTGGCCGCTCCGTCCTCGGCGGATAAGGATCGGCAGCGGCCGGCGAGTCTCCACCCCGCTCGCGCGAGTTCGGCACCGATGTCGGGCTTGGCGACGATTGTCGGCGCAGTGGCCGACGGATTGCGACCGAGCAGAGCTTCGCCGATTGACTGCGGCCGCGGCGCCGAACCGCTCGATGACGCCGCGGTCGGTGCACTAGCGGGCGGTACGGGCGCGGGCTTCGACGGAGCGGGCTTCGGCGGATTTGGCGAAACAGGCGCCGTCGATTGCGGAGGTTGGATGGCAGGTTGGTCCGCGGCGCGACCAACGGTGGTTTGCGGTTTTGGCGCAGCCTTCTCGCCGCCGCCCGGCGGAGTGTTAGAACCTGTCACGGCCGCCTGTCCGCATCGACAAACCGCATGATCGACTTTGCAAGGATGCTCGGCCCGAAACGAGCGCTCGGAGACTTTGCCGCCTCGGCCCATGGCTGCGGCCACGAGCGAGAACTGCAGTGGATCGCAGGCGACTGCGGAGCAAATATGGCGAAACGGGGTTGGTTCGCACTATTGCGCCACCCGGCGGAAAACGAGGGAAGCGTTGGTGCCGCCAAATCCGAATGAATTCGACAGCACGATATTGACCGGGCGCTTTTGGGCTTTGTGCGGCACCAGGTCGATCGCCGTCGCGACCGACGGATTGTCCAGATTGATAGTCGGCGGCAGCACCTGATCGCGCATCGCGAGCAGGCAGAAAATCGCTTCGACCGCGCCGGCGGCGCCGAGCAGATGCCCGATCGAAGATTTCGTCGAAGACATCGCGATACGGCCGGCGGCGTTGCCGACGAGACGCTCGACGGCCTTAAGCTCGATCTCGTCACCGAGCGGAGTCGAAGTGCCGTGGGCATTGATGTAGTCGATATCGTCGGCCGATATGCCGGCACGGCGGGTGGCGGCGGTCATGCAACGAAACGCGCCGTCGCCATCTTCGGCCGGCGCAGTGATATGAAAGGCGTCGCCGGACAGTCCGTAGCCGATCAGCTCGCCATAAATGCGCGCGCCGCGCCGCTTGGCATGCTCGTACTCTTCGAGCACGACGGCGCCCGCCCCCTCGCCCATGACAAATCCGTCGCGATCGCGGTCGTATGGACGCGACGCGCGTTCGGGCGTGTCGTTGAAACCGGTCGACAGCGCGCGGCACGCGGCGAAACCGGCGACCGAAATGCGGTTGACCGGCGACTCGGTACCGCCGGCCACCATCACGTCGGCGTCGCCGAGAGCGATCAGTCTGCCGGCGTCGCCGATGGCGTGAGACCCTGTCGAGCAAGCGGTGACCACGGCATGGTTGGGGCCTTTGAGCGAATGCGCGATCGAAACGTACCCCGAGGCGAGATTGATGAGCCGGCCCGGAATGAAGAATGGCGACACCCGCCGTGGACCGCGGTCACGCAGCACCAGGGCGGTTTCCGCGATGCCTTCGACGCCGCCGATCCCGGAACCGATCAGAACGCCGCTGACGACCTGATCGTCATAATCCCGCGGATGCCAGTCGGCATCATTGAGCGCTTGTGTCGCCGCGGCCATCGCAAACAGGATAAAGTCGTCGACCTTGCGCTGCTCTTTGGGTTCCATCCAATCGTCGGCATGGAAGCTGCCTCCGGAGCCGTCGCCGCGCGGCACTTGGCCCGCGATCTTGCAGGTAATATCGGAAACGTCGAATTTTTCGATGCGTTTGATGCCGCTGTCGCCGGCCAGCAAACGCCGCCACGTTTCCTCAGTCCCGCAGGCGAGCGGCGTCACCAATCCAAGACCTGTGACGACCACACGCCGCATCAAGGACACTCCCGGCAAAGGCAGGAACCAAGGCTAACCCGCTTGTTCCGCCTTAAGAATCTGCTCGACCATCGTCGGCCCGCACACGATGATGTGCAGTTCTTGCAGCTCGCGCAATCCATGCAATAGCTGCCGGGCCGTGCCGACGGTCAGCTCTTAGCGTTTTTCTCAAGAAATTTGATAGCGTCGCCGACCGTCAGAATGGTCTCGGCTGCATCGTCGGGAATTTCGCAACCGAATTCCTCCTCGAAGGCCATGACGAGCTCGACGGTGTCGAGGCTGTCGGCGCCGAGATCATCGATGAAGCTGGCGTTCTCCGTCACCTTGTCGGGCTCGACGCCAAGATGTTCCACGACGATTTTTTTTACCCGTTCGCCAATATCACTCATCGTTCCAACCTCATCTTTCAACGCGACCCGATCGACCTAGCTGCGAACCCATCCAAGTTCTTCGTCGAACCTGCCGACAGGGGCGGACAACTCCATTGGGTCGACACCGATCAGAGGCGGAAGTTTCGCCCCGCGCTCCGGCATTCCCGGCTCCCCAGCCCAATTTTGGTTCGGTTACCACACTTCAAAAGCGTTGACCAGCGCGGCTGCGTGCCGCCGCCCCCAATCCTATCGCCTTCAAATCATGGCCATTCCACCATTTACATGCAACGTCTGGCCGGTCACATAGGCGGCCTCGTTCGAGGCGAGAAACACCACAGCAGCCGCCACCTCTTCGGGAGTGCCCGCGCGGTTTGCCGGAATTTTCGCGACAATCGTTTCGCGCTGCTTGTCGTTGAGCTTCTCGGTCATCGGGGTGACAATGAATCCCGGCGCCACGCAATTGGCGGTCACGCCCCGTTTGGCATATTCCTGCGCCATCGCCTTTATCATGCCGGTAACTCCGGCTTTGGCCGCGACATAGTTGGCTTGGCCGGGATTGCCGGTCGTCCCGACCACCGAGGTGATCGCGATGACGCGGCCGAAACGGCGCCGCATCATTCCCCGCACCGCAGCGCGCGCGAGACGGAATGTGCCGGATAAGTTGATGGCGATAACCTGTTCCCAGTCCTCGTCGCGCAATTGCACGAGGAGATTGTCTCTGGCCACGCCGGCATTGGCGACGAGAATGTCGAGCTGGCCCATCGCCTCCTCGGCGCGCGGCACCAGAGCCTCCGTCTCGACCGGATCGGCAAGATTGCAGGCCATGACGTGAACCCGCTCGCCGAGCTCGCCCGCGAGTTGCTCGAGGATTTCCCGCCGCGTTCCAGAAATGGCGACCGTCGCACCCTGACGGTGCAGGGTGCGCGCGATAGTGCCGCCAATCGTGCCGGTGGCCCCGGTAATGAGCGCGGTCTTTCCGGTAAGCTCGAACATTTGATCTCCTGGCCCAACCAGAATTAGCTCAGCCGCGCCCGGCGGTGAAACGGGCGAGGTCGTCGGGCGTGCCGATCGCCGAGGCGCTTGCAGCCTCTGCGATGCGCTTAATCAAGCCCGTCAAAACTTTGCCGGCGCCGATTTCGTAGAAATCGGTCACACCCGACTGCACCATAAAGAGTATCGATTCCCGCCAACGAACCGTGCCGGTGACTTGTTCGACCAGACAATGCACGATTTCCGCGGGCTCCGTGATCGGCCGCGCCAGCACATTGGCGACCAGGGGGACGATGGGCGGCTGAACCGAAACTTTCGCCAGCGCTTGCGCCATGGCGTCGGCGGCAGGCTGCATCAGCGGACAATGGAACGGTGCGGAGACCGCGAGCATCATGGCCCGCTTGGCGCCTCGCAGCTTTGCCAGTTCCACGGCGCGTTCGACCGCGGCTTTGGCCCCCGACAACACAACCTGCCCGCCGCCATTGTCGTTGGCGGCGGCACAGGCACCGACGCTCGACGCTTCCGCCGCAATCGCCTTGACGTCGGCCAATTCGAGACCGATCAACGCCGCCATCGCGCCGGCCCCGACCGCGACCGCCTTCTGCATGGCCCGGCCGCGAACGCGCAGCAGTCGCGCGGCATCGGCAATCGAAAGCGCCCGAGCGGCGGCAAGCGCCGAATATTCGCCAAGCGAGTGTCCGGCGACATAGGTCGCGTCGCGCATGAGATCGACCCCTGCTTCCGCCTCCAGCACGCGCAGCGCCGCAAGCGAGACCGTCATCAGGGCCGGTTGGGCATTTTCGGTGAGCGTCAACGCATCGGCCGGGCCGTTCCAGATGACCTCGCTGAGCCGTTCGCCCAATGCGGCATCGACCTCTTCGAAGACCAGCCGCGCCGACGGAAATGCCTCGGCCAAAGCCTTGCCCATACCGACGGCCTGGCTGCCCTGGCCGGGAAACACAAACGCGGCCGCCATATGTCCAAAGCTCGCCTGAAAACTCGATTGAACCGCACCGGGAAGGGGCGAAAGATACCGCGACGCCAGACATGTCAAGGCTGTGGATGAGGTAATAAAAGGACAACAGCAATTCGATAAACTGGCAAATCCGGCGATATTGCCCCGGATTTGAGCGTGAGCGCCTCGTTATGAGCCCTTTCTCACCGGTAACCGATGCCGACCTCTCCCGCGCGCGGTCGGACCCGGCATTTCGCCAACGGCTCCTTGAGCAAAGCCTGGAGGCCCTGCTGGCGAGCATGAAGAAGCTCCGCGGGTCGGCGCCCAATGGCGCCGGCACCAGGCAACTGCGCGAGGGCGTTGAACTCGCGGTACGGCTTGCCGAATTGATCCAGAACGCGGATCACCGCGGTGGCATTTCTCGATCTGTGTCTTGATCCCTTGCCTTTTTTGCCCTGCCGCGTATAAGGCCGCCTTCCGCTCGTCCCCGGCCGGGGGCTGAACGGACGGCCGTGCCGATATCCTAACGGCGCGGTAAGACCCCCAAATTCTTGGCAATCGTGCCCGAAACGGTACTTGCAGAGATCCTTGGTGGTCCGGCGTCCGGTGTCCCCGCCTTCAGAGCATTCGAGCCTTTCCCGAAGGGTTCGAGGGGCTTCGCGCCTGGGCGAGCAAGACAAATGAGGAAAGGGCATCTATGCCGCTCTATGAACACGTCTATCTTGCGCGCCAGGACGCCAGCGCGCAGCAGGTCGAGGAATTGACCGCACAATTAAAGGGCGTCATCGAAGGCCTCGGCGGATCAATCAAGAAGACCGAATACTGGGGCGTGAAATCGCTCTCTTACCGTGCTGCGCAAAAACCGCAAGGCGCATTTTACGCTGATTGATATTGACGGTCCGCCGCCGGCCATCAACGAGATCGAGCGGTTGGAGCGTCTCAACGAAGACGTTCTGCGCTATCTGACGATCAGGGTCGATGCGCACGAGGAAGGCCCATCCGCCATGATGCGTCGCGTCGATCGCGATCGTGACCGCGACGATCGCCGGGGCGACCGGTTCGATCGGGGCGACCGATTTGATCGAGGCGACCGAGGGGATCGGCCGCGTGATCGGCGGCCGCGTGAGGGCTCCGACGATACCGATAGCCCGGTGGAGGTTTAAGCATGGCCATGTCACCGCAGGGCGCTGGCGGCCGCCGGCCGTTTTTCCGCCGCCGCAAAAGCTGCCCGTTCTCGGGCGCCAATGCACCCAAGATCGACTACAAGGACGTCAAGCTGTTGCAACGCTTCGTTTCGGAGCGCGGCAAGATCGTTCCGAGCCGCATCACCGCCGTCTCCGCGAAAAAGCAGCGCGAACTGGCTCAGGCGATCAAGCGCGCGCGTTTCCTGGGCCTCTTGCCATACGTGATCCGCTGAAGGTGCCGACATGGAAGTAATCTTGCTCGAACGTGTCGCCCAACTCGGCCAAATGGGCGAAGTCGTGCGCGTGAAGGACGGCTTTGCGCGAAACTTCCTGTTGCCGCGCGGCAAAGCGTTGCGAGCGACGGCCGAAAACCGCACTCGCTTTGAGACGATGAAGGGCGACCTCGAAGCGCGCTCGCTCACGCTCAAGACAGAAGCGGCGCAAGTCGCGGACAAACTTGACGGCAAGAGCTTCACGGTTCTCCGGCAGGCTTCGGAATCGGGTCAGCTGTTCGGCTCGGTGTCGCCGCGCGATCTTGTCACTTTGATCGGCGATGCCGGTTTCCAGATCAATCGCAATCAGATCGCGTTAAATGCGCCGATTAAGACGATCGGTCAGCACAAAGTGCCGGTTTCTCTGCATCCCGAGGTCGATAGCACCATCATCGTCATTGTCGCCCGCAACGCGGATGAGGCGGCGCGCATCGCGCGTGGCGAGGATGTGACGCAGATCCGAGAGGCGACGGAAGCCGAAGCAGCGGTCATCGCGGCTGAGGAATTCTTCGAGCCCGGAGCCGGCGACGCCTCGCTCCAGGATGAGAATGCCGACGCGGCAGAAAGTCCGCCGGCGTCAAAAAGCAGCTGACCTGATCGGCTCAGCGCCTTCTCAGTCGGGGATATTGTCGCGCGGCACGCCGGCGCCAGCGCCCGATTGCTCCTCTCGCCGGCACCGTCGCACTTGCCGTCGGAGCGGGTGTGGGGCTCGTCCCGGAACCTGCGGCAGGACTTAGTGTCGTCTCGGCAGCAGCTGCGCTTGGGAGCTGTGCTCGCGGCGGGCGCCGCCGCGATCGGCGCAGGCCCGCGGGCAACAGGGGCGGCGTTTTCCGGCTCAGGCTTGCCTTCCCGGCTTGCCGTTTGCGGCGTTTCGTACGGCTTTTCCCGGCTCGCTGGGCTTTCCGGACGGTCCTCGCGCGTGGCGTCTTGCTCTTTCGGCCGTTTCTCCTCGTCGGGCTTGGCCGATGCCCGCAGCGGATGGGTGGTAGTTTTGGGCTCTCCCGCTTTGGGCTCCTCGGCCCTGGCGTGCTCTGTGTCCGGCTTTTGCTTCGGCGCAGGTTCGGCGCCGCCGGCGCCGAGGACATAGGCGGCAAGCGCCGCAGCCTGATCGCGGCTCGCCGTATAATGCTCGCGCAAAAAAGACGAAAGCATCAGGCTATTTTTACCGGCGGCCAAGCCTCGCGGGGTCTTGTGGCAGGTTGCGCAATCCGCTGAGTAGATCTCGGCCGGCGACTTGCCCTGGTCGATATTGACCTGGGCATGCGCCAAAGTCGGAAACATGACCGACGCCAAGCCCGCAACGAGCCAGAATGCAGGCAAAAGTCGCCGGCACACGCTGTCCCCCTCAAATCTTAGCGGCCTGATGATCATACTCACCCCGGTAGCCTTACCCTAACGGCGGACGAATGCGAGCGTGGCATGACGGCCCCTCGAAACACTTTCGCGGCATTGCTGGTTACGGAGGATTTTGTTTTAATAACGGCAACCAAGAAGACCTCGCCCGCGCAACAGGCTGACTGAGCGGCGGAAAGGCCGCCGAGGCGGCAGAAGCGCCAATCTTGGTGGGTTGCGCAAGGGCTTTGTAAGCGTGGGAGGCGGCCGTGGATCGGTTGCTGTTCATATTCTTACGTCGCTATGTCCGCCGCGGCTCTCTGACAGTCACGACGGCGGGCGGGGCCACATACGCCTTTGGCGATGGCCGGGGGCCGCCGGTCGCGGTCCGATTTACTACGGCACGGGCGCAACGCGCGGTGCTGATAGACCCAGAGCTTAAGCTCGGCGAATCCTATATGGATGGCAGTCTTGTGGTCGAGCGCGGCTCGATCGCTGACGTGCTTGCGGTCCTGCTCGGTCAAGAGCCGGTCGCCGCGCCGAATTGGGCAGTGACGCGGCTCGTCGCGCTATCTGTTTCGCCGCCTGCAGCAATTCAATCTGCGGTCCCGCGCACGCAACAACGTGGCGCACCACTACGATCTCGACGGCCGGCTTTATTCGCTGTTTCTCGACGGCGATCAGCAATATAGCTGCGCCTACTTCGAAACGCCCGACGTGTCGCTCGACGATGCGCAACTCGCCAAGAAGCGGCATCTGGCGGCCAAGCTGCGGGTCAAGCCCGGCGCCACGGTGCTCGATATCGGCTGCGGCTGGGGCGGCCTTGCACTCTATCTCGCCGAGATTGCCCGCGCGCGGGTGACCGGCATCACGCTGTCGCAAGAACAATTCCAGCGCGCGCAGAACCGCGCGCTGGAACGCGGCCGCACGCAGGATACGGCATTCCGCCTCGTGGATTATCGCGACGTCGACGGCCGCTTCGATCGCATCGTGTCGGTGGGCATGTTCGAGCATGTCGGCGTCGGGTTCTACGAGACCTTCTTCGACAAATGCGCCAACCTTCTCGCCGACGACGGCATCATGCTGCTGCATTCGATCGGGCGCAGCAGTCCGCCGGGCATCACCAATCCGTGGATCGCCAAATACATCTTCCCGGGCGGCTATATTCCGGCGCTCTCGGAAGTGCTGCCGGCGATCGAGCGTGCGAAACTCATCGTCACCGACGTGGAAATTCTGCAGCTGCACTATGCCGAGACGCTCAAGGCGTGGCGCGAGCGCTTCCTCGCCCACCGCGACGAGGTGGTGCGGCTCTACGACCAGCGCTTCGTGCGGATGTGGGAATTCTACCTCGCCTGCTCCGAAATGGCGTTCCGCGAGAGCGATATGGTCGTATTCCAGATTCAGATCGCCAAGCAGAAGGGTCTGACGCCGGCGACGCGCGATTACATCGCGCGCGAAGAAGCGCGCTTGCGCGGCATCGAAGCTGGCTATTCCACGCCGCTGCGACTCGCCGGCGAATAATGCGGCGGCGAGGCGCGCATCGCGCTCGCCGTCAAGCGGCTTGGAGTTTGCTCAGACGCATGCGGTGGGTAACGGGGAAAGACGCAATGAGGATTTCCCATAGCGGCGCCGCTCGACTATCGACGGAGCGTGGTTGCGTAACGGAGGCGAAGGCGCGCAGTGTGCCGCTGTCGTTGAGTGATCCACGATGTTGAGTAACGACCCAAATTCTTCACTCGCCGTATTTCGGCCACATGCCGCAAATCGGCCACAGCCGACGATTCATCTGATCGATCATGCCAGTATTCGATTCGACCGCACGCAAGCAAGCGCCGCCGGAGCCGACGTTCCGCGTCGCACCGCACAATATCGAGGCCGAGCAGGCGCTGCTTGGCGCTATCCTCGTCAATAACGAGGCGTTTTACCGCGTCTCCGACTTCCTCGAGCCGAAGCATTTCTTCGAGCCGATCCATCAGCGCATCTTCGAGCTTGCCGGCGGCCTGGTCCGCGCCAACAAGCTTGCGACGCCGGTGACGCTGAAGACGTTTTTGCCTGCCGACGCCGACATTGCCGGGCTTTCGGTCAACCAATATCTGGCGCGGCTTGCCGCCGAGGCGACGACCATCATCAATGCCGAGGATTATGGCCGCACCGTTTACGATCTCTCGATCCGCCGCGATCTGATCGCGATCGGCGAGGACATGGTCAATCTGGCCTATGACGCGCCGGTCGATTCGACGCCGGTACACCACATCGAGGATGCCGAGCGCAGACTTTACGAAATCGCCGAGACCGGACGCTACGATTCCGGCTTTCAGCGCTTCGCCCAAGCGCTCACCACGGCGGTCGACATGGCGGCGCGCGCCTATCAGCGCGACGGCAGTCTGTCCGGACTGGCGACCGGCCTGACCGACCTCGACAGCAGGATGGGTGGGCTGCAGCCCTCCGATTTGGTCATCCTTGCCGGCCGGCCCGGCATGGGCAAAACCGCGCTTGCCACCAATATTGCCTACAACGTCGCCAAGGCTTACGTCCCCGAAACGCAGGCCGACGGACGTACCACAGCCGCCAACGGCGGCATCGTCGGGTTCTTCTCGCTCGAAATGTCGGCCGAGCAGCTCGCCACCCGCATCATCTCCGAACAGACCGGCATACCGTCGAATAAGATCCGCCGCGGCGGCATCGACGAGGGCGATTTCGAGAAGATCAAGGACGTTTCGATCGAGCTGCAAAACCTGCCGTTTTACGTCGACGAAACCGGCGGTCTTTCGATCGGCCAGCTGGCTGCACGAGCGCGCCGTTTGAAGCGACAGCGTGGGCTCGATCTTCTGGTGGTGGACTACCTCCAGCTGCTGCAGGGCTCAAACCGCCGCTCGAACGAAAACCGCGTGCAGGAGATTACCGAGATCACGACCCGGCTCAAGGCGCTGGCCAAGGAGCTCAACATCCCAATCCTGGCGCTGTCGCAATTGTCCCGACAGGTCGAATCCCGCGACGACAAGCGGCCGCAATTATCCGATTTGCGCGAATCGGGTTCGATCGAACAGGATGCCGACGTCGTGCTGTTCGTGTTCCGCGAGGAATACTATCACCAGATGCGCAAGCCCATGGAATCGAACCGCGAGAAATTCGACGAATGGCTGGCTGAAGGTAACCGGGTCGACGGCAAAGCCGAAGTGATCATCGGCAAGCAGCGCCATGGCCCGACGGGCACGGTGGAATTGCAATTCGACGCCGCCGTGACGCGCTTTGCCAATCTCGATACGGCGCATCGGCCGGAGTTTTAGGCGGCACGCCAAGGCCCGCTTTACCGCCGCCGCTGGGCCGGCCATAAGGCGTCCATGGAGGCGGCCTTTGGCGCGCGCAAAACGGCTTTCCCCAGCGGACCCTGCTCCGGCAACGCCGGAGACCGGCGGGACGCTGACCGTCGATCTTGCCGCGATCGAGGCGAATTGGCGTTCGCTGGTGCACCGCCTTCTCACCGTCGAATGCGCCGCCGTGGTCAAGGCCAATGCCTATGGTCTCGGCTTGCAGCAGGTGACGACGAAGCTGGCGCAGGCAGGCTGCAAGACGTTCTTTGTCGCCGATCTCGCCGAAGCGCGAGCGGTGCGGTCGCGCGCGCGCGACGCCACCATCTACGTACTCGACGGCTTCACGCCCGATTGGGGCGAAGGCTTTATCGACATCAATGCGCGGCCGGTGATCAACTCGACGACCGAGCTTGCCGAATGGGACGCCTTCGTCGGCGCCCATGCCTGGCAGGGCGGCGCGGCGCTGCAGGTCGACACCGGCATGCATCGGCTCGGCATCACGCCGGACGAAGCGGCGGCGCTTGCTCCGCGCAGCCAGACCGAAAATCACGGCATCGCGCTGTTCTTGAGCCATCTCGCCTGCGCCGAGCTTGCCGATCATCCCCTCAATGCCAAGCAAATCCAGCTGTTTCGCGAACTCCATATGCTTTACGCGGGCGTCCCCGCGTCGCTCGCCAACTCCTCCGGCATTTACTTGTCCGATTCGGCGCATTTCGACCTGGCGCGGCCGGGCGCCGCGCTCTACGGCGTCAATCCAACTCCCGGGCGTCCCAATCCGATGAAAAGCGTCGTCGAACTGACCGGCCGCATTCTGCAGTTACGCAGCGTCGCGAGCGACGAGACCGTCGGCTATGACGCCACCTGGACCGCAAGGCGCAGCTCGCGGATTGCCATCGTGGCGCTCGGCTATGCCGACGGCCTGTTACGTGCCGGCAGCGGCACCGATGAGCGCCCGGGCGGCGCCGCGATCGTTGCCGGCAAGCGTTGTCCCATCGTCGGCCGCATTTCCATGGACCTGCTCTGCATCGACGTAACCGATCTTGCCGACGGCGCCGTGCATCGCGGCGACCGCAGCGACGCTGATCGGCGCGGACATCACCGTCGACGAGGTCGCCGCGGCCGCCGGCACCATCGGCTATGAAATTCTCACCCGTCTCGGCCGCGCGGTCCCATCTCGTCTATCGAGGCGCATGACATGGCCGCGCGCGCGCAAAACTTCATCTGCCAGAATTGCGGCGCGGCATTCCCGCGCTGGGCCGGCAAGTGCGAGGCCTGCGGCGAATGGAACACGCTGGTCGAGGAAGGCGCCGAAGGACCGCGCCGCGCGTCCCGCAAAGGGCGGCTGTTCGCCGTCGAGGCCCTTAAAGGGCGAAGCGCATGAGGCGCCGCGGCTCGCCTCCGGCATCGCCGAATTCGACCGCGTGACCGGCGGCGGCCTGGTGCGCGGTTCGGTGCTGCTGCTTGGCGGCGATCCAGGCATCGGCAAATCGACGCTGCTGCTCGAAGTGGCCGGCGCCTTTGCGCGCGGCCGTCACCGCGCCGTCTATATTTCCGGCGAAGAGGCGGCGGCGCAAGTGCGGCTGCGGGCCGAGCGGCTCGGGCTCGCCGACGCGACCGTCGAGGTCGCTGCCGAAACCTCGGTCGAGGATATCGTGGCGACGATGTCGCAAGGCGCGACCCCGCGACTTCTGGTCATCGATTCCATCCAAACCATGTGGACGCAGGCCCTGGAAGCCGCGCCCGGCACCGTGACCCAAGTTCGCGGCTCGGCCGCGGAGCTGATCCGTTTTGCCAAGCGCACCGGCGCAGCCGTGATCCTGGTCGGCCACGTCACCAAGGACGGTCAGATCGCGGGCCCGCGCGTCGTCGAGCACATGGTCGATGCCGTCCTGTCGTTCGAAGGCGAAGGCTCGCAGCAATTCCGCATTCTGCGCGCCATCAAGAACCGCTTCGGCCCGACCGACGAGATCGGCGTGTTCGAGATGACCGGTGTGGGCCTGCGCGAAGTCGCAAACCCTTCCGAACTATTCCTCTCCGAGCGCGATCTGGGCAGCCCCGGCACCGCGGTCTTCGCCGGGATTGAGGGAACCCGGCCGCTGCTTGGTCGAAATCCAGGCCCTGGTGGCCCCGACCTCGCTCGGCACCCCGCGCCGCGCCGTCGTCGGCTGGGATCCGAATCGGCTGTCGATGGTGCTGGCGGTGCTCGAGGCGCATTGCGGCGTTCGGCTGTCGGGCCATGACGTCTATCTCAATGTCGCGGGCGGCCTGCGCATTCAGGAACCGGCGGCCGACGTCGCCGCTGCCGCCGCGCTGGTGTCTTCGCTGGCGCGCGCGCCGCTCCCCACCGATGCCGTGTATTTCGGCGAGGTGTCGCTGTCCGGCGCGGTGCGGCCGGTGGCGCAGACCGCGGCGCGGCTGAAGGAGGCGCAGAAGCTCGGTTTCACCAAGGCAATCCTCCCGGAGGCGGCACATAACGAGGCTCCGGACGGCTTTGCCTTGTCCGCCGTCGGCATGCTCGCCAATCTCGTCGCCGATATTGCCCGCGACGGAACGCCGGCGCTGCGCCGTGTCGGCCGGCAGGATGTTCAATGACGATTTGGCGCCCGTTTTGCCGGCCGCCGCCCGACCTCGAACAGCACGCAGCCGGGAATTGACCGATCCTGTTGAGCGTCCGAGAAGACGGGTGACGGCGTGCCGGAGCCCGGCTATACAGCCCGCGGACGCGGCGCGGGTGAGCATTAGCGAACGAGCGGACTGGTAACCAATGCCGATTACGCTGCTCGATATCGTATTGATCGTCGTCATGCTGATTTCCGGGCTGCTCGCCATGGTGCGCGGCTTCATGCGGGAGGTGCTCTCCATCACCGCTTGGATTTTGGCCGCCGCTGCGACGCTCTACTCGTATGGCAAGCTGCTGCCCTACGCCAAAGAGTACTTCAACAGCGACATCGTCGCCGCGGTCGCCGTGGTCGGCGGCGTATTTCTGCTCACGCTCCTGGTTGTCTCGGTATTGACCATAAAAGTCTCCGACATGGTGCTCGACAGCCGCGTCGGCGCGCTCGACCGCACCCTCGGCTTCCTGTTCGGGCTCGGCCGCGGGCTGATCATCGTGGTTGTCGCCTTCCAATTCTTCACCTGGCTGGTTCCCGACCGCAGCCAGCCGGACTGGGTCAAAAGCGCCAAATCGCGGGTCGTTCTGGCCGGCACCGGACAATGGCTGATCTCGATGTTGCCGGAAGACCCCGAAAGCACCATCTTAAACAAGCTGAAGAAACCGCACCCGGAAGATACCGAGACGCCGGATGCCGACCCCGATCAGCAGCACAGCGAGCTCGACAGGCTGGAGGCCAGGCACTCATGACCGAACCCGACCTCCTCGATCTTGACGCGGACCGGCTCCGCGAGGAATGCGGAGTCTTCGGAATCTTCGGTCATCCCGACGCCGCGGCCATCACCGCGCTCGGCCTGCATGCGCTCCAGCACCGCGGCCAGGAAGCCGCCGGCATCGTCTCGTTCGACGGCAAGCGCTTTCACTCCGAGCGCCGCCTCGGCCTGGTCGGCGACGCCTTCTCCCGGCGCGAGGTGATCGATCGCCTGCCCGGCAACGCCGCGGTCGGCCATGTGCGCTATTCGACGACCGGCGAGACCATTTTGCGCAATGTGCAGCCGCTGTTTGCCGAATTCAATGCCGGCGGCTTTGCCGTCGGCCATAACGGCAATCTCACCAACGGCCTGACGCTGCGCCGCCAGCTGGTGCGCGAAGGCGCCATGATGCAATCGACCACCGACACCGAGGTGATCCTGCATCTGGTGGCGCGCTCGCACCGCAATCGCTTCGTCGATCGCTTCATCGAGGGGCTGCGCATGCTCGAAGGCTCCTATGCCTTCGTCGGCCTCACCAATAAGAAGCTGGTCGGCGCGCGCGACCCGCTCGGCATCCGGCCGCTGGTGCTCGGCAAGCTCGACGGCTGCCCGATCCTGGCCTCGGAGACCTGCGCGCTCGACATCATCGGCGCGCAATATGTGCGCGACGTCGAAAACGGCGAAGTCCTCATCTTCGACGAGGACGGCGCCCATTCGCACAAGCCGTTCCCGCCGATGCCGCCGCGGCCCTGCATCTTCGAATACGTCTATTTCGCGCGGCCCGATTCCATCATCGGCGGCCGCAGCGTCTATGACGTGCGCAAGACGTGCGGCGCCGAACTTGCCCGCGAAGCGCCGGCCTCCGCCGACGTGGTTGTTCCGGTTCCCGATTCCGGCGTGCCGGCGGCGATCGGCTATGCCCAGGAATCCGGAATTCCCTACGAGCTCGGCATCATCCGCAATCACTATGTCGGGCGCACCTTCATCGAGCCGACCCAGCACATCCGCCAGCTCGGCGTGCGGCTCAAGCACAGCGCCAACCGCGCCGTGGTAGCGCGGCAAGCGCATCGTGCTGATCGACGATTCGATCGTGCGCGGCACGACGTCGGTGAAGATCGTGCAGATGATGCGCGACGCCGGCGCCCGCGAAGTGCATTTCCGCATCGCCTCGCCGCCGATCACGCATCCCGATTATTACGGCATCGACACGCCCGAGCGGGACAAGCTCCTTGCCGCCACGCACGATCTCGAAGGCATGCGCAAATTCATCGGCGCGGATTCGCTGGCGTTCCTTTCGGTCGACGGCATCTACCGCGCCATGGGCGAGAAAGGCCGCGATCCGGTGCGCCCGCAATTCACCGACCATTGCTTCACCGGCGAATATCCGACCCCGCTCACCGACCGCACCGCGCAGGACGCGCCGCCGCGCCAGCTCTCGCTGCTCGCCGAGGCGAGCTGAGGAATGACGCAACCGCTTGCCGATCGGATCGCGCTCGTCACCGGCGCCACGCGCGGCATTGGGCGGGCGACGGCGCTGCTGCTGGCGCGCGCCGGCGCGCATGTCGTCGCGGTGGGGCGCACGCAGGCGCGCTCGAAGAGCTCGACGACGCGGTGCGCGCCGCCGGCAGTTCGGCGACGCTGGTGCCGCTCGACATGCGCGATTATGCCGGCATCTACCGGCTCGCCGCCTCGCTCAACGAGCGCTACCAGCCGCTCGACGTGCTCGTCGGCAACGCCGCAGTCGCCGGCCAGCGCTCGCCGCTCGATCATGTCGAGCCGAAGGACTGGGACGAAGTCATGGCGGTCAATGTCACCGCCAATTGGCACTTGATCCGCGCCATGGATCCGCTGCTCAAGCGCTCGACCGCCGGCCGCGCCGTGTTCATCACGTCCGGCGCCGCCACCAACGCCCGCGCCTATGCCGGCCCCTATTCGGTGTCGAAGGCGGCGCTCAACGTGCTGGCGCGAACCTATGCCGATGAAACGACCTCGACGCCGGTGCGCGTCAATCTGTTCAATCCCGGCCCGACGCGCACCCGCATGCGCGCGCTGGTCATGCCGGGCGAAGACCCGATGACGCTGCCGACGCCGGAACAGGTGGCGGAAAAAATCGTCGATCTGTGCCTGCCGAGCTTCACCGAAACCGGCAAGCTCTACGATTACCGCGCCGGCAAGCTTTCTGGAATTTCCATGCACGCCGGCTTGATGACGCTCCGTCATTACGCCGTCAGCGCCGGCGCTTCTTGCCGGCGATAAGGATTGGCCTTGGCCCGCAGCATGAGCCTGATCGGCGTGCCCGGCAGCGCAAAGCTTTCGCGCAAGCCGTTGACCAGATAACGCCGGTAGGTCTCGGGCAGCGCGCTGGGCGCGCGACGAAAACAGCACGAAGGTCGGCGGCCGCGCTTTCGGCTGAGTGATGTAATCGAGCCGCAGCCGGCGGCCGCGCAGCGCCGGCGGCGGATTCGCCGCGATCGCCTGCGCCAGGAAACGGTTGAGCGCCGCCGTCGGCACCCGGCGGTTCCACACCGCATGCGCCTCCAGCACCGCCTCCATCAGTCGATCGAGGCCCTGCCCGCTCTTTGCCGACAGAACGGCAACCGGAACGCCTTTGATCTGCGGCAGCATGCGATCGACCGCGCCGCGCAATCGCGACAACGCGCCCGGTCTCCGCCTCGACCAGATCCCATTTGTTGACCGCGATGACGATCGCGCGCCCTTCCCGCTCGACCAGATCGGCGATGCGGATGTCCTGTTCCTCGAACGGCGTCTGCGCGTCGATGAGCACGATGACGACTTCGGCGAAGCGGATGGCGTTGAGCGCATCGGCCACCGAAAGCTTTTCGAGCTTCTCTTCGATCCGCGAGCGGCGGCGCATGCCGGCGGTATCGTGAATGCGGAAGTGCTGGCCGTGCCAGTTGAGATCGACGGCGATCGCATCGCGCGTGATGCCGGCCTCCGGGCCGGTCAACAGCCGCTCCTCGCCGAGCAGGCGGTTGATCAGCGTCGATTTGCCGGTATTGGGCCGCCCGACGATGGCGATGCGGATCGGCTGCCGCTCCGGAGCGGCATCGGCGTGTGTCGTCGTCGACTTCCGCCGTCGCCTCGGGCAGCGCCGCACGCAGCGCGTCGTAAAGGTCGGCCAAGCCCTCGCCATGCTCGGCGCTGATCGCGACCGGTTCGCCGAGGCCGAGCGCATAGGCTTCGAGCGCGCCCGCCTCGCCGGCGCGGCCCTCGCTTTTGTTGGCGACGAGGATCGCGGGCTTGCCCGACTTGCGCACCAGATTGGCGAAGGCGCGATCGGCCGGCGTCGCGCCGGCGCGCGCATCGACGAGAAACAGCACGGCATCCGCCTGCGCCATCGCCGCCGCGGTCTGCGCCTGCATTCGCCCCGAGAGGCTTTCGCGCTCGGCATCTTCGAGGCCGGCGGTATCGATCACCTTGAACGAAAGATCGCCGAGCCTGGCTTCGCCCTCCCGCCGGTCGCGCGTCACGCCCGGCTGGTCGTCGACCAGCGCCAGGCGGCGGCCGACCAGCCGGTTGAACAGCGTCGATTTGCCGACATTCGGCCGGCCGACAATGGCGACAGTGAAGGACATGGTCCGAGCTTCGAAGAGAGACGCTGTATATCATCTTGATGCTGGCCAAGCGCAGCGGCGGGTCAGCTCGCAAAGATCATTGACGCATAATGGAACGCCGCTACGGCCGGGCCTGCCGCACCAAGCTTCGGACCTATTGAGTGGATGTGCTGCCCGCAGCAGGCTTCGGCCACATCGAATTGAATGACTGTCCCGATTGCGAATTCGTGCGGCCGATGGCGCGGCCGCAGGCTGCGCCGGCGCGGTGGACGGCGGAGCCGGCCAGATCGATTGCGACGGCTGCGCGGCTTGCTGGGCGGGGGCGGTCTGCGGCGCTGCCGGCCAGGCGAATTGTCCCGATTGTGCCGATGGCGCGGTCGCCGACGGCTCCTGCGGAGGCGCGCCCTTCGCTCCGATGTCGATCCGCGTCGGGGTCGAGGATGGCGGCTTTTCGACGGCCGCTGGCCGCTTTGCGGCCGTCCGACCGCGACTTTCGGCTTCGGTTTCGGCTTTGCTCCGGCTTTTGGCTTGCGGCTTTTGCTCCGGCTTTGGCCGCTGCGGCCGGAGCCGGCGCGCCCTGCGCATCGGCATCGGCGTCCGACTGGTCGGGCGGCGGCTGATAGCCCTTCACCAGATCCGCCGGCACGCCGGTGGTCGCACCGGGCACGCCATTGGGAAACAGCGGTTCGCGCTGGCCCTTCAGCTTCGTCTTGGTGTCGAACACGTCGGTGTTGAACATCGTCGTCGGGTCGAACTGGCCGCCCGGCGTGCAGCCCGCCAGCACGAGCACGAGCGCGAGCGCCGCGGCTGAGCGCAGCAGAGCGATGAGTTGCACCGGATCGGCATCCGCTCAGCCCTTGCCGCTCGCGGCGATGAGTTCGCTCAAAACCTCGGCGCGGCTGCGCGTTCCCGCCGGCGTCTGCGGATCGGTCATGATCATGTCGGTCCATTTCCGCGCCGCAGTCATGTCGCCCGACTTCCAGGCCGAAAGCGCCAAAATCTCGCGCGCGCTGTGGCGGAATGTCCGGTCGCTCGCCGTCAACGGCTCGAGCCGCGCCAGAAGTTCGGAATAAGGCGCGGTGTCGACGAGCAGATAGCCGGCGCGCACCGTCGCCAAATCCTGCAATGACCTGTCCGGCGCTCTTGTCGGCGGCGATCTCGTCATAGGCCTTGACGGCAGCGTCGCGGTCGGTCGGCGCGAGTTCGGCGGCCTCGCGCAGTCGCGCAAGCACGCGATAGCCGGCCGTGCCGTCAGTCGGCGAGCTTGGCAAAGGCCGCCTCGGCCTCCTGATGTTTGCCGGCCTCGGCGAGCTCGACGGCCTGTTCGAACGCGGCGCCGGATTGCGCCGCCTGCTTGGCCTGCCACCACTCATAGCCGCGCCAGGCGCCAACGCCGACGACGATGAGAACGCAAACGGCAATGAGGTAATTGCCGTAGCGCTCCCACAGCTTCTTGAGCTGTTCGCGACGGACTTCCTCGTCGACTTCATTGAATATGTCGGTCACGAACCCGTCCCCAGCCCAGCCCGGTCTTAAGCCCCAGCAACCGCTATTCGCCCAGACCGTTTGCGCCCAGACAGTTTGCGCCCAGACAATTGGGTCCGGAAAACCCGTGCTGCCTCTGCCCCGGGGCAAGCCCGCTTGAGCAGACCTGGACGAAAGCAAAAATATCCGCACCTTTCAAGGCCACCTTTGAGGTCACTTGGCGCCCCAAAGCCTTGTCGCAACTAGTTTAATGATGTGGCGCGAGCAAGGCAAAAGCGGCGGCGTGCCTGCGACCATTCCGCATGGTTTAGAGCAGGCCGTATAGCGCCTAGACCCGCGACGGGTCCTTACCGCGCTCAGGGAGCTTGGTCACGGCCGACCCCGTGCCGGGCTTGCGCATCGGATAGACATGCTCCGGGCCCGGGAAGGTCCGGGCGCGGACCTCCTCCGCATAGGTCTTGATCGCCTGCTCGATCGAGGGGCCGAGTTCGCCGAAGCGTTTGACGAATTTCGGCACCCGCGGCGACAGCCCGAGCATGTCCTCCAGCACGAGGATCTGGCCGTCGCAGGCGACGCTGGCGCCGATGCCGATGGTCGGGATCGCGACCTGCGCGGTGATGCGGCGCCCCAGCGGCTCGGCGATCGCTTCGAGCACGACGGCAAAGGCGCCGGCATCCGCCACCGCGCGCGCATCGGCCTCGATCGGCGCCCAATCGCTCTCGTCGCGGCCCTGCGCGCGGAACGAGCCGATCGTGTTGATCGCCTGCGGCGTCAGGCCGACATGGCCCATGACCGGCACGCCGCGCTCGACCAGAAACGCGATGGTCTCCGCCATGCGCCGGCCGCCTTCGACCTTGATGGCGCCGCAGCCGGTTTCCTTCATCACCCGCGCCGCCGAAGCGAAGGCCTGTTCCTTCGAGGCCTCGTAGGAGCCGAACGGCATGTCGACGACGACCAGCGCGCGCTTGGAGCCGCGCATCACCGCGTGCCCCTGCAGGATCATCATGTCGAGCGTGACCGGCATCGTGGTTTCGAGGCCGTGCATCACCATGCCGAGCGAGTTGCCGACCAGGATGACGTCGCAATAGGCATCGACGATGCGCGCGGTATGCGCGTGATAGGAGGTCAGGCACACGATCGGCTCGCCGCCCTTGCGGGCGCGGATGTCGGGCGCGGTCAGCCGCCGGATTTCGTTCTTGCACTGACATCGTCAATGTCCAAGCGCCGGCGTTCCGAATGCCGGCACGCCGATGACGACCGGATGAAACACGAAGCCGAGCGCCAGATAGATGATGGTGCCGACGACGATGGCGATGATATCGTTCTTGATGCCGCCCACCGGGATCGGCGGCGCGCCGGGATCGCTGCGGCGTTTCAGCGTGATGCGGTCATAGACCGCCCAGGCCAGCACCGAGCCGAACAGGATGATGCCGCCGAGATCGCCGTTGGCGCACAGATGCGCGAAGGCCCAGGTTTTGACCCCGACCAGCATCGGATGCTTGAGCACGCGCTTGATGTTGCCGGGGATGTAGGCGGCGGCCACCATGATGCTCGCCGGCCACATCAGCACCACGACGATGTGGCGGGTCCAGGCCGGCGGATCCCACACCTGCAATCATGCCCGCCGCACGATAGGCGGCAAAGCCGTAGGCGATCAGCAGAATGCCGACGATCGCGACCAGCGAGAACAGGCCGCGATACGGCCATTCGCCGATCTTTGCGACCAGCGCAGCGCGCCGGTCGCGCATCGTCACGAAGACATGCGCGCCGAGAAAAATAACGAGGCCGAGAATTTCTACGGCAAGTCCCATGATCGGCTCCTCGCCAGTCACGTCGGGGCCGCGATCATGGCGAGCGCGGTCCTATTGTCAATGACGGCACTCCCCCACCGTTCAGGCGCCATAGCGCCTGCCGCGATCGAGATAGGCCGCGGTATCGATCAAGGCTTCGCGCTCCTTGAACGAGACCATATCGTTGCGCATCGACGCCGCGCTGCCGTCGCGCGCGATCGCCGCGAGCACGCGCTGCATGCGCCTTGATGGCGGCGCGCTGGGTATCGCTCGGGATGATGACGAGGTGATAGCCGAATGCTTCCAGCCGCGGCACCGGCAAGAGCGGCGTCTTGCCGCCCTCGAACATGTTGATGAGCTTCCAGCCCGGCAGACGCTTGGCGATCTCGGCGATCTCAGCTTCCGAGGTCGGCGCTTCGACGAAAATCATGTCGGCGCCGGCCTCGATGATAGGCCGAGGCGCGATCGATGGCGGCGGCGAAGCCTTCGACCGCGATCGCGTCGGTTCGCGCGATCACGACAAAGTCGGGATCGTGCAATGCATCGCGCACGGCTTTGAGCTTCTGCACCATCTCGGCCGCCGGCACGAGGCTCTTGTCGTCGTAATGGCCGCATTTCTTCGGGAAGGTCTGGTCCTCGAGATGAAACGCGGCGACGCCGGCGCGCTCGAAGGCGCGCGCGGCGGCCTGGGCATTGAGCGCGTTGCCGTAACCGGTATCGGCGTCGGCGATGATCGGCACCGCAACGACATCCACCATCGACGCCAGCCGGTCGACGATCGCGCTCATGGAGAGCAGCCCGAGATCCGGCACGCCGGCCGAGCGCGCGATGGCGCCGCCGCTGGCATAAATCGCCGGAAATCCCGCCTGCTCGACCAGCCGCGCCGACAGCCCGTCGAACGCGCCCGGCGCGACCGCGATGCGGCCCGAAGTCAACAATGTCCTCAATTTCGTCGTGGCGCGCACGATCTCCTCTCCGCTTCGCCAATTCGCTCGCCGCGCATGATACGTCTTACGCAGCGGCTAGGAAACGCAGAGGAAAGTCGATGGAAGCGTGCGATGAAGCGAGGCGTCTTGGCGGCATTGGCCATCCTGTTCGGCACGCTTCGGCGACCGCACAGGAATGGCCGACGCACGCCGGTGCGCATCGTCGTGCCGTTTGCGGCCGGCGCGACGCCCGATCTCGTGGCCCGCCTGATCGCCGATTATCTGCACGACAAACTCAGTCAGCCCTTCATCGTCGAGAACAAGCCGGGCGCCAGCGGCAATACCGGCACCGATGCCGTCGCCAAGGCCGCGCCGGACGGCTCGACCATCGGCGTCAGCATCGGCGGCCCGCTCGCCATCAACACGCTGCTGTTCGCCAATCTGCCCTACGATCCGAAGAAGGATCTCGCGCTCATCACCATGCTGGTGACCCAGCCGAGCGCGCTTGCGGTCAATACCAGCCTCGGCGTGAACACGACGCGGGAACTGGTCGATCTGATCACGCGCAATCCCGGCAAATACACCTACGGCTCGATCGGCACCGGTTCGCTGTCGCAGCTCGCCATGGAGGCGATCGCGCTCAAAAGCGGCACGCAGCTCGTGCATGTCCCCTATTCCTCGTCGCCGCAGGCGATGACGGCGCTGATCCGCAATGACGTGCAGATGGTGTGCCTGCCGGCGATCTCGGTCGTGCCGCAGCTCGGCTCCGGCAAGGTGAAAATCCTCGCCGTCACGACCGCCAATCGCTCGGCGCTGCTGCCCGATATCCCGACGCTGAAGGAAGCCGGCATCGACGTCGAAGCCGATGCCTGGATGGGTCTTATCGCGCCGGCCGGACTGCCCGACGACACGGTCGAGCGCATCCGCGCGCTGGTCAGCGAAGCGATCAACACGCGCGCGATCCGCGAAAAGCTGACGACGCAATTGATGGAGCCGATCCCCGACACGCCGGCCGAATTCCGCGCCCGCATCGACGCCGACATCGCACGCTGGACGCCGGTGATCGAGGCGGCCAAGATCAAGATTCAATGACGAAGAGAGCGGCGAACGGAGACGCTTTATCGCCGTTCGCCGCTCGCAACTTTGCAACCGCCTTTTTGCCTACAGATTGCGCTTACGGTCCGAACTTGTAATCGAAGCCGGCTTTCACTTCCTGGACGTTGAGATCGGCGTTGGTCGACGCCAGCGGCGCCGAAGTTCAGCTGCTTCGTGCCGAAGCCGAGATAGTCGTATTCGGCGCGCAACGCCCAATTGTCGGTGAGCGCATATTCGAGGCCGGCGCCGGCGGTCCAGCCGGTCCGGATCATGTCGTCCGTAATGGTGGCGCCTCCGACCGGGGTGAAGGTGCTTTCGTCCTCGGCAAGGGCAAGGCCGCCTTTGCCGTAGACCAGCAGACGGTCGAACGCCGCGCCGATGCGGCCGGTCACCGTCGAGGTCCATTGCGGGCTGGTGGTCATGATGTTGCCAAGCGCATCGGTGCTGGTGCCCTTGATCAAGCTCGTCCAGCTGAAGTCGCCTTCGAGGCCGAGCACGAGCCAATTGAACTGCGTGTTGGCGCCGACCTGCGCGCCGCCGAGAAAGCCGCTGTCGCTGAAGCTGTCGTTGGCGCCAGTGACCGGATTGGTCCAGTACGAATTTTCGAAGCCGCCGCCGATATGGCCGCCGATGTAGAAGCCGCTCCAGTTGTAGACCGGCGGCGCATAGGCGACCGGCGCCACGGGCGCCGGCGCGGGGCGCATCGGCAGATCGGCGGCTTGCACGGAACACACGCAGGCGACAGTGCCGGCGGCCAGCGTGAAGCCGCCAACGAACGCACGCAATTTCATATTAACCTCCAGCCTCACAGATACTCGCCCCCGAGTTCACGTCGCAAATTCAGTCCCCGACGACCGAGCGAGATTTTGCCCGCCGCCGCGCGGTAGAGAGAGCCGCACGCTTGCCGGGCAAAGCGTGGTCGATTGGTGGCAGCAAAGTGGCCGTCGATTTGCCGTTAACAATTGTGAAACTGCGGCGAGTTCCGCGCGCGCGCGATTTTCGCCGCGAACTGTGGCCATGGAACTTTGCCACGTGCGACGATGCGCGCGAAACTAATTGCCCGCCAATACGCGCTTAAGCGCGCGTGCTCACCGATTTGGCATAAAGTTCCGGCGCGAATCCGACCAGCAATTTGCCGCCGCCGAGATCGAGCACCGGCCGCTTGATCATCGACGGCTGCGCCAGCATCAGCGCCATCGCCTTCTTGGCATTGAGGCCGGCCTTGTCCTTGTCGGGCAGCTTGCGGAACGTGGTGCCGGCGCGATTGAGCAAGGTCTCCCAGCCGACCTTCTTCTCCCACCGCTCCAGCCGCTCGCGCTCGATGCCGGCGGTCTTGTAATCGTGAAACGCGTAATCGACGCCGTGCTTGTCGAGCCAGGCGCGCGCCTTCTTCATCGTGTCGCAGTTCTTGATGCCGTAGATGGTGATGGGCATTGTGCTACCGTCGCCGATTTTATTGCCGAATACGCTTCTGGTGCAACGAATTGGCCGCGCATCACAGTTCAGACGAATGACCTCAACTCACGCTGACCTATCTTATCTGAAGCGGTTTCAGCGCAGGATATTTTGTCGATAATTGGATTTATGATCTCCGTTAGACAATGGCTCCCATCGATCTTCCGATCATTCGGCGGTATTCGTTAAACTCATCTGTCGGTACACAATGACTGGATTTTTATGAGAGCAGCATCCTGCTCTGCGGCGTTTCTTATGACGACATCCATTATGATCTTAGCTGCGTCCTGCGACATCCGTCGTTTCTCCATTCACTCCCACTCAATCGTCCCCGGCGGCTTGCTCGTCACGTCGTAGACCACGCGGTTGACGCCCTTGACCTCGTTGATGATGCGGGTCGCGACCGCGCCGATAAACGTCATGTCGAACGGATAGAAATCCGCGGTCATGCCGTCGGTCGAGGTCACCGCGCGCAGGCCGACGACGAAATCGTAGGTGCGGAAATCGCCCATGACGCCGACGGTGCGCACCGGCAACAGCACCGCGAAGGCCTGCCAGATATCGTCGTAGAGGCCGGCGCGGCGGATTTCCTCGATGAAGACGTTGTCGGCGAGCCGCAGGATATCGAGCTTTTCGCGGGTGATGGCGCCGGGGCAGCGGATGGCGAGGCCGGGACCGGGAAACGGATGGCGGCCGACGAAGGCGTCGGGCAGGCCGAGCTCGCGGCCGAGCGCGCGCACCTCGTCCTTGAACAATTCGCGCAACGGCTCGACGAGCTTCATGTTCATGCGCTCGGGCAGGCCGCCGACATTGTGGTGCGATTTGATGGTCACCGACGGGCCGCCGGTGAACGACACGCTCTCGATCACGTCGGGATAGAGCGTGCCCTGCGCCAGAAATTCCGCGCCGCCGATCTTCTTCGCTTCGGCTTCGAACACGTCGATGAACAATTTGCCGATGGTCTTGCGCTTCTGCTCCGGGTCGTCGACGCCTTCGAGCGCCTTGAGGAAAGTATCGGCGGCCTCGACATGGACCAGCGGAATGTTGTAGTGGCCGCCGAAACAGCGCCACGACGTTTTCCGCCTCGCCGAGGCGCAGCAGCCCGTGATCGACGAACACGCAAGTGAGCTGCTCGCCGATCGCCTCGTGGATGAGCACGGCGGCGACCGCGGAATCGACGCCGCCGGACAGTCCGCAGATCACTTTGCCCTTGCCGACCTGGCGGCGGATCTTCTCGATCGCTTCCAGCTTGAACGCGCGCATGGTCCAGTCGCCGGCGCAGCCCGCGATCTTGCGCACGAAATTGCGCAGGAGCGCGGCGCCGTGCGGCGTGTGCATGACTTCGAGATGGAATTGCGTGGCGTAGAATTTGCGCTTGTCGTCGGCGATCATGGCGATCGGCGCGTTGGCCGAGGTGCCGGCGGCGACAAAGCCGTCCGGCAGCTTGGTGACGCGGTCGCCGTGGCTCATCCACACCGGATATTTCTGGCCGACCTCCCAGACGCCGTCGGTCAGCGCGCGACGGCGTCGTCACCTCGACCTCGGCGCGGCCGAATTCGCGATGATGGCCGGCCTCGACCTTGCCGCCGAGCTGCGCCGCCATGGCCTGCTCGCCGTAGCAGATGCCGAGCACCGGCACGCCGGCCTGGTAGATCGCCAGCGGCGCCAGCGGCGCGTCCTTGTCGAGCACCGAAGCGGGGCCGCCGGACAGAATCACGCCTTTCGGCCGCATCGCGCGGAACGCGCTTTCGGCTTTCTGGAACGGCACGATCTCGCAATAGACCTTCTCCTCGCGCACGCGCCGGGCGATGAGCTGCGTCACCTGCGAGCCGAAATCGACGATGAGAATCTTGTCGTGGGATTGCGAATTCTTGCTGTGTCATGACGGCTTTGGTGGCGGCCACCTCATGCGGAATGCCGCAGCAGGCTGACGAAAAATCCGTCGGTATCGGTCCGCCGCGGCGTCATCAGCAAACCTTCGTCCGAGATAAGCGCCGCACGGCCAAAAAGATAGGCGCGCTCGCCCAGGGCGTTGATGACGCTGGCAGGCTTTTCCACGGAAAAATCGCCGTGGCGGGCGATAAAGGCGCGGACCTGGTCGCCGTTCTCTTCGGCGAGCACCGAACAGGTGATGTAGGCGATGCGGCCGCCCGGCTTGACCAGCGCGACCGCGCGTTCGAGCGCGGCATCCTGCTGCTTGACGCGTTCGGCCAGTGCGCCCGGCCGGATGCGCCATTTGGCGTCCGGATTGCGGCGCCAGGTGCCGGTGCCGGTGCACGGCGCGTCGATCAGCACCAGGTCGGCGCGGCCGGCGAGATCGGCCAACTCGTTGCCGACGCTCTTCGGCGTGCGAACCTGGACATTGCGCGCGCCGGCCCGCGCGAGGCGCTCGTGGATCGCCACCAGCCGGCGCTTGTCGGTGTCGGTCGCATAGATCTGGCCGCGGTTCTCCATCGCCGCGGCGAGCGCCAGCGTCTTGCCGCCGGCGCCGGCGCAAAGATCGACGACCTGCTCGCCGGGCTTGGCGCCGGCGAGCAGTGCGGCAAGCTGCGAGCCCTCGTCCTGGATTTCGATGCGGCCCTTGAGGTAACGGCGGCTCGGCATGAATCGCCGGGCTTTTGGCTTCCGCCGCGAGCCGAATGCGAAGCCCGACCGGCGACCATCGCGTCGGCTCGGCGCCAAGATGCGCAAGCTTCGGCAGCACGTCCTCGCGCGTGCCGAGAAGCGTATTGACCCGCATATCGAGCGGCGCGCGGCTGGCGAGCGCGGCGCCTTCCGCGGCGCGTTCGTCACCGAAGACCCGCGCCAGATAGGGATCGAGCCATTCCGGATAGTCGCCCGCGACATGGGCCGGCGCGCCGGCGAGCGTGCCGCTAAGCGCCGCCGTCTCCGCTGCCGTCAACGGCGCGGGCGCGTAGCGCGCGCCGTTGCACAGCGCCGCGATCGCCGCGACATCGAGCCCGCGCTCGCGATGCAGCATGCCGATCAGCACCGCGCGCGGGCTCGCCTCGCCCATGAGCCAGGCGGACGACGCTTTGCGGCGCAGCGCGTCGTAGACCAGGCCGGCAATCGCGGCGCGGTCGCCGGAGCCGGCAAAGCGATGCGACAGGCCCCAATCCTTGAGCGCATCGGCCGCCGGCCGCCGCCGCGCTTCGATATCGGCAAAAACCTCGATGGCTGCGGAAAGACGGCGGGGTCATGCCGCGATCGGAGGTCACGCTATTTCATCTTGCGCTGTGATGGCGGCGGCACGCCGCGCGCCGGGCGTCTCATGCCGCCGCACGCCCTTGCGCAATTCCTGCGATCGCCTCGGCCAAATCCTGGACATGAATGCCTTTGGGACATTTGCCGGCGTTGACGCTCGCCAGCATGCGCCGCAACAAATCGTCGTCGTGCTCGTCGCGATAGGGCTTGAGATCGAGATCCTTCGGCACTTTTGTCAGCCGCTCGTCGCCGATGCTTTTGACGTGCTTTTGCATGAACCGATCGTAAGCGCGCCATTCGACGCCGGCGGCGCGGACGGCCGCTTCCTCGGCGCGGGTCGCGATCTGGTGGGCGTGGAGATAATGCAGGCCGAGCTGGTCGATCAGCGTCTTTTCGACCTCTTCATGCAGGATGAGGAAGCGGTCGGTGTCGATCGTGCGGCCGCGGAATTTGAAGATTCGCGGCATGTGGCGGTCGATATAGATGGTCTTGCCGTCGAGGCTATAGCCGGCAAGATAGGGAATATCGTGCTTGCGGTCGAATTTTTTCACGCGCCGGCAGATCGCGTCGAGCGCGCGATCCATCATCAGGCTGGAGACGTACCATTCCGGCAGTCTCAGTTTCTTGTGCGGAGCGGTCGGATGGCAAAGATCGAGCGGCATGGTGTGTCCTCAGATCGGCCGCGGCAGCGTCAAGACTTCGAAAATGTAGATCGCCCAGTTGACGGCGAGCGCCACCACCGCAACGCGCGTACAATATGCCGCGCAGCCGCACGTTGTTGCTGGTCACGTGCACATAGGCGTGAAGCAGGCGGAAGATCACGAATATCCAGGCCAGCACGACGAAGATCACCCCGGCGAGGTGCGTGACATAGGCGAGTATGGTCAGCACATAGAACAGGACCGGAATTTCGAACTGATTGCTGAAAACGCAAAGCCGAACTGCAAGGTGCGCTTCGACCAGTTCGGCTCGCGCAGCGCGATCGTCCTGCTGGCCGCACGGCGCCGCCGCTGAAATCCCGCGTGCGCAAACGGCGCCAGCCAAACCAGCAGCAAAAAGGTGAGGATCACTTCGACGAACAGCGGCAACAAGATCGCTTGTGTACTCATCAGTGCCCCCGGGCTTGTCGCCTTGCTAACGCTTGACGCTGATCGCGGTCTCGCCGTCCTCGTCGACCAGCGCGCTGCGCCACGATTTGCCGTCGAACAGCGCCTTGCGCACGGCGTCGGCGGTGCCGCCGTGATTGAGATTGGCGGTGATCAGCGTGCCGCCGGTGCGCAAGAGTGCACGCAACGTCTTGTGCAGCGCCGGCAACGGCGTGCCGCCATCGAAGAAGGCGACGTCGTAGCCGGGATCGAGCGTCGGCAGCACCGCGGCGAAATCGCCTTCATGCACGGTGATGCGATGATCCATCCCGGCCGCCGCGATATTGTCGCGGGCGATCTGCACATGCTCCGGATCGCGCTCGACGGTATCGACCGTCGCATCGGGCGCGCCCGAAGCGAACGACAGAGCCGTGTAGCCGAGCGCCGTTCCCAATTCCAAAATGCGCCGCGCATTGGCCGCGCCCGCCAGCGCCGCCAACAGCGGACCGTTGTCGTACGGATAGGCGTTGCAGCCGTGCCGCGCGCGATGGGCGTTGGTCGCGGTGCGTATTTTCGCGAACGGGTCGGTCGCGGCTGTCATCTATTCCCGGCCCGGATAATTCGGGCTCTCGCGCGTGATGGTGACGTCGTGCACGTGGCTTTCGCGCAAGCCGGCGCCGGAGATGCGCACGAATTCGGCCTTGTCGTGGAACTCGGCGAGATCCTTGGCGCCGACATAGCCCATCGCCGCGCGCAATCCGCCGACGAGCTGATGCACCACATTGGCGACCGGCCCCTTATAGCCCACCTGCCCCTCGACGCCTTCGGGCACGAGCTTGAGCGTGTCCTTGATCTCCTGCTGGAAATAACGGTCGGCGGAGCCGCGCGCCATGGCGCCGACCGAGCCCATGCCGCGATAGGTCTTGTAGGAGCGGCCCTGGTAGAGAAACACGTCGCCCGGCGTCTCGTCGGTGCCGGCGAGCAATGAGCCGATCATGGCGCAGTCGGCGCCGGCGGCGAGCGCCTTGGCGAGATCGCCGGAATATTTGATGCCGCCGTCGGCGATCACCGGCGTGTTGGTCCGTTCGCCACCTCGACCGCGTCCATGATCGCGGTGAGCTGCGGCACGCCGACGCCGGCGACGATGCGCGTGGTGCAGATCGAGCCGGGTCCGATGCCGACCTTGATCGAGTCGGCGCCGGCATCGATCAGAGCCTTGGCGCCTTCGGCGGTGGCGATATTGCCGGCGACCACCTGCACCGCGTTCGACATGCGCTTGATGCGGGTCACGGTGTCGAGCACGCGCCTGCGAATGGCCGTGCGCGGTATCGACGACGACGAGATCGACGCCGGCTTCGATCAGGCTCTCGCTGCGCGCATAGCCGGCCTCGCCGACCGAGGTGGCGGCGGCGACGCGCAGCCGGCCCTGCTCGTCCTTGCAGGCGTTGGGATTGGCCACCGCCTTTTCGATGTCCTTCACGGTAATGAGGCCGACGCAGCGATAATCGCCGTCGACGACCAGAAGCTTCTCGATGCGATGCTGATGCAGGAGCCGCTTGGCCTCCTCCTGGTCGACGCTTTCGCGCACGGTGACGAGCCGATCCTTGGTCATCAGCTCGGAGACTTTTTGCCGCTTGTCGGTGGCAAAGCGCACGTCGCGGTTGGTGAGAATGCCGACGAGCTTGCCGGGACCTTTGCCTTGCTGGCCGTTGCCGCCGCCCTCGACCACCGGGATGCCGGAAATGTGATGCTCCTGCATCAGCGCCAAGCGCGTCGGCGAGCGTCGCTTCGGGATGGATGGTGACGGGATTCACCACCATGCCGGATTCGAATTTCTTCACCTGGCGCACCTGCGCGGCCTGGACGTCGGGTTCGAGATTGCGGTGAATGACGCCGATGCCGCCGGCCTGCGCCATGGCGATCGCCATATTCGCTTCGGTCACGGTATCCATGGCCGAGGCGACGATCGGGATATTGAGCAGGATACTGGGCGTGATGCGCGAGCGGATATCGACGTCCGACGGCAAGACGTCGGACAGCCCCGGCTTCAACAGTACGTCGTCGAAGGTGTATGCTTCGCGCGGTAGGTCTCTTGAAATCGCTGCCATTGCCAACTCCGCATGGCCCGATATCGCGGGCCAGTCGCATCGGGGTAACGCCTCGCGGACGAGTGGAACGGAAGTCCCTCGCCCGGCTCGATGGCCCGCTTTTGGGTTGGCGGCGGTGGATAGCACGCCTTGACCGCAATTGATAGGCCCCAGACCGATAACAGGGGCGGAAAGCCGGAGGAATCGCTGTGAAAAAGTGGATCGATCGTCGTCAATTCAGCCTCGGCGGCATTGCCGCGCGGCGCGGCGCTCGCGCGGCCGCCCAGCATCGCCCAGGCCGCGCCGGTCAAAATCCGCTGTCGGCTGGGTGGTGGTGCCGGCCTCGCTCGCGCCGCTGGTGCTGGAGAAAAAGGACATCCTCAAGCATTTCGGCCAATCCTACGTCGCCGAGGCGACCCGCTTCGAAGGCACCCCGCCGGTGATCACCGCGCTCGCCGCCGGCGAACTCGATATCGGGCCGCTCGCCTTCTCGTCATTCGGCCTCGCCATCCAGAACGCGCATATGGACGACCTGCGCGTCATCCGCGACGAGATCCAGGACGGCGTGGCGGGCCACGGCACCAACCAATTCATGGTGCTCAAGGACGGGCCGGTAAAAACCGTCGCCGACCTCAAGGGCAAGGTGCTCGCCACCAACGTCATCGGCAGCGCCGTCGACATCGCCATGCGCGCCATGCTGCGCCGCAGCGGGCTCGAAGCCAACCGCGACTACACCATCGTCGAAGCGCCCTTCCCCGCGATGCGCGCGATGCTGGCGGAGAAAAAAGCCGACCTGATCAGCGCGGTGCCGCCGTTCTCGCTCGATCCCGATCTGCAAGCCATGGCGCACAGCCTGTTCACGCAGAAGGACGCCTTCGGCATCACGCAGCTGACGATGTGGACCGCGCGCACGCCGCTTATCCAGCAGAACCGCGCGGCGCTGGTCGATTTTCTCGAAGACACCGTGCGCGCCATCCGCTGGTACACCGATCCGAAAAATCACGAAGAAGCGGTCGCCATCGTCGCGCGGCTCAACAAGGCGCCGCCGGCGCGCATGGATTGGGCCTTTACCGGCAAGGATCAATATCGCGACCCGAACGGCATGCCGAATCTTGAGCGCGCTGCAGAGCAACCTGCAGCTCCAAAAGCGGTCGGATTCCTCAAAGACGATATCGACGTGAAAAAATATTCCGACCTGAGCATGGTCGAGGAAGCGGCCAAGCGGCTGGCATGATATCGACGGGCGCGCCGCAAGCCGGGGCGCGCCAGCCAACCGATAGCCGCGCATGGAAGAAACGCCTCCCTACGATCGCATCGTACCGCTGATCGTCGCCACCGCCCTGTTCATGGAAAACATGGACTCGACGGTGATCGCGACTTCGCTGCCGGCGATTGCGCGCGCGCTCGGCACCAATCCGCTGGCGTTGAAGCTCGCGGTCACGTCCTACCTCTTGTCGCTTGCGATCTTCATTCCGGCGAGCGGCTGGACCGCCGACCGCCTCGGCGCGCGCAACGTGTTCCGCACCGCCATCGGCGTATTCGTGCTCGGCTCGATCGGCTGCGCCGCCTCGCATTCGCTGCGAACAATTCGTGCTCGCCCGCATCGTCCAGGGCATGGGCGGCGCGATGATGACGCCGGTCGGCCGCCTCATCATGGTGCGCAGCATCGACAAGAAGAATCTCGTCAATGCCATGTCGCTCGTGACCATGCCGGCGCTGATCGGCCCGATCTGCGGCCCGCCGCTCGGCGGCTTCATCACCACCTATTTTTCCTGGCACTGGATTTTTCTGATCAACGTGCCGATCGGCCTCGTCGGCATCGCGCTGGCGTCGCGCTTTATCGCCAATGTGCATGTCGAGCGGCCGCGACCCGTTCGACTATGTCGGCTTTGTCCTGTCCGGCCTCGCCATTGCCGGCCTGGCCTTCGGCCTTTCAGCGATGGGGCTCGATTTCTTGCCGACCGGCGTCGTCGCGGCGCTGCTTGCGGTCGGCGCGCTGTCGGCCGTGGCCTATGTGATCCACGCCAAGCGCACGCCGGCGCCGATCCTCGATCTGTCGCTGCTCAAGCTGCCGACCTTCCGCGCCAGCATCTATCGGCGGCTTTCTGTTCCGGCTCGGCATCGGCGCGCTGCCGTTCCTGCTGCCGCTGTTGCTGCAGATCGGCTTCGACCTGACCCCGTTTCAGTCCGGCCTCATCACTTTTACCACCGCGCTCGGCTCGATGTTCATGAAGGCCGCGGTCGCCAGCGTGCTCAACCGCTTCGGCTATCGCAACGTGCTGCTCTACAACGCGCTGATCTCGAGCGCCTTTCTCGCCGCCTGCGCCACTTTCGTGCACGGCATGCCCTATGCCGCCATGATCGCGATCCTGCTTGTCCGGCGGCTTTTTCCGCTCGCTGCAATTCACCAGCATCAACACCATCGCTTATGCCGAGATCGATCCGCCGAAGATGAGCCGCGCCACGGCGATGGTCGCCGCCGCGCAGCAATTGTCGCTGTCGACCGGCGTCGCCGTCGGCGCGCTGGCCGTCGAGATCACGCTGCGGCTGAAACATTCGACGACGATGGGCGGTGAACGATTTTCCGCCGGCGTTCCTCTTCGTCGTCGTTGCTCGCGGCCAGCGCCGCTTTGATCTTCTATCGCCTGCCCCCCGACGCCGGTGTCGGAGCTCTCGGGGCGGAGAGAGGCGCTGGCGCCCGCGCAAAGCGCGCTAGGCGAAGCCGTCTTAGCCGCGAAATCCCCGCGCCAACAGATAAAGCTCCGCGGAATCGGTGCGGCTCGCCGGCGGCTTGACGTGCTTGACGCTTTCGAAATCGCGCTTGAGCTCGGCGAGCAACGCCGCTTCGGTGCCGCCTTGCAGCACCTTGCAGAGGAACGCGCCGCCGGCGGCGAGCACTTCGCGCGCGAACGCCGCGGCGGCTTCGGCCAGCGCCATGATGCGCAGGTGATCGGTCTTGCGATGGCCGGTCGCGTTCGCCGCCATGTCGGAGAGCACGACATCGGCCTTGCCGCCGAGCACTGCCTTGAGCCGCTCGGGCGCCGCTCCGTCGAGAAAATCGAGCTTGCAGGAATTCGACGCCGGGAATCGGTTTCATGTCGAGAATATCGAGCGCGATCACGCGCCCTTCTTGCCGCGCCAACGCCGCCGCGCCGCGATCTCGCTCCAGCCGCCGGGCGCGGCGCCGAGATCGACCACGCGCGCGCCGGGCTTTGAGCACCTTATATTTGTCGTCGATTTCGGCGAGCTTGTAGGCGGCGCGCGAGCGCAAGCCCTTCGCGCTTGGCGCGCGCCACATAGGGATCGCTGAGCTGGCGCTCGAGCCAGGTGCGCGACGACAGCGTGCGGCGTTTCTCGTCCTTGAGCCTCGCCATATCTTGCTCAGCGCTTCGGTCTCCCCAGACGCCGTCCTCGCGCATCATCTCGACCAGCATGCCTTCGCGCAGGCCGCGGTCGGCGACGCGCAGCCGCGGCGACGGAAAGGCGCGGCGGATGGCATCGAGGATGGCGCAGCCGGCAAGCACCAGATCGGCGCGCTCGGCGCCGATGCAGGGATTGGCGGCGCGCTCGTCAAAACTCATCGCCATCAGTTCGGCGACCACGCGCGAGATTTCGTCGTCGGACAGCCAGCAGCCGTCGACGCGCCGGCGATCGTAACGGCGCAGCCGCAAATAGACGCCGGCGATCGTCGTCACCGTGCCCGAAGTGCCGAGCGTGTGGAAACCGTCGAGGTCGCGGTGATCGGCCGCGAACTTGTCGACGAAAGCGGCGACCTCGTCCACCATCGCGTCATAGATCGTCGGGCGATACGATTTTGCCGCCGTAGCGCTCGGCGAGCGTGACGACGCCGACCGGCAGCGAGGCCCAGCCGACGATATCGGGCGTCGGCGGGCCGCGCCGGCCGTTTCCCGGCCGCCGATTAAGCCGCACCAATTCCGACGAGCCGCCGCCGATATCGAACAGGATGACGCTCGATCGCCGCCGGATCGAACAGTTCGGTGCAGCCGGTCGCCGCGAGCCGCGCCTCGGTCGCGGAATCGATGATTTCCAGTTCGAGGCCGGCCTCCCTGGCGACGCGGCTGCGGAATTCCTCGCCGTTCTCGGCGGCGCGGCAAGCCTCGGTCGCGATCAGCCGGGCGCGCATCACGCCTCGTGCGCGCATCTTGTCGCGACAGACCGCGAGCGCCTCGACCGCGCGCGCGATCGCTGCCTCGCTGATGCGGCGCGACGCGGCGACGCCTTCGCCGAGGCGGATGATGCGGGAGAACGCGTCGACGACGCGGAACCCCGTCGGCGGTCGGCCGCGCGACCAGGAGCCGGCAATTATTGGTGCCGAGATCGAGCGCGGCATAGGTCGCGCCGAGTTGCGGCTGGACGGGCGCGCGCCACTCCTCGCGATGACCATCGCGACGAATGCCATACGGCGTTCGGCGACCCCAGCGAGCACCCCGCGCAGACCTATTGCGCGAGGCCCCATTGGCGTCGAGGCCGCCCGCGGCGGGGCCTCGTCGTCCATCCAATGCCTTCCTGCCGCGCCGGAGCCCTCTGGCTCGACGGCCGCGGTCTATTGTTCAAGCCTAAATCGGGAAACTGTAACAGGGGCAGGCCCAGGGCAATACGTGCCGACTGTGCCTTGGTCCGCCTATGAGCCATGTTCCGCGCCCAGTTGCCGCGGTCTGGCAAGTCCATTATCACCGCGACAAAGCGTTACGGGATTGAATCGTCATGAATTTGCAGCAGTCCGCCAAAGCCGGGCGGACGGATTAACGGCCGAAGAACTGGCAACCGCGAAATTTGCCGTCGGGCAGTCGGTGCCGCGCATCGAGGACCCGATGCTGTTGCGCGGCATGGGCCATTATACCGACGACGTCAGCCTGCCCGGCCAGGCCTATATGGTCATGGTGCGCAGTTCCGTCGCGCACGGCACGATCCGATCGATCGACATGGAGCCGGCGCGGAAAATGCCGGGCGTGCTCGGCGTCTACAGCAGCGCCGAACTGAAAGGCTACGGCGCGCTCAAATGCGTTGTCGCGTTGCACCAATCGCGACGGCACGCCGTTGCACAAGCCGCGCCGCGAAGCGCTGGCGATCGGCAAGGTGCGCTATGTCGGCGACCCGGTCGCCTGCGTTGTCGCCGAAACCGTCGCGCAGGCGAAAGATGCGGCCGAAGCGGTCACCGTCGATATCGAGCCGCTGCCGATTCGTTACTACGGCGGAAGCCGCCGCCCAGCGCGGGCGCGCCGCTGATTTACGACGACGTGCCGGACAATGTCGCGCTCGACTTTCACTACGGCGACACCGAGGCGGTCAAAGCCGCTTTCGCCAAAGCGGCGCATGTCACACGGCTGAAGCATCGTCAACAGCCGCGCTCGTCGTCAATCCGCATGGAGCCGCGCGCGGCGGTCGGCGAATACGAGGACAATCGCTTCACGCTTCACGTCTGCTCGCAGGGCGTATTCGGCATGCGCGCCAACCTCGCCGACGCGCATGGGCGTCGATGTCAAGGACGTGCGCGTCCTGACCGGCCAGGTCGGCGGTTCGTTCGGCATGAAGGCGATGGTGTTTCCGGAATACATTTGCCTCCTGCATGCCGCGCGCGCGCTCGGCCGCCCGGTGAAATGGACCGACGAGCGTTCGGGCAGCTTCGTTTCCGACGGCCACGGCCGCGACGCCGATATGATCGCCGAGCTCGCGCTCGATGCCGAAGGCACGTTCCTCGCCGTGCGGCTTACGAGCTTTGCCAATGTCGGCGCGTTCCTCTCGCCGTTCGGCCCATTCATGGCCACGGCCAATGCGGTGAAAAACATGCAGGGCATGTATCGCACGCCGCTGATGGAAGTCTCGACCAAGTGCGTATTCACCAACACCACGCAGATCACCGCCTATCGCGGCGCCGGCCGGCCCGAGGGCAACTATTACATGGAGCGGCTGGTCGACGCCGCCGCGGCCGAAATGGGCATCGACCGCCTGGCGCTGCGCCGGCGCAACCAGATCCGCACGCGCGAATTTCCGGTCAAGACCGCGTCGGCAGCGACTTATGACTGCGGCGACTTCGCCGCGCTGACCAAGCAGGCGCTCGAACTTGCCGACGGCAAGGGCTTCGCCAAGCGCAAGCGCGAGAGCAGCAAGCGCGGCAAGCTGCGCGGCCTCGGCATGACCACCTATCTTGAAGTCACCGCCGGGCCGGCCAAGGAATCCGCGGGCATCATCTTCAACGCCGACGGCACCGTGACGCTGACGACCGGCACGCTCGATTTCGGCATGGGCCATGCCACGCCGTTCGCGCAAGTGCTTGAGCCAGCAGCTCGGCATTCCGTTCGACAAGATCAAGCTGGTGCAGGGCGACAGCGACCGCATCGTCGTGGGCGGCGGCTCCGGCGGCTCGAAGTCGATCATGCACAGCGGCACCGCGATCGTCGAAGGCTCGGCAAAAGTCATCGAGAAGGGCAAGCAGCTCGCCGGCTATGTGCTCGAAGCCGTCGGCATCCGATATCGCATTCGAGCGCGGCCAATTCACCATTGTCGGCACCGACCGCTCGATCTCGATCATGGAACTGGCGCGCAGGATACACAGCGGGATCAATCTGCCGCCCGAAACGCCGCAATCGCTCGACGTCATCCATGTCAGCGATGGGCCGGGCGCGTGGACCTTCCCGAACGGCTGTCACATCGCCGAAGTCGAGGTCGATCCGGACACCGGCACTGTCGATGTGGTCAAATATTCCTGCGTCAACGATTTCGGCGTCGTCGTCAATCCGATGATCGTCGCGGGCCAGCTCCACGGCGGCGTGGTGCAGGGCATCGGCCAGGCGCTGATGGAAAAGACCGTGTATGACGAAGACGGGCAGTTGCTGACCGGCTCGTTCATGGACTACGCCATGCCGCGCGCGGCCGACGTGCCGTTCTTCACACTCGGGACGCATCCGGTGCCGACCAAGACCAATCCGCTCGGCGTCAAAGGCTGCGGCGAAGCGGGCTGCGCCGGCGGACTGCCCTCGACGATCAACGCGGTGATCGACGCGCTCGCCGACCATGGCATCCGCCATGTCGACATGCCGCTGACGCCGTTCCGCATCTGGCAGGCGCTTGCAAGCCGCGAAGTCAAACCGCCCGCAATGACGCAAACGATTTCCGTCCGCTCGATCCGGCCTGCCGAGTCGCGGCTCATTGCCGCCGTCTGCGGCGCGCACATGATGAGCCATTATTACATGCTCATGCTGGCGCCGCTGATGGCCTTCGTGCGCGACGATTTCAACGTGAGCTATACCGAGCTGGCGCTGGCGGTGACGGTATTCAACGTCGTCTCCGGCCTGCTGCAGACGCCGGTCGGATTTCTGGTCGACCGCATCGGGGCGCGCGTCGTGCTGATCGCCGGCCTGGCATTGAGCAGCGGCGCTTTTGCCGTTGCCGGCATGGTCGACTCATATTGGGTCTTCATCGCGATGTACGGCGTCGCCGGGCTCGGCAATACGGTCTATCACCCGTCGGACTATTCGCTGCTGTCGCATCACGCGCCGTCGGAACGGCTGAGCCACGTCTTTTCGTTTCATACCTTCGCCGGCATGGTCGGCTCGGCCATCGCGCCGGTGACGCTGCTCTACATGCAGAGCATGTTCGGCTGGCGCGGCGCCTATATCGGCGCGGCGATTTTCGGCTTCCTCGTTCTCTTGGCGCTGATCGCGCAGCCCGAGCCGCCGCCGATCCGGCGCACGCCGCCAAAGCTCGCCGCCCGTGCCCGCAAGAACAATATCGTCGATACCGGCTGGCGTCTTCTGCTGACGCCGGCGATCCTGCTCAATCTCGGCTATTTCATTCTGACGTCGATCATGGGCGGCGGGCTCAATACCTACCTCGTGGTGGCGCTCGGCGCGCTGCACGCGACGCCGCCCGACGTCGCCAACATTGCGCTGACGGGCCTGCTCGCCATGAACGCCGTCGGCGTGCTGGCCGGCGGCTTCCTCGCCGCACGAACCAGCCATCACGCCGTGGTGGCGGCGTCCGGCCTGACTGTGGCGGCATCGTCACCGCGCTGGTCGGCTTTTTCAATTTTCCTTCAGCCTTGCTCATCCTGATCATGGGGATGAGCGGATTTTGCCTCGGCGATCACCTATCCCTCGCGCGACATGCTGGTGCGCGCGGTCACGCCGCCGACGGCCTACGGGCTGGTCTTCGGATTTGTCTCGACCGGTTTTAATATCGGCGCCAGCATCGCTCCGATCGTCTACGGCATGCTGATGGATAACGGCCAGCCGCGCATGGTTTTTCTGTTGTCGGCCGCGGTCAGCATTCTTTGCGTTTCGACGGTGACGTTCGGATTCTCGGGCCGCGAGACCCGCTAAAGCGCCGCGTAATGGCGCGCGCTATTCTCTCAATAGAAGAAATTATCTGGCGCTGCGCACCTGCAGCGCGTCCAAATATAGTTAACACTATCCTAAGTTAACTTTTTCCACGGGCCACTAAGCGACTTTACGAATAGAGCCGCGTGGGCATTTTGATAAGTTAATCAAACGTAAAAAGCGAAAATCGTCGAGCACAAGTAATCGAGTGACTTTAAGTCGGAAAGCTCCGTCATGCGTGTGTGGATTGTGTTCTTCATTCTGACAATCGCTACCCCAGTCTACGCCCAGACGACCACCGGAAGTACCTCCGGGGCCTCGTCGATGGTCGATATCAGCAGCCCCGCGAATACCACCACCCACCTGGTCACGACGCCGACTGTGGCGGCTCCCGGCCTTGCCGCGGCCGGCATCGAAACCTGTCTCGGCTCAGCGTCCGGGGGTCTTTCGCTGATGGGCGGCGGTATCACGTTCGGCGCTACCAAAGTCGACGAAGGCTGCACGATCCGTCTGTTGGCGCGGCAGCTTTACGCCTTCGGACTTCACAAGGCGGCGGTGGCGCTGATGTGCCAGGATCGACCGTGTCGCTGCTGGCAATGGACGGTCGCCGGCTCGCCCTGCCCGAGCCGTCCCCGTAGAGCGGCGGCGAGCATGTCGCCGACGCAGCGACCGCGCGATTACTGCCTTGCGCGCCGGCGACGCTGCCGCGTTCACGATGCCTCTGGCTTTGCAGCCGCCGGCATCCATTACCCGCACCGTCTACATCGGCTCGATCATCGAGCGCGCCGGACTCGAATGCGCCGGTGCATGTCGCCGTTCGACGCCCATCGCGACCCTATCTCGCCGCAAGCAGCAAGCGTGGTTTGACCGGGCTTCGGACGTCAACTGATTCCAAACTCTATACCAACAGACAGCAGAGGACACTCCATGAAAGCGCTTTGTTGCATCGTCGCTATCGCCAGCCTTGCTGATCTCGGCTCCCGCCATGGCTCAGCAATTTTCCGGCGGCGGCTCGACCAGCCTCTGGTCGAGCGCTCAGGGCACGTCGGACTCCTACGGGAGTGGCACTGGATTCGCCACCAGCCAATCCGGATCGATGGCCACCGCCGGCGGCCTCGGTCTCAGTAATCTTGCCGGCAGCATCGGCTATGGCGGCGGCGCCGTGATGTCGGCCTTCACCGCATCGAATGCCGGAGCCAGCACCAACGGCAACGGCTACGCGCAAGTACAGACCTCGGGTTACGCCGGCGGCAGCGTTGCGGGGTTCGGCGCACGCACGCATTGAGCACATCGCTGGCCGGCACGCCTTTGCCCGCCCTGCCTTTGCTTGCTACTGTTCGCATGAACGAACGGCTGCAACAGGCGGGACGGGTCAAGGAGTAGGACATGAAGCTTTGCCGCTACGACGACGACCGATTGGGCGTCGTGCGCAAAGATCTGGTGCACGACGTCACCGAGGCGCAAACCGAAATCAGAAAGTCGTCGCCTTACGCGATGAAAGGCGATGCCGTCGTCGCGGCGCTGCCGCAATGGCGCGAGCGCATCGAGCGCATGGCCGACAAGGCGCCGGGCAAGCCGATCGCGGAAGTCAAGCTGCTGGCGCCGGTGGCGCGACCGACAAAATTGTCCTGCGCGCCGACCAACTACCAGGCCCATATCGAAGAGATGCGAAAGGCCTCGCAGCAGCCCGGCTCGCAGATCGTGTCTGCGCAATCGTCGAAAATTATCGAAGCCGGAATGTTCCTGAAGGCGAATTCCGCTCTCGTCGGCCCCTCCGAAGGCATTCCGCTCCGGTTCCCCGACCGCCGCAACGATCACGAGGTCGAGCTGGTGATGGTGATCGGCAAGGCCGGCAGCGATATTCCGCAGGCCAAGGCGCTCGACTATGTGGCGGGCTATTGCCTCGGCCTCGACATGACGGTGCGCGGCCGCGAAGACCGCAGCTTCCGCAAATCGGTCGACGGCTATGCGGTGCTCGGCCCGTGGATGGTGACGGCCGACGAAATCCCGGATCCGGACTCGCTGCCGATCATGATCGAGGTCAACGGCGAGGTCCGGCAAAAAAACAATACCAGCCAGCTGATCTACAATTGCCGGCGTCTCATCGAATTCGCTTCGCAGTTCTACACGCTTTATCCGGGCGATCTCGTTTACACCGGCACACCGGACGGCGTGAGCCCGGTGAAGCCGGGCGACATCATCGTCTGCCGCTCCAGCCCGGTTCTCGGCGAACTCAAGATCGCGGTGCGGGCCCACGAGCTCGGCGCAATCGAGAGCGAGCGGCGCCGGCGCGTTGAGGCCTAGACGGTCAGGCTTTTGGGAGAAACTCAATGTTGCAGATCAAGCGCGCCGGCCATTCGACGCTGATCACTCCCGATCTCGAGCGGATGATCGATTATTTCACGCGCATCGTCGGCCTAAGCCTGGTCGCGCGCGAGAAAGACCGCGCCATTCTCGCCACCAAATCCGGCCTTGAGGCGATCGTGCTCGAGCGCGGCGGCAGCGTCGACGCGCCGCGGCTGTCGTTCCAGGTCGCGCCGGGCAGCGATCCAGGCGAAATCGCCGCGCGGCTGAAAAAGGCCGGCATCAAAAGCGAGCGGCGGAGCGACATCACGCCCGGTATTCGCGAGGCGGTGACCTTTAAGGATCCCAAAGGCACCACGCTCGAAATCTTTGCCGATTGCAATTTCGTCCCCGACGACGACGTCACCTTTACCGGGGTGATGCCGCTGAAATTCGGCCACATCGCCTACACCTGCCCGGACGTGGAAGGCATGGTGAATTTCTATTGCGACATGCTGGGTTTTCGGGTGTCGGATTGGCGCGGTGATTTCTTTGCCTTCCTGCGCTGCAGCCGAGATCATCACACGGTGAATTTCCTGCGCGACGCCAAGACCGCGATCCATCACATCGCTTTCGAAGTGCGCGACTGGTCGGACATCAAGCGCGCCGGCGATCTTCTCGCCAAAAGCAATATCAAGCTCAGCTGGGGACCGTTGCGCCACATCATCGGGCATAATATCGCGATCTATCACCAAAACCCCGACGGCGTGGTGATCGAGTTCTTCTGCGAAATGGATCAGATGCACGATGAAGAACTCGGCTATTTCGAGCCGCGGCCGTGGCATCAAGACCGGCCGCAACGGCCGAAAGTGTGGGGCGACGATACGCTGTCGAACTGGTGGGGCCCGATGTCGCACAGTCCGAACCGGACGAATGCCGCGGCGCTCAAGCAAACGGCTGCGCCGACGGCCAAATCTGTCACGGCCGAACGAACGCCCGCGTTGGCCCGGATGCCTAAGCAGCAAAAAGGAGCCGTCCCGGAAAGCCGCGTCGTTAGCCCGCTCGGCCGCGGTGCGTGGTCGTATGAGGTAATCTACGTAGCTGTTTGCTCGTATCGAATTCTTGTTTGATTCACTTTCTTATTAACCCGCCGTTCCGGTTATGGCGGCAGAGTACTAGCGATGGGCACGCGCTCCGCGGCGCCGGTCGCCAGAACACTCGGATGAGCGAAATACGCGCAAGGCGTGATTTCAAAGCCGTTCGATCCGACGACGCTCGCCTCGGAGACGCAAGGTCATCTGCAGGCGGCGAAGCGGACCTGAACATGCGCGCGATCGGTTCATGGCTGCAATGGGCAACGAGCAAGGCGACGCGGCCGCCATCATGGACGAGCCCGATCCTCGCTTGCGTCGTCATTTTGGGCGCAATCGCGTGGATGAATGTTCGTTCCGAGTCGATGCCGGAACGGCGGCTCGACGGCTTTAACGTCATTGCGACTGCCGCGGCATCCGTTCGGCAGCGCGTCGGCAAAGCTGGCGCTTGCCAAGGCCAGGGAACTCGGCGCCCCCGCGGTCGCGGTCATTCCGTTCCTTGGCAACCGAGCTCGGCCAGTCCCGATCTTGTCCGCGGCAAGGACATGAACGATGACGAACTGCGCGCCGCGATCCGCGATGCGCACATGCTCGGCCTCGCCGTCCTGGTAAAGCCGCATGTCTGGGTGCCGCAAAGCTGGGCCGGCGCTATCGCCATGCATTCTGCAGCGGACTGGCAGCAATGGTTCGCGAACTATCAGCACGAGATCACGCATATCGCACAGATTGCCGAGGAGGAGAAAGCCGAAGCGCTGACGATCGGCACCGAACTATCGCAAACCACGCAGCTGCCGGAATGGAACGACCTGATCGCCAAAACGCGCGCGGCTTTTTCCGGCCGCCTGCTCTATGTGGCGCATAATGTCGAGGAAGCCGAGACGGTTCCGTTCTGGGACCGGCTCGACGCCATCGGCGTTTCGCTCTATCCGCCGCTCGGCGGCGACGACGACCGCGATTATCGGCGCGCCGCGATGCGCGCGATCGCCGACCGTCTCGATATGCTGGCGCGTGATCTACAGAAAACCGGTCGTGGTCGGCGAGATCGGGCTTGCGCTCGGCCGCAGGCGCCGCGGCAAAACCGTGGGAAAGCGCGGAGGAGCGCGCGGCGGCGGCCGATCCGGCGCTTCAGGCCGACGTGCTCGCCGATTGGCTCGACGTCTCGATCGTCCGACGATCAGCGGCGTCCTGATCTGGCGCTGGTTCACCGATCCCAATGCCGGCGGATTGACCGACACCGATTTCACCGTGCAGGGCAAACCGGCGGAACGCGTTCTGCTGTGCGCCTGGACACAAAGCTGCGACCGCGGCTGAAAGCAGCTGCTCTCTAGAACTGGTGCCAGACGCCGAAGATCAGTCCGTTCTCCTGCAATGCATTGCGGCCGGCATAAGTAGTATAGCCGCCGCCCTGCAGCTACCAGGTCGGCGTCAGCGAATAAACCGCGCTGAGCTGCAGCTTGTAATATTCATAGCTGCCGCCGTCGTAGAGCGTATTGCCGGCGCCCTCGGAAATGACATTGAAGCTCTGCGCCAGCAACAGCCATTGCGGCAGCACCTTCACGCCGAACGTCGCGTCGGCGCGAAACTCGCTCGGCAAGCCGCGCGCTGCGCTCGCGCTGCGCCACTTCCAGATCGAAAAAAGCCGGCATGTCGCCGAGCATGAAATTGTGCCCGACCAGCGCGCGAAAATCGGCTTCGACATCGGTATAGCCGATGGCGGCCGGGTTCGAGGTGTCGGTGGTGCCGGGCAGACGCAGTGTCGCCTGGCCGGACAGCACCCAGTTTTGGCCTTCGTAAAAGCCATAACGCGCGCCGAATTCGGTGTAACCGAGACCGGTGCGCTGGGCGTCGGTCGGCGCGGCGATATCGATATGCTGCAATCCCGGATTGACGATCGCGGTCAGCCGGTCGGTGAGGCCGTATTCGACGAGCAGCTGCGCTTCGACCTTGTTGTAGCGCGGCGTCGATGCCAGCCCGCCACTGTCGAAATAGTCCGTCGCCGTGGCGGCGGTGAGGCTCGCCAGCCACTGCCCGGTGCCTTCCGGCAAAGTCCAGGCGCCAGCGAAAGCCGCGGCCGGCGCAGCCATGACCAGCAGCACGGCACCAACGCAACGCTTCAACACGCTTTACCCCACCCGATACCAGTGACGCCGCGTTGACTGCGATGGGATCGCAGCGTGCCTCTGGTCTTCCCACTCCCTCGATCACTGCCGAAAAACAGTCACCTCGTCAGTTCGATGTTAAGCTGTCAGCGCCAAGACGCGATCGCCGCCGGCAGCGGCGGCATCCTGCACCCGCGAAATCGCCTGGGTCAGCAGCTGAACGCGATCGACCGCGCGCTTCACCCGCCCGGTGACCGCCACCACGCTCGCGGTGACGTAATCGGATACGACCGATTTCGGAATTCGGCAGGTGCAGCTTCGCGACCGTCGCGCGCAACGTCTCGCCAAGTTCGCGCGCCGCGTTGGTTCCGAGCTCAGGCGCGACGAGAATGATCATGCCGTTGCGATAGGACGCCGCCACGATGCCGATCGTCGCCGCCAGCCGGCGCACCGCGCGCGACACCTCGGCGAGCACGCCTCGCGCGGCGGCTTCGCCATTGGCCGCGCTGTAGACGTCGAAACGGTCGAGCATCAGCGCGAGGATCGAGATCTCCTCGCCGACTCGGCAGCCGCACGCGGTCGTGAGATAGGCCTCGGCCGCTTCGCCGACGAACAGGCCGGTGGTCTCGTCGATCCACAAGCCGGCGCGCCGATCGCCCCAATTCGACAGAAAGGACAGCAAGCTCCCGCTCGCGCGCCTGCCGGCGGTCGAGCTCCTGCTTGAGCCTTAGCGCCGCGCGCACGCGCGCGATCAGTTCGACGCGGTTGACCGGCTTGGTGACGTAATCGGTGGCGCCGGCCACGAAGGCGTTGGACAATGAGTTCATGTCGTCGAGCGACGTCACCATGATGATCGGCAGATCGGCGTAGCGCGGATCGTTGCGGATGCGCGCGCAGGCTTCGACGCCGTCCATTTCCGGCATCACGATGTCGAGCAGCGCCACGTCGACGGTCGGCTTCTCCTCGGTGGCGCGACCGACGTCGAGAATCTTCAGCGCCTCCCAGCCGGAGCTCGCGGTGACGATGTCGGTATAGCCCGCGGACAACAGCGCGCCCTCGGTGAGATCGCGGGAGTCTTCCGAATCGTCGATCACAAGTATCCGCATCGGCACCTCCGTATTTATACTCATATTTTTCTTGCTCTCCATTGTACCGCGTGAATATTAATTCTTGAGAGCCGACGCCGCGTTTGTGCGAGCAAACAATCGCCAAGTATTGTTTTGGTATATGACGCGATAACCCGGCAGCGCCCTCGCGGAACAAAGCCGGAAACGCCTTGTCGAGGCGATCGTTGGCGCCGCCGTGCTTTGCGGATCCGGGACCGCGACGAAGGGCGTGTCGATGCGGGCGAACAGCATGGCGAGCGCGAACGGCTCGCTTTGCGGCCCGAGAATTCCGCGCGCGCGGCCGCGCCCGAGCACGAACGCGGGCGCGTTGTCGACGTCGGCCAGCACGCCGTCGTGTCGGCGACCGCCCCGCCGGCGGTCAGCGCGTCGATCCGTTCGCCGCCGCCGCGCGCCGACGGCGCCATGCAAATGATTGACAGTGATCGGATCGACCAGTGCGAGACTGGCCAGGCCGCCGAACCAGCCAGAGCAAGCAGCGCCATGGTCAGGCCGAGACGTTCGCGCGCGACCGGTACGCGGATCACGACCGTCGCAGCCAATACCGGCGCCGCAACCACGATCGCGGCCGGATCGCCGAAAAAGCCGCTCAGCACGCTGATCGCCGTCGCGGCGATCGCGATGCCGGCAAACACCGCGGCGGGAACGACGAGCGGCCGCCGCCGGCGACCAACAGCGCAGCATAACCACCGCGATCGGGCGCGCCGACGACCAGCGCCACTGCCATCGCCAGGCTGGCATAGAGCCAGAGCAAACCGGACAGGACCGGTCGCCGAACAGGCGCGCGTCACGGCCGCCGTCCATAGCGACAGGCTCTGGGTCGGCGCGGCAAAGAAACGTCCAGCCGTCGCCCGGAAAAATCCACGACACGTAGCTGAAGGCCGCGATCGCAAAGACGGTCGGGAAAATCAGCGCGATCACCACATTGAACGCCGAGTTTGCGACCAGCACCGGACGGACCGCGAAAGCCAGGAACGGCACGGCCGCAAAGGCGAACGCCGCGCCCATCGGATGCGAGAAAGCGAGCGCCATCAGCGCGAGGCCGACACTCATCACCTCCGACGTGCCGCTGCGGGCGCGCAGATCGTAAAGCGCGCAGGCACAACATCAGCAGGAACGCGGCGAGGAACATGTCGGCGGGCCCGGCAACGACGGCCCGCAACAGCGCCGGATGAAATGCCACCAACAACGTGAGCGATCGCCGGCAACCGATCTCGGCAAGCCGCGCTTTGCGGAATGCACGTGAAAGCAGACGGCGGCGATGACGGCGAGACAGCCCGGCCGCCACCAGAGCCGGCGCCGGCGTACCCGCCGGCGCGAGCCACGCGACCAGCGTCGTGGTCGAGAAACGGCAGCGTCGGATAGGCCGCGACGATCCGGCCCGATCGGCACCTGGCCGTCGGCGGCGGTGCTGGCGCCGGCCCAAAGCCGCAACGCGTCGTCGGCCAATCAAGCCGTTACGCACCGCAACCGCCGCCAGCGCCAGGATCGCGACGAACGCCAGCGAGGCGATCGGCGCGGCGGCGAGCGCACGCGTCACGTCGCCTTCATGACGGAGCTGCGCGCGCATTGTCAACCGCAATCGTCATGGCACCATTCCGGCGCGTCGCCGGCTGCCGGCATTTCGCGTGCTGCGACAGGCCGTGCTGGGTCTTTTCCCAGAAGAACGGATCGCGGATGAGCTGCCAAAGCGCCCGGTAGGCGGCGAGCGAGATCAGCACCCAATAGCCGAACAGCGTGAAGCTGAACGGGATGAGATCGAGCCAGCCGCGCCGGATCGGCGCCAGCATGATCAGATAGGTGAAGGCGCCATTGCCGGCGAGCAGATTGAACAGGCACAGGAACAGCAGCGACTGCGGAAATATCGGATCGAAGTTCGCCGCCGAAGCGCGAGCCAGATCAGCGTAGAACAGCCAGAAGACCGGATTGAGCAGACCCGGCCAGCACCGTGCCGCCGATGAAGAAGACGAAGCCGAGAAAGCCGAGCGAGCCCGGCATGTGCGCATGAGCTGCAGCGGCCGCCGGGTATGGACCAGAAGCGTCTGCATGTAGCCCTTGATCCAGCGCGAGCGCTGGCGGAGCCATTGCCCGGTGCGGCAGCTCGCCTCCTCGAAGTGGTCGAATCGACAACGCCGACGCGATAGCCCTTCTGCCCGATGCGGATGCCGAGATCGGCATCTTCGGTGACGTTGAACGGATCCCAGGCGTGCAGCTCGCGCAACACGTCGATGCGGAAATGATTGGACGTGCCGCCGAGCGGGATCGGCATGCCGAGACGCTCGAGACCCGGCAGCACCTGGTCGAACCACAGCGCATAATCGAGCGTGAACATGCGCGTGAGCCAGTTCTCGCTGGCGTTGTAGTAATTGAGGCGGCATTGCAGGCAGGCGGTATTCGGCGGCGAGCGGCGGAACGTCGCCACCACCTTGCGCAGCTGGTCGGGTTCCGGCCGATCCTCGGCGTCGTAGACGACCAGATATTCGCCGCGCGCGAAGCGCAGCGCGAAATTGCAGGCCTTCGGCTTGGTCTGCGGCTCGGACCGCGGCACGATGATGATCTCGAACACGCCTTCAAGACCGAGCGCTGCGCGCGGCCTCGATGGTTTCGGTATCGCCGGCCTCGAGCACGATCTTGATGTCGAGCTTGCCGAGCGGATAGTCGAGATTGCGCAAGGCCTGCGCGAGCTGCGGCAGCATCGCGGCCTCGCGGAACATCGGCACCAGAACGGTGAAGACCGGCAATTCCTCGGTGCGCAGCGCGCGCGCCTCGATCGCGATGGTTTCGTCGATGTCGGCGGAACGGCCGCCGCCGACCGAAACCAAAATTCCCTTGAAGACGAAATTGCCGAGATAAAAAATGCTGATGGCGATGTTGAGCACGAACAGCGTATCGAGCGGCGCGAAGGCCAGCCCCGCCAGGACCGCGCTCAGCAGCCCATAAGCGACGATCATCTGCGGCGGCGGTAAAGACCGTGCGCGCCGACATTTGCGGATCGAGCTCGGCGAGTTCGAACACGGCGCGATGCGACAAGCGCGTCGGCGAACGCGGTCTGCACCGTAACCACAATGTCGAATTTGGAGACGACGACAAACTCGATGTCGGTGCCCCAGCGGCCGCGCGCGAACAGCACCGTTTCGGGTCCGGGCTCGGCGGTGGCGATGAGCAGCCGGCCGTCACGGCGCCGCCACGGCATGGTCAGGCGGCTCGCATAGAGCGTCGGCATCGGCGGCACGCAACAGTTCGCGATCCGGCGGCTCGCGGATCAGATCGACGAACGGCAGGTCGAAATTCTGCGCGTAGGCTTCGTAGTAAAGCCGCGGATCCATCCAGTTGCGCGACAACAGCGCATCGCCGAGCCGCACGTTCCACCGCTCCGCCAGATCGACAGCCTCGTCGAGCTGCGGCAGGGTAATGACGCGCCGGCCGACCAGGAGATCGCCGAGCGCGCGGTCGGACGGCGACAGCGGCATGGCTTACTCGGCTATTCGGACCGGCGGGCCGGCGGCGGAACATGCGCTGCAGCGTCAGCAGCAGCGCCGCGGTCGCGAACAGCCACAGGCCGGCGATGATCCAGGAGCGGAAACGTTCGGCGACGGTGAGCCACGACACCTGGTCCGGATAGGAAATCTTGCACGACGGTATCGCGCTCGGTCGACATCGCCAGCGCCACGCCGTTGCCATCGACGAAGGCGACGTCGCCGTGATCGAGATGAAGCTCCGGCGGCGCCGGCAGTCGATCGGTCCGCCGACAGCGGCTTGATCCACAGCCCGGGATAGTCGCCCGCGGCGACGATCTGCGCGACCGCGCCGCCGACAAAACCGCCGAGATCGAGCAGCGTGCGGCCGGCACGGTCGGTCACGGCGACGCGGCCGCGATCGAAGCGCACCCGCGGCGTCGGCTCCTGCCGGCGGCGTATCGCTGACGGCGATGAAGGGCCCATCCGGCAGCGGCGCGCTGCCGCCGGCGAATGAAGTCGACCGCGAGCGGCGCGGCATCGGGCGACAGTTGAGCTGGCCACTTCGGAGACCATGCCGAGCATTGCGATCCGGCTGATCGGCGGCGCACGCCGGCAACAGAATTTCGAGCCGCTGGCGAAAACTGCGACGTCAGATCGGAGAAATCGTGCGGCGCGCCATCGGCGTCGGCCAGCACCAGCGCGGACGAGCCGAGAATTTGCGCCGGATAGCCTTGCGGCTCGAAGCGGCAATCGCCCTGCGCGCTGTCGCGCTGCACGACGACGCGGACATTGGCGATGGTGCCGACCAGGCCGTCGGGCAGCAGGCAGATCGAGATGCGTCGGCTTCGCCGGTCGCGGCGACCGTGCTGCCGAGCAGGCGCTCGTTGACGAAGGCGCTGACCACCGCCTTCTCGCCGGCGCCGTCGGGCGCCACCATGACATCGAGCAGAAGCCGCGTCGGCCGCGTTCCGGCCGGCAAGCCGCCGCATGTCGATGACGGCGGCAAGTTCGGCGCGGCCGAACACTTCGGCTTCCGCCGGCGGCACGCGCAAGCTGATCGAAAGTCACGCGATCGGTCGGCAGCTCGACCGGCGCGGCTTCGCCGACCGACGCCTGATCGATGCCGCGGCGTGGCGGCCAGCAAGGGACTCGCGAACAAGCCGCCGGCGCGCACCAGCTCGCCGTCGGAGACCAGCAAGGCCGGCGAACCCGCCGACGCGAACGGCGGCGAGCGTGCCGAACCGAGCCTGGATCGCCCGCCACCGTGGCGACCGGCGATATCGACGACGCCGATGGCGTCGGCAAGCGGGCCGACCAGAACGATGCCGCGCGCCCAGCGCCCGTCGTCGTCGCGCTTGGCGAGTTCCGGCAGCGCCGATAGCCGTGATAGAACGTGACGTGCCGGCCGCTGGCGATCAGCGAGCGCGCCACCGTGATGGCGGTTGCGATTTCGCTTGCCGCGACGCGCCGGCCGGGCAGCACGACCGCGACGTCGCGCGGCATCAGCGCGGCCGTGGTGGCGACATCGAGCTGGCGTCCGGACCGAGATCGACCTCGACCGCGGTCTCCGGCCTGATCGTCAGGCTGTCGCCGACATAGCGCACGTCGATGCAGCGATCGAGCGTCGCCGCGCCGGAATAGAGAAACGATGAGTTTGAGATAGCCGTCCTTCGGCACTGGTCTTGCCGAGCGGAATGCGGACGATGCGGCCGCGGCTTTTGCCGTCGAGCACGATGGCGGCGACGGTGCGGTCGTTGACCTGCACTTCGAGATTGCGCCGCGCCTCGTGCGCGCTGAGATCGTCGAGCACCAGCACCAAATCGCTCGCCGTCGACGTCGCCGCGCTGCGGCAGCGGCACGAACAGTTCGCGGTGGCCGCCCAGATTGGCGAAACGCAAACCGTTGACGAAACCGATATCGGCCAGCGTGACCTCGGCGAGCGGGCCGCGTGGACGCGGCGCGGCGGGCGCTGGCATGGCCGGCGCCGGCATCGCCGAACTGACCGGCGGTTCGGCGGAGACGAGACGCGGCGCGTGTCCGGGGCGCGGCAGTGGCAGCGGCAAGCGCTGCTGCGCCTCCGCCTGGATGGAAACGCAAAGCACAATCGCAAAGCCGCACGCTAACCAGATACGCATACCCCGTCCCCTTAATCCTGCGTCACTTTCAGATCGCGATAAACGTGCTGCATTTCGCGCTCCGCTGGCGTCGCGAAGACCGAGGAGCCGTTCTCGAAGCGCCGCAATTTCATTGTCGGTGAGGCCGCGCCGCTCGTTTTGCGCCGGCCGCAGCACGTCTTCGACATCGTGAGCGGCGCGGCCGGTCGACGGGAAATCCGACGGTCGGGCCGACACCGACGATGCCGTGCATGCACCGATAGGCTTCGCCGACCGCCGCCGCGGCAGCCGACGTGCGGCCGCCAAGCTTCGGGATCGACGCGTCGGTATCGTCGATGCGGCCTTGCAGCGTCGACACAAAGCGGCGGCGCACCCGGGCCAGCCGATCGGCAAAAATATCCACGCTCATCGAATAGTCCCCCACCGCAAAATGCATAAGTGAATTGGGACGAGGCAGTAAACAACTGCAATGTATAATGGTGAATCTATACTGAATACGTAGTAAGTACTTACTGCATTTGTACTGTATAACTTGAAGTATAAATCGATACCGCGCAGTATTACTTACAACATGGAGCAAGGACGCGGCGACAAGCGGCGGCTGCCTCGACGACGCGATGCGTCGCCGCGCCTCCTGTGCGGCGGATTTGCCTCGCTTTGGCGCGCATCATCCGAGACTTGGAAAGCCGGCCGAATTGCCCTAGATCAAGACGCCACGCGGCGGCGGGTGCATTGCGGCCGGAGAAAACGCTTAAGCTCTTTTGGCGCAAATCACGGGCCGCAGGCGCAAATTGGGGAATAGTTCAACGGTAGAACTGCGGACTCTGACTCCGTCAATCTAGGTTCGAATCCTAGTTCCCCAGCCAGCCATTTCCGGTGTGCGCGACGACATCTTCATCCCTATACGGACCCGCGATGTCGGCAGAAGCTCCCAACCCGCTGCTTGCGAAGATCGACCTGCATCGGCTACCGGCCGGCCGATTTCATTGGGCTGCCGATGACCGCCATTGTCCAGCAGGCCTGGGAGATGGGCGCGGCGCGGCTGCGTTTCGTTCACGGGCACGGCCGTGCGCGCGGCAAGTCGCCTGGATTTTACAACACCCACACCGGCTATTTCGGCCTGCGCATCCGCCGCGAGCTGCGGCACAATCGCTTTCTGCGCCAATGGATCAAATATACGACGCTCGACTGCGGCGATTGGGGCACAACCACGGTCGGACTGAAAGCCAACCCTCACCCGATGCGAAGCGAGCTCGATCTCACCGTGCTGCCGCCGCCGAGTTATCCAAGATAAGCACGCGATCGGTGACGCGGTTGATTTGCTGTCATGCCCTAGACCTCGTTCCGGCTTTCACCGCTTCGCCAAGCCCCCCTTCGTTTCGATGAAATCGCACGATCGTCTGCACGCCGTCGCCGGCGCGAAGATTGGTCATGACGAACGGGCGGGCGCCGCGCATTCTCTTCGCATCGGTCTCCATTTTCGCAAGCGACGCGCCGACATGGGGGGCGAGATCGACTTTGTTGATGACCAACAGATCCGACCGCGTAATGCCCGGGCCGCCTTTGGAGGGGATTTTGTCTCCCGCCGCGACGTCGATCACGTAGATCGTCAGGTCGGCGAGTTCCGGCGAGAAGGTGGCGGCAAGATTGTCGCCGCCGGATTCGATCAGCACCAGATCGAGCGCCGGAAATTTCGCCCGCATGTCGGCCACCGCGGCGAGATTCATCGAGGCGTCTTCGCGGATCGCGGTGTGCGGGCAGCCGCCGGTTTCGACGCCGACGATGCGGTCGGCGTCAAGCGAGCCGGAGCGCACCAGAAATTCGGCGTCCCATTTGGTGTAGATGTCGTTGGTGATGGCGGCGATGTCGTAGGTGCCGCGCATCGATTTGCACAGCGCGTCCATCAACGCGGTTTTGCCGGACCCGACCGGACCACCGATGCCGACGCGAAGCGGGCCGTTTGAGCTCGACACTGTCCATTCCCTCAGCTGCGAAACAAGCGCGTGTATTGGGTTTCGTGCCTGGCGCTGGCGAGGTCGGCGCGAAACACCGCGCTGCCGAGCTTCGTCGAGCCGCGCCGTCAAGGCGCGCTCCGCGGTCGCCGCGACCGCGCCTTCGAGCGCCTGCGAGAGGCGCTGGCCGTCGGTATGGCCGAGCGGGACAAGCCGCACGCCCGCGGAAATCCAGTTGGCCGCGACCGCGGTCAGAAATGCGTGCAACGCCGGGTCGAGCGGGATGCCGTGACCGGCGCAGGCCGCGGCGACCGCGATCGGATAGGCGACCGGCCCGCGCCAAAGCTCCTTCAACTTGCGCAAGGCCGCGCATGGCCAGGCCGCCTGCGTCACCTCGAGAAAAGCGCGTCCCATGGCGGTCGTTTCATAAAAACGCTCGCGGGTCGGCGCGAAGGCCGCGGCAAGCTCGGCGACTTCGACAAGAGCCGCATCGTCGCCGCGCTGCACCGCGCGATAGGCGTGGCTGAAGAATATGCCATCGCTCATGCCGGCGCCGGCGCGCAGCAAGGTCGCGATCCAGCGGCGCAACGTCGCGGCATCGCCGATGTCGCCGGCCTCGACCGCCCATTCGATGCCGCTTGAATAGGAAAACGCGCCGACCGGATAGGCCGGCGACAGCCAGGTCATCAGCCGGTAAAGCGCGGCCGTTTCGAGGTGGCCGGTCGCAGCCCGGCCATTCCCGCGCAAGCGGGAATTGCGGCGCCGGGTCCTCCGCTTTCGCGGGGACGAGCGGAGAAGCGGCCTCGCCTTAGACATGTCGGTGCGGGTGCGGATGCTGCGATGTCGGAAAGCTCGCTTTGATAGGCCCCGCCTTCCGGATCGAACGCTGCCTCGATCTCGACGACGTCACCGCCAAGGCGAATGGCCAGTTCGGCAAGAACGTGATCGCGGCGAATGCGCAGCGCATCGGTCAGCACTTGCGCCGGCACGTGCCGGTTGCCGATATGCCAGGCGATGCGGGCGAGATGCCTTGGATCGGCGCAGCGAATTTCCAACAGCGCCTCGGGCGCGGCGACGACTTCGACCAACCGCCCATCCTCCAGCAACAGCGCATCGCCGCCGCGCAACCCGGCCGGCGCCGGCAAATCGAGCAAGAAGGCGATCCCGTTCTTGCCTTGCATGGCGATGCGCCGGCGATGACGATCGTCGTAATCGAGGACGACGCGATCCGCCGGCTGCCCCGACCAGCTGTCCGCCGCCCTGATTGCAATGGCACGCATCGGCGGAAAACCTCGTCCTCAGAATAGAAAATAACGCTGCGCCATCGGTAGCACGTCCGCCGGCGCACAGGTCAGGAGTTCGCCGTCGGCGCGCACCTCGTAGGTCTCCGGATCGACCTCGATCTCGGGCGTGGCATCGTTGTGGATCATGCTCTTCTTGGAAATCTTGCCGCGGGTATTTTCCACGGCGACCAGCTTTTTCTGGATGCCGAGCTTGCGGCCGAGACCGGCCTTCACCGCGGCCTTCGATGCGAACACAAAAGACGAGGCGGTGCGCGCCCGGCCGTAGGCGCCGAACATCGGCCGGTAATGCACCGGCTGCGGGGTCGGGATCGAAGCGTTGGGGTCGCCCATCGGCGCGGCGACGATCGAACCGCCCTTGATGATGCAATCGGGCTTGACGCCGAAAAAAGCCGGCGACCACAGCACCAGGTCGGCAAGCTTGCCCTTCTCCACCGAGCCGATCAGCTTCGACACGCCATGCGCGATGGCGGGATTGATGGTGTATTTGGCGATGTAACGCTTGACCCGCACGTTGTCGTTGTCGCCCTTCTCCTGCGGCAAGCGCCCGCGCTGCTTCTTCATCTTGTCGGCGGTCTGCCAGGTGCGGATGATGACCTCGCCGAGCCGGCCCATGGCTTGCCAGTCCGACGACATCATCGAGAGCGCGCCGATGTCGTGCAGAATATCCTCCGCGGCGATGGTCTCCTTGCGGATGCGGCTTTCGGCAAAAGCGAGGTCTTCGGCGATCGACGGATCGAGGTGGTGGCACACCATCAGCATATCGAGATGCTCGTCGATGGTGTTGCGGGTATAGGGCCGCGTCGGATTGGTCGACGACGGCAGCACGTTCTTCAGCCCCGCCACCTTGATGATGTCGGGCGCGTGGCCGCCGCCGGCGCCTTCGGTGTGGAAGGCGTGGATGGTGCGGCCCTTGAAGGCCTTGATGGTGTCTTCGACGAAGCCGGATTCGTTGAGCGTGTCGGTGTGGATCATCACCTGGATGTCGTAGTCGTCGGCGACCGACAGGCAGCAGTCGATCGCCGCCGGCGTGGTGCCCCAATCCTCGTGCAGTTTCAGCGCACAGGCGCCGGCCTTGATCATTTCCTCGAGCGCCGCCGGGCGCGACGCGTTGCCTTTGCCGGCAAAGCCGAGATTGACCGGAAAATCGTCGGCCGCCTGGATCATGCGCCCGAGATGGAACGGCCCGGGCGTGCAGGTGGTCGCAAAGGTGCCGTGCGCCGGGCCGGTGCCGCCGCCGAGCATCGAGGTCACGCCCGACATCAGGGCTTCGTCGACCTGCTGCGGGCAGATGAAATGGATGTGAGTGTCGAAGCCGCCCGCGGTGAGGATTTTTCCCTCGCCGGCGATCACTTCGGTGCCCGGACCGATGACGATGGTGACGCCCGGCTGAATGTCCGGATTGCCGGCCTTGCCGATGGCGAAAATGTTGCCGTCCTTGATGCCGACGTCGGCCTTCACGATGCCCCAGTGGTCGAGGATGAGCGCGTTGGTGATGACGGTATCGACCGCGCCCTGCCGGTTGGTGATTTGCGATTGCCCCATGCCGTCGCGGATCACCTTGCCGCCGCCGAATTTCACCTCCTCGCCATAAACGGTGAAATCCTTCTCCACCTCGATGATGAGATCGGTATCGGCAAGCCGAACGCGGTCGCCGGTCGTCGGGCCGAACATGTCGGCATAGACACTGCGCGCGATTTTCGCCGGCATGGCTGCGCCCCTAGAGTTTGCCCATGACTTCGCCGCGGAAGCCGTAAACCGCGCGCTTGCCGGCCACCGCGACCAGCGTGACGTCGCGCGTCTGCCCGGGCTCGAAACGCACCGCAGTGCCCGCCGCGATGTCGAGCCGCATGCCGCGTGCTTTGTCGCGGTCGAACTTCAGCGCCGGATTGGTCTCGAAGAAATGGTAGTGCGATCCGACCTGGATCGGCCGGTCGCCGGTATTGGCGACGGTCAGCGTGACGGTGCGGCGGCCCTTGTTGAGCTCGATGTCGCCGGGCTCGATGAACATTTCGCCGGGGATCATGCGGTCACCTGATCGGCTCGTGGACGGTCACGAGCTTGGTGCCGTCGGGAAATGTCGCCTCGACCTGAATGTCATGGATCATCTCGGCGATACCGTCCATCACCTGCGCGCGCGTCAGTACGTGGGCGCCCTTCTCCATCAGCTCGGCAACGGTGCGGCCGTCGCGGGCGCCTTCCAGGATAAAATCCGAGATCAGCGCGACCGCCTCGGGATGATTGAGCTTGACGCCGCGCGCGAGGCGGCGCTGCGCCACCATCGCCGCCATGGAGATCAACAGCTTGTCCTTCTCGCGCGGTGTGAGCTGCATGGCGCTTTCAGTTCGTCCACAGCCGCGGCAGCGGCCCCGCGCCGAGCGCCGTGAGCACTTCGACCAGATCGTGTCGCAGCGCCGCGCCATCGGCGGCCACGCAGCGCGCGGCAACAAGCCCGTTCCAAGCCGATACGCCGACTTCTCCGGCAAAATCATGCTGCATTGCGCGAACCGCCGCAACATTGTCCTCACCGCCGGGAAATTTCACCACGCTCGCCACCGCCGCGCCGCCCGCAGCGGCGGCCGGCTCCGCCAGAGCTTCGGCAATGCCGCCATCGAGGCGCATGGAGTCGGCAAAAACCAGGGAGCCGCCGACGCGGACGCGCCAGCAGTCGAAAAAACGCCCCGAGATCACAGTTTCGCCCATCGCCGAGCGGCCGAAAATGCTCGCCTCGGCAACAAGCAAGTTGGCGTCAGGCGCGAGATCGACGTCGATTTTGCGGCGCAGGCGCGCCCGGTCGAACAGAATAGTTTCCTGCGGCAGCCAAGCCAGCGTCCCGCCGGACCCAATCTTGAGATTAACGTCGATCTCAGTATCCGGGCCGAGCGACCGATAGATTTTTTCCGCAGCGGCGGTGGTCACGCTCATCTGCGCGCCGGCGGCAACATCAATTGCAAGTTCGAAACGATCGCCGCCCGTCATTCCGCCGGCAGTGTTCACGATGACCGCGTCGAGAGCCTGGCCGTCCCGATGCGGAAAGCGCACCCGCAGCGAGCCCGATTCATGCACGCGCGCCGGCCGCGTGCCGCCTGCGACCGGCCGCCACGCCAAGCGCGATCCGTCCGGTTGCGCGATTGGCGGCAAATACCTCATCGCGTAACGGCGCCGTTGCAATCGGCATGGTGTTCATCGAAATTCATCGCGGTTTCTTGGAGACAAGGCTCCAATCGCCCTACCGTAAGCCGTTCCAGATTGCCATTTCAGATCGCCATTTCAGATAGCCATGGCCCGCTTCAGCGCCGCTTCGTCGATATGGTCGCGATCGCACGAATAGACGACGGCGCCGCGATCCATGACCGCGAAATAGTCGCCGAGTTCGCGGGCGAAGTCGAGATATTGCTCGACCAGCACGATGGCGATCTTGCCGAGCGATCGCAAGTAATCGATGGCGCGCCCGATATCCTTGATGATCGAGGGCTGAATGCCTTCGGTCGGCTCGTCGAGCAACAGCAGCCGCGGCCGCATCACCAGCGCGCGGCCGATGGCGAGTTGCTGCTGCTGGCCGCCGGACAGGTCGCCGCCGCGCCGGTGCAGCATGCCCTTGAGCACCGGGAACAGCGAGAACACGTCGTCGGGCACGTTGCGTTCGCCGCGCGGCAACGGCGCAAAGCCGGTTTTGAGATTTTCTTCGACGGTGAGCAGCGGAAAGATTTCGCGGCCCTGCGGCACATAAGCGATGCCGCGCCGGGCGCGCTCCGGCGGCCGCAACGCGGTGATATCGCTCCCCTCCCAGGTGATTTTGCCGTTCGTCACCGGGAGATGGCCGGCAAGCGCGTCGAGCAGGCTGGTCTTGCCGACGCCGTTGCGGCCCAGCACGCAGGTTACCTTGCCGGGCTCCGCCTTAAGCGACACCGCGCGCAGCGCCTGGGCGGCGCCGTAGTGCAGGTCGATGGCTTGCGCTTCAAGCATCGGTCTATTCCTTGACGCGTGATCATATTTCGAAAGTCGGCGTTCCTGTTCGCGCACTCATGCGTTAGCGTCCCAAATAAACTTCCACGACGCGCTCGTTGGCGGAGACCTCGTCGATCGTGCCTTCGGCAAGCACGGAGCCCTCGTGCAGACAGGTGACCTTGACGCCAAGCTCGCGCACGAAGGTCATGTCATGTTCGACCACGACGACAGTGTGCTCGCGGTTGATCTCCTTGAGCAGTTCGGCCGTCTGCTGCGTCTCCACGTCGGTCATGCCGGCCACCGGCTCGTCGACCAGCAGTAATTTCGGATCCTGCGCCAACAGCATGCCGATCTCGAGCCATTGCTTCTGGCCATGGGACAGCCGGCCGGCAAGGCGATTTTGCACATCGGTAAGACGGATCGTCTGCAGGATTTCATCGATACGGCGGCGTTCGTCAGCGGTTTCCCGCGCCCACAGCGTCGTGCGCGCACGGCGATCGGCCTTGAGCGCGAGTTCGAGATTGTCGAATACGGTGTGGCTGTCGAACACGGTCGGCTTCTGAAATTTGCGGCCGATGCCAAGCTCGGCGATTTCGGTCTCGTCGAGCCGCGCCAGATCGTGAAACTTATCGAAAATCACCGCACCGTTGTCGGGCCGGGTCTTGCCCGTGACCACGTCCATCATGGTCGTCTTGCCGGCGCCGTTCGGGCCGATGATGGCGCGCATCTCGCCGGGCTCGATGGCAAAGGAGAGATTATTGAGCGCGCGGAAACCGTCGAACGACACCGTGACGCCTTCGATGTAAAGCAGCGTGCGCTCGAAGGCCTCCTTTGCCCGATCTTCGGCTTGCGCCAGTCGTTCTTGAATCTTCATGGGCCGAACCTCATTCCGCCGGCTGCGGTTCGGGCGGCGGCGCGGCAACGCCGTCTTCGGCGGCGGCGGATATCCTGGCGCGGCGGAGCGCGGTCCAATGGTGCAGGCTGCCGATGATGCCGCGCGGCAACAACAGCGTCACGCCGATGAACAGGCCGCCGAGCATGAACAACCAATACGGCGCCAGTACGCCGGACGTGAAATAGGTCTTGGCGTAATTGACGAGGATGGCGCCGACCGCGGCGCCGACCAGCGTGCCGCGACCGCCGACCGCGACCCAGATCACGGCCTCGATCGAATTACTGGGAGCGAATTCGCTCGGATTGATGATGCCGACCTGCGGCACGTAAAGCGCACCGGCGATGCCGGCCATGCAGGCGGACAAGGTGAACACGAGGACCTTGTAGGACTCGACGCGGTAGCCGAGAAACCGGGTACGAGCTTCGGCATCGCGGATGGCGATCAGCACCTTGCCGAATTTCGAGGTGACGATGGCCCGGCAGACCAAAAAGCCGAGCATCAGCGCGATACAGGTGATCGAGAACAACGCCGCGCGCGTCGTCTCCGCCTCGACGTTAAAGCCGAGGATGTCCTTAAAATCGGTCAGGCCGTTGTTGCCGCCGAAGCCGAAATTGTTGCGGAAGAAGCCGAGCATCAGAGCATAGGTTAGCGCCTGGGTTATGATCGAGAGATAGACGCCGGTGACGCGGCTGCGAAATGCCAACCAGCCGAATACGAAAGCGAGCGCGCCGGGCACCAGCACGACCATCAGCGCGGCATAGGAAAAATGCTGGAAGCCATACCAGGCGTACGGCAGTTCCTTCCAATTGAGGAACACCATGAAGTCCGGCAGGATCGGATTGGCATAGACGCCGCGGGTGCCGATCTGGCGCATCAGATACATGCCCATGGCGTAGCCGCCGAGCGCGAAGAATGCGCTTTGGCCGAGCGAAAGAATGCCGCAATAGCCCCAGATCAGATCGATCGACAGGGCCAGTACGGCGTAACAGAGATATTTGCCGAACAGCGCGACCAAATACGTCGGAACGTGCAGCGCGGATGATTGCGGCACCGCGAGGTTGAGCACCGGCACAGCGATCGCGATCGCCGCCACTGCGATCAGAAAAACGGTGGCGCTGCGATCGAGCGAACGGATGAGGATATGCGGAGCTCACGCCTCGACCGCCCTTCCCTTGAGCGCGAACAGGCCGCGTGGACGCTTTTGAATGAACAGGATGATCAAGACCAGAATTGCGATCTTGCCGAGCACGGCGCCGGCAAACGGCTCGAGAAACTTATTGGCGACGCCGAGCACGAAGGAGCCGACGAATGTGCCCCACAGATTGCCGACGCCGCCGAACACCACGACCATGAAGCTGTCGATAATATAACTCTGGCCGAGATTGGGGCTGACATTGTCGATTTGCGACAGCGCCACGCCGGCAATCCCCGCGATGCCGGAGCCCAAGCCGAAGGTCAGCGCGTCGACCCGGTTGGTGCGGATGCCCATCGACGCCGCCATAGCGCGGTTTTGGGTCACGGCGCGCATTTCGAGGCCAAAGCGCGTGTAGCGCAATAGGCCCAACAGCGCGACGAATACCGCAAGCGCAAAGCAGATAATCCAAAGCCGGTTGTAGGTGACGGTGATGCCGCCGAGATCGAACGCGCCGCTCATAAACGAGGGATTGCCGACTTGGCGGTTGTTCGGTCCGAACGCCGTGCGCACGGCCTGCTGCAGGATCAGCGAAAGTCCCCAAGTCGCGAGCAGCGTCTCCAACGGCCGGCCATAGAGAAAGCGGATGATGCAGCGTTCGATCAATATGCCGACCAGACCGGCGAAGACGAAGGCCAGCGGAATGGCGATCGCCAGCGAGTAGTCGAACAGCGCCGGCGCATTGTTGCGGATGATCTCCTGGACGACATAGGTGACGTAGGCGCCAAGCATCACCATTTCGCCGTGCGCCATGTTGATCACGCCCATGACGCCGAAAGTGATGGCAAGGCCGATGGCCGCCAGCAAAAGAACCGAGCCGAGCGAAAGCCCGTACCAGAGATTCTGCACCGTATCCCATTCCGCCAGATGCGTTTGGATGGCGGCAATGGCGTCGCTGGCGGCCTTGGCGACCACGGGCGTTTCGCGAGCGGGGATGTCCGAGAGGAGCCCGAGCGCATCCTGATCGCCGCGGTCGCGCACGATCGCGATCGCTTTGAGCTTGTCGGCTTCCGACGTGCCGGGCGTGGTGAGCATGATGGCGGCGCGCGCCTGTTCGAGCGCCACCTTGACGCGGCCAACCGGCTCTTGCGAGAGGGCCTTTTCGAGCGTCGGCAGAGCGGTCGCCCCGCGGGACTTGAACACCGCTTGCGCGGCAGCGTATCGCTTGTCGGGATCGTGCGACAGCAGCGTTAGTTGCCCCATTGCCGCGTCGATGGCGCCGCGCAGCCGGTTATTGAGGTGAACGCTATCGAGATCGTCCGGCGGCTGGCCGGTCACCGGCTGTCCGGTAGCAGCATCGAACAGATGGCCGTCGGCGTCCTGAACGTAGACCGCCTTTTTTTCGGCGCTGAACATCAGCTGCCCGTTCTGCAGCGCGCTGATGATGATTTCCGCGCGAGGACTGTCGCTGCCGACGACTTCGTTGACGCCGCTCAGCGTCTCGTCGAAATCGTCGGCGGTGAAGTGCGCGATGGCGTCGTCGAGACTTGCCGCATGCGCGCTCGCCACGCCCAAGAGGACCCAAGACGAGGCCAAAAGCTAAAGCCAGCGCGACGAGACAAGCTCGGCCAAAACGCATCGCAATGTTCCCCGGCCGCCGTGCAGGGAGGCGACGCTGCCTCCCCGCGATGTCGGCGTCAAAACGTTGGCGCAGGCGTGATCAGGTACCGCCGCAGGTCTTGGTCACGGTGTTGTAGTTGCCGCAATTGAGCTTCACCCAATCCGCGATCAGGTCCTTGGATCCTGGCAGATAGGGCGACCATGCGTCGCCGGGCACCAGACCCTTGGTCTTCCACACCACGTCGAACTGGCCGTCGCCGCGGATTTCACCGATGAAGACCGGCTTGGTGATGTAGTGGTTGGGCAACATTTCGGACACGCCGCCGGTCAGATTTGCCTGCTTGGTGCCCGGCAGCGCCGCGATCACCTTGTCGGCATTGGTGGTCTTCGCCTTCTCCACCGCCTTCACCCACATGTTGAAGCCGATGTAATGGGCTTCCATCGGATCGTTGGTGGTGCGCTTCGGGTTCTTGGTGAAATCGTGCCATTCCTTGATGAAGGCGGCATTGGCCGGAGTCTTGATCGACTCGAAGTAGTTCCAGGCGGCGAGATGGCCGACCAGCGGCTTGGTATCGAGGCCGGCAAGTTCTTCCTCGCCGACCGAGAAGGCCATGACCGGAATGTCGGTCGCCTTGATGCCCTGGTTGCCGAGTTCCTTGTAAAACGGCACGTTGGCATCGCCGTTGACGGTGGAAACCACCGCCGTCTTTTTGCCGGCCGAACCGAATGCCTTGATCTTGGAAACCTCGGTCTGCCAGTCGGAGAAGCCGAACGGAGTGTAGTTGATCATGATGTCCTCGTCCGCCACGCCCTTCTGCTTGAGATAGGCTTCGAGGATTTTGTTGGTGGTGCGCGGATAGACGTAGTCGGTGCCTTCCAGCACCCACCGCTTCACCGAGCCGCCGTCGGCACTCATGAGATAGTCGACCGCGGGGATGGCCTGCTGGTTCGGCGCGGCGCCGGTATAGAACACGTTGCGCTCGCCTTCTTCGCCTTCGAACTGAACAGGATAGAACAGGATGTTGTCGAGCTCCTTGAACACCGGCAGCACCGACTTGCGCGACACCGAGGTCCAACAGCCGAACACGACCGCGACCTTGTCTTGGCTGATCAATTCGCGCGCCTTTTCGGCAAACAGCGGCCAGTTCGAAGCCGGATCGACGACGACTGCCTCGAGCTTCTTGCCGAGCACGCCGCCCTTTTTGTTCTGCTCTGCGATCAGCATCAGCATCACGTCTTTCAGCGTCGTTTCGCTGATCGCCATGGTGCCGGAGAGCGAATGGAGAATGCCGACTTTGATCGTATCCTCGGCCTGAGCCGGCAGGGCCCCCATCAGCCCAAGCGTGACGCCGCCGGCTCCGACGAGCCAACCGCGGCGTGTGAGCGTATATGTCGTTATGGATTTGCTGGACATGAATGAGCCTCGCTTTGCTTGGGCGGGCGCACGGACGGGCGCCCTTCTGAGGCTGCATCGCAAAGCATGTGCCAGTTTTCTGCGGCACTAGAGCGCGATTTCTTCAGGTCAACCTGACCCGCGCAGGACGCCGGGCTGCTTTTTTCAGCACGACCGCCGCCTGCTTTATGAGCAGGCGGCGACATGCAGAGGCTTCTGTTGAAGTCTCATTCCGCCGGCGTCGCCGCCAATGCCTCGTCCGACATGGTCGAGCCTCGGCGCGAGCGCCGGATAGCGGCTCAGCGCAAACAAGAAGGCCGCCACGATCGCGTAAGCCACCGCCACAGTCGGCGTCACCGCAATGCCGACCGCTTGGCCGTGCATGAAGCCGAAGAATGTCAATACGGCGCCCGCTAACGCAAAGGCTGCTGCATTGACGAATTTCTTATCGATGACGTTAGCACCGATGGCGGCGAGCACAAGTCCGGTCAGAATCGCGCCGCCCCCGAGTGTCTCAAGTCCCGGATAGAGCACGCCGACATTGAATAACTTGTCATAGCCGAGTGCCGCGGCGCTGACGCCGGCGACGCCGAGCGCACCGTCCATCAACGTCTTGCACCAGCCGGCGAGATGCGGCGTCAGCGCAAGGACAATGGCGGGGGCATGATCCTTTGGCGTGGTCTGGAACGCCTGCGCGCCGATCAGCATGCCGATGTAGAGAAGGATCGGGGAAATCGCGACGACGGGCACCAGCGCCAGCAACAGCGAGATGATGCCGAACCAGGACAGCACGATCACCATTAGCCCGGTCGCCGCCGAATAACCAATGCGGCCGCCCATGCCCTTCCAGCCGGGATGACCGATATAGACCGCGTTGATGAACGGATTTCCCATCAGGCAACCGATCAAGCTGACGATGCCGTCGGCGGTCAGCACGCGTGTGGTCGGGTAGGGATCGCCGGCGGCTTCAGCGCTCTCGACATTGTCCATCGCCTCGACCAAGTCGTAGATGCCGAAGGGCACCGCGGTCACGAGGATCACACCGAGATAGTGAAAGCCCGAGAACACGTGATTGACAGCCGGTATCGGCAAGTTGAAGCCGAAATTCACGAAGGCGTCGCCGACGCCTTTAACGCTGAGCCCGCCATAGTGAAGACCGAAAAGATTGGAGCCCCAGGCGATCAGCATGCCGACCGCGATCGCAACCAAACCGGCCGGTATGCCTTTGGGATATTTAAAGCCGCCAAGCCAGCTCACCATGATAATGGCAAAGCAGGTGAGCCCGATGACCGGCGTCTGGTAGATTTCCAGCGCCGGACGCATGGAAATGAACGTGATCGAGACGCCGGCCAGCGTTCCGAGCAGCGCGGCGCGCGGCGTTATCTTGCGGATAATCGGCGCAACAAAGCCGCCGATCATCAAGATGAAGCTCTGGAAGAACACCCAAACCAAGCCCGCTTCCCAGCCCTGGATCGGATCGTGGGTCGACAGCGAGATCGGCAGCATGATGACGAAGGTAACGATGAACATGTGCGGTACGCTCACGCCGGAGGGCAGCGCGCAGACGTCGCTGCGCCCGGTCCGCTTGGCCAAGCGATAGGCGAGATAGGCGTAGTAGAACGTCGACAGGCACATCATCGTGCCAAGCGCCGGCAGGATGCGGCCGAATACCAGTGAATCCGGCATTTTCAGCACGAACCGCAACAGTCCGGTAAGCACCAGCATGTTGACCAGGATATTGGTGCCGAAGCCGAAAAAGGCGTTCCAATCGCCGGTGGTCCACAGCACCGGCCGGTATGGTTCTGTCGATGGTGTCGTACGTCATCTCGCTCCCCCCGTACTGGAGATTTCGTTTTCGATTTAGGCGATCTTCTGATTGCCGATGGTCGCCAACGACCGCAGCAAGTGCTGCCGATGCGGTCACCGAACCGAAAATGCCGCCCTGCGCCTTGATCATGGCAAGACCGGCATCGTGAAATTCCGGAAAATAGGAGGCGCAGCAGTCGGCCAGCACGATGCAGCGAAAGCCGCGGTCGTTGGCTTCGCGCACCGTGGTATTGACGCAGACTTCCGTGGTCACGCCGGCGACGAACAGCGTATCGACCCCCCGGTTGCGCAGCATGAGTTCAAGATCGGTCTGGTAAAATGCCCCTTTGCCCGGTTTGTCGATGACCGGCTCGCTCTTGAGCGGATAAAGCTCCGGGACGATGTCGTGACCGGGTTCGCCGCGAACCAGGATGCGTCCCATCGGACCGCGGGCGCCGATGCGGGTGGCGGGATCGCCGCGCTCGACCTTATGAGGCGGCGCGTCCGACAGATCGGGCCGATGCCCCTCGCGGGTGTGAATGACGAAGAGGTCCAGGCGCCGGGCCGCGGCAAGCACCGCGCCGCACGGCGCCACCGCCGCGCGCAGGAGCGAAACATCGTTGCCGAGCGCTTCGCCGAAGCCGCCCGGCTCCAGAAAATCGCGCTGCATGTCGATAATGACATACGCCGCGGCGTCGAGATCGACGACCAGCGGCGCGGGTTCAGCTTCGAACTCTTACGCGCGGCATGCGGATCTCCTGCCTCGCAGCAAGTCCAAACTTGCAAAATCGGGGCCAGGACCGCGCAGATCGGCGCGGGATGCCTTGCGACAATTGCCTAATAAATGTGCGGGAGCTGCTCAGGTCGCCCAGCAAGCATTTCGACGATGATGAATTTGCCGCGGCAAAGCCATTGAAACGCGCATTTTGCTCTGCGGCAATGGCGGCACACGGCTTGGCACGCGGCTTGCGGAGGCTTCGCAGCAGCGAACGACGCGCCAGCCCTGGGAGGCCTTAATGAAGCGCCGCGACTTTCTCAAATCGATGACCGCATTGTCCGCGGCCGCCGCCGTCCCCGCGCCCGCGATCTGGTCGCCGGCCAAGGCCCAGTCACGCAGCGAGACGCTGCTTTTGGTCACTGAGAACGGGCCGAATAACCTCGACATCCACGGTGTCGGCACGAACCGACCCGGCTACGAAGCGTCGTGGAATTGTTACGACCGGCTGATCACGCACGGCAAGAAGACGCTTCCCGACGGCTCGCTGACCTACGACCTCGATAACTTCACGCCTGAACTCGCCGAGGACATGAACGTCGGCGACATGTCGGTCACCTTCAAGCTGAAGAAGAACGCCAAATTCCAAGACGGTACGCCGGTGACCGCCAAGGATGTGAAATGGTCGTTCGACCGCGCGGTAAGCGTCGGCGGCTTTCCGACGGTGCAGATGAAGGTCGGCTCACTCGTCAACAAGGATCAGTTTGTCATCGTCGACGATTCGACCTTCCGCGTCGACTTCGTCAAGAAGGATCGGCTCACCGTTCCCGATCTCGCGGTGATCGTGCCCGGCATCTACAATTCCGAGCTGGTGAAGAAAAATGCCACCGCTCAGGATCCCTGGGGACTCGAATATACCAAGCTCAACACCGCCGGCAGCGGCGCCTTCAAGGTCACGAGCTGGAAACCCGGCGTCGAAGTCGTCTACGAGCGCAATGACGCCTGGGTCGGCGGCAAGCTGCCCGAGCTGAAGAAAGTCATCTGGCGCACCATTCCGTCGGGCGGCAACCGCCGCGCCTTGATGGAGCGCGGTGACGCCGACATCTCCTTCGATTTGCCCCCCAAGGACTTCTCCGAGATGAAGCAGGAGGGCAAGCTGAAGATGATCTCCAATCCGATCGGCAACGGCATCTACAGCATCGAAATGAACGTGGTGAACCCGCCGTTCAATAACGACAAAATCCGTCAAGCCGTAGCCTATGCGATCCCGTACAAGGACATCGTCGATTCGGCGATGTTCGGCAATTGCAATCCGATGTTCGGCGGTCCGTCGAACGACGTTTCGACCATCGCCTGGCCGCAACCCACCGGCTATGCCACCGACATCGACAAGGCCAAAGCGCTGATGGCCGCTGCCGGCGCCGGACCGATCGACACGACGATCTCGTTCGATCTCGGCGACGCGGTGAAATGCGAGCCGATCGCCGAACTGGTCCAGGAGAGCCTCGGCCATATCGGCATCACAACCACCATCAACAAAGTGCCGGGCTCCAACTGGCGCAGCGAAATGGCGAAGAAGACGATGCCGCTGATGGTGAACTTCTTCTCCGGCTGGCTCGATTACCCGGAATACTTTTTCCTCTGGTGCTATTCCGGCCAGAACGCGATCTTCAACACGCCGAGTTACGTCAATCCGAACATGGACGCGCTGATCAACGGCGCGCGCGATGCGGCCGCCGTCGGCGACAACGCCAAATACGCGACCGACGTGGAAGGCTTTATTTCCATGGCCTATCGCGACGTGCCGCGCGTCCCGCTGTTTCAGCCGTACCTGAACGTCGCGACCCAGAATAATATTTCCGGCTACTGCTACTGGTTCCACCGTCAGGTCGACTACCGTTCGATCGTGAAGACGTGATGGACTCGCCTCTCCCCGCGCGCGGGGAGAGGCGGAGAAGCGGCAAATGCTGGTAAGTCTCGCCAAACGCCTCATCACCGTGATTCCGACGCTGGTCGGCGTCGTCGTGGTGACGTTCCTGCTCACCCGCGTGCTGCCCGGCGATCCGGCGGTGTATTTCGCTGGCCCCGCGGCGACGCCGCAGTCGATCGCCGATATCCGCAAATCGCTCGGCCTCGACCAGTCGCTGCCCAAGCAGTTTCTGCACTATGTCGACGACCTCGCCCATGGCAATCTCGGCAATTCGCTCGCCACCGGCCGGCCGGTGATGAGCGAAATCGCGTCGCGGCTGCCGGCCTCGGCCGAGCTGACGCTGTTCGGCCTGATCATCTCGATTGTGATCGCCATTCCGCTCGGCATTCTGGCCGCGGTGAAACAGGGATCGTGGATCGACCATACCTGCCGTGTGGTGGCGACCGCCGGGGTGTCGCTGCCGGTATTCTTCACCGGCCTCCTCCTCGTCTACCTATTCTACTTCCGGCTCGGCTGGGCGCCGGCGCCGCTCGGCCGGCTCGACGTGTTCTTCGACCCGCCGCCGCAGATAACCGGCTTCTACCTGATCGACAGCCTGATCGCCGGCGAGCCCGATATTTTCATGGCTAGCCTCAAGCAGCTCATCCTGCCGGGGCTGACGCTCGCCATCTTCTCGGTGGCGCCGATCGCGCGCATGACACGGGCCTCCATGCTCGCGGTGCTGTCGTCGGATTTCGTGCGCACTGCCCGCGCCAGCGGACTTTCCTCGTACACCGTGGTCATGACCTATGCGTTCCGCAATGCCGTGCTGCCGGTCATCACCACGCTCGGCATGGTGTTCTCGTTCCTCCTTGGCGCCAACGTGCTGGTCGAAAAGGTGTTTGCCTGGCCGGGCATCGGCTCGTTTGCGGTCGAGGCGCTGATCGCGTCCGATTTCGCGCCGGTGCAGGGTTTTGTGCTCACCATGGCGGTCATGTATGTGGCGCTCAATCTGTTGATCGACGTTCTCTACGGCGTCGTCGATCCGCGCGTGAGGCTCGAAGCATGACCGACATCGCCGTCGCCCCCGCCGGCGAAGCGGCTTTGCCGCGCTGATCAAGCATTCGCGCTATGTCATCGGCCGAGAACCCGGTCACCGGGCTTGCCTTCGGCCTGTTCGTGCTGATCCTGATCGCGGCTTTGATCGGCCCCTGGATCGTGCCGTACGATCCGCTGGCCAGCGCGGCGACGGCGACGCTCAAGCCGCCGTCGATCGAGCACTGGTTCGGCACCGATCAGCTCGGCCGCGATGTTTTCAGCCGTGTCGTGGCGGCAACCCGCCTCGATTTCATCATCGCCGTGGCCTCGGTCGCGCTGGTGTTTCTCCTGGGTGGGCTGGCCGGCGTCGCCGCCGGTTATTACGGCGGCTGGACCGACCGCATCGTCAGCCGCATCGCCGACACCATCATGGCCTTCCCGCTATTCGTGCTCGCCATGGGCATCGTCGCCGCGCTCGGTAACACGGTGCAGAATATCGTGCTGGCGACCGCGATCATCAATTTCCCGCTCTATGCGCGCATCGCGCGCGCCGAGGCGAATATCCGGCGCGACGCCGGCTTCGTCGAGGCGGCGCGGCTGTCCGGCAACAGTGAATGGCGCATCCTGACGTTTCAGATCCTGCCCAATGTGTTTCCGATCCTGGTCGTGCAGATGTCGCTGACCATGGGCTACGCCATCCTCAACGCCGCGGGCCTGTCGTTCATTGGGCTTGGCGTACGGCCGCCGACACCGGAATGGGGCATCATGGTCGCCGAAGGCGCCGCCAATATCATTTCCGGCGAATGGTGGATCGCGTTTTTTCCCGGCGCCGCTTTGATGGTGGCGGTGTTCTGCTTCAATCTGCTCGGCGACGGGTTGCGCGATTTGGTCGATCCCAGGAGACGCACATGACGGGGCGCACATGACCGCAGCGCCGACGCTTTCCGTGGAAGGCCTGAGCGTCGAATTCCGCACCCGCTCCGGCATCGTGCGTGCGCTGGAAAACGTGAGCTTTGCCGTCGGCAAAGGCGAGACCATTGCGCTGGTCGGCGAATTCGGGCTCAGGCAAATCGGTCACCGCCTACGCGGTGATGGGCATTCTCGATCCGGCTGGCCGCGTCACCGCCGGCCGCGCCATGCTTGGCAGCCTCGATCTGCTCTCGGCCAAGCCCGGCAAGCTTGCCGAAGTGCGCGGGCGCAATATCGCGATGATCTTCCAAAATCCGCGCACCGCGCTCAATCCGATCCGGCCGGTCGGCCGCCAGATCGCCGACGTGCTGATGCGCCACGGCAATGTGCCGCGCCGCGAGGCGCCGGCGCAGGCGGTGGAAATGCTGCGCGCGGTGGGCATCACCGATCCGGTGCGGCGCGCCAAAGCCTATCCGTTCGAAATGTCCGGCGGCATGTGCCAGCGCGTCATGATCGCGATCGCGCTTGCGGCGAAACCGTCGCTCTTGATCGCCGACGAGCCGACCACCGGCCTCGATGTCACGACGCAGGCGGTGATCATGGATCTGATCAACGATCTCGCCAAAGAACTCGGCATGGCGACGATCTTCATTACCCACGATCTGGCGCTTGCCGGCCAGCGCTCCGCGCGCATTGTCGTCATGCATGCCGGCCATGTGGTCGAGAACGCGCCGACTGCGGAACTGTTCGCGCAATCCGCGGCATCCATATACCGCGGAATTGATCGCGGCGACGCCGGATTCGGCGGCAAGCCTCGACGAGCTTGCCGCCATTCCCGGCTCGCTGCCCGATCTGCGCCGCACCGACCTGCCGCCGTGCCGCTATTCCGAGCGCTGCCCGCGCAAGCTTGCCGCCTGCGCGCAGCCGCTGCCGCAGCCGGCGGCCGAGCGCCGCGCATTTTGTCGCCTGCTGGAATCCGCTGCCCGAGCTCCAAACAATTTGGAAACCGTCAGCGCGCCAAACGTGAGCGCGGCATGACCGTCCTGCTCGACGTCGCCGAAGTGTCGAAAGTCTTTCCGGTCTGCGGCGGCCCCGGAGCCTGGACGCGGCTGAAGCGCCGTCTTGCCGGCGGCGTGGAGAAACTGCCGAAAGTCTACGCGGTCGACGACGTCAGCTTTGTCATCGACAAGGGCGAGACCGTCGGGCTGGTCGGCGAATCCGGTTGCGGCAAGTCGACGCTGGTGCGCGCGCTCACCCGCCTGATCGACGTGAGCGACGGCAGCGTCACACTCGGCAAGCGCGAAGTGTCGTTAAAGGCGGCGCGGGTCTTTGCCCGCGATCGCGACCGCGCCCGCATCCAGATGGTGTTTCAGGACGCCGGCGAAAGCGTCAATCCGCGCTTCACCGCTTTTGCCGCCATCGCCGATCCGTTGCGCCGATTGCGCAACTGCGCGGCAAGGCGCTCAAGGAGCGGGTCGAGACGGTGGCGGGCCAATGCGGGCTGCCGCTGCAACTGTTGATCGCGCTTTCCGCACCAGCTTTCCGGCGGCCAGCGCGCCCGCGTCGGCATTGCCCGCGCCATTGCCGTCGAGCCCGACCTCCTGGTGCTCGACGAGCCGACCGCGGCGCTCGACGTATCGGTTCAGGTCGTCATTCTTCAAGCTGCTGCAGCGGCTGAAGAGAGAGTTCGGCATGAGCTATCTCTTCGTTTCGCACGATCTTTCGGTGGTGCGGCTGCTGTGCGACCGCGTGCTGGTGATGTATCTCGGCAAGATCGTGGAATCCGGGTCCCGCGGCCGAAGTGTTCGAGCATCCGCTGCATCCCTATACCCAGGCGCTGGTTGCCGCGGTGCCGCGCCTGCATGAGAACGGCAGCGAGCGGCTTGCGGCTGACCGGCGAGCCGCGCAGCCCGATCGATCCCGGATCCGAACGTGTGCCGCTTCTACGGCCGTTGCCCGCGTCGGTACCGATGCTCTGCAAGACGACGATGCCGGCGCTGCGCGCTTTCGGCGCGCGTCAGGTCGCCTGCCATTTCGCCGAGGATTTTCTGCCGCCAGCGAGGGCCGCATCATGAAGCGTAAAGCCGTACGCAAAGCGAAGCCGGCGCCAAAGCGCGACGCTGTCGACTCCGCTGGTCGCTGCCAGCGCACAGGCGCTCGGCCTGACGCTCGATCCGATCGTGGCAAGCCGGCGTGAAATTCAATTTGCAACTGGTCCTGCGCCATGCGGCGCTGGTCGACGAATTCGCCCTGCCCGACGACGCCGAGCCGGCCCCGGTCTTTCAAGCTTAGCACTCTCCATGTCCGGAATGTTTCATGCTTGACATGCCCGCAACCGATTTCGATTTCGGCACGGCCGCCGAAATCGCCGGCGCGGTCGGCTCCGGCCGCACCACGGCGCAAAGCGTGTCGTCGAGGCGACGTTCGCCCGTATTCGCGAGCGCGATCCGGTGCTCAACTCGTTCACCGCCGTCACCGAGCAGCGGGCGATGCTGCGCGCCGAAGCGATCGACGCAACGCGCGCGCGCGGCGAGGCGCTCGGCCCGCTTGGCCGGCGTTCCGTTTGCGGTAAAGAATTTGTTCGACGTCGCCGGCCTGCCGACGCTTGCCGGCTCCAAGATCAACCGCGACCTGCCGCCGGCCACGCGCGATGCGGCGTTGATCGAGCGGCTCGAAGCGGCCGGCGCCATTCTCGTCGGCGCGCTCAACATGGGCGAATACGCCTACGATTTCACCGGCGAGAACATTCACGACGGCGCCTCGCGTAATCCGCACGATCACGAACGCATGACGCGGCGGCTCCTCCGGCGGCTCGGGCGCGGCGGTCGGCGGCGGGCTGGTGCCGCTCGCGCTCGGCTCCGACACCAACGGCTCGATCCGCGTGCCCTCCTCGCTTTGCGGCATTTTCGGGCTGAAACCGACCTACGGCCGGCTGACGCGCGCGCGGACCTTTCCCTTTGTCGCCAGCCTCGATCATCTCGGGCCGTTCGCCCGTTCCGCGCACGATCTCGCGCTCGCCTACGACGCCATGCAGGGATTCGATGCCGAGGACCCGGCCTGCGCCGACCGCCCGCTTGAGCCGGTCACGCCGCTTCTGGAGCGGGGCGCGGAGCGTCTACGCATTGCCGTCGCCGCCGGCTATTTCAAATGCAACAGCGGCGAAACCTGCAACGCCATCGACCGCGTGGCCGTCGGCGCTCGGCGCCAATCGCGACATCGATATTCCGCAAGCGCGAGCGCGCGCGCTCCGCGGCCTTCATCATCACGGCCAGCGAGGGCGCGAGCTTGCATCTCGACCGGCTGCGCAGCCGCGCGCGCGATTTCGATCCTGCGGTGCGCGACCGGCTGCTCGCCGGCGCCATGACGCCGGCCTCGCTCGTCGTCAAAGCGCAAAAATTTCGCCGCTGGTATCGCGACCAGGTCGTCAAACTATTCGATGAGGTCGACGCAATTCTGGCGCCGGCAACGCCGTGCACGGCGCCGTTGATCGGCCAGCAGACTTTCATGTTCGGCGACACCGAATTGCCGGTGCGCGCCAATCTCGGGCTTTACACCCAGCCGATCTCGTTCATCGGCCTGCCGGTCGTCGCCGTGCCGGTGCCGCTCGATCCGCTGCCGATCGGGGTGCAGATCATCGCCGCGCCATGGCGCGAGGACGTGGCACTGCGGCTTGCGCATGTTCTGGAGGCCAAAGGCGTCGTTCGGGCGACGCGGCCGGCGATGTAGAGGCCGGGTTTGCATACCGCCTTTCAGCGCAGCAGCCTGACGCCGACAATAATGAGGACAATGGCTAGAACAGCGCGCACAATGGCGTCGCGCGATCGAGTTGAGAGATAGCTGCCAAGAATTATTCCCGGAAGCGATCCAAGCAAGAGAGTTCCGAGAAGTCTCCAGTCGATCGTGCCCAAATACCAATGCCCCACGCCCGCGAGCAGTGTCAGCGGCACGGCATGAGCGATGTCCGAACCAACCACGCGGCCGGGCGGCATCTTTGGGTAAAGGAACAGCAGCACGGTGACGCCAATAGCGCCCGCCCCGACCGATGTCGTGGTGACCAGAATACCCACCGCCACACCGAGCACGATCGTGGCCGTTGCCACGGCCCGGCCGCCGACATCGCCCAGCCGATCGGCGTAGCGCTCGCGAACGAACCTGCCGGCAAGCAAAAAAGCCGCGGTGACAAGGAGAACGCCGCCAAGCGTGAGCGTGACCGCGCGCTGCGCCGCGGCGCCTCCCAGATCGAAGTGAGACAGAAAGACGAGGCTTGCGATCGTCGCGGGCACGCTGCCGATCGCCAATAGTCCGACGATACGCCAGTCGATCGTTCGGGCCGAGGCATGAACGATTGTGCCCACGGTTTTCGTTGACGCCGCAAACAGCAGATCGGTGCCGACCGCCGTCGTCGGATGAACACCGAACAACAGAATGAGCAAAGGCGTCATCAACGAGCCGCCGCCGACGCCGGTCATTCCCACCAGCAAGCCGACGCAAAAGCCGGAGATCGCGTGGAGGAGATCGGGGGAAATCAAATTTTGCATGGCCTGATCGCCGCATTACCCGCGGCTAGCGTGTGCCATTCGAGGCCGTAAGCTCTCTGCCGTGGATGCCGCATTCAGTCTTACCGAGACCGCTCCATCGGCCGTCGCGAACCGATGCTCCGGCGCCTGGACGGGCCGTGCACGGCACACAGCCCACGGAGGTATAGCCCAACGCTTCAAGGGGATGGCGCGGCAGGCGCGCCGCCGCGAACATCGCGTTCAACTCGGCGGCGGTGAGCCGGGCCAGCGGATTGAATTTCAGACGAGGCCCCTCGGCCTCGACAACGGCGAGCGTGGACCGCTCGCCGCCATGAAAGCGCTTGCGTCCGCTGATCCAGCCGCCGAATGCGGCGAGTTCGCGCCCGAGCGGCGCAACCTTGCGCAACGCGCAGCAGGCATTGCGATCGTGGAAACACAGATCGCGCTTCGGATCGCGCAGCGCCAGCGCGCTTGGCGACGGCGTAATAATGCGAAGATCGCTCAATCCGAGATGGGCGGCGAGCGCGTCCTTGTAAACCAGGGTTTCCTTGAATAGCCACAGCGTATCGAGAAACAGCACCGGCAGCGATCGATCGATGTCGGCAACGAATTTCAGAAGCACCGCGGACTCGGTACCGAAGGACGAAACCACGGCCAATCGGCCGGGCATGGCGTTCACCGCCGCCTCGATGATCTGATGCGGCGTCGCTTGGGCCAAGCGATCCGCGAACACGGCCGCTTCGTGCGCCAACGAATTGGCGTGCCGCGATTGCTCTGGTTCCAAAGATCTCAACATGCACGTGCAGTTTTGTGACTATTCCCTGCGGTTTCTTATAAGGCTGCAGTATTAGAAAGTGTTTCCATTATGTGCGGGTATGAGTATCAATCATTCGTCCAATGGCGCAGATGACGACAACATTTATCTGAGGTTGCGCAGGGTCAGGTTTAAAGGAGCTAACGATGCAAATCGATCTGCCGGAGGTCGTCGCCGAGGTCAAAGCTGCATTCGAGCGCTATGAGCTGGCTTTGGTCGCGAACGATGTCGCCGCGCTCGACGCACTGTTTCACGACGACGCCCGCACCATCCGCTACGGCGGCGCGGAAAATCTTTACGGCTTTGCCGAGATCAGCGCGTTTCGCGCGGCGCGGTCGCCGGCCGGGCTGGCGCGCAGCTTATCGAAGACCGTCATCAGCACTTTCGGGCGCGATTTTGCCGTCGCCTCGACGTTATTTCATCGCGCCGGCACACCCGGCAAAGTCGGCCGCCAGATGCAAACCTGGGTGCGCTTTGCGCAAGGCTGGCGCGTCGTTGCCGCGCATGTCAGTGTGATCGACGCGTAGTCTGATTCGACCTCCCGGGAACCGCGCATGCGCTCGCAATGCATTGGTTTTGTTGTCTGCCTGTTGCTCGTCGGCGTAGTCGCGAGCCGCGCGGATAACGGATTTGTCCATGCGAGCCGCTGCGCATCCTTCTGCCAAGCGATCTCGGGACCCTCGAAGCCCTGCTGGTGCGGCCGAACGCGCCGGGCCGCTATCCGTTGGCGCTGATCGCCCACGGCTCGCCGCGCTCCGCCGCCGAACGACCGGACATGACGCCGCTCCGCGATGTTGCCACAGGCCCTCGAATTCGCCCGGCGCGGCTGGGCGGCGCTGATCGTGATGCGCCGCGGCTACGGCAATTCCGACGGCGGCTGGGCGGAAGGCTTTGGCCCTTGCGGCAATCCAGATTACATCGCCGCCGGAACCGCGGGCGCAGCCGACCTGAAATTAGCGATGGAATTCGTCTCGCACCGTGCGGACATCGACCCGGCGCGCATGATCGCGGTCGGTGTATCGGCCGGCGGCTTCGCCACCGTCGCGCTCACCGCCGATCCGCCGCCGGGCCTTATCGCCGCTATCAGCTTCGCCGGCGGCCGCGGCTCAATGCAGGACGGCCAGGATTGCCGCTCCGACAGGCTCGTCGCGGCATTCCGCGCCTTCGGCGCGCGCTCGCGCATTCCGATGCTCTGGGTCTACGCGGCCAACGATCATTTCTTCGGACCGGATTTGGCGAAGGAACTCGACGCCGGCGTTCACCGGCGCGGGCGGCAACGTCACCTTCGTCGCCGCGTCCGCGTTTGGTGATGACGGCCACGGCCTGTTTTCACCGGCCGGAACCGCGGTATGGACGCCTTACGTCGATGCATTCCTGCAGAAGCAAAATCTGACGCTGCGCGAAGCGCCGCTGCCTTTGCCGGTGCCGGATCTCGCCGCGCCGCCGCAGCTCGGCGTCAGCGGCAAGGAAGCGCTGGCAGCTTACGCAATCGATGCGCCACACAAGGCCTTCGCCGTAGCGCAAGACGGCGCGTTCGGCTGGAAGTCCGGCGTGCGGACCACGGAAAAGGCGCGCGCGGAGGCACTGAAATTCTGCCAGCAGCGCGCGCAGCATTGCGACATCATATTTGTCGACGATGCTGCGGTGGGACACTGATCGCGCCGAGCGGCAAGCCGCTCGCGTAATGAAATTCGCGGCCGATCGACGCGAGCATGCCGTCGGCGCCGGCGGGCGCAAGCAGCGTGATCCCGAACGGCATGCCGTTCCGCCGATCGAGGCCGGCACCGCAAGCCCGCACAGATCGAACAGGTTGACGAAATTCGTGTAAGTGCCGAGCTGGCTGTTGAGCGCGATCGGATCGGCCAGCACTTGTTCGATCGTGTAGTTGGTCGGCGCTGTCGGCATCACCAGCGCTCGATCGCGCGGAAGTGCGGTCGCGCAGGCGGCGCAACCTTCGAGCCGGTAGAACGCGGCGAAGGCATCGGCCGCTATAGCCCGGGCGCCGGCGGCGATGATCTGACGCGTCACCGGAGGATGGCTTCCGGCGACAGCTGATCAGATCCCTGACGGCGAGGTAGCGTTGGCCACCCACGGGCCTTCGTAGAGCAGCCGTGCCGCTTCGTAAACGGCGCCATATCGACCTCGACGATCCTGCCGCCGCGCGCGGCAAGCTTCGCCAGCGCCGCGTCATAGGCGGCGGCGGAGATTTGATCGCCGAAGAACTGGCGCTGGCCGGCGGGCGGCACGCCAAGTCTTATGTCCTTCGGCCTGGCGGGCCGACCGCGCCGACAAGCCGCGCGCGCGAATAAGGATCGGCCTCGTCGGGCCCGGCGATAACGTTGAGCGCCGTCATCGCGTCGTCGACGGTGAGCGCGAACACGGAGACGCAGTCGAGCGTGCCGGCAGGCGGGAACCACGCCAAAGGTCGAGACCAGGCCAAGGCTCGGTTTGAGCCCGACAATATTATTGTAGGCGGCTGGCACGCGGCCGATCCCGCGGTGTCGGTGCCGAGTGACAGCGG
>CAVQOD010000001.1:0-608436 GCA_963714345.1 uncultured Alphaproteobacteria bacterium | reverse complement strand
TCACATGGAGGGCCACGCTGGCCAGCGCGTCCGTGGCGGCGCGGTGAAGAACATGGTCGTTACCCTGGTTGAGCGCGGCGGCTCTGCCCGCTCGTTCCACACCGACGGCCACTCCATCGGCAGCATCGTCCCAATCGTGCAGGAAAATATCCAGCGCGAAAGCCGCCTGATGACTGACAAGGCGTTGCACTACCGCGCCGTCGGCCAGGAATTTGCGGAACACGGTTCGGTGGAACATCAAACCGGCGAATATGTACGAGGTGATGTCCACACGAACACCGTCGAAGGCTATTACTCGCATCTTCAAGCGCGGCATGAAGGGCGTCTATCAGCATTGCAACGAAAAGCATTTACACCGCTACCTCGCGGAGTTTGATTTCCGCTATTCCAATCGCGTCCGGCTTGGCATAGATGATGCAAACGCGCCGAATGCGCCTGAAGGGGATCGTAGGCAAACGCCTCACCTATCGACGCCTCGTCACTGAGAGGCCATATGGCAAAAGCCGCCACGCCAAAGGCAACGGCAAAGCCAAGTAAAAAAGATCAATACGAACGGTTTCAAAAAACCGCTCGCGATCTTGGCGTTGACGATGAGCAAAGTGCCAGGCATTCGAACGTGCTTTCTCGAAGATTGTGCCCCCTAAGCGGACTTCCTCTTCTTCTTCGTCTTAGGGGCGGAATTCCCACGCAAACGACGAATAAAGGCGCGCGTTGCGAACATAATTTCTTCCGGCAATTTCTGAACTAATTTCGGTAGACATAACGACAAGTCGGCCTTGGACATGGCTGATTTTATTGCGCCATGCATTTTTCAGGGCCAAGACAGTTCCCTGCATCTGTTCCAAAATTTCAAAATTCTTTTTTTCGAACTTTGTTCGATCTTTGTGGGATTTCTTCGACTCTTGCATTTCAAGCGCCTTAGACCCGCAGTCCAACCAGAGCGTGGGTCCTGCACCCCGATAAAGGTGCCAAGTTCGATCAGCCCTGCCTCGACAATCTGAACACTATGAAAAACAGCGGCGGAATAACGCGAAAGTGCAAAACCCCGAGAGACCTCGACCACATCATCAATGATGCCGGAAAACGAGCGATTCCTGCTTTCCATCCTTCGCGTGGATTTTCCAATCGCCGATTCTCGAACCGTAAGTGCAAAAAATTCGATACCGCCAGCCTCATCAATTAGTCGCCCCAGACATTCCTCAGAGAATTTGTGCACGTCTTTCCACTTGCATTCATCCTTCTCAAACTGCCTGACCAATTTGTGCAGGGTTGCGATGGATGCTGAGAACCCCATACGGCTGAGTTCTTCAACGTAACCCGCGCATTTTGTGCGTTAGAGGTTTTGTTCTGAGTGTCAACTGCATCTGGCGAAGCTTGTATGCGGGAGCGGCAGCCCGATGGGATAGGACCTCCACGACTTGAAAATACAGCTTTGCATCAAATGTGATCACGTCCAGAAGGCTCCGAAGGGGGCTTGAACTAATACGAACCCGCACCTAACATGGTAGCACCGTGGGTTTGTGAAGTCCAACATCCCCTTTAAGTTGGCATTTATATACCTTGGCGAACCCAGACCTAGGGGTGGTATGCGCGCCGATATGGCGCGACGAGGCAATTCGTGATGCGATTTCAGACCTTCCATCTATTAGGGACGAAAATGTTTTGAGGCGGCCTATGGGCCGGATAAGGGGCCGCGCCGTTTTCGGGCCGTGCTTCTGGTCGTCATCCCGCTGCGCGAGTCTATCGCCGTGGTCGGCGGCCTCGCCTTGGGTGATTGGCACATCGTAAAAACGGCCTATTCCGAAGTGAGCGGCTGGTTCTCCCCGCCATCCACCCCGCGTCCGTCACAATCGGGCTTGCAACCTCCGGTGAACACGCAAAGATGCGTCATTACGGGAGGCACCAATAACGGCACTCAAATACAAAGCTGCGCTAATTAGTGGATTGATGGCGCTCAGTTCCACGGGTGGCCACGCTCAACAAAATTGCGTGGTTACTGGCGGGGTGAATAATGGATCAATCATCCAGAATTGCACCATCATCGGCCCTCAGCGTCTCACGTTCCGAGAGGATATTGCGGCTGAAATCCTAAGCCGCCTTCCAAGTGGAAAGCCTATCTATGTGGGCCGTCGTTGGATCCGACCGGGATGTGGAAATCGCCAATCAATATGTGCAGTATTTGGAGTCTAAAGGCATTCATTTTGTGGGCGGACGAAATTTGGGGTGCTGTGATCCCGGCACCCGATCATCCAATCACGATTCGAGACCGTGGCGACAATATCCAGCTTCTTATTGACCCTTCGGTGTGCCCTAGGTGCTTTAGCGATTTTCCGCAGCACGTCCTGAAATCGCTCTTTGGATTCGTCCAAGCCTAACTCGCGCGCGGCCTTGCGGAAGGCCGCAGTTTGTTCCCTTCGGCGATTGTTTTTGTTTGGCTTTTTTCACGGTTTAGTGGCCTCGTGTGGATAACGCTACCAAGTTTGCGACTCGTTCGAAAATCAATCCATAAGCGAAACGCCCCGCTTTTGGCGAGGCTGTTTGCGGGTGGTGGAATCGGCCCCCTCAAGGATCTTTAAAACCGCAGCCCTCAGAAGCGTACGGGTTGAAGTCCCGTCGGTTCGCACCATCAGCCAACTATCCAAAGCCCCATTTCAGGGGCCTTTTTATTAGCGAAGCGATTCGCCTAAGTCGAATCCTCCCAAATCGGACTCGCCAAGGCAAGGATTATATGGAATTTTAAGTGCGTTTTTTAGTCGGGAAAATGGGTTGTCGTCTGAGTCCGTCCCCCACCACAAAACGTGGGCGTGGCCGTCCGAAAACCCGCCGGAAACGGAAAACCATTGAGGTCTAACTGCCTCGGCACCTTTACGATTATCTGATTTGCTGGCGGACAAGAAACGACGTTCGGAATCACAGCGAAGTCATCAACCAATATCTTCTCATCCGCGAATTGGAAGCCCTCTTCCGCGCCGACTATCACGCCAAGGAAATCCCGGCAAAGTAAGTTGGCGCGATCGCCTGCGTCGCTGCTTATCTGTTCAGCGGCGATAGGTCAACCGCTTTCCGACGATGCCTTTCAACGCACGACCGTGCGCGCGCTTCATCGTTCACGCCAAGCGCAACGCGGTTGCTGTAGCGGAAATCAAATTCGGCCAGATAGCGGTGAAGATGCTTCTCGCTGCAATGCTGGTAGACGCCCTTCATGCCGCGTTTGAAGATCGAATAGTAGCCTTCGACCGTGTTGGTGTGGATGTCGCCGCGCACGTATTCGTCGGCGGAATGAACGACGGTCCCGTGCTCGGCAAAGCGCCGGCCGATGCTGCGGTAGTGCTGGCCTTCATCGGTCATGAAGCGGCTTTCCGATCGCACGTTCTCGCGAACGACTGGCAGCACGTCTGGCGATGCTGAAGCTATCGACATGGAAGCTACGAGCGCCGCCGCCACGTTCAACCAGCGTCAGGACCACGTTCTTGTGCGCGCCGCCGTGGCGCTGCTTGGGGACGCCTTCCAAGCGGCCGATATAGGTTTCGTCGGCTTCGACGATGCCGCCCGGACCGCCCATGGGAGCCAGTTTCCCGGTCCGCATAGCCTCGCGGATGCGATGGCTGAGGAACCACGCCGACTTGTAGGTGATCCCCAAACACGCGATGTAGCTGGTGCGAGGAACAGCCCTTTTTCGAGCAGCAAAGCAGGTAAACCGCCTGGAGCATCTTATGAAGCGGGATGCGGCCATGCTCGAACACGGTCCCGACTTTGACCGTGAATTGCTTGCGGCATTCCTTTTCGTTGCACTTCCAAACGCCGATCCGGGTCGCCTTACCCTGTAGCTTGGTCGCATTGCCGACCACGCCGCAATGCGGGCAAACCGCCCCATCCGGCCATAGGGTTTTCTCAAGGTATTCAAAGGCTTGCGGTTCGCTATGGAAGGCTAGTTTTGACAGTTTCGACATGGCTAATCTCCAATGAAATCAGCCTACTACATATCGAAATGGTTTGCAAGGTATATAATCGCCTATAAGTTGCAAGAACAATCCATGAACGAAACTCGGCGTTTTCCTCTGATCGTTTCGCGGGTTCATTCTCAGCGACTGCCGGCGGCGAGGAGTTCGCGTCGGGTCGACTCCAGAATTTCGTCCGAGAACTCGCCTTTGCCGACGGCCCGCGCCAAGAGCAATGCGCCGACCAGCCCGGCCATGGCAGCGATGCCTTTGCGGCGGCGCTGTGCATTCGAACGGCCGGATGCGGACTTGGCAAGGAGATCGATCAGTGGTTCGAGGCCGTCGGCCAAAGCATCCTGCACCATCGCACCGCTGCGCGCGGCGTCGGCGCCGAGCGCTGCGAACACGCAGCCCTGCCCGGGCTCATCGCGATGGCGCGGCTGCAGATAGCGCGTCAGCAATGCGGCATAGGGATCGTCGGGCGCTGTCGCGGCAGTCCGCTGCCAGTTCGCCGCGGCCTGTGCCGTCGCTTTGCGGCAGGCCTGCGCGACGAGATCGTCCTTGGAGGTGAAGTGGCCGTAGAAGCCGCCATGGGTGAGATCGACCGCCCGCATGATATCGGCGACGCCGATGCCGCCAAAGCCGTTGGCGCGGAACAAGGCGCTCGCCGCGTCGATGATGCGTTCGCGGTTTTCCGTCGCTTTTTGCCGGCTCACTCTCATGACGCGCCTCTGCTATGCAGTCAGACGATTGACAAGTTATATGATGATCGTCATGAATAGGCAAGAGATTATGACGGCGGTCATCTAACCGTCGATCATTGCAACGGATCGAACATATTATGGCGTCCACGGCACTGGCCGCGTCGCTTGCCCGGCGCAACATCCACTACGGCTGGGTCGTGGTGGCGGTGACCTTTCTCACCATGCTGGTCACCGCCGCGGCGATGAGCACGCCCGGCGTGCTGATCGTGCCGCTGGAGCACGAATTCGGCTGGAGCGATGCGCAGATCTCCTCGGCGCTGGCGCTGCGTATCCTGTTGTACGGATTGTTCGGACCGTTCGCCGCCGCGTTCATGAACCGCTTCGGCGTCCGCCGCGTTATCATCGCGGCCTGTGCGTTGATCGCGACCGCTTTTCTGGCCTCGCTGACGATGACGCGGGTTTGGCAGCTCATCGTTCTGTGGGGCATGGTGGCCGGCGTTGGCACCGGTCTGACCGCAATGGTTTTGGCGGCGACGGTGGCGACGCGCTGGTTCAACCATCGCCGCGGCCTGGTGATCGGCATGCTGGCGGCAAGCTCGGCGACCGGCCAGCTCATCTTCCTGCCGGTTATCGCCGAATTGACCACACATTTTGGCTGGCGCATCGCGCTCGTCTTCGTGTCCGCCGTGCTCGGCGTCGTCGCAATCGTGGCGCTCGTCCTGATGCGCGACCGGCCGAGCGATCTCGATCTGCCGCTCTATGGCGAAACCGCAGTATCGCCGCCGCCGCCCGCCGGCATCGGACTCGGCTCACTGCTGATGTCGCCCTTGATCGTGTTGCGCGACTGCGTGCGCGTGCCGACCTTCTGGGTGCTGTTCGCCACCTTCTTCGTCTGCGGCTCCAGCACCAACGGCCTGGTGCAGACCCATTTCATCACGCTGTGCCACGACTACGGGCTCGCCGCCACGGCGGCCGCCAGCGTGCTGGCGATGATGGGCGCGTTCGATTTCATCGGCACCATCGGCTCCGGCTGGCTGTCCGACCGCTTCGACAATCGCTGGCTCTTGTTCTGGTATTACGGGCTGCGCGGGCTGTCGCTGCTCTATCTGCCGTTCACCGATTTCACGTTCTATGGCCTCTCCCTGTTCGCGATGTTTTACGGCCTCGACTGGATCGCCACCGTGCCGCCGACGGTCAAGCTTGCCGCCGATCGCTTCGGCCGCGAGCGCGCCGGCATGGTGTTCGGCTGGGTGTTCGCCGGGCATCAGATCGGGGCCGCCAGTGCGGCCTTCGGCGCCGGCCTCATCCGCACCGAATATTCGACCTATCTGCCGGCGTTTTTCTTTGCCGGAGCGCTGTGCATCGGCGCGGCGCTGCTGATCCTGACATTGCGGAAACCGTCCGCATCGGGCATCGGCGCGGTTTCGCCGGCGCCGGCGCGCGCCTAAGCCTTTCGCCGCTTCGCCTCGATCTTGTCCCAGATCAGCGCAGCGATATCGGGGCCGCCGAAATTTTTCACCGCGCGGATGCCGGTGGGCGAGGTGACGTTGATCTCGGTGAGGAAGCCGCCGATCACGTCGATGCCGACAAACAACAACCCGCGCTCGCGCAGCGGCGCGCCGAGCCGGGCACAGATGTCGCGCTCGCGCGCAGTGAGGTCGGTGGCCTTGGGCACGCCGCCGCGCACCATGTTGGAGCGCAGATCGTCGGGCGCCGGCACGCGATTGATCGCGCCGGCAAATTCGCCGTCGACCAGGATGATGCGCTTGTCGCCCTCTTTCACCGCCGGCAGATATTGCTGCACCACCCACGGCTCGCGAAACGTCGCGGCGAACAGATCATAGAGCGAGCCGAAATTGAGATCCTCGCGCTGCAGCCTAAACACCGCCTCGCCGCCTTTGCCGTAGAGCGGCTTCATGACGATGTCGCCGTACTCGGCGCGGAACGCTTTGATGGCGTCGAGGTCGCGGGTGACCAGCGTCGGCGGCATCAGATCGGGAAATTCGGTGACGAAAACCTTCTCCGGCGCGTTGCGCACATGCGCCGGGATCGTTGACCACCAGCGTTTGCGGCTGGATGCGCTCAAGCAAATGCGTCGAGGTGATGTAAGCGAGATCGAACGGCGGATCCTGGCGCAGCAGCACGACGTCGAAGGAATTCAAGCGCGACATGGCGCGGTTCGCCGAGCGTGAAATGGTCGCCGGCCTGATCGCGCACCGATAAGGGCTGCACGCTGGCGGAGACTTTGCCGTCGCGCAGCGCCAGCCGGTCGGGCGTGTAATAGGATAGCGGCAAGCCGCGGGCCTGCGCTTCCAGGAGCAGCGCGAAGGTGGAATCGCCGCGGATATTGATCCGCTCGATCGGGTCCATTTGCACGGCGACGTTTAAGGGCATTTTCAGACTCTGGGGCTTGTCTACCCAATTTCCGGTGGGATGGATGCCTTAGCGGCTGGCATCGAAGGCATTGGCAATATGGCGCGGTATTTTGCCGGGTGCCACCAGGATGACGTCGAAGCGGATTTCGGCGTTAACGTCGTCGGGATGCTGCGCCAGCCAGAACTCGGCCGCGCCGACGATGCGGCGCTTGTTGCGCTCGGTCACCGCTTCGGCCGCATCGTCGAGGCTGTCGCGCGCTTTGACCTCGACGAAGACCAGCGCGCGGCGGCGCCGCGCGACGATGTCGATCTCGCCGAACGGCGTTTTCCAGCGCCGCGCCACGATGCGATAGGCTTTGGCGATGAGATACATGGCGGCGCGGCTTTCCGCCGACAGGCCGAGCCGAAACGCCGCGAGGCGTTCCGGCCGCGGCGCCGGTTTCGACGGCCGGCGCGGTTTAGCGAGCCGCGCCATGCTTTTCGTCCTTGATCGCTCTCAGTGAGCTCCAGCGCGCGCTGATAAACCTCGCGCCGCGGCAGGCCAGTGGCATCGGCCACTTCGCCGACGGCGTCCTTGAGCGACACGCGCTTGAGTGCCTGGCGCAACAGCGTTTCCGTTTCGGCCGCGCTGACCGGCTCGATCGCCTGCGGCGGCGCGACGACGAGAACGATCTCGCCGCGCGGCGTATCGTGGGCATAGCTTTCGGCCAGCGTTGCGAGTTCGCCGCGCCGGATCTCTTCGTGCAGCTTGGTCAGTTCGCGGCACAACGCCGCCTCGCGCTGTTCGCCCAATCCGGCGGCAAGGTCGGCCAGCGTGGCCGCAAGGCGCGGGCCGGATTCGAACAAAATCAGCGTCGCCGGGATGCGGGCGAGTTCGGCGATACGCGCGCGCCGCGCAGCTTCCTTCGGCGGCAGAAAACCGACGAACAGGAACTGATCGGTCGGCAAGCCGGCAACGGCCAGAGCCGCCATCACCGCCGAGGCGCCCGGCAGTGCCGTGACCGTGTGGCCGGCGTCCTGTGCGGCGCGAACGAGCTTGTATCCGGGGTCGGAGATCAGCGGTGTGCCGGCGTCGGACACCAGCGCGATCGCCGCTCCCTCGGCGAGGCGGCGCAGCAGCATCGGCCGCGCCTTCGCCGCATTGTGCTCGTGATAGGGCGTCAGCGGCCGGGCGATGCCGTAGCGATCGAGCAACTTGCGGGTGACGCGGGTGTCCTCACAGGCGATCAAGTCGGCGCCGGCCAGCGCCGTCAGCGCGCGCAGCGTGATGTCGCCGAGATTGCCGATCGGCGTGGCGACGATGTGCAGCCCGGGCGCGAGCTCTGCGACATCGACGGCTTGGCCGCCCAGCAAGAAGCGGCGTGGCGTGCCGCTCGACACCGGCCGCGCGGATTGCGGAGTTTATCGCTCATCGCCAGCACTCTAGCCGGGCCGCTCTTGTGGCGTCATGCCGCGGCGGATTCCCTATCCTTTTCATTTAGTTAACCATTCGCCGCCAATATGTCCGAATGGCGTAGCATCGACGCTTGGGGCGTCGTGGGGAGAACCGCCGTGTCCGCGCAAATGCAGGTTCAGGGGTCGGCGGCTATGCCAACGCGGCGCCGCTCGATTGCGGGCTTGCTTGCCACGGCAGGCGCGCTGCTGACGGACTGCTCGGGAAATTCGCAGTATTTGTCGACGACGCCCGCGCCGCAGAGCGCGCAGGCGCCGCCGGGCGCAACCATCGGCACCGGCCAGGTCAAAGCGGGTCTGATCCTGCCGTTGTCGGCGCCCGGCAATGCCGGGCTCGCCGGCCAGTCGATGCGCAATGCCGCGGAAATGGCGGTTGCCGAATTCAATAATCCGAACATCCAGCTCCTGGTGAAGGACGACGGCGGCACCGCCCAGGCCGCGCAGCTCGCCGCCCAGCAGTCGCTCGATGACGGCGCCCAGATCATCCTTGGACCGTTGTTTTCGCAATCCGTCAGCTTCGTCGCGCAGGCGGCGCGGTCGCGCAATGTGCCGGTGATCGCCTTTTCGACCGATGCCAACGTCGCATCGAATGGCGTCTACCTGTTGAGCTTTTTGCCGGAATCCGACGTCGACCGCATCGTTCAATATGCCAGTTCGGTGGGCAAGCGCTCCTACGCCGCGCTCATTCCCGACAACCCCTACGGCACGGTGGTCGAAGCGGCCTTCAAGCAGGCGATTGGCGCGCCGCAGCGGCAGCCAGATCGTCGCGCTCGAGCGCTATCCGCACGACAAGGCCGCCATGGCGGCGCCGATCCGCAACATCGCCCAGGGCTCGGCGCGCGCCGACTGCCTGTTCATCCCCGACAGCGGCGATGTGGTGCCGGACGTGGTCCAGGGGCTGGTCGCCGATGCCGTCAATCTCAAGCGGCTGCAGCTTCTCGGCACCGGTCTGTGGGACGACCCGCGCATTTTTGCGACGCCGTCGCTCGACGGCGGCTGGTACGCTGCGCCGGACGGCACCGGCTACCGGAGTTTCGCCACGCGCTACCGTCAGCGCTACAATCAGGATCCGGTGCGGACCGCGACGCTGTCTTACGATGCCGTCGCTTTGATCGCCGCTTTGGTGAAGACGCAGGGGCCCCAGGCATTCACGCCGCAGGTGCTGACCAATCCGTCGGGCTTTGCCGGCATCGACGGCCTGTTCCGCTTCAAGCCCGACGGTACCAACGAGCGCGGGCTCGCGGTGCTGCGTGTTGCGACATCCGGCGCGCAAGTGCTTTCCCCGGCGCCTCGCAGCTTTACGGGATCGGCGGCAGGATAGTAAGCTAGCTTATTATTTCTGGTCGTCGCGAATGAAGCGCTCGGCTTGAGCCGGATAGTCCGATCGGCTGCCTCGAGCTTTCTCGGTTCAAAGACAGACGACTTTGGCGCTTTCGGATGTAGATACTAAGCTAGCTTACCAATTTGTGGCTCAGGATTAGGCCGCGAGATCGGCGACCACCGCATCGAGCACCGGAAAGCCCGGCAGCGTCACCCGCAGGCGGCCGTCGCCGGTCGTTTCCACCAAACCATGCTGGTGCAACATGGCAATGCGGGCCGGATCGAGCGGCCGGCCGGCGATTTCGCGGTAGTGCGCGATGTCGATGCCTTCGGCGAGCCGCAGCCCCATCAGCAGGAACTCGTCGGACCGTTCCTCGCGGGTGAGCAGGTCGTCGCTGACCAGGCCGTCGCCTTGCGCCTCGACCCGGCTCAGCCAGGTTTCCGGCCGCTTTTCGGTCGCGGTGGCATGCCGCTCGCCGTCGATATCGAGCCGTCCGTGGCCCCCGGGACCGATGCCGGCATATTCATGGGCGCGCCAATACACGAGATTATGCCGGCATTCGCCGCCCGGCCGGGCATGATTGGAAATCTCGTAAGCCGGCAATCCTGCCGCCGCGCAGACCTCCTGGGTGGTGTCATAGAGCGCGCGCGCGGTGTCTTCGTCCGGAAGACGTAACTTGCCCGCGGCATGAAGCGCCGCGAACGGCGTCTCAGGCTCGACGGTCAATTGATAGAGCGAAAGATGCTCGCCGGCTTCGGCGAGCGCCGTCCGCAACTCGCTCGCCCATGCCTTCGGCTCTTGATTCGGCCGCGCATAGATCAGATCGAACGAATAACGCCCGAACACCGAGCGCGCGACGGCAACGGCGTCGAGCGCCTCGCGCGCCGAATGCAGCCGGCCGAGCTCGGTCAGCACGCGATCGTCGAGCGCCTGAACGCCGAGCGACACGCGATTGACGCCGGCGGTGCGGTAGCCGCGAAACCGCGTCGCCTCGACGCTGGTCGGATTGGCTTCGAGCGTGATCTCGGCGTCCGGCGCGACTTGCCAATGCCGCGCGATGGCGTCGAGCACGGCGGCAAGCGTCGAGGGCTGCATCAAGGACGGCGTGCCGCCGCCGAAGAAGATCGTCGAAACAATGCGGCCGGGGACTCGCGCGGCGGTCGCCGCAATTTCGGCGGCAAAGGCGCGGGCAAAGCGTCCTTCGTCGATCGGCTCGCGCCGAACATGGCTGTTGAAATCGCAATACGGACATTTCGACAGGCAGAACGGCCAGTGGATGTAGACACCGAAGGCCTGCTCGTCGTCGGCTACAACAGGTTCAGCCAAGACAGTTTCAACCAAGACACGCCTCCGCGAGTTTGAGGAAGGCGCGGGCGCGATGCGACAGACCCTGTCCTCGCGGCGGCAGGCCGTGTTTTTCCTCGCTCGCCATTTCGCCGAAGGTCCGCTCCTGCCCGTCGGGCAGGAACATCGGATCGTAGCCAAAGCCTTTGTCGCCGCGCGGCGGCCAGACCAGAACGCCGTCAACGCGGGCTTCGAATTCCTCGACATGGCCGTCCGGCCAGGCGACGGCGAGCGCGGAGACGAACTGCGCCTGGCGGCGATCCGGCGTCATCGCGCCGCGCTCGCACAGTTTCTCTTCGATCGTTGCCATGGCGCGGCGGAAATCGCGGTCGGGGCCTGCCCAGCGCGCCGAATGAATGCCGGGCGCGCCATCGAGCGCGTCGACCGCCAGCCCGGAATCGTCGGCAAAAGCGGCAAGTCCGGTCGCTGTGGCCGCCGCTTGCGCCTTGATGCGTGCGTTGTCGCGAAACGTCATTCCGGTTTCGTCCGGTTCTTTCAGCTTAAGTTCGCCCGCCGATATGGCGTCGATTCCATAGGGCGCAAGCAAGTCGCGCATTTCGGCAAGCTTGCCGGGATTATGCGTGGCGATGACGAGACGCCCCGCAATGCGGCGATGCGGACGGCCCCTTCACATCACCGCCATCTTCTGCAGATCGATAAGCTTGGTGACGCCTTTGCGCGCCAGCGCCAACAGCGCCGAGAATTGCGCCTCCGAGAACGGCACCTTCTCCGCGGTCGCCTGCACTTCGACGATATTGCCCGAACCGGTCAGCACGAAATTGGCGTCGGTGTCGGCTTGCGAATCCTCGGCATAATCGAGATCGAGCACGGCTGTGCCGGAGCACACGCCGCAGGAAATCGCCGCGATATGATCGCGCAACACCTCGGTCTCGATCATCGATCGCGCCTTCATCCAGGCGAGGCAATCGTAAAGCGCGATCCAGGCGCCGGTAATGGAGGCGGTGCGGGTGCCGCCATCGGCCTGGATCACGTCGCAGTCGATGGTGATCTGCCGTTCGCCCAGCGCCTTGAGATCGACCACCGCGCGCAGGCTTCGCCCGATCAGGCGCTGGATTTCGACCGTGCGGCCGTTTTGCTTGCCGGCCGAAGCCTCGCGCCGCGTGCGTTCGAGCGTGGCGCGCGGCAGCATGCCGTATTCGGCGGTGATCCAGCCGCGCCCCTGGCCCTTGAGCCACGGCGGCAAGCGATCTTCGAGCGTGGCGGTGACCAGCACGTGGGTCTCGCCGAATTTCACGAAGCAGGAGCCTTCGGCGAACTTAACGACGCCGCGTTCGAGCGAGACGGGGCGCAGTTCGTCAGGTTGTCGGCGGCTCGGCCGCATGCAGATCTCCCGGTTGCCGGCGCCCGACGCGCCGACGCTGCACGCTTGTAGTGGGTCGGATATGGGCCCCACAAGGGCACAGCAGCTTGCGTCGAAAACGGCTGATTGCCAGCCGCCGCCGGTAACCCTAACCTTCGGCCGAGTTTGCCGGGGAGGGCGTCGATATGGCGGCAGAAGCAACACAAGAAGCAACGCAAAGGCTGGCGAAATTCGCCGCAACGCTGCGTTATGACGATTTGCCGGAACCGGTCCGCGAACACTGTAAGACGCTGTTTCTGGATGCGCTCGCCTGCGCCGTCGCCGGCCGCCAGGGCGAGGAGACCGGCCAGATGGCGGCGCTCGCGGCGGCCTTGGCGCAAGGGCGCGAATCGAGCGTCATCGGCGGCGGACATTTGTCGCTAGCCGGCGCCACGCTGCTCAACGGTTATCTCGTCACCGCGGTGACGATGTGCGACGTGCACCGCGCCACCATGACTCATATCACGCCGGAGATCGTACCGCCGGCGCTCGCCATCGCCGAGCGCGACGGGCGGTCCGGACGCGATCTTCTGGTCGCTATCGCGGCGGGCTGCGAAGTGACGACGCGGATCGGCATCGGGCTCGATTATCCGGCGTTTCGCGCGCGCGGCTGGCATGGGCCCGGCATCCTCGGCCCGTTCGGCGCCGCCGCGGCGGTCGGCTCGCTGCTTGGCTTCGACACCGACACCATGGCGCGCGCCTTCGGCCTCGCCGGCAGCCAGGCCGCCGGCACCTATGCCGCCTGGGGCACGCCGACGGTGAAGTTCCATCAATGCCGCGGCGCGCTGTCGGGTTTGATGGCGGCGCTGTTGGCGCAGCAGGATTTTGTCGCCACGCGCGAATTCCTCACCGCCAAGGACGGCGGCCTGTACAACGCCTATGTCGATGGCGGCAAGCCGGACGCGGCGATCGCCGATCTCGGCAGTCGCTTTGAGCTCGAGCAGATCGCAATGCGGCTATGGCCGTCGGCGTCGCTCATTCAGGGGATGAACACCGCGCTGTTCGACATCCTGGACAAGCACGCGATCGATGCCGCCCGCGTGCGCCAGGTCGACATTGCGCTCAGCCCCGCGACTTTCGGCTTCCATGGCGGCTTTGACAGGTACAAAGCCAAATTCGAGGCGCTGTTGTCGGCGCACTATACCGCGGCGGTCATCCTGCACGACCGCGCACTGACCTTGGCGCAATTCGAGCCCGATCGTTACGACGATCCGAAATTGCGCCGCTTCGCCGCCGAAAAAGTCCACGTTCGCGCCGACGCATCGGTTGCCGGTTCGCAGGCCAAGGTGGATATCGCGATGGACGATGGCGCGACGTTTTCGGCGCGTTGCGAACATCCGCTGGGTTCCGCCGAAAATCCCCTGTCGCGCGCCCAGATCGAACAAAAATTCCGAAACTATGCCGCCGGCGTCATCGCCGACGCCCACATTGCCGATGTCATTGCGGCGGTGGACCGGCTGGAAGAATTCGGCTCGGTGCGCAAGCTCATGGACTTGCTGCGCGCCGCGCCGCCGGCCCGTGCGATGGCGGCCGCGGAGTGATATATGGCGGACATGAGTGCGGCAATCGGTTGCGGAGCTTTTCTTGGCCAGCCATGATTTTCCGCTCGCCGTGAACCAGCTGGGGCTCGCCCAGCTCAACGAGCGGTCGCGCGAAATCTTTCGCCAGATCGTCGAGAGCTATCTGGCGACCGGCGAGCCGGTCGGCTCGCGCAATCTGTCGCGTATCCTGCCGATGACGTTGTCGCCGGCGTCGGTGCGCAACGTCATGTCCGATCTCGAACAGCTCGGGTTGGTCTATGCCCCGCACACCTCGGCCGGCCGGCTGCCGACCGAATTGGGGCTTCGCTTCTTCGTCGATGCCTTGATGCAGATCGGCGATCTGACCGAGCACGACCGCAAGGCGATCGAGGCGCAGGTTGCAGGCTCGGGCCAATCGAAGTCGCTCGAAGCGGTGTTAACCGAAGCCTCTGGGCTCCTCTCGGGCTTAAGCCGCGCCGCCGGCGTCGTCCTCACCGCCAAATCGAACCCGCGGCTCAAGCATATCGAATTCGTGCGGCTCGAGCCGGAGCGGGCGATGGTCATCCTGGTCGGCGAGGACGGTCAGGTGGAAAATCGAGTGTTGCATACCCCGGTCGGTCTGCCGGCCTCGGCGCTGACCGAAGCGGCGAATTTTCTCAACACCCGCATTCGCGGCCATACCCTCGATGAGGTCAAGGCCGAGATCGAGCGCACGCTCAAGGAAAGCGAGGCTCAGCTCGATCAATTGACCAAGAAGATCGTCGCCGAAGGGCTGGCGAGCTGGTCCGGCGGCGAAAGCGACGAGCGCAAGCTGATCGTGCGCGGCCAGGCCCATCTGCTCGAGGATCTCAAGGCCGTGGCCGACCTCGAGCGCGTGCGGCTTCTGTTCGACGATCTGGAAACCCGCCGCGAGGTGATCGATCTGCTCGGCCGCGCCGAGCAGGCCGAGGGGGTGCGGGTCTTCATCGGGTCCGAGAACAAGCTGTTCTCGCTGTCCGGCTCGTCGACTATCGTGGCGCCTTATCACGACGCCTCGGGCCATATCGTCGGCGTGCTCGGCGTCATCGGTCCGACGCGGCTCAATTACGCGCGTATCGTCCCCATGGTGGACTACACCGCCAAGGTCGTCAGCAAGCTCCTCGGCGGCTGACCCCTTCGACTTGATTTTTGCCGGTTGAACCCTGATATCCGGGGCGTCAAAGGATGGAAAAGCCATGACGGAACAGACCGCTCGTGCTGAGGACGAAGCGGCCGCGCCGCGGCAGACCGACGCCCGCCGGCGCGCCGGCCGCCGGTCCGGTGCCGTCGACCGCGCTCGAACGCGACCATGCCGAAATGAAAGACCGGCTGCTGCGGACGCTTGCCGAGATGGAAAATCTGCGCAAGCGCACCGACCGCGAAGTCGCGGATTCGCGGCTTTATGCCGTGACGTCTTTCGCACGCGACGTTCTCGGCGTCGCCGATAATATGCGCCGCGCGCTGGCAGCGGTGGCGCCGGAATTGCGGGGCAGCGCACAGAGCGGCGCCAAAGCGCTCGTCGACGGCGTCGAGCTGACCGAACGGGAACTTCTGAAAACGCTGGAGAAACACGGCGTCCGTCAATTCACGCCGCAAGGCGAAAAGTTCGATCCCAATCTGCACCAAGCCATGTTCGAAGTGCCCGATGTGACCGTGCCGGCCGGCAGTGTCGTGCAGGTGGTGCAGCCCGGTTATATGATCGGCGAGCGGGTGTTGCGCCCGGCTCTGGTCGCGGTGTCGAAGGGCGGTCCGAAAGCGGCGCCGGTGTCGGCGACCAACGACAACGCTGAAACCGCCGCGCGCTGAAATCTCAATTTCATTCGACGCCGATGCTGTCGCGGACCTGGCGCAGCTGCGTCAGCATACCGGGCCACAGGTCGGCATGCGCGATGCCGATCATCTGCATGTAGCCGCCGGTGCCGAAGCGGAGCCATTGCACGACCATAAGATCGGCGCCCTGCGCGTCCTTGGCCTTGGCCAGGGTTTGATAGCCCGATTGTCCGTTAATGCGCAGCGGCTCGGCGTCCTGGATTCGCACGTTTGCGATACCGCCGATACGATCGAAGCTCACTTGGGCAAAGTTATCGTCGTCCTTCGGCTCGGTCGGTCCGCCCGGCAGCGCTGCGATCAGGAAACGGGCGTCGACGCTGTGTCCTGCCGCATCCTTGTTTGTGTCATTCGACGCCTTGTCGGATTGTTCTCCGCCGGCCGGCTCGTGCACCAGCATCAAGGCGCGGCCCGGCAGCACGTCGTCGATGCGAAATCCGGCAAGGTCGCCGACCTTGAACGGCAAGAGGCTCAGGCGCTCCGCGTCGGGCACGCTGGCGCGCACCGCGAGTGTCGAGAGCGCAGCGCGCACCACCTGATCGGAATATTTGCCGGCCTGATCCGGAACCCGCACGGTGACGAGCGCGGTGATGCCGCCGGCCGGCGCGACCAGCATCCATTTGTACAGCGATGACTCGGCAGTCGTATGCTTGCCGCTGAGCAGAAAGCCGGTGCCGCCGGCGGCCGCGAACGGCTCGCGCTTATCGATGCCTTGTTTTTCCAAGGTTTCCGGAACCATCGATTTGTCCAGGTATTGGAAAGCGTCGCCGGGAAGCGTCGAGAGCAGAATGGCTGCGCCGGCATCGGCATCTTCGAATCCCATGAAACGACGGCTCAGCGGCATGGTGAGCGGCGGCACCAGCCCGATGCGGGAGCCGGTCGGAAAAACCGCATCCGCGGCGCGCGCCGGAAGCGCCCAAACCAGGACGGCGAAAACCGCCGTCGCCAGACTGGCAAGCGCCCGCGGCGTATGGGTTTGGCTGCAATACATCGTCACCGGTCCTGGAGAACTGCCGCGGGACGTGCCGGCCGCGAATAAACCGGCCGTGTCACTCGCCGCATGGTCAGATTGATCCGACCGCCTTCTGCCAGCAAGGTCGAGGTGCCCGGATAGATGTGATCGACGCCATGAAAGGCAAGCCGGGCCGCGCCACTCAAAACCAGCGCATCGCCGGAACTAAGGCGAAAGGAGCGCGTGGCGTCGCCGCGCTTGTCGCCGCCGAGGCGGAACAAGCAGGAATCGCCGAGCGAAAGCGACACCACCGGCGCGGCGAAGTCGTGCTCGTCGCGGTCCTGATGCAAGCCCATTTTCGCATCCGGCCCGTAGTAATTGATGAGACAGGCCTCCGGCGGATGCGGATACTGCGCAATGTCGTTCCACGCCGCCGTCAGCGCGTCGGGCATCGGCGGCCACGGCCTGTCGGTTTCGGGATGGGCCGGCGTATAGCGGTAACCGCGCTCATCCGACATCCAGCCGAGCGGACCGCAATTGGACATGCGCACCGACATCGGCCGGCCTGATTTCGGCATGCGCGACGTAAAAAGCGGCGCCGCAGCAAAAACCTGACGGATCGCCGCGAGCAGGCGCTCCTGGCGCTCGCGGTCGAGATAGGCCGGATAGATGCGCAGACCGGGTAAATGCCGCTCTGTCGGCGAAATCTGCGCGGGGCGCTCCGATTCGGTGGTCGTTTTCATGGGATTTTTACGACTAGGCGGCAGGTTCCACCCGATGTCTCTGCTCTCCCCGTACGTTGGCATTGTGGCGCGATCCGCCCCCGCCGGCAAAACGCCGATCGAGGAGCTCTACGCCAAATTGACGGTCAGCGCGGCGGTGTTCTTCGTCATGCTCGAGATCTCGTATCTCGTCATGGCCGGGCTGCCGCCGATCGGCAAGCCGTGGGTGGACGGCGCGAATTTCGTGCTCGGCCGGGATTTTCTCAATACCTGGATGGGCGGCCGTTCGGCCTTCTTTGGCGGCCCGGCGCCGTGGTTCGACTTGCATGTCTATAACCAGGCGCTCCGCGACATGCTGGGCACGCAGTATCAGGAGCATTACTGGTCGTATCCGCCGCATTTGATGCTGTTCATCTGGCCGCTCGGCCTGTTGCCCTATTTGCCGGCCTATATCGCCTGGTGCCTGGTCGGCGTCGCGCTCTATCTGCTCGCCTGCTCCAGCGCGATCCCGCGCGAGCGGTCTGTTGTTTCTCGCCGTGGCGCCCGGCATCGCGGTCTGCGTCTTTTTCGGCCAGAACGGGTTCTACACCGCGGCGCTTCTGATCGGCGGGCTGATGTGTCTCGATCGCCGGCCGGTGCTTGCCGGCGTGCTGTTCGGCATCCTCACCGTCAAGCCGCAGCTCGGCCTGTTGCTGCCGGTAATGCTGCTGTTGGAGCGGCGCTGGGTGACGATCGCGTCGGCGCTGGCCACGACGGCGGCGTTGGTGACGGCCACGGCAATGCTGTACGGCTGGTCGATATGGATCGAGTTCTGGCAGAAGGTCGTGCCGCAGCAGGAATGGCTTACGGCGCACGGCCAAGGCTTGCTGCTGGCGGTGGTGTCGTCGGTGTTTTACGGCGGACGCCTTCTGCATCTGCCGATCGCGGTCGACTGGGTGCTGCAGGACATCGTTGCCGCGCTGGCATTTGCCGCCGTGGTGTGGACCTATTGGAAGCGTCGCGATCCGGCGCTGTCGCTGGCGCTTTTCGTCACCGCGACATTTCTCGCCACGCCTTACATTCTCAACTACGACATGGTGGTGTTCGGCTTCGTGGTCGCGCTGCTGCGCGAGCGCACCGATAATACCAAGCGCGACCATGCGCTCCTGATCGCGGTCTGGTCGCTGCCGGTCACGATGATGCTCGCGGCTTTGCTTTGCGTTCCGTTGGCGCCGATCGTGCTGATTGCGTTTGCGGTCCGTCTGGTTTGGCGCTTGGCGCAGAACGACGGGCGCGAAGTGCGCGAGCCTGCCGGACCGAACTGCGGCCGCCGCGGCTTAACAGCGCCGCGCCGAATTAAGCCGCGCGCTCGCCGGCGATCTTCTCCGGCACCAGACGCACGCCCTCGAGCGCTTCGCGTATGCCGGATTCGCCCGCCTCGTGATATTCGGCGTCTTCGTTGACGTTCCACACGTCGTAGAGCCGCGCGCCGGCGAGAATGTTTCGCGCGGTCAGCATCGCCGTCATCATCGCGTGGTCCTGATTGTTGTAGCGGTGCATGCCGTTCCGCCCGATCACATGGAGCGTCGGATAGCTGCCTTCGAGGTCGCGCCGGACGGCGGCGACGTTGTCGCGATAGTCTTCGTCGTAAACCGGATAGGCCTTGGCCTGGCGCACGACGCAGGCATCGACCACGTCGGCCGGCGACATGAGCCCGATCTGCGCCACTTCCGCTTTCGCCAGCGCGATCAGATCGCGGTCGTCGCGCGTTCCATAGTCCGTCGCCCTCGAAGCAGAAATATTCGAGGCCGAGACAGCTCATGCCGTCGGGCACCATTTCCGGCGACCACGAGCGGAAGTTCTGCACCCGGCCGACCTTCACGCTCGGATCGTGGATATAGATCCAGTTGTCGGGGAACAGCTCGGGCTTGCGCACCATCAGCGCCACGGTGAGAAAATCGCGATAACGCAAGGCGCGCGCGTGCAACAGCGAGATCGGAACCGGCTTGATCCGCTCGACGAGTTCGCGCAGCGGCGCCGAGCTGACGATGTGGCGTGCGGTATAGAGTTCACGCTCGCCGTTCGTCGTGGCGACCTCGATGCGCCAAGTGTTGCGGGCGGCATCGAATTCCAGCCTGAGCAGCTCGCGTCCCATCAAGATACGGCCGCCTTGCGCCTTGATCTTGCGCGCCGCCGCCTGCCACATCATGCCCGGTCCCTGGCGCGGGTATTGAAAGCTTTCGATCAGCGTCTTGACGGTATCGCCTTTTGGTTCGGCGCCGGATTTGCGGCCGGCGCCCACCGAGCGCCTGAGTCCGTTAAGAACTGCGGTGGCCAAATCCAGCCCCTTGATGCGCTGCGCCGCCCAGTCGGCGGAAATCTCGTCGCACGACATGCCCCACACCTTCTCGGTGTAGGTCTTGAAGAAAATCTGGAACAGCCGCTCGCCGAACTGGTTGCGCACCCAGTCGTGGAAGGTGCGCGCCGGCGCTACCGGAAAGACCTTGGCGTAGGCATAGGACAACAGGCACGCCGCGCTGGTGAACACGCCGAGCTTGAGCAGCGCTTCAAAGGCCTTGAGCGGGTAGGAGAAGAACTTGCCGTTATAGTAGATGCGCGACAGGCGCGGCCGGGTGATGAAATCGTCGGGCAGGATCTCCTGCCACAGCGCGACGACCTCTTTCGATTTCGAGAAGAAACGGTGGCCGCCGATGTCGAACAGGAAGCCGTTATAATCGACGGTGCGGCTGATGCCGCCGACATAGGCCGGATCGCGCTCGATGACGAGGACGGAGCGCGCTGCTTTGGTCAGGCTATAGGCGGCGGTGAGTCCGGCGGGTCCGGCGCCGATGACGAAGACGTCGGCATCCACCGCCAGCTCGTGGATCGGCAAACCCTTGGTCGGGTCGCGTAGCGTCGGGTCGCGCAGGGTCGGGTCTATGGCGCGGAATTCGCGCGCCGGAACGCGAACGATGCCTGGCCGAAATACGACACCAGCGCGCCCGCGGCGGCGCCGACGATCACGGCAAGCTGCGGCACCGCGGCCAATAGCGTGACGACGAGAATTGCGAAGACGGTGTAGCTCACGGCTTGAGCGGCGGCGGCAACCGCGGCGTAGCGGACGGCTTCGTCGGTCGGGCGACGGCCGCTGCGATCGAAGGTGAGCGCGCGGTTGAGCCGCCAGGTCACCACCGTGGCAATGGCGAGCGAAACCACCCGCGCCACGAGCGGGTGCAGCCCATGGGACAGGACGATCGTAAAGACGGCAAGATCGGTGACAAGACCAAGCCCGCCAACGCCGAGGAAGCGCAGCGGGCGCGGCAGCACCTCGAAGACTCTGCGAACCGGATCGTCGAGGTCGGCGCGCGCGGGTGTGGCGCCCCCCGCCGCGCCGCCGGCAACGTTACTGACGCGCATCACAACTCCACGCCTGCTGACGGCTCGATTCTGAGGCCATTTTCGGCTGGCCGAGCTCGCGTCCCTTTGCCCGCGCTATCGGTGGCAGGTTTTCCTTAATGGCGGACTAGCGCGGCCGGGCGCGTTCGAGACTGCGTGCGACACCGTTAAAAGACCCTCACCGCGCGTTGCCGTTTTCGGGCGCACCGCGGCGGGCGAAATGGGCGTTGCATCGGCAATCCTGCCTTGCAGGGCGATGACGCCCTCCTATATGAGCCAAGGGAAATCGTCGCGACAGCGGACTTTTGGGCCGGCGGTCTTTAGGCCTGCAGTCGAGGCGATGAGTCATAAGGGGGTCGGACTTTGGGCGCCTTACGGGCCAGCCCGACCTGCCGCAAAAGAGAGGATTTAAACCATGGCCAAGGTCATCGGTATCGATCTCGGGACCACGAATTCCTGCGTCGCCGTTATGGAAGGCAAGACGCCGAAGGTCATCGAGAACGCGGAGGGGATGCGCACCACGCCGTCCATCGTCGCTTTCACCGACGAGGGCGAGCGGCTGGTCGGCCAGCCGGCTAAGCGCCAGGCGGTCACCAATCCCGAGCGCACGATTTTCGCAGTCAAACGCCTGATCGGCCGTCGCTACGACGACCCGATGGTGGAGAAGGACAAGAAGCTCGTTCCCTACAAGATTACGCGCGCCAGTAACGGCGACGCCTGGGTGGAGATCGAGGGCAAGACCTACTCGCCGTCGCAGATTTCCGCATTCATTCTGCAGAAGATGAAGGAGACGGCTGAGGCCTATCTCGGCGCCAAGGTCGAGCAGGCCGTCATCACCGTTCCGGCCTATTTCAACGACGCGCAACGGCAGGCCACCAAGGATGCCGGCAAGATCGCCGGCCTTGAAGTGTTGCGCATCATCAACGAGCCGACCGCGGCGGCGCTCGCTTACGGCCTCGACAAGACCAAGACCGGCACCATCGCGGTCTATGACCTTGGCGGCGGCACGTTCGATATTTCAATTCTCGAAATCGGTGACGGCGTGTTCGAGGTGAAGTCGACCAACGGCGACACCTTCCTCGGCGGCGAAGATTTCGACATGCGGCTGGTCAACTATCTGGCCGACGAATTCCAAAAGGAGCAGGGCATCGACCTGCGCCGCGACAAGCTCGCGCTGCAGCGGCTCAAGGAGTCGGCGGAAAAGGCCAAGATCGAGCTGTCCTCGACGACGCAGACCGAGATCAACCTGCCGTTCATCACTGCCGATGCGTCCGGACCGAAGCATCTGACGATGAAACTCACTCGCGCCAAGTTCGAGGCGCTGGTCGACGACCTCATCCAGAAGACCATCGATCCGTGCCGGCAGGCGATCAAGGACGCCGGCTTGTCGGCGGCCGAGATCAATGAAGTCGTCCTGGTCGGCGGCATGACGCGCATGCCGAAGGTCCAGGAAATCGTCAAGCAATTGTTCGGCAAGGAGCCCCATAAGGGCGTCAATCCCGACGAAGTCGTCGCGGTCGGCGCCGCGATCCAGGCCGGCGTGCTGCAAGGCGACGTCAAGGACGTGCTGTTGCTCGACGTGACGCCGCTGTCGCTCGGCATCGAGACGCTGGGCGGCGTGTTCACCCGCCTGATCGATCGCAACACCACCATTCCGACCAAGAAGAGCCAGGTGTTCTCCACGGCCGAAGACGGCCAGACCGCGGTGACCATCCGCGTCTTCCAAGGCGAGCGCGAAATGGCGGCCGACAACAAAATGCTCGGCCAGTTCGATCTGATCGGCATTCCGCCGTCGCCGCGCGGCGTGCCGCAGATCGAGGTCACTTTCGATATCGACGCCAACGGCATCGTCAATGTCCAGGCCAAGGACAAAGGCACCGGCAAGGAGCAGCAAATCCGCATCCAGGCTTCCGGCGGCCTGTCCGAGACCGACATCGAGAAAATGGTCAAGGACGCCGAGGCTCACGCCGAGGAAGACAAGAAGCGCAAGGCCGAGGTCGAGGCCAAGAACCATGCCGAGGCTCTGGTCCACTCGACCGAGAAGACGTTGACCGAGCACGGCTCGAAGCTCGGCGAGGCCGACCGCCGCGCCATCGAAAACGCCATGGCCGACCTGAAGGAAGCCCTCAAGGGCACCGACGCCGACGCGATCACGGCCAAGGCCAACGCGCTGCAGCAGGCTTCGATGAAGCTCGGCGAGGCGATGTATAAGCAGGCCAGCGAGCAGCAACCGGGCAACGGCGACGCCGGCGGCGGCGCCGAAGCCAAGAAGGAAGACGTCGTCGACGCCGAGTTCACCGAAGTCGACGACGACAAGAAAAACAAAAAATCGGCCTGATGCAGCGAGGCGCCAATGCCGTTGCGACTTGTCAGAATGGCACCCCCGCCAACAAAACGGGGGTGCTTGTTTATCGACGATCGAACGTCTTCTATCGGTTCTTGGTGTGAGGACTGATGGCCAAGCGCTGCTATTACGAAAGCCTTTCCGTCGAGCGCACCGCGACCGAGATCGACATCAAAGCGGCGTTCCGCAAGCAGGCCATGGTCTGCCATCCGGATCGCAATCCGGGCGATAAGGACGCCGAGCACCGCTTCAAGGAAATCAACGAAGCCTACGAGGTCCTCAAAGACCCGGACAAGCGCGCCGCCTACGACCGTTTCGGCCACGCCGCCTTCGAGCACGGCATGGGCGGCGGCGCGGCCGGCTTCGGCGCCGATTTCGGCACCACCTTTTCCGATCTGTTCGAAGGCATTTTCGGCATGGCCGGCGCGCGCGGCCGCAGTAGCGGCAGCGGCCGCGAGCGCGGCGCCGATCTGCGCTACAATATGGAGATCAGCCTCACCGAGGCCTATGGCGGCAAGAATGCGCAAATCCGCATTCCAACCTCGGTCACCTGCGAGGCTTGCTCCGGCTCCGGCGCCAAGGCCGGCACCAAGCCGAAGACCTGCCCGATGTGCGGCGGTCACGGCCGCGTCCGTCACGCCCAAGGGTTCTTCACGCTGGAACGCACCTGTCCGAACTGCGGCGGCCGCGGCCAGTCGATCGACAGCCCCTGCGCATCATGCGCCGGCTCCGGCCGCGTGACCCGCGAGCGCACGTTGGCGGTGAATATTCCGGCGGGCGTCGAGGACGGCACCCGCATCCGGCTCGCCGGCGAAGGCGAAGCCGGCGTGCGCGGCGGTCCACCCGGCGATCTCTACATTTTCCTGTCGATCGGCGCGCATCCGTTCTTTCAGCGCGAAGGCGCCGATCTGTATTGCCGCGTTCCGGTTGCCATGGTGGCGGCGGCGCTCGGCGGCGACTTCGAGGTGCCGACGATCGACGGCGGCAAGACCAAGGTGAAAATCCCCGAGGGCACCCAGTCCGGCCGGCGCTTTCGCCTGCAAGGCAAGGGCATGCCGGTGCTGCGGGCGCGGCAATCCGGCGACATGTACGTGCAAGTCGTGGTCGAGACGCCGCAGAAGCTCACCAAGAAGCAACGCGAGCTATTGGCCGAGTTCGATCGCCTGTCGTCGACCGAAACCCACCCGGAATCCGCAGGCTTTCTCGGCAAGGTCAAGGAATTCCTCGACGGGCTCGGCGCCCGCACCGGTTCCGCCTGAAACGATATGGTCTTTGCCCCCCGAATGTTTTAAATTCGACATCAATTTGTCGCGCGCAAAATCTCGTGCAAGGTTTTTGTATGACTCTCATGCCGCTGCCGACCCTGCAAAAGTTCGAGAAGAAGATCGGGCGGCAGCTTCGCCTCCTGGAAGTCAGAAAGAACATCATCGAGCGCAAGATCGAGCGCCAGTTCCGGCTGTTCGAGCAAAGGCGCGACGGCATCGGCAAAGAGATCGACCGCGCGATCAAGCAGTTCGAGCGCAACAAGGGCATTCGGCTCGACGATGAAGTGCGCTTCATCCGGTCCTGGATCGAGCGGCCGTTGACGGTCGGCGCGGTGACGCCGTCGGGCAAGATTCTGGCCCGCGCCATGGCGCGCTATGTCGATCCGAACTCGACCGGGCCGGTGGTCGAATTGGGGCCCGGCACCGGACCGGTCACCGAAGCCCTGGTCGAGGCCGGCGTCGATCCTTCGCGCCTGGTGCTGGTCGAATTCAATCCGTCGTTCTGCAAGATTTTGCGCTCGCGTTATCCCGACGCGACGCTGGTGCAGGGCGACGCCTATAGCATGCGGCGCCTGCTCGAGACCTTGCTCGTTTCGCCCGCCGCCGCCGTGGTGTCCGGCCTGCCGCTGATCACCAAGCCGATCAAGATGCGCTTGCGGCTCATTCGCGACGCCTTCGACCTGATGGTGCCCGGCGCGCCTTTCGTGCAATTCACCTATTCGGTCGCCGCGCCGGTGCCGAAGCGGTTCGGCGGCTTCACGGCGGAGGCCTCCGAGCGCATCTGGATGAATATTCCGCCCGCGCGCGTATGGGTGTATCGGAAGGCCTAGGTTCGGCTGTCATCATCCGCGAAAGCGGATGATCCGGTAGCCTCAGCGATAGCGTTAATTCTGTGATGTTTCGGATTACTGGATGCCCGCCCCCAAAATTCTGGTCATTCCCGGCTCGCTGCGCACCGGCTCGCACAATGCCCGGCTTGCCGCGCTCGCGGTCAAGGAGCTGGCGCTCGCCGAAGCGGAGGTGACGCGGATTTCGCTGGAAGATTATCCGCTGCCGCTGTTCGATGCCGATCTCGCGCTCGTCGTCCGGCCTGCCGGCCTCGGCGCCGCGGCTAAAAGCTATGCTGATGGCGCACCAGGGCGTGTTCATCACCAGCCCGGAATATTCAGCCTCGGTGACGCCGCTTTTGAAAAACGCGATCGACTGGGTGTCGCGGGTGCGCGAGGGCGGCGAACCGACTTACATCGCTTTCAAGAACCGGGTCTTTGCGCTCGGTTCGGCGACGGCGAGCGGCAGCGGCGGCGTGCGCTCGATGATGGCGCTGCGGCAGATTTTGGAACTGGGCTGCGGCGCTTTGGTCATTCCCGAGCAAGTGTCGGTGCCGCGCGCCGAGCAGGCGTTCGACGACGCCGACAACCTCAAGGATGAAGCGCTTGCCGCGGCGCTCAAGGCCGCGGCGCGCCGGCTGGTCGAATTGGCGAGCATGATGGCGCGGCCATGAATCGCACGATGCAGCTTAAGCCGCGCGAGCGCCTGATCGTTGCGCTCGATGTCGCCTCGGTCGAAGCGGCGGCCGCGCTGGTGGCGCGGCTCGGCGACGCGGTCTCGTTCTACAAGATCGGCTATCAGCTCGCCTTTGCCGGCGGGCTTCCTTATGCGCGCTCGCTTATCGACGCCGGCAAGCAGGTCTTCGTCGATCTGAAACTGCACGACATCGGCAATACCGTGGCGCAAGGCGTGACCAGCGTGGCGCGGCTCGGCGCGACGTTTCTCACCGTGCATGGCTATCCACCGACCATGCGGGCGGCCGTGCAAGCGCGCGAAGGCAAGTTTGCGCATCCTCGCCGTCACCGTGCTCACCTCATTCGACGACGCCGACCTCAAAGCGGCCGGCTATGCCGCGACTGTGGCCGAGCTCGTCGCCCGACGCGCCGCGCAGGCGCGCGACATCGGCGTCGATGGGCTGGTCTGCTCGCCCGAGGAGGCGGCGAGCGTTCGCGGCCATCGTCGGTGACAAGCTTTGTTTGGTGACGCCCGGCATCCGGCCGGCCGGCGCCGCGGCCGGCGACCAGAAGCGGATCGCGACGCCGGCTGCGGCCATTGCGGCCGGCGCGGATTATCTCGTCGTCGGCCGGCCGATCATCGCCGCGCCCGATCCGAAAGCCGCGGCCGAGGCGATCGTCGCCGAGATCGCACGGCGCAGCAAAAATAACGGGAGAGCGTCATGCCCAAAGGCTATTGGCTGCCGCAGATCGATGTCAGCAACATGGACGGCTACAAGGCCTATATGGCGGCGACGCCGCCGGCGCATCGAGAAATACCAAGGCGTCGCGCTGGCGCGCGGCGGGCGCAGCGAAGCGGTCGGAAGGCCGCGTCCGCTCCCGTTGCGTGATCCGCGAATTTCCCGATTACGCCACGGCGCTCGCCTGTTACCGCTCGGACGAATATCAGCGCGACCGGGTGCTGCGCCTGCCGCATTCGCAATGCGATTTCGTCATCGTCGAAGGCTATGACGGCCCGCAGCCGCTAATCGAATTCGCCGCTGCGGAGCGCATCATGCGAAAAAAGGCTATTGGATTGGCCACAGATCGATGTGACCGAGCCGGAAGGCTACAAGGCCTATATGGCGGCCGACATGGCGCCGCATCGAGCAAATTCGGCGGCGCTTTCTGGTGCGCGGCGGCGCGCGCGAAGTGCCCGAGGGCAAGGTCCGCAGCCGCACCGTCGTGCTGGAATTTCCGAGTTATCGATGCCGCGCTCGCCTGCTATCGTTCGGACGATTATCAGGCGCGCGAAAAAGCTGCGCGACGGCGCAATGCCGAATTCGATCTTGTCATCGTCGAAGGCTACGACGGGCCGAAATTCTGACGCAATCAGGTCGCGCGCGCCCGGCGCAACAGCTCACAATCGCGCAAAGGGCTACTGGATCGGGCGTGTCGATGTGCACAACGAAGACGGCTACAAAGTCCTACGCCGCCGCCAATCCCGCAATCTTCAAGAAATTCGGCGGACGCTTCGTGGTGCGCGCGCGGCAAGTTCGAAGCCCCGGAAGGCGCCGCCCGGTCGCGCAACGTGGTGATCGAATTTCCCGATTACGCCACAGCGCTCGCCTGCTATCGCTCGCCGGAATATCAGGCCGAACATCAAAGCTGCGGCAGCGCAACGCCGAGTCCTCGATATCATCATCATCGAAGGCTACGACGGCCCGCAGTCGTAACGCTCGGGCCGGTCGCTTTCCCGCTTGCCGCGCTATACCCGCCTCAACGGGAGATTAACGATGGCCGCGGCCAATTCCGACATGCGGGTGGTGATCGCCGGCGCCGGCGGGCGCATGGGGCGCACGCTGATCCATGCCGTCGCCGCGACCAAGGGTTTGGTGCTGGCCGGCGCCGTCGACGCGCCGGATTCGGCGGTGATCGGCCGCGATGCCGGCGAGCTTGCCGGCCTCGGACCGAACGGCATCAAGGTCTCGAGCGACGCCGCGGCGCTGCTCAAGGACGCCGACGGCCTGATCGAATTCACCATCCCGGCCGCGACGCTGGCTTTTGCCGAACTGACCGCCGCCGCCGGCAAGGTCCATGTCATCGGCACCACCGGCCATTCCGCCGAGGAGGATGCGGTGATCGCGCAAGCGGCCAAGCGCGCGACCATCGTCAAGGCGGGCAACTTCAGCATGGGCGTCAATCTGCTCACCGCGCTGACCAAGCTCGTTGCGAAGACGCTCAATGAAGATTTCGATATCGAAATTTTGGAAATGCATCACGCCAAGAAAATCGATGCGCCGTCCGGCACCGCGCTGATGCTCGGCCGCGCCGCCGCGGCCGGCCGCGGCGTCGATCTTGCTCAAGCGCTCGGTGCGCGGCCGCGACGGCATGACTGGCGCGCGCCGCGCAGGCGATATCGGCTTTGCCTCGCTGCGCGGCGGCACCGTGGTCGGCGATCACTCCGTGATCTTCGCCGGCCCGGCCGAGCGCATCGAGCTCACCCACCGCGCCGAAGACCGCATGATCTTCGCCCGCGGCGCGCTGCACGCCGCGCTGTGGGCGCGCGGCCAGAAGCCGGGGCTTTATGCGATGGCGGATGTGCTGGGGCTCAAAGATATTTAGCCCCGCTTAGTGCTTCGGATACTCGGTAAAAATGTAATCCTTTGCCGCTACCGCCGTGTGGCACGCAAAGCCGCAATTCGAGTCGGTTCCCTGCGGCGTAAAAGTGTTGGACGCGGCATCATAGTTGAAATCGCCGTAGGCCCAGCCGTGCGTGTCCGGGAATCGCTTGCTGTCTTTTTCAATGGTGTCGACCGCTTGCAGCGTGTCCGGCACGTTGACGAAATAGGGCGACACCGTATTTCTTTTGAACGACCATTCGATCTTGACGATCTTCGACCCCTCGGGGAAAAGCTTGCCGTCGGCGGGAAGGCCTTGCCGATAGGCCTTCATCATCACGTCATTCGCCAGGATCACTTTCATCTGTTTTTCGGTCTGGCTGACCGCGATATTTTGCCAGTTTTCGTAGCCTCTGAAATCGCCGAACGAAAGCTTGCCCAATTTCAGCGAGTACTTGTCCTGCGCCGCGATGGCCAAGCTGGCAAAGCCGGCCAGCAATACCGCAACGATCGCCACCATAGGAATGCGCGACATCATAAGCCTCCATAGCTGGGGCCGAGAGCCTGATCGGCCCTTGAAAACTGTCGGATTTTCGAACGATCGATTTGCTTGAGTATGAGGTGAGCCAAGTTTCTTTGTTCGGCATAGACCGATGAACTTTGCGACCGCGACATAGCGTAACCAATCTCGGTGTAATGCGGAAGCCGCCGACGGCGTTTGACCGATCGAAGGCAATCACGACCGCGTGACGCATCATCAATCCGCGCGCAGCAGCGACGCGCCGGTCATTTCCTTCGGCTTCGGCAATTCCATCAGCTCCAACAAAGTCGGCGCGATGTCGGCGAGCCGGCCTTCGGCCTTGAGCGCGCGGTTGCGCGCGCCGACCAGCAACAGCGGCACCGGATTGGTGGTGTGCGACGTGTGCGGGCCGCCGGTTTGCGGATCGCGCATCATCTCGCAATTGCCGTGGTCGGCGGTGACCAACAACGCGCCGCCGGATTTCTCGATCGCCTCGGCGATGCGGCCGAGCCCGGCATCGACCGTCTCCACCGCCTTGATCGCCGCCGGCAGGCTGCCGGTGTGGCCGACCATGTCGGGATTGGCGTAGTTGAGCACGATCAGATCGTATTTGCCGGAATCGATCGCGGCGACCGCCTTGTCGGTCAGTTCCGGCGCCGACATTTCCGGCTGCAGATCGTAGGTCGCGACCTTCGGCGACGGCACCATGATGCGGTCTTCGCCGGCATAAGGCTCCTCGCGGCCGCCGTTGAGGAAATAGGTGACGTGCGGATATTTCTCGGTCTCCGCCATGCGCAGCTGGGTGCGGCCGGCGTCCGCCACCACCTCGCCGAGGATATTTTTGAACGTCTGCGGCGGAAAGATCGTCGCCATCAGCTTGTCGAGCTCGTCGGAGTATTGCGCCATGCCGACCGCGGCGGCGAAGTGCACGACGCGCTTGCGCGCAAAGCCGGAAAAATCCGCATCCAGCATGGCGCCCAAGAATCTCGCGCACGCGGTCGGCGCGGAAATTGAAGCACAGCACGCCGTCGCCATCCTTCATGCCGCGATAGTCGCCGACCACCGCCGGCACGATGAACTCGTCGAATTTCTTGTTGGCGTAGCCGTCGGCGATGACGGCGGACGCGTCGGGAAAATGCGGACCGTCGGCCTCGACGATGGCGTTGTAGGCTTTCTCGACGCGGTCCCAGCGCTTGTCGCGGTCCATGGCGAAATAGCGCCCGCAGACGCTGGCAATCGCGACCGATTTCGGCAGCGCCGCTATCAGCCGCTTGATGTCGTCTCCCGCGGATTGCGGCGGCGTATCGCGGCCGTCGGTGAGCGCGTGCACCAGCGACGGCACGCCGGCCCGATCGAGAATCTTCGCCAGCGCCACGGCATGATCCTGATGCGAATGCACGCCGCCCGGCGAGACCAGGCCGAGCAGATGGCAGGTGCCGCCGCTCGATTTGAGTTTCTTGATGAGATCGACCAGCGCCGGCGCGCGCGCGATCTCGCCGCTGGCGATGGCGGCGCCGATGCGCGGCAGATCCTGCATCACCACGCGGCCGGCGCCGATATTGAGATGCCCGACTTCGGAATTGCCCATCTGGCCGTCGGGCAGGCCGACGTCCTTGCCGCAGGTGTGCAGAAAGCCATGCGGCATCGTCTGCCACAGCCGGTCGAAGTTCGGCGTTTTGGCCTGGCGGATGGCGTTATCGGCCGGGTCGTCGCGCCAGCCCCAAGCCGTCGAGAATGACCAGCATCACCGGGCGTCGCTGCTGCATTGTCCGATATCCTCGGGCTTGAAGATGAACCCGAGGTATGGCGGATCGCGGCGAGGGTCAATGAGCGGCAATCTCCTTCTCCCCGCGTGCGGGGAGAAGGTCGGGATGAGGGGGCCTCTCCGCTGGGCTGATACTTGCGGGATTGTTTGTAACGTCGCCATGTAGACCGGATCGCTCAGAATTCGCGGCAACGCCCCCTCACCCCAGCCCTCTCCCCGCGTGCGGGGAGAGGGAGAAGAACTACGCCGCTGCGCCGACCTGGCCCGGCTTCCCAGCCGAGCATGGCGCGCTTGCGGGTCAGCCCCCAGTGATAGCCGGTGAGTTCGCCCGATTTGCCGACGACGCGGTGGCACGGCACGACGAAAGAGATCGGGTTCTTGCCGACGGCGGCGCCGACCGCGCGCGCGGCGGTGGGCTTTCGCACTTTGCCGGCGATGTCGGAATAGGTGGCGAGCTTGCCCATCGGGATGTGCAGCAGCGCTTCCCAGACCCGCACTTCCCAGTCGGTGCCGATCAGCACCACGCGCAGCGGCTGTTCCGGGCGCCATTGCGTGGCATCGAAAATGCGCTTGGCAAGCGGCGCCGTCGCGGCGGCGTCCTCGAGGTAAGTGGCTTTGGGCCAGCGCCGCTTCATGTCGGCCAGCGCGCTGCGTTCCTTGCCGGCGTCGGCCAGCGCCAGACCGGCGAGGCCGCGGTCGGTCGCCATGACGAGTGCGGTGCCGAACGGCGAGGGATGAAAGCCGTAGCGCATGGTGAGGCCTTCGCCGCCAACCTTCCATTCGCCGGGCGACATCGCGTCGTGGGTGACGAACAGGTCGTGCAGCCGGCCGGGACCGGACAGGCCCACTTCGTAGGTGGCGTCGAGCACGCTGGCGGAGGCGCGGAGCAGTTGCCGCGCGCCGTCAAGCGTGAGCGCCTGCAAAAACGCCTTCGGCGTAATGCCCGCCCAGCGGCGGAACAAATGGTGCAATTCGGTCGGCGTGACGCCGGCGGCCTCGGCGATGGTCTCGATTTCGGGCTGCTCGCGCCAATGGCCGCGGATATGGCCGATGGCGCGGCGCACCACGTCGTAATCGGCGGCGGCTTCGGCGAGATGCTTCGAGTTCGGAAACGCGGTCGGGCGATAGCATCGGTGCCTCCATCATCTGACTCCCGATCTAGGCCGCCGCCAGCCGGCAAACCACCCGATTTCTGCTTCTTTTCCCGTCATTCCGGATTGCCGCGCAGCGGCAAGTCCGGAATCCATAACCCCGGTCTGTGATTATGGATTCCGGTCTCGCGGGCAAGAGCCCGCGCCCCGGAATGACGGCAGAACCTATCCAAGCACCGTTCGCGTCGGTCCGCGCCTGGCCTCGCCGAGCGCGTTCGACAAAGCGAGCGCGAAGCTTTCCTTCTCGTGCGGGCCTAGAAACGCGGCGATCGGCAACCGCCGGCCGCGCGACACCAGAAACAGCCGCTCGATGCCGAATTCCTCATGCACGATGCGGTCGAGCCGCACCCACAGCGGATTGAGCGTCCATTCGCGCACCCGGCCGCGATGACTGACTTGGCGGACCGTGAGCTCGGAGGCGGTGACGGTGACCTCTTCATAGGCGCGGCCGGTGCGGTAATTGGCGCGAAACGCGAGATAGACGGCCAGCACGTCGAGGCCGAAAAAGCCGCACACCGGCCACGCCCCCAGCAGCACGAAGGCCACGCCGGACACGAAGCTTAAGCCGCCGAGGCAGATCATGAAGATCAAGAAGCCCTTCGGGCCGAGCGAGCGGTGCGGCGTGATCACGGCGGAAAAGATTTTCGGGTCGTGCGCGGCCGCGTCGTTGTTATTGTCGCTGTCCATGCCGCTCATTATACGGGAAAGGTAGGGCCGAGGACCATGGTGCGAAAGAAGCCGGCGCGGAAGAAACCCGGGAAGCACCGTCCGGCAGCGTTTAACCGCCGCCCGCAAGGGCACGGCAGCGCGGCTGAAGCCCGGCAAGGTGCAGCGCAAGGCCGACGCGGAGGCGGCCCACGGCGAGTTGCCGCAATGGACGCCGGCCGAGGTCGAGGAGGCGTTCCGCCGCTTCGCCGCCGCCAACCCAAACCCGCGCACCGAGCTGCACTACATCAATCCGTTCACGCTTCTTGTTGCCGTCGTCCTGTCGGCGCAGGCGACCGATGCCGGCGTCAACAAGGCGACGCCGGCTTTGTTTAAGCTTGCCGATACGCCGGAGAAGATGGCGGCGCTCGGCGAGGCGCGCCTCCGCGACCTGATCAAGACCATCGGGCTTTACCGCACCAAGGCGAAGAACGTGATCGCGCTGTCGGAACAGCTCATCGCCGAGCATGGCGGTCAGGTGCCGCACAACCGCGAGGCGCTCGAAGCGCTGCCCGGCGTCGGGAGGAAGACCGCCAACGTCGTGCTCAATGTTGCTTTCGGCGAGCCGACCATCGCGGTCGACACCCACATTTTCCGCGTCGGCAACCGCACCGGCATGGCGGTCGGCAAAACGCCGCTCGATGTCGAGATGAAGCTTTTGCAAGTGGTGCCGAAAAAATATCTGCTGCACGCCCATCATTGGCTCATCTTGCACGGCCGCTACACTTGCGTCGCCCGCCGCCCGCTGTGCGAAAAATGCATCATCGCGGATTTGTGCAAATGGCCGGGGAAGACGGTGAATGCGCCGCCTGCTTCGTAACCGTCATGGCCGGACTTGTTCGGCCATCCACGGCTTTCCGCGGCAAACGCCGCTCACGGGATTTCATAGACCGCGACTTCGCCGGCGACGCCCTTGAGCGCGGCGCTTTGCGGGCGCGGCGCGATGCCGGCGGCCTTGAGCAGCGCCGCGGACTGCGGATAGTCCACCACCGGCTTGGTGGCGAAGATCGCGCGCGAGGTCGCGAGCCCCTGCACCCGCGCCGCGATATTCACGGTCTGGCCGAAATAATCGAGCCGGTCGTTGAGCATGACCGCAAGGCACGGCCCCTCGTGGATGCCGATTTTGAGCAACAAATCCTCGTTGCGCGTCTCGCTGCCGACGCCGCCGATCGCGTCGCGCATCCGTAACGCCGCGGTGAGCGCGCGGTCCGGCGTCGGAAACGTCGCCATCACCGCATCGCCGATGGTCTTGACCACGGCGCCGCCATGCGCCGCCACGATGTCGGTGAGCAAATAAAAATGCTGACGCACCAGCTCATAGGCGACCAGATCGCCGACGCGGGCGTAAAGCTCGGTCGAGCCTTTCAGGTCGGTGAACAGGAAACTGAGGCTGACGATCTTGAGCCCCTGGTCGACCGCCAGCGTGTCGGTGCGATAGAGATCGCGAAACGTCTGATTGGTGAAAATGCGCTTGGCCGAGAGATTGGGCCGCCGCTGGCCGACCAGCGCGTCATAGCCCGCGCTTTCGAACCAGACCACCGGCAAGGCGCGCGCCATGGTGCGGTTGGTCATGGTCAGGCGCACCGCGCCGACTTGCATCGGCGTCGTCAGGGTCGGCGCGCCGGCGCCCTCGAAGGTGAGCGAAAGCTCCTGCACGCCGGCGGCGCGCTCGGGCGCGACCTTCATGTAGTGCCCGAAATGCGACACCGGCTCGAACACGATGACCCAGCCTTCCGGCACCTGCAGGTCGACGGTTGCCGTTTCGCCCGGGCCGAGCACACGGGCATCGAGCGTGAACTCCGCGATCAGCTTTTGCAGGTCGGCGTCGGACAGCTCGACGGCGGAGCTCCAGAACACCTGCCGGTAATAGTCCCAGAACGGCAGGCTGCTGGGATCGTGGGCGGCGATCTTGCGCACCCGCGGGCTGACGGTGAACACCACCTCGACCATCTCGTCGAGCGAGACTTCGAACGACCGGCTGCACAGCGCGCATTCGTAGGGCGCCTTGTGCACGTCCCTGAGCGTCGCGGTGACGTCGAGCACGCCGCGGCAGGTCGGGCACAGCACGTCCCACGACAATTCGAAAATGCCGAGCTGCGCGGCATGCAGGAACGCCGCGATGGTGCGCTCCTCGTCGAGCCCATGCGCGGCGGCAAACGCCAGCACGTTAATGCGCACCAGCTCGCGGTCGGCGCCGGTCTCGACCAGCCGCTCGATGGCGGCCGCCGCATCGGCATCGGCCACATCGCGCAGCGCCGCGAACAGGGGTTTGGCATCGCTCATGCGCCCAAGCTTACGGCAAAAACGGTGACGAGGGAGTGTCCTCTGCGCAAGGGGCTGGGGCGATCCGTCGCTCGCGTGGTCCGCCATCACGCATAGTGCGCGCCCCCCGCAATTGGTGTAGCCTGGAGGTCTGAAGCCTACAAAACTTAGGGGGGACTGCGATGAAACTTCCCCGCAGGTCCGTGTTGCGGCTCGCCGGCGGCGCCGTGGCGCTCCCGGCCGTGGCGCGGCTCGCGCGCGCCCAAAGCTATCCGTCGCGATCGGTGCTGCTGTTGGTCGGTTACGCCGCCGGCGGCCCGACCGATATCTGCGCGCGGCTGATCGGCGACTGGCTGTCGAAAAAGCTCGGCCAGCAATTCGTCGTCGAGAACCGCGACGGCGCCGGCAGCAACATCGCCACCGAGGCGGCGATCCACGCCGAGCCTGACGGCTACACGCTGCTTTTGGTCACCTCGTCGAACGCGATCAACGCCACGCTCTATCCGCATCTGAATTTCAATTACATGGCGAGCATGGTGCCGATCGCCGGCATCATGCAGGCGCCCTCGGTGCTCGAGGTCACGCCGTCGTTTCCGGTCAAGAGCACGGCCGAGTTCATCGCTTACGCCAAAGCCAATCCGGGCAAGATCGATCTCGGCACCGCCGGCAACGGCAGCCCGCCGCACATGTTCGCCGAGTTGTTCATGGCCATGACCGGCGTCAAGCTCAACGTGGTGGGCTATCGCGGCGGCGGCCCGGCGCTGATCGATCTCATCGGCGGCCACGTGCAGGCGATGTTCGAGGGCATCACCTCCTCGATCGGCTACCTGCGCGCCGACAAGCTCCGCCCGCTCGGGGTCACCTCGGCGAAACGTTCGGCGGCGCTGCCCGACGTGCCGCCGATCGCCGACACGGTGCCGGGCTACGACGCCACCGGCTGGTTCGGCCTCGCCGCGCCCAAGGGCACGCCGGCCGCGGTGATCGATACCCTTGCCAAGGCGGTCGCCGCGGCGCTGGTCGATCCGGCCATGACGGCGAAGATGGCCAATCTCGGCGCCGAACCGATGCCGATGGGACCCGACGCGTTCGGCAAGCTCGTCGCCGACGACACCGAAAAATGGGGCAAGGTGATCCGCGCGGCGGATATCAAGATGGATTGAGCGGTCGCTGGCCGACGCGATGCTCACGTCCCGTCACCCTGAGGTGCGAGCGAAGCAAGCCTCGAAGGGCGACGGCCCGAGCGCTTGAGCAGCATCCTTCGAGGCCCGCGCTCCGCGCGGGCACCTCAGGATGATGAGTTCTTACAGTGCACGCGATGTTCTATGCGCCGTCATAGCCGAACTTGTTCCGCCCATCCAAATCTTTCTCGTGAGCGTGGCTGTCACTTCGCAGCGCCGTCGCAGTGCCCTCGCCCCTTGCGGGAGAGGGCGACACAGCGGTTCAACAAATAAGAATGGGTGAGGGGTTGCGGCCCCGACCCCTCACCCCACCTTTGTTGCTGCGGCGCCGGGCGGCCCTCTCCCGCAAGGGGCGAGGGCAGGCGCGCTGGCCCAGAATGCGACAGCAAGCGTAGCCCGGATGAGCGAAGCGATATCCGGGGGCGCACTCTCCCGGCCCGATCCCGCATATCGCTGCGCTCATGCGGGCTACATTCGCGATGCCCAGTCTTCCTTCGGCGCCTAGTCTTCCTTCGGCACTTCCAGCTTCGCCACCGCCGCCGCCAGTGTCTTGGTGCAGCGGATGAGTTCGGCCAGCAGGCGCTCATCGATCTCCATGCGGCCCTCATATTCAGCCAGGTTTCGCTCGTTGTGTGCCTTGAGGAAGATTTGCACCTCGGCTCTGTCCGTACCGATAGTATGGACAAGCGTTTGAAAAACCGTAATCCGGTCCTCAGAGCGATAGCCGTGCCGGCGTAGCGCGGAGCTCGCCAGCCGGTGGGCGGCGCCATAGGCCAGATCGAATTGACTGTCGCTGTCGATGCTTTTGTTCTGCGCATCGGTCAGATGGGTTTCGGCCGAACGCACCATGCCTTCGAACTCGGTCCGTCGTGGCGGCTCAAGCTTGAGCTTGCCGATCCGCACGAGATTATCGAGCTCTGGCTTGCTCATATTCGGATATCGTCGTCCGAGCCGAAAATAAAAATCTTGGGCTGCATGCTCATCGTACTGATGAAGGAGCCTTTCCGCGAGGCCTTGCGCCGCCACTCCGCCGGGGACAGAAAAATCGGGCTCACCTTGTGGCGCAATGCGGTCTCGGCATTTTGCAAAGCCGTATAGAGATCGGCGTAGCTCAGCGCGTCGCCAATCACGATCAGATCGATGTCGCTTTCTGCTGCGTCGGTGCCTTTCGCCACCGACCCGAACACAAAGGCCGCTTTGATCTTGTCCGCGTGAGGCTCAAGGGCAGTTCTCAACGGTTCGGTCACGGCCACTGTCTTGACAACGAGGCTTTGCAATTCCTCGAATACCGGCGAGCCACGATTTGCTCGATAATGTTTTTGATTGCCGATGCGTTCGAGCGAAACGAGCCCGCTGCGCTGCAAGCGCGACAGCTCTCGTTCCACGGCGCCGGTTCCCGAGCGGACGGCTCTGACAATCTCCGACATGTAGAAACTGCGCTCCGGATGGCCGAAAATGAGCGCCAGCACCCGCTGCTGCACTTTGGCGAACAGGGCATTCGCTACGCTAAGAGCTTCCATCGTGGCCTTCCCAATTTGGGTAGTATATTTCCCATTATGGGTCGGATCAAGGAGGCATGCGATGTCTCCATAATAGAGACCAACCCTTGACAATTGTCCCCGTTACAGTTACATCTCCTGCGAATCAAATCTTGCCCAGAAAGGACGCCTGCCGGAGGCAAACCGGCAGGTGGGGCGAGTGCGGTTCCCGCGGGCGGATTTGCAGTCCGCTCCCGGGCGGCTCCGGGCCAAAACGCCCGGCCGGCATTATGACCGGCCTGCGGGCTACATCGCCCGCTGTACTGGGAGGGCCGGGGACGGGTAACGCCCATCCCTACCTAGTTCCGTCCCAGGAAGCGCGTGAACTGGAGCTGAGCGGTGGCGTTCGGTCGCTGCCGCAAGTGCCGTTGGTGGAACGCCGGCAGGCGAGCGCGCCCGATAGCGGAAGGGGCGGCGCAAGCCGCATCTTCCGTGGCGCGCCCTGTGCGCCGCTTGCGTACAGGCCGTGGAATACCGCGTCTGCCGGCGTTCCGCTTCCTTTCTTTTATTTGGTTTGTAGTTTCGTAGCCCGGATGGAACGAAGTGAAATCCGGGAGCGGCATTGAAGCTCGTCGATCGTACCCGGATTACGCTCCGCTCCATCCGGGCTACAGGATACGGGCCGTTCGACATCGCTGTTTGACAACACTCGCGCGCGCATGTGCTCGCGGGAACGGGGACGCATTGCATCCGCCCCCGCGCGAGCGGGGGAGGGGGACCACGCGCAGCGTGGTGGAGGGGGCCTCTGACGCGACGCTTCGTTGTCGGCGCAGGAGGAGCGACGAGGCCCGCGCCCCGCCCACCGCGCAAGAGCGCGGTCCCCCCTCCCCGCTGTCGCGGGGCGGGATGAAGAAACGGAGACCCACCATGCCGTCACGGCGTAACAAACCGAAATCCGAGAAAGGCAATTATCACAAGCGGCGCAGCTACGAGCAGGGCAAGGCCGAGATCGACGCCGCGCACCGCATGACGTTCCGGCTTTATGCCGAAACCTTGCGATTATGGCGCCGCTGTGCGCGGCGAAGCTGCAAGCGGCATCGGCGCTGCCTCGGCGAATCACAGCGTTGTTTTGGCCGCGCCTTGCCCTTCGTGCCGCCGTCGCAGCGGCGGTGCGCGCAGCAACAGGTGATCGCCGGCGGGCCGCGCCGCATTCCGCTCGCCACGCACGTCGAATGGACGGTGCGCCGCACCGAGATCAAGGATTTGGTGACATGGATTTTCGGCTAGCAAGTTTAGCTGCGCGCGCTTTGCTTTGTCCGCCCTGCGCTCGTTTCTTATCAGGAATTGGGTGGTTGCGGTCGTTGGCGGCTCCTAGGTTCCAAGCAGCGAATGAATGTTGTTCGAGACGCAAATGCGGCGGCCAGCAGGAGCCGGACCCATACCCCGATGGTCATCGCCGGTCAGCCACAACAGAGTTCTGCCCTGACCGTCGTGCCAACAGCCGCGGGCCGCGTGCAGCGGATCCGGATCTTGTTGCTCACTTTCTATCGACGGTCGCGAGACAGGCACCGCTTGGCTGCTCTGGAATTTGATGCGCGCAACGATCTGCGACAGGATCGCGTCCAAGAGGAAACGAGGAAGCGCTTCTGGCAGAGCTAGCTGCCAAGAGCGCTCGGCAGCTGAGTTCCTCGAACTCGGGGGCGCGCGTCCGAGCCGCCGTGCGTCCGCTTTATTGCTGCGGCGTCGGCTTCCACTGCGCCGCCAGATCCTTGGCGTGGGCGATCTGTTCCGGCGTCATCTCATCGGCCGCCGCCTTGCGATTGTCGACGGCCAAGGCGTTGTCCTGCTCGGCCGACAGCTCGAACCACATATAGGCCTGCACGTCGTCCTTCGGCACGCCGTCGCCACGGGCGTACAAAGTGCCGAGATTGTTTTGCGCCTTGGCGTAGCCCTGGTCGGCGGCGAGGGCAAACCACTTGGCGGCCGCGGTGTCGTCGCGCGGCACGCCGTGGCCGTCATCGTACAAAACGGCGAGACTGTATTGCGCGTCGGCGTCGCCTTGCACTGCGGCGAGACGGTACCATTTCGCCGCCTCTTGATAGTCGCGGCTGACGCCGTGACCGTTGTCGTAGAGGACGCCGAGATTGTATTGCGCCGTGGCGAGTCCCTGGTCGGCGGCGCGGCGATACCAAGCCGCGGCGTCACCGTAATTCTGCGCCAAGCCACGGCCGGTCTCGTACATGTGGCCGATATTGCTCTGCGCCTGGGCGTCGCCCTGCGCCGCGGCCAGGCGATACCACTTCAAGGCCTCCGCGGTTTTGCCGTGCAAATCTTCCAAGCCGCCGAGCGCAAATTGCGCCGGCGCCATGCCCTGATCGGCCGCCTTCTGCAGCCAGCGCGCCGCGTCGTCGTCGCTCTTCGGCACGCCTTCGCCGTTGAGATACATGCCGCCGAGCGAGGCTTCCGCCACTTCGTCGCCTTGCTCGGCTGCCTTGCGCATCCATTGCGCGGCCTGGCCGTAATCCTGCGCCACGCCCTCGCCGTCGTGATACATGAAGCCGAGCACGACCTGCGCTCCGGCAACGCCCTGGTCGGCCAGCGGGCGCAACAGCAGCAGCGCAACCGCGTAATCGTGTCGCTGATAAGCGGCGCTGCCGAGCGCCAGCGGCCCGGCAGGAATGGTATCCGGCATGGCAGGCAGCGACATGGCGGCCAGCATCAGAAGCGCCGTCAGCAGGGCATAACAAGACTTCGTGGCAGCGCGCATCGTCGGTCCCAGGCACGGAGCGCAATCATCCTCCGATTGGTCGCGCGAAATGCGGCCGCGGTTCTGTCCGGATGGGCCGGAAAAAAATCTATCGATGGCGGCGCTGCATCCACCGGGCTGCGCGTGCGAATTTCGCCGCGCGGCACGGCAGAATCGAAGCCAATCCACAGAATTATCCCCAAAGCCGCAGCCCGTTGGCGTGAGCACGCTTTAACTTGCGCCTCCCGCGCCGCGGGGTATCCTGTTGTCAGATCGGTCGCGTTTGGTTCTGCCGAATGTGACCATCGCCAAGATCAGATGAGCCTGGGTGCGGTCGCAGCTACCGGCGTTGCATCACGTGGCGGGTTTGATCCTGGTTCCAAGCTGCGGGTAGCAGCACGAGGAACGTGGCGGGCGGGCGCAAGCTCGCCCGTCATGTTTTTGCGGCCAGGTGACTTTGCGGCGTTGCTTGACCGCGTCCCGCTTTCGCGGCGATCATGCGGCCGGATCGCAGCAACCATGGCCAATCTGATCAATCGCCGGCAGTTCACCATCGAATGGGGCCATTGCGACCCGGCCGGCATTGTCTTCAATGCCCGGTTTTTCGAGTTCTTCGATTGGGGCACCTGGACGCTGTTCGAACTGGCGCTGGGCGTCAAGCCGCCGGAGCTCGGCAAGGTGTTCGGCATCGTCGGCATTCCGCTGGTCGATGCCGGCGCGCGCTTCCTCGCGCCGGCGAAGTTCGGCGACGTGGTGGAGATCACCTCGCAAGTGAGCGAATTCCGCCGCTCGAGCTTCGACGTCGCGCATCGGATTTCTGTCGGCGATGCGGTTGCGGTCGAAGGCAACGAGACGCGCGTCTGGGCGGTGCGCGATCCGGCCGATCCGGGGAAGATCAAATCGCAGCCGATCCCGCCGGAAGTCACCGCGCGTTTTGTGACGGGCTGACGCGCGCTGCGGCGATAGCGCAGCGGTTCGGCTTCCTTGCCAGAGCGGCGTTTTTGGAGGAAATTCAGTTATTGCCAAGCAATGAGTCATTGCGAGGAGCGAAGCGACGAAGCAATCCAACTGAGCGCCAAACGCTGGATTGATTGCTTCGCTTCGCTCGCAATGACGGGATAGGAGGTTGCGCCATGGATATCGTCCCTCTGGGTCCGGGATTTGCCGCCGAAATACGCGGCGTGACGCTGGCCGATGTCGCCGCCGACGATGCCATCTATGCGGCGGTGCGCGCGGCGTTCGAAGCGCATTCCGTCCTGGTGTTTCGCGGTCAACAGGTCGACGGCGAAGGCCAGCTCGCGTTTTCGCGCCGCTTCGGCCCGCCGGAAATCAACCAAAGTCGGCTCGCTCGGCACCGGCACCAATTTTGTGGTCCTCACCACCATCGGTCCGGACGGCAATGTCGTGCCGGAGGATCACCGCTATGCCATGCGCAACAAGGCCAATCAGCTTTGGCACACAGATTCATCGTTCAAAACCGTTCCGGCGCTGACCTCGGTGCTGGCGGCGCGCACCATTCCGGCCAACGGCGGCGAGACTGAATTCGCCTCGACCCGGCTTGCCTTCGAGCGGCTCGATCCGGCGCTGCAAAAGCAGCTGGAAAACTCCTTCGCCTGGCACAGCTACGGCCATTCGCGCGGCAAGATCGCCGAGGGTCTCGCCAGTCCCGAGGAAATGGCGACGCTGCCGCCGGTGTGCTGGCGCATGGTGTGGACCAATCCGGTCAACGGGCGGAAGGCGCTCTACATCGCCTCGCATACTTACGCGGTCGAAGGCATGGAGCCGAAGGCCGGCGAGAAATTCATCGAGGACTTGACCGTCGCGGCCACCGCGCCGGGCACGACCTACGAGCACAAATGGCGCGAAGGCGACGTCATCATGTGGGACAACCGCGCCACCATGCATCGCGGCCGGCCGTGGCCCGGCAACGAGCCGCGCTACATGGTGCGCACCACGATCTCGGCGACCGCGGCCGACGGCGTCGACAGCGTGCGCCCGCCGCCGCGGCTGGCGGCGGAATATGGCGGCGCCGCGCAGTGAAAGTTCATCTCGTCGGCAGCATCGGCCTCGACACGGTCGATGAGGTTTTCGCAACCGTCGGCAAGATGCTCGGCCCGCATCTGCACCGCATCCCCGATGGCGAGGTCGGCGGCCGCAAGCTATGGATCAGCTGGCAATATCCGCTGCTGCGCGCCAGCCCTTATCTCCAGCCGATCCGTCCGGCGCGATCCGGCCGACCAACCGCTTTCCGCTGCTGACGCTCGCCGAAGGCGTTGCGCCAGCAGACGTGAAATTCGGCGAGCTCGGCTATGCGCGCGAGGCGCGCGCCTCCTATCTCGATTTCGTCGCCGCGCGCGAGGCCGGCACGCTGCCGAAGAATATCCGCTTCCAAGTCTGCCTGCCGACGCCGTTTGCCGTAGTGAGTTCGGTCGTCGTGCCCGCCGTGCTGCCCGCAGTCGAGGCGGCTTATGAGAAGGCCATGATCGCCGAAGTCGCGGCGCTCGTCCGCCACATCCCGCATCGGGACCTCTGCATCCAGTGGGACGTCTGCAACGAGATGGTGATCTGGGACGGCCAGCCGAGCGACGCGGTGCCCGGCCATGTCTCGCACGACGAATTATCGAGCGCATGCAGCGGCTGTGCGCGGCGGTTCCCGACGACGTCGAGCTCGGCCTGCATCTGTGCTACGGCGATTTCGGCGCCAAGCATTTCGTCGAGCCGAAAGACGCGGCGCGAATGGTCGATTTCGCCAACGCGCTGGCCGACGCGGTAACGCACAAGCTCGCTTACATCCACATGCCGGTGCCGATCGGCCGCAGCGACGACGCCTTCCATCGCCCGTTGCGCGATCTCAAGCTTGGCGAGGGCACCGCGCTGTTTCTCGGAGTGGTTCACGCCAAAGACGGCGTCGAAGGCACCAAGGCGCGCATCGCGGCGGCGCGGCGCTATGCGCCGGAATTCGGCATCGCCACCGAATGCGGCATGGCGCGCGCGCGTTCGGAAGAAACGGTGCGCACGCTGCTTAAAATCCACGCCGACGTTTGCGCGGACGGCTGATGTCCCGCAATATCCACCTCGTCGGCAGCGTGCCGATGGCGAATGCGCGCGAAGTCTTCGCGCAAGTGGCCGCCGCGCTCGGCCCGCGGCTTAAGCGGCTGCCGGACGGCGAAACCGGCCCGCGCGGCGACTGGATCACCTGGCTGGAACCGGTCTTTGCCGAGAACCCGGCATTCGAAAAATCGGGCCAGTTCTTCCGCGTGCACGCAAGCGGCACCGGACGCGAGCGCTACACGCTCAAACCCGGCTTGCGCGTCGAGGACGTTCATTTCGGCAATCTGTTCTATGCCGACATCGCCAAAGCTTCGTACGCCGTTTTCAAGGCGTTGAAAGACGCCGGCAAGATTCCCGCCGGCAGCAAATTCCAAGTCGATCTGGTGCCGGCGCATTCGGTGATCTGGTTGTTCCTCCTCGATGCGCTGCATGCGCCGATCGACCCGCTCTATAACGATGCGCTCAAGCGCGAGATCGACAAGATCGCCGCCGCCATTCCGCACCACGAGCTGGCGATTCAATTCGACGTCGCCTCCGCCGTCTTCGCGCGGCTCGAACGCAACGAGGCATCGAGCTACGGCCGCAGCAAAACGGAGATGCAGGACACATTTGCCAATATTCTGGTCGACCTCGGCAACCGTGTCCCTGCGGACGTCGACCTGCTCTATCACCTCTGCTACGGCGACTCGAACCATCGCCACGTGGTCGAGCCGACCGATATGGGCGACATGGTCGACTTCGCCAATCGGGTGTCGCGGCAGATTTCTCGACCGATCCAACTCATTCATATGCCGGTGCCGCGCAATCGTTCCGATGACGCCTATTTCGCGCCGTTGCAGCGGCTCAAGCTGCGACCCGAAACTGAATTATGCCTCGGCCTCGTACACTATACCGACGGCGTCGAAGGGGCGAAGAAGCGGCTCGCCGCGGCGAAGCAATACGCCGGGCATTTCTCCATCGCCACCGAATGCGGCTTCGGCCGGCGCGATCCAAGCACGATTGCGGAGCTGCTGCGCACCCACGCCGCGGTCGCGGATCTGGATTGAATAACCGCGCTATTCCGCTGCCAGCACTGTGTCGGAGCTTTGTTGCCGCTCCATCTCGCGGCGGATGCGGACCGCTTGCGAATTTTCATCGAGCGCCACGTCGGCGGCGCTCAGAAATCGCGCCGGCGGCGACGTCGCGATTGAGCTTGACGTGATGCGCGAGCCCGATCGGCAAGGCGCCAAGCTTCAAGCTCCGCTCGGCCGGAATGAGCTTGGCATAGACCGTATAGCCGCCTTCGCCGTCGAGCGTCTCGCCGGCTTTCAGCGCGCGCTTGGCGACCGCCACCGCGTCGCCGCGGAAGCCGCGGCAGCTTCCGGTCGGCTCGCCGCGCAGCGCGACGTTGAGCACCGAGATCGACAGTTCCAGGCCGATCAGATGGAACGGCTTGTACATCGCCGCATATCGCCCGGTGTCGTCGGTCGGCAGGCCGTATTGCTTGAAGCAGGCCGCGGCGTAATCGTTCCCCGCCTTGAGCACGACATAGACGCCCCAGCGCAGATCGCGCTCGACCGGCGCGCCGTCGCGCTGCAGCGACGAGACCACTTCGACCATGCCATCGCTCTCCAGCACGCCGCCAATCGCCTTCGGCCGCAGCACGCGCGCCAGCTCATCGGCGCCGCACGGCGGAAAGCCTAAGCCGTCATGCGGCACGTCGAGCTCGCAGGCATTGGCCACCGCCGCCATCTCGATTGCCGATTTGGTGCCGTCGAGAAACGAGTTGAACATCTGCGAATTCATGCCGGCCGCTTTGGCTTCCGCCGCGGTCAGCCCGTAATGCTCCCATACGCCGTCCGGCGTCACGGTGTGATAGGCCGGCAGATATTTGGTGCCTTTGCCGGCAGCAGCGACGGCAAAGCCGGCCGAGCGCGCCCAGTCGACCATTTCGGCAATCAGCGCCGGCTGGTCGCCATAGGCCATCGAATAGATCACGCCGGCCTCGCGCGCCTTGCGGGCGAGCAGCGGCCCGGCCAGCGCATCGGCCTCGACATTGACCATGACGATATTCTTGCGCGCTTCGATAGCCGCGAATGCATGCGCGATGCCCGCGACCGGACTCCCCGTCGCCTCAATGACGACGTCGACCCGCTCGTCGGCGATGGCGTCGGCGCCGCGCGCGACGAAGCGCGTGCGCGCGATGCGCGCCGCATCCCAGCCGACGGTCTTGCAGGCAAGCTTGGCGCGTTCGGGATCGAGGTCGGCGATCACCGCGACTTCGAGGCCCTTAATCGACGGCACCTGCGCCAGAAACATCGAGCCGAATTTGCCGGCGCCGATCAGCCCGGCGCGAACCGGCTTGCCGGCCTCGACGCGCGCGGCGAGGAGGGATTGCAGGTTCATGTCTACTCCGCCGCGACCTTATGCGCCCGCGCATATGGCAACAGCGCATCGTCGGCGACCGGCACGATCGGCGCAAAATCGCGGTGCGCGATCCATTCCGCCCGGGTGAACTTGGTGATGTGGTTGGAGCAGGCGCACAGCGTCAGATAGACGATCTTGCGCGGATAGGGCGTGATGTTCGGCGGCGAAGCATGCACCAGATTGCCGTGGAACATCAGCACCGAGCCGGGCTTGCCGGTCGGCGCCACGATGCCGCCTTGCGCGGCGAGCCGCGTCACGGTGTCGTTGTCGAGCGTCCACAGCGGATAGGACGTGGTCGCGGTGTCGTGACCGGCCGCCAGCACGCCCTGTTTGTGGCTCTTCGGGATCACCATCAGCGCGCCGTTGATCGGCATCACTTCGTCGAGGAACACCGCGATGTTCATGGCGCGCGGCTCCGGCATGCCGTCGTCGCGCGCCCAGGTGCCGTAATCCTGATGCCACTGCCAGACGTCGCCCTCGAAGGCGGCTTTGGCGTTGAGCTTGAACTGATGCACGTAGACCTCTTCGCCGAACAGTTGGCGGAGCGGTTCTACCAGCCGCGGATGGCAGGCGAGCAGGCGGAACGTCTCGTTGAAGGTGTGCGCGGCAAAGGCGGTGCGCGGCGCGCCGGATTTCTCGCGCCACACTTCCTTACGGTCGAGCTTGAGGATCGCCTCGGCGTCGTCGCGCAACAGCGCGATCTCCTCCTCGGAGAAGCAATTCGGGAAGAACAGGTAGCCCTGGTCGTCGAAGTCTTTGAGCTGTTCCGGCTTGAGCTTCATGGCGTTTCCGAGCGATTATATGTCTGCCACCAACATAGCGAATAACTCCGCTCCCGTCATGGCCGGGCTTGACCCGGCCATCCACGTCTTACCCCTCCGCCACCATGCGGTTGCGCATCTTGCCCAAGCCTTCGATCTCGGTCTCCATGACATCGCCGGCCTTGAGAAACGTGTTGGTGCCCTGGCCGACGCCGCCGCAGGTGCCGCAGCTGAAAATGTCGCCGGTTTCGAGGCTCAGAATGTTGGAGGCGTAGGCGATCTGCTCTTCGGGCGTGAAAATGAATTGCGAGGTATTGCCGTCCTGCTTGACCGCGCCGTTGACGGTGAGCCGGATGAACAAATTCATAGGGTCCGGCACGAAAGCGCGCGGCACCAGAAACGGCCCCATCGGCGCGAAATTGTCGTGGCTCTTGCCGTTGAGCCAATCGGAGCGCAGCCCCGGCCGGTCGGCGCGGATTTGCAGGTCGCGGGCGGACACGTCGTTGGTGGTCATGAAGCCGGCGACGTGATCGAGCGCGCGCTCGGCCTTGATGCGCTTGCCCGGCTTGCCGATGGCGAGCGCGATCTCCGCCTCCCAGTCGATCTTCTTCAGGCCGAGCGGAATGGCGATGTCGTCATTGGCGCCGCACAGCGTACTGGGCGCTTTGAGAAACAAATACGGATCGGACGTCGATTTCTCGCCGGTGAATTTCGGCCCCGCCGCCGGCGTCATGCCGGCGCGCAACATCTCGTCGACGTGTTCCTGAAAATTCTGCGCCGCGTAGAACATTTTACCGGGCCGCGCCACCGGCGGCAGCGCGCGCAGGCTGGCGAGCTTTTGCGCGCCGGGCCGGCCTTCCTTTTCCACAAAGGCCACGAGCTCTTGCAGCGCGGCAAAATTCGCGTCCCAGTCATGCAACAGGCTTTGGATCGTCGTGACGCTCGCCAGCGCGCTCTTGCGCGCAATGGCGGCGGCCGCGAGCGGAACGGCATCGTCGCCGAGAACGATGGCGGCGAACGCGCCGCCGCCGGATGTCGCGAAAGTGCCGAGCTTGAAGGGGCTGCCGTTCATAGGTCGTATCCTCAAGTTTATGGATCAGGTGCCGCGAAACACCGCCTTGCGCTTGGCGTGGAAGGCCTCGACGCCTTCGCGGAAGTCGTCGGATTGGCGCAACCGGCTGTAGCAATGGCCCTCGAGCTCGATGGCCGCTTCGAGATTGGTGTCTTCGGTCTCGTTGAGCAGCGTTTTCGCGGTGCGCTGCGCCAGCGGCGAAAACGCGCGCAGTTCGTCGACCAACGCATCGGTCGCGCTTTCGAGCCTGTCGTCGGGCACGCATTCGGTGGCGATGCCCCAGTCATAGGCCTGCTTCGCGGGGATGCGCTTCGAGCGCATCACGATGTCTTTGGTGCGGGTGATGCCGATGATCTTTTGCAGCCGCGCCGAGCCGCCCGAGCCGGGATCTGGCCGAGCCGCTGTTCCGGCAGCGCGTAGAGGCAGGTTTCCGAAACGATGCGGAAATCGCAGGCCAGCGAAATCTCGAAGCCGACGCCGAAACAATAGCCGCGGTTGGCGGCGATCACCGGCTTGCCGCAGCGCGCCGGCGCCGCGATGTTCCAGGCGAGCTTCGAGACGTGCTCGGGCGAGGCCGCCAGGAAGCCGGCGATATTGCCGCCGGAGGAAAAATGCTCGCCGGCGGCGCGCAACACGATGACGCGCACGCGCGCATCCTCGTCGAGCGCCTCGAAGACCAGGCGGAGCTGATCGCGCTGCCCCATCTCGATGACGTTGAGCGGCGGCCGGTCGAGCACGATATCGGCGCGTTCGCGCGCCGGATCGATCTCGACGCGAAAGCCGTCGAGCTTTTGCAAGCGGGGATCGGAAAAAGTGATGACGGAAGAACTCATGCAGCCGTTCCTTGCGGCGGGTGTTTTGGCGCCGGCCGTCATGGGTTCGTATTCGCCGGCGACGAGCTTGCGGCGCAACAGCTTGCCGACCGGCGATTTCGGGATTTCCGCGACGAAGATATAGCGCCGCGGCCGCTTGAAACCGGCAAGGCCGGAATTGCGGCAGAACGCGTCAAGCTCGTCGGCGTCGATTGCAGCGCGCGGCTTGATGAAGGCGGTGACGACTTTGCCCCAGCGCTCGTCCGGCAGGCCGACCACCGCGACCTCGGAGACCGCCGCGTGCAGCGACAGGCAGGATTCGATCTCGACCGGCGAAATGTTCTCGCCGCCCGTGATGATCATGTCGTCGACCCGGCCGGTAACGAATAGATCGCCGTCGGCGTCGACAAAGCCGGTATCGCCGGTGAAGTACCAGCCTTGGCGCAGCGCCTTGGCATCGGCATCCGGCCGCCGCCAATAGCCTTCGAAGGATTCGTCGCCGGCCAGTAGCGCGATGATCTCGCCTTCCTCGCCGACCCCGGCAATCTCGTCCACCGATTTGGCGCCGAGCTTCACCACGCGCACGATCTGATTGATGCCGGCGCGCCCGGCCGAGCCGGGTTTTGCCGGCGCATTCTGCTCGACGGTGAAGGTATACACTTCCGATGAGCCGTAATGATTGACGAACAGGTCAGGCTGGAACGCGGCCGCGAGTTTCTTCAGCAGGCCGTCGGTCATCGGCGCGCCGGCAAAGCCGAGCTTGCGCACCGTGCTGATGTCGCTTGCCGCAAACAGCGGATGATGCACGAGGTCGTGATAAAGCGTCGGCACCAGATAAAGATTGGTGACGCGTTCGGCGGCGATCGCTTTGAGCGCCGCGGCGACGTCGAAGCGGTGCAGGCAGATAAAGGCGCCGCCGACGAGCGACATCGCCAGCAAAGAACGCACGCCCATCGTGTGGTACAGCGGCATGACGCCGAGCGTACGCTCGCCGTGAGCGTAGAGATTTTGCGCCACATGTGCGACGGCGGCGGCGCGCTCGGCGCGTTGGCGTCGCGGCACGCCCTTCGGCCGCGCCGTGGTGCCGGACGTGTAGAGCATCACCGACCAGGCTTCGGCATCGACCCGCGGCACGGCGTCCGGCGCCGCTTGCGAAACCAGCGTGCCGAAGCCGATGGCGGACGGCGGCGCGGAATCGAGTGCAATCCTCGGCAGTTTCTGCGCCAAGGCCGATCCGGCAATGGCCGCGCCGGACGCGTCCTCGTAGGCGATCGCCTTAGCCTCGGCATCCTCAAGGTAAAAATCGATCTCGCGTGCGGTCGAGCGCCAGTTCACCGGCGTAATGATGACGCCGGTGAATTGGCAGGCCCAATGCAGGGTCGCTGCCTCCCAGCGGTTTTGCAGCGCGGTGACAAGGCGGTCGCCCGCCTTTAGTCCGATGGCGTCAAAGCCGGCGACCAGCGACGAAATACGCCGGTACCATTGCGCATAAGTGAGGCGGACCTCGCCATCGACGATGGCAAGCGCGTTGGGATCGCGGGCGACGCTGCCGACAAAGCTTAAGCCTAAATCGAGCATACGGCATGATAGGCTTTTACCGCGCGCCGACAAAGCGGCGGCGCGCGCGGATCAGGGGCATACGTGCATGGCCATTGAGGAGCGTGTGTTCATCGCCGGCGCCGGCCCGGTTGGGCTCGTCGCCGCAGCCAATCTCGTCCGTCGCGGCGTGCCGGTCACGGTGTTCGAGGCCGGCGCAGCGCTCTCCGAAGAATCGCGCGCCTCGACCTTTCACCCGCCGACGCTCGACATGCTCGAGGAATTCGGCGCGGCCACCCCGCTGATCGCACAGGGCTTGATCGCGCCGCAGCTGCAATACCGGACCCGAGAAGGGGTCATCGCCACGTTCGACTTCGGCGCGATCGCCGACGCGACGGGACATCCGTTCCGCGTCCAAGCGGAGCAGTTCAAGCTGACCCGCATTTTATACGAGCGGCTTCGTTCACACCCGGACTTTCGCATCGAATTTGGCAGCCGCCTCGGCGGCGTCGCGCAGGACGCGGCTGCCGTTCATGTCGCGCTCGATCGTAACGGCACGACGGAACGGCGCTCCGGCCGCTGGCTGATCGGCGCCGACGGCGCGCGTAGCGACGCGCGCCGTGCGCTCGGCGTCGAATTTGCCGGGTTCACCTGGCCGGAGCGGTTTCTGGTGGTGTCGACGCCGTTCGATTTCCGCAAGGCGATCGCCGACCTGGTTTCCGTAACCTATGTCGCCGATCCGGCGCGCTGGCATTTTCTTCTCGAAATTCCCGGCCTGTGGCGCGTGATGTTTCCATTGACCGAATCCATCCCTGACGAGGATGCATTAGACCGCGCCTTTGCCGATGCACTGATGGCCGGCGTCGTTCCCGGCATTGCCAAATACGACATCACCCATACCACGCTCTACAAAGTGCACCAGCGCGTGGCGAAGAATTTTCGCGCCGGCCGCGTTTTCCTCGCCGGCGACGCCGCGCATCTCAACAATCCGCTCGGCGGCATGGGCATGAACGGCGGCATTCATGACGCGATGAATTTGACGACGCGGCTTGCCGAGGTCTGGACCGGCACCACCCCGGAAACCGAACTCGATCGCTACGAGCGGCAGCGCCGCGCGATCACGCTCGAATACATCGAAAAACAGACGATCGAGAACAAGCGCAACTTGGAATGTGCCAATCCCGATTTCGCCGCCACGCTCAGGCGGACGGCGGCCGACCCGCAGCTCACGCGCGATTACCTGTTCCGCGTGTCGATGCTCACGAAGTCTGCGCCGCGCCGCCGAACTCGGCTAGTTTATTCTCGCGTCGGAAACAGCGCCGCCGGAAAATCCGCGGCAGAGCGGCGATGCCGCTCGCGTGGCCGATAGTCCGGATGCGGATTGGGATCCGGCTCGACGGCGCGGCGATAGAGGTGCCAGGTCGCATGGCCGAGCACCGGCATCACCACGGTGAGACCGAGAAAGAACGGTATCGAGCCGATCACCAACAGCGCGGCAACGACGAAGCCCCACAGCGCCATGGTCAGTGGGTTCGCCGCGACCACCCGGATCGAGGTGAGCAGCGCCACTGCGGCGCCGACGTCGCGGTCGAGCAACAGCGGAAACGAAATGGCGCCGATGGTCAGCACCAGCACCGCGAACAGAAATCCGACGCCGGTGCCGACGACGATAAGCTGCCAGCCGGCGCTGGTAGTGAACACGTCCTCGACGAATTGGCGGATCGTCGCCGGTCCGTGGTAACCGAAATTGGCAATGTAGATCGCGTCGGCGACCGCGAGCCAGACCAGGAAGATCGCCATCAGCAAAACGCCCAACGCAACGATGGCGCCGAGCGACGGCGAATGCAGCACATCCAGAGCATGGCTCGATGCGCTGTCCAGCCCGGCCTCGCGACGACGGCTGAGCTCATAAAGTCCGATGGCGGCGAGCGGCCCGACCAGCGCAAAGCCGGCGGCGATCGGGAATGCCAGCGGCAACAGCGCGCTGTGCAACGCCGTCGCGATCAGAAAAATGCCGAGCAGCGGATAGACCACGCAGAGAAACAAGGCGTGGCTCGGCATCGCGGTGAAGTCGTCGATGCCGCGGGCGAGCGACTGATAAAGATCGGACGGCGAGATGCGGCGAACCACGGGCTGCGCGGGACTGACGCTCGTGCCCATGAGAATGTGCGAATAGGCCATGGCGCTCCTCCGGAACCGAAACAGGTTCAATCGTTAAAGTGTTGCGCCTGCGGCCGTGGCCGCAAGGCGGCCGAGCTTGTGTTGGGAGCGATCGCGTTCGAAAAGCGTTTGGTATTTTCCGCGGTTTTTCGATTTGCGCTCGCAACCCGCACATCATGCCACCGCCCGTGGCGCGATGCACGAACCAACGCAATCGCCGCTTCACTTTCCAGTGTGCTGCCGTCGTTGTGCGCCGCAGCGTTCCTGCTGCAGTTGCGAGCAAAAAAATCACGGAACAAAATCACCTGACGAAATTGCATAAAAAGAAGGGCTCCCGATGGGGAGCCCTTTGCACGTGATCACGCGATCGCGTTAGCGGTGATGCCCATGTCCGTGGAAATGCGGATGGCCATGCCAACCGCCGCCGCCGATCACGACGCTGGGGCCGCCATAATAGTCGTAATACGGCCCGCCACACGGATTGTTGTAGTAGCCGCAGCCGCCGTAATAATTGTAATACGGCGCGCCAATGCCGACGCCGACCGGGCCGACGCGAACGCCGATTTGCGCCATGGCCGGCGCGGCAGCGGTTAGCAACACAGCCGCAGTGGCGGCTCCAAGCATGAGCTTCTTCATTGCTGGTTTTCTCCTCTTTGATTCGTTGTTCCGCTCGTGGTTCAGAGGATAAAACGCATAACGGCGCCGCCGGGTTCCGCCCCGGGTCTTTTTCCACGCAATGTTCCGGTTAATTTTTTTGGAACGAATTCGCGCTTCGTCGCGCCAGGCTATTCGGCGGCAAGCGGCAGCGGTTCCGCTTCCTCGTGCTCGGCATGCGCGCCGCTCAGCCAATTCTGGAACCGGTCGAGATAGAGATAGATCACCGGGGTGGTGAACAAGGTCAGCATTTGGCTCAGCGCCAAGCCGCCAACCATAGCGTAGCCGAGCGGCTGCCGCAGTTCCGACCCCGAGCCGTGGCCAAACATCAGCGGCAGGCCGCTCAATAGCGCCGTCATCGTTGTCATCACGATGGGGCGGAAGCGGAGCAGACAAGCCTGCCGTATCGCCTCGCGCGGCGGCAGGCCGGCGCGTTCGCGGTTGATGGCGAAATCGACCAGCATGATGCCGTTCTTCTTGACGATGCCGATCAGGAGAATGATGCCGATAATGCCGATCACCGACAGGTCGAAGCCGCCGGCCCACAGCGCGAGCAACGCGCCGACGCCGGCCGAAGGCAGCGTCGACAAAATCGTCAGCGGATGAATGTAGCTCTCGTAGAGCACGCCGAGGATGACGTAGACGACGACCAGCGACGCCGCGATCAGGATCGGCTCGTTCGACAGCGCCGCCTGGAACGCCTGCGCGTTGCCCTGGAAGGTGCCGACGATGGATGAGGGCAGCCCGATCTGGTCCGCAGCCTGCTGGATGGCGTCGACCGCCTGGCCGAGCGCCACGCCGGCCGGCAAATTGAAGGTCAATGTGACCGCCGGAAACTGACCGGAATGCGAAACCAGGAGCGGCCCGACGTGGCTGGTGTCGACGCTGACCAATGTGGAGAGCGGAATGAGCTGCCCGTTGGTCGGCGCCTTGATGTAGATCTGGTTGAACGTGTCCAGCTTGCCCTGCAGGTCCGGCGACACTCCGAGAACGACGTAGTAGGAATTGTTGGTGAAATATTGCGTCACGTCGGCCTGACCGAACGCGTCATTGAGCGTGTTGTCGATGACTTGCGGCAGGATTCCGAAACGGGCCGCCGCATCGCGATTGATGGTGACGGTAACCTGCGGCGCACTATTTTGCGCGTCGCTGGCGACGTCGGCCAATTGCGGCAATGTCTTGAGCTTGGCCATGAGCCGCGGCGCCCAGCTGTTCAGTTCGTGAAGATCGGGATCCTGCAGGACGTATTGGAACTGGCCGCGGGCGATGCGGCCGCCAACGGTGATGTCTTGTGCCGGCTGCAGGAACAGCTTGGCGCCCGGGACTTGCGCGAGCTTCGGCCGCAGCCGATCAATGATTTGCGAGGCCGATGCGGCGCGGTCGTCACGCAGCTTCAGGCCAACGATGAAGCGCCCGGTATTTTGCGTATTGCCGTAGCTCGGGCCGAAAAATGAGCCGAAGTCGCTGACGTCGGGGTCCTTCTCAATGACGGCCGAAAGTTGGCGCTGGACCTCCTTCATTCTTTCCGGAGACACGTCTTGACCGGCCTCCGAAATGCCCAACAGCAAGCCGGTGTCCTGGGTGGGGAAGAAACCCTTCGGAATGGCCATGAACAGCACGCCGGTAATGGTGACCGTCGCTAGAAATACGAGGAGCGTCACGAATTGATGCCGCAACACGACGTCCAGCCCTCGGCGATAGCCGTCGAGCAGCATATCGAAGGCCCGTTCGTTAATGCGATAAAGGCGGCCATGCTCGCGGTCATGCTCGCTGACCAGAAAGCGCGAGCACAGCATCGGCGTCAGCGTTAGCGACACGATCACCGACACGGCGATCGCGGAAATCACCGTAATGGCGAATTCGTGGAACAGCCGGCCGACGATGCCGCTCATCAACAGCAGCGGGATGAAGACGGCGACCAGCGAAATGCTGATCGACAGCACGGTGAAGCCGATTTCGCGCGCGCCCTTGATCGCCGATTGCAGCGGCGTCGTTCCGGCTTCGAGATGGCGAAAAATATTCTCGACGACGACGATGGCGTCGTCGACCACGAAGCCGACGGCGATCGTCAAGGCCATCAGCGACAGATTGTCCAGGCTGAAGCCGGCAAGATAAATGATGGCAACCGCGCCCAAGAGCGACAACGGCACCGCGGCGCCGGGAATGATCGTGGCGTGAATGCTGCGCAGGAACAGCAGGATTACCATCACCACCAGCGCGCAGGACAACAGCAGCGTGAATTCGACGTCATTGACCGCGGCGCGAATGGTTTGCGTGCGGTCGACGACAATGTCCAGGTGAATGCCCGGCGGAATAAGCGAGCTCATGCCGGCCAACGCCGATTTAATGCTGTCGACCGTGGCGATGACGTTGGCGCCGGGCTGCTTGAAGACGAGCAGCATCACCGCACTCTGTTCGCGGTGCAGCGCTCCCAAAGTCACGTCCTGCGGTCCGGACTCCGCGCGACCGATGTCGCGGATGCGAACCGGAGCGCCGTTGCGATAGGCGACGATCACGTCGTTGTAGGGCGCGGCGTCCGTCAATTGATCGTTGTCGACAATTGTCATGCTCTGCAACTTGCCGAGCATCGTACCCTTGGCGGCATCGGTCGTGGCGCTCAATAGCGCTTGCCGCACGTCCTCCATCGTCAGTCCGCGCGCCGTCAATTTGGACGGGTCGATCTGCACGCGGATGGCAGGCCGCTGCTGGCCGCCGATGTTGACGATGCCCACGCCGGTGATCTGCGAAATCTGGGTGGCGACGACGTTCTCGGCAAAATCGTCGACCTTCGTCAGCGGCAGGCTGGTCGAAGTCGCCGAGACGATCAGGATCGGCGAGTCGGCGGGATTCACCTTCTTATAGGTCGGCGGATTGGTAAGGTTCTTTGGCAGATACGGACCGGCGGCCGTAATCGCCGCCTGCACGTCGCCGGCGGCGCCGTCGATATTGCGGTTGAGGTCGAACTGCAGCGTGATCACGGTCGAGCCGAGCGAACTCACCGAGCTCATCTGCGCGACGCCGGCAATTTGGCCGAACTGGCGTTCGAGCGGGGTCGCAACCGTGGCGCTCATGGTTTCAGGGCTGGCGCCGCTCAGTGTTGCCGTGACCTGAATTGTCGGAAAATCGACTTGCGGCAGCGGCGCCACCGGCAGCAACGGAAAGGCCACAATGCCGACCAGCGCCAACGCCGCCATCAGCAGCGACGTGGCGATCGGCCGGCGGATGAAGACTTCCGAAATATTCATCAGGACTTGTCCGGCTGCTGTCCTTCGGCCGCGGGCGACGGATTAGGTGTGCGAATCGCAACACGCGTCCCGACGTCCAATCGGGATTGGCCGTCGACCACCACGCGCTCGCCGGGGTCCAGACCCTTGGTGGCGATGGCGAGGTCCTCGCTGACGGTTTCCGCCTCGATCGGACGCTGCTCGGCGGTGTTATCGGGTTTGATCACCCAGACATAGAAGCCGTCCGGACCGCGCTGCAACGCGACCGCCGGTACCGTCACCGCATTCTTGCGCGTCGTGATCAAAATGTGGATGTGCACGAATTCACCCGGCCACAGCCGTTCGTCCTGGTTCGGGAACTCGGCCTTCAACTGAATCGTGCTGGTGTTCTGATCGATCTGATTGTTGATGAGGAGCAGCTTGCCCTCGGCAAGCTGCTGCTTGTTCTCCTGATCGAAGGCGAGCACCGAGACGGTGCCATGCAGCATCGCCTCGCGCACCGGGCTGAGATCGCCTTGCGGCAGCGTGAAGATCACGGTGCATGGCTTGATCTGCGTCAGCACCGTGAGCGGATTGATGTCATTGGTGTGGATGATGTTGCCGACGTCGACTTGGCGGAAGCCGACGACGCCGTCGATCGGCGCCGAGATCGTGGCGTAATTGAGCTGGGTCCGCGCCGCCTCGATGGCGGCCTGGTCGGCGTCGATGGTAGACTTCGTTTGGTCGACCTTGGCCTGCTGGGCGTCGACGTTCTGCTGCGTCTCGGCGTTCCTGATGACCAAGGTTTTGAATCGCGCCAAATCTTTTTCGTTATCGATCAGCTGCGCCTCGTCCTCGCTCTTCTTGGCCACGGCCTGATCGAAAGCGGCCTGGAACGGCGCCGGATCTATTCTCGCCAAGACATCGCCTTTGCGGACCTCCTGGCCCTGACGAAAATCGATCGAGACGATCTGACCGTTGACCTGGGCGCGGATGGCGACGGTGTTGAGGGCTTGGACGGTGCCGAGCGCGTCATAATAGATCGGCACGTCCTGCTGCGCCGCTTGGGTGACAATGACAGGAACTGTTGGCGGAGCGGCCTTTGCCGTTTGGCTGCTGCCGTGACGCCAAACGACCACCGCGACGGCCACGCATGCCACCGCGATGCCTGCAACCACGTAAGTAATCCGCCGGGATTTCAGCCCGGTCATCCACGCCCTCATGGCCTAGCTATACCTTGGTTCCCGCAACCCCTCAAACTCGTACTTTATTCCCATCCGCATTCCCATCCGCGCCGGCGACCCCGTTGCATCTGGGTGGCCGCCTGCGAACTATATCGGACGGTGGGAGCGATCAATGGCTAGCGCATTAAAGTTAATTAAGGTGCGCCCTGAATGGCCGGTTAAGGTTGCCGATATAACGAGGCGGTCAAGCACAAGTTCGCGCTTGATCCGGCGGTCCGCGTCATGGCTATTCCCGTGGCAATCCAAAGGGAAAGCCGGCATTGCAGGTGGTATCGCGGTCCGAAAATCCGGGACTTGATCCCGATCCAGTACTCGCGGTCGTGCTGCGCGCTTTCGAAGGCGGCGGTGCGCAGCGGGATATGATCTTGCTGTGCAACGCGCTCGCCGCCAAAGGCGTCCGCATCGTCATTCTGGCGCTGCGCGTCGACGGCCCGTTGCGCCGGCTGCTCGATCCCGCCATTCGCATTGCCGAGGTTCCCGGACGACAGCTGCGTTACGCCGTTCCGGGCCTCCGCCGCCTGATCCGCGACACTGCTGCGGCCGTCGTTATCAGTTCGGAAGCAAGTCTCAATCTTTGTACGCTTATCGCGGTGCGCAGCCTGTCCCAAGCAAGCCGGCCGAAGCTTGTTTTGCGCGAAGTCGGCAGTCCATCGTTCGCGCAGCGGTGCGATCCCTATCTGCAGAACCGCATCGCCTACCGGTTACTACGGCGCGCTTACGCCTACGCCGACCGCATCATTACGCTGACCGAGGGCGCGCGGCGCGACTTGGCGCAGAATTTTGCCGTCCATGACGAGCTGATTTCGGTGATGCTGACCAATGCGGTGGTGCCGCCGGCCATGGTCGACCGGATCGCGCGATGGGACGGCGAAGCCGGCCGTGAGCGCGATCTCATTGTCTGCGTCGGACGCCTGTCGCCGGAGAAGGACCAGCGCACCCTCATCCGTGCGGTGAGTATTTTGCCGCCGGCACAAGCTTGGCGGCTGGCAATTGTCGGCGACGGTCCGGAACGTCCCGCGCTGGAGGCTTTGGCGCGCGAACTCGGCGTTGCCGATCGCATCGTCTTTGCCGGCGAGGTGACCGATCCGTTTGCATTCATGATGCGGGCGCGCCTCGCCGTTTGCGCCTCGGTCTATGAGGGTCTCGGCAATGCCATCATCGAAGCACTGGCCTGCGGCACGCCGGTGGTTTCGACCGACTGCCCATACGGTCCGTGTGAAATCCTGCAAGGCGGCCGCTTCGGCGCGTTGACGCCGGTCGGCGACGCCCCCGCCATGGCGGCGGCGATCGCGGCGGCGTTAAGCGCCACTCCCGATCGGGCCGCGCTGCGGGCGCGCGGGCTGCATTACACGGCCGAGCGCGCCGCCGAGCGCTTCCTTGAAATTATCGCCGAACTGCCACCGCTGCCGGCGACGGCGAACGGCCCGCTCGCCGTCGCGCGTGCATCGTAAGGCCGGCAATGCGTGAACCGTTCTTCAATCGCGTTCTACGTAAGGCCGCGCGGCATTCGCGCTCGAAGCCTTTTGCAATGCGCAACACGGCGCCGCTGGTGAGCTTCACTTTCGACGATGTGCCCGCTTCGGCCTATACCAACGGCGCCGCGATCCTTGAACAAAACGGACTGCGGGGGACATTCTACATCGCCGCCGGCACGCTCGGAAAAATGGACAAGGATTGGCGGGTGATCGATCGCGATCAGGTGCGTGCGCTGCATGATCGCGGGCACGAGATCGGCTGTCATACCTTTTCCCATGTCGGCGTCGACACGCTCGACGCGCGGATGCTGGACGAAGAATGCCGGCGCAATCGCGAAGTCCTGCGCGAACTTTGCGCCGGTCTTAATGTCACCAACTTTTGCTATCCGTTTGGCCGCGTCTCGCTGCCGCGCAAGCTCCAGCTCGACGATCGCTTCGATAGTTGCCGCGGCATTTTCGAGGGGATCAATGCCGGCGTCGTCGATCTCGCGCTGCTTCGCGTTATCGAGCTGTACGATCGTACGCTGACGCGCGATAAGCTCGAGAGCGCATTGCGGGAAACGCGTGCGCGCAATGGCTGGCTGATCTTCTATACCCATGATGTCGCGGAGCCGCCGAGCTGGATCGGCTCGTCGCTGCGGTTGCTGCAAGAGGCGATCGAAGCCGTGCAGGCCGAAAATATACGATGCTTGACGATCCGCGACGCACTTACGGCGATCGGCTATCGCCGGACCGCGGAAGCTTCGGCGAAACTCAGCGCCCGCGCGGCAGGCGCGCCGCGATGAAGATGCGCAGTATCTTTGGCGATTCGACCAGATAGCGGCGCCACAAGCGGCCGGGCTCCTGCGCCAGACGGTAAGCCCATTCGAGGCTGAGCCCTTGCAGCCAGCGCGGCGCGCGGTTGCGTGCCCCGGTCAGGAAGTCGATCGACGCGCCGACGCAAAGCGCGATGCCGGATTGGCAGCCGAGCTCGGCGAGCTTTTGCGCGATCATCTCCTGTGCCGGGCAGCCGACGCACAATAGCGCGATGTCCCACCGCCGGCTCATGCAGGCGCGGGCGACCGCGAGCCGCAGCTCCGCATTCTGCGCCAGCGCGACCGGCGCCGGCATGACTTCGAATGTCACGTTGGGATAGGCGTCGCGCAGCGCCGCTTCGGCATCGCGCGGCGGCCCGACGACGAGAATCCGCCACGGCAGGTCGGGCCGGTCGCGGCTATTCACGCGGGACAGCAGCGCCGCGACGAGGTCGCTGCCGGTGACAAGCGGTATTGCCCGCCGGTCGAGCCATGCCAGCATCCGCACGATGCGGCTGTCGCACACCGACAGCCAAGCGGAACGATAGATTGGCAGCATTCGCGCCGGCTCATCATGCGCCGCCACGACATGGTAAGCGTTCGGCGTCACCACATAGCGATATGGCGCGCTATAGCTTGCGGTGATGGCGTCGATGACTTCGGCTTGCGTCAACAGGCAGAACGGCAGGCCGAGAAATTCGGCGTGTTTGATTTCACCGGCAAGAGAAACACCATGAGGAACAAGCGGCGTCGCGACGCTCGCTTTCGCCATAGGCGCCGATGTGACGCGTGACGGGATCATAGGCTACGGCACCGTGATGCGTTCGCCGACCATCTCGGCCGACGGCAATCTCAAGAGACCGAAATGGTGGATCGCGAAGCCGCCGAACAAGCCGAATATGACGGCGTCGACGACCAGCGGCAAGGAAATGGCCGGGAACAAGTTCGCCGGTCATATGCGCGCCGAAAACGAAAAGGATCGCCAGCGACGGCATCACCCCGAGCGCCGTCAGGTCGATCGGCATGCGGTACCAGCGCCGCCCCAGCACCATGAAAGCCAGGCAGGCGACGATGCAGGCCGTCATTAACGCGATGGCCGCGCCCTGCGGACCATAGGCCGGCACCAGAACCACCGAGAGCGCCGTCGAGACCGCAAGAAACAGCAGCGCGACGACGAGATCGAGATAGCTGGCATTGGTGAAATAGATGACTTGCGCGAAGTAGAAATTGCGCATGGTGGCGAAGGCAAAGGCGATCGCCAGGATCGGAATGAGATCGCGGGTCGGCGCGATGAATTCGGGCTGCAGGATCGCCTGCAGCACGACATGGCCAAAGACGATGAAGAACGCCGCCCCGAAGCTCGCGGCGGCAAGACAGGCGTTGAATGCCATCTGCAACGTCTTATGGGCCGCTTCCGTATTGCCGCGATTGGATTGTGTCTTGGCGACCGTGACCAATGACAGGATGATCGCCTCGCCGAGCACGGTGAAACTCTGCCGCAGCACGTCGGCGACGACCCCGTACGGCCCGAGCGTGGCGACCCCGAGATAATGGGCGAGCAGCAGCCGGTCGATGCTCTGGCCGACCGCGGTGACGCCGAACGACAACAGCAGCGGCCAGCCGTAACTGAGAAGATGCAGCGAGGCGGCGCGCGAGGAATGCGACAGCCGCAGTTTTGCGAAAGTCGAAAGCGCCGGCGCGGCGGCGATGAGATGCGCAACCGCGATGGCTATGGCAAGGCCGCGCGCGCCGCCCCCGGCATAAAGGCTGGCGCTGCCGAATCCGACCATCAGTACGGTACGGAGGATCATCGACAGCGAAGCGCCGCGGGCATTGAGTAGCGTGCGCGCCACTTCGAATGCGGCTTCATAGATCGTGATGCCGCAGACCAGAGCAAAGACCGCGAACAGAAAGCTGGGCTCGAATAGCCCGAATAGTCCCAACGCAATCAACACCAGCGCTACGATCGCCAGGCCGACGCCAAGCAGCCGCGCCAGTGAGGCCACGTACTCGCCGAAGCGCTCGGGATGGTAAACGCCGAAATAGGCAAAGCGCATCCACTGGGCGCCGAAACCGTAGACGATCAGCGACCAGGCGAAGATCAGCACGTAATGGCCGTATTCGGCGGGACCGGCCAGGCGCGAGAAGATGGCGACGGCGAGAAGATTCCCGGCCGCCGACACCGCCCGCGCGCTCAGATACAGCAGGCCCGACGTGTTAAGCATTCCGCGTGATAAGTCATTGTTGGGGTGATGAAAAGCGGCTACGACGGGTTTCACGGAGTATCGTTAAGTTGCATATGAAAATGCAACAAAGCGAGCGGGCGGCGAGTGCAATCTGATGCGTATTCTGCAAATCATTCACGATCGTGAACGCGGCGGCGTGCAAAAACTCGCCGGCATGATCGAAGACGGGCTGAACTGCCATCGCTTTGCCGTCGCGACCGCCTATTTGTATCCGCGCGCCGGCCTGCCGTTCTACGCCAAGCTCGTCGACGTGCTGCGCATGGCGCGGCACATCTGGCACGGGGATTTCGACACGCTGATCGCGTATCAGTCGACCGCCTCGATTTTGGTAGGGGTCGTCGGCTGGCTCGCCGGCTGCCGGCTTCGCGTCGTTCACCAAACTTGTACACCAAGCGCAACGCCGCGGCCGTTGCGCGTACTGGACAAGCTTGCCGGCACGCTCGGGCTTTACTCCGCCAACATCGTCAACAGCACGGCGACTTGGGCCGAGTTCGCGCGCTATCCGGCCCGTTACCGGCGCGCGATGATCTTGATCGAACACGGGCTCGATGCGCCGGCGCCGACGGCGAGCCGGGAACTGGCGCGGCGACGGTTCGATCTACCGGCCTCGCAACCGCTTCTGCTCAATGTCGGCCGCCTCACCGGGCAAAAGAACCAGGACGTGCTCGTTCGGGCGCTGGCTTGTCTGCCGCAAGCGCACCTCGTCCTCGCCGGAGCCGGCGCCAAGGACGAGTTGTTTCACGCGCTGGCCGTCACGCTCGGCGTCGATGACCGGCTGCATAGGCTCGGGGCTTTGCCATCCGACGACATTGCCGATCTCTATGCCGCCGCGGATCTGTTCGTGTTTCCCTCGATCTGGGAGACATTCGGGCTCGCCGCTGTCGAAGCCGGCATGGCCGGGCTGCCGATGGTGGTCGCCGACCTCCCGGTGCTGCGCGAAGTGCTGCGCGCGAACGACGGTGAATTGGTTGCGTTTGTTGCGCCCGACGATGTCGAGGGTTGGATTTCGGCAATCGGCCGGGCGCTTGCGGCCCCGGCAACGCGCGGCGCCACGGGGTTCGCTCGCGCGTTAGCCGCCAAATATTCGCGGCAACGCATGATCGAAAGCTATCTCAGTCTGTTCGAGGCGCATCGCCGGATCGAGCGGAGCGAACTCCACGAGCTGGAACCGGCGGCGGAGAAGGTTCAGCCTTGATGCGGCCGGCATGGCTTGTCGCTCCCGCCATTGCGATTTGCGTTTTCGTTGCCGCCTTCGCGCGCCTGCCGGCACTTGCCGCCGATTCGGCGCCGGCATTCAGGCGCGGCGCGACGCTCGTCGAATTCTTCGAGTTTCCTAAAATCGTCGGCGACGACGCCGACCGGACTTACGCCGATCCGGCCTATCCGCATCCGCAATCGGCCCTGGCGCTGTTCGACTTCGACGAGTTGCATCGCATCGGCTTCGACCACATGCGTGTGCCGCTCGACGTCGGACCGTTGCTGCAAGGCGACGCGCAGGAGCAGGAGGACATTCTCAAGCAGCTTGTCGCCGTCGTGTCTGCGATCAACCGTCACGGCCTTGCCGTGCTGGTGACGCTGTTTCCGCCCTCGCTGCACCATGAATTGCCGCAAACCTATCTCGACGGCCTCGACGGTCCGAAATTCCGCGCCTATGCCGCCGTGGTCGAGCGCGTCGCCAGCGCGCTCGCGGCCGTCGATACCGGAGTGGTGGCGCTCGAACCGATGAATGAGCCGCAATCGCAATGCCGTATTGTTTTCGGCACCGATTGGACGGCGTATCAGCAGGCGATGGTCGAGCGCATCCGCCGTATATCGGCGCGGTTGCCGCTGTTCCTGACCGGCGGCTGCTGGTCGAATATCGAGGGTATCGTCCAGCTCGATACCGATCTGCTGCATGACCGGCACAATTACGTCAGCGTGCACTTCTACTATCCGTTCCTGTTCACGCATCAGAGCGCCACTTGGTCGATGCCCTATCTCGCCGGCACCATCGGCCTGCCTTATCCGGCGGCGGCGGGCAGTCTGCGCGAGACGCTGGAATTGACGCGCGCCCGTTTTCGCGCGGTGCAGCTCTCGGACGGCATCGATCGTGCGGCGGCGGAAGCTCAGGCTGAGGCGGAAATCGGCAAGTATTTCAGCCAGGCGCAGGGGCCGGCGCAGATCGCTGAATGGATGGACAAGGTGGCCGAGTGGCAGACGCGCGAAGGCGTCGACTCCGATCGCATCGTGTTCACCGAATTCGGCGCCATGAAGCAAACCATCGGCGGCATGGAGATCGGCCGCGCCTCGCGCGCGCGCTGGCTGCGCGACACCTCGGCCAGTATCGAAAGTCACGGTTGGGGCTGGACCGCTTATGTGCTGCGCGACGATCCGTTCGGTCTCTACGTCCACGAAAGCGATCGCAATCCGGATCCGGAACTGATGCGCGCGCTGCATCTTAACGATCCGCTATCCTCCCCGGCGGAGTGAAAGCGACAGCCGAGAGAAACCGCCAAGAAAGACCGCTACGCGGTGGCCCGCGTAAGCGACAGATAGCGCAGCCCGAACGTCGAGGTCATGTAGAAGAACCAGGTTTCGCCGGCTTGCTGCAAAATCGAACTCTCAAAGCATGACGCGAATACGCCGTAGAGGCAGACGCGCAGAAACAGCATCTGCAGCGCCGCGGTCTCCGGCTCGGGCGTGCGCCGGCAGAAATCGGCGATCGGCAGCACCACGACCCAAAGCACGACCAGCAGCATTCCGGGGATGCCGATCGTGACCGCGAGATTGAGATAGGCATTGTGGGCATCGGTCGCGGCATTGGCCCAGGTCGGTTTGTCGCCAAGCCCGTAGACGACCTCCGGAGTGCCCCAGAAGGTGGAGAAGCCGTATCCGGTGAGCGGCCGGTGCACCAGCGCCTGCACGGCGAGTTGCCAGATTTCGGTTCGGCCGGTGAAGGTCGCATCCGGCATGATGGCCTGCATCAGATTTTGCATCGGTTCGAAAATCACCGTGCCGACGGAACACAGTTCGAAAACTAAGAGCATTATCACGACCATGCCGATGCCCAGCGCAGCGCGGCGGCTGCGTCCGATAATGCCGGACAGGATCAATGCAATCGGCAACACGCCGATCGCCGTCTTCGATTCGGTAAAGGCGAGAAAGATCGCCGCCAACGCGACGATTGTGGCGCCGAGCGCGAAACTGCGCATGCGCGCTACGTAAAGCCCGATGAAAACGAACAGCACCATGGCCGCGCCGGCGTTATTCTTGTGCGGAAATACGCCGCGCCAGTCGCCGGCATGTTCGGGTTCGAGAAAGTCGGTGGCGTGATGGATGGCGTATTGCGGCAGCAGCAATACGCCGAGATAGCTCGCTACCAGCACAATCAGCGCCGCCGCCGCCAGCAGGTCGGTGAAGTGCCGCAGGTTTTTCGGCAGCAAAAGGATCATGGCGGAAATGCCGATGACGATAAGCTCGAAGGCGAGGCGGCGGGCCGCCAGCAACGGCTCCCAGGAGGCGATGACGCTGAGCGCACACCAGGCGAGCGTCGCGATCAGGACCGGCCGCAACACCAGCAGCAATCGTCGCGGTTCGTGGTAATAAAGCCAGCCTGCGAAGCCGACGATCAACGCGGTAAAGCCGATCTGATTGGCCGGATCGCCGCCCTGGACGACCGCTTGCGGCGGCAGCGACAGATCGGGAAACGGGTGGAAAGAAATCCACGCCGCGAGAAACGCCGCCAGGAACAAGACGCTGCGGACGAGCGTGTCGAGGTCGACTGCCGGCTGCGACGTCACCCCGGCCGAGGTTTGGAAGCCCAGTTTCGCCATCCGCCCGGTTTCCGAGGTCATGTCGCCGTTGCGAGCCCGGTCAACACCGCGCCACGGACCTTGCCGGCATCGAGCCCGAGCCGCGCGATGAATCGTTCGGCTGCCGCTTCCTCAAAGCCGTCGGCAGCGGCGACCAGCACGATGTGATCGACCAGGCCGGCGAAGAAACGCAGGCTCGGGTCGGTACGATCCAACGCGGCGACGATCACCAGGTCGTAGCGCTTGGTCAGCTCGAAGGCGCGTTTGATATCGGCATCGTAAATGCGGCGGTCGCGGCGGCTTTCCGGCGTCACGAAGGCGATAAGATTGATGTTGGTATCGCCATCGATTTTGATCGCATCGGACAGGCCGCGACGTCCGACGGCGACATCGACCAGGCCGGCGTCACCGACTTCGGCATCGAGCGCCGCCAGCGTCCGGAGTTGCAGATCGGCGTCGATCAGGAGCACGCGCTGCGTCGCGGCGGCCACCGCCGCGAATGTGAGCGCGACCGTCGCGGTGTCGTCCTCATCGTCGGCGGCAAGAACAAGCACGCTTGCGCTGCCGCGCGACACGTGGCTGGCCCGCACCTCGTCGTAGACTTTGCGCATTTCCTTGCCGAACGGCGATGCCGGATCGTCGATCGCCTCCAAGCCGAACCAGACGTCGGCGGCCGGCAAGACGGCAAGTACCGGGACGCCGGAAGCGCCGCCCGGCCAGAATCCCAATGCCGCGGCCGCTTTGCGCAATGTGTCGGCCGCGCCGCCCCGCCGGGCGCCGATTGCGGCGGGCGGGCGAATAAGGACGATGCCGGTTCCGGCGGCGGCGCCGAGCATCATCGCGCCCAGCGCCAGCAACAGGCTTGGCGGCGGCGAACTGCGCTTTTGCGGCAGGTCGGCCTTGGACAGCACGCGGATATTCTTGGTGTCGACTTGCTCCTGCGCGCCGGTCTCGCGCGCGCGCACCAGGAAGGCCTGGTAGATGTCGCGGCTCGCTTGGGCGTCGCGCTCGAGCTCGCGCAAGCCCACCATCGCCGCGCTGTTGTCCATGGCGGTTTGTTTGAGCGCGGCAAAATTGGCGGCGAGCGCCTGCTCGCTGGATTTGGCGCTCTCATATTCGGTGCGCGCGGCAATCGCGGCGCGGTCGATCTCATCGTCGATCATGTGACGCAGCCGCTCGGCTTGTGCCTGGATATCGATCACCGCCGGATGCAGCGCGCCAAGGCTGGCGGTCTGTTCCGCTTCGCGTCGCATGATCTCGGCATATTGCGTGCGCAGCGCGGTGATGGTCGGCGATTGCAGCGCGGCCGGGAACGCGCCGGTCTCGTCCTTACTGCGTTGCACCTGCTCGACCTGATCGAGACGCGCCTTGGCGTCGGCGGTATGGGCGTGCGCCGCGCCGAGCTGATTGTCCAACTCGACGAGCTGCTGGTCGGTCACCAGCTGACCGTTGGCGGTGAGAAGGTTGTTGCTTGCCTTGAAGTCCTCGGCCTTCTCCTCGGCCTCGCGGACGCTGTCTTTGAGTTCTTTCAGACGCGCGGACAGCGACTGCGAAACCTGCCGCGCGGCGTCGGTCCGCACTTGCGTCTGCTCGGCGAGATAGGCCTGCGCGATGGCATTGGCCAAGCGCACCGCCTTGTTCGGATCCCGGCTGGTAACGCCGATATCGACCACGTAGGTGCGCTCGTTTCGCTTCACCGTGACGCGCCGCTTCAGTTCGTTCAGTGCGGCCAACGTCCTGCCGCCGGGAACGGCGCTCCGGCCCAACAGTGTGTTGAATAACGACGGCGTGCGCACGAATTCCGGATCGCGCTCGAGCCCCTCCGAAGCGACGACGCGGCGGAGCACCGCGTTCGAGGTCAGCACGTCGACCTGGCTCTCGACCTGCAACAGCGCCGCATCGCTGGCTTGGGCGGGCTGCGTCTCGTTGCCGACGGCGCGCAAGTCGCTCGGGTCGATGAGAATTTGGGTAACCGCGGTATATTCGTGCGGCGCCAATGCGATGAACAGCGCCGCCAAGGCGACGGCGGCGAATGTCGAAACCAGGATCGTTATCCGGCCGCGCCACAGCACGGACCAGAGCTGGCTGAAGTCGATTTGCGACAGCGGCGCCGGGGCGACGGCAAAAGTGCCGTCGCCGACGACTGCCGTTCTAATCTGGCGCGGCGTCTCGAACATTGCGCACTCGAATGGTTCGCATCTCGCAGCGGGGCGGCGTCGGGCTACGGAGCCGTGGGGCTTCGGCACGAAGCTGCCCGCCGCACGCCCAGTCAAGGTAGATGCGGCCCGCCATGTCCAGAGTTCTGGAATGGTTAATCAATTCATAAAGGATCATGGTTAACGCACGGTGTATGCCGCCGAGCGGCGTAGCCCGGCGCGTCAGAGCCGGCGGATCAGGCCGGAAACCGCAGCGATAACGACCAGCACGGCGACCACGGGGATCCAGATCAAAGCGGCGCCGATCAGAATGAGCAACAAGACCGCGGCAAAAAGTCCCGCGATCAGCATGATGAGCGCGAAGCCGAACGGCCCGATCCGGCTGACATAGACGCGATGGGTACCGCGCGTCTGCGTAAAGCCGTAGGGCGGCGGCCAGCCTCCTGCACGATCGTGGCGGCCGCGATCATTCGGTCCAAAGCGGTTCGGCGGAATGATCTCCGGCTCGGCGCGCGGCCGCTCCGGCTCATCCGAATGGTTTGCCGAATTGTTCGCCATGACGCCACCGCCTCGCATTGCTGGTCCATCTTAATGTAACGTCGGTGGAGGCCATCACAAGTGGCCCTTGCCGCGTCAACGCGTGGCCGTCCGCGCGTAATGGTCGTGCAGGAATTTTGCCAATTGCTCGCGCAGGCTTTCGTCGCGTTCGCCCTGATGGCCGAGCACGACCGCGCGCTCGAACAAAGTGTGCTGCAGATCTTGCGGCAGTTCGCTCCACAGATCGGCTGTGGCCGCGCCGAGAACAAGAAAATAGCGGGCGGCAATATCGTTGACGGCGTGCTGACTCGTGGTCTGGCTCATGCAAAATTCCGTTGTTCGAGGGATCGATAGAGGGCCGAGTTCTCGGGGAAAACAACGGCGGCCGGGCGCCGGTTCCGCGCGCGTCAGCGGTTTGCGCCGGCGACGGCCGGATTGGCAGCCGGCGCGCGGTTCACTTGGTCGCGGGCAAAGCCCGCGGTCGCCGCATAGCCACGCACGATGGCCATGCGTTGTTCGTAAGAGAGCACGGCGTCGATATTGCTAAAACCGTCCGGCGCGCGGGCCTCGACCGCGTCGATGACGCCCTCCGGTCCGCCGCTTCTATTCATGCGCACGATCTGCGCCGTCGGCGGCAGCCGTTCCTGCTCATAGGCCCACAGCGCATGCGTCGGATGTTCGGCGTCGGCCAGCCGGTCGGCGAGCGCGCGGGCATCGAGGATCGCCTGCGACGCGCCGTTCGAGCCGACCGGATACATCGGATGCGCGGCGTCGCCGAGCAGCGTGACCCGGCCGTGCGACCAGCGCGGCAACGGGTCGCGATCGCACATCGGATATTCCCAAAACTCCGGCGTCGCCTCGATCAGCGCTTGCGCATCGACGGCGCCGATCGCGAAGCGCCGGATATGCGGCGCCAGATCCTCCATGCGGCCCGGCCGCGACCAATCTTCCTTGCGCGGCGGCGGGGTTGCGCCGTCGGCGATTTTGGCGACCACGGCCCAGTTGGTCAGGCGCCTGTCCGCGCGCGCGCCTTCGGCGATCGGATAGACGACGAGTTTTGCCGCCATGCCGCCGGCGACGATCATGGAGCGGCCGGTGAGAAAACACGGCCAGTCGATGGCGCCGCGCCACAGCATGGCGCCGTTCCAGCGCGCCGGACCCTCGTTGGGATAGAGCGCCTCGCGCACGGTGGAGTGGATGCCGTCGGCGCCGATCAGAACGTCGCCGCGCGCCGTTGAGCGATGCGCGCCGCTGCGATCGAAGAAATAAGCGGTGATACCGCCCTCGTCTTCGCGGAACGCGCCAAGCCGATGCCCGGTGTGAAGGCGCGATTCGCCGAGCCGCGCCCGAGCCGCCTGGTGGATCACGCCTTGCAGGCGGCCGCGATGAATTGAAAATTGCGGTACGTCGTAGCCGGCATCGAGGCCGCGCGGCTCGCGCCAAATCTCCTGGCCGAAGCGATTGGTATAGAACAGCTCGTAGGTGCGAATGGCGATGGCATCGAGCCGGGGCAGAAGACCCAGGCCGGCGAGCTCTTTGATGGCGTGCGGCAGCGTGTTGATGCCGACGCCGAGCTCGCGCACTTGCTCGGCCTGCTCGAACACCTCGCAGTCGATGCCGCGGGCGTGCAGCATCAAGGCGGTGGTGAGACCGCCGATGCCGCCGCCGGCAATAATGACTTTCATGCGCGTATTGTGGCAGGCCGGCGCGGCCGCGCAACTGCCGGGCGCGGGATTGGTTTACGCGCCGGCGTAAAGCTTTACGCGGTCATTCCGGCTTGATGCCGGCGTCGCGGATGACTTCGCTCCAGCGCGCGGTTTCCGACTTGATGAAGGCGGCGGCCTGGGCCGGCGTTCCGCCGCCGGGACTGATGCTGAGCTGCGTGAATCGGGCCACCAGATCGGGGTCCGCCATCGCCTTATTGGCCGCGGCATTGAGCTTGGCGACAATGTCGTCGGGCGTTTTCGGCGGCGCGGTCAGCGCGTGCCAGGTGTCGGAGTCGCAACCCATCACGCCGGCTTCTTCCAGCGTCGGAATGTCCGGCAGCGCCGCGACGCGGTGATTGACCGTGACGGCGAGAATCCGCGCGCGGCCCGACTTGTAAAGCTCGATCGAGCTTGCCAGTTCGTTGAACATCAGATCGACGTTGCCGGCGAGCAGATCATTGACCGCCGGTGCGGTGCCTTTGTAAGGCACATGGGTCATCTTGGTGCCGGTGATCTTCTGGAACAGCTCGGCGGTGGTGTGCGATGTGGTGCCGATGCCTTGTGAGGCAAATTGATCTTGCCGGGATTGGCCTTGGCGTAGGCGATCAGCTCCTGCACCGTCTTGGCCGGGAAATCCTTGCGCACCAGAACGACATTGGGAATGTGCGACATGATCGCAACCGCAACGAGCTGTGTCGGATCGTAGTTGAGCGATTTATAGAGCAAGGGATTGGTCGTGATCGGCGACGGTTGCGACGCCAACAGCGTGTAGCCGTCGGGCGGCGAATGGAACACGTAGTCGGCGGCGATGCTGCCGCCGACGCCGGCCCGGTTTTCGACGATCATGGACTGGCCGAGAATGATCTGCATCTTGGCGGTAACGAGCCGGGTGACGGTATCGACGCCGCCGCCGGCCGGCACCGAGACGATCACCCTGATCGGATGATCCGGGTAACTCCCGGCGCCGCTTTGCGCCCAGGCTGCCGCCGCGGCCGCCCCGGCAAAAATAACGCCGAGCCCGGCGATCAATGCATGACGCCCAAACATAGTGAAAACCTCCCGGATGCAGCACTGCGTTAGCGGCATGGCATAGCGCAGATTGCCGATTGAGTCCCGCGACGCGCTGCCGCTACAACTGTCCGTGGTTAGGGGAGATGCGCCGCAATGAGCAAGCTCGATTTCGTGTTGGAAGAACTGGTCACCGCCAACCGCATTCTGGCCAATGAGGGGATCGTCGATTCCTTCGGCCATGTCAGCGCGCGGCATCCCGACAACCCGCAGCATTACCTGTTGTCGCGCGCCCGCGCCCCCGAGCGCATCGAACGCGACGACATCGTCGAATATACGCTTGACGGCAACGCCATCGACGAGCGCGGCCGCGCGCCCTATCTGGAGCGCTTTATTCACGGCGCGATCTACGAGGCGCGGCCGGATGTGCACGCCGTGGTGCACAACCATTCGCCGAGCGTGATCCCGTTCGGCGTTACCGGCGCCAAGCTCAAGCCGCTGTTGCACATGTGCGCGTCGTGCGGCCACGAGGTGCCGGTCTGGGACTCGCAAGACAAATTCGGCGATACGACGCTGTTGGTCAGCGACATGGCGATGGGCCGCGATCTGGCGAAACTCATCGGTCCGCGGCCGACGGCGCTGATGCGCGGGCACGGCGCCACGGTGGTCGGCCGCTCGGTGCGCCATGCCGTGTTCGTCTCGGTCTATCTCGAAATGGGCGCCAAACTGCAGATGCAGGCCATGACCTTGAGCGCCCTGGCCATGGGCGAGATCAAATTTCTCACCAAGGGCGAGGTCGACAAGATCGTCGCGCGCGTCACCGACTACACGCTCAACCGCGCTTGGGAAAACTGGGCGCGGCGCGCCGGGCGAGACATGCAGCCGGCCTGACGCGGGTTGAGACCGCCATCAAATTTACCCGATAATCGCAGGCCCCCGATGAGTTTCGAGCTTCCCGCGCCCAGCATGAGTTTTGACGTTGCGCTTGAGGACGGCGCCAACATCCGCATGCGCCGCCACGGCAATCCCGACGGTATCCGGCTGTTGCTCACCCACGGCAATGGCTTTGCCGCCGATGCGTATTATCCGTACTGGCAACATTTGCTGCAAAAATTCGATCTGTTGGTGTTCGACTTCCGCAACCACGGCCAGAATGTGCCGGTTAAGCCGTCGCACCATACCTACGAGCAGCTGACCCGCGATCTCGAACGGGTCGTCCAAGAGGTGAAATCCCGGCTCGGCACGCGGCCGACCGCCGGCCTGTTTCATTCGATGTCCGGACGCACCGCGATGAAGCACGCCGTCGAAATCGGCTGGCGCTGGGACGCGCTCGTTCTGTTCGATCCGCCCAATGTGCCGCCGCCCGGACATCCGGCTTACGCCGCGATGGCCGCGTTCGAGAAGCGACTCACCGAATGGGCGCGGCAGCGCCGCCGCCGCTTCGCCGCGATCGAGGAACTGGCCGAGGAATACCGGCAATCGCGCGCCACGCTGCGCTGGGTCGACGGCGCCCACGAATTGATGGCGCGCTCGGTGCTGCGCCAGAGCCCGGACGGCGACGGCTACGAACTGGTGTGCGATCCGGAAAACGAAGCGACCATCTATGCGCAGGCGACGAGCCTGAACCTGTGGCCGAAGGCGAGCGCATTCGGCGGTCCGGTCAAGCTGATCGGCTGCGATCCGGCCATGAAAGGCTCCGCCACCGGCCCCGCCAATGCGGCGCTCGGCAGCGAGGGCGGTTACGATTACAGCTTCGTCGAAGGCACCGGGCACCTGTTACAGATCGAGAAGCCGCAAGACTGCGTTCGCCTGACATTGGATTTTCTCGCCAAGCACGGGCTCGCTTAGAGCGTCATCCTCTATAGCGACAGATACGGATCGTTCAGCCGCTTATCGCTGCGCCGAAGCGGTTCTGCGCCTGGCTCGATTGCAGGTCGAGAAAACCGAGCACCAGCGACCCGGCCAGGCCGAACAGCGAAGACGAAAACGAGATGCCCATGCCGCTCAATGGCGCGGCCAGGCCCTGGCGCAACGAATCGAACATCGAGGCGGCGTCGCCGGTCGCTTTCAGTCCCTGGATCACGCCGCCGACCGAACCGACCGTCGCGATCAGGCCCCAGAACGTGCCGAGAAGGCCGAGGAACACGAGGAGGCCCGTCATGTAGCGCGTGATGTCGCGCGCTTCGTCAAGACGCATGGCAATCGAGTCGAGGATGCCGCGCATCATCTGCGCCGAGATCGCCATGCGGCCCATGCGGCTCCTAGAGCCTGGCCGAAAAAGAATTGAGTGATTTCAGCCCTTTGTGATTCCGTCGGATTTGCGAAATTCGATGGAGGTCACGATGACTTGGACTGAAACCACCCGGGCACAATATCGACGCGATGGCTTGGACTACGCAAGTAGCATGACGGATTCGGAGTGGGCATTGATGGAACCGTTGCTGCCGGCGGCAAGACTGTTGGGACGGCCGCGCGAGACCGACCTGCGAGCGGTGATGAACGCAATCCTGTACATTCTGGCGACGGGGTGTCAGTGGCGAGCATTGCCGAAGCACTTTCCGCCGCGCTCGACTGTTCAAGGTTACTTTTATCGTTGGCGCGATGATGGCACCTGGCGTCGCATCAATCGCGTCTTGGTGGGACGCAGCCGTGCGGCGATGGGACGTCAGCTCACGCCATCGGCCGGTATCATTGACAGCCAGAGCGTGAAGACCACGGAAAGCGGCGGTCCGCGCGGCTTTGATGCGGCCAAGCGCGTGAAAGGACGCAAGCGTCATATCATCACCGACACGGCCGGCTTGATACTTGATCTGCTGGTCCTGCCCGGCAACATCCAAGACAATCACGGCGCCGTGCCGCTGCTGCACACGCTGCGCCGCTCGTTCCCCAAACTGCAACACATCTTCGCCGATCGCCTTTATCGCGGCGACAAGCTGCGCAATGCGATCTCCGATTGCGGGAAATGGACCATCCAGATCGTCACCCGCTCGCAAAATGTCGGAACCTTCAAAGCCGAACCGCGACGCTGGGTGGTCGAGCGCACCTTCGCCTGGCTTGGCCGCAACCGCCGCCTCGCCAAAGACTTCGAAGCCACCCTCGCCAGTGCCGAGGCTTGGCTCATGATCGCCAGCGTCGCCCTCCTCACTAGGCGCCTCGCAAGAGCTTGAAACTATGGATATCATTTTGCGTCAAACTCTTAGGATGGCGGCCATCGGCGCCAGCAGCACCGGGGTGCGCTCGGCGTGGCGTGGGTCGTTAAGCCGGAACCCGTTCACCCAGGCGATCTCGGGATAAAGCCGCACCACCTGCCGCAGCGCCAGCACGACGCCGACGGCGAGCACCAGGATGATCAGGGCGTTCAGCCACGGGTTGGCCATGAACGCGACCTGGATCTGCTTCTGCAGCACGAAAACGATCGCCCCGAACGCCACGACGAACAGCAGCATCCGGACCAGGAAGACGTGCGGCGAAGACAGTTTGAGCGGGTCGACTTCTCTGGCCATCAGGTCAAAATCAAGCGCCGGTCATGGGTTAACCTGCACAACTATGGCACAGACCCATGACAAAGAAAAAGCGCATGGTGCCACAGCAATCCGCAAATGGGCCTTTGTTGTGGTCGGGGCTTGCAAGGGCGGCGGGCGCCGCCCGCCGTGTCGCAGCGACAAGTAACGATCGTTGAGCCGCTTGTCGCTGTGCCGGCGCTGTTTGATGATCTCGTCGGGGCGTCCAGGTTGACCAAATCACCGCTCGCGTCAATGATTACGTGCGCGATCGCGGCCCGGAGAATTGGGCGCGCGCCGGGCGGCACATGCAGAAGGTATGGACGGTCGGGCGATGCAGCGACGGAGTTTCATAATTGCGCTTTACGGCCTGGTAGCGGCTGGGCCGCTCGCCCGTCGCGTGCGAGCGGCCGACGCACCGGTCCGTATTGGTTTTCAGGGCAACGCGACCACGCCAGCTGGACAAGCCCTGGTCGACTGCTTTCGCGCGGGTCTGCGCAATGCCGGCTGGATTGAAGGCCAGAACGTCACGATCGACTATGAATACACCGAGGGCGTAGAGGCGCGTAATTCTGTGGTCGCTCTCGATATCGTCCGCGCCAAACCCGACGTTATCGTTACGACCGGCACCCCCGGCACGCAGGCCATGCAACGGGCAGCCGGTAAAATTCCTATTGTGTTCATGAGCGTAAGCGACCCGGTGGCGAGCGGAATAGTCGCGAGCCTGGCGCGGCCTGGAGGAAACGTCACCGGAGTATCGAATTTCTTTCCCTCTATGACCGGAAAACTGCTTGAGCTGCTCAAGACCGCCGCGCCGCAAATCTCGCGGGTCGGGATCATCTATAACCCCGACAATCCGGGAAAAATTCTCGAAGTCCACGCACTACAAGCGGCGGGAAAGACGCTGGGCATGAGCGTGGCATTATTCGAGGTGCACGCGGCCGGCGATTTCGTTCGGGCCTTCGCAGGCATCATGGAGGCGCAGTGCCAGGCGGTCGTTACATTGCAGGAAGGTGTGACACTCGCCAACCGGTCGCGCATCGTCGGTTTTGCCCAGGAGAATAAGCTGCCGGCGATTTATCAGATTCGTCAATTCGTCGAGTCCGGAGGACTGATGTCCTATGGGGTAAATTATTGTGCGCATTATCGGCGCGGCGCCTATTACGTCGACCGGATCCTGAAAGGGGCCAAACCGGAAGACTTGCCGGTGGAATTGCCGGACAAGTTCGAGCTGGTCATCAATCTGAAGGCTGCCAAAGCTCTTGGGTTGACCATCCCGCCGACCCTGCTGGCGACTGCCGACGATTTGATTGAATAGTGCGCGCGGACCGCGGTTAACATCCGCCCGCGGTTTTTCTCCCTTTATCTATCTGTTCGTTCCGCCTTACTTTCAACCAGCGTGTTCGCTGTCCATATGCGCCATCACCGCCGGCATATAGCGGGTGCCGGCCACCGCGTCCGGCGGCGCCGCCGCCTCGATGCGGGCGAGGTCGTCCGCCGACAGCTTCAGGTCGGCGGCGCGCAGCGCTTCCTTGAGCTGCTCGCGGCGCCGCGCCCCGATCAACGGCACGACGTCGTCGCCGCGCGCCTTGACCCAGGCGAAGGCGAGCGCCTGCGTCGAGACGCCCTTGTCGCGGGCGATTTTGCCCAAAGCCTCGACGAGCGAAAAATTCTTGGCGAAGTTCTCGGCGAAAAACCGCGGCCGCCGCGTGCGCAGTTCGCTCGGCGCGGTCCGCGCCACCGCGGCGCGGTCGCTGATCAGCCCGCTGGAAAGAACGCCATAGGCGACCAGCGCGATGCCGAGCTCGCGCAGCGTCGGCAAAATCTCGCGCTCGATGCCGCGCGTGAACAGCGAATATTCGATCTGCAAGCGCGGCGATCGGATGCATGGCTGCGCGCGCCGGATCGTCTTGGCCGAGGCTTCCGACAGGCCGATGTGGCGCACGTAACCGGCCTTCACCATGTCGGCGATGGCGCCGATGGTGTCCTCGATCGGCACCTGCGGATCGACCCGGGACGGCTGGTAGAGATCGATATAGTCGGTGCCGAGCCGGCGCAGCGAATAGCTGAGAAAATTCTTGATCGACTGCGGCCGCGCGTCGTCGCCGACGATTTTGCCGTCCGGGCTGCGCAGCGAGCCGCATTTGACCATGATGAAGGTACGGTCGCGCTTGCCGCCTTTGAGCGCGTCGCGGATCAGCATTTCGTTGTGGCCCATGCCGTAGAAATCGCCGGTGTCGATGGCGGTTATGCCGGCGTCGAGCGCCGCGTGGATGGTGGCGGTGGATTCGGCGTCTTCTGCCGGTCCGTAGATTCCCGACATGCCCATGCAGCCCAATCCAAAGGCCGAAACCGCGGGGCCGTTACGGCCGAGTTTTAGTTGCTGCATTGCTTCCTCCGGAAATGAAAACGGCGGCCCTTTTGGCCGCCGTTTGTAATCAGCGTCTAAACGTGACGCAACGTCACTCCGCCGCCAGGCGCACTTCCGGCGCGGCGGCGCGCACGTCGGCGTCGACGGTGTTCTCGTATTTGGTGAAGTTCTTCTGGAACATGCCGACCAGCTTGCGCGCGGTCTCGTCGAACGCGGCTTTGTCCTTCCAGGTTTTCATCGGATAGAGAATGTGCGGCTCGATGCCCGGCACCGAGGTTGGCACCGCAAAGCCGAAATAAGGATCGGTGCGGTAGCTCGCGTTTTTCAGCGAGCCGTCGAGCGCACCGGTGACGAGTGCGCGGGTGACCTTGATTGGCATGCGCCGGCCAGTGCCGTAGATGCCGCCGGTCCAGCCGGAATTGACCAGCCAGCAGTCGACCTTGTGCTTGCCGATGTAGTCGCGCAGCAGCCGGCCGTATTCGGCCGGCGGCCGCGGCAGGAATGGTGCGCCAAAGCAGGTTGAGAATTCCGGCTCGACGCCGACCAGGCCCTTTTCGGTGCCGGCGACCTTGGCCGTATAGCCGGACAGGAAGTGATACATCGCCTGCGCCGGATTAAGCTTGGCGATCGGCGGCATGACGCCGAAGGCGTCGGCGGTGAGGAAGATGATGTTCTTCGGGTGGCCGGCAGTGCCGGTGCGCGATGCGCTCGGGATGAAGTCCAGCGGATAGGCCGAGCGCGTGTTCTCGGTCTTCTTGTCGCTGTCGTAATTCGGAATGCGCGTCTCCGGATCGAACTCGACGTTTTCCAGGACGGCGCCGAAGCGGTTGGTGGCGTCCCAAATTTGCGGCTCGGCCTCGGCCGAGAGTTTTATGCATTTGGCGTAGCAGCCACCCTCGAAATTGAAAATGCCCTGTGGCGACCAGCCGGTTTCGTCGTCGCCGATCAGGATGCGGTTCGGGTCCGTCGAGAGCGTCGTTTTGCCGGTACCGGACAGGCCGAAGAACAGCGCGCTGTCGCCGCCCGCGCCGACATTGGCCGAGCAATGCATCGGCATGACGCCCTGCGCCGGCAGATAGAAGTTCAAGGTGGTGAACACCGACTTCTTCATCTCGCCGGCATAAGAAGACCCGCAGATCAGCACGATCTTGCGGGTGAAATCGATCGCCACCATCGTGTCGGAGCCGTCGCGGCCGCCGTGGCGTTTGGCGTCCGGTTTGAACGACGGCATGTCGACGATGGTCATGTCCGGAACGTAGCTTGTGAGCTCCGCGCGATCGGGGCGGATCAAAAGCTGGCGGATGAACAGCGAGTGCCAGGCGTATTCGGTGAACACTCGCGCCTTGATGCGGTATTTCGCATCGGCGCCGCCGTAAAGATCCTGCGCGAACAGCGTCTTGCTCTTCGCGTGCGCGAGGAAGTCCGCCAGCAGATTGTCGAAGTGTTCCTTGCTTTGCTTTCGGTTGCCATCCCACCACACGGTGTTTTCGGTGAGCGCATCGACGACGGTATGCTTGTCCTTGGGTGAGCGGCCGGTGTGATGACCGGTTTCGGCGCAGAGCGCGCCGCCGGCGACGATGGCGGCCTCGCCGTTGCGAATGGCATGTTCGTAGAGCGGGGCTTCGGACAAATTCCAGTGCACGCCGGCGAGGTTTTTGAAGCCGAATTTGTCGGCGCCATAAGCGCCGTTCCTCACTCCCGTCTCTTCCACCGTAGCCTCCGCTTGTGACCCGCCTGGCCGCACGGGGCGCAAAAGCTGTCCCGCGACATCCGCCGTCCCTTAACTCCCGGCGAGCGGCCGACCCTATAACGAGCAACCCGGCTTCTGCCAAGACCGCGCGATGACCGTAACGTCCGCAAGCCTAACCGGAAGATACCGGACGCGTTCCCACGCTGCAGTGCAGCGCGACAGCGCCTGTCTTTCTGTCAACTTCAGCTCCGGGCTTTCGCTGCCAAATCCACCACCACTTTGCGCAATTGCTGGGCGGTGATGACGCGTTCGGCAAAGGCAAGCCGCAAAGTGGCGTCGCCGCAAGCAAGGTCGAGGCCGTCCGGGTCGAGGCCGGTCAGCCGCCACGGCCCATCTTCGGCGCCAAGGAGTTTGGTGGCGTAGAGCCGTACCGCCTCGGCATGGTCTGCGTTCATATGCGCAATCGCGCTCGGCTCGGCTTCGATCAAGTCGTCCGCGCCGGACAAGTCCGTCATGACGTCGGCGGCGGTCAGATCGGCGGCACGCGCGAAGCCGCCATTGAGATGGGCGGATACGGCATCGAGCCGCCAGAACGAGAAATCGGCAAAGCCGGCGTAAAGCTCCGACTTCGGATGGCGCGCGAGGAAGCGGCGGCGCAGGCGCGGCTCTCTCGGATCGTCGCGCGGCACCCGCACGAAGCCGCCGAGCAGCGTCAGCCGGGGATGCGCCAGCGGGTCGCCTTTGCCGGCGGCGGCGAGCAGCACCGAGGCGCGGCTGTCCGCTTCAAGATTGGCGGTATGGGTCGCGAGCCGCGAAATCAGAATCAGCGGCGACCCGTCCATGTCGGTCGCGATATTGACCAGCGAAGCGAAAGGATGGCCGGTATTGCGGTCGAGCGTTGCCAGCGAGCCGGCGCGCGTCGACCGCAACAGCGCCTTGGCGAGCGATTTCGGGTTGAAATCCGGCGCCGGAGCGTTTTCGGGCAGGCGATCCGGCATAAGGCCTGGGAGAGGCCGCGCCGGCTTTCTTTCGGCTGGGGTTGGGTCGGCGTCAGCCATGGTGATTCTTTGCCTGTCGCTTTTGCCTCTTGGCCCGGGACGGTTTGGCCCGTTGCCGCAGTAATTGCCCCGATTTTGCCTTGTCTGGTCACACTTCCGCCCCCACATGGGGATTCAAAGGCTTATGGGGCCGGGGCTAGTGAAGCTTGCGGCCAACTCATGTAAGAAGGCCGCCATGCCGACAATCGCTCTCGTCGACGACGACCGCAATATCCTCACCTCGGTATCGATCGCGCTCGAGGCTGAAGGGTACCGCATCAACACCTATACCGACGGCGCCTCGGCATTGGACGGCTTCAAAACCGCGCCGCCCGATCTCGCCATTCTCGATATCAAGATGCCGCGCATGGATGGCATGGAGACCTTGCGCCGGCTGCGCCAGAAATCCGACATGCCGGTTATTTTCCTGACGTCGAAAGACGAAGAGATCGACGAATTGTTCGGCCTGAAAATGGGCGCGGACGATTTCATTCGCAAACCGTTTTCGCAGCGGCTTCTGGTCGAGCGCGTCAAAGCCGTGTTGCGCCGGGGCACCCCCAAGGACGGCACCGCGCCGAAAGAGGCCGACAGCAAGGTGTTGGAGCGCGGGCTTTTGCGCATGGACCCGGAGCGCCACACGTGCACCTGGAAGAACGAGCCGGTCACGCTCACCGTCACCGAATTTCTCATCCTGCAGGCGCTGGCGAGCCGCCCCGGCGTGGTGAAAAGCCGCAACGCCTTGATGGATGCGGCCTATGACGATCAGGTCTATGTCGACGACCGCACCATCGACAGCCACATCAAGCGGCTGCGCAAAAAGTTCAAGGCGAGCGACGACGAGTTCGATATGATCGAGACGCTGTATGGCGTCGGCTATCGTTTCAAGGAATAATTAGCGCGGTGCGCGCAAAAGGCCGTGGGGCGCCGGGTATTTGGACCGCCAACCATGGCCGCTGACTGGGCGGCTGACGTGCGGTAGTAATGGCGTCCGCCCCTCCTACCCTCCCCCGCTGGCGGAGGGTAGGCGGGGGAATGGCATGATCGAAACCCCGGCAGACGACGTGCTTGACCGAACCGCAGAACCTGCAGGGACCGGGTCTCAAGCCTCGATGGAGGCCGAACCCCGCGTCGATAGCCCGATCGAGAGCCAAGCCGATGGCGCTGGCCTCGACCAGGCGGAGCCGCGCCCGCAGCCCCGCGGTTTTGCCCGCGTCGGCCATTGGCTGCAACAAGCCCTGCAATTCTTCGTCACGCAAAGCTCTTCGAGCCTGACCCGGCGCATCGTCGTCCTCAACCTCACCGGACTCGTCGCGCTCTCCATCGGCATCATCTTTCTTTCGCAATTCCGTGCCGGACTGATCGACGCACGCATCCAGAGTCTTTCGGTGCAAGGCCAGATCATCGCCGGCGCCATTGCGTCTTCGGCCACCGTCGAGAGCAATTCCTCGATCACGCTCGACCCCGACAAGCTGCAAAACTTGCAGCCCGGCCAAAGCTACGGCCCGAATGAAGACGCGCTTTACGGCATCGATTTCCCGATCAATCCGGAACGGGTGGCGCCGATCTTGCGGCGGCTGGTTTCGCCGACCAAAACGCGGGCGCGCATCTATGACCGCGACGGCGTGCTGTTGGTCGACAGCCGGAACTTGTTCGGCCGCGGCGACGTGCTGCGCTTCGATTTGCCGTCGCCGACCGCGGAAAAGCCGGGCCTGTTCGAGCGCGCCTTCATTGCCTTGCGGATGTGGCTCGGGCGCGGCGATCTGCCGGTCTATCACGAACTCGGCCCCGACGACGGCAAGGGTTATTCCGAAGTGACGCAGGCCTTGAACGGCCAGAACGCCAGCATGGTGCGGATCAACGAACGCGGCGACGTTATCGTTTCCGTGGCGGTGCCGGTGCAGCGTTTCCGCGCCGTGCGCGGCGCGCTGATGCTGTCGACGCAGGGCGCCGATATCGACAACATGGTGGAAGCCGAGCGGCTCGCCATCATCAAGGTCTTTCTGGTCGCCGCCGGCGTGATGATCGTGCTTTCGATCCTGCTCGCCGGCACGATCGCCGAGCCGGTGCGGCGGCTGGCCGCCGCCGCCGAGAATATCCGCCGGCGCATCCGCTCGCGTGTGGAGATTCCCGATTTCACCCGCCGGCGCGATGAGATCGGCCACCTTTCCGGCACGCTCCGCGACATGACCAGCGCGCTCTATTCGAGGATCGAAGCGATCGAAAGCTTCGCGGCCGATGTCGCCCATGAACTGAAGAATCCGCTCACCTCGTTGCGCTCGGCGGTGGAGACGCTGCCGGTCGCCAAGACCGAGGAAAGCCGGAGCCGGCTTCTCGCCATCATCCAGCACGACGTGCGCCGGCTCGATCGGCTGATCTCGGATATTTCCGACGCCAGCCGGCTCGACGCCGAATTGCAGCGGCAGGACGCCGCGCCGGTCGACTTCGCCAAGCTGCTGAGCACGCTGGTTGCGGTGGCGAACGAGGTCAAGCGTGAGGACGGCGTCAAAGTCACCTTGAAATTCGAAGGCGGCGGCACGCGCGCGTTCCAAATGCCTGGACACGATTCCAAACTCGGGCAAATCGTCGATAATCTGATTGAAAATGCGCGTTCGTTCTCGCCGCCCGGCGCCACGGTGCGTGTCACCTGCCGGCGGTTGCGCAATCAGATCGAAGTCTTTGTCGACGACGACGGGCCCGGCGTGCGCGAGGATGTGCGCGAAAAGATCTTCGAACGCTTTTACACCGATCGTCCGCACCAGGGATTCGGTCAGAATTCCGGGCTCGGGCTGTCGATTTCCAAACAGATCGTCGACGCCCACGGCGGCTCGATCTGGGTCGAGAACCGCACCGGCGCTCCGGGACCGGACGGTGAGCCGATGGTGCTTGGCGCCCGCTTTATCGTGCGCCTGCCGGCAATGTGATGCCGGCAACCGTCCATGCTTCAGCCGTGCTGGTTGGCGCGCGCGCGGTGCTGATCCGCGGACCGTCCGGCGCGGGCAAATCCCGCCTGGCACTGGAACTGCTCGACGCGGCGCGCGCCGGTCGCCTGCGTTTCGCGCGGCTCGTCGGCGACGATCGCGTTCATCTGCAACGCATCAACGGCCGGCTTTTGGTGCGGCCGGCCGAAACGCTTGCCGGCCTGCTCGAGCTGCGCGGCGTCGGCATCCTCCGCCGCGACTACGAGCCGTGCGCCGTCGTCGGCTTGGTCGTCGACCTCGATGCGGCCGATGCGCAACGGCTGCCGGCCCACCCGACAATCGAGGTTGACAGTACGGATTTACCGCGACTTGCCGTCGCATCGGGCGCGGCGGCCTTGCCGGCGCTGCTGGCGCTCATCACTTCATCCGGTAGGGCGATCGACCCGCTGACGTCGTGATTTGAGCCCGCCGGCGCATTTGATTGGCGATTGGTTAACCATCATGGTCCAAAACTACTGCCCGTGACCGGGCTCTTGATGCCGGATTTCCGCCAGCCGAGCCGGCATGGCTGGCACGGTCAAAACGACTTGATCCTACTGCAATGCAGCAACCCTCGGATTTTGCTCAGAATGCCTCTTGCGCCGAGGCTTCGGATGGTCATGATGTGCACCCTTTCGTGCGGTGCACCCGGGAAGCGCCCGCGGGGAGTTCCATGATCGGTCTTGTGCTTGTGACCCACGGTCGGCTGGCCGTTGAATTTCGCGCCGCCCTGGAACACGTGGTCGGACCGCAAGGCCAGATCGAGGCCGTAACCATTGGCCCCGACGACGACGTCGAAGAGCGCCGCAAGGATATCATCGAAGCGGTGCGCCGCGTCGACAGCGGCGACGGCGTGGCGATCCTCACCGATATGTTCGGCGGCACCCCGTCCAACCTTGCCATCTCGGTGATGAGCCGGCCCAAGGTCGAGGTGCTGGCCGGCATCAATCTGCCGATGCTGGTGAAGCTCGCCAAAGTGCGTGACGAGTGTCCGCTTGCCGAAGCGGTTGCCGCCGCCCAAGAGGCCGGCCGGAAATACGTCACCATCGCCAGCCGGGTGCTCAACGGCAAATGAACGCGCCGGCCCATAACGCCGGCATGTCCGACGCGGGCAATGCGCCCGAGGGTGCCGTCTCCCGGGTCTTCGTCATCTGCAACAAGAAGGGCCTGCACGCTCGGGCCTCCGCCAAGTTCGTGCAGACCGTCGAGAAATTCGATGCCGAGGTGCGCGTGCGGCGCTGCAACGACAGCGTCGGCGGAACCTCGATCATGGGCCTGATGATGTTGGCGGCGGCGCCCGGAACCTCGATTACCGTCGAGGCGACCGGCCCGGAAGCTGCCGCAGTCGTCGAAGCCTTGGCGGCGCTCATCGATTCGCGCTTCGGCGAAGCCGATTGATCGGATAACCGATTTAGGATTTGTTTGATGAAACGCAGGCCATCGCCCGCCAAGGCCTCACCCGGTAAGATATCCGACACCAAGACTTCGCGTCGAAAGGCATCGGACCGGAACAGTCGCCCGAAGGAGATAAAGCAGATGAGTCCCAAATCGACAGCTTCGAAAGGCAGTGTCGCGAAACCCGCAGCTGCGCCGCAGCCTAATGTGGTGGCGCCAGGAGGCAATCGTCAACCGGCGACGATCCGCTACCTCGATCGCGCCGACATGGTGGAGACTTTTGCCGACTCGATCACCGGCTTGATCTTCGACGGCCAGACATTGCGCATTGAGTTCGGTGTGACCCGCTTCGATGAGGTCAAGCCGAATACGACGGTCACCGGCCGGCGCTATCCGGCCTGCCGCCTGGTGCTGCCGCCGGCAGCGGCGGTGGATCTCATCAACCGCATGCAGCAGATCGCGACGGCGTTGACGCAGGCCGGCGTGGTCAAGCAACGCGGCGGCGAAGCGCCGAAAGCCGGCTGATATCACGTTTCATTGCAGCCGACGGCCCTCGCGGTTGAAGCCGCGCGGTCCGTGACCGGCTCCGCGACACAATCCGGACTTCGGCTCAGCCTGGATTGCTTCGTCCGGTTGATCCTTGCATGACGAGCAATGCGCCGGCGCTGACCGCCGGTTCGTGCATGGACATAAAGAAATCTTTATGTGTTATTGCCGCCTTGCCGCTAGCCTGCTAAAAGCGCGCCAACCTCACGCATTTCCGCCGCCAAAGGATAGTCAGTGATGAGCACGTCGACCAAGCCGAAAACGCAAGCCTCGACCGCCGATTACGTGGTCAAGGATATCGGTCTCGCCGAGTGGGGCCGCAAGGAAATCTCCATGGCCGAGACCGAGATGCCCGGCCTGATGGCGACGCGCGAAGAGTATGGGCCGCGTCAGGTGCTCAAGGGCGCGCGCATCGCCGGCTCGTTGCACATGACAATCCAGACTGCCGTGCTGATCGAGACGCTTACAGCGCTCGGCGCCGACGTGCGCTGGGCTTCGTGCAACATCTATTCGACGCAAGATCATGCCGCGGCGGCGATCGCCGCCGGCGGCACGCCGGTGTTCGCGATCAAGGGCGAGAGCCTCAAGGATTATTGGGAATACACCCGCAAGATCCTGGAGTGGGGCGACGGCGGCCTGCCCAACATGATCCTCGACGATGGCGGCGACGCCACCATGCTGGTGCATAGCGGGCTGCGCGCCGAGAAAGGCGACGTGGCTTTTCTCGACAAGGCGGAGAACGAGGAAGAAGAAGTGTTCTTCGCGCTGATCAAGCGCACGCTCAAGGAAAAGCCGGGCTGGTTCGCCAAACTCGCGGCCAGCATCAAAGGCGTCTCCGAGGAAACCACCACCGGCGTGCATCGGCTGTACCAGATGGAGAAGGATGGCCGGCTGTTGTTCCCCGCCATCAACGTCAACGACAGCGTCACCAAATCGAAGTTCGACAATCTCTACGGCTGCCGCGAGTCGCTGGTCGACGGCATCCGCCGCGGCACCGATGTGATGATGTCCGGCAAGGTGGCGATGGTCGCCGGCTTTGGCGACGTCGGCAAGGGCTCGGCCGCCTCGCTGCGCCAGGCCGGCTGCCGCGTCATGGTCTCGGAGGTCGATCCGATCTGCGCGCTGCAGGCGGCGATGGAAGGCTACGAGGTCGTCACCATGGAGGAGGCCGCGCCGCGCGCCGATATTTTCGTCACCGCGACCGGCAATGTCGACGTCATCACCATCGAGCACATGCGCAAGATGAAAGACCGCGCCGTCGTCTGCAATATCGGCCATTTCGACAGCGAGATTCAGGTTCACGCCTTGAAGAATCTGAAGTGGAACAACATCAAGCCGCAGGTCGACGAGATCGAATTCCCCGACCGCCACCGCATCATCCTTCTGTCGGAAGGCCGCCTGGTCAATCTCGGCAATGCCATGGGCCATCCGAGCTTCGTGATGTCGTCGTCGTTCACCAACCAGACGCTGGCGCAGATCGAGCTGTGGGCCAATCAGGGCAAGTATCAGAAGAAGGTCTATGTGCTGCCGAAAACGCTCGACGAAAAAGTGGCGCGGCTGCATCTCGACAAGATCGGCGTCAAGCTGACCAAGCTTTCGGACAAGCAGTCGAGCTATATCGGCATTCCGGTGAGCGGCCCCTACAAGACGGATCAGTACCGCTATTGAGAGCGCATGCCGGCGCTCAAGGCTGCGCCGGTAATACACTCACGCGGAAGCCGATCGGCTTTCCGGAAAAGCCCAAGAAACGACGGCTGATCGCGCCCTTGGCGGTGGCAATGCCGGCGCCGCCGAGCGCGGTCTGCGCCGTCAGGCACGGCGTATCGCTGTCGAGGCAGGCGACGACAAGGCCCTGTGCCGCAGTCTCGGACCGGCCGAGGTCGGACAGCGGATCGTCTTCGAGCCGACGCGTGCCGGCTAAATAAAACGGCAAGTTCCCGGCGATCTCCGGCGAACCCCAATAAAGTCGCAGCGGTTTGTTCGACATCTTTTCGGCGAGCGCGGCGACTTCCCGCGAGCTTGGCCGATTGGAATCGAGACCCGCTTTCAGGTGTGCGTAAGCGATAAACGGCGAAGCGATGACAAAGCCGAGACTGACGGCGAGCGCAATAAGCCCCGCGCCGGCCACCGCAAGCGAATCGACGGCGATTTTGCGCGAGCCGTAGAGCACGACCGGCAACAGCGCCCAGTTCGGAAACGTCCAGTCCGGCGTCAGCCGGGCCGGCAGTGCGAGATTGATCAGCGCCGGCAGCACCATCGGCACTGCAAACAAAATAACGGCTTGCCGGCGCAGCTCATCCGCCGGCCAGGCGATGTCGGCGAGCGCGGCCGGCGCGGGCCGCAGCAAGGCGAAAAGAAGCAACGGCCCCGCGGCATAGGCGATGCACGCCCAGCAGATAATAGACCGACTTGCCGAGCGCGGCAGCGAATGAGTCGTCGGTCATGACGCTGTCGCGCACAAAGGCGTAATTGGTGCCGCCGGCTTGCGTGACGTACCAATAAAGATGCGGCGCGATGACGACCGCCGCACCGACTGCCATCAGATAGGGCGCCGGCGATCGCCAAAACCGCCGCGCGCCCGCGCCGGTGAGCGACGCCACCGCCATGCCGGCGAAAAGATAAACCGCCCAGTATTTGCCGAGCATGGCAAAGCTTGCGAACGCGCCGGCCAGCACGGCATCCCAACCGCGGAGGCTCCGCCGCGCCCGCAAGTAAAACAGCAACGCCGCCGCCCAGAACGGCATCATCGCCGTGTTGGCGTTGAGCTCGGCGGCCTTGAACGTATAGAGCGGCACCAGCATCAGTGCGGCGAGCCCGAAGAGGCTGCGGTTCCTGTCGAGGTGGTCGCGCAACAGCCGCCAAGTGACGGCGAGCGTCGCCGCTGCGATCGCGACCGCTTCAAGATGCATGGCCCAGTTCGCCCGCGGGAAAATGGCGAACCACGCCATGAACAGCCACGCCGTCAGCGGCGGATGCTTGTAGCCGAACGCGAAGGCTTGCGCCCACAATGCCGCCTCGGACGCGTCGTCGCGCAGATCGACCGGCGAGAGCGACACGGTTTGAAAGACCATCCACAGCACAACGAAGGCGGCGAGCATCAAGCCGACCAGGACGCCCTCGCTGCGCGCGCCGATCCAACGCTGCGCCATCGGCATGAGGCCCCAGCCGGCGCCTGCGTTCTGCGGCCGCATCGGCTCGGCGGGGTCGGGACGAACAGCGGTCATCGCGGATGGATGCCACTCAAATGCCGACGCCACAAGCACGCCAAATTGCGGCAATCCCTGTTGCGGCAAGCTTTGGGCACATTGCATTTTTTCGGCGCACCGCGTTATCTCACGCGGCCATGGCCGGCGATTCACCCGTGACTTCGCCTCCGGCGCTTGCCCGCGCGCCGATTTCGGCCGTGCGGCCGGCGCCGGAGCTCAGCGTCGTCGTCCCGACCTTCAATGAGCGCGCCAACGTTCCGATCCTGGTCGAGCGGCTCGCCGAGGTTCTCGCCGGCTGCGACTGGGAAGTGCTGTTCGTCGACGACAATTCTCCGGACGGGACGGCGGCGCTGGCGCGCGCGCTCGGCGCCAGCGACGGCCGCGTGCGCTGCATGCGCCGCATCGGCCGCCGCGGCCTTGCCGGCGCCTGCCTTGAAGGCATGCTGGCGAGTCAGGCGCGCTATGTCGCGGTCATGGACGCCGATCTGCAGCACGACGAGAAACTGCTCCGCGCCATGCTCGATCGGCTCCGCAGCGGCGATTGCGACCTGGTGGTGGCGAGCCGTTATCTGGGCGGCGGCTCGGCGTCGGGGCTGTCCAAACAGCGCGCCCGCGCCAGCCGTTTCGCCAATTTTCTGGTTCATCGCCTCCTCGGCATCGATCTCACCGATCCGATGAGCGGCCACTTCATGATGCGGCGCGACGCCTTCGAGCCGCTGGCGCCTTCGATTTCCTCGCAAGGGTTCAAGATTCTGCTCGACATTCTGGCGACCAGTCCTGGCAGCTTGCGCGTCGTCGAGCTGCCGTCGAGTTTTCACGAGCGCCGCCATGGCGAAAGCAAGCTCGACAGCAAGGTCGCGCTCGACTTTGCCGCGCTGCTGACGGCTAAGCTCACCAACGACGCCGTCTCGGCGCGCTTTCTGTTGTTCTGCCTGGTGGGCTTAAGCGGCCTTGTCGTGCACTTGATCGCGCTTGCGGCCGCGACGCAGCTCGCCGCCATGTCGTTTGCCGCCGCCCAGACGCTTGCCACCGTCGCCGCCATTACCTGGAATTTCATTCTCAACAACATGTTCACCTATCGCGACCAGCGGCTGACCGGCTGGCGCTTTGTCACCGGCTTGCTGGGCTTTCAGGTGATCTGCGCCATCGGCGCGCTCTCCAATGTCGGCATCGCCACCTGGATCTACGATTACGGCAGCCGATGGTGGCTCGCCGGACTGGGCGGGGCGCTGATCGGCACGGTGTGGAATTTCGTGGTCAGCGCCGCCTTCGTCTGGCGGCAAAGGTAAGCTTTTGATCGTCACCCTGAGGTGCTCGGCGTAAAACGCCGAGCCTCGAAGGGCGACAGCCGAGGCGCATCGGCCGGCATCCTTCGAGGCTCGCCATAGCGCGTCGAAGACGCGCGTAAACGCGCTTATGGCGCGCACCTCAGGATGACGGATCACGGCTTGCCGCTCCGCCGTGCCGATGTTATCTGCCCGCCATGACCGCGGTGCCCATCGCCAATATCCGCAATTTCTCGATCATCGCCCACATCGACCACGGCAAATCGACGCTTGCCGACCGGCTGATCCAGCTGACCGGCGGGCTCGAAGCGCGCGAAATGGTCGAGCAGGTGCTCGATTCGATGGATATCGAGCGCGAGCGCGGCATCACGATTAAGGCGCAGACGGTGCGGCTCAAATACCACGCCGGCGACGGCAAGGATTACATCCTCAATCTCATCGATACGCCCGGCCACGTCGACTTCGCCTACGAGGTCAACCGCTCGCTTGCCGCCTGCGAGGGCGCGCTCTTGGTCGTCGACGCCAGCCAGGGCGTCGAGGCGCAGACGCTGGCCAACGTCTATCAGGCGATCGACAACGATCTCGAGATCGTGCCGGTGCTCAACAAGGTCGATCTGCCGGCCGCCGAACCCGACAAGGTCAGAGAGCAGATCGAGGACGTGATCGGTCTCGATGCGTCCGACGCGATTTTGATCTCCGCCAAGACCGGCGAGAACGTGCCGGCAGTGCTGGAAGCCATCGTCACCCGCCTGCCGCCGCCCAAGGGTGACGCGGCGGCGCCGTTGAAAGCGCTGCTGGTCGACAGCTGGTACGACGCCTATCTCGGCGTCGTCGTGCTGTTCCGCATCGTCGACGGCACGCTGAAAAAAGGCCAGCGCATCCTGATGATGCAGACCAACGCGGCCTATGAGGTCGACCGCGTCGGCGTGTTCACGCCCAAGCGCGTCGAGCGCGACGAGCTCGGCCCCGGCGAGATCGGCTTTCTCACCGCCTCGATCAAGGACGTGGCCGACACCCGCGTCGGCGACACCATCACCGATGAGAAAAAGCCGGTGGCGGCGCCGCTGCCCGGCTTCCGCCCGGCGATCCCGGTGGTGTTCTGCGGGCTGTTTCCGGTCGACGCCGCCGATTTCGAGGCGTTGCGCGCCGCCATGGGCCGGCTCCGGCTCAATGACGCGAGCTTCTCCTACGAGATGGAAACCTCCGCCGCGCTCGGCTTCGGCTTCCGCTGCGGCTTTCTCGGGCTTGCTGCATCTCGAAATCATCCAGGAGCGGCTCGAGCGCGAATTCAATCTCAATCTGATCGCGACCGCGCCGTCGGTGATCTATAAGATCAAGCTGCGCAACGGCCAGCAATTGGAGATCCACAATCCGGTCGACATGCCGGACCCGAACCATATCGAGGAAATGCAGGAGCCCTGGATCGAGGCGACCATCCTGACGCCGGACGAATATCTCGGCGCCGTGCTCAAGCTGTGCCAGGACCGCCGCGGCGAGCAGAAAGAGCTCACTTACGTCGGCAACCGCGCGCTGGTGAAATACAATCTGCCGCTCAACGAAGTGGTGTTCGATTTCTACGACCGGCTGAAATCGGTGTCGCGCGGCTACGCCTCGTTCGACTATCACCTCACCGATTACCGGCCGGCGGATCTCGTCAAATTGCAGATGCTGGTCAACGCCGAGCCGGTCGACGCGCTCGCCATGCTGGTGCACAGGACGCGCGCCGAGAGCCGCGGCCGCGCCATGGCGGAGAAGCTGAAGGAACTGATCCCGCCGCACATGTTCCAGGTGCCGATCCAGGCCGCGATCGGCGGCAAGATCATCGCCCGCGAGACGGTGCGCGCCTTCCGCAAGGACGTCACCGCGAAATGCTACGGCGGCGACGTCACCAGAAAGCGCAAGCTCCTCGAAAAGCAAAAAGAGGGCAAAAAGAAAATGCGCCAGTTCGGCAAGGTCGACATCCCGCAGGAGGCGTTTATCGCGGCGCTGAAGGTGGATGTGTGAGGAACTGTAGCCTGGGTTGAGCGAAGCGAAACCCGGGAGCGGTATCCGAGCGGTACGATCATTTCCGGCTTTCGCTCCGCTCAAGCCGGGCCGTGCGTCATAGAGCGCCGCTGTGCCGTAATCTGCTACAGAGCCCGTGCCGCTTGTCATCGTCCGCGCGGGCGGACGATCCAGTAATCGCAGGCTGATTGCGACTGTGCTCTGCCTCGGCCGGAATTCCAGCGTTTACTGGATTCCCCGCCGGCGCGGGGAATGACCGTCAACTGCGACGGGCGCCCGGCGTCTTCCGCAGCGTTCAGCGCCCGCCCGGTTGAATTCACCCGCCTCTCAGCGTAACATGTTACGCGATGGAAAGGACCGGAACCATGCCGGCAAAACCGAAGATCAAGCGCCCGAAGACAGCGCGAGAACGTATGAGCGCGCGGCGTAAGCGGCTGCGTGCGCTGGGCTTGCGTCCGGTGCAGCATTGGGTGCCCGACCTGCGCGATCCGAAGGTGCGGGCCGATCTTCTGCGGCAAGGCAAGTTGCTGGCGCGACATCCCGAAAATGAGGCAATCGACGCTTTTATTGACGCCGCGTACGATTGGTCCGAATGGAAGTGAAACGCGGCAGTGTCGTGATTGTCGCGCATGGCGAATTTGGCCGTCCGCGCCCGGCCGTTGTCGTGCAAGCAGACGAGATGGGCGATGCGACTACGACGGTCCTTGTGTGCCCGATCACGTCGGATGTGATGGAGAGATTACCCGTCAGGCCGACAGTGGAGCCCAGTACGGGAAATGGACTTCGTCTCAGCTCTCAAGTGATGACCGACAAGATGCTCGCGTTGCCCCGCGAACACGTGCGACGGACAATTGGCAATCTCGATTTCGAAACCAGTCAACGGTTGGATGGCGCATTGCTGACCGTTCTGGGCCTCGCCCGATAGCCGGCGTCTCTCGCTAATGCACCACGATCGTGGTGTTGTCGCTGCCTTGGCGTTCGACCAGGCCGAACAAGATGGCGGCGTTGCCGGGATCGAGCCGCACGCAGCCGTGCGACACCGGCCGGCCCAGCCCGGAAATCTCGTAGGTGCCGTGGATGGCATAGCCGCCGTGGAAGAAGATCGAATGCGGCATCGGCGCATTGTCGTATTTGCTCGAGTACCAGCGCACCGCGAGCCGTTGCGGATGATAGGTGCCGGGCGGGGTGATATAGCCGCGCCGCGCGGTCGAGACCCGCCAAGTGTAGCGCGGCTCGCCGTCGACGATGACTGCCATGCGCTGATTGGAGCGGTCGACGTGGACGACAATGGACGCCGCGGCAGGCTCGCCGGTGGCGAGCATGACAAAGCCGAGCGCGGCCAGAACGCAACACCAGCGACGCATGATATCCCCCGGCGCCTATGCAATGATTGCAGCAGCCTATGAAGCTTGTAAAGCGGCGCCGAGGCTCCATTTTGGCAATGATGGCTTTGAGGTAAATCTGCGTCCGCTGGTTCAGCCTGATCCATCGATCCCATGACGACGTTCGATTTCTACAGCATCGGCCATTCCAACATTCCGGCGGCGCGCTTTGTTGCATTGCTGCGCGCGGCAAATGTGGCGGCGATTGCCGATGTGCGCTCGACGCCGTTCTCGCGCTTTTGCCCGTGGTTCTCGGCCAAGAATCTCAAGCCGCTGTTGCAGCAAGACGCCATCGATTATCTGCCCTATGGCGATACACTCGGCGGCCGTCCGCAAGGCGCCGAACTTTATTGCGATGGTGTTGCCGACTATGAGGCGATGGCGCGGCAGGACGATTTTCAAGCGGGGCTCGACGGGCTCGTTGCCGATGCGGCGCGCTGTCGCGCACAAGGTTCTGCCCAGGACCGCATCTGTCTGATGTGCGCGGAGCGCGAGCCGCTCGATTGCCACCGCTGTCTGTTGGTGGCGCGTGCGCTGGCCGCGCGCAGCTTTACCATCGGCCACATCCTCTACGACGGCCAAGTCGAGCCGCATGCGGCGACCGAACGCCGGTTGCTGGAACTTAGCGACGTGACGGCGATCCTTTGGACCTCTTTGCAACTGGACTTGGCGAGCGAATGGCGGCAGCGTATCGCAGCCGTGCCCGTGCCGTGGCGTATCGGGCGAAGGCAAGCAGTGCGGGGCGAAGTCGGTAGAAGAGAGCTGACGATGCGAACGCCCGTTCTTGCACCCGTTTTTGCCGTTTTGATCGTGCTCGGCGCCGCTCTGGGTCCGGCGTTTGCGCAAGACACCGCCGCGCCGGCGCCGGCGCAGGATACCGACACGCTCGATCCGACGCCGCCCGGCACGCTCAATCCGCAGCCTTTGCCGCCGCTCGCCAATCCGAATGCGCCGTCGACGCCGGCCAAGGAGCTGTTCGGCCGCGCGCTGACGCCGTTTCCCGGTCCGGCGCGGCCGATCGGCTCTTATGCCGACGGCTGCCTCGCCGGCGCCACGGCGCTGCCGATCACCGGCCCGGCCTGGCAAGTCATGCGGCTGTCGCGCAACCGCAATTGGGGAACGCCCTGGCTGATCCAATTCATCGAGCGGCTCGGCGCCAATGCCAAGAAAGTCGGCTGGAACGGCCTTCTGATCGGCGACATGTCGCAGCCGCGCGGCGGCCCCATGATCACCGGTCACGCCAGCCACCAGATCGGGCTCGACGCCGACATCTGGTTCACGCCGATGCCCGACCACGTGCTCAGCCGCGAGGAGCGCGAGATGGACGGCGCCGTCGATATGGTGGCGCCGGATCGGCTCGACGTCGATCCGAAAGTGTGGACGCACACGCGAACCGAGCTGATCCGCACCGCGTCGGAGGATCCGGACGTCACCCGCATCTTCGTCAATGCCGCGATCAAGAAGGCGATGTGCCGCGAGGCCGGAACGGATCGGGCTTGGCTCGCAAAGGTGCGGCCGTGGTGGGGCCATGCCGAGCACTTTCACGTCCGCCTCGCCTGCCCGCCGGACGACCGCGAATGCAAGCCGCAGCCGCCGGTGCCCGAAGGCGACGGCTGCGGCCACGCGCTCGATTACTGGTTCAAGGAATCGACGCTGCATCCGGCGCCGCCGACAGTGCCGGCCAAGCCGAGACCGGCGCTGACGCTCGCCGGCCTGCCGGCAGCGTGCAAACAGATCGTGATGGCGCCGTAGTCAGAGTCCCGGCGTGCCGAACACGATGCGTTGCGCCACGGCCGCGGCGTAGACCAGCACGAAAGCGCACACGACGACCAAGGCGGTGAATCTCAGAGATTTTTGCGCCGGCGATTTGGTCAGGCGGGGCAGGCCAAGCCACAAGAGATAAGCGCCGTAGCTGCCGGTCAGCGTCAGAAAGTACAATCCCGGCAGCACCAGGAAAAGTCCGGCGAGCCAGACCGGCGTGAAGGAATAAACCGCGAGCTTGAACGCGCTCTCGAAATCGCGGCGGCCGCCGAACAGCGGCGCCAAGAGGTTGATGATAATGCCGAGCAGCAGCACCGTGGCGCAGCCCAGCACGTAACCGAAGATCGCGCCGAACAGGCCGTTGAAGATCGGTGCGCGCACCAAGCCGGCGTTCGGCACGATCACGCCGACGACGCAGACGCCGATGAAGCCGAATACCGCCGGGACCAACGCCAGCACGGCGACGTAGCGGCTCAACACATAGGCGGGATCGCCGGCCTCGCTTTCGATCGACGCCCATTCAGCGCCCGGATCGACTAGCATCGCCATGGCGCGCCGCGCCGCGTTCATGTCGCGGTGCCTTCGGTCAATCTCTTGGTCAAAGCCTTCGCATCCTCACGCAGCATGGCGGCGGCTTTTTCCGCGATCATCATGGTCGGCGCATTGGTATTGCCGGACGTAATGGTCGGCATCACCGAGGCGTCGACGACGCGCAGCCGCTCGATGCCGGCAACGCGCAAGCGGCCGTCCACCACCATCATCGGATCGCTCGGCAGCCCCATCTTGGCGGTCCCGACGGGATGAAAGATCGTGGTGCCGATGTCGCCGGCGGCTTTGCGCAAAGCCGCGTCGTCGTCATCGCGCACGCCGGGACCCGGCAAATATTCGTCCGGATGGAACGGCGCCAATGCCGGCTGCGCGGCGATGCGCCGGGTCAGCCGCAGCGAGGCGACCGCGATCCGGCGGTCTTCGTCGCTCGACAGATAATTCGGCTGAATGACCGGCGGCTCGGCCGGATCGGGCGAGCGCAGCCGGACAAAACCGCGGCTCGTCGGCCGCACATTGCAGACGCTCGCGGTGAAGGCAGGAAATTTGTGCAGCGGTTCGCCGAAACGGTCGAGCGACAGCGGCTGCACGTGATATTGCAGATTGGCGCGCTCCTGGTCGCGGTCGGAGCGGGTGAACAGGCCGAGCTGCGACGGCGCCATGGTCAGCGGGCCGCGCCGCAGCAGCGCATATTCGGCGACCATGCCGGCAAAGCCGAAGCGCGAATGATAGCGCTCGTTGAGCGTGGTGATGCCGTCGACCTTGTAGATCACCGCAACTGCAAGTGATCCTGCAGGTTGGCGCCGACGCCGGGCCGGTCGGCGACGACGTCGATGCCGTGCTCGCGCAACTGCGCGGCCGGCCCGATGCCGGACAACAGCAGGATCTGCGTCGAGCCGATCGAGCCGGCGGCGAGAATGACTTCGCCGCGGCAGCGCGCGCTGCGCGTCACGCCGTTCTGCCGCCAGCGCACGCCGGCCGCCCGCTTGCCATCGAAGACGATGCCCTCGGCGAGGCAACCGGTTTCAAGCCGCAGATTGGCGCGACGCAGCACCGGCTTGAGAAAGGCGCGCGCCGTGGAGACGCGCCGGCCGCGCTTTTGGTTGACGTGAAAGGCGCAGATGCCTTCGTTGTCGCCGCGGTTGAAGTCGGGAATGGATTTGATGCCGGCCTGTTCGGCCGCGGCGCGGAAGGCATCGAGCAGATCCCAGCGTACCCGCGGCGCGGCAATGTGCCACTCGCCGCCGGTGGCGTGCGCGTCGCTTTCGCCGAGGAAATGATTTTCGTGCCGTTTGAAAAACGGCAGCACGTCGTCCCAGCCCCAGCCGGCAAGCCCGAGCTGGCGCCAATGGTCGTAATCGGCGGCCTGGCCGCGCATATAGATCATGGCGTTGATCGCGGACGAGCCGCCGATCACCTTGCCGCGCGGATAATTGAGGCTGCGGCCGTTGAGCCCCGGCACCGCTTCGGTCTTGAACATCCAGTCCGAGCGCGGATTGCCGATCGCAAACAGATAACCGACGGGAATATGAAACCAGATCCAGCTGTCGCGACCGCCCGCTTCGAGAACGTAGCACGCGCTTGTCGGCGTCGGCGGACAGCCGGTTGGCGAGCAGGCAGCCGGCCGAGCCGGCGCCGACGATAATGTAATCGTATTCGCCCGCGATCGCCTCGGCTCCGGCCACGTGTCACCCTAAAACTTATCGCTGCGAAACTGCAGGCGAAGATAGCAGGGTGGTCCGGGCGGGAAAGGGGCTGCGGCGACCGCTTCGCCTTGGGCGAAGCCTGCCCCGCGCAATCACGTGTTGTCCCGCCAAATCGCCGCGGCCTATGGTTCGCGATGGATTCGTCTTCGTCAGCCGCGGTCAAGCATGCAACGGCCTGGGGCGTCGTCTGCGGCGCCGGCGCCGCCCTGTTCTGGGCGCTCGGTTTTGTTGCCGCCCGGCAAGGCGTGACCGCGGGCCTGTCGCCGCTGGTGCTCGCTTTGCACCGCTATGTCTGGCCGGGGCTCGCGCTCATTCCGGTGATCGCCGTCCATGGCGTTGGTAATCTCGGCGGCATGGGCTGGCGGCGCGGCATCGCCATTACGGTCTTCGGCGGCCTGCCGCTCGCGCTGTGGAGCTACTACGGCTACGTCTACGTGCCGCTCGGCCATGGCGCCATCATCCAGCCGTCCTGCGCCGCGCTTGGCGGCCTTGTTCTGGCGCGGCTCATCGTCAAGGAGCCGTTGCCGCCGCGGCGCATCGTCGGCGCGCTGGCGATGCTTGGCGGGCTCGCGGTGATCGGCGCCGAAGCGCTGCGCACCATGGGCGGCCAAGCCTTCCTGGGCGACCTGATGTTCGTCGCCGCCGGCAGCTTTTTCGCGGTGTTCGGCATGCTGTTGCGGCTATGGCGCATCCCGGCGATGCCGGCGGTCGCGGTAACGAGCGTGCTGTCGCTTGCCGGCTTGCCGTTCCTGCTGCCCGACTTCGACAATTTTCTGGCCGCCGGATGGTCGGAAAACCTGATGCAGGCGCTGGTGCAGGGCGCCTTTGCCGGCGCCGGCGCGGTCTATCTGTTCACCCGCGCCGTCATTCTGCTCGGTGTCGGCCGCGCCGCGCTGTTTCCGGCGCTGGTGCCGCCGTTTACGCTGTTGATCGGCTATTTTGCGCTCGGCGAGGTGCCGAGCGTGCCGCAATTTATCGGCTTGGCGATCGTGGTCGTGGGCTTCCGGCTGACGCAGCAGAGCTAAAGGTCATTCCGGGGCCGAGCGAAGCGAGGAGCCCGGAATCCATATTCGCTGACCTGTGGTTATGGATTCCGGACTTGCCGCTGCACGGCAATCCGGAATGACGGCAAAAATTCACGCCGCCTTGCGGCTCGCCAGAAACGTCGCCCATGCGCTCGAGCGCCTTGAGAATATTTTCCGTCGAATTGGCGTAAGACACCCGCATATAGCCTTCGCCGAGAATGCCGAAATCCGGCCCGCCGATCAGCGCCACGCCGGCGTCTTCCAGAAGCGACGCGGCCAGCGCCTTCGCCTTCCATCCGGTGCGCTTGATATTGGGGAAGGCATAGAACGCGCCTCTCGGCGTGGCGCAGGAAATGCCGGGAAGCTTGTTCAAGCCGGCGACCACGATTTTGCGCCGCCGGTCGAACTCGGCGACCATCTTGGCGGCTTCGTCCTGCGGACCGGTCAGCGCGGCAAGACCGGCATATTGCGCCGAGGCATTGACGCAGGAATGCAAATTCACCGCAAGCTTGCGCGCGTAATCGTAGAGCTTGCCGGGCCACACCGCATAGCCGAGCCGCCAGCCGGTCATGGCGTAGGTTTTCGACCAGCCGTTGAGCAGGATCAGCCGGTCGCGGAGCGACGGATAGGAAAGCAAACAAACATGTTTCTCGCCGTCATAGACCATATGGTCGTAGATCTCGTCCGACATCACGGCAACGTCGGGAAACCGCTCCAGTCCGGCGACCAGCTTGTCGACTTCCGCCTTTGGCGTCACCCCGCCGGTCGGATTGGCCGGCGAATTGACGATGAGCAGCCGCGTCTGCGGCGTGATGAGCTTGAGGGTTTCTTCGGCCGAGAAGGCGAAATTGTTTTCCTCGCGGATCGGCACCGGGATCGGCCGCGCGCCGGTGAATTCGATCATCGAGCGGTAGATCGGAAAACCGGGATCGGGATAGAGAATGTCGGCGCCGGGCTCGCCGAACATCATGATCGACATGAACATGGTCGGCTTGCCGCCCGGCAGGATCATCACCTCATCGGGCGACACGCTCACCTTGAAACGTTTGTGCAGATCGGCGGCTACCGCTTCGCGTAATGCCAGAATGCCGACCGCCGGCGTGTAGCCGTGATGGCCGTCGCGCAGCGCCTTGATGGCCGCCTCGACGATGAAGTCCGGCGTGCGGAAATCGGGCTGGCCGATGCCGAGATTGATGATGTCGCGGCCGGCCGCCGCGAGCTGCATGGCGCGCGCCAGCACGGCAAAGGCATTTTCCTCACCGATGCGATCGAAAGCGGCGATAGTTTTCAACATGGCGTTTCCCCGCGCGCAAATCAATGAACCGTTTTGATAATGCGCAGCTTTGGCGCGCAGTTCAACCCAATCCGCCGCCAAAAGCAAACCTGGTCCGGAGTGCTGTGGCAGTGTGCACGCCTGGAAAAGGAGAAGCCCCGGACGATGTCCGGGGCTTCCGATTCATTCGCAGTCGCGGCGTCTTAGTAGCCGAGATTGAACATCGCGCCGTCCTGATAGGACTCCGCGGTTCCGGTCTTGGTCTCGCCATTCGGGTAGTGCAGCGGCATGGCCTCCTGCTGGATGGCCGCGCTGCCGGCATAATCTTCCAGTTGCCGGCGCGGATGATGGCCCTGGGCAAAAGCCGGCGTCGCCAGGGCGGCGACGACGAGAGCCGAGAAAGCCAGCTTGGTGCTAAGAGAGTTCATCTTGCATGCTCCGTTACAAATCGCCCGTACCGCTTAGCTACGCGAGATTGTGCACCGCACAAGGGCCGGATCGTCACGTCATCGTCACAAGATTGTTATTACATTTCAAAATGTTAATGGGAATTTTATGGCATCCATCACTCGAAAATATTGCAGCGCAATAAGCCTAATGGATGGGCGAAAAATTCTCTTTTGCGGACAATGAATTGCGCCCGCCCGGCGCGGCGTCTGCCATGATCCGCGCCATCTCCCGCGCGCGCTCGCGTAAATTCTCTATATCTACCGGATAGCAATCCCCGCATTGCGCAAATCGCATTGCTGGCATCGGTTGCCGTTGTGGGACCAGTCGCGGAGAACGGTGATGGCGAAAAACGGGACGTCGCAAACTCAATCGGAGCGCCGGCTGCGCTCGCAGCTCTGGTTCGACAATCCGGCCAATCCGGGCATGACCGCGCTCTATCTCGAGCGCTATCTCAATTATGGCTTAAGCCGCGACGAGCTGACATCGGGCAAGCCGATCATCGGCATTGCGCAGACCGGCTCCGATTTAAGTCCGTGCAACCGCCATCACATCGAGCTTGCGCACCGCGTGCGCGAAGGCATCCGCGACCGCCGGCGGCATCGCTTTCGAGTTTCCCGTGCATCCCATTCAAGAGACCGGCAAGCGGCCGACCGCAGCGCTCGATCGCAATCTCGCCTATCTCGGCCTGGTCGAAGTGCTGTTCGGCTATCCGCTCGACGGCGTGGTGCTGATGACCGGTTGCGACAAGACCACGCCCGCTTGTCTGATGGCGGCGGCCACCGTCAACACGCCGGCGATCGTGCTGTCCGGCGGGCCGATGCTGGACGGCTACCACGACGGCAAGCTTGCCGGGTCCGGCACCGTATTGTGGCAGGCACGCCAGGACGTTGCGGCGGGCAGGATCGACTACAAGGAATTCATCGACATTGCCGCCTCGTCGGCGCCCTCGATCGGCCATTGCAACACCATGGGCACCGCATCGACCATGAACGCGATGGCCGAGGCGCTCGGCATGTCGCTGCCCGGCTGCGCCGCTATTCCGGCGCCGTATCGCGAGCGCGCGAAAATCGCCTATGAGACCGGGCTGCGCGCCGTGGAAATCGTGCGCGAGGATCTCAAGCCCTCCGATATCCTCACGCGCGCGGCTTTCGAAAACGCCATCGTCGCCTGCTCGGCGATCGGCGGTTCGACCAATGCGCCGATTCATCTCAACGCCATCGCCCGGCATGTCGGCGTCAAGCTTGAAATCGGGGACTGGGAAAACATCGGCTACGACGTGCCGCTGCTCGTCAACATGCAGCCGGCCGGCGAATATCTCGGCGAGGAATATTATCGCGCCGGCGGCTTGCCGGCGGTGCTGCATGAGCTGCACGCCGCGAAACGGCTGCATGGCGACGCGCGCACCATCAATGGCAAGACCATTGCCGAGAACGTGGCGCGGGCCAAAGCCAGCGATACCAAGGTTATCTGGCCGTACGACAAACCGATGAAAGCCAAAGCCGGCTTCAAGGTGCTGCGCGGCAATTTGTTCAATTCCGCGATCATGAAGACCAGCGTGATCTCCGATGAATTCCGCCAACGCTATTTGTCCAATCCGAAGGATCCGAATGCATTCGAGGGCCGCGCCGTGGTGTTCGACGGCCCGGAAGACTATCACCGGCGCATCGACGATCCCGCGCTCGGCATCGACGAGCACGCGATCCTGTTCATGCGCGGCGCCGGTCCGATCGGTTATCCGGGCTCGGCCGAGGTGGTGAACATGCAGCCGCCGGCCGCGCTGATCAAAAAGGGCATAACGTCGCTCGCCTGCGTCGGCGACGGCCGGCAGTCCGGCACTTCGGGCTCGCCGTCGATTCTCAATGCCTCGCCGGAAGCGGCGGCCGGCGGCGGGCTGGCGCTGCTGAAGACCGGCGACCGCGTGCGCATCGATCTTAACAAAGGCACCGCCGATATGCTGATTTCCGCCGGCGGAATTGGCGGCGCGGCGCGCGGCGCTGAAAAAGAACGGCGGCTATCATTATCCGCCGAGCCAGACGCCGTGGCAGGAAATCCAGCGCGCCATGGTCGATCAGCTCGCGGCCGGCATGGTCTTGGAGCCCGCGGTGAAGTATCAGCGTGTCGCGCAAAAATTCGTGCCGCGCGATAATCATTGATGAAACGAATTGGCCATGACCGGGATCCGTCCTTCGACCGCCGACAAGCGGAAAACGTTCCGCAAGCTCCACGAAACGGGCTGCTTCGTCATTCCCAATCCGTGGAATGTCGGTAGCGCACGCTATCTGCAAGGTCTCGGCTTTCCAGCGCTTGGCGACCACAAGTTCGGGCTATGCCCATGCGCAAGGTTATGCCGATGGCGCGTTGAGCCTGGATCAGGTGCTGGCGCATTTCGCCGATCTGGCGGACGCGACCGACGTGCCGCTCAACGCCGATTTCGAGGACGGGCTTGCCGACGATCTCGGCGGCCTTGCCGAGAACGTGACGCGCTGCATCGCGACCGGCGTCGCCGGCTTGTCGATCGAGGATTCGCCGAACGACGGCAAGATGCCGCTCTATGATCTCGATATCGCGGTCGCGCGGATCAAAGCCGCGCGCGCCGCGATCGACCGCGCCGGCGGCGATGTGGTGCTGACCGCCCGGGCCGAGGGCTTCATTCGCGGCGTGCCACGATCTCGACGACGTCGATGCGCCGGCTCAAAGCCTATGCCGCGGCTGGCGCCGATTGCCTTTATGCGCCGGGCATCAACACGCGCGAGCAGATCGAAGCGGTGGTCAAGGCGGTGGCGCCGAAGCCGGTGAACTTCCTCAACAGCGGCGCTTTCGGCTTCACCGTGAGCGATCTCGCGGCGATGGGCGTGCGCCGGATCAGCGTCGGCGGCTCGCTGGCGCGCGTTGCGATGCACGCCTTCATCCGCACCGCGACCGAGATCGCCAAAGACGGCAAATTCGACGGCTTCGCCGGGCTGATCGCCAACCCCGAGCTGAACAAGTTCTTCCGCGAAGATCGCAAGAAGTTCTCGTCATGACCGCCTCCGAACCGCATCCGCAAACCGGCCAGCCGGTCGGTCTGCCGGTCGCCGACACCACGCCGGCGCCGCGTCCCGGCCCGGTGACGCTGAAAGGCCGCTACGGCCGCCTGGAAAAGCTCGGCCCCGAGCACGCCGCCGATCTGTGGGCGGTTTTTGCCGGGCACGACGAAGTCTGGACCTATATTGCGGCGGACGGGCCGTTCGTCGCCGAGGACGAGTTTTTCGCCTTCATCGACAAACGCGCGGCGGCGCACGATCCTTATGCCTATGCCATCATCGACCCGACCGATCGCGCCGTCGGCTATGTGACGCTGCTGCGCATCGTGCCGGAGCATCGGGTCATCGAGGTCGGCCATGTGCTCTATTCGCCGGCGCTGCAACGCACGCCGCTCGGCACCGAAACCCAATACCTCTTGGCGCGTTACGTTTTCGAGACGCTTGGGCTACCGGCGCTACGAATGGAAATGCGATGCGTTGAATGCGCGCATCCCGGCGTGCCGCGTTGCGCTATGGCTTCGTCTACGAAGGCACATTCCGCCAATACATGATCGCCAAGGGCCGCAATCGCGACAATGCCTGGTTCTCGATGCTCGACAGCGAATGGCCGGCGCGCAAAGTCAATTTCGAGCGCTGGCTCGATCCGGCAAATTTCGACGGCGCCGGGCGTCAAAAGCTCAGCCTCGCGGCGTTGAACGGGCAGAAGGGTTCAGGACTCATGAGCGACAGAGTTCAAAACAAAGTCGCGCTGGTGACCGCCGCCGGGCAGGGCATCGGCCGCGCCATCGCCGAGGCGCTGATCGCCGAAGGCGGCGTCGTCATCGCCACCGATATCGCCGAGGACAAGGTCGCGGACCTCAAAGCCAAGATGCGGCAAAAGCTCGACGTGCGCGCGCAGGACGACATCGACGCGCTGGCCAAGAAGATCGCGCATGAGTTCGGCGGGCTCGACATTCTGGTCAATTGCGCCGGCTACGTCGCCAACGGCTCGGTGCTCGATTGCACCGACAGGGACTGGGACTTTTCCTTCGACCTCAACGTCAAATCGATGCACCGCACGATCAAGGCGTTCCTGCCGGCGATGCTGGAGAAGAAATCGGGTTCGATCGTCAATATTTCCTCGGCGGTGTCCTCGATCCGCGGCGTGCCCAACCGCTATGCCTATGGCGCCACCAAGGCGGCGGTGATCGGGCTGACCAAGGCGGTCGCCGCCGATTTCATCAAACAAGGCATCCGCTGCAACGCGATTTGCCCGGGCACCATCGAATCGCCGTCGCTGGAAGAGCGCATTGCGACAGCCTCGAAGGAGACCGGCAAGTCGCCCGACGCGGTGCGGCAGGATTTCATCGGCCGCCAGCCGATGGGACGCTTGGGCACGTCACAGGAGGTCGCCGCGCTCGCCCTCTTCCTCGCCAGCGACGAGGCAAGCTACATTACCGGCCAGGCGCATCTCGTCGACGGTGGGATGGCGCTGTAGACGTCGTCATTCCGGGGCGCGCGAAGCGCGAGCCCGGAATCCATACTCACAGTGCCGGGGGTATAGTTCTGTGCCAATTCTGAAAAGTTCGTGGTCATGGATTCCGGCCCTCGCTGCCGCTCGGCCGGAATGACAACATGCCATGCACATTCTCATTACCGGCGCCGCGGGAATGATCGGGCGCAAGCTCGCCGCGCGCCTCGTCGACCGATGGCGCGCTCAACGGCCAGCCGATCGAGCAGGCTGACGCTGATCGACGTCGTCGCCCCGCAGCAGCCGGAAAAATTTTCCGGCAAAGTCGAGACCGGCGGCCGCTGACATCGCCGATCCGGCAGCCGTCGGCGCTGCCGTCGCCGGCCGCCCCGACGTGATTTTTCATCTGGCGGGCGTGGTGTCCGGCGAGGCCGAACTCGATTTCGAGAAGGGCATGCGGGTCAATCTTGACGGCTCGCGCACGCTGTTCGACGCCATTCGCGCGACCGGCGGCGGCTATCGCCCGCGGCTGGTTTTCACCTCGTCGATCGCGGTGTTCGGCGCGCCGTTCCCGCCGGCGATTGCCGACGATTTCCATCTGACGCCGCTGACGTCGTACGGCACGCAGAAAGCGGCCATCGAGCTTTTGCTCGCCGATTACACCCGCCGCGGCTTTCTCGACGGCGTCGGCATCCGGCTGCCGTCGATCGTGGTGCGGCCGGGCCGGCCGAACAAGGCGGCATCCGGGTTCTTCTCCTCGATCATCCGCGAACCGCTCAACGGCGAAGAGGCCGTGCTGCCGGTCGCCGACAGCGTGCTGCATTGGCACGCCAGCCCGCGCGCGGCGGTCGGCTTTCTCATCCATGCCGCCGGGCTCGACGCGGGCAAGCTCGGCCCCCGCATCAATCTCACCATGCCGGGCGTCTGCTGCACCGTGGCCGAGCAGATCGCCGCATTGCGCCGGATCGCCGGCGACAAAGTGGCGTCGCGTATCCGCCGCGAGCCCGATCCGCTGGTGGCGCGCATCGTCGCCGGTTGGCCGAGCCGGTTCGATCCGGCCCGCGCGCTTGAGCTCGGATTCCGCGCCGAAGCCTCGTTCGACGACATCATCCGCGTCCATATCGAGGACGAACTGGGCGGCAAGATCGCCGCTTGAGGTACAGTTTGCGCATGATCTTGTCCGACCTTGCTTCGCCCGCCGAAGCGGGCTTCGCGAAGGCGGGAAACCGGTACCCACTTTTCGGGATCATGCGCCGATTGGCTTGCCTTGGCGGCATGCATGCTTACATTGCTCGCAGAAACTCCAAACCGCTCGCGCTTTCCTTAGACCAGACCTTTCTTAGACCATGACCTATGTCGACGCGGCCAGTGCGCCGCTGCGCAAGACCGGACAGATCAAGCTTCACGGCCCGAGCGCGTTTGCCGGCATGCGCAAAGCCGGCCGGCTCGCGGCCGAATGCCTCGACCTCTTGGTCGGCGAAATCAAGCCGGGCGTCACCACCGAGCACATCGACCGGCTGGCCTTCGAATTCGGCATGGATCATGGCGCCCTGCCGGCGACGCTGATGTATCGCGGCTATCGCAAGGCGACCTGCACCTCGGTCAATCACGTGGTCTGCCACGGCATCCCCTCGGACAAGCCGCTGCGCGAAGGCGACATCGTCAATGTCGACGTCACGCTGATCCTCGATCACTGGCACGGCGATTCAAGCCGCATGTATGCGGTCGGCGAGATCCCGCGCCGCGCCGAGCGGCTGATCGAAGTCACCTATGAGGGCATGATGCGGGGCATCGCCGCCATCAAGCCCGGCGCCACCACCGGCGATATCGGCCATGCCATCCAGACCTATGTCGAGGCCCAACACATGAGCGTGGTGCGCGATTTCTGCGGCCATGGGCTCGGCCGGCTGTTCCATGACGAGCCGAATATCGTCCATGTCGGCCGACCCGGCGAGGGCATCGTGCTCAAGCCCGGCATGTTCTTCACCGTCGAGCCGATGATCAATCTCGGCCGGGCGCACGTCAAAGTGCTGTCCGACGGCTGGACCGCGGTCACCCGCGACCGCTCGCTCTCCGCGCAATTCGAGCACTCGGTCGGCGTCACCGAGACCGGCGTCGAGATTTTCACGCTGTCGCCGAAGCGTCTCGATAAGCCGCCTTACAAAGCCTGAGCGCCGGCGCGAATCCGATTGCAAATTCCCGTAATCCGGGCATCCTTGTATAGGTCGGGCATGGCCGTTCGACCCGGCCTGCCCGCCCGGCACATTGGCGCTGCATCCGAATTCCAAGTTGGCCCATGCTGGAAAAAAAGCCCGACAGCGAAAGCGGCCTGGAGGAGGGCACACCGCATTATTACGGCCATCGTGGCCGCCTGCGCGACCGTTTCCGCGAGGCCGGCGCCGACGCGCTGTCGGACTACGAACTGCTTGAGCTGATCCTGTTCCGGGCGCTGCCGCAGCGCGACGTCAAGCCGCTCGCCAAGACGTTACTGGAAACATTCGGCTCGTTCGCCGAGGTGATCGCCGCGCCGGAGGCACGGCTGGCCGAGGTCAAGGGGCTCGGCGACGCCAGCGTCACCGAACTCAAAGTCATCCAGGCGGCGGCCAGCCGGCTGTTGCGCGGCGCGGTGAAAAAGCGCCCCGTTTTGTCGTCATGGTCGACCGTGCTCGACTATTGCCGCACCGCGCAGGCCTTCGCCGAACGCGAAGAGTTTCGCGTGTTGTTCCTCGACAAGCGCAATCAGCTCATCGCCGACGAAACCCAGCAGGTCGGCACCGTCGATCACACCCCGGTCTATCCGCGCGAAGTGGTCAAGCGCGCGCTCGAACTATCCGCCACCGCCATCATCCTGGTGCACAACCATCCGTCCGGCGATCCGACGCCGTCGCGCGCCGACATCCAGATGACGCAGCAGATCATCGCGGTGGCTTCGCCCGCTCGGCATTTCCGTGCACGACCACATCATCGTCGGCAAGGAAGGGCATGCGAGCTTGAAGGGGTTGAAGCTGATTTGAGGCAGCCGGCGGTCAGTCGGCGAACGCGTTCACCGGTCGGCCGCCCGTACCCCTCGCGTAAACGCCCAGATCGCCAGCGCGACGCAGCCCATGGTCGCGACTGTGCCGGCGACCGGCCACGCCGATTGGCCGAGATAAAGTCCGATGGCGCCGGCGGCGATGGCGGCGCCGGATTGCTGCGTGAATCCCATCAGCGAGGAGGCCGTGCCGGCGCGATCGTGAAACGGCGTGAGCGCGCCCGCCATCGCGGCGGGTAAAGCCAGGCCGAGGCCGGCGAGATAAATCATCATCGATCCGACGAACCAGATGACATTGGCGAGGTGCAGCGCCACCACCGCCGCCATGATCAAACCGCCGCCCGCCAGGATCATGCAGCCGATGCCCATGGTGCGGTCGATGCCGATGCGCATGACAATGCGCGATGCGACGAAGGTTCCCAGCATGTAGCCGGCGGCGCCGAGCGCAAAAGTAACGCCGAACACCAGCGGGTTGAGGCCGTAAATCGCGCTTTGCATCACCACCGGCGCGCCCGACACCCAGGCAAACAATCCGACGAAGGTCGTGGTCAGGATGCCGAGATTGGCAAGAAAGCCGCGATGCTTCAGGACGGAGGGATAAAGCGCCAGCATCTTGGCGAACGAAAACGGTGCGTCCGTCGGCTTTTTCAAAGTCTCCGGCAACAGCAGCGTCGCGACCGCGCCGGCAATGCCGGCAAAGATCACCAAGCAGCACGAACGTCGCGCGCCAGCCGAATGCGATCTGCAACGCGCCGCCGATGGTTGGCGCCACGATCGGCGCGAAGGCGGTGATCGATCCCATGATCGACAATTCGCGGCTCGCGCGCGGGCCGGAATAGATGTCGCGCACCACGGCGCGCGCCAGCACAATGACGCCGGCGCCGCCCAGCGCCTGCACGAAGCGCAGCGCGATCAGCCCGTCGACCGATTGCGCCAGGGCGCAACCGATGCTGGCGAAGCCGTACAGCACCAGCGCCGTCAGCAAAACCGGTTTGCGGCCGATCCGATCGGAAATCGGTCCGTAAAAAATCTGGCCGACGGCAAAGCCGAACAGATAACTGGAAATGGTCAATTGCACGTCCAGGATCGGCGCCTGCAAAGTGCGGGCGATGGCCGGCAGCGACGGCAGATACATGTCCATCGACAGCGGGCCGAGCGCGGTCAGAAACGACAGCAGCAAGGTGAGGGCGAACGTGCCGGGAGTCAGCATTGCAGTAAATTCGCCCTTGGCAAAACCTTTGGCGGGAAACCTTGGCAGGAAATTGATGTCGAGTTTCGGCGGCGACTGCAGAGGGTGTTATTTGAGGTCGCGAGCCGCCCGGCGCAATGGCGGCGGCTATTCGGAGGGTGGACGCCAGCCCTGCTTGGCCAGCTGGATTTGCGCATAGATATGCTTGCGCAACTCGCCGAACCGCGCCATCGACCGCGTCTCCAGTTGCGTGCGGTCTTCGGGCAGGTCGATCGGCACGTCTTCCATGATCACCGTCGGCGCATGCGACATCACCAGCACGCGCTGGCCGAGATAGACCGATTCATCGATATCGTGGGTGACGAACAGCACCGTCACGCGCAGGCGATGCCATAGCACGCGGATCAGGTCTTCGAGATCGGCGCGCGTTTGCGCATCGACCGCCGCGAACGGCTCGTCCATCAGCAGCACATGCGGCTCATAGGCCACCGCGCGGGCGATGGCGACGCGCTGCTGCATGCCGCCGGAAAGCTGCCACGGATAGGCGCCGTCGACGCCTTTCAGATCCACTGCGGCGAGCGCGTTGCGCACCAATTCCTCGCGCCGTTCAGCGGACATCTTTTTCTGCTTGAGCGGCAGCGCCACGTTGTCGTGCACGGTCATCCAGGGAAACAGGCTGCGGCCGTATTCCTGGAACACCACCGCCATGGCCGGCGGCGGGCCGATAACCGGTATTCCTTCCACGACGACCGCGCCGGCCGTTGGCGCCAACAATCCGGCAATGCATTTGAGCAGCGTGGTCTTGCCGGCGCCCGAGGGGCCGACAATGCAAACGAGCTCGCCTTGGCCGACGCCAAAGCTGACGTCGCGGATCGCCTCGACGGTGCGGCTCGCATCCTCATAGACTTTGCGCAGCCCCTGCACTTCGAGCATGGGCTTGCCGGTGCGATCCATCGATCCCTCAAAGTTCGCTCAATTGGCCCGCTGCGATTGCCGCAGGCCGTAATACCAGCCCAACAGCCAGGCCTCAATCGCGCGGAACAGCAACGACAGCACGATGCCGATGATGCCGAGCAGAATGATCCCGCTCCACATCTCCGGAATTGCGAAGGTGCGCTGATATTGCACCAGAACGAAGCCGATGCCGTCTCTGGCTGCGAACATCTCGCTCACGACCATGAGGATGATGCCAATCGAGAGCGATTGCCGCAGCCCGGTGAAAATCTGCGGGCTGGCGCCCGGCAGCACGAAATGCCACAGCCGGGCAAAGCGGCCGATCCGATAGCTGCGTACCGTCTCGGCGAGCACCTCGTCGAGCGCACGGACGCCGGCAACCGTATTGAGCAGCACCGGCCAGATGCAGCCGAACAGGATCACCAGCGCCTTCATCTCATTGCCGATGCCGGCGAACAGGATCAGTACCGGCACTAGTACCGGCGGCGGGATGGCGCGCAAGAATTCCAGCACCGGCTCGAGCACGTTGCGCAAATTCCGCGAAGCGCCGACCGGAACGCCGATGGCGATGCCGAGGAACGCGGCGGCGAGATAGCCGACGGCGAGGCGCCACAGGCTCGGTACCACGTTGGACAACGCCTGAGGCGAGAACCACAGCTTGCCGAAGGTCTGCAGGATGGTCTGCAGCGGCGGGAAATAGAAGCTCTGGCTGTCCGCGCTGCGCGAACCACCAGGCGGCGATCAGCGTCACCGGAAGCGCAAGCAACAATCAAGAAACGGCGCGGCAGCGGCGGCACGGGATTTTTCATGCGCCGGCCTCCGCGACATCCAGGCGAACCGACGGATGCCAAGCCAGCACCTGCCGCTCCAGCGCGCGCGCTCCCAGATTGACGATGACGCCGATAATCCCGGCAACGATGACATAGGCGTACATGATGGCGACGGCGCCGCCGGACTCGGTATCGGTGATCTCCTTGCCGAGGCCCTGGGTGTCGATCGCGATCTCGCTGGTAATGGCGAGAATGAGCGCCACCGCGGCGGCCAGCCGGATGCCGGTCATCAGATAAGGCAGCGTAGTCGGCCAGGTGACGTAGCGGATTTGCGCCCAGGCGCCGAGCCCGTAGCAGCGCGCGGTCTCGCGCGCCACCGGGTCGACGTCCTGCACGCCGTACAGCACCTGGATCAGCACCTGCCAGAACGAGGCGTAGACCACCAGCACCAGCGTCGATTGGATCTGCGAGCCGTACAGCAGCACGGCAAGCGGAATGAGCGCCACCGACGGAATCGGCCGCAGGAACTCGATCGTCGAATGAGTGAGGTTGCGCAACAAACGCGAGCTGCCGATGGCGATGCCGATCGCCACGCCGGCGACAACCGATATGACGAGACCGAGCGACCATGCCTCCAAGGTGTCACTCAGCGCCGTCCAGAATGTCGCCGTCATCATCTCCTTGAACAGCGCCGCCACGATCGCGGAAAACGGCGGCAGGTAATCCGGCGAAACGATGCCGAGCCGCGGCACGATCTCGAGTAGCGCGGCAAAGCCGATCAGGCCGCTCAAGCCCTGCAGCCAAATAAAAGTGCGGGCCGTAAGCTTGGCCCGCACTTTGGTCGTTGGTGCCGCTGGCATGGGCTACTGAAGGCAACAGCGCCGCAACGTCCGCGTTCTTGGTGATCAGTCCGCTCTTGAGCATGTCGTCGGCCATCGCTTGGGCCGAGACGTGGTTAAATTTGGGCGGCCATATCGGCAGAATGATCTTGGCGGCGATTTCGGGCGAGATACGCGTATAGGTCGGAATGATCTGGCGAACTTCGTCGGCGTGGGAGTCGGCATAAGCCAGCGACTCGGTGATTGCGGCCTTGAAACGTTTGACCATGTCCGCGTTCGCATCGGCATATTGCACCGAGGCGAAATAAACCGCGATCTCTGCTTTCGGCGCGATAGCGACAAACGGCCAATCCACGACCCTGTCGCCGCGTGACAGGGCGATGGTGACGAATGGTTCCACCATCCAGCCGGCCTCGATGCGATGGTCGGCCAGCGCCAACGGCATGTCGGGAAACGGCACCTCGATGTACTTTACGCTGTCAGGCGTCGCCGCCCGCGGCCTTCACCCCGGCGCGCACCGCAACCTGGCCGATATTGTTCAGGTTATTGACCGCGACGGTCTTGCCGCTGAGGTCCTTGGCGTTCTTGATCGGGCTGTCGCCGGGAACGAGGATCCGCGGAAAAATCGTGACCGCTGACGCCGGTCGAGGCAACGCCCGGCGCAATGCCGACGAATTTCAGTCCCTTGGTCTGGGCGATCAACAGCGACGGCACGTTGGAAAAGCCGAATTGCAGCTGGCCGGACAGCACGCCCGGGATGATGGCGGCGCCGCCGCCCTGGGTCGACAATTCGACGTCGAGGTTCTGCTTGGCGAAGAAGCCCTTGGCCTTGCCCAGATAGATCGGCGCGCAGTCGGCGATCGGGATCACCGCGACCGAAATCTTGTCGAGGGCGGCGCGGGCGCGCCGCATCGGCGCCAGCACTGCCGCCGAGCCGGCCGCTGCGGCCGTGGAAATCAATTGTCTCTTGGTCAACACCATGACGCGTCGCCTCCGCTTGCGTTTTCTGTGGGCTTTCGCCCAAACAGTGGGCGGTGGGCAGAGCGGAGTCAAGTTCCCGCGCTCGTAGCGTCTTGTGACTTGGCGTCGCGTTTAACGCTCGCGCAGCGGTTTTACTTTCAGCTCGGCGGCAAGCTTGTCGAGCTGCGCCAACAGCGGCGCGGCGATCGGCACGCCGTCGCGCAGGCGCTCGTCGCGGCATTCGGCCCGGCGGTCGCCCGGCAGGCGGATGGCGTCGACGCCGGGCAGGCGCTTCGAGGCGCGCAAATCGCGGACATGGCGGTCGACTTCCGCGGTGAAGGTTTTCACCGGCAGAAAGCGCGCGATATCGACCGCGACGATGAAGTGCCCGGTATTGGTCTCGCTCTCGTCGTCGGCATTGAAGTCGACCACGTCGCGGCCGAAGGCGGCGCCGTTGAGCACGCCGGCCAGAAGCCCGATCATCAGCGCCAGCCCTGAGCCTTTATATTCGCCCATCGGCAGCAGAATGCCCTCGCCGGATTTGGCCGGATCGGTGATGGCTTCGCCGCTTTCCGGCTTGACGAACCAGCCTTCCGGCATGGTCAGCCCGCGCAGCGCGTATTTCTTCACCGTGCCGTAGGCGACGATCGAGGTCGCCATGTCGAACACCAGCGGCTTGCCGCCGGACGGCACGCCGATGGCGAGCGGATTGGTGCCGAGCAGCAGATCGGCGCCGCCCCAGGTCGCCATGTGATTGGCATTGGCGACCGCGGCATAGAAACCGATCATGCCGTGCGGCCGCCGGCATTTCGGCATAAAGCCCGGCCGGCCCGGCGTGGTTGGAGCGGCGCACGCCGACCCAGGAGACGCCCGCTTCGCGGGCTATGCGCGATCGCCTCGTTGGTGGCGCGCGACATGACCAGATGGCCCATGCCGTTGTCGCCGTCGACCAGCGCGGTCGCCGGCGCGGTCTTCGTCACCGTGATGTTCGGCTGCTTGTTGAAGCCGCCGGCTTTGAGCCGCCGCACATATTGCGGCAGCCGGAAAATGCCATGGCCGTCGGCGCCGGTAAGATCGGCCTCTGTCATCAGCTCGGCGCAACGTGCGGCGTCGGTCGGCGGCAAGCCGGCAGCCGCGAAGCAGTCCGCGATCAGCGCCCGCGTGGCGCGCGCGGGGATGCGCAGCAGGTTTGTTTGGTCGTCCATGCCGCTATGCCGTTGCGTGGGCGCGCTTCTTCCCCAAGATCGCCGCCGCATGAGCGCCGAGAATTTTGTCGCGGTCGGCGGCGGAGATATTGGCGGCCTTGACCTGCCGCACGCATTCGCCGGTGCCCATGTCATAGGGATAGTCGCTGCCGAGGAAGACGCGGTCGGCGCCGGCCGAGCCGATCAGAAATTCCAGCGGCGCCTTGGCGTGGGTGATGGTGTCGTAGCGCAAGCGGTCGAGATAGCGCTGCGGCGAATGTTTCAGATGCAGTTTCGGCTCCGGCCGCACCTCCCAGCCGTGCACCCAGCGCGCCGCCTTGATACGGCACGAAGCCGCCGGCATGCACCATGACGAAATCGAGCTTGGGATAACGCTCCATCACGCCGCCGAAGATCAGGCACGCCGCGGCGATGGTGGTGTCGAGCGGATTGCCGATCAGGTTGTTGAGATAATAAGAGCGCAGCCGGTCGGCGCCGGCGATATTGCCGGGATGGATCACCATGAAGGCGTCGAGCTCGGCCGCCGCCGCCCAGACCGGCTCGAAGCTCGGATCGTCGAGATTCTTGCCGTTGACGTTCGAGGCGATCATGGCGCCATGCAGCCCGAGTTTTGTCATGGCGCGGCGCAATTCGTCGGCGGCCTTGTCCGGCGCCTGCATCGGCAGCGTGGCGATGCCGGCGAAACGGTCGGGATGTTCCTTGCAAAGCCGCGCGATCTCGTCGTTCTGGATGGTCGCGGCGGCAATGGTGACGGCGGCGTCCTGATTATAGAGCCAGGTCTGCGGCGACACCGACAGCAGATGCACATCGACCTCGGCGGCGTCCATGTCGGCAAAGCGCCGCTCGATATTATGGCCGCCGCGCGGAAACGGCCGGTACGGCACGCCGGCGACTTCGATCACCGAATTGTCGTCGTCATAGGGGGTGAGCTTGAGCCCGAGTTGCGGGATCTCCTTATGCAGGAGCTTGATGGTCGCGTCGGCAAGGATGTGGGTATGGGTGTCGATGGTGCGAATCTTCTGGGCCACTGTCATATTCTCTCCCGGGCTGGCGCGGCGTGTTTTGCGCATAACCCGAAGAAGCATGCAAGCTATGCGGGCGCAGTCGTTCAAGGAGCTTGAGGGGTGGGTTTTCCCGCGCCACTTTCCGCTATAAAGGGCCGCCCTAACACCCGACCAAACACCCCCGGAACCCAGCATGGACGCTACCGCCGAAGCTACTGCGCATTCCTTCCACGGCCGCGTCGAGGACGACGTTCTGGTCCGCGGCCACGGCCGCTACGTCGCCGACGCGCCGACTGCCGAACCAGGCCTATGCCTATTTCGTGCGCTCGCCGCATGCCTTCGCCCGCGTCGTCAGCGTCGAAACGGCGGGCGCTGCGGGCATGCCCGGCGTCATCGCGGTATTGACCGCGGCCGACATGGACGGCATCGGCAATATTTCGCGGCACCCGCCGCTGCCGGGCCGCAACGGCGTCAAAGCTCGTCGTCACGCAGCCGGCCGGCACTGGCCAAAGATCGCGTGCTGCACATCGGCGAAGCCGTGGCCATGGTGGTCGCCGACCGCGCGCTGACGGCGCAAGACGCCAGCGAATTCGTCAATGTCGAATACGAGCCGCTCACGCCGGTGACCGACGCGCGCGATGCGCTCAAAACCGGCGCGCCGCAGATCTGGCCGGAGACGCCCAACAATCTCGCGGTCGATTGGCCGGGACCGGCCGCCGATCCGGCCGCCAATGCCGCCGAGGTCGAGCGCATTTTCGCCTCGGCTAAATTTGTCGCGCGCATCGCCGAGATGAATCAGCGCCTCTGCGTCGCCTCGATGGAGCCGCGCGGCGCCACAGCAAGCTACGACGCCGCGCGCGACGCCTTTACGCTGCGCACCTGCTCGCAGAGTGCCGGCGCCATGCGCGACAACATTCTCGGCATCATGAATTGGCCGAAGGAGAAATTGCGCGTCATCACCGAGGACGTCGGCGGCGCGTTCGGGCTCAAAACCTCGGCCTATCCGGAATATATGGCGCTGCTGATGGCCGCGAAGAAACTCGGCCGCCCGGTGCATTGGATGTCAGGCCGCTCCGAAGCGTTCCTGTCCGACAATCAGGCGCGCGATACGTTTTCGGAAGTGGAATTGGCGCTCGACGAGAGGGGAAAATTTCTGGCGCTGCGCATCCGCAGCGTCGGCAATATGGGCGCTTATCTCGGCGCCATCGGCGCCAATATCCCGACGCTCTCCTTCACCCGCTGCCTGCCCGGCATGTACGATATTCCCAAGATCGATATCGGCGTGCAATGCGCCTACACCAACACGCTGCCGACGGCGCCCTATCGCGGCGCCGGCCGGCCGGAATCGATTTATGCTCTCGAACGCGTGGTTGACGAAGCGGCGCGCGTCACCGGCATCGATCCGGTCAGGCTGCGGCGGCGCAACCTGATCAAAAAGTCGGCCTTTCCCGTACAAGACCCAGGTCGGCACCGTCATCGATTCCGGCGACTTCGAGCCGATCCTCGACAAGGCGCTGGAGCTTGCCGATTACCAAAACTTCAAGCAGCGCCGGCGCGAGGCGCAAAAGCGCGGCAAATTTCGCGGCCTCGGCATCTGCTGCATGCTCGAACATGCCGGCGGCTCGCCGATCGAAAGCGCTCTGCTGGAATTTCCGGGTAACGAAACGCTGCAGCTGCGGCTCAATGTGCAGAACACCGGGCAGGGCCACGCCACGGTGTTCTCCGCGCCTGATCGGCGAGCGGCTTGGCATTCCTCCGGAAAAAATTCCGCATCGCCACGGCGATTCAGCAAACGAGCTGCCGGGCTATGCCTCGGTCGGCTCGCGCTCGGGCATGACGGTGAGCCATTCGGTGGTCAAGGCGATCGATGCGATCCTTGCCAAAGGCAAGCCGATCGCCGCGACCATGCTCGAAGCCGGCGAGGCCGACATCGCCTATAAGAACGGCGCGTTCGAAGTGGTCGGCACCGACCGCCGCGTCTCGCTGTTCGACGTCGCCGCGCGTGCTGCCGAGATGAAAAAACGCGGCGAGGTTGCCGAGGACCTCGACACCAAAACGGTCAGCGAGACGCCGCAGACGTTCCCGAACGGCGTGCACATCGCCGAGGTCGAGATCGATCCGGCGACCGGGCACATGCAGGTCGTGAGCTATGCCGCGGTCGACGATTGCGGCAATCCGCTCGACACCATGATCGTCGCCGGCCAGCTCCACGGCGCCATCGCCTCCGGCCTCGGCCAGGCGCTGATGGAGCGCACGGTCTACGACAGCGACTCCGGCCAGCTCGTCACCGGCTCGTTCATGGACTACGCCATGCCGCGCGCCGAGGACATGCCTCCGCTGCGCGAAGCGATGCATAATGTGCCCGCCACCACCAATCCGCTCGGCGTCAAGGGCGTCGGCGAAGCCGGCACCACGGCGGCGATCGCCGCGGTGATGAACGCGGTGGCCGACGCCATCCCCAACGGCGCCGGCGCGCATCTGGAAATGCCGGCCACCGCGCAAAGCCTGTGGGAAGCCTGCCAGCGCGCGAAGGGATAAGCGGCCGTCATTCCGGATTGCCGCGCAGCGGCAAGTCCGAATCATATTCGCTGACAGTGGTTATGGATTCCGGGCTCCGCGTAGCCTGTCATCGGGCCGGCCACTCGGCCGACCGTTGGCTCGGCCCCGGAATGACGCGTAATCGGAGGAACTAATGCCCCAGCATCCCGAAGACCTGATCGCCGACAAGAAGCGCCCGTTCACCGGCGCCGAGTTTCTGGAATCGCTGCGCGACGGCCGCGAGATTTATATTTACGGCGAGCGGGTCAAGGACGTCACCGAGCATCCGGCGTTCCGCAATTCGGCCCGCTCGGTGGCGCTGCTGTACGACGCGCTGCACGACAAGGCGACCAAGGACGTGCTCACCGCGCCGACCGATACCGGCTCCGGCGGCTACACCATGAAATTCTTCAAGGTGGCGCGCTCGCGCGACGACGTCATCGCGCAGCGCGACGCCATCGCCGCCTGGGCCCGCATCAGCTACGGCTGGCTCGGCAGCAGCCCCGATTACAAGGCCGCCTTCCTCAACACGCTCGGCGCCAACGCCGAGTTCTACGGCAAGTTCGCCGACAATGCCCGCGCCTGGTACAAGCGCGGCCAGGAAGCGGTGCTGTTCCTCAACCACGCGCTGGTCAATCCGCCGATCGACCGCAACAAGCCGGTCGAACAGGTCAAGGACGTCTACATCACCATTCAGAAAGAGACCGACGCCGGGATTTACGTCTCCGGCGCCAAAGTCGTCGCCACCAATTCGGCGCTGACCAATTACAATTTCCTCGGCCAGAACATGGGCCAGGAGATCACCGATCCGGCCATGGTGGTGATGTTCATCGCGCCAATGAACACGCCGGGCATCAAATTGATCTGCCGGCCGTCTTATGAATTGGCCGCCGCCGCGACAGGGTCGCCGTGGGATTATCCGCTGACGTCGCGCTATGACGAGAACGACGCGATTTTCGTGTTCGACAATGCGTTCATCCCCTGGGAGAACGTGCTGATCCATCGCGACATCGATCGGCTGAAGAATTTTTATCCGAAGTCGGGTTTCTTCAACGGCTTCACCATGCAGGGCTGCACGAGGCTCGCGGTCAAGCTCGATTTCATCTCAGCGCTTCTCTACAAGGCCGCGCGCGCCACCGGCGTCGAGGAGTTTCGCGGCGTGCAGGCGCAGATCGGCGAAGTGATCGGCTGGAGGAATCTTTTTTGGTCGCTCACGGATGCCATGGCCTGCAATCCCGAGCCGTGGGTCAACGGCGCGGTGCTGCCGAATTCGCAGGGCTCGGCGACCTACCGGCTGTTCATGACCGAAGCCTATCCGGCGGTGCGCAACATCGTCGAAAAGGTGGTCGCCTCCGGGTTGATCTACCTGCCGTCGCATGCGCTCGATTTTAAGAATCCCGAGGTCGACAAATATCTCGCCAAATATGTGCGCGGCTCGAACGGCATCGACTACAAGGAGCGCATCAAGATCATGAAGCTCTTATGGGACGCCATCGGCACCGAGTTCGGCGCCCGCCACGAGCTCTACGAGATGAACTATTCCGGCAGCCACGAGCTCATTCGCGTCTTCCAGCTGCAGCAGGCGCAGTTCTCCGGCCGGCTCAAGCAGATGGAAGCGCTGGTCGAAAAATGCATGGCCGATTACGACGAGAACGGCTGGAAGAATCCGGCCTATCGGGATGGCAGCGATATTTCGATTGTCGGCAAGGGGTTGTAGCCTGGGTTGAGACGGGTCCGGCCTGCTGTCGCCGGCCCATGACAAGCTCCTCGAAACCCAGGACGAGTAGACGGGTGACGTCACTCCTTGTACAATCGGTGACCACTCTTGACATTGTCACCGAATTGATACGTTGTGAGCGAATCAAAATCCCGCACGGCGAGGCGCGCCTCCGGAGGCGAGCCCAAAGCTGCGGCGGGTGCGGTTCGAAGCCGTGGCGGCCGGCCGCCCCGGCGAGAGCCGCGGGTGGAGCGCCGGGAGGCGCAGCGCGCCCGAAGCAGGCGGTTCGCGCAAGCGGATCGTCCTGTGGCGCGCGCCGCGCCCGAAGCGCGAGCGAGTGGCAACATTCGCCCGCGTGGCGCGGCCAAGACCCTGGCGCCTCCCGGCGCTGCACTCCCCTTTGGTTGGGGGAGATTCGTGACAGGCCTTTTGCAAAACTCGGACGCTCCGGCGCGCCGCGAGAACGATTTGACGCGTCCACATTGCCCCGCCTACGGGAGTACAGGAGAAACGCCGGATGCGCATCTTCCTCACCGGAGCGAACGGCTATATCGGCGGCGCGGCGGCGGCGGCGCTGATCGCCGCGGGCCATCGCGTGCGCGGCCTGGTTCGCGATAAGGCCAAGGCCGACACGGTCGCGGCGCACGGCGTCGAGCCGGTGGTCGGCTCGCTCGACGATGCCGCATTGCTGCGCGAGGAGGCCCGCGCCGCCGACGCCGTCGTCAACGCCGCATCGAGCGATCATCGCGGCGCGGTCGAGGCCCTGCTCGCCGCACTAGCCGGTTCCGGCAAGGCCTTCATCCATTCCAGCGGCTCGAGCATCGTCGCCGACCTCGCCATGGGCGAGCCGTCCGATCGCATCTTTCACGAAGGCGAGCCGATCGCGCCGCTCGCCGACAAGGCCGCGCGCGTCGCCATCGACCGGCTGGTGCTCGCCGCACGCGGCATCGTGCTCTGCAACACCATGATCTACGGCCACGCCTTGACACACGCCTTGGGGCCGCCGGCGCAGAGCGTGCAGATCCCGGCGCTGGTGCGCCAGGCCAAGGCGTCGGGCGTGGTGCGCTATATCGGGCGCGGACTGAACCGCTGGTCGAACGTGCATATCGCCGACGTTGCGGCGCTTTACGTGCTTGCGCTGACCAAAGCGCCGGCCGGCAGCTTCTTGTATGTGGAAAGCGGCGAAGAGGCATTGGGCGAAATCGCCAAGGCCATCGCCGCGCGGCTTGATCTCGGCGCCGCGCAATCCTGGCCGGCGGAGGAAGCGATCGCGGCCTGGGGCCGCGCCACGGCGGTCTATTCGCTCGGCTCCAACAGCCGCGTGCGTGGCAAAGCTGCGGCCGCGCTCGGTTGGTCGCCGACGCGGCGGTCGATCACGGCGTGGATCGCCGAAGAACTCGCGTGAGGCAACGGACCATGCCGATCTATGTCCTCGAACCGCCGCAGCGTTACAATCATCCCTTATGCCGGGCCGGTGATCGAACGCGTGCTGCCGCTGCAAGAAGCGCGGCAAGCCTGCGCGCATATGGGCGCGCATGCCGATGCCTGCTCCTGGGTGATCAAAAACAAATGCTACCTCGTCATTCCGCGTAACGGCCCGGTGAAGGATTTGCGCGCCTATGTCCGCCACGAGCGCGCCCATTGCAACGGCTGGCCGGAAGATCATCCGGAATGATGTGCGAACCTCATAATCTCAGCGGATCGGCCCGATGTACGACCTGATCTTGCGCGGCGGCACGCTCTACGACGGCAGCGGGCGGCCCGGACAACGCGGCGACCTCGCCATTGCCGACGGCCGCATTGCCGCCCTCGGCGATGCGCCGGGCCAAGCCCATCGCGAAATCGACGTGTCGGGTCTCGCGGTCGCGCCCGGCTTTATCGACATCAAGACGCATTCGGATTTCACGCTGCCGATCAATCCCAAGGCCGAAAGCAAGGTGCGCCAAGGCGTCACCACCGAGATCATCGGCCATTGCGGCTTTTCCGTCGCGCCGGTGCTGCCGGGAAAGGTCGAGCTGTTGCGCGATTACCTGTCGCCGAGCGCGCCGTGGCTGCCGTTTCGCGAAACAAGCTTTCCGCATTATCTCGACAGCTTCCCGGCGACCGCCGTGAACGCCGGCATGCTGGTCGGCCACAATACGCTGCGCCTGATGGTCATGGGCATGGCCGACCGCCCGCCGACTGCGGGCGAACTGCCAGGCGATGAGCGATCTGCTCGAAGACGGCTTGCGGGCCGGCGCACTCGGATTTTCCACCGGCTTGTTCACGGCGCCGGGCTCTTATGCGGCGCCGGACGAAATCGTCGCGCTGTGCCGCGTCGTCAAGCGCCATAACGGCGGCTATTTCACGCATCTGCGCGACGAATCGAACAAGGTGCTCGACGCGCTGCAAGAAGCAATCGACGTCGCCGAGGCTTGCAAGCTTCATGTCGAGATCGTGCATTTCAAATGCTCCGGCCTCGACAATTGGGGCAAAGCGGCAAAGGCCTTGGACATGATCGCCGCGGCCAAGGCCCGCGGCGTCGACGTCGATTGCGACTCCTATCCTTATAATGTCGGCAGCAATCCGCTGAAAAATCTGCTGCCGCAATGGGTGCAGTCGGGCGGCGTGCCCGACATGCTGGCGCGTCTAAAGCTGCCGGAGACGCGCGCACGGATCCGCGCCGAGATCGCGCGCGATGGGCTGAACAATTGGGGCCGCATTCCGGATTGGGATTGCGTGCGGATTTCGATCTCGCCGCATCTGCCGCAATACGCGCGCCGTAGCATCGCCGAGCTGGCGCGCGAACGCGCCGCCGATCCGATCGACGTGCTCTGCGATTATCTGATCGAGGATCGCGGCGCGACCCGCGTGCTGGTGATCTCGATTGCCGAGGACGACGTCCGCGACATGATCCGCTCGCCGTTCGCGTTGGTCGGCTCGGACGGCAATTGCGTCGCCGATTACGGCATCACCGCCCAGGGCATCCCGCATCCGCGATTCTACGGCACGTTTCCTCGCGTCTTGAGCCATTATGCGCGGCAGCTTGCTTTGATCCCGCTCGAAACGGCAATCCACAAGATGACCGGGGCGACCGCCCGGGCGCTCAAGCTCGCCGACCGCGGCCTGCTCCGGGTCGGTTATCGCGCCGACGTGACGGTGTTCGATGCCGCCGACTTCGAGGAGCGGGCGACCTACGCCGATCCGCATCGCTATCCGAGCGGGGCGCGCACCACCGTGCTGGTCAACGGCGTGCCGGTTGTCGAAAACGCGGTCCATACCGGCGCGCTGCCCGGCAAGGTGTTGCGCCGCGATGCCGCCGGCGCGGTGCGCTGAAAACTATCGGGCGCGGCCCTGATGGCCGTCGAGCCCGATGCCTTGGAGATGGCCGAACAGCGCCGCGAGCTTGGCGCGGTCGGCGTCCGGCAATGGCGGCTTGAGGAGCGAGGCGACGTTGGTCCGCAGATGCTCGGCGTCGCCGGTGCCGAACAGCACGACATCGACGCCGGGCTCATGCCGCGCGAAGCGGTAGGCCGCCTCGATCATGTTGGCCGCGCCGGCCTCGTGCAGGAGAAAGCCGAGCGGGTCGTCGGTGTCGCCGAGCCATGGCTCGACCAGCCCCTTGGCGGCCAGCTCCTTCATCTCGCGGGCGACGCGCGGCGGATCGGCGAAGATGCTGCGCACCGCGAACATCAACAGCGTGCCGACGCCTTTTTCGCGCGTGGCCGGAAACACGTTGTCCCGCGCGCCCTGGTGCATCATGTGGAAGCCGACCATGAAGACTTCCCAGATCGAATCCTGCAGCGCGCGCTTGAGTGTTTCGTTGGTGAAATCGACGATCGGGTTCTCGGTCAGCCCGATATGCCGGATCTTGCCCTTCTCCTGCTGCGCGATCAGCGCCGGACCGAGAGTGTTCAGCGCATAATCGTACATTTGCGGCTCGACGCCGTGCAGATTGAACACGTCGACATAATCGGTGCCCATCAGGCGGAGCGAATTGTCGAGGCTTTCGACCATGCGTTGCGGCGTCCACCATTCGCCGTTGCGCCGAACGCTGGATTTGGTCGCGACCACGACTTTGTCGCGCGGCAACGATTTGAGCGCCTTGCCGACCACACCCTCGGTGCCATAGGGCGGCGCGGTGTCGATGAAATTGATGCCGAGTTCGGCGGCGTCGAGGATGAGCCGCGCGGCTTCGTCCTCGGTCTTGCCGGATTTGAGCCCCATCCGGGAAAAGCCGCCGGTGCCGAGCCCGGCGACGCTGACGCGCAGGCCGGTGCGGCCAAGGGTGGTGTATTGCATTTCGGGCTTTCTACGCGACAGCCGCCTTAGGCTTCAACCCGTTGACCAATTGCAGGCTTTCGTGTCACGTCCGGCGGCTTTAATCCGAATAGTCCGCGATGCCCGGGAATGTTCCCAAGGCGAAACTACATACTGGGCGACGCGGTCACCCTCAATGTGCGCCTGGCAGGTGGTAATAGGGTCATTAACAAAAAGGGCCCCTATTAAGGGGCCCTTCAATTGGGAAGCCGAGGATTTGTCCGCCCGTGAGGGCAACTGCCAATCTGATCCCGGCTTTTCATCTGCCAAAATAGGGTCTCTGGGCTAAAAAGTCAATGCCGATCCACGAAGAAGATGTTGCGGATCTCGACCCTGCTCATTTCGCCAGAGCGTCTTGGTGCGCTTACTCAGCTTACAGGCTCTACGCGGATCGCAATCGAAATTCACCAAGAGACACTCAAGCTTGGCGCTTCATTAATGGTCGTAATAGCGGTCATCGAGATCGCTTTGCGAAATGCTATTTCCGAGAACCTGAGTGCACACTTCGGTGTTTCAGACTGGCTACTCCATCCACCAAAGCCCTTCGTATGGAAAGACCGGGAGAAGAAAAACATCAGCGGGGCACTGGACAGCGCACGGCGTGCTGCATATTCCAAACTCACACAAGCGCAAAAAAGTGATTTAGATACGCTGGCTTTTCCGAAAGGGCGACCCGCACAGCTTTCGCACACAGATCGCGCACAAAAAAGACGCTCTAAGATTCTCAGTTTCCGAAGGTAAGGTAATAGCTGAACTTACTCTCTATTTCTGGAAACGTTTATTCGGACCTCATTACGAGCAATACCTGTGGCGAACGACGCTTAAAAAGGTCTTTCCTAACAAAACAGTCAAACGATCCGACGTAGCAGACAGACTCGAACAGATTTATCAGTCGAGAAATCGGCTGGCCCATCATGAGCCCGTCTTACATAAGCGTTTCAACGAGACGATGGATGCAATCAAATTTGTGATCGAAAATCTTGGGGCACCAATCGCAAGTGCCTCCACGCCTTTAGCAAGGCTCGTGGCTGATGACATCGCCGAAGTAAATGAGAGAGCTAAATCTCTACATGCCCGCTTAGAAAGCTTCCGGGTGCGGCCAGCGAGGCCTGACCGCTACAACGCCCGCGACGCCGAGGCGCGCTGGCAGAAAATCTGGGACGAGCGCTCAATCTTCGCCACGAAGAACGCCGACCCGCGGCCGAAATATTACGTGTTGGAAATGTTCCCCTATCCGTCGGGGCGCATCCATATGGGCCACGTCCGCAATTACACGATGGGCGACGTGGTGGCGCGCTACAAGCGCGCGAGCGGGCATGAACGTGCTGCATCCGATGGGCTGGGACGCCTTCGGCATGCCGGCCGAGAACGCCGCCATGGAGCGCAAGATCCATCCCAAAACGTGGACCTACGAGAATATCGCGGCGATGAAGACGCAGCTCAAATCGATGGGGCTGTCGCTCGATTGGAGCCGCGAGATCGCCACCTGCGATCCGGCCTATTACAAGCATCAGCAGAAAATGTTTCTCGATTTTCTAGGCGCCGGCCTGGTCGAGCGCGAGAAGCGCAAACTGAACTGGGATCCGGTCGATCAGACCGTGCTGGCGAACGAGCAGGTCATCGAGGGGCGCGGCTGGCGCTCCGGCGCGCTGGTCGAGCAGCGCGAGATGAACCAGTGGGTCTTCAAGATCACGAAATATTCCGAGGAGCTGCTCGACGCGCTCGATACGCTCGACCGCTGGCCGGAAAAAGTCCGGCTGATGCAGAAAAACTGGATCGGCCGCTCGCGAGGGCTTGTTGATCCGCTTCGCGCTCGATCAAAAGACCACGCCGAACGGCGAAAGCGAGCTGGAAATCTTCACCACGCGGCCGGACACTTTGTTCGGCGCCAAATTCATGGCGCTGGCGCCGGATCATCCGCTGGCGGCCGCGGCGGCGGCGAAAAATCCGGCGCTTGCCAAATTCATTGAGGAGTGCCGCCATCGCGGCACCGCGCAAGCCGAGATCGACACCGCCGAGAAGCTCGGCTTCGACACCGGAATGAAGGCGATTCATCCGTTCGATCCGAACTGGACACTGCCGGTCTATGTGGCGAACTTTATTTTGATGGAATACGGCACCGGCGCCATTTTCGGCTGCCCGGCGCACGATCAGCGCGATCTCGATTTCGTCAACAAATATGGTCTCGGCAATGTGCCGGTGGTCTGTCCGCCGGGTCAGGACCCGAAGACCTTCGTCATCACCGACACGGCTTACGACGGCGACGGCCGCATGATCAATTCGCGTTTCCTCGACGGCATGACCATTGCGCAGGCGAAAGAGGAAGTGGCGCGGCGGCTGGAGAAGGAGAGTCGCGGGCAACAAGCCGGTTGCTCAACGTCAAATTAATTTCCGGCTGCGCGATTGGGGCATTTCACGGCAGCGCTATTGGGGCTGCCCGATCCCGATCATTCATTGCGACGAACTGCGGCGTGGTGCCGGTGCCGGAAAAGGATTTGCCGGTGACGCTGCCGGAGGACGTGACCTTCGACCGGCCCGGCAATCCGCTCGATCATCATCCGACCTGGAAGCACGTCGACCTGCCCGCAATGCGGCGGCAAGGCCACGCGCGAGACCGACACCATGGACACCTTCGTCGACTCGTCGTGGTATTTCGAGCGCTTCACCGATCCGTGGATCAAAAGCGCGCCGACCGATCGGCCGATGGTCGATGCCTGGATGCCGGTCGACCAATATATCGGCGGCATCGAGCACGCGATTTTGCATTTGCTTTATTCGCGCTTCTTTACCCGCGCCATGAAAGCAACCGGTCATGTTGGCCTCGACGAGCCGTTTGCCGGCCTGTTCACCCAGGGCATGGTCGTGCACGAGACCTATCGCACCAAGAGCGGCGAATGGGCGGCGCCGGCGGAAGTGAAGATCGACAGCGACGGCGACGTTCGCCGCGCCACTTTGGCCGCCACCGGCGAACCGGTCGAAATCGGCGCCATCGAGAAAATGTCGAAGTCGAAGCGCAACACCGTCGACCCCGATGAGATCATCGAGGCCTACGGCGCCGACGTGGCGCGCTGGTTCATGCTGTCGGACTCGCCGCCGGATCGCGACGTGGAATGGACCGAGCGCGGCGTCCAAGGCGCCTGGCGGTTCGCCCAGCGGCTGTGGCGGCTGGTTGGCGAGGCGGCGGACATCGCCAAAGCGGCGCCGGCCGAGCGGCCGGCAAGCTTCTCGCCATTGGCAATGACGCTGCGTAAGGCGGCGCACCGGGCTTTGGCCCGCGTCAGCGATGACATTGAAAAGCTACACTTCAATGTTTGTGTCGCGGCGATTTACGAATTCGCCAATGCGCTCAATGACGTAATCGGCGATATGGGGTCCGACAGACCGGGTCAGATGAGGGGGCTGCCTCCGCGCCCGATTTCCGCTGGGCGATGCGCGAGGCGGTTAAGATTCTTGTGCAATTATTTGCGCCCATGATGCCGCATCTCGCCGAGGAATGCTGGGCCGCGCTCGGTCATGACACGCTCGTCGCGCAAGCCGCGTGGCCGCAGGTCGAGCGCCGCGCTGCTGGTCGAGAATACGGTGACCCTGCCGGTGCAAGTCAACGGCAAGAAGCGCGCCGAGGTCACCGTGGCGCGCGACGCCGGCAATCCGAAATCGAGGCTGCCGTCCTGCGCTCGATGCGGTAAAAACGGCGCTCGACGGCAAGGCGCCGAAGCGGGTGATCATCGTGCCGGGACGGATCGTCAATGTGGTGGTGTGACCGTCACCCAGCGCTGCGCTATGCGCGGCTGTGCTGCTGCGGCTCGCGATCATTTTGGGCGCAGCAAGCCTCCTGTCCGGCTGCTTCGAGCCGCTTTACGGGTCGCATCCGTCGGTCGGCGGCGAAAGCATCAAAGATAAGCTCGCCGAAGTGCAGATCGCTCCGATCCCGACACGCCAGGGCACGCCGCAGGCCCGCCTCGCGGTCGGCGTGCACAATGCGTTGCAGTTCGATCTCTACGGCGGCGCCGGCGCAAGCTCGCCGACCCATCGGCTCGATGTTACCGTGTCGCAGGGCGGATTTACCGTCATCGTCGACCCCTCAAGCGGCCGCCCGACGGCGCAAGTCGCCGGCGTCCAGGTGAGCTATCAGCTCGTGGAAGTCGCCACCGGCAAAGTCGTGTTGAAGGATTCCACTTTTGCCAATGTCGACTATGACTCGCCCGGTCAGGAGCAGCGTTTTGCCGTCCAGCGCGCGCAGCGCGACGCCGAAGACCGCGCCGTGCAAACGGCCGCCGATGCGATCCGCAACAGGCTGGCGTCGTATTTCGTCGCCGGGACCTGACCCCTTATGGTTGCCGTCAAAGCCGCTGATGTCGACGCCTTCGTCGCGCGTCCCGACTTGGCGCGGCCGGTCGTCCTGGTGTTCGGACCGGACGCCGGCCTGGTCAGCGAGCGCGTCAATGCACTGATCAAGGCGTCCGTCGACGACGTGAACGATCCGTTCGCGCTGGCGCGGCTTGACGGCGAGGCGATCGCCGCCGAGCCGACGCGCCTGGTCGATGAGGCGCAGACCATGCCGCTGTTCGGCGGCCGCCGCGCCGTCTGGGTCAAGGCCGGCAACCGCAACATCGCGCCCGCGGTCGAGGCGGTATTGGCGTTGCCGGCCGGCGGATGCCGCGTCGTCATCGAGGCCGGCGATCTGCGCCGCAACGCGCCGCTGCGCGCGCTGTGCGAGCGCGCCAAGAACGCGGCGGCGCTGCCGTGCTACGCGGACAACGAGCGCGACCGGGCGCGGCTGATCGACGATGAGATGCGTGCCGCCGGCTTGACCCTGACGCCCGAAGCGCGCGCGCTGCTGATCCCGTTGCTCGGCGGCGACCGCGCCGCCTCGCGCGGCGAGATCCGCAAGCTCGCGCTTTATGCTTTCGGCCGCGGCCAAGGATGGCAAGCAAGTCGGCGTGGAGGACGTGGCCGCGGTGGTTTCCGACGCTTCGGCGCTGGCGCTCGATGATATCGTCGACTCGGCATTCGCCGGCCGTCCGGCCGAAGTCGAAGCTCAGCTCGCCAAGGCACGCACTGCGGGCACCAGCGCCGGATCTTTGCTGTTTGCGGCGCAGCGTCACGTTGCGCAATTGCACAAATGGCGACTGTCGATCGAAGAGCGTTCGGGTTTTTCGCTCGATGCGGCGATGCCGCCGGGGCAATTTCGCCGTAAGACTGCAATCGAGGCCGCGTTGAGGAATTGGACTGCCGCGCGACTTCTCAGCGCGATGTCGGAGCTCGCCGATGCGACGCTCGAATCGCGGCGTCAGTCCGATCTCGCCGACACCATCGCCGAACGCGCATTGCTGGCGATCGCGACGCAAGGCCGCCGCAGCGCGGCCTAACAGATTCAAAAAGTTCCAGCGGGGCGCGCGTCGTCGCGGTGCTCGGTCCGCCAATCCGCCAGCGTGGTCCGGCCGACGACCGACATTTTGGCGGCGGCGGCGGCGATCGTGTCGTGCATGACCTGATCGAAATTGTCGTGCGCGACGCGGCTTGCCGCCATCGCGGTCCGCATCGCCTCGGCATCGAACGGCTGCGCGCGTAAAGTCTTGCGCACCTCTTCTTGCGACAGGCGAAGGTCGGCCTCGGCGGCTGCGACTTTCAATTCCCCATCACGAAGCTGCGCGCGCAACACTTCAGCGTCGCCCGGCGGCAGTTTGGCCGCGATGCGGTCAAGTCGGCCGGCCAGGCTGTGGTCGATGCGCGCAATGGGCGTCAGCGGCACTGGACCGGAATAGCGGATAGCGACGGCGCCCGCCGCGCCGACGAAGAACAAGTTGAGCGCCAACGATCCCAGGAGCAGCCAGCGCCAACGCGCGCCGCCTTCCGTGCTTGGCAGTATTGACATCATCGCCCTCGCTTTTCACACCGATCCCGGAATCGCCCGCCGCGGCCGCGCGGAGGGCGATTTTCGGAAAACAGCGTGCACCGTCAAGAGGCTAGCCGCAAAACTGCCGGTCATCCCCGGCGCGGTCGCGGCCGACCCGTTGCCCCTATCGTAGCGGCGTTTACGCTGTCGCGAAATGGCCGATCGGCGGCCTCACGGAATCGTTTCTGCGCCGCCGCGTTCGTGTTTGAATGGCGCACACGGCGGCAAACCGAGCCGGCAAAATCATTGGAGCAACGGCATGCAAGCGCTGACCGCAGGAATCACCAAAGCAGGCACCGGAATCGACGGAATCGTTTGGAATATTCTGGGCCAGACCTACGTGCCGAAAGCCTTGAACGAAGCGTCGTTCTCCTGGCACGCGACCTTCCCGCCCGGCACCTTCGTGCCGCCGCACATTCATCCCACCCAGGATGAATTCATCTACATGTTCGAGGGCCGCTTCGACCTGATGCTCGACGGCAGGGATTTCGTCGCCACCGCGGGCGATCTCATTCGGCTGCCGATGGGCATCCCGCACGGCATTTTCAACAAGTCCGACCAGCCGGTGAAATGCTTCTTCTGGGTGGCGCCGACGCGCAAGCTCTACGACTTGTTCTGGGCCATTCACGCCATGAAAGAACAGAAGCCCGACGAGGTCGTCGCGCTGTCCGCCAAGCACGAGGTCGTTTTCCTGCCGCCGCCGGCGTGATCCGGCGCGAGCGAAAGATCAGGTCGGATTTTCCAGGCTGAACATGCCGGAATTGTCGTCATAGGCGAAGGCTTCGGCGTAGCGGCCCCAGGCGATCACCGAACGCAGCGTCTGCTCGGCGTCCTCCGTGCTCATGTGATCTTCCAGCTCGTCGAAGAACCGGCTCTTCGGCGCGACATGGTTGGCGCGATCCTGGAGCACATGGCGGATGTGCGCGGCCAACGGGACATAGGACAACAGCTGGCGCTGGAACAGCTTCTTGCGGTCGTCGGTGCCCAATTCGGCGAACTGCTTGCCAATATCGGTGAGCTTGATGTCGCCGCCTTCGATTTCCGCGAAACGGAACATTTGCAGCGCGTCGGCGACCGGGAACAGCTCGTCGGCTTCCAGATGCAGTTCGTCGGCGAGCACCGGCAGGTCAGCCCGGCCGTTGAACGGCGGCGCGGCGAGGGTTTCGAGGAGACCCGAGAACAGGTTGGCCGAGACGCGCGGCAACGCCGTGTTGATGGTGGTGGCGGGCCCCGTGCCGATCTGCAGCGGGGTCGGCGTGCGGGAGGTCATGGCCACGTAGATCCTCTCGACCAGATCGTGGAACTGCGGATCGAGCCGATTGCGCGGCTGTTTCAGGGTGACGGCGATCTCGCTGACGATGCGGCCCGGATTGGTCGAGAACAGAAGGATGCGGTCGCACATCAGCACCGCTTCCTCGATATTGTGCGTGACCAGGATCACGCCCTTGATCGGCAGCTTGCCGTCGCCCCACAGTTCGAGAAAGTCGGTGCGCAACGTTTCGGCGGTCAGCACGTCGAGCGCCGAGAATGGCTCGTCCATCAGCAGAATGTTCGGATGCACGACGAGCGCGCGGGCAAAACCGACGCGCTGGCGCATGCCACCGGACAACTCGCGCGGAAACGCCGACTCGTAGCCGTCGAGCCCGATCAGATCGATCGCCGCCAGCGCGCGCTTGCGGATTTCCGGTTCCGGCAGGCCGAGCGCTTCGAGGCCGAGCTGCACGTTTTCCAGAACCGTCAGCCAGGGAAACAGCGCAAAACCCTGGAATACCATGGCGATGCCGTCGGCCGGCTCGTGCACCGGCTTGCCGAGATAGGTGACGGTTCCGCCCGAAGGCTGCGCCAGCCCGGCGATCAGCCGCAGCAAAGTCGATTTGCCCGAACCGGTGCGGCCGAGGAGGCCAACGATCTGACCTTCGTTGAGGGTGAGCTCGACGCCGTCGAGCACCAATAGCTCGCCGCCGTCGGCGCGTGGGAAGGTTTGGCGCAGTTCGTGAATGTCGAGCAGGGCGGACATGTCAGAGCCTCATCCGAGCCGGAATTTGCGTTCCGCATAGAAGTAGAGCGGACGCCAGAACACGCGATTGATGACGACCACGAACAGGCTCATCACGGCGATGCCGAGCACGATGCGATGAAAATCGCCGGCGTCGGTCTGCTGCGCAATATAGGCGCCGAGCCCGAAGGCTTGCAGATGTTCCTTGCCCCAGGACGCGACCTCGGCGACGATGCTCGCATTCCATGAGCCGCCGGAAGCGGTGATCGCGCCGGTCACATAATATGGCAGCACCGCCGGCAGGGCGATGCGCCGCCACCACAGCCAGCCGCGCACGCGGAAATTTGCACCGACCGCGCGCAGCTCCGCGGGGATCGCCGCGGCGCCGGCGATGACGTTGAACAGAATGTACCATTGCGTGCCGAGGATCATCAGCGGGCGAGAGCCAGATATTCGGATCGAGCCGCCAGGCGACGATCCCCGAGACGACGATCGGAAACAGCAGGTTCGCCGGAAAGGCGGCGAGAAATTGCGCCACCGGCTGGATCGATTTCGGCGGCGCGCGGGCGCGTGCCGACCCACACCCCGATCGGCACCCAGATAGCGCTGGCGATGGCGATCAGCACGACGACGCGGGTGAGCGTGGCGAGCCCCAACAGGGTCACGGTGCCGATATCGGATAGCGTGATACCGGTGACCACAGAAGCGCACACTCTGCCACAGCGCGATGGCGGCGAGCGCGATGACGATCACGCCGAGCAGCTGGAATGCGATCCTGCCGCGATCGAAGCGCGGCGGCTGTTCCACGGGCTTCGGCTTGTCGGGCCCGGGGGCGAAACGTTCGCCGCCACAGCTTGGCGAGCGGTTCCGTCATCCGCTCGACGATGCGGGACTGGCGCAGCACGTCGAACACCCAGGAGCGCGGCGGCACCATGCCGGCCTCCTGCTCGAAGCGGAAGCGGTCGGCCCACGCCACCAGCGGCCGGAACAGGATCTGGTCGTAGATCAGGATCACGATCAGCATGGTGCCGATCGCCCACATCACTGCGCCCATATCCTGCTTTTCGATGGCGAGCGCGATGTAGGAGCCGACGCCGGGCAGCGTCACCGTGGTGTTGCCGACGCTGATGGCTTCGGACGCGACGACGAAGAACCAGCTCCCCGACATCGACATCATCATGTTCCAGATCAGCTGCGGCATGGCGAACGGCACGTCGAGCCGCCAGAAAGTCATCCACGGGCTGAGCCGGAAATTGCGCGACGCCTCTTGCAGCTCGGTCGGCACGGTGCGCAGCGACTGATAGAAGCTGAACGCCATGTTCCAGGCCTGGCTGGTGAAAATCGCGAAGATCGCGGCGAATTCGGCGCCCAGTACGCGTCCGGGCGCCAGCGCCATGAAGAACACCACCGTGACCGAGATGAAGCCGAGGATCGGCACCGATTGCAGGATGTCGAGCAGCGGAATGAGGATGCGCTCGGCGGTGTGGTTTTTGGCGGCGAGCGTCGCATAGGTGAAGGTGAACAACAGCGACGCCACCATGGCGATCAGCATGCGCAGCGTGGTGCGCGCGGCATATTCGGGCAGATTGTGCGGATCGAGCGACAGCGGCTGCTGCCGCAGCGAGGTGAGCGGCTCGAACAGATGGCGGCTCGCCTCCGCCAGGAAGACCAGCAAGCCGAAGATCAAAAGCACCGCGAGGACGTCCCAGCGGCTGAACAGGCGGCCCCAGCGGCCGACCGAAATTGGGACGATCAATCGCATGCTTCGCGCTCAGCCATGCAGGATTGTTGTCACGGAAACGTCTTGGAAACCGCGCCGGCAAGCACGCGGCCACGAGGTTGCTGCGACCACATAACATTGGCGTGGCCGTGTTCAAACCTTTTTGCGAATCGATGGCAATTCCCGGCGCGATTTGCCGTGTCAGGTCGAACGTCGGCGGCTCATGCCGCTGATCACCGCGAGCGAACGCGGATTGCATCACGAGCGGATAGAACTCCGATAGCCACGTCCCCGACGGCGATCATGCGTCCTTCGGGCAATCAGGACGTCGCGACGGCGCGTCGGCGGCGTGCCGATAAGGCGGGCGCCCCAAGGTATGCGCTGTACGGCGAACGTCGTCGCCAAACTCAAAATGAGCGTGCCGGTGAAAACCAAGCCGGCCTTGACGATGGCGAACAACGGCGCAGCTAGCAGCGCGTATTGCAGCCAGACGATGAAGACATAGTGCACAAGATAGATACCATAGGCGTTGGCGGACAAATAGCCGAGAAGTCGCGAAGCGCCGGTCGCAAACCGCAGGCAGACGGCGATGAGGCAAAAGCAACCGGCGGCGCAAGCCGGCACGAAACTCAGATCGGCCGCAATCTCGACGCCGAGCGATGCGCCATGCTGCATCGTCAGCGCCGTCAATCCCATCCAGAGAAATAACGTGCCAAGCGCGGCTGCGAGCGCGGCAACCCAGCGGCGCGCCACGATACCGTCAACCGCGATCAAGCTGCGCTCGATGCCGGCGGCGCCTATTCCTATCCCGGCAAAGAAATAAACCGCATAGAGCGCCGGGCGGCAAAACTGGGCGGCGAAAAGTCCGGAATTGGACCAGGCCCACGGCGTAAACGCGACGGCCAAAGGGACATAGGCCAGCGCCGAGGCAGCAAGCAGTGCGCCGAAATAGCGAACGAGATTTTTATCGGCAGCGGCCGACCAGCGGCCGAGCGCCGGTATCGCCTCGGGCGCGACAAAGCGCAGTCCGGCGGCCATGAAGTTCAGCGCCAAGAGCTGCCAGAGAAACCACAGCGGCCCGTTCGGCCAGAACGGCAGCGCCCGCAGGCCGTGCCAATAGCCGGCGATGCCCGGATCGGCCGCGGTCAATCGGTAGGCGGGATAGACGGCCGCCGGAATGACAATGGCGATGCCGAAAGCAAAGGGCAGACCGAGCCGTAGCACGCGGTCGCGCAAGAATGCCCATTCCTTTTTGCGCACCAGGCTCGGCCACACAAACAGGCCGGACAGAAAGAACATCAGCGACATCAGATAGACGTCCTGCCAGGCGCAAACGAGGTCGAAACCGAAGAAACGGTGGCTGTCGATGATCGGGAAGGCCCGCCAGTCGTAAGGCGGAGTGTCGAAGCCGGAACCGGTTGCCGGAATCCAATTGAGATAGGCGAGCATCGCATGGAAGGCGAGCACGATCAGGATGACGACGCCGCGCAAATTCGCGAGCGCCAAACTGGTGGGCGAATTGAAACGCGGCATGGCATTAAAGCGCCGCATAAGCCTTAAATCCCGAGCTTCAATATTGGAACGCGATTATCGGCTACAATCATGAGAAGCTGGCCGGGCTATTGCAAGCGAGAACACCGGGACGGCGCCGAATAATTGGCCGTAAGGCTGAACGAGGCTGGGCAGATTAAGTTCCCAGTCAGCGAGCAGTCCGTTCTCGGTTCGCACACTATGGCGATTCCTGGAACGACGGCGTCCTTAAATCACCGCATTGTGGAACGAGTAATAATTCTCCGCCATCAATGTCGGCGCAGCGATTTGTATCGACGACGGCGAATGGAGAGGACCTTGGCAATGCATTCGACAAAACTGCTCATGGTAACATTGGTGGCGTCATTCGCCGTGCTGATCGGCATCGCGCATTCCGCGCCGGCAACGGAACCGTCGGTCGCCGGTCTGTGGCAGAAGGTCGACCCGGACACTGGTAATTCGGTAGGCTGGTTCTTGTTCGTCGAGCAAAACGGTTCGTATGAAGGCGCTATCGCAAAGCTGTTTCTACGGCCGGCCGACCCCACAAATCCGATTTGTTCGAGCTGCCGCGACGACCGCAAGGATCAGCCGCTGCTCGGGCTTTCCTTGATCAGGGATATGAAGCGGAACGGTCTGGAATACCACGACGGCAACATCCTCGATCCGCGCGACGGCAATATCTACAGCGCCATGATGCGGGTGAGCCCCGACGGTCAGACGCTGACGGTTCGCGGTTATCTCGGCATCGCATTGTTCGGACGCGACGAAACTTGGTATCGCTTGCCGGACAGCGCGCTCAGCCAGCTCGATCCGATCGTTGTCGCCAAATACCTGCCGGGCGCGGTCAAGACGCCGGTCGCCGCTTGGCGGCATCCGGAACGGACCGCGAAGTCGGCAAACAACTATCGCTGAATATCGCCTCGCGGCGCTCCGTTACTGGATGACGCCGAACTCGCAGCCCGCCGCTGAATACTGGTATCGCGGAACGCCGTAGCGATCTTGCGCGATCGTCGGCTTGCAGCGGTCTTGCCACTTGCGATCGCGTTCGGCCGCATGCGTCCGTTCGGCTTCGTCAGTGGGCTGCGGCACCGTCCTGATATAAGGATCCCCGGCCGTCGCCCCAGCGCACGACGCAGTTGAACGAACCGCCGCCGCCGACGCAGCCGCCGGCGGCCACGCCGTCGGCATAGGCCGCGCTCAAGCTCGTCGCCGCTGCTACAATTGATAGGATCGCGGCGGCGCCGATCAGCACCGCTTGTCGCGAGGCCAGAGCCACTCTGACACAGCTCAAGGTTAACACCGCTCTCTCCCTTAAGCGCGCGCCGATTTCGCGTCATCGGTCGCGCGCCTTTTGCACCGCGTATGCGCAAGCCGATCGGGGACGCATTGTCGTTCCGGAACAGGCGCACACGTCGACTGGAGAGTGAGCAAGGCGAGTGCCAGGGCACGTGCCCTGTTTTGGCACATTCAGATTGTCAGAGTTAATCTTGTTCAGCGCCGGATGATGGTCGACGCCGGCCGCCGTCGTTGCTCCCATCCCGACTGTTCGAGTTCCGGGACGGTGTCGTCGGCCTGCGGATAGCCGAGACAAAAATAGCCGATGAATTTCCATTCCGCGGGCACATTAAGAATTTCGGCGACAGCCCCCGGATCGAGGATCGAGACCCAGCCCATGCCGATGCCCTGGGCGCGCGCCGCAAGCCAAATTGTATGCACCGCGGTCACCGCGGAATATTCGATCATCTCCGGCATGGTGTGGCGGCCGAGACCGTGGCCCTGCGTCGGTCGAACGATCGGCAAAGACGGCAAAATGCGCGGGCGCCTCTGCCAAGCCGGCAAGCTTGAGCCGCGCATAGGAACTGGCGCGCTGCGAGTCCTGGGCGGCCAGCGCTTGTGCGTTGCAGCTTTCAAAATTGTTTCGGATGGCGGCGCGCAGCGTCGGGTCTTCGACGATGACAAAGCGCCACGGCTGGCTCAATCCCACCGAAGGCGCGAGACTGGCGAGCTCGATCAGAGTCTTCGAGCGTGCCGTTCGGCAACGCCTCGCGCCGGAAGCGGCGAACGTCTCGCCGCCAGACCAGAAGGTCGTGCAGGCGCGCGCGGAACGCGTGATCGAATTCGGCCGCCGGCTGCGCCGGCGCGGCGGCTTCGGTTTGCGGACGCAGACGCGCTTTCATCGCTCGAAGCCTAGCGGCTGTCGCGAAACTCGGCCATCGCAATCTGCAACCGCCGCCACTCCGGCTCGCCTGCCGGCAGACCGAAGCGCAGCCAGGCGGGCCGATCGGGGAAAGCGCGCGTCAGAATGCCGGCGCGGCCGAGATGGCGGAACAATGCGTCGGCCGCTTGCAGTCCGGCTCAGCCGAAACAGCGTCGTGCCGCCGACAATATCGAGGCCCGCGCCATTCAAGATCGCATCCAGCCTCGCCGCGGCCTCGGCAAGGCGGCGCCGCGTTTTTTCGATCCATCCCGATCGGCCAGCGCCTTGGTGCCGACGGCCAGCGCCGGACCGGAAACCGCCCAGGGGCCGAGCAACGCCGTAAGCCGTGCGGCAAGCGGCGGCGCGGCAAGCGCAAAGCCGAGCCGCAGCCCGGCGAGCCCGAAAAATTTGCCGAACGAGCGCAGCACGACGATGTTGCCGCGGCCGATCTCGCGGGGCGAGGCTCGCGCCCGGCGGCCCGACATCCATGAATGCCTCGTCGACCACAAGCACGCCGCCGCGCGCAGCTGCAGCGCCTTGGCGACAGCCAGCAAATCGTCGTTGGCGAACAGCCGGCCGTTCGGATTATTGGGATTGGTAACGGTCACGAGGTCGGCGTCGCCGATGGCGCCGAGATCGTGACACCTCGGCGACGGCGTGTGCCGGCGAGCGCCGCGGCGCGCGCGTGCTCGGAATAAGTCGGCGCCAGAATCGCGGCCCGGCCCGGCCGGCACCAGGCCGCAAACCAGCGGCAGCAAAATCTGCGTCCCCGGCGCCGGCATCACGTGGGCCGCGGACAGGCGCGCCATAGGCTGTCGCCGCGGCATCGGCGAGCTCTTCGAGAACCGCCCGGCTCGGGCAGGCGGGCGAAACATCTCGGCTGGCAAACGCGGCACCGGATATGGGTTAGGATTGATCCCGGTCGAAAGGTCGACGAAAGGTTCGGGGGCGTCCGGAAACAGGCGCCGTGCGGCGGCAAGATCGCCGCCGTGCAGCGAGCCGGCCGTGCACAAGCGGTTCGTCGGAGTCGCCGAAGGGGAACATGTCCGTCGCGCTTGCGCTTCTCGCCATGCTGATCGAGCTCTGCCTCGGTTATCCGCAGCCGCTGACGGCCGCCATCGGCCATCCGGTGACCTGGATCGGCGCCCTGATCGGCGAACTCGACCGTGCGCTCAACCGCGATGCTGCCGGCGCGCCAACGCGGCGTTTGGCCGGCGGCCGTGGCGCTCCTGATCGTTGTCGTGGTCGTCGGCCTGATCTGCTTTCGTCATCGAGCGCGAACTTTTCCGTCTGCCGTTCGGCCTATTCATCGTCGCGCTCTGCGGCCAGCACATTGCTCGCGCAACGCAGCCTGCACCGGCATGTGGCGGCCGTCGCCAGCGCGCTCGAAGCCGAGGATCTCGACGCCGGCCGCAACGCAGTGTCGCACATTGTCGGCCGCGATACTGCGGTACTCGATGCGCCCGGCGTCGCCCGCGCGGCAATCGAGAGCCTTGCCGAAAATTTCTCCGATGCCGTGGTCGCGCCCGGTGCTGTGGCTGGCGATTGCCGGGCTCCCTGGCGTCGCAGTCTACAAAGCGATCAACACCGCCGACAGTATGATCGGCCACCGCACCGAGCGTCATGCGGCGTTCGGCTGGGCGGCGGCGCGGCTCGACGATCTGGTCAATCTGCCGGCATCGCGGCTTGCGGCGCTGCTGCTTATTGCGGCGGCGGCGCTCGGCAAGGACGTCTCTTCCATTCAAGCGTGGCGTACCGTCTGGCTCGACGCGCCGCGGCACCGCTCGCCCAATGCCGGGTATCCCGAAGCGGCCATGGCCGGAGCGCTCGGCCTCTCGCTTGCCGGCCCGCGGATTTACGGCGGCGTGCGCGTCGACGATGCGCGTCATGGGCGGCGGCCGTTGGGAGGCAACCGCTGCCGACATTCGCAACGCGCTCGCGCTTTATCGCACGCGCCGACGCGATCCTCATCGCGCTCCTTGCCGTCATTGGCGATGTTCTTCATCGCGCCAGCTTAAGGAGCGAGTCGAGATCGAGATGGGCGGCGAGATGCGCAGCAAGCGCATCGAGCGTACGCTCGATCGAGATCGTCGTAAGCGATGTTTGGTGCTCCGGCGCCAAATCGCGCTCAGCCAGGCCGCGCGCTGGCGGTCGTCGGCAAACAGGCCGTGGATGTAAGTTCCGATCGCTCGCCGATCCGGCGCTACCGCGCCCTCGGGCGAACCGTCAGCGAGCCGTGCAAAAGGCCGCTCGCAGTCCGGCCCCGCGGTCACACCCATATGCATCTCGTAGCCGGCAAACGGCGCGCCATCGGCAGTGATGCCGCGCACCGGTTCGAGGCGCTTTTCCGCCGACAGCGTCGTTTCGACGTCGAGCAGGCCAAGGCCGTCGAGCTCGGCCGGCGGACCTTCGATGCCGTCGGGATCGGCGATCGATGCGCCCCATCATCTGATAGCCGCCGCACAGGCCCAAAACAGCTCCACCGCGGCGCCGGTGCGCGGCGATATCGACGTCGAATCCCGCCGCGCGCAGCGCCGTGAGATCGGCGATGGTCGATTTCGATCCGGCCAGAACGATCAGATCGGCGTCGCCAGGCAGCGCCGCGCCGGGCCGCACGCGGACGAGTTCGACCGCGGGCTCGGCCTCGAGCGGATCGAGATCGTCGAAATTGGCGATGTGCGGCAGGATCGGCACCGCGATGCGCAGCTTGGCCTGCGCTTTCGCCGGATGGCTCGCCTCCAGCGCCAGCGCATCTTCCGCCGGCAATAGTCGCGCATCGGGAAAGTGCGGCACCAGCCCGAGCGGCTGCCATCCGGTCAATTGCGCGATGCGCGCCATGCCGTCCGCAAACAATGCCGCATCGCCGCGGAATTTGTTGACGATGAAGCCGCGGATCAAGGCGGCATCGTCGGCCGCGATCACGGCTTTGGTGCCGGCGAGGCTTGCGATCACGCCGCCGCGGTCAATGTCGCCGATCAGCACGACCGGCACGGCGGCGGCGCGCGCGAAGCCCATATTGGCGATGTCGTTTGCCCGCAGATTGACTTCGGCGGCGCTGCCGGCGCCCTCGACCAGAACGATATCGGCCTCGCCACGCAGCCGTTCGTAGCTGTCGAGCACGAAGGGCAACAGATCCTGCTTCATGTGCTGATAGGCGGCGGCCTTGGCGCTGCCATAAACGCGGCCCTGCACGACGATCTGGGCGCCGATTTCGCTCTGCGGTTTCAGCAGCACCGGATTCATATGCACGCTTGGCGGCACGCGCGCCGCGCGGGCCTGCAACGCCTGGGCGCGCCCGATCTCGCCGCCATCCGCCGTCACCGCGGCATTGTTCGACATGTTCTGCGGCTTGAACGGGCGCACGCTAAGCCCGCGCAGCGTGAAGGCGCGCGCCAGCCCGGCGACGATGAGCGACTTGCCGACGTCGGAGCCGGTGCCCTGGAACATCAGCGCGCGCGCCGGCATGGAGCTAGCGCCTGTCTGGTGCGGTCAAAACGATGCACATCATCTTTTGATTGCGCATGATCTTTTCGGAAAACCGGTTCCCACTTTTCCGGATCATGCGCTAAAACTCGATGCCGGCTTGGGCCTTTACGCCGGCAGCGAAATGGTGCTTCACCAGCGTCATCTCGGTGACGAGATCGGCGGCGGCGACCAGTTCCGGCTTGGCGTTGCGCCCGGTCACCACCACGTGCAGTCCGGGCCGCCGCGCCGTGAGCGCGGCGACGACGGTGGCGAGATCGAGATAATCGTAGCGCAACGCGATATTGAGCTCATCGAGCACGATCATCGCGAAAGCTCGGATCGGCCATCAGTTCGCGCGCTTTGCCCCAGGCGCGCTCGGCGGCGGCGATGTCGCGGGCGCGATCCTGGGTTTCCCAGGTAAAACCCTCGCCCATCGTGTGCCAGACGAGTTGTTCGTCGAATTTGGCCAGCGCGTCGCGCTCCGCCGAATGCCAGGCGCCTTTGATGAACTGCACCACGCCGACGCGATGGCCGCGGCCGAGCATGCGCAAAGCAAGCCCGAAGGCCGCCGTGGATTTTCCCTTGCCGGTGCCGGTATGGACGATGAGCAAACCCTTCTCGATCGTCTTTTCCGCGACTTCGGCGTCTTGCACGGCCTTGCGCTTGGCCATCTTGGCGCGATGCCGTTCCGCTTCGGCGTCATCGATCGCTTGCGTCATGACATCACTCTACAACTTTCCCTTTATGGCGAGCGGCAATCCGGCGACGACGAGGACGACGCGATCGGCGCGCGCCGCCATGCGCTGGTTGAGAATGCCCTGCAGATCGCGGAACCGCCGGCCGAGCGGATTATCCGGAACGATGCCGGAGCCGACTTCGTTGGCGACCAGCACGACCGGCGCGTTCGCGGCCGCCAGCGTTTGTTCGAGCAGCGCCATCTCGGCGTCGATATCAGCCTCCGCCAACATCAGATTCGACAGCCACAGCGTCAGGCAATCGACCAGCACCGGCGCCGTGCGGCACGATTTGAGCGCTGCCGCGAGATCCGTCGGCGCCTCGACGGTCCGCCATTGCGGCCCGCGCCGCGCCCGATGCGCGGCGATGCGCGCGGCCATCTCCGCGTCGCCGGCCGCCGCCGTCGCCAGATAGGCCCAAGGCGGCTGCCATGGCGGCGGCAACGTGGCGATCGCGCTCTCGGCATAGCGGCTTTTGCCCGAACGTGCGCCACCGAGGACGAGAGTGATATTTTGCTGCGTTCGACATGATCCTTTGCGATCAGAAGCTTGGCCGGCAGATTGACAGGGCCGCCCGGCGAAATCTATCACTAGCGCATCGATGGTCCCTCCCACTGAGGGTGAATAGGGAATGCGGTGCGGTCTGGGCGAATGCCTTTTGGGCGCAAGCTTCAGGCCAAATCCGCAGCTGCCCCCGCAACTGTGAGCGGGTAGTCTCGTCCGGTTGAGCCACTGGCGCTCGAGCATGATCGGGAACATGCTCGAATAAACGCCGGGAAGGCAGGGCGAGGCGACGATCCGCGAGCCAGGAGACCTGCCATCGGCCGTGTCGACGCGACAAACGCGGGTCGGGGTGTATCCGTGGATGATCCGAAAGACGCTTTAAGTCTTTCGGTCCTCGCTCGCGCCGACGCCAGGCATGCGAGGATGTTTCGTGCTCACTTTTCTGAAGTCCGCGGTCGATGATGCATCGGCCGATCAACGTGCGAAAATCATAGCGATCTACGCTCTGCTGCTGGCCGTAAACGCGGTGGTGTGGACTTGGGCGGTGATTGCTTTCGCCGGCCGGCCGACGCTGCTTGGCACCGCGTTCCTGGCTTATGTGCTTGGGCTGCGACACGCCGTCGATGCCGATCACATCGCCGCCATCGACAACGTCGTGCGCAAGCTGATGCAGGAAGGCAAACGGCCGGTCTCGGTCGGACTGTTTTTCTCGCTCGGACACTCCCTGGTCGTCTCCATTTCGGTAGCGGTGATCGTCGGGCTGGCCTTCGCGCTGGAAGGCCGGCTGCATCCTTTCAAGGAGATCGGCAGCATCATCGGCACCGGCGCCTCGGCGTTCTTCCTCCTCGCCATCGCCGCGATCAATCTGGTGATTCTGCGCGCGGTGTGGCGCAGTTTCCGCCGCGCCCGCCGCGGCGAAGCGGTCGCCGACCATGAGCTCGATCTTCTGCTCTCGGGCCGTGGCTTTCTCGCCCGCATCTTCCGGCCGTTGTTCCGCATGGTGTCGCGCAGCTGGCAGATGTTCCCGATCGGCTTTCTGTTCGGGCTCGGCTTCGACACCGCGACCGAAATCACGCTGTTCACCGTCGCCGCCACTCAAGCCTCGGGCGGCATGAGCCTGGGCACCGTGATGTTGTTTCCCGCGTTATTCACCGCGGGCATGACGCTGATCGATACCACCGACAGCGTGCTGATGGTCGGCGCCTACGGCTGGGCGTTCCTCAATCCGATCCGCAAAATCTGGTATAACCTCACCATTACCGCGATCTCCGCGCTGGTCGCTTTCCTGATCGGCGGCATCGAGGCGTTGGGTTTGATCGCCGATAAGCTCGGCCTCGTCGGCGGCTTCTGGGGTATGGTCGGCAATCTCAACGATGGCCTCGCCAATTTTGGTTATCTGGTCATTGGCGTTTTCATCGGCAGCTGGATCATTTCTTATCTGATCTATCGCTGGCAGGGCTTCGACCGGCCGGCCATTGAGCGCATCGAGGTCGTGCGATGACGGCGGCGCCGGTGGTTTACGTCTGCATCACGTGCCGGGCCGGGGCAACAGGATTCCGAACCGGATTGCGAACCGCGTCCTGGCGCGCTGTTGGCCGACGCCACCGAGCGCGCGGCGGCCGGAACCGAAGTCACGGTGCGGCGGCTGCGCTGCTTTGCCAATTGCTCGCGCGGCCCGAGCGCTGCGATGCGCGCCAACGGGTCATGGACCTATGTGTTCGGCGGTCTCGACGAACGCTGCGCCGGCGCGCTGATCGAGGGCGCGCGGCTTCTCGCCGGGTCGAGCGACGGCATCCTGCCGTGGCGCGGACGGCCGGACATTCTCAAGCGCGGCTTGATCGCGCGGGTTCCTCCCCTCGACTTTCAAGAGGCCGATCTATGAACGACAACATGAACGGCAGGCTGGCGCGCGTTCCGTGTACCATCGTGACCGGCTTTCTCGGCGCCGGCAAAACCACGCTGATCCGCCACCTCATCGCCAATGCGCAAGGCCGCCGGCTTGCCGTCATCGTCAACGAATTCGGCGATGTCGGCATCGACGGTGAAATTCTCAAAGGCTGCGGCAGTGCCGCCTGTCCGGAAGACAATATCGTCGAACTGGCCAATGGCTGCCTGTGCTGCACGGTGGCGGACGAATTCGTGCCGGCGCTCGATGCTATTCTGGCCAAAGCCGGCGTCGAGCACATCGTGATCGAGACTTCGGGGCTGGCGCTGCCAAAACCCCTGGTCCAGGCCTTCCATTGGCCGGCGATCAAGAGCCGCGTCACCGTCGACGGCGTCGTCGTCGTGGTCGATGGCGCGGCGCTCGCCGACGGCCGCGTCGCGGCCGATCTCGATGCGCTCAAGCGCCAGCGCGCTGCCGACACCGCGCTCGAACACGACGATCCGATCGAGGAAGTTTTCGAGGACCAGGTCGCCTGCGCCGATCTGGTGGTGCTCAACAAAAGCGATCTGCTTGACGAGGACGGCATCCAAACCGCGTTGGCAACGATCTACCGCACATTGCCGCGCAGCGTGAAGGTTCTCACCGTCACCGACGGCAAAGTCGACCAGGCGCTGTTGCTCGGTCTCGGCGTCGGCAGCGAGGAGGACATTGCCAATCGCCGCACCCGGCATGACGCCGAAGCGGAGCACGATCACGACGATTTCGACTCGTTTGTCGTGCCGCTCGGCGAGGTAGCCGATCCGGCGGCGCTGACGGCGCGCGTCGCCGCGCTTGCCGAGCGTTTTGACGTGTTGCGGGTCAAGGGCTTTGCCGCGGTCGCCGACAAACCGCTGCGCTTGTTGGTGCAGGCGGTCGGGCCGCGGGTGTCGCATCAATACGATCGTCCTTGGGCGGCATCCGAGCCGCGCCAGGGCCAGCTCGTGGTTATTGGACTGAAGGGACTGGATCGCGCCGCCATCGGGCGGGCGCTCACCGGCTAACAGTCGAGTTAAGCGATGCATCTGCTCACCACGAGCTCAACCGGTCTCGACGAAATCGTCGAAGCGGTCGATCTCCGTCAGCCGCCGGGCGACATCGCGATCTTGTCGTTCGCCGACAGCGACCTCGCTGGCCTAGTCGCGGCGTGGCAGGCCGAGCGCGAAAACCTGCCCAGCGTTCGGCTGGCGCATTTGCGCGATCTGCGTCATCCGATGTCGGTCGATCTATGGATCGACCGCGTCGGCGCCCATGCCAAGGTGATTCTGGTTCGCCTGCTCGGCGGGCTGGACTGGTGGAAATACGGCATCGACCGGCTGGCGGCGCTGGCGCGCGAGCACGACATTGCGCTGGCCGTGCTGCCAGGCGAAGACCGCGACGACACCAGAACTCCAAGCCGCCTCGACGCTGCCGCCTGACGAGCTCGATACGCTGTTGCGCTATTTCCGCGAAGGCGGCCGGGAAAACTTGCGTGCGCTGCTGCGTCGTTTGGCGCGTCATGCCGGACGCGATACCGAATTGCGCGAGCCCGCAGCCGGTGCCGCGCTTGGCCGGTTATTTGCCGGGCGAGGGCGCCGTTACGCTCGACCGTTTGGTGGCAGCGCTAAAGCAGAAGCGGCCGATCATCCCCATCGTGTTTTATCGCGCTATGCTCTTCGCCGGCGATACCGCGCCGATCGATATGCTGTGCGCGGCGCTTGCCGCGCGCGGCCTCGCGCCGGCGCCGCTATTTGTCACCAGCCTGAAGGATGGCGCGGCCGACGCCTTCCTGCGCCAAGCGCTCGCGCGGCTCGATCCGGCCTTGATCGTCACCATGACGGCCTTCGCGGCGGGCGGCAGCGCCGATCAACCGGCGGCGCTCGATGCCGCCGGCGTCGCCGTCTTGCAGGTGGTCGGCGCCACCACCAAGCGCGCCGCGTGGTTGGACAGTCCGCGCGGCCTCGGTGCCGCCGATCTGGCGATGCATGTCGTGCTGCCGGAGCTTGACGGCCGCCTCCTTGCCGGCGCCGTGGCGTTCAAGGATCCGCTGCCGCCGCAGGAGGGCCTCGCCTTCACCGCGCTGGCGAGCCGGCCCGAGCCGGATCGCATCGCCATGGTCGCCGATCGCATCGCCGCGCTTGTTCGGTTGCGCGCGTTGCCGCGGCGCGAACGGCGCGTTGCGATACTGATGCCGGATTATCCTGGCGCCAAAGGCCGCACCGGCTATGCGGTCGGCCTCGACGTGCCGGCGAGCGTGATTGCAGCCGCAGACGACCTCGCCGCCGCCGGCTACACCGTGCACGACGCGCCGCAAACGCCGCGCGATCTGTTTGATGCGCTCGCACACGGGTCGGAAGACGCAGCCCTGCCGCTGGCGCAATACGAAACCTTGTTGTCGCGGCTACCGCGTGCGGCGGTAGCGCGGTTGCGCGACGCTTGGGGCGAGCCGTCGGCCGACGCTGATTTTCGCAATGGCGCGTTTCATTTCCGCGCGAAAAAATTCGGCAATATCCTAGTCGCGCTGCCGCCGGATCGCGGACGGGCGGCCGAGCGGCGCGCCGATTATCACGATCCGGTGCTGCCGCCGCGGCACGCGCTTCTCGCGTTCGGGCTATGGCTGCAACACGCCGCGAAAGTCGATGCGCTCATACACATGGGCGCGCATGGCACGCTGGAATGGCTGCCCGGCAAAGCGGTGGCGCTCTCCGCGGAGTGCTTTCCCGAAATCGTCGTCGGATGCCTGCCGGTAATCTATCCGTTCATCGTCAGCAACCCGGGCGAGGCGGCGCAAGCCAAGCGGCGCATTGCCGGTGTGACCATCGGCCATCTGCCGCCGCCGCTCATCGCCGGCGGGCCGAGCGGCGACGCCCATCAACTCGAGCTCTTGCTCGACGAATATGCCCAGGCCGATGGGCTCGACCGCCGCCGCCGCGAGCGGCTCGCCAAGCTCATCGTCGAAACCGCGCAGCGCACCGGCCTGGCGCGGGAAGCCGGTGTCGCGGCGGGCGCCGGCGCAGTCGCTCCCGACGAAGCGCTCCGGCGCATCGATGCCTGGCTGTGCGATCTCAAGGACCTTGCGATCAAAGACGGCCAGCACATTTACGGGCGCGCTGCCGCGGACGTCGACGACCCGGCGTGGCAAGCGAGCGCCGCAGCCGAGCGTGCGGCGCTGCTTGCCGCGCTTGACGGCCGCCGCGTTGCGCCGGGTCCGGCCGGCGCTCCGGCGCGCGGGCGGCGCGACGTGCTGCCGACCGGGCGCAATCTCTTTACCGCCGATCCGCGCACGCTGCCGACTCCGACCGCAGTGGAGCTCGGCCGGCTCGCCGCCGACGAAGTCGTGCGGGCACACCTGCAGACGCACGGCGACATGCCCCGCGCGGTGGTGATCGATCTGTGGGGCAGCGCCACGTTGCGCACCGGCGGCGAGGAAATCGCGCAGGGCTTGGCGCTGCTCGGCTGCCGCCCGATCTGGGACAATGCCAGCGGCCGCGTCACCGGCATTGAAGTGCTGCCCTGCGCCGCGATCGGCCGCGCACGCGTCGACGTAACGTGGCGCATTTCCGGGCTGTTCCGCGATCTGTTCCCGGCGCAGATCGCGCTGATCGACGCTGCGGTGCAGGCGGTGGCGGCACGCGACGAAACCGATGACGAAAATCCGCTGGTCGCGGCGTGTCGCGGCGGCAACGGCACGAATGCAATGCGCCTGCAGCGCATTTTCGGCTCGGCGCCGGGCGTCTATGGCGCGGGCATCGAGGAGCTGATCGGCGGGGAGGCTGACATCGAAGTCATCGGATCGGCCTATCTCGCCGCCGCTTCGCATGCTTACGGCGGCGCCGAAGGCGAAGCGGATGCGGCGCCAGGTGCCTTCGCGCAACGCATTGCCGGTGCAGATATGCTGGTTCACGTCAGCGACGATCCCGGACGCGATCTGTTGGAAGGCGCGGAGGATGCCGCTTTCGTTGGCGGCTTTGCGGCGGCCGCGAAACTGCTCGGCGGTTCCGCCGATCTGGTGATGCTCGATATGACCGATCCGCAGCGGCCACGGGCGCGGACGCTGTCGGCGGCTTTGGCGCGCATCGTTCGCGCCCGGGCGGTCAATCCGCGCTTTATCGCCGGGCAGATGCGCCACGGTGCGCGCGGCGCCGCCGAGCTTGCCGAAACCGTGGACCGGCTTGTGGCATTCGCGGAAACCACCAACGCGGTCGCCGGCAACTTGTTCGATCTTTTGTATGACGCCTACATCGCCGACGCCCGGGTGCGCGACTTTTTGCTGCGCGAGAATCCCGCTGCGGCAGCGGCGATCGCCGAACGGCTTGAGGCTGCCCGGCGGCGCGGTCTCTGGCATCCGCACCGTAACGATACCGCTGCCGGCCTGGCCGCGCTGCAAGCGGAGGTCATGGCATGATCGCGCGCCGCCGCGGCGCTTGCCCCGGCCTGTCGGCGCCGATGCCGACCGGCGACGGCTTGCTGGTGCGGCTTTATCCGATCGGCACGATCCCGCTCGCCGCATGCGCCGAACTGTGCCGGGCGGCGCGACGGCACGGCAACGGCGTCATCGAGATCACGTCGCGTGGCAGCATCCAGGTCCGCGGGTTAAGTGACGGATCTGCGCCGCAATTCGCAGCCGAGATAGCCGCGCTCGGCATCGCGGCAGATGACGGTGTTCCGGTTTTGTGTGACCCGCTGGCGGGGATCGACGCCGAAGAAATTTTCGACAGTCTAGCGCTCGCCGCCGCATTGCGCGGCGCCTTGGCGCGTTCACCGCCTGGATCGAAACTCGGCGCCAAGGTTTCTGTCGCAATCGACGGCGGCGGAGCGCTTGGCCTTGAAGCATTCGCCGCCGACATTCGACTGCGCGCGCAAGCACATGATGGCAACGTGGGGCTTCACGTCGCCGTCGGCGGCGATGATGCAAGCGCCGCGCCTCTTGGCCTTGTCGCGCTTGCTGACGGCATCGAAACCGCCCTGAAATTGCTTGCCGTCATCGCACAGCGCGGACGCGATCAGCGCGCACGCGATATTGTCGCGAACGAAGGGGCCAGAGTTTTTCGTGCTGCAATCTCCAGCCTTCTCATATCCGGCTCGGAGCCCGTGGATTCCCGCTTGCGCGGGAATGAACGGGTTATCGGATCATATCGTCTGCGCGATGGGTCGCTGGCATGCGGTATCGGCCTCGCGTTCGGTCATTCCGATGCAGCAGCCCTCGAACAACTGGCTGATGCGGCGAAGGATGCCGGCGCGGATGGCTTTCGCGCCGCGCCGGAGCGCGCGCTCATTGCGGTCGGTCTGCCGCCGCAGCGCCGCATCCGCATTCGCCGCTGCTGCGGAAAATCTCGGCTTTATCGTGCGCGCCGACGATCCACGGCGGAGCGTCGTCGCTTGTGCCGGCGCGCCAATCTGCGGCTTTGCGCATATCGCGGCGCGGGCGCTGGCGCCCCTCGTTGCCGAGCAGCTCTCGCCGCATTCCGACGGCGCTGTTACGGTTCATATTTCCGGCTGCGCCAAAGGCTGCGCGCAGGCCGCGCCCGCCACCCTGACCGTCGTCGGCACGCCGGGCGGTTGCGCGCTGGTCGCCGACGGCGCGGCGCGCGATACTCCGTTCACGGTGGTTGCAACAAACGAGCTGCCCATGGCGATTGCGCGATTCGCGCGCGAACAAAAGCAGGAGGCCGCGCATGTCTGAACGCGCAGCCTATTTGCGCGACGGCGCGGCAATCTATGAGCGCTCGTTCGCCATTATCCGGGCCGAGGCCGATCTGTCGCGGTTCTCGGCCGATGAGGCCGGTGTCGCTGTGCGCATGATTCACGCCTGCGGCCAGGTCGACGCGGCGCGGCAGATCGTGTTCGGCGGCGGCCTCGTCGCCGCGGCGCGCGGCGCGCTTGGCGCCGGCGCGCCGATCCTGTGCGACGCCGAGATGGTGGCGCACGGCATTACCCGCGCCAGGCTTCCCGCCGGAAACGAAGTGATTTGCACGCTTCGCGATCCGCGCACGGCGGTGCTCGCGGAAAAAAGCGACACCACCCGCTCGGCGGCGGCGCTCGATCTATGGCTCGACCGCCTCGGCGGCGCCGTGGTCGCCATCGGCAATGCGCCGACGGCGTTGTTTCGCTTGCTCGAACTGATCGACGCCGGCGCGCCAAAGCCTGCCGCCATCCTCGGCATTCCGGTCGGCTTTGTCGGTGCGGCCGAAGCAAAAGAGGCACTCGCGGAAAATCCGCGCGGCGTGCCCTTCCTCATCGTGCGCGGCCGCGGCGGCGGCAGCGCCATGACGGCGGCGGCGGTCAATGCCTTGGCGAGGTCCGGACTATGAGCGGCGGCAAAGCTGATCGGCGTCGGCGTCGGCCCGGGCGATCCGGAGTTGCTGACATTGAAAGCGATGCGCGCGCTCGGCGAGGCCGATGTGATCGCGCATTTCGCCAAGGCCGGCAATCCCAGTCATTCGCGCGCGACCGTCGCGGAGCATTTGCGCGGCGGCGTCGTGGAACTGCCGCTGCTCTATCCGGTGACCACCGAACAGCCGAAGGAGTGTGACGCTTATCGCGACGCGATCCGTGATTTTTACGACGGCGCGGCGGAAAAAATCGCGCACTTTGCTCGATGCCGGCAAAACCGTTGCGGTGATCTGCGAGGGCGACCCGCTGTTCTATGGCTCCTACATGCACGTGCACACACGGCTGGCGGCGCGGTTCCCGACCGAAATCGTGGCCGGCGTCACCGGCATGTCCGGCTGCTGGTCGGCGGCGGGGATGCCGATCGCCCAGGGCGACGATGTTTTTACCGTGCTGCCGGCGACGCTCCCCGAAGGTGAGCTGGCCCGGCGGCTCGCCGAGGCCGACGCCGCGGTGGTGATGAAAGTCGGCCGGCATTTGCCGAAACTGCGCCGCGCGCTTGCCACGCAGCGGCCGTTTGCCGCGCGCCATCTATGTCGAGCGCGGCACCATGGCGGAAGAGAAAATGATTCCGCTGTCCGCCAAGTCCGACGATGAGGCGCCGTATTTCGCGGTCGTTCTGGTGCCGGGCTGGGAGGAACGACCGTGAGCGGCCGGCTCGCCGTTGTCGGTCTGGGGCCGGGCGATCCGCGCTATCTGACGCCGGACGCCGACGCTGCGTTGCGCGATGCCGAAGCGCTCTACGGCTACGGGCCTTATCTCGACCGCGTGCCGGCGCGCGGCGGCCAGAGCCGCCATTCGTCCGACAATCGCGAGGAACGCGCGCGCGCCGCCGCGGCGCTCCGCCACGCCGCGCTTGGCGCGAATGTCGCCGTGGTGTCCGGCGGCGATCCGGGCGTGTTCGCCATGGCGGCCGCGATCTGTGAAGCGATTGAAGCAGGCCCGGACGCCTGGCGCGCGCTCGAGGTCGTTTTCATTCCCGGCGTCACCGCGATGCTCGCCGTCGCGGCGAAAATCGGTGCGCCGCTCGGCCACGATTTCTGCGCGCTGTCGCTGTCCGATAATCTCAAGCCCTGGGACTTGGTCGAGCGCCGGCTCGATGCCGCCGCAGGCGCCGGCTTCGTCATCGCGCTTTACAATCCGGTATCGCGGGCGCGGCCGTGGCAGTTCGGCAATGCGATCGAGCGGCTGCGCCGGCAATTGCCGGCAACGACGCCAGTCGTGTTCGGCCGCGCCGTGGGGCGGCCGGATGAGCATGTGAGCGTGACGACGCTTGGTGAAGCCGATGCCAAGCCGGCCGACATGGCGACACTGGTCATCGTCGGCACCCGCGAAACGCGCGTGATCGCGCGGCCCGGGCGGCCGCCGCTGATCTATACGCCGCGTGCCGCGGCGGAGGTGAGCGCATGATCGAGCCAGGCGATCGCGTCCTCCATTGTCTCGACCGCCGGCGCTGCCGGCGCGGCCGGCCGGCGCAGCAGAATGACGTCGATGCCGAGCGCGCGGGCTGCCGCGATTTTGCCGTAGGCCGCGCTGCCGCCGCTGTTCTTGGCGATGACGACATCGATCTTGTGGGCGGTCATCAGCGCGCGATCGTCGGCTTCGCTGAACGGTCCACGCGCGGTGACGTAGGCTACGTGCGGCAGCGACAGCGGCGGATCGACCGGATCGACGCTGCGCACCAGATAACGGTGTCGCGGCGCACCGGTGAACGGCGCCAGCTCGTTGCGGCCGAGCGCGACGAAAACGCTGCGCGATTTTTCGCCGATGGCGCGCACTGCCGCGCTGGTGTCGTTCACCTCGGTCCAACGATCCCCGGCGACGGCAGTCCAGGCTGGCCGGCGCAGCGCCAGGAAGGGCACCGCGGTTCGGCGGGCGGCGGCGGCAGCGTTTTCCGAGATGATATTGGCGTAAGGATGTGTGGCATCGATCAAGGCGTCGATCCGCTCCACAACCAGATAATCGGCCAAGCCGGCGGCGCCGCCAAAGCCGCCGACGCGGATCGGCACCGCATGCGGGACCGGCGAAGCGGTGCGGCCGGCGAGCGAGAGCATCACGTCGAGATCGCCGCGCTTGGCAAGCCGTTCGCCGAGCAGGCGCGCTTCGGTGGTGCCGCCGAGAATGAGGACGCGTGGCATGCAAAATCCTGAGCCGCTGCCGCTCGACATTGCCGCATCGCCGCGCTGGCTGTCCATTGTCGGCATCGGCGAGGATGGTGTTGAGGGTTTGAGCCCGGTGGCGCGCGGCCTGATCGAGGCGGCGGAGATTGTGTTCGGCGGCCGACGCCACCTGGCGCTGGCGGCGCCGCTCATTCGCGGCGCTTCGCGGCCCTGGCCGAGCCCGTTCGACGACGCGCCCGAAGAAGTCATGCGCCATCGCGGCCGGCAGGTTTGCGTTCTCGCGTCCGGCGACCCGTTCCACTATGGCGTCGGCGCGGTCTTGGCGCGCCACATCGAAGCGCGCGAGATGGTCGTCGTGTCGGCGCCGTCGGCCTTTTCGCTCGCCGCGGCTCGACTCGGCTGGTCGTTGCAGCGGACGGTGCTGCTGTCCCTGCACGGCCGCATGCTCGACCTGATCCGCCCGCATTTGCAGCCCGCCTCGGATATTCTCGCGCTGACCTCCGACGGCGACGGGCCGGCCGCGCTGGCAAGGCTGCTGACCGAAAGCGGCTTCGGCGCCTCGCGCCTGACCGTGCTCGAAGCGCTCGGCGGCCCGCGGGAGCGCATCCGCGCCACGACGGCCGCAGGATTCGACCTCGGCACAACGGATGCGCTCAATGTCGTTGCGATCGAAGTGACGGAGGCGCCTGACGCCCGCGTTCTGGCACGAACGTCCGGCCTCGCCGACAATCTGTTCGAGCACGACGGCCAGATCACCAAACGCGAAATTCGCGCGGTGACGTTGTCGTCGCTGGCGCCGCGCCGTGGCGAGCTGTTGTGGGATATCGGCGCCGGCTCGGGCTCGGTCGCGATCGAATGGCTGCTGGCCGACCCGGCGATGCGCGCGATCGCGGTCGAGCGCCGCGCCGACCGCGCCGCGCGCATCCGCCGCAATGCGGCGGCGTTCGGCGTGCCCGGGCTCGACATTATTGAAGGCGCGGCGCCGGCTGCCTTGTCGGGCCTGGCAACGCCGCATGCCATCTTCGTCGGCGGCGGCGCCGGCGATCAGGGCACGCTCGATGCCGCGGCGCGGGCGCTGTCGCACGGCGGCCGGCTCGTGGTCAATGCGGTGACGTTGGAGACCGAAGCGCTGCTGCTCGCCCGCCATGCCGCATTCGGCGGCGAATTGATCCGCATCGCGATTTCGCGCGCGGCGCCGGTCGGCGAAAAATCCGGCTGGCGCGCCGCCATGCCGGTCACGCAATGGCTGTGGACCAAACCATGACGGTGCACTTTATCGGCGCCGGGCCCGGGGCGGCCGATCTCATTACCGTGCGCGGGCGCGAGCTTATCGCGCGTTGCCCGGTTTGCCTCTATGCCGGATCGATCGTGCCGCGCGAATTGCTGGCCTATTGTCCGCCCGGCGCGCGCATCATCGACACTGCGCCGTTGTCGCTCGATGACATCGAAGTCGAGTTTGTGAGCGCGCAGGCTGCCGGGTGCGACGTCGCGCGGCTGCAGTCCGGCGACCTCTCGATCTACTCGGCGCTCGCCGAACAAATGCGCCGGCTCGAACGCCGCGGCATTCCCTATACGCTGACGCCCGGTGTGCCGGCCTTTGCCGCCGCGGCGGCGGCGCTGCAATGCGAGCTCACGGTGCCCGAAGTCGCGCAGAGCGTAGTGTTGACGCGCGTATCCGGCCGCGCCTCGCGCATGCCGGAAGGCGAGAAACTCGCCACCTTTGCCGGCAGCGGCGCGACGCTCGTCATTCATCTGGCGATCCACGCTATCGATGCGATCGTCAAAGAACTGACGCCGTTTTACGGCGCCGACTGTCCGGCAGCCGTGGTGGTGCAGGCGAGCACGCCGGCAGAACGCGTCATTCGCGGCACGCTCGCCGATATCGCGCCGAAGGTCGCCGAAGCACGGATCGAACGCACGGCGCTGATCCTTGTCGGCCGCGCGCTCGCCGCAGAAGATTTCCGCGACAGCGCGCTCTATGACGCGGATTATCGCCGCCGCTTCCGCGGAGGCGCCGCGTGAGCTTGCGCCTAATCCTTGAACGGCGCGCGGCCGACCAGATTTTGCTCGCGGTCGAACAGCACGATCTCGACGGCGATGTCGCGGCCGGCGATAACGTCCTCGGCGGTGTGCTGCGCCGCCAGCGCCACGGCGTCGCCGAGCGCAATGCCGGCGTCTTGCGCCAGCGTGAAAGCTTCGGCGGCGGTGTTGGCAGCCAGAATGCGTTGGCACAACGTCGTGTCGCCACCCGCGGCGGCGGCAAAGTTCGCCAGTTCGGCAAGATCGACCTCGCCGCGCTTGGAGTGCAGATCGGTCAGGCCCTGCGCCAGCTTGGTCATTTTGGCGACGCCGCCGGCAATCGTGATGCGCGGCACCGGATGGCGGCGCAGATATTTCAGCATGCCGCCGACAAAGTCGCCCATGTCGATCAGCGCGATCTCCGGCAGGCCGTAGAGCTTTTGCACGCCGGCCTCGGAACTCGCGCCGGTGGCCCCGGCGATATGGGTGAGGCCGGCAGCGCGCGCCACGTCGATGCCGGAATGGATCGAATGGATCCATGCCGAGCACGAATAGGGCACGACGATCCCCGTTGTGCCGAGGATCGACAGGCCGCCGACAATGCCGAGACGGCCGTTGAGCGTTTTCGCCGCCAGTGCTGCGCCGCCGGGAATCGAAATCTCGACTTCCGCATCGGCGGCGCGTCCGACCGCGGCGGCGACCTCGGCGATGGCGTCGTAGATCATGCGGCGGGGCACCGGATTGATGGCGGGCTCGCCGGTGCAATCGGCAGCCCGGCGCGCGTGACCGTGCCGACGCCCTCGCCGGCCCGAAACGTCACGCCCATGCCGGCGGCGCCGATCCGAACGGTAGCGCAGACCAGCGCGCCATGGGTGACATCGGGATCGTCGCCGGCGTCCTTGATCACGCCGGCCGTCGCCGCGTTTGCATCCTGGCGCGTCATGGCGAGCGCAAAGCTCGGCCGCTCGCCGCGCGGCAATGTCACCTCGACCGGGTCCGGAAAATCACCGGTCACGAGCGCGGCGAATGCCGCCTTCGCCGCAGCCGCAGCGCAAGTGCCGGTCGTCCAACCCCGGCGCAATGGCGGAACCTGTTTGGTCATCGTCCTCCCTCTGCGCCAAGCTTTAATCCTGCCCGACGCGGGCGTCACGATGGGTCGGCATCATGACCGCGTGGGACGCCTTGGCGGCGCAGCGCGCCGGCATTCCGGTCTTCGAACCGGGCCATGTCTGGCTTGCCGGCGCCGGGCCCGGCGACCCGGGCCTGCTCACGCTCGATGCGCTGGCGGGCTTGGCGCAGGCCGACGTTGTCGTGCATGACGCGCTGGTCGATCAGCGCATCTTGGCGTTGGCCGGACCGCAAGCGCGGCTCGAATTTGCCGGCAAGCGCGGCGGCAAGCCGTCGGCGAGCCAAGCCGATATCAGCGAGCGGCTGGTCGCGCTGGCGCGCGCCGGGCAGCGCGTGTTGCGGCTCAAGGGCGGCGACCCCTTCGTCTTCGGCCGCGGCGGCGAAGAAGCGACGACGCTGGCGGCGGCGGGCATCGCCTTTCGCATTATTCCCGGTGTCACCGCCGGCCTTGGCGGCGCTCGCCGCGGCGGCCATTCCGGCGACATTGCGCGGTATCAACCGGGCGGTGATTTTCGCCGCCGGTCACGGCGCCGACGAGGACTTCGACTGGGCGCCGCTTGCCCGCACCGGGCAGCCGATCGTGCTTTACATGGTGATGCATAATCTCGAGCGGATCGCCGCGGCGTTGATGGATGGCGGGCTCGCCGGCGCCACGCCGGCCGCGGTGATCGCCTCGGCAACGACGCCGCGACAGCGTGTCCTGGTATCGACGCTGGAAAAGCTTGCCGGTGACGCGCGCACGCAGGAATTCGAGCCGCCGGCCATCGTCGTAATCGGCGATATCGTGGCCATGCGCGAGCGGCTCGTCGGCGAGACTGCGCCATCCAATAAGGACGGCACATGACGGCGCGCGGGATCGTCATCGCCGCGCCAAGCTCCGGCGCCGGCAAGACCACGGTCACGCTCGCCGTGCTGGCGGCGCTGATGCGGCGCGGCCTCAAACTGGGCGCGGCAAAGGCCGGTCCGGATTACATCGACCCGGCATTTCACGCGGCTGTGGTCGGCGCACCGAGCGTCAATCTCGACAGCTGGGCCATGCCGTCCCCGTTGCTCGATGCCCTGGCGGGGCAGGCGACCAATGATGCGGATCTTTTCATCATCGAAGGCGTGATGGGTCTGTTCGACGGCGCCAGCGGCGTGGCGGGGCAACGCGGCGCGACCGCGGACCTTGCCGCACATTTCGCGCTCCCGGTCGTGCTTGTGCTCGACATATCGCGGCAGGCGCAATCGGCGGCGGCCGTCGTACGCGGTTTTGCCACGCACGATCCGGCCGTTCGCATCGCCGGAGTCGTCCTCAATCGCGTCGCCAGCGAGAAGCACCGCGCGCTGGTCGCGGATGCGATTGTTGCCCTCGGCATCCCGGTGTTCGGCGCGGTGCCGCGCGAGGCGTCGCTTGCTTTGCCGGAGCGCCATCTCGGCCTGGTGCAAGCCGGCGAGCATGCCGATCTCGCCGGCCTGATCGAGCGTCTCGCCGCGATGGCCGAGCGCCATCTCGATCTGGATGCGCTGATCGCGAGCGCCGCGCCGCTTCGCGTCGGCGCCGCCGATGGTGTGGCAACCGCCTTGCCGCCGCCCGGTCAGCGCATCGCGCTGGCGCAGGATCGGGCCTTCAGCTTCGTCTATCCGCATCTTCTTGAAGCCTGGCGCCGCGCCGGCGCGGAGATCGTTCCGTTTTCGCCGCTTGCCGATGAGCCACCCTCCGAACGCGCGGATTGTTGTTGGCTCCCCGGCGGTTATCCGGAGCTGCATGCCGATGCCCTTGGTCTGGCCGAGCGGTTCAAATCCGGCTTGCGGCGCTTTGCCGAGACACGGCCGGTGCATGGCGAGTGCGGCGGCTACATGGTTCTTGGGCAAAGCCTCGAAGACGCCGCGGGCCGGCAACACGCCATGGCCGGGTTGCTGGGCCACACGACGAGCTTCGCCAAACGCAAGCTGCATCTCGGCTATCGCAGCGCGCGGCTATTGTCCGACACCGTGCTTGGCCACAGGGCGAGTCTTGCGCGGCCACGAATTCCATTACGCCTCACTGACCTCGGCCGGCAGCGACGATGCCTTTTGCCGAACTTGCCGACGGCGAAGGCCGCGCGCTCGGCCAAGCGGGAGGCCGGCGCGGCCGTGTCACCGGCACGTTCTTTCACGCCATCGCCGCGGCGCGATAGCCGCTCAGCATTCCAGCAACGCCACTGTGCCGAGCCCGCCGTCGGCGCAGATGCTGACGACCGCGCGGCTACCCGCGGGCAACGCGGCGAGCTCCTTGACCGCCTGGCTCAAAATGCGCGCGCCGGTGGCGGCGAACGGATGGCCGAGCGCGACGCTGCCGCCGTTCGGATTCATCCGCTCGACCGGAAACCGGCCGAATGTGTTGTCGATGCCGGCTTTGGCGCGGACGAACGCCTTATCCTGCAGCCCCTTGATGTGGCAGGCCACCTGCGCCGAGAACGCCTCGTGGATTTCCCACAGCGCGATGTCGTCGTATTTCAGGCCGTGCCGCGCCAACAGCCGCGGAATGGCGGTGACCGGCGCCATCAGCAGGCCTTCGTGGAAAATATCGACGGCGGCCATTTCGAAATCGACCATGCGCACGCGCGGCGTTTTCGCCGGCAGGCGCGCAAGCCCTTCATCGGTCGCGACCCAGAGGCCGGCGGCGCCGTCGGTCAGCGGCGATGAATTGCCCGCGGTGATGGTGCCGCGGCCGCTTAAGCGGTCGAACACCGGCTTTAATCTGGCGAGCTTGTCCAGCGAGGTGTCGCGGCGCGGAAAGTGATCTTTGGCGACGCCGTCGAGCGGGATGATCAGATCGTCGAAAAAGCCGCGATCCTGCGCCGCGACCGCGCGGCGATGGCTGTCGAGCGCCAGCTCGTCCTCCTCCTCGCGGGTGATGTCCCAGTCCTTCGCCATGTCTTCGGTATGTTCGCCCATGCTGCGGCCGGTGACGCGGTTCTTCACCTCGGGCACGTAGAGGCGGATATCGGACGGCCGCAGCCGGCGCAGGATGCGCAAGCGATCGCGCGCGCTGCGCGCCTGAAACATGTGCCGCAGCCAGACCGATAAATTCACGCCGAGACCGAACTCGACGCGGGTCATGCTATCGACGCCGCCGACCAGAGCGAGCGCGGCGCGGCGCTGCGCCGAGGATGCCGACCGCCTCGAAGGCGGCGACCATGCTGGTCGAGCACTGCATGATGGTGGTGAAGGTCGGCACGTGCGGATCGAGCTTGCTGTCGAGCCAGATTTCGCGCGCCAGATTGGTGTAAGCGAGATTGCCGACCACCGAGCCCCAGACGCCGAAGTCGATCGGACCGCTGACTTGCTGCGCCATCGCCTGAACGACCGGCACCGACAAAGCCGAGCGAGTCACGACTGGCGAGCGGCCCATCGACCGCGACGAACGGCGTGCGCAGCCCCGCCGCCAGCCATATTGCTCCGCCATTGTCCGGCATCGGCGGCCCCTTGTTTGTCAGCCCGCGGCTTTGGCGCGCGGCGGCGTCCGGCGGTTTCTCGGAGACCCCCGCCTCGGCGAATGTCGCCATGCCGGTGTGGCAGGCGAGCGCCGCGCGCAGGATATGCAGCGCCACCGCGGCGCCGGAGGCCTCGCCGAGCCGCATGTTGAGATCGACCAGCGGCGTGAGCTTGAGCTCTTCGAGCAGCATGCGGTGCCCGGCTTCGGCAGAGACGTGCGCGGCTTGCGCATGCGCGAGCGTGTCGCCGCGCAATTTTGCCAGCGGCGCGACCGCCGCGGTGCAGACAAAACCGTCGAGCAGGACCGGAATGCGCTGGCGCCGCGCCGCCAGCGTCGCGCCGAGAATGGCGGCAAGCTCGCGGCCGCCGAAGCGCCGCGGCGACGGCGAGCGGATCGTGGAGCGCAGCGACATGGCGCGCGAGCGCGGCATCGATCACCGCGCGCTTGCGCGCCAGGCCGTCCTCGTCGACGCCGGTGCCGCGGCCGGCCCAGCGCGCGCCGCCGCCACCGAACAAAGCCGCCGCAATAGCGGCCGCCGCCGTGGTGTTGCCGATGCCCATTTCGCCGAGGCAGACGAGATCGCAGTCCGGCGACACGGCGTCGTAACCGGTCGCGACCGCGGCGAGAAATTCCCGCTCGGTCAGCGCCGGCTGTTGGGTGAAATCCGCGGTCGGCTTTTTCGAGCGACAGCGGTGTGACGCGCAATTTGGCGCCGGCGCTTTTGGCAAGCTGATTGATCGCGGCGCCGCCGGCGGCGAAGTTTGCCACCATTTGCGCGGTGACTTCCGGCGGATAGGCCGAGACGCCGCGCGCGGTCACGCCGTGATTGCCGGCGAACACCAGGATTTCGGCGCGATCGAGCCGCGGCGGCGCATGACCCTGCCAATGCGCCAGCCAGGCGACGATATCTTCGAGCCGGCCGAGGCTTTTTGGCGGCTTGGTCAGCACCGCTTCGCGCTGGGCGACCGCGGCGCTCGCGGCGGGATGCCCGCTTGGCAGGTCGAGACAGACCGCGCGCAGCTGCGGAAAATGAGGTAAGATTCGCCATGCTGATTTGCTTTCCCGCGCCGGCAGTCGCCCGTTACGCTAGCAAATTGCCGGTCCGACGGCCATGAGGCTCCACGATAGCTCGACCAATTCAATTGCACATCGCCGAGGCTCTGGCTTGAAGAGCGTACCGAAGAACTCAAGGCGTGCATCGTGTTTTGCACGCGGCTGCCGCTCTTGCGCCGCCACGCGCCGATCTGCCGGCAGCGCCATCGCCAAAGCGGCCTGGGCGTTTCCGCTTGCCGGCCTTGTTGTCGGCCTGTGCGGCGCCGTCGTCTATGGGCTCGCTCATAATATTCGGATTGCCGCCATGGCCGGCCGCAGCACTCGCCGTCGCGGCGACGATGCTTGTCACCGGCTGCCTGCATGAGGACGGGCTCGCCGATACCGCCGACGGCTTCGGCGGCGGCGCGACGCGCGAGCAAAAGCTCGAGATCATGCGCGACAGCCATATCGGCGTTTATGGCGTCGCCGCTTTGACGATCGCGCTCTTCCTGCGCGTCGGCGCGCTGGCGAGCCTACCGGGCGCGCATGCCGTGATCTGGGCGCTGATTGCTTCGCATGCGGCGGCGCGCGCGACCATGCCGGCTTTGATGCTGCTATTGCCGCCGGCGCGCAGCGATGGGCTGTCGCACGACGCCGGCCGGCCGGCGGCTGACGGCGTCGCCATCGGCGCGGTCATTGCTTTTCTCATTGTCGCGGTCTGCCTGCATCCGGGACACGCGCTGCTGGCGCTGATCCTTCTCGCCGTCATCGTCGCGGTGATGGCGTGGTCGAGCGCGAACCAGATCGAAGGCCAGACCGGCGACGTGCTCGGCGCGCTCGAACAGGCGAGCGAGATCGCGGCGCTGCTGGTGGCGCTGGCTAGCCAAGCGCCGCGATCATTGCGGCTGCAGGCCTGCGAGCTTTGCCGCCGCTTGCATTGCCGCATAGTCGGCCGGATGAACGCGGCGAAGCCTTGCGACGTCATCTGCTCCGGCGTGGCGACCTCCGAGCCGAGCGACACCAAGCGCCCGGCCGCGGGCGAGCCCTGCTTGAGGCCCTCGGCGATGGCGCTCTGCAGCCGGGCGACGATGTCCGCCGGCGTCTTCGCCGGCGCGACCACCCGACATAGCTTTGCGCGGTGAAGAGATTAATGCCGCTTTCGTCGAACGTCGGAATGTCGGGGCGAGCGCGGAGCGATGCGCCGACGCAATAGCGACGATATGCGCCTTGCCGGACTTGATGCAGCGGCAACGCGGTGGAGAATTCGGTCATCGCGCCATCGACGTTGCCGCCCATCAGGTCCGCCATCAATGCGCCGCCGCCGCGATAGGGCACATGCGTGAAGTCCGCGCCGGTTGCCGCCTTGAGCCGTTCGAGCGTCATATGCGTGGCGCTGCCGACGCCGCTCGTCGCCACCGTCACCGACGCTTTCTTGCTCATCGCAACCACGTCGGCGAGCGTCTTGGCCTCGTCTCTTGATGCTCATGATGAGCGCGTGCGGCACGTAACTCGTCAGCGCGATCGGCACGAAATCCGTCAGCGGGTCTAGCCGAGATGCAGGTGCAGGATCGGATTGATGGTCAGCGGCCCGTTCGAGCCGACCAGCAGCGTGTAGCCGTCAGGCGTGGCGTGCGCGACATAGGCGGCGCCGACGCTGCCGCCGGCGCCGTCATGGTTTTCGACGACCACCGTGCCCTTGAACCCGTTGCCCATCAGCTCGCCGGCTATCCGGCCGACGATGTCGGCATTGCCGCCCGGCGCGAACGGCACGATCAGATGGATCGGCCGCGTCGGGATAGTCCGCAGCGAGGACGGTTTTGGACCAGAGCGCGGCGGCGGGAGCTGCGGCAAGGCTAGCGATGACGGTGCGACGTGAAACCCGCATTTTCTGTCCTCCGAGGTTTGTTCTTGCAGGTGAATGGGTCAGGCGTTGTCAAGCCGCGAGCGGCAGCTTCACCGGCTGCTTGAGCTTCGCCGACAGATCGAGCGCCTTGGTCAGCATCAGCCGGTTATGCGCTTCGGCGGCGGTCGCGGCCTGCGTCGGCAGGCCGAGCGAGACGCGGTTGAGCCACGACACCGTCTCCTCCGCCATCGGCCCGCGCAATTCGCCGAGCACCATGTCGCCGGGCGGATAAGAGCCCATGAAATCGACCAGCCGGCTCTGCGTCGGGCGCGTAGCCTTCGCTCTGCGGCGCCGACACCGCGAGCACCATGTCGCGATGGGTGTCGTCGATGGTGAGCACGCCATGGGTGCCGTTGATGCCGACTTCGAGGCTATAGACCGCGCCCGGCCAGGTCACCGGCAGCGCCCACGAGATGCTGAGGTGATGGACCGTGCCGTCGGAGAACATGATCATGCCGGCGGTGGCGTCGATGCCGTGGTAGAGCGGGCCCAGCACCTTGTCGACCGAGCGCGCATAGCATTCGACCGGCGTTTTCTTTTCCAGATACCACATCACGATATCGAGCGCGTGGGTGCCGGAAATCACCATCGGCGAGATCGTCGCCGGATCGTCGGTGCGCTTGTAATTGTCGATGGCGACGAGGCGATTCATGAAGGCGCGCGACGTCACCATCGTCACGTCGCCGAGCGCGCCGTTGCGCACCTTCTCCTTGGCGCCGAGCCATTTGCGGCGGAAGCGCTGGGTGTAGCCGACCACCGCGTCGAGCTTGGCGTCGGTGATCGCCTTGAGCACGCGCGCGGATTGCGCCAGATCGGTGGCGAGCGGCTTTTCGATCAGCATCGGCACGCCGCGCTCGACCGCCGCCATGATCGGCTCGACATGCAGATGCTCGTCGGTGGCGATGATGGCGCAGGTCACTTCCGGCCGCGCCAGCAGTTCGCGGTGGCTGGTGGTGACGAAATCGGCGCCGATGCGCGCGCCGACATCGCCGCCGCGATTGTGATTGAGCTCGGCGATGCCGATCCATTCCACCGCCGGATGGCGCGCCGCCACTTCGCCGCGGAACAGCCCGACGCGGCCGGCGCCGATAATGGCGAGGCCGACGCCTTTGGCGCCTTTCTTCATACGTTCAATCCCGCGCGGTTCTTCGCTTTCAGTTCGGCGATGCCGGAAATCGTCTCGTTGGAGAGCGGCAGATCGACCGGCTCGTTGCGGTCGGCCGACAGATCGGCCGCGCTGTAGGTTTCCATCACGCGCCGCGCGCTCTCCGGCGTCACCATCACCGGCGTGTCGCGGATGCAGGCTTCGAGGAAATGGATGGTCTCCGGCCCGATGCCGCCGGCATAGACATGATCGACCCATTCGCCCGGCATGGTCGACATCGGAAATTCCTGGCCGCGCTTTGCGGTATTGAGCCAGTTGTCGCGCTGGGTGTCGTCGAGCGATGAGCGCGCCGTCGGTGCCGGTGATCTCGATCCAGGTCGAGCAGTAATTCGGAAAGCTCGGCGGAAAATTCCAGCCGCCGCCGATCATCACCACGACGCCGTTGTCCATGGTCACGGTGGTGAACATGATGTCGTGCGAGCCGTTGATCGGCTGCATGTAGCCGTAAGCGCCTTGGCTGTAGACGCGCACCGGCTTCGCCGGCTCCAGCAGCCAGAACACGAAGTCGAGATCGTGGGTCGATTCCATCACCACCGGCGACAGCCGCACGCGGCTCGCGATCTTCTTGCCGAGCTCGCGCGACAGATGCCGGCTGACCAGCACCGAGACCACCTTGCCGAGCGTGCCGTCGGTGATCTTCTTCTTGGCGTAGGCGATCTTCGGATTGAAGCGCTGCGAATAGCCGATGGTGAATTTCAGATTGTTGCGCTTGGCCAGCTGGATCAGCTCGTCGGCTTCCCACAATTCCAGCGCGATCGGCTTTTCCAGCATGACGTTCTTGCCGGACTTCAGGCAGTCGCGCGCGATCGGATAGTGGTTGGCTTCCGGCGTGGTCGAGACATAGACGACGCGAGATATTGTCGTTCTTGATGATGTCGCTGTAATCGAGCGTCGCGGTCGCCGGCTTGTAGAGCTTGTTCACCTCGGCGAGCCGGTCCGGCTTGATGTCGCACAGATGCAATTTGTCGACCAGCGCCGTGCGCGACAGCGTGTCGGCGCGCAATGCCGCCGATCCAGCCGACGCCGATCACCGCCGCTTCCACCGTCTTCACTGCGCGTTTCCTTCCTGTTGCGGGCGCATAAAGACCATGGCGCGGCGGGAGGTGCAACGCTCTATCCGTCATCCTGGAAGCCGCGAAGCGGCTGTCCGGAGCCTAAGCACGGTCGGTGCGGGCTTCTCAGGCGGTGCGTTATGCGATTTCGGGCCGGCCCTGCGCGCCGCCCCAGAATGACGGATGCGCCGAACACATTCTTGGCAAATTGCGGATAGACCTCGGCCAGCATGCGGCGCGACGGTCGCGCGCATCAGATGCAGCGTCTCGGCCGATGGCGCCGGCGTCACCGGCACATCCGCGGGCCGGTCGAAGTCGAAGCCGGTGTTCTCGATCACTTCCTCGACGCTGTGGCCGGGATGCACGCTGGCGAGGCGAAAGCGGCGGCGCGTGCGGTCGAAATCGAACAGGCAGCGGTTGGTGACGAGCGCGATCGGGCCGCCGGGGCGAAACACGTTGTCGGCGCTGCCGCCCGGCGCGCTGATGAAATCGACTTTCGGCACCAGCGTGCGGCGCGAATGCTCGACGCGGAACAGGATCACTTTCGGCACGACGTAATAGAGATAGGCCGAGCCGAACGAGCCGGGAAAGCGCGCCTTCGGATGGTCGTAGTCGCCGACGCTGACCAGATTGATATTGCCCTCGCCGTCGATCTGGCCGCCGGACAGAAAGAACACGTCGATGCGGCCCTGGCCGGCGCAGTCGAACAATTCGCGCGCGCCGTCGGTGAAGAAGGTGTGCGCGCGGCTGCCGAGCAGCGAGACGTAAGGCTTGCCCGCCGCCGCGCTCGCGCGCCAGCAGCGCCGCGGTCGCCGGAATCGGCGAGGCGGCGCCGACCGCGACGTGACGCACGTCGCCGATCAGCCGGCAGATCACGTCGGCGAGCAGTTCCTCGTCGCGGAAAGTTTCAGGCGGCGTGCCGCTCATGCGACGACCGCAGCGCGCTCATAAACGTAGCGCTGCAAATACGCGGCAAAGCCTTCCGCCGTGGCGGCAAGGCGCGCATATTCCGCGACATGCGCGCCATCGATCGGATAATGGTCGGGCAGCGGCGAGCGGCCAGGCGCCGCGCGGCTGCGACCGCGACCGCCTCGACATAGAAGCCCGGCAGCGTGCCGGCGGCGAGCAGCGGATCGCGCAACAGATCGCCGTCGTGGATTTTTTCCACCGTGACGACGGTCTTTTGCGCCGCGTGCGCCATGGCGACGAGCTCGCGCTGGCGTGCCGATGAAGACGTTGCCGGCACGGTCGGCCATCGGCGCGTGAAACAACGCGACGTCGGGCTTGAGCGCCGGCAGCAGCACGATCGGATCGTCATTGCCGAATGGATTGTCGACCACTTTCCAGTCCGGGCGGTGCGCCAGCACGTCGGAGCCGATGAAGCCCGCGCAGCGGCATGAACGGCACGCCTTTCTCCGCCGCCTGGAATTGCGCGTGCAGCGCCGGGCAGGTGGCGTCCATCATGCGGATCGTGCCGGCCAGGATCGCGGCGGTGAAGCGCGGCGCCGGGCCGAACTCGCCGAGGCTGACGGCGGAGGTTTCCAGCGTTTCGACGCAGCCGGCGCCGATCAGCAAATCCGCCTGCAAAGCTCGAAGTCGGCAGCGTCACCAGATGCAGGCGCTTGACGCCGCGCCGGATCAGCGCCCGCGTCGCCGCCATCGGCACGCCCGAGGACTTCGCGCGGCACCGCCAGCATGCAGCCGTCGACAACCGGCGCCAAGGCTTCGTCGAGCGTGCGGATAATCTCGGTCATGTGATGAACCTAACGGCTCCGCCGCTCGGTGTGGAGAGGGTGGGGTGACAAAACGACCATTTGTTGAGCGCCTTGCGCGCCGCAATCCTGCTATTATTCCGCAGGTGCTGGGCCCGGGTTTGGAGGTTGCTCTGATGGCAGAGGACGTACGTATCTTTAATTGCGCTGGCGGCGCTCGTATTGGCCGCTTTTGCCGGCGGCCCCGCGGCGGCGCAGTCGACCAAACCCTGGCGCCACGGTCTCATCGAGCCGAAAAGCGACGCCGGCATCCTGATGATGGCGGCGGAGCGCGGCTTCTTCAAGAAAATGGGCCTCGATGTCGAAATCGTTCCGGTCAAGGACGATCAGATCTTGCTGAAAGCCGTCATCGCCGGCGATCTCGACAGTTTTGAGGGCGGGCCGACCGGCGCCATGATCGCGGCTGCGCACGGCGCCGATGTGAAGATCATGGGCTGCACCTGGCTGATGGTGCCGCACGGCATTTTCGTCCACGACGACATCACCGCGATGGATCAGCTCAAGGGCAAGACGATGGCGATTTCGTCGCCCGGCGCATTCCCCGACATTTTCGCCAAAGGCGCGCTGGCGCATTTCAACATGCCGGCCGACGCCATGAACTATGCCAGCCTCGGCGGCGATCTCGACCGCTACAAGGCGCTGGTGGCGCATGTGGTGGACGCCGCGGTGGTATCGGGCGAATACGCGCCGATCGCCGCCAAGGAGCACATCAAGATGCTGGTATCGGCGAAAGATGCGCTGCCGAAATTCCTGCGCATGTGCCTGACGACGAGCGGGGCGACGCTCAAGGCGCGGCCGCAAGATGCCGCCAAGTTCCTCGCCGGAGAAATGCTCGGTCTGCGCTATGCCGTCGCCCATAAGGACGAGGTGCTGAAAGTCACGCAGGAAGTCACCGGCGTCAAACCCGACGATCCGCGGCCCGCCTACATCTACGATCTGGCGATGCAGCAGAACGCCATCGGCACCGACGTGCCGATCCCGATGGACAATTTCAATTGGTTGAATGCGGAATTGGTGAAAGTCGGCAGCCTGCCGCAGCCAATGGACTTGTCGAAAGTCCTCGACGACACGCCGCGCGAGGATGCGCTCAAGCTCATCGCGCAGATGCATTGAAAGCGGCTCGAGCATGGGCGAAGTCAGCCTGATCGACGTCTCCAAGCGCTTCGCGCTGCGCATCGAGGGAAAGGTGCAGACGGTGCGGGCGCTCGATCGGCTGAGCTTCACCGTCGCGCGACGGCGAAGTCGTCGCGCTGATCGGGCCGTCCGGCTGCGGCAAGACCACGGCGTTGCGCATCGCCATGGGCCTGGAGACCGCGACCGGCGGCGCGGTGAGCGTCGACGGCGTGACGGTCAAAGGCTGCGGCTACGACCGCGGCATGGTGTTCCAGCACGCCGAATTGCTGCCCTGGCTCACGGCTCTGCAGAACGTGGAATTCGGCCTCGAAATGAAGGGCATACGCGGTACGGTGCTGCACGACACGGCGATGAAATATCTGACGCTGGTCGGGCTTAAGGACAGCGTCAAACGGCGGCCTTATCAGCTCTCCGGCGGCATGCAGCAGCGCGTCGGCATTGCGCGCGCGCTGGCGATCGATCCGAAAGTGCTGCTGATGGACGAGCCGTTCGGCGCGCTCGACGCGCAGACCCGCGAAATCCTGCAAGGCGAGTTGTTGGACATTCATGCCCGCACCAAAAAGACGATCCTGTTCGTTACCCACGATCTCGACGAAGCGGTGCTGCTCGCCGATCGCGTCGTGGTGATGCAGCATGGCCGGCTGCAGGAAATCGTGACGGTGCCGCTGCCGCGGCCGCGCCACGATCTGGCCAAGCTTCGCGGCTCCGAGCAATTCGCGCAGACGCGTTATCATATCTGGCGGGCGCTGCACGCCGGCGCGCCGACGGTTCACTGAGGCGGGTATGGTCGATATCGCCGATCGCAAGAATATTGCCGGATGACGCGCGCGAGGCCGCGCCGGCAAAACGCGGCATGCCGCGCTGGACGGTGACCGTCGCATCGCTTGTCGTTCTCCTCCTGGTCTGGGAAATCCTCGGCCGCCACATCAATCCGATTTTCGGCGCGCCGCCGAGCGCGATCTTCGTCGCCTTTATCGAACTCATCCGCAACGGCAAGCTTGCCGCCGCGCTGTTGCAGAGCCTGCAGCCGTTCGTCGTCGGCTACGGCATCGCCATTATCGTCGGCGTGCCGCTTGGTCTGGTGATCGGACGGTTCTGGATGGCGGAAGCGGCGCTTGGCGTTCTCGTCACCGGCGGTTACGCCATGCCGCTCGTCGCCTTGGTGCCGTTGCTGATCTTGTGGTTCGGCCTCGGCTTTGCGGTGAAGGCCGCGGTCATCTTTTTGATGTCGATTTTCCCGATCTGCATCAATACCTGGCTTGGCGTGAAATCGGTGCCGAAGACCTTGATCGACGTCGGCAAGTCGTTGGTCGCTTCCGACGCCGTCATTCTTCGCCGCATCGTGCTGCCGGCGACATTGCCCTACATCATGGCCGGCATTCGGCTTGCCGTCGGTCGCGCCGTGGTCGGCATGGTGATCGCGGAGTTCTTCACGCAAATTTCCGGGCTCGGCGGCATCATCATCAATGCCGCCAACAATTTCGACACCGCAACCATGTTCGTGCCGATCATTCTATTGATGGTGCTTGCCGTCGGGCTGAATTGGCTGATCGGCCGCTTCGAGCGCTTGGTCGCGCCATGGCAGGATGAGATCGCCGGGCGCGATCGGAATTAGCTCGCCGCCGGCCGGCGCCCAATGTCGAATGCGGCAACATCGAGCAAAGCGATGAAAGCGATCGTGGTCGGCGGCGGCATTGGCGGGCTTACTCTGGCGCTCAGCCTGCATCAGGCCGGAATCGAAGTCTGCGTCTATGAGGCGGTCCGCGATATCGCTCCCTTGGGAGTCGGCATCAATATCCAGCCTGCGGCGGTGCGCGAGCTCACCGAGCTTGGGTTGGCGGACGAACTCGCGCGTACCGGCGTCGCGACGCAAGGCTTTCGTTGCTTCAACAAGTTCGGACAATTGATCTGGAGCGAACCGCGTGGGCTATCGGCCGGATACAAATGGCCGCAATACTCGATCCATCGCGGCCAATTACAATTCGTACTGCTTCAAGCCGTGCGCGAACGCATCGGCAATGAGAATTTCCGCTGCGGATCGCCGCTGATCGCTTTCGAGCAGAATTCCAGCGGCGTCACCGCTACATTCGGCGACAGCCAAACCGGAATGACGGTCGTTGACGATGCCGATATTCTGGTCGGCGCCGACGGCATCCATTCGGCGGTCCGGCATCAGCTTTATCCGAACGAAGGAGAGCCGCGCTTTGCAGGACAGATCCTGTGGCGCGCCGCCATTGATGCCGAGCCGTTTCTCGGCGGGCGCACCATGATCATTGCCGGACACTTCGACCAGCGGATCGTGGTCTATCCGATCGGTAAAGGTGCGAAGGAAGGGCAAGTGCTGACCAACTGGATTTGCCAGATGGCCGTCCCCGACGGCGCGGCGATGCGCGAGGATTGGAACCGCCGCGTTTCGCAGGAGCGGGTTCTCGCGGCTTTCGACAAATGGCGGTTTGCTTGGCTGGACATGCCGGCATTGATCCGCCGGACGCCGGAGGTCTACGAGTTTCCGCTCGTGGATCGCGACCCGACGCCGGCATGGTCATTCGGCCGGGTGACGCTTCTTGGCGATGCCGCCCATCCCATGCACCCCAGTGGCTCGCAGGCCGGCTCGCAGGCCGTTATCGACGCGCGCGCGCTTACCGGCGCGTTGCTTGCGGCGCCCGATCCAGTCACGGCACTTAAGCGCTACGATCAAGAACGCCGTCCGGCTATGAACGACATTACGCTGCGCAACCGGCGGCTTGGACCGGAGGCGGCCATGCAGCTGGTCGAGGAACGCGCGCCGCACGGCTTCGATCGGATCGATGACGTGGTCACGCAAAAGGAAATCGAAGTCATCGCAGGATCGTTTCTCTCGGCTGCCGGTCTCGATGTCGAAACCGTCAACACCAGGCCGTCATACGTGCCTGCCGATATTGGGCCGGGTTCCAGACCCTGAATCCAATTAGAGCATGATCCGGAAAAAGCCTGCCCTCGGACAACGATCCGAGGGTGGAAGCCGGTTTTCCGAAAAGATCATGCTCAAACAAAATGCTAGAGCGTCAATCGATTCAGTCTGAAACGATTGCGCTCTAGGCGCCCGACGTTGTCGGCCAGTGCCGCTCGTGGAACCAGCTGCGGTACTCGGTCATCTTGGCGCGCTGCGCCGCCGGCGCATGCCGCTTGCAGGTCGAGGCTTCGTCGCTCGCCGCGGCCGCGCCCCAGCGCAGCTCGACGCAGTCATTCGGATTGTAGGCCATTTCAAGATCGGCCGCGCGGTCGATCACGTCTTTGAGCGAGAGCGTCCATTGCGAGCCGTCGCTGCGCGTATAAGAAAACTTGCGCGCCGCGAGCTCAGACGCGAGCACGCCTTGCAATTGCGCCTTGACGTCAGCCGCGCTCGTGCCGCTCGGTATCGCGTAGCGCTCGAGACGCCGGGCGACGTGATCGGGAAAGCCGCGTACCACGTCGATCGCGATCAACAGGCGAAAATCGCGCGCCGGGGTCGAATAATCCTCCCAGGCGCCGGTCGTCTCGAAGATCGACGGGCCGTTCGGCATCTCCACCGTGGCCGGGGACTTGTCCTGATATTTTCGCCCGTTTTCGACCGCGGTGACGCGCGTGTTCACCTGCTCGTCGAGATCGGTGATGGCGTCCTCCATCGCCCGCACCGGATTGAGCGGCTCGGGCGACATCACGTCGTCCATGCGATCGTAAAAGTCCTGGACGTTCAGCGTTGTTTGCTCGAGCGAGAAGTCGCCGTATTGCGGGTCTTTGGCGATTTCGGCGTTGGTCAGCCGCCGCAACGCGCCGGTCTTCTCGCGCACGATCGGCCGGAAGCGCTTGAAGCCGGGACTGCCGAGCGCGGGTTCGTGCACGAACAGGAAATTGCCGCGCCAAAAGCGCTTGCGCGTCACCGACCCGTCCGGCTCCGCGTCGACGGCGAGGAAGACGCCCGGCGCACCGTTCGTCTCCGGCACGCGCTTGACCAGCATCAGAACATGCCCATACGGGTCGGCGTAGACGGTTCCTGGGCGCAGCGTCGCTTGGGTCAGCGGCACCATGTAGAAGTCGGTGCGGTCGTCGGTCGCCAATACGCGTACGGCTCCGGTTTGGACGACGTCGGCGACGGCCGGCAAATATCTGGCGAACGACGCAGCAAGCCCCAGCGGCTTCGGCGCAGCCGGCTTCGCCGGCGCCGGCGGGGGCGCCGGAGGCGGCGCCGCCGGAGCGAATAGCTTCTGCAGCGCACTGGGCTCTGGAGCCGGCTCCGGGGCGGCGGCGATTTGTTCGGGGGCTTGTTCGGGCGGCGGCGCCGGGCGGGTGACTTCGGGATGCTCGATGTCGAACCATTGGTAGCACTTCGGCGGCGCGCCGCCGTTGCCGCGCGAGCAATTCGAATAGCCGAACGGCAAGCCCACCTTGAATGCGAAGTAGGCGCGCAAAAAGTAGACAAAATCCGCGCAATCTGGCCGTGAGCCTTTCAGTAGGTTGTCTTCGCCGAGGCCGAGATAGTTGAACAGCATATTGCGTGAGCGGTCGTGCAGCACTTCGTCCCACGCCTTCCACGCCAGCTCCTGGTCGAGCGGCCCATCGAACAGCTTCGCGATCCACGCGGAAAAGAGATTTTCCGTCGCCCGGTTCCATGACGCCCGCAATGGCCAGAGACTGCCCGGCGTCGCCGACAGGGCCGGCGGCTTTGAGGCGCTCACCGTGATGTCGCGGGTGATTGTGCCGCAGCCGGCCGGCGCGCCGGCAAGTGTAAGCGTCGCGCGCCAGGTGCCTGCTGCCGGCGCTTCTACCTCGGTGAACCAGTAAGTGGGCGGCCCACCTTGCGGGTCGGCCGACTTGGCCGCGACGCTGCCGTCGGGCGCGATCAGCGCAAGCTCGCCTTGCAGCGGCTTCTCGGCGGCGACGAGCACGCGCAGCGGCGCGCCCTTCCACGGCGCGAGCGGGGAAGGCAAAACCGCAACCTGGGCCGCCTCTTCGCAGCCGGACGAACTTTGGGCCCGGGCGCTCGCGACCGGGTAAAGGAGGCCAAAAAATACCGCTGCGATTGGCAATAATGCCGTCACGGCGACAGCAAACCGGCGCGCTAGAGGCAATTTGAGCTCCTCTTTTGGACGCCCCCGAAGATCGCACCCTACCACATCAAAATGGCAGGTGGCCGGTTCCGCTCTAGTCCTTGAGCAGCGTGCCCATAATGCGCTCGCGGGTCAGCGGCAAGTCGCGGATGCGGGCGCCGAGCGCGTGCGACACTGCGTTGCCAATCGCGGCGGCAGTGGGGCCGGCAGTCGCTTCGCCGACGCCAAGCGGCACTTCGTCCTTGGTGTTGATGAGCTCGATATCGATTTCCGGCACCTCGCTGAATTTCAGCACCGGATAGGTTTCCCAGTCGAACGAGCTCACGCCGTTGTCAAAGCGCACCTGCTCCTTGAGCACCCAGCTCGCCGACTGGATGACGCCGCCTTCGAGCTGGTTGATGGCGCCATCCGGATTGACCACGAGGCCGGCATCGGCCGCGCACCACACCCGCCGCAGCCGGATCGTCTCTTCGACCTCGAGCGCGACGACGACGGCAGCATAGCCGGCGCGGTTCTTGTAGCGCGCGAAAGCAATGCCGCGGCCGCTGCCGGTGCCGGATGGCGCTTTCGCATCCCACTTCGCCATGGCGGCTGCCTTCTCGATAACCGCGCGGGCGCGCGGGTCGGAGGTGATCGACAGGCGATAGGCGACCGGGTCTCGGCCGGTGCGCTCGGCTAGTTCGTCGACCGCACATTCGAGCGCGAAGATGTTGGCCATCGCACCCAGCCCGCGCAGCGAGGAGACGCGCACCGGGGTCTCGCGCACCAAGTGATGTATGATTCGCTTCTGCGCGATGTCGTACAGCGGCTCGGCGTTACGGGTGGCGCCGCCGCCGTTTCCCTCGGGTACTTCGTTTGCGGGCGGCAGCGGCGTGTAATCGGGAAGGGCTTCCTCGGGCAGCAGCGCATTGCCCCCGCCCGGGCGGCCGTTGTGATTGCCGCTCCAGATTTCTGCGGTCCAGTCGGACGGCTTGCCGTCGGCATCCACAAGCGCCCGCACTTTGACGATCATTGCCGGCTGCTTCGGCTCGTAGATGAATTCCTCCTCGCGTCGCCAGCGCACGCGGACCGGCTTGCCCGGCATTTTCATCGCGATGATGGCGGCGTCGGCGGCGGCATCGTCGGCGCCGTTATGGCCGTAGCAGCCGGAACCCTGCACGTGCCGCACCGATGATTTTGCTTGCATCGAGTTTGAGGGCGCGCGCCAGCGCGGCCCGCAGCGGGAATACGCCCTGGCAGTGGGTCCATACCGTGAGCTGGCCGTCTTTGTAGAGCGAGAGCCCGCAGGACGGAGAGATTGAGGCGTGGGCGATATGCGGCTTGGTGTAGGTCGCTTCAAAGCGCTCGCGCCCTTGCGCATCAGCCGGCTCGACGGGGCCGATCAGGCGATCTTCCGACGGGCGTTGCACCAGCCAAGCTGCTTCTTGCTGGAGCGGCGTCGGCGTCTCGACGTTTTTCCAGGTGACATGATTGGGCGCGGCTGCGCCGGCCAGCTCCACGGCGGTCTCGTCGTTGCCGACGATGGCGAGGAAATTGCCGTTGCGCACCAATTCGACTGGCGCCTTGGCGGCGCGCTTGATCGCCTGTTCGTCCACCGTATCGATGGCGGCGCCGCGATTGGGCTGGCGCACCACGCGAGCATGCACCATGCCATCAAGCGCCATGTCGTGGATGAAGGCCGCCTCGCCGAATATCTTGGCCGGCAAATCGAGGCGCGCGCTGCTGCGGCCGATCGTTTCGAAGTCGGCGACCGCCTTGCGCTTGCCCGCGCCAGTCGCCTTGGCGGCAAGATCGACTGCGCCGGCGAGCGTCCAATAATCCTGGCCGGTCGGGCTGCCGCTGCGAAGGACGGCGCCGTCGCGGATACTGAGCTCGCTGGCGTCGCTGCCGAGCACCTTGGCCGCCTGTTCGATGAACAGCGAACGCACGTCGGCGCAAGCCTGACGCATCGCTACGCCGCCGAACTGGATCGATAGGCTGCCGGCGGTGTAGCCTTCGTTCGGCGTGAATTCGGTATCGCCCGAGCGGATGGTGATGCGTTCCATCGCGACGCCAAGCTCGTCGGCGGCGATCTGCGCCATCGCGGTCAGCACGCCCTGGCCGAGTTCGACGCGGCCGGTGCCGACGGTTACTTGGCCGGGCGCCGGAAACGTCACCCAGCGATCGAGCCGCGGATTGTCGGCGAGCGGCCCGGGCAGAACAGGCGCGTTCATTGCCGGGCTCCGGCGTTCGCGCGCAGCTGCGCCGCCGCCTTTTGGATCGCCCGCATGATGCGGTTATGGGCGCCGCAACGGCAGATATTGCCGTCGAGCGCCTGCGCGATCTCGGACCGCGTCGGCGCCGGGTTGCGTTCGAGTAGCGCCGTTGCCGAAATCAGAATGCCGGCGAGGCAATAGCCGCATTGCCCGGCTTGCTCGTCGATGAAAGCGGCTTGCAGCGGGTGCGGGCGTTCCGGTGTGCCCAGCCCCTCGATTGTAACGACGGATTTGCCGGCGACACTCCATATCGGCTTGCTGCAGCTTTTCTCGGGCGCGCCATCGATCAGCACCATGCAGGAGCCGCACTGATCGAGGCCGCAGCCGAACCGCGTGCCCATCACGCCGAGCGCGTTGCGCAAAACATTCAAAAGCGGCGCTTCCTCGTTGTCGAGCGCGACGCCAACCGGTCTGCCATTGAGGGTGAATTCGAATTTTTGTATCATGCGCCATCTAACCAGAAGGCCATCGCGATCTCAACGCATTGCGGCGGCGACAATACGGGCCTTTACATCCTTCACCGTGAAGGCCAATAAACGGCGGCATTGACCCGGATCGGACGGCCCGCCCGGCGCGCGGCGGGTCATTCTCGTACAAGCCAGCAGCATAACGGAGCACCAAAGCATGACGGAAAAGTTTGGCCGGCTCGCCTTGCATATGTGGACGATCGACACCACGCCGCTTGCGACCGCGCTCGATGCGGCGCGCGTCGGCGGCTTCGACGCGGTCGAGCTGCGCCGCACCGACTTCAAGCGCTGCTTCGATGCCGGCATGACCAATGCGCAAGTGCTCGATCTCATCCGCAAAGGCGGCATTCCGGTTGGCGTGCTCGGCGTCGAATATGGCTGGCTGTTCGCCACCGGCGACGAAAGCAAGCGGCTGTTCGGCGTGTTCCGGGAATCCTGCGAGAACGCGGTGGCGCTCGGCTGCACCATGCTGATGAGCGCGCCGGGCCCGGTGCAGGGCCCGATCTCGGACGCGATCGCCTATCTCAAACGCGCCGGCGACATCGCCGCCGAATACGGACTGCGGCTCGCCATCGAATTTAATTCGCAGCATCCCGTGCTCAACAAGCTCGCGGTACTGAAGGAGCTGCTCGACGGCGCCGGCAAAGACAATTGCGGCTATCTGATCGACGCCTATCACTTCACCAGGAGCGGCGCCGGCGGCCGCGGCTTTGAGATCGTGCCGGCCGAGCAGAATCTTCTGCTTCCAGTACAGCGATCTTTCGCCCAATCCCGGTCACCGGCGTGGCGCGGCCGACCGACCGCCTGCCGCCCGGCAAAGGCGTCGTCAAATGGCGCGAAATGCTCGGGCTTCTGGCGGAGAAAAACTATACCGGTTATCTGAGCTACGAAGCGCCGAATCCGGAGCTTTGGGCGCGCTCGCCCTACGACGTCGCGCGCGAGGGCGTTGAGCTGACGCGTCAATTGTTGCGCGACGCGGTTCCCGGTTATGCCGGAACTTGATTGCCGAACAGGACGGGAAGCGGATTTCGATAGGATCGCGCACAAACAAAATTGAGGTCAGTCATGGCAGCAGAACAGGAACTCCCGCTCTTCCTCGGGCTCACCGACAAAACGATTACCGACATCCCCAAGACCGTCGAGAAGCAACGCTATATGACGAGCGTTGCGCCGAAAGCCGCCAATCCCGGCAAATGGATCGAGCAGCCGCGGTTGCCGATCCCGACCGGCGAACACGCCGTGATCGAGTGCGGCGGCAAGATCCACGTCATTGCCGGTTATGCCAAGCACCGCGTCGACCAGAATTTTCATCAGGTCTATGACCCCGCCGCGAAATCGTGGTCGCTGAAGGCGGCGTTTCCGTTGCCGTGCAATCACGTCGCCGGCGTGTCGATTGGCACCAAGGTCTACACCTTCGGCGGCTTCATCGAGCAGAACCGCTGCCCGCATTCGAAGTGCTTCGTCTATGACACGACGACCGACCAGTGGGCGCCGATCGCCGGCTTGTCGCGGCCGCGCGGCGCGATTTCGGCCATCGTGCTCGACGGCAAGATTCATCTGCTCGGTGGGCGCGATGTGCGCTCGGTGGAGTGGCATGAGGTTTACGATCCGGCGGACAACAAATATTCGGACCGCGCCTCGATGCGCGGCTCGACCGGGACGCAGCCCTTTGTCGGCCAGCGCGATCATATGGGCGTCGCCGTGGTCGACGGCAAAATCCACGCCATTGCCGGTCGCATGGACTCTTACGATTTCAACACCTCGCTCAATGCGGTCTACGATCCGAAGACCGATGGCTGGAGCTTCCGCGCCCCGTTGCCGACGGCGCGCAGCGGCCCGTCCTGCGTCTATATCGGCGGCAAGATCGTGGTGTTCGGCGGCGAGGCTACCGGCCGGGTGTTCGGCACCAACGAGGGCTACGATCCGAAGACCGACAGCTGGGAGGCGCTCACGCCGATGGCGATCCCGCGCCATGGCCTGCACGGCGCCACCTGCGCGGTGATCGGCAACATGGTGCACGTGCCCGGCGGCGGTCCGGTGCCCGGCGGCAGCGTGCAGGGCGCCTATCATGACGCCTTCACCTTCGGCTGACGCGGAGGATTGCTCTTATTCCTCCGCCAGCGCCGCCACTGCGGCGAACAGGTCGCGCACCGCGCGCTCGCGTATATTGCGGGTGATGAACACGACGCGGCTGGCGCGGTTATCATCCGGCCAAGTTTCGAGTTCGACCGGCGGATGGGCCAGGTGCTGCACATATTGCACCACGACCGGTCCGCGGCAGCCGGCGACATTGAGCAAGCCTTTGACGCGCAACAGATCGGGCCCGCGCAGCGCGATCAGCGTCTCCATGGCGCGCGAAAATGCCGGCCATGCGATCGGGCGGTCCCAGTTGAGCACGAAGCTGGCCATGCTGTCGCCGTGCTCGGCTTCGGCCACGAAGCCAGAGCGTTCGCCGGCGGCCGGCTCGATCATCCGGCTCGGATCGAGCGCGCCGGCTACCGCAATATCGATCGCGGCGCGTGGATTGAGGTATTGCAGGCGCTGCGTCAGCCGCGCCACGGCGGCTGGCGTCGGCAAGATCGGTCTTCGACACGATAAGCCGGTCGGCGAGTATGACCTGCTTGCGCGCTTCGACGGCATCGTCGAGCGCCGTCTCGCCGTTCACCGCATCGACCACCGCCAGCACGACGTCGATGTGAAATTCGCCGCCGAGCGCGCGATCGGTGGAGAAGGTCTGCAGAATCGGCGCCGGATCGGCAAGCCCCGACGTCTCGATCAACACGCGGGCGAACGGCGGCACCGTGCCGCGCTCGCGGTCGAAGACGAGCCGGCGCAGCGTGACCTGCAGATCGGTGCGGGTGATGCAGCACAGGCAGCCGTTGCCGAGGAGAACGGTTTCCTCGGCGCTATCGCGCACTAATGCATCGTCGATGCCGACGGCGCCGAACTCGTTGACGATCACCGCGGTGCCTTGGCCTTCCGGCGACTTAGAAACCGCCGGATCAGCGTCGTCTTGCCGGCGCCGAGAAAGCCGGTGACGACCGTCACCGGAATCCGCGCGCCGCGCTCGCGTTTGAGCCGGCGCCCGAACGGGCTCGCCTCGCGCGAGGGGAACAGGTCGAGCATGGAGATTCAACAAACGTTGATCGTCACCCTGAGGTGCTCGCGCGCAGCGCCGAGCCTCGAAGGGCCAAGCCGAGGCGCTCGGGCGGCATCCTTCGAGGCTCGCTGCGCTCGCACCTCAGGATGACGGACCAGGGGCATCAGAAATCCATCTCCAGCGTGTAAAGCCCGCCGATGTGGCGGTCGACGGTGTAAACGATGGCGCGCTCGTCGACGAAGACATCGTTCATCTGGATGGTGCCGGTCGGCGCGCCGGGCGGCGCCGGCGGCATGAAGATGCCGACTTCCTTGGGCTGATACGGATTGGCGATGTCGTAGGCGCGCAAGCCGCCGTTGAAGAAAGTGCCGAGCACGATCTGATCGGACTGCCAGGCGGTCGGCAGCGGCACGTTCTCATGGATGTTGTGCGCGCCAAAGCGCCCGGCCGCCGCGTAAATCCGGTGATCCGGCAACGGGCAGGTCGCGATCGACACGAGATTGGTCTCGTCGCGCGCATCGAGCACCCAGATCAGCTTCGGCCAATCCTTGGCGTTGTTCTCGGTCGACTCGTCGGTCACCAGCATCAGGCCGCGGTCGAACAGCGGCACCACGGTATGCATGAAGCCGGTATAAGGCGGCGAATTGGTCCACTGCGAAACCTTCTTCGGGTTCGCCTTGTCGGAAATGTCGAGCACGAACATGCCGCCGTCGATGTAAGCGAGGTAGCAGCGGTCCGGCCGCTGCGGATAGACGTTGGTATTGTGGGCGCGAAAACCCTTGTCGATCGGATGCCGCGTCGGCGGCATGACGTTATCGCCCTGGCGCGTGCCGGGCATCCACCAGCGGCCGACCTCGACCGGCTTCGACGGATTGCGCACGTCGACGCAGCGGTAGAACTGGTCGTCGCCCGGACTGGTCGGCGTGAAATCGCGCGAGCCGGAGGCGCAGTGCACGTATTCGCCGTCGCAGAACCACAGCTGATGCACGCCGCGTGAATGCGGGCCCGAGCAATCGAAAAACGAAATCGATTTTGGATTTTCCGGCTTGGAAATGTCGAACAGTTCGAAGCCGGCCGGCTGCAGATCCTTCTTCGAGGTCTGATACGCCACCGCCATCAGGTTGCCGCAGGTCTCGAGCGAGTTCGATCGCATATTGGCGTGCGGCAAGTCGGTCTGGCACACCACTTTCGGCTTGCGCGGGTCGGAAACATCGACCGCGGTGAAGTTCTTCGGCGCGCTCTCATGCGCCAGCCAGATGATGCGGCGCCCGTCGGGCGCGATCTGAACCGACATGCCTTCGCCCATGCCGCCGAAGCCGCCCAGCATATCGTTGGCCAAAAGCTTGAAGTTCCAGGTGACGGGTTGATAGCCGTTCGTGAGCGGACTTTTTTCCGGGGCGGACATTCGCAATCCTCCTGCTACGCTTTTAGGTCTTGAGCATCGACAGCCGACGCCGCGGGGACTATCGGGGACGGGGATGGCCGCGACAAGCCCGGCCGCGACGATTTATTGCTGCTGCGACTTCAGTGCGGGGCGGGCCTTACGCCCCCCGCGTTCGCTTTCTCCCTGAAATCCGGGCGCTGCGCCATGTTCCAATCCGGAGCGGCGTGAGCCCACGTGCCGCGATATGAGGCATTGGCGTTTCCGGGCGATGTCTTAACATGCGCGCTGCAAACGGCGCGCGGGCATTGTGCTAGAAGTCCAAGCCCGCAGCCAGCCGGGGGGGAGAACGCTGCAATGAGGGGATTATCGAGAATGTTATCGAGGACATGCCGTGGCGGGTATGGCGGCCGCGATCGGACTTGCCGCGGCGGCGCTGCCGGCCTGGCCAGACACTTATCCGAACCGGCCGATCCGCCTGATCGTCAACTTTCCACCCGGCGGCACCGGCGACATCATCGGTCGCATCGTCGCCAGCCAGCTGTCCATCGAGCTCGGTCAATCCTTCGCGGTCGAGAACCGCTCCGGCGCCGGCGGCACCATCGGCGCCCGCGATGTCGCCAATGCCGCGGCAGACGGTTACACGCTGACGGTCGGCAGACGCCCGAAATCGCCATCAATCCATATTTCATGAAAGACGTCGGCTACGATCCATTGAAGGATTTGCAGCCGATCGCGCTTGGCCGGCGTGGTGCCGCTGGCGCTGGTCGTGCCGCCCAATTCGCCGTTCTCGACCGCGGCGCAATGGGTAGCGGCGCTGCGCGCCAACCAGCCGCTGACCTTCGCCTCCGCCGGCATCGGCACGCCCGGCCATCTCGCCGGCGAACTTCTCAAACTCAAGCTCGACAGCAAGCTCGTCCACGTGCCGTATAAGGGCGCGGGCCCAGCGCTCAACGACGTTGCCGGCGGCCAGGTCGATTTCTATTTTCCCGGCTATCCGGGCGCGGTGCCGCTGGTGCAGGGCGGCCGGGTCAAGATGCTGGCGGTCTCGACGGCCGAGCGCTCGCCGCTCGCGCCCGACATCCCGACCGTCGCCGAGGCCGCGGGAGCTGCCGGATTTCGATTTTTACGCTGTGGGCCGGATTTTTCGGTCCGCACGGGCTGCCGGTGGATATTGCCAAACAGCTCAACGCCGCGATCAACAAAGTCATCGTCGAACCCGATATCAAGGCGAAGCTGCAACAGACCGGCGCCGCCGTGTCGGCGCTGTCGATCAATCAGTTTACCATTTTCGTCCGCGGCGAGATCGACCGCTATCAGGGTATCATCAAGAGCGCGGATTTAAAGCCGGAATAAGAACGGCTCAGCTGCGCGCGTATACGGTCGGCCGTAATATCAGCTTGCACCGGCAGCATTGCGGCGCGGGCGTTGCAGCGGCCACGCCCTGTGCTAGGACATCGCCGGCAATAAAGGAGTAAGTCATGGCCACCAAGAACACGCAGAAAATCGGCTGGATCGGCATGGGCCGGATGGGTTTCCCGATGGCCGAGCGGCTTATCAAGGCCGGCCATGACGTATCGATCTGGAACCGCACCCGCGCCAAGGCCGAGCCGCTGGAAAAGCTCGGCGGCAAGGTGGTCGACCATCTTTCCGATCTCAAGGACGTCGATGTGCTGTTCTCGATCGTCGCCACCGGAGCGGACGTGCAGGAGGTGCTCTACGGCAAGAACGGCGTTTGCAGCCAGGGCGGCAAGATGCCGCCGATCGTGGTCGATTGTTCGACCATTGCGGTCGAGGAATCCGCCGAGATCCGCGACAAGCTCAAGCAATTCGATGCCGATTTCGTCGCCTCACCGGTGAGCGGCAATGCCAAAGTGATCAAGGCCGGCAAGCTCTCCGCCGTGGTCTCGGGTCCCGAAGCCGCGTGCAAGGCGGCGATGCCGCTGATCGAGGTCTTCGCACCGCGCGGCGTCTCCTATGTCGGCCACTGGCGAACTCGCGCGGGTCTGCAAGATTGCGCACAATGTCATGCTCGGCGTCGTCATCGAGAACCTGATCGAGATCACGCTGCTCACCAACAAGATGGGCGTGCCGCGCCATGCGTTCCTTGCCTTTCTCAATAATGGCGTGATGGGCTCGATGTTCACCCGCTATAAATCGCCGGCTCTGGTCAATCTCGACTGGACGACGACGTTCACGCCGGAGCTGTTGCGCAAGGATCTCGATCTCGGCCTCGAACTCGCCCGCCAGATGGACGTGCCGATGCCGGTGACGGCGGCGACCCGCGAAGTGCTGCAAAGCCATTTTGGCGCCGCCACCTTGCAAAAGCATCCCAGAGACTATCTGCAAAAGGATTTTGCGGCGCTGGCCGAGACCATGGCGCTCGCCGCCGGCATGAAGCTTGCGAGCGAAAACAAGAACGTGCCGACCGGGCTGGAAAGTTGAGCGATCGCATTTCCGATACGATCGTGTTTCTTGAAAAGACGAACGCCGGCGCGACAGCGCCAATGGCGAATTCAAGCGGGGAGGAATCGATGGGCGTGACGCGGCGTTATTCCTGCGCGGTCGCTATTGGCCTCATGACCGTGCTTTGCGCGGCGGCCTCGGCGGCGGCGACGGATTGGCCGACCCATTCGGTCAAATTCATCCTGACGCTCGGGCCTGGAGCCGGTTCCGACATCGAGGCGCGGCTGTTCGCCGATCGGCTCAGCCGGCGCTGGGGTCAGCCGGTGATCGTCGAAAACCGGCCCGGCGGCGACGGCATCGTCGCCATCAATGCCTTTGTCAGCGCCCATGACGATCATCAACTGCTATTTGCGCCGACGTCGTCGTTCACCGCGCATCCGTTCCTGCACGATCACCTGCCCTACAGGCCGAGCGATCTCGTGCCGATTGCGCGCGTATCCAATACCATCGTTACTATTTCCGTGCCGGCGGCCTTGGGCGTCAATTCGCTCGACCAACTGGTTGCGCTTGCCCGCAGCGAGCCTGGCAAGCTGAATTGGGCCGGCGTAACCGGCGCGCTCGACTTCTTGTTTGCCGGTTGGCTGAAGCAAGAAGGCTTGGACATCAGCAAAGTCGCCTACAAGAATCCCGTCGATGCGGCCAACGATCTCGCCGAAGGCCGCGTGCAAGTCTACGAATCGGCCTTGGCCATCGTGCGGCCGCAGCTGCAGTCCGGCAAGATCAAGCTCCTTGCCGTGACCAACAGCGTGCCCGCTCCGACCGAGCCGGATTTGCCGACGGTGCAGCAGGCCGGTTATGCCGCGCTGACGATCGACGGCTTGGTCGGCCTGTTTGGGCCGCCCGGCATGCCGCTTGAACTTCGCCGGCGGATCGCCGGCGACTTCCGCGCTGTCGCCGACGACACGATCAAGGATCGGCTGAGCGCCACCGGCCAGATCCTCAATGTCGGCGGGCCCGAGGAATTCGCCAAATCGATCGACGAGCAGCAGGCCAAGATAGCCGCATTCGCCAAAGAGCTTGGCATCGCGCCGCTGCCGCAGAATTGAAATATGGAGACCATGATGCCGACGCGATTTGCCCGCGCAGCCGCGACGCTTGCAGTCGCAGCGGCTGCCGTGAGCTTGCTTTTTAATCCGGCTCGGGCGCAGCAGTCGCGGCCGCTGCCGAAAATGGTGGCATTGTCGTCATTGATCGCCCAAGGATTCGAAATCAAAGGGCTGACCGGCAACCAATCCGGCGTCGTCTCCACCCTCGTCCTGCAGAAGGACAAGGATATTTATTTGTGCGACAGCAAGGACCTTTCCATTCAGCCGACCGCATTCGAGTGCTGGCCGGTGAAGTGACGAGAGTCGTCCGGTCGATTGCACAGATGGGAGAGTGGATCGCAGTGCGCGTGCGCGCATGGTGATCGCGATTCGTGCCGGAACTCATGCGCGCTCGTGTCGTCTCTCGTGTCTCGCTTCGTGCCTGATCTCGTGCTTGCCGCCGCGCATCGCGGTGAGGCAGGTCGAGCTGAGCTGCGCATGTTTTGCCTTCATGCAAGCGGTGATCTTCGCGACATCTGGAATGAATTCCGAGCAAAGCCGCATGGCGTCGGGCGTGCAGGCTTGTTGGACATCCGGGCTGGCCTGGGCATTTGCGCGCTGCAGTCCATACAGCGAGACACCGGCCAACAGCGCCAGCAAACAGATAAAACGCACGATCGGCATGGGCATTTTCCCCCAGTGTTTGAGAACTGACGTTCGAGAATCGCATTCGCGCGCGGCCAGAGCATGATCCCGAAAAGTGGAAACCGGTTTTCGGAAAAGATCATGCTTCAACATAAACATCTAGACCACGATCCGATTCAATTTGATTGGATCATGGTCTAAGACGGCAGCTCAAGCCGCCATTTATAGCTTATTTATAGCAAGCTTGCTGGTCGCCCCCGTCCGCTCGCGCCAACTGCTCGTCTAAAGGTGGCGAAAGTACGGTCTCCGACGCGGACGGTATCTTGCAACCGCACGATCAAGCGACGAGACTTCATTTGAGAACCGCGGCCGCTTAACTCACCGCTCGCCGGGTTACTGCTCGCCCCAGGTGAAGCCGCGGCCGGTATGGCGGAACTGTCCTCTGACGATGTCGTCCGGGCAAGGCTCGACGGCGCCTCCGTTCATTTCCGCCGTCGTATTGTCGAAAGACATATGGCGGCAAAACTTCCCGTCCGGCATTGGTAGGACGATATCCCCTACCGCCTCGGAATGATGTGCCGCCGTCACCAGGCGCAGCAGCGGGTCGACCGCGGCATGGCCGCCAAACAAAAGCGCGGTGGTAAAAAGCACGAGAAACAATGTGGAGACGATGACGGCGCGCATCGAGGTGGCGTCTTCCCGCCGCGCCCGCACCCGCACCTTCTTTTGCCCACGGCGACCAGTGCTGGCATGATCCGGCTCGACGAACCATGCGGCGGCGTGGGCGCTTGCTCCGTCGGAGGCATGCATCCGACCATTACACAATAGAACCGTTGAACCGCCGCTAAAAAGTTATTCTCGATTTGATGCAATTTGTGCTCGATCGCGTCGCCCAATACGCTCCGGCCGCCGCCCAGGCCGCGGCGGAGCCTTCCCCCTCCCCGCGCGCGGCAAGAGGTGGAATAATCGTCGTTACGAAGGATACCGACTGGGAGGAACGCTTGCTCACTGCCGCCCGTAACGAAATGCTCACGCGCGTCGGACCCGGCACGCCGATGGGCGAACTATTGCGCCGCTATTGGCAGCCCGTCGCGGGCGCCAGCGAGCTCGATGCCAATCCGATCAAGCCTATCCGCATCCTTGGCGAGGATCTGGTCCTCTACAAGGATTTGGGCGGCCGCTTCGGCCTGGTCGACCGGCACTGTCCGCACCGGCGGGCCGACCTGTCCTACGGCTGGGTTGAGGAAAACGGCATCCGCTGCGGCTATCATGGCTGGCTCGTCAACGAGACCGGCCGCTGCCTCGAACAACCTTATGAGGACACCGCCAACCCGAAGCCTTCGAAGGCCGGCTGTGACACCAAGGCCTATCCGGTGAAGGAATGCGCTGGCCTGCTGTTTGCCTATTTCGGACCGTTGCCGGCGCCGGAACTGCCGGTGTGGGAACCGTTCACCTGGAAGAACGGCTTTCGCGAAATCGTGCTCGCCGATATTCCCTGCAATTGGTTTCAGTGCCAGGAAAACTCCATCGATCCCGTGCATTTCGAATGGATGCATGACAATTGGGGCAGCCGGCTGCGCGGCGGCGATGCCAATGCAGCGCCGAAGCATCTCAAGCTCAAATTCGACGAATTCGAGCACGGCTTCATCTATAAGCGCGTCCGTGAAGGGCAGAGCGAAGAGGACCGCTATTGGACCGTCGGGCGCGTCGCGCTGTGGCCGAACGGGTTCTTTCTCGGCAGCCACTTCGAATGGCGGGTGCCGGTCGATGACGAGAACACGCTCAGCGTCGCCTGGTTTTTCATGCGCGTGCCGAAGGACCGCGAGCCTTATGTTCAGGACCGCGTGCCGACTTGGGTCAGCCCGATCAAGGACGAAAACGGCCGCTGGATATCGAGCCACGTCATCAACCAGGACATTATCGCCTGGGTCGGCCAGGGCCGCATTGCCGACCGCACCAAGGAGAATTTGCGATCGAGCGACATCGGCATCACGATGATGCGCAACCGCTTCTTCGAGGAGATGGATGCTGTTGCGGCCGGCAAGGAACCGGCCGGCGTCATCCGCAGCGCCAACGCGGCGGCGTGCATCGCGCTGCCCAATATGGCGCGCGAGTTCAACACCGAGGGCATCGCGCTCGCCGACTTCGACAAGGACCCGATCCTGCGTCAGCGGCTGAAGGAATTCCGCCACCACTATGGCCAGCCGGGGCAGGTGCGGCGCGCCTTCGCCGAGGCGATGGGGATTGCCGGAAGTTGATCTGATGCGCACCCAAGTCGCCATTATCGGCGGCGGTCCCGCCGGACTGCTGCTCTCTCACATTCTCGATCGCAACGGGGTCGACAGCATCGTGCTGGAGCGGCAGACCCGCGCCCACGTGCTGGAGCGGATTCGCGCCGGCGTGCTTGAAGCCGGCACAGTCGCGCTGCTGCGCGAGGTCGGGCTCGGCGACGCGCATGGATCGCGAGGGCCAGCCGCACGACGGCTCGGGCATCGCCTGGGAGAACCGCCCGCACTTTCTCATCGACACGCGGAAATATACTGGCAAGCCGATGATGGCCTACGGCCAGACCGCGATCACCGAAGACCTCTATGCCGCCCGCGACGCGGCCGGCGGCAAGATCGTCGACGAGGCCGCCGACGTGCAGTTGCACGAGCTGACGTCGCGGCAGCCTTACGTCACCTATCGAGAAGGCGGGAATCGCGCATCGGATCGACTGCGATTATGTCGCCGGCTGCGACGGCTATCATGGCGTCGGCCGGGCATCGATCCCGGCCTCCGTGCTCAAGACCTACGAGAAAGGTTATCCGTTCGGCTGGCTCGGCATCATGTCGGAGACGCCGCCTTATCCGGAGATCTGTTATTGCTATCACAGCCGCGGCTTTGCGCTGGCTTCGATGCGCAACCCGATGCTGAGCCGCTACTACATCCAGTGCGACCTCGACACGCGGCTCGAGGATTGGCCGGACGACCGGTTCTGGCAGGAGTTTCTGGCGCGCTGTCCAAAGGATATGGCGGACAGTATCGTCACTGGGCCCGTCGATCGAAAAGTCGATCGCGCCGCTGCGCAGCTTTGTCGCCGAGCCGATGCGCTACGGCGCGCTGTTTCTTGCCGGCGATGCCGCCCACATCGTGCCGCCGACCGGCGCCAAGGGCCTTAATCTCGCGGTGTCCGACGTGTTTTATCTGTCCCGCGCGCTGACCGAGTTCTACCGCAGCGGCAGAACGGATTACCTCGACAGCTATTCGGAGACGGCTTTACGCCGCGTGTGGGGCGCCGCGCGCATGTCGTGGTGGCTGACCATGCTGCTGCATCGCTTTCCCAATGAAACGCCGTTTGACCAACAGATCCGGGTCAATCAGTTCGACTATCTGCTCGCTTCCGAGCATGCGCAGGCTTCGCTGGCGGAACAATATGTCGGCTTGCCGTATTAGGGCATGATCCGGAACAAGCCTGCCCCGGACGCGATCCGGGGTGGAAACCGGTTTTCCGAAAAGATCATGCTCCAACTCAGAGCGCGCTCACGCCTTGAGGCGCCGTCGCATCGTGCCGAGCAGCCCGCGCGGAAAGAACAACACGACGAGCATGAAGATCGCGCCGATGAACGACATCCAGTTCACCGTCATCGACGAAATATAGTCCTGCATCGAGACGAACACGGCGGCGCCGAGAAGCGGTCCCCAGAACGTGCGCATGCCGCCCATCACCGTCATGACGACGAAATAGCCGGACAGCGAATAATGCAGCGTCAGCGGATCGGCAAAATTGTTGAGCAGCGCGTAGAGCGTGCCGGCCAGCGCCGTGAAGAAGCAGGAGATCGAGAACGACAGCCAGATGTGCCGCTCGACCGGAATGCCGAGGAAACGCGCGCGGCGCTCGTTCTCGCGGATCGCCAGCAAGGTGCGGCCGAACGGCGAGCGCAGCATCAGGCCCATCAAGGCCACGGCGACGGCGAAGATCGCCAGCAGAAAGAAATAGAAAATGGTGCCGCCGTCCTTGATATGCGAGCGTGAACGGGCCGAGTCCGATCGGCTCGCGCTGGAAATCGCGCAAGCCGTCGAAGCCGCCGGTGAAGCTGTTCCAGCTATAGGCGAGATAGTACCAGAGCTGGCCGAAGGCGATGGTGCACATCGCGAAATAGACGCCGCGGCGGCGCACGATCAGCAGGCCGAACAGCGTGCCGGCCACGCCGCCAAGCAGCGTGCCGGCGAGCATGGCGAGCGGGGTCGAATGCACCAGATAGCGCAGCGTCAGGCCGGCGCCATAGGCGCCAAGGCCGAAATAGGCCGCGTGCCCGAAGCTCAACACGCCGGTGAAGCCGAGCAGCATGTTGAGCCCCATCGCCGCCAGGCCGAACACCAGCACGCGCGCGGCGAGCGCGGTGTAGCCGCCGAGCAGCGGCAGCCACAGCGGCACGGTGAGCAGCACCGCCCAGATGGCGACCAGCGCCAATTCGCGCCGGCCCGCCTGCAACGGCAGCCGCCCGCCCAACGAGGCGATGGCCATGGTCATGACATCATCCCTTCCTCGCCCACCAGGCCGCGCGGCCGGATCAGCAGCACCGCCATCAAGATCGCGTAGATCACCGCCTCGCTGGCCGACGGATAGAACACGGTGGTCAGCGCCGCGGCCATGCCGATCAACAGGCCGCCGAATAACGTGCCGATCAGGCTGCCGACGCCGCCGACGATGATGGCGATGAAGCTCGGCATCAGCAGATCGTCGCCCATGTTCGGATTGAGCCCGATCTGCCCGGCGGCGAGCACGCCGCTCAAGCCCGCCAGCAGGCAGCCCAGGGCGAAATTGAAGGTGCGCAGATTGCGAACGTTGACGCCGAGCGTCGCCACGGTTTCGAGATCGAAGCGTTCCGGCGCGGATGCGCAAGCCGACGCGGGTATAGCGCAGGAAGGCGAACAGCCCGACCACGGCGACGATGACGACCGTCACCATGAAGACGCGGTACCAGGTGATGAAGAACAGGTTGCGGGTGATCGGCTGCGCCAAGATCGCGGGCAGGCCCATCGGCAGGCCGTTCGGGCCCCAGATGTAGCGCGCCGCGTCCTGCATCACGAAGGCAAGTCCGAAGGTGAGCAACAGGCTATAGACCGGATCGCGATTGTAGATGCGGCGGATCATCAGCCGCTCGACCACGACGCCGATCAGCGCCGTGAGCAGCGGCGAGACCAACAGCGCGCCCCAATAGCCCAGCGTGGGCGACAGCGTGAACGCCAGATAGCCGCCGAGCGCCAGGAAATTGCCGTGGGCGAAGTTGATGACGTTCGAGAGATTGAGGATGAGCGAGAGACCGAGCGCCATCAGCACGTAGAACGCGCCGATGATCAGCCCATTGGTGACGTTGAACAGGATGACTTGCGTCATCGGCCGCTCTACGCTTCGAATCCCACGGCGAGTTGCAGGAAGGCTCAGCTCGGCTCCTCCATCTTGCATCCGGTGTCTTCGACCGTACCCGCGGCTTGTTCGCCGGGCACCAGCGCGGCGACCGTGAATACGTCGTCGGCGTTCCCCTTCGGCGGATGCACTTCGCCGACGAAGATATTGGGCATCAGTTCGTGATCGCCGGTGCGATAGACGCACCTTGCCGGGCTGCAGCGCCACGTCCGGCGGCAGTTCCATGTCCTCCAGCGCCGCCGCCAGTTTCGGCCCTTCGAGCGACTTCGCCTTTTCCGCGGCGAGCCGCACCGAATGCATCGACACATAGCCGAACCAGTCGCGCGCCGACGGCGTCTTCTTGGTCGCCGCGCGGTAATCGGCGACGAACTTCACCACTTCGGGCACGCTCGGCTGGTTCCACCACCATTCCATGTCCCACCAGCCGGTTTGCGCCTCCGGCGGACAAGCCTTGATGCTTTCCAATTCGAACAACGCGCCGCCGAGCGCCATTTCGTTCTGCATGCCGAACTGGGTGAATTGCTTCATGCAGTTGATCTGCGTCAGGCCGCCCATGTTGTTGAGCAGAACGTTCGGCTTGTAAGCCTTGGCCTTGATCAGAGTGGCGGAGAAATCGGTGTTGTTGATCGGCAGCATATCGCCGTCATAGGTGCCGCCGGCTTTCTTGAGCGCCTTGATGAAGGCGTCCTGCAGCGTATGGCCGTAGGCGTAATCGGGCGTGATGAAGAACCATTTCTTGCCGAATTTCTTGACCAGTTCCGGCGTCACCGCGTCGGCGTCCATCGTCGTGGTGTTGCAGACGCGGAACACGTTCCATTTGCAATTGGTGCCGGTGATCGGATCGGTGTGACCGCCGGCGACGATGTGGAACACCTTCTTCTCGTTGGTCACCTGCGACATGGCGTAGGCGATGCCGGAGTTCACGTCGCCGATGATGACGTTGACCTGGTCGCGGTCGATCAGCTTGCGCGTCTTCTGCACGCCGGTGCCGACGTCGTTGGCCGAATCCTCGACCAGGAGCTGGACTTGGCGGCCGAGAATTCCGCCCTTCTTGTTGATCTCGGCCTCGGCGTATTTGGCGCCGTCGACCTCGCTTTGCGCCAGCGCCGACAGCACGCCGGTCAGCGGATCGACCATGCCGATCTTGACCGGCTCATCGCCGAGCGCCTTGATGACGAACGGTGCGCCGATGACTTGACTGGCGCCGAGTGCAAGGCCGGCCTTGAGCAAGGTGCGGCGGCGTACGGACAGTGTGGTATTCGACATAATCGACCCTCCCTGATGTGATTGTTTATTGATTTTGGGGTTTGACCACGAAGGTTTCATGGCCGGTGTCGTAGCTTCTTTGCGACCCCCACGGGGTGCCGCCGGAGCAGCGGCGAGGCCAAACCCTTCAAACCGCGCCGCGCCCAAATTCGCAATATCTTCTACTGCGGTTGCGGTGGGGTCAAGGAATGCGGCGCGGGCGTGTTGGCCGAGGCTTGGCGACGGCGGGACAATTGGACGCGCCGCAATAGCGGGACGAGCTCTATTGGCGCTGTGCCAGTTGCTTTTTCCGCGCTTTGGCCTGCTCGGCCAGGAACCGCGACAGCCGGGCGCGAACCGCGTCGGCCGCTTGCGGCGTCCATCTGCGCAAACCCTCGCCGGTTTTCATACCGAGCTTGCCGGCGGCGACGATGTCGCGCAGGTACGGATGCGGACCCGGCGTACGGTCGAGATCGGCGTAGAGCACCTCGGCGATGTCGAGGGTGAGATTCGTTCCGACCAGGTCGGACTGCTCCATCGGACCGAGCACGGCGGTGCGCGCGCCGAAGCCCTCGCGCACCACGACGTCGATGGTGTCGGCGTCGCAGACGCCCGCGGCGACCAGCGCGATCGCCTCACGCTTCATCGCGTGCTGCAAACGGTTGCCGACGAAGCCCGGCACGTCGCGGCGCACATGGACCGGCGTCTTTCCGGCGCCGCGCAATAGCTGCATGGTCCGCTCCACGACGTCGGGAGCGGTCTTTTCGTTTTGGATCACCTCGACCAGCGGCACCAGATGCGGCGGATTCCAGAAGTGGGTACCGATGACCCGTTCACGATGCGCAAGGTGACGGCCGATTTCGGTCGACGGGATTGCCGAGCTGTTGCTGGCAAGGATCGTATCGGGCGCGGTGAATTTCTCCAGTTCGGCGAAGATTTGCTGCTTGAGCGGCAGCTTCTCCGGCGCCGCTTCGAAGACGATTGCCGCGCCGTGCACGGCCGGCGCAAGCGTGTCGTGCGCTTCGATGCGTTGCAGGAGCGCCCGATCGTCTTCGAGCAGTTCGACGATCGCCCGCAACCGTTGTGGCAGCGATGCGCGGATTTCGGCCGACGGCTCGAACACGGCGACGCTATGTCCCGCGGCAGCGAGCAGATAAGCGATGCCGTGACCCATCAGGCCGCCACCGACTACGCCGGTTTTTTGTTCCTTCCGATCACGCATCTGTGTCTCCTCGAACTTTTGGAACTGCGACGATGACGAAACGTTGTTGGCGCAGAGTTCATTCAATGACCGATCCGCAGAGGAGAAATGGTCATGCCTACCCTTCTGTGGGTTGCCTTCTGGTCGTCGCTGATGGGGACCGCCGCGTGTTGGGGCGAAGCCGGCCGGCCGGTTCGCGTAGAAACTTCGAAAAAGTCCAACGAGAAACGCGATCTATCGAGCGGCGATTAACCCGCGGTATAGCCGCCATCGACATACATCACCTGTCCGGTGCAAAAATCCGAGGCGGGGGATAACAGATAAATCGCCATGCCGACGAGATCTTCGACTTCGCCGAGGCGGCCGAGCGGAATGCGCGACAGCGACCGGGCGCGCGTCTGCTGACCGAGCTCATTGTCGCCGTACATCCAGGCCGTGAGTTTGGAGCGGAATACCGTCGGGCGCGATGGCGTTCACGGTGATGCCGTATTTGGCCCATTCGGTCGCGAGAACGCGCGTCAGCGAATCGGTGGCGCCTTTCGAGGCGCAATAGCCGGTGTAACCGGAATAATTGCCGTGCCGGCCGCGCACCGACGACATCAGCAATACCTTGCCGCGCACTTTGCGCTCGATCCAATAGGCGCCGACCGCCTTGGCCATGAACCAGATGCCGCGCACATTGGCGTCCATCACCGCCTGCCAATCCTCGTAGTCGAGCTCATGGATGAAACCGGGCTTGTTCAATCCCGAGGCGACGACCAGCTGATCGACCTGGCCGAATGTCGCGAGTGCGGCGTCGAGCATGGCCTCGGCGTCGGCCAGGCTGTCCGGCCGGCGCACGACGGTGGCGGGCTCGCCGCCAAGCTCGCGTACCTCGCCGGCGACTTCGTCGAGTTCGGCCTGGGTGCCGGAGGCGAGCAGCACTTTGCCGCCGAGCGCCGTGAGCGCAAGCGCGGTGGCGCGGCCGAAAGTGCCCGAGGCGCCGGTGATGATCGCGACTTTGTTCTTGACGTCGAACAGCGACAGCGGATTGCGCAGCGGCTCGGAAATCATCGCATTACCGTCCGGTCTCAAACCTGAAAGCCTGCCGGGGATCGAGCGCGGCGACGACGCGCAACGCGCAGCCTTCGCCCTCCGGCCAGCGCCAAGGGAAGGCAAAAAAGGTGCAGCGCCGGCCGGTGATGGCGTCGATATCGCCGCCGATATTCTCGATGCCGGGAATGCCGTTGGTCATCATGATCTTGTGCGCCGGCTCCCAATGCGGGAAATCGTCGATGATGTGCCGGCCGGTTTCGGCGAAATATTCGACGTCGAGATGCGGCTGCGCCGGTCCCGGTCCGTGCGGACCGAGAAACGTGCCGAGCGGATGATCGAGCGCCTGCACGTCGATGCCGACCAGCTTGACGCCGCGCTCGACGAGCCACTCGGCGGCTTCCTTGTAGAGGCCGGGCGAATAGGCGAAATAATCCGGATTGTCGCCATACAGTTTGTGGCTGCCGGTATTGATCATCACGATGTCGTTTTTCTGAATCTTCGGCTCGGCCCGTTCCAGATCTTTCGGCGTGATGACGCCCCATTTGCCCTTCGGGATCGAAACCGCGACGCCGGTGCCGAAAAAGCGCCACAGCGGATAGCCGGTCAGCGTCGGCTGATTTTCCGCGACATGGATCGGCGCGTCCATATGGGTGCCGCGGTGCATGATGCCTTCGAACTGCTGCACCAGAAGCCCGTCCTTGGCGTGGAATTCGACGACGCGCACATTGAGATTGGCGCGCGACGGCCATTGCGGCATGCCGTGGCCCCACAGGTGGCTGAGGTCGAAGAGCTGCAGGCTCGTTGCCGCCGCGCGCCGATTTGCCGGCTGGCTTTTTGCCGGACGCGTTGCGCGCAGCGCCGCGCTCCAAGCGCAGTTTTCCGCTCGATCGAGCATGGCGACGAGCCGGATCACGCAGGCGTCGCCCTCCCGCCATTTCCAGGGGAAGCCCTGGAACGTGCAGCGCTTGCCCTTGAGTTCATCGAGATCGCCGCCGACGTTTTCGATGGTCGCAATGCCGGCGTCGAGCAATACGCGGTGCGCCGGATTCCATTCGGGGAAATCCTTGATCGCCTCGCGGCCGGTCGCCGCCTTGTATTCCGGGAGCAGATATTTGATTTGCGGGCCGTTGCGGTGCGGGCCGAGCGACGTCGCCAACGGATGATCGACGGTGGCGGTATCGACGCCGACAAGCTTGACCCGCTTTTTGACGAGCCATTCCGCCGCGGCCTTGCTCAAGCCCGGCGCATAGCCGAAGTATTCTTTGCTGTCGGAATATTTTCGGTGCCAGCCGGTATCGATCAGCACGATGTCGCCGGCCTTGATCTGCGGCTTGGCGCGTTCGAGATCGGACGGCTCGATCAGGCCCCATTTGCGTTTCGGGATCGAGACGACGACGCCAGTGCCGAAAAACCGATCGAGAGCGAGTTCACCGACGCCGGCCGCGCCGGGGATCAGATGCAGCGGCGCGTTGACGTGCGTCGAGGTGTGAAAAATCGTCGTGATCTTGTGCGTCATCACGCCTTGCTTGGCGTGGTGGGTGATGCGTTCGAGCTTGATCTCCTCGTAGCCGGGGAAGATCGGCGTATACATGCCCCAGCGATGGCTCAGTTCGTAATATTCGCAGCCCGCTTACGGGATCGACGACGGCCGGCATTTCACACCCTCACCCGACGCAACTGCACGGCTCGGCGAGCCGCATTCGCGCGTTTTATCTTAATTTGGCGGTCTCTATCATGCTCCCAGCGTGACGTGACAAACCGCCGGCCACAGCCCAGTCGATGTTGCAGCGGGCGGACCCCGCCGGTATCTATACGCGCCATTTTACGGAACTAGCGCGAAAAGCGGACGCGAACAACGCCATGGCCCGTCTCGTCATGAAATTCGGCGGCACTTCGGTCGCCGATATCGACCGCATCCGCAACGTCGCGCGTCACGTCAAGCGCGAGGTCGACGCCGGCCATGAAGTCGCCGTCGTGGTTTCGGCCATGGCGGGGACGACCGACCAGCTGGTCACATGGTGCGAGGAGGCGCTCAAGGAGCGGCACATTTTCGATGCGCGCGAATACGACGCCGTGGTCGCCACCGGCGAGCAGGTCACCGCCGGGCTGCTCGCCATCACGCTGCAGGACCTCGATATCAATGCGCGCTCCTGGCAGGGCTGGCAGCTGCCGATTCTGACATCGGACGCGCACGGCTCGGCGCGCATTCTCGACGTCAACGGCGACGAGGTGATCCGGCGTTTCAAGGAGCGCAAGGAGGTCGCGGTCATCGCCGGCTTCCAGGGCATGCACAAGGAAACCGGCCGCATCACCACGCTCGGCCGCGGCGGCTCGGACACCTCCGCGGTGGCCATCGCCGCCGCCATCCGCGCCGACCGCTGCGACATCTATACCGACGTCGACGGCGTCTACACCACCGATCCGCGCGTCGTGCCGCGCGCGCGCCGGCTGGATCGCGTCGCTTTCGAGGAAATGCTGGAGCTGGCCTCGCTCGGCGCCAAGGTCCTGCAGGTGCGTTCGGTCGAGCTCGGCATGGTGCACAATGTCCGCATCTTCGTGCGTTCGAGCTTCGACCCGCCGGAAAAAATCGACCCGCACGGCCATCCGCCCGGCACACTGATCTGCGACGAGGGGGAGATCATGGAACAGCAAACCGTCACCGGCATCGCCTTCTCCAGGGACGAGGCGCAAATCTCGATCCGCCAGGTTCAGGACAAGCCGGGCGTGGCGGCGGCCATTTTCGGCCCGCTTGCCGAAGCCAATGTCAATGTCGACATGATCGTGCAGAACGTCTCAGCCGACGGCAAAACCACCGACTTGACCTTTACCGTGCCGGCGGCGGACTACCAGCGCTCGCTTGACGTCATCGCCAAAGCCAAGGGCGCGATCGGCTATACCCGGCTCGACGGCGCGACCGATGTCGCCAAGATTTCCGTCATCGGCATCGGCATGCGCAGCCACGCCGGCGTCGCCGCGCAGGCCTTCAGCGCGCTGGCCGAGCGCTCGATCAATATCCGCGCCATTACGACCTCGGAAATCAAGTTTTCGCTTTTGATTGACGCCGCCTTTACCGAACTTGCGGTACGCACGTTGCATTCGCTGTACGATCTCGATAACGCCACGGGCTGAGCCGTCACTTTCGCTGCGCCGCAGCATAATTCTCTAGCGCCGTCATATCGTTGTCTCTGGCTTGCAGTTTGCATGCCGCATTCGATATAGCCTTGAGGACAGTCGCCGCGGGACGGGACCCAGGCGAATTCCTCTTTGATTGCGGCCGGCGCGCTACGGGCTCCGCTCCGGTCAAAGCCATGCCCGAGGGACCTCACGCCATGCGTGGCGCGCTCGGCGGTCCGCGCGTGCTGTTGCGCCGGCTTCGCGAAGTGATGGCGGAGCCGGTCAGCGCGCAGGAACGCCTCGATAAGATCGTGGTGCTGATCGCCGCCAATATGGTTGCGGAGGTCTGCTCCGTCTATGTGCTGCGCGTTGACGCCACGCTCGAACTCTATGCCACCGAAGGCCTCAACCGCGAAGCGGTGCATCGCACGGTGATGCGGTCCGACGAAGGCCTGGTCGGCCTGGTGGCGAGCCAGGCAAGCCCGATCAATCTGTCGAACGCGCAAGCCCATCCGGCTTTCTCGTTCCGTCCGGAAACCGGCGAGGAAATCTATCACTCCTTCCTCGGCGTCCCGATCCTTCGCGCCGGCAATACGCTCGGCGTGCTCGACGTGCAGAACCGCGCCCGGCGCACCTATTCCGAAGAGGAAGTCGAGGCGCTGCAAACCACCGCCATGGTGCTCGCCGAGATGATCGCCTCGGGCGAGTTGTCGGCGCTGGCGCTGCCCGGCGCCGAGCCGGCCGCCCGCCACTCGGTGCATCACAAGGGCTCGGCGCTGAGCGAAGGCATCGCGCTCGGCCATGTGGTGCTGCACGAGCCGCGCGTCGTCGTCACCAATTTCATCGCCGACGACGTGCCCAAGGAATTGGAGCATCTCAAGGCCGCCATCGAAACGCTGCAGTCCAATCTCGACGAAATGCTGGAGCACGGCGATGTCGTCGAGGGCGGCGAGCATCGCGAGGTGCTCGAGGCCTATCGCATGTTCGCCTATGACCGCGGCTGGGTGCACAAGCTCGAAGAAGCGGTCATGACCGGCCTGACCGCGGAAGCCGCGGTCGAGCGCGTGCAGTCCGACACCCGCGCACGGATGTTGCGGCAAACCGACCCGTTCCTGCGCGAGCGGTTGCACGACCTCGACGATCTTGCCAATCGCCTGATGCGCCAGTTGACCGGCCGCGACCACGCGCCGTCGCGCGACAGTCTGCCGGAGAACGCGATTCTGATCGCCCGCTCCATGGGTCCGGCCGCGCTGCTCGACTATGACCGCAAGCGCTTGCGCGGCTTGGTGCTGGAAGAAGGCGGCCCGCATTCGCATGTCGCGATCGTGGCGCGGGCGCTCGGCATTCCCGCGGTCGGCGACATCGACAACGCCACCGGCATCGCCGATCCGGGCGACGCCATCATCGTCGACGGCTCAACGGGCGATCTGCATATCCGGCCGCTGCCGGACATGGAGGCGGCCTACGCCGAGCGCGTGCGGCTGCGGGCGCGGCGACAGCAGCAATATCAGTCGCTGCGCGACAAGCCTTGCGTCACCAAGGACGGCGCAGCAATGACGTTGCTGCTCAACGCCGGTTTGAGCGTCGACCTGCCGCACATCGCGGATACCGGCGCCGCCGGCATCGGCTTGTTTCGCACCGAGCTGCAATTCATGGTCGCGCCGAACTTTCCGCGCACCAGCGAGCAATATGCGCTGTACCGCGCCGTGCTCGACGCCGCCGGCGACAAGCCGGTGACGTTTCGCACCCTCGACATCGGCGGCGACAAGGTGCTGCCCTATATGCGCAACGTCGAAGAGGAGAATCCGGCGCTCGGCTGGCGCGCGATCCGCCTCGGCCTCGATCGCCCCGGTCTGCTGCGAACGCAATTGCGCGCCTTGCTGCGGGCGGCCGGCAGTCGCGCGCTCAAGATTATGTTTCCCATGATCTCGACTGTCGAGGAATTCGACCAGGCCAAGGAATTTGTCGAACGCGAACTCACCCATCTGCGTCGCCACGGCCACAAACTGCCCGACCAGGTCGAGGTCGGCAGCATGGTGGAAGTGCCTGCGCTGCTCTACCAGCTTGACGAACTCCTGGAGCGCGTCGACTTCCTGTCCGTCGGTTCCAACGACCTGGTGCAATTCCTCTATGCCATCGATCGCGGCAATCCCCGCGTCGCGGGCCGCTTCGACGCGCTGTCGGCGCCGGTCCTGCGCGCGCTCAAGGATATCGCCGACAAGGCGCACGCGCATCACAAGCCGGTCACTGTGTGCGGCGAGCTGGCGTCGCAACCGATCGGGGCGTTGGCGTTGGCTGCGCTGGGCTACCGTTCGCTGTCGCTCACCCCGTCGGCAGTCGGGCCGGTCAAGGCGATGCTGCTCGATCTCGATTGCCGCAAGGCCGCCGCGTTTCTCTGCCCTTTGATCGAGCAGGGCAGCCAAGTCGCGCCGATCCGCACGCAGCTCGAGAAATTTGCCACCGAACATGGGCTGCAGCTTTAGCGCAAGAAATAACCACCGTTTCCGGACTTGCGCCGGTTTGATTATATAGCGCACCTTCGAAATACGAAGTTGCGCGTGCCGGCCCGGTCTTTTACTTAACCTGACATGTTACCCGACCAAAAACTCAATGCGCTCGTCGCCCGGCATGCCGCACTGGAACGCGATCTCGCCGCCGCGTTGCCTGCCGAGACCTTTGTCAAGCTGTCGCGCGAGTTCGCCGAGCTCGCGCCGGTGGTCGAGGCGGTCAATTCCTATCGCGCCGCGCAGCGCGAACTCGACGGACTGACCGGCTTGATTGCGGATCCCTCGACCGACGCCGAGATGCGCGCCGTTGCGGAAGCGGAGAAGCCCGAGCTTGAAGCGCGCCGCGCGACGCTCGAGCAGCAATTGCGGCTGGCGCTCCTGCCCAAAGATGCAATGGACGACCGCAATGTCATTCTCGAAATCCGCGCCGGCACCGGCGGCGACGAAGCGTCTTTATTCGCCGGTAATCTGTTTCGCATGTACGAGCGTTATGCCGCCAAACAGGGCTGGAAGGTGGAAATCGCAACCGCGAGCGAAGGCGCGATGGGCGGCTATAAGGAAATCATCGCCGAAATCCGCGGCCGCGGCGCCTTCGCCAAGCTGAAATTCGAATCCGGCGTGCATCGGGTCCAGCGCGTGCCCGATACCGAGGCCTCGGGCCGCATCCACACTTCGACCGCGACCGTCGCCGTGCTGCCGGAGGCGCAGGATGTCGACGTTCCCATCGTCGAGACCGATCTTCGTATCGACACCTTGCGCTCCGGCGGCGCCGGCGGCCAGCACGTCAACAAGACCAAATCGGCGGTGCGGGTGACGCATATTCCCTCGGGCATCGTCGTCATGATGCAGGAAGACCGCTCGCAGCATCGCAACCGCGCCAAAGCCATGGCCGTGCTACGGACCCGGCTCTACGATCTGCAGCGGCAGAAACAGGATGCCGCTCGCGCCGCCGAGCGCCGCGGCCAAGTCGGCACCGGCGATCGCTCCGAGCGCATCCGCACCTACAATTACCCGCAAGGCCGCGTCTCGGAGCATCGCATCAATCTCACCCTCTATAAGCTGCCGCAGATTTTGGAAGGCGAGGCGCTTGGCGAGATCATCGATGCGCTGGTCGCAGAAAATCAGGCCGCGCTGCTCGCGGCGGAGGGGGCGGCATGACGCCGGCCAGGCACGTCGGCGCCGCGGTTGCGCCGGCAGGCAGCGCGAAATCGATGACCGTCGGCGACGCGCGGCGGCTATGGGCGGCAACGCTTCGCGCCGGCGGCTGGGATTCGCCTGAACTCGATGCCCGGCTGCTGGTCGGTCACGCGCTTTCGCTCGATCATGCCGGCCTTGTCGCGGCGAATGGCCGCAAACTCGCCGCCGGCCAAGCAAGCGCGATCGCGGCCTTGGTGCGGCGCCGGCTGGCTCACGAACCGGTCGCCCGCATCGTCGGTGCCAAGGAGTTTTGGGGTCTCAAACTCGCTGTCGACGCGGCAACGCTGGTGCCCCGGCCGGAGACCGAGACAGTGGTCGAGGCCGCGCTTGCCGCTATCGACCTGCGCGGGTCACGGACACCGCCGTTGCATATTGCCGATCTTGGCACAGGCACCGGCGCCATCTTACTCGCCCTTCTGACCGAATTGCCGAATGCCTTTGGCGTCGGGACCGACGCTAGTCCCGGCGCGCTGGCGATCGCGCGCGTCAATGCTTGCCGCCTGGGCTTGACGCGCGCCGCCTATGTCGCCTGCGACATGGCGGCGGCGTTGTGTGGTCCGTTCGACATTATCGTCTCCAATCCGCCCTATATTGCCTCGGCGGAGATCGCCACTTTGCCTCCGGAGGTGCGCCTGTTCGATCCTCGCCGCGCCCTCGACGGGGGATCGCAGGGACTTGATTTCTATCGCGCCATTGCCGCTGCGGCGCCCGCGTTATTGGCTCCGGACGGCGTGCTGGTCGTCGAGCTTGGGGCGAACCAGGCGGAATCGGTCGCCGCTTTATTTGCCGCGGCGGGTCTTGCGCCGTCAGCGCCGCGACCCGATCTTAACGGTGTTGCGCGCGCCCTCGTTGCCAGAAAGCGACAAGTCAACGGGCATGTGGCGTGAGCATTGGACCCCGGCAAAAAAGCACTTGGAATGTCGGCTGGAACCGACTAGCTTGCGCCCCACGGAATCGGCCCGAGATGAGGGTGCCGCGTTGCCCTGAACACCCGGGAGCTTAACTGAAAGAGTTAGCTCCAAAGGTCGGCAACGCAGGCCAGACAGACAAGCGAAAGCTGGCAAGCGATAACTGGATAGCGAACGCCGGATTGGACGGCATACAGGATCGCCAGATTCAGAGCGCGAAAGTTCAAACCGTGAAGGTCAAGCCGAATCGTATTACCGGTTCGGCGCGTATCGATGCGGACAAGACGCGCGCATGACAAAAGGTTTGCGATGCCGCGGACGAAGCCGCGGATGAGGGCTGATTGACTGAGGGCCGTGACTCACTGAGGGCCATGACGTTCAAACGTGAATGCGAGCGGCTCGCAGCCGGGGCGATGGTATTCGAGTGACGCTCGGTGACTAAAGACGGTGAACACAAGCGGCGGCGTCGTTGTCGTCGTGCAAAACAGGGTTGGCGGAACAGCAAACCATGAGAAACGGTCAGAATAAACGCATGCGCGGTCGTAATCGTAAGGGTGGTCATCATCACCAGAATCCGCTGTCGCGGATGTATGAGTCCAACGGCCAGGATGTAAAAATCCGGGGCACGGCCTCGCACATTGCCGAAAAATATCTCCAGCTCGCCCGCGATGCGCAAAGCTCCGGAGATCCAGTCGCCGCCGAAAATTATTATCAGCACGCCGAACATTATTTTCGCTTGATCGCCGCCGCGCAGGAACAGCTTCGTCAGAACCAACCCTATTTTCAGCAGCAGCAACCGGGCGGTGGAGTGGGCGGCAATATGACGGACGACGGCGACGATGACGGCGATGATCAGCCGCAATTGGGCGAGCCGTACGCGCCACAAATGCAGCCGTTCTATCAGCGCGAGCCGCAACAGCATCAGCCGCAGCAGCATCAGCCGCAGCACTATCAGTCGCATCAGCCGCCGCAAGACCAACCGCAACGCCAGCCGCAGCACTTTCAGCCGCGGCCGCAGCCGCAGATGCCGGAAAGCGACGCTGACGTCGAACGGCTACCATCGTTCATTACCGGCGGTCAGCCACAGCAGCAGAGCGCGCCGCAGCACGGCCAAGGCGCGCAAGGCGCGAACGGTCCGCATGGTCAGGGCGGCAACGGGCCGAACGGCTATGACGGTTCAGCGGACCGGTTTCCGCTGCATCGGCGGCGGCGGCGGCATCGCGGCGGCCCGCGCGACTATGCGGCGGATCAGTCCGTTCCTAGCGAAAATGACGGCGCGCCGCAGCCCGGCGCGGATTCGATCGACGAATGACTACGGGGCAGTTTCCGCCCTCGGCTCCTAGCCAGTTTACTGAGTTGAGTCGGATTTGCTGCGAGCGGCCTCAGGGATGCCGCTACAGGCCGCGCGGCGCCTTAGCCAAGCGCACCAGAAGCCAGATCGGCACGACGATCACCGCGCCGAGCAAAAAATACCGCCACAGCCAGCGGATGGCGTCGAATCCCATATTCCAGATGTGCTCGATAAGCCGGCGCACCAATTCAAGGATATTCCAGGGATCGAGGCCGATTGCGGCAAGGATCACTCCCACCAGAACCGAAAGCAGAATAAGCCGGCCGATCACGGCAAGGGGTCGACCGCCGAAGAAGCGCTGGACGTAATCCGGGGGTCTTCGGGATTCCAGGGATTCTTGGCTCATCGCGATCTCCCGCTTGCGTCAATTAGGAACTTGCGAGGCCCCGCGCAAGCGGCTTGCCCAATACCAGCGGGCGCCCACGCAAATGGCCTCGCGCCTCCGGGTCCCGCCGTCGTCGCGATGACGTTGCCTCGGCTTCGCAAGTGGCGCTAAGTTGCGCCCGCCCCACGCTTGGTATGGCGCAATCCGAGGACTTTTCATGGCCAAGGTCGAAGACCTCGCGCCCGCAGCGCATGCGAGCCAAAACGACGATATCGGCGAACAAACCCGGCTTCGCCTGTATCGCATGCAGGTCGAGATTCGCGAGGCCGAGCAACGCGCATTCGATCTGTTTCTGCAAAACCTGGTGAAGGGCACGAGCCATCTTTCGCTCGGCCAGGAGGCGGTCGCCGCCGGCTGCGCCGCCGCGATGCAGCCCGGCGATCTTTCGTTCTGCACCTATCGCGGTCACGCCCATACGCTGGCGCGCGGCGTTGAGTTCGAGAAGGTGCTGGGCGAGCTGATGCAGCGCGACAACGGTCTGATGCGCGGCAAGGGCGGATCGATGCACCTGACCTCGGTGGATCACGGCGTCATGGGCTCGTATGCGATCATCGGCGCGCACCTGCCGATCGCCTGCGGCGCGGCGTGGCGCGCGCAGTACAAGGGCGAAAATGACGTTTCGGTCTGCTTCTTCGGCGATGGCACCACCAATATCGGCGCCTTTCACGAGGCGCTGAATTTCGCCGTGGTCTGGAAGCTGCCGGTGATCTTCGTCTGTGAGAACAATCTCTACATGGAATATACGCCGATCGGCGACGTGACCGCCGTGGCGCATCCCGCGGCCGACCGCGCCGCCGCCTACGGCCTGCCGCGCATCGTTGTCGACGGCAACGACGCCGACATCGTCTATCGTACCGCGCGCGAGGCCTACGACAAGGCGCGCGCCGGCGGCGGTCCATCGTTGATCGAATGCATGACCTATCGCTACAGCGGCCATTCGCGCGCCGACCCGGCCAAATACCGCCCCGAAGGCGAACTGGAAAAATGGAAAGAGCGCGATCCAATCAAAATCTATCGCGAGCGGCTCCTGCAATTCGGCGTCGGCGAGGACATCATCGTCGGCATCGAGACCGATGTGAAACGGCGCGTCGACGAGGCGACCGAGAAATGCAAGGCGGCGCCGATGCCGCCCGCCGATATCCTCACCACCGACGTTTATGCCGACGGAGGCTTCGCATGGCGGAATTGACCTATCGCGACGCCGTTATCCGCGGCATCGCGCAGGAAATGTCGCGCGATCCCGATGTGGTATTTCTCGGCGAGGACGTGGCAAAAGCCGGTGGCGTGTTCAAGGCGACCGTCGGCCTTTACGAGCAATTCGGTCCGCTGCGCGTGCGCGACACGCCGATTTCCGAGCAGGCTATTCTCGGCGCCGCGATGGGCGCGGCGATGACCGGACTAAAGCCGATCGCCGAAATCATGTTCTCCGACTTTTTCGCGGTCTGCTTCGACTATATCGCCAACGAGTTTCCGAAAAGCCGTTATATGTCGAACGGCCAGGTCAAATGTCCATTGGTGGTGCGCACCGGCAATGGCGGCGGCGCGCGCTTCGGCGCGCAGCATTCGCAGAGCGTCGAGAACTGGTGCATGATGATTCCCGGGTTGAAAGTCGTGGCGCCATCGTCGCCGCGCGACGTCATCGGGCTTCTCGCCGCCGCGGTGCGCGACCCCGATCCGGTGATCTTTCTCGAGCATAAATCGCTCTATCCGACCAAGGGCGAAGTGCCGGACGGCGAGATTGTGGACAAACTCGGCACCGCCAATATCGTGCGCCCCGGCAAGGACGCCACCATTATTGCTCTCGCCATGATGGTGCCGCGCGCGGTGGCCGCCGCCGACAAGCTCAAGGCCGAACACGACATCGATTGCGAAGTCGTCGACGTGCGTTCGCTGGTGCCGCTCGACACGCAGACCATCCTCGGCTCGGTGGCGCGCACGCACCGGCTCTTCACCGTCGAGGAAAACCCGCGGCTGTGCGGCTGGGGCGCGGAAATCGTCTCCATTGTCGCCGACGAGGCGTTCTACGATCTCGACGGGCCGCCGGTGCGGATCACCACGCCGCATATCCCGCTGCCGGCGGCGGACATTCTGGAAGACATGGCGCTGCCGTCGGTCGAGCGGATTGCCGAGCGGGTACAGCGCAGCCTCAACTCATGACGGGCAAGATCATGGCAGACGATTGTGTCCAACGAACCCAGCCGCGACAATCCGAACGGGCCGATCGGCACCGAGGTCCTCTACGAGAACGATCAGGTGCGGGTGTGGGACATGCGGGTTGCCCCACGCGGCAAGAAGCCGTGGCATCACCACACCATGGACTACGTCATCATCAACGTCAGCGGTGGCAAGGCCGAAATCGAAAACGTCGAAGGCAAGTCCTATATCGCCAATGACAAGGCCGGCGGCGTGATCTGGAAGGATGCCGGCGAGAAGCACGAGTTGCGCAATCTCACCGACGAGCCCTATCGCAACATCCTTGTCGAGCTAAAGCACGGAAAGTGACGCCGTCCCGCGTCGGGATCGGCGCCAGCAGGATCAGTATTAGGATTTCAGTATCATGGCCATGTATGACAATCTGCTCGCCAACGTTCCGACCGATCTGTGGATCGGCGGCCAATGGCGCAAATCTTCCGACGGCGGCCGATTCGACGTGATCGATCCGGCGACCGAAAATAAAGTCGCCTCGGTCGCGAGCGCCACGGTCGACGACGCCAAAGCGGCGCTCGATGCGGCACAGGCGGCTTTTCCCGGCTGGGCCGCCAAAAAGCCCCGCGAACGCGGCGAGATTTTGCGCAAGTCCTACGAACTCATCATGCGCGACGCCGAGCGGTTGGCGAAGCTGATCACCATCGAGAACGGCAAGGCGCTGTCGGATTCGCGCGGCGAGGTCGCCTATGCCGCGGAATTCTTCCGCTGGTACGCCGAGGAGGCGGTGCGCAATATCGGATCGAACTCGGTCGCCCCCGGCTCCGGCGCGCGCATTTTCGTCCATCACAAGCCGGCCGGTCTCGCCGTGCTGGTGACGCCGTGGAATTTCCCCGCCGCGATGGCGACGCGCAAGATCGGTCCGGCGCTCGCCGCCGGCTGCCCGGTCGTGCTCAAGCCCGCGTCCGACACGCCGCTGACGATGCTGGCATTGATGCCGATCCTGCAAGAAGCCGGCGTGCCGGCCGGCGTCGTCAATGTCATCCCGTCGCGCTCGTCCGGCAAGGTCGTGAGCGCGATGCTGCACGATCCGCGCGTGCGGGTGGTGTCGTTCACCGGCTCGACCGAAGTCGGCCGCAAACTCCTGCATGAAGCCGCCGACAATATCGTCAAGCCGGCGATGGAGCTCGGCGGCAATGCGCCGTTCATCGTGTTCGACGATGCCGACATCGATGCGGCGATCGATGGCGCGATGATTGCAAAAATGCGCAACATGGGCGAGGCCTGCACCGCGGCCAATCGCTTCTATGTGCATGAGAAGGTGCAGGACGAGTTTACCAAGAAACTCACCGCCAAGATGTCCGGCCTGAAAATGGGCAATGGCCTCGATGACGGCGTCGCGCTCGGCCCGCTGGTCAACAAGGACGGCCTCGACAAGGTCATCGAACTGGTCGACGACGCGGTGAAGAAAGGCGCCAAAGTGCTGACCGGCGGCAAAGCGCCCGGCGGTCCCGGCTTTTTCTATCCGGCGACCGTGCTCACCAACGTTTCCGACGATTCGAAAATGCTGAACGAGGAAATTTTCGGTCCCGTCGCCTCGATCCAGACCTTCAAATCCGACGACGAGGTGATCACGCGCGCCAACGACACCGAATACGGCCTAGTGGCTTATCTCTACACTAAGGATTTGAGCCGCGGCATGCGGGTCTCCGAGAAACTCGACTTCGGCATGATCGGGCTCAATCGTGGGCTGGTCTCCGATCCGGCGGCGCCATTTGGCGGCGTCAAGCAATCCGGCCTCGGCCGCGAGGGCGCGCATGAAGGGTTGATGGAGTTTCTGGAGACGCAATACATTTCGGTGACCTGGTAAAGCGAACCGTCAAGTCATGACCAGAGACGAAGTCGCCAACAGGCTGCTCGGTGCGTGGCGCTATGTCGGCACGCGGATCGACGGCGGCAACTGGGATCGCGGCGTCAATCCAAAAGGCATGATCTATTACGGCCCGCACGGCGAGATGGCGGTGCAGATCGCGCCCGATGTCGAGCGCAAGCGCGCCGGCGCCGAGATGACGCCGGAAGAGGCCAAGGTCGCGCTGAAGGATTACATTGCCTATTTCGGCACCTATACCATCGACGAAAAAACCGGCACCGTCACGCATCATCGCCAAGATAGTCTGCAGCCGGGCGACAAGGGCGATCTGGTGCGCCGCTATGAGTTCACCGGCGATCGCTTGGTGCTGCGGCCGCCAAATTCGACGATGGAAGTCACTTGGGAACGCATCAAATAAAAATCCTTGCCGCTGCCCTCCGGAGCGGCTGAACTCCTAACAAAGAAAATCTTGCGGTGACGCGGTGAACCAATACTCTCCATCGGCAGTCCAACGCCTGATCGGCTCATGGCGCTATGTCGGCTCGACGTTCGACGGAAAAGCGCAAGGCGAGCGCGGCACGAGCCCAAAAGGCATCATTATCTACGACGCGCACGGCCACATGGCCTGTCACGTCGCACCCGACCGCGACGTGCCGCGGGCCGGCAAGGAGCCGACCGGCGAAGAGGCGAAAGCCGCGCTCGAAGACCACATCGCGTATTTCGGCACTTATTCGGTCGACGAAAGCGCGCGCACGGTCACCCATCATCGCCAGGGCAGCGTGCAGCCCGGCGACAAGGGCGACGTCGTGCGCGGCTACGAATTCGTCGGCGACCGGCTTATTCTGCGTCCCGTCGGCACCACGCGGGAAGTGATATGGCAACGGATTAAGTGAGGCGGCGCTGAACATGGACGTCCTGATGCCGCAACTCGGCGAAACCGTCGCCGAAGGCAAGATCATCAAGTGGTTCAAGTCGGCCGGCGACGCAATCAAGCCGGGCGACAATCTATTCGAGATCGAGACCGATAAGGTTTCGATGGAAGTGCCTTCGACCACGACCGGCGTGCTCGCCGAGATCCGCGTGGTGGCGGGTGAGGTCGCCCCGGTCGGCGCCGTGGTCGGCGTGATTTCGGACGGGTCCGGCGCAGCGCCAAGTGCACCGGCGGCGACTGCACCGCGTGCCACGCCGTCGCCGCCGGCTCCCCAAGCAGCTTCGGCCGCGACGCGATCGGCCGCGCCGCCGCCACCGGAAACACGAGAAGCTCGGCACCCGATCAAGCTCGATCCGTTTTTTGAAGTGCGTACCCCGGAACGCAATTACGGACCGGCCCGCTTGCCCGGCGGCGCGACCGTGACCCCGCTGGCGCGGCGGCTTGCCGGCGAGGCCGGCATCGATCTGTCGCGCCTGCGCGGCTCCGGCCCGCACGGCCGCATCGTCGCGCGCGACGTGGCAGAAGCGCCGCAGCCATCGCGCGCTCGCGCCGAGGGACCGGGCGCCGCCGAGATCAAAGCCCTCTATGCGCCGGATAGCTACGAAGAAGTGCCGCTCGATGGCATGCGGCGCACGATCGCGACGCGGCTGACCCAGGCCGCAACCGTTCCGCATTTTTATCTTACCGCCGACGTCGAAATCGACCGGCTCATCGCGTTGCGCGAGGAAGCCAATGCCGCGGCGCCCAAGGACAAAGACGGCACGCCCCTGTTCAAACTCTCAGTCAACGATTTCGTCATCCGCGCGCTGGCGCTCGCCTTGCAGCGCGTGCCGGCGGCCAATGCAGTCTGGGCCGGCGACCGCATCCTCCGTTTCAAGCATTCCGATATCGGTATTGCGGTCGCGCTCGACGGCGGCCTGATCACGCCACTCATCCGCAGCGCCGAGACAAAAGCGCTGAGCGCCATATCGGCGGAGATGAAAGACCTCGCGACTCGCGCCCGCGACAAGAAGCTCAAGCCCTCCGAGTACCAGGGCGGCTCGGCGGCGATCTCGAATCTTGGCATGCATCAGGTGCGCGAATTCACCGCCATCATCAATCCGCCGCACGCCACCATCCTGGCGGTCGGCGCCGCGCGCCGCCAGGCGGTCGAAAAAGCCGGCGGCGGCGTCGGTTTTGTCAGTATGTTGAGCGTCACGCTGGGTTGCGACCATCGCGTGGTCGACGGCGCGCTCGGCGCCGAGCTTCTGGCCGCGGTTAAAACTCTTCTCGAAATGCCGGTGAGCATGCTGGTGTGAGGATGACCGCCACTAAGCGCGAAATTTTGCTGATCGGTCCGCTCAAGCCCTTGGTCGTGCAGGGGCTCGAAGCGGTGTGCGCCGTGCACAAGGCTGCGGATGCGAAAGATCGCGAGGCCTTTATTGCCGCGCATGGCGATGTGCGGGCGATTGCCTGCAGCGCCACCACCGAGCAGATTCCCGGCGCTTTCATGGCGCGCTTCCCCAAGCTGCAAATCGTGTCGAGCTTCGGCGTCGGCTACGACCACGTCGACGTCAAATATGCCGCCGCACACGGCATCGTCGTCACCAACACGCCCAACGTGCTCACCGAGGAAGTCGCCGACACGGCGGTCGGACTGTTGCTTTGCACCGTGCGCGAATTCCCGCAGGCCGAACGCTATCTGCGGGCCGGCAAGTGGCTGGAGAAGGGTTATCCGCTGAGCAAGGCGACGTTGCGCAACCGTACCGTCGGCATCGTCGGCATGGGCTCGATCGGCCAAGCGATCGCGCGGCGGCTCGATGCCTTCGGCGTACCGGTCGTCTATCACACGCGGAACAAGCGCCCCGAACTCGCCTACCGCCATTATCCGAAGCTCACCGACATGGCGCGCGATGTCGACACGCTGTTGGTGATCGTGCCGGGCGGCGCGGCGACGGCGAACATAATCAATGCTGAAGTGCTGGACGCCCTCGGGCCGAACGGTATCCTCATCAACATGGCGCGCGGTTCGGTGGTCGACGAGCCGGCTTTGATCCGGGCGCTCAAGGACAAGCGCGTTATGGCGGCGGGCCTCGACGTCTATATCAGGGAACCGGAAGTGCCGGCGGAATTGATCGCCATGGACAATGTGGTGTTGTTTCCGCATCTCGGTTCGGCGTCGGTGCATACGCGCGACAAGATGGATCAGCTCATCGTCGACAACATTGCGGCCTGGGCTGCCGGCGAGCCGCCGCTGACGCCGGTGCCGGAGACGCCGTTTAGATCATGGAGCGCGGATTGAGGGCCGCCTGACGGCCGGGCGCGAAGATGGTAGCGTTTGCAGTAAGCTGGAAGCTGTTGCGCATGAATAGTTGCCGCGTGATCATTGTTGGCGCTTTGGCGGCCAGTCTGTGCGGCGGACCGAGTTTCGCGCAGGATGTGCAAAGCGGTGAGCCGAAAGGCACATCGCCGCAGGATGCTCCGGCCCCGAATGTGCCGGCGCCGAATGCGCCGGCACAAGCTGCCGCGCCGACCCCGGCCGCCGATCCCTTTCGCGCCATGATCGGCACTTGGGAGTTCTCCAATGCCGATCACGACCGGGTCTGCCACTTCAATTTTCGCCCAGATCCGGCGACCGGCGGCTTTAAGCTCGAGATCGACAAAAACTGCCCGAACCTGTTTCCATCGACGGCGAATATCGTCGGCTGGTCGTTGGACAATTATGGCGATTTGCGTCTGCTCGATGCGACCGGCAAGGAAGTGGTGGAGCTCAGCGAGGTCGAGGGCGGCATGTATGACGGGTTCACGCCGGAAGAGGGCCGCTACATTTTGCAGACTGCCGCCGCAGCGCCCACGCTCACTGCCGCCGACATGGTCGGCGATTGGGCGGTCGCGCGCGGCGCCGGCAAGCCGATCTGCGTGCTGACGCTGGGCAACAGCCCGGCCGGGGACGCCTTGGCGCTCACGGTCAAGCCCGGCTGCGACGCCTTCGTCACGGCCTTTGCGCCGAGCGCGTGGCGCATGGACGAGGGCGCGCTGGTCCTCTACTCGGCGCATGGCCAGAATTGGCAATTCGAGCAGAACGACGCCAAGACCTGGCAACGCGTTCCGGAAACGGCCAACCCGGTCCTGTTGCTGCGGCAGTAACCCAGAAAACATCAATCAACAGACATTGGAAATGAACAAACGGCACCAGGTCGTCATTGTCGGCGGAGGACCTGTCGGCGTCGCGCTCGCGGTCGAGCTCGGCCAGCGGGGAATTTCATGCGCTTTGGTCGAGCGGCGCACCGAGCCGCAGCTCATTCCCAAGGGCCAAAACCTGACGCAACGTTCGATGGAACACTTCTATCGCTGGGGCGTCGCCGACGCGGTGCGCGCCGCGCGGATGCTGCCGCCGGAATACCCGATGAGCGGCATAGTTTCTTATCGCAATCTGAAGAGCGATTATTGGTACGCGCCGCCGCTGCGCGAAATCGTCAACGATTATTATTTCCAGAAAAACGAACGCTTGCCGCAATATCTGGTGGAATATGCGCTGCGCAAAAGAATGGCGCAGTTGCCCAGCGTCGAAAGCCGGTTCGGCTGGAAGGCCGAGACGATAGAACAAGATGCCGGCTGCGTGCGCGTCACCATCGCCGAGGAGGCCGGCGCCGGGAAGGAAATAATCGAGGCCGAGTACCTGGTCGGTTGCGACGGCGGCCAATCCACGGTGCGCCGGCAGCTCGGCATCGAGCGCAGCGGCGCGGATTTCAATGAGCTCATGGTGTTGGCGCTGTTCCGCTCCCGCGAATTGCACGAAAAGCTCAAGCGCTTTCCGCCGCGCTCCACTTATCGGGTGCTGCACCCGGAGCTGAAAGGCTATTGGCAGTTCTTCGGACGTGTCGACGTCGGCGAAAGCTGGTTCTTTCATTCGCCGGTGCCGGCCAATACGACGCGGGACAATTACGATTTTCACGCGCTGCTTGCAGAGCGTCGCCGGGTTTCCCTTCGCCTGCGACTTCGATTATGTCGGCTTTTGGGATTTACGCATCGCGGTGGCCGAGAAATATCAATTGGGCCGTGTCTTCATCGCCGGCGATGCCGCCCATTCGCACCCGCCTTACGGCGGCTACGGCCTCAACAACGGTCTCGACGACGTCGCCAATCTGGGCTGGAAGCTCGCCGGCAAACTCCAAGGCTGGGGCAACGACGCGCTGTTGCAAAGCTACACCGTCGAGCGTCAGCCCATTTTTGTGGAGACCGGTCGCGACTTCATCGAAGCGGGCATCGAGCGCGACAGGATATTTTTGGACCGCTACGACCCGGATCGCGACCGTGCCGAATTCGAAGAGGCTTGGAAGGATCACGCCGGCGCTGCGGCGCCGCGGGTGCTGACCTACGAGCCGCACTACGAAGGCTCGCCGATCGTCTTCGGACCGCGCGGCGGCGCCAGCAGCGCGCGTGGCTCGCATACCTTCAAGGCGCGCGCCGGCCATCACCTGCCGCCGCAGCCGCTTTCGTCGGGGCGCAATGTCTTCGAGGAACTCGGCAGGGATTTCACCTTGCTTGCGTTCGACGGCGAAGGTCAAACAATCGCGGCATTCGAAAAGGCGGCGCGCAGCCTCGGCGTGCCGCTGACAATGGTATGCGACACTTACCAGGGTGGCCGCACGGCTTATGAGGCCAAGCTGATGCTCGTTCGCCCCGACCGTTATATCGCCTGGACCGGCGATAGCGCGCCGGCCGACGCGTCCGGCGTCATCGCCAGGGCGGTCGGCCGGGCATAGTGCGGACCGTTCGGATACGTTAAATAGCGTGCAAGATGGGTAGGGCAGCCAGCAGGAGAGCGCTCAAATGGCGACAACGCAGAAACTTCCGACACGGACGCTCGGCTCGTCCGGCATTCAAAGCTCGGCCATCGGGCTCGGCTGCATGTCGCTGTCCGGCGTTTACGGCGCCAGCAACGACGATGACGGGATTGCGCTTATTCGCGAGGCGCTCGATCGCGGCATCACCATGCTCGACTCCTCGGACGCCTATGGCGCCGGCCATAACGAGGAGCTCGTCGGCAGAGCCATCAAAGGGCGGCGCTCTGAGGTGGTTCTGGCGACCAAATTCGGCAACCTCGGCGGTCGCGGCGGCAAGGTCGCCGACGGCCGGCCTGAATTTGTCATCAGCTCGTGCGAAGCGAGTCTTAAGCGCTTGGGCGTCGATGTGATCGATCTTTACTACCAGCACCGCATCGATCCCACCGTGCCGACCGAGGATACCGTCGGCGCCATGGCGAGGCTCGTCGAGCAGGGCAAGGTCCGCGCGCTGGGTTTGAGCGAGGCGAGCCCGCAAACCATTCGCCGCGGCCATGCCGTGCACAAGATCGCGGCCGTGCAGAATGAATATTCGCTGCTCTATCGCGCCGAGGGCGAGGAGACGCTGCAAACGACCCGGCAGCTCGGCATCGCTTTTGTCGCTTATTCGCCGCTCGGGCGCGGTCTCCTCACCGGCGCGGTGGAAGATCCCAAGTCGCTGGCCGACAACGATGCGCGCAAGCGGCATCCGCGCTTTGCCGCGGAAAATATCGGGCATAACCTCGGCCTGGTGCAGAAAATCGCGGAATTGTCGCGCAAGAAAAACTGCACGCCCGGTCAGCTCGCGCTGGCGTGGCTGCTGGCGCAGGGCGACGACATCGTGCCGATCCCCGGCACCAAGCACAAGGAGCGGCTCGTCGAGAATATCGGCGCGCTCTCGGTCAAATTGAGCGACGACGAGCTGGCGCAGATTTCCAGCGCCGTGCCGATCGGCGCCGTCGCCGGCTTGCGCTATCCCGAAGGGCAGATGAAGAGCGTTTACGTCTGAACTCGGTTGCCGCAACCGTCATGTCACGGTTCGGTATTTGACGAAATTGTCGAGCGCTTGCGTAAACGCTATACTGATGTCCCACCAGGGCGACAGGAATTAGTGCGCGGCAGTGTCGTGCATGGAGCAAGCGTCACGCAGATGGCGCGAATAAAGTGCGGGGAGGTAGAATGTGGATCGCGCTGGTCATCACGCATGGGCTTTTGGCGTTTCTCCTGCTCGGCGCGATTAGTCATCAGGTCGTGAGCGTCTGGGCGCCGATGCGCGCGGCAGCGACGAATTTCGTCGCGCGTTTCCGCGCCGTCGGCTCGGCGCATTATGTCAATGCCGTCATCGTGCTCTATTTGATCACGGCGACGATGGGCGGCATTCTTTACACCAACTACCGCATCTCGGCCCGCCTCACGATGGAAATGGGCCACTACTGGAAATCGGTCGGGGCATTCGAGCTTAAGGAACACCTCATCGCGATCGGCTTGGCGGTGTTGCCGGCCTATTGGTATTTCTGGCAGCCGTCGTCCGATGCCGGCGATTTGCGTACGCGTAAATTGCTGACCACGCTGCTCGCCTTCATCATCTGGTGGGCGTTCCTCGCCGGCCATGTCGCCAATAACATTCGCGGGCATCGGCACGTGAGAGTTGGCGCATGAGCACCCAGAGCCGTTTTCCCGTTTTCGCCGTCACCTTCGCCGCGGTCTTTGCGGCAGTCTATTATTTTGCGCGTCGATTATAATTGGGCGCTGTTCTCCTATGCGTCCGGCAATCGGCGAGTGGACGTTGCTCACTCATACTGCGTGGAGATGGCCCGATGATGTACTGGTACGGCTGGATCGCGACCTCGGCGATCGCCGGGGCCGCTGGCCGGGTCTCATCGTCAGTTGGCTCCCGGGGAATCCCGGCAAGTGGCTGTGGTCCGGATTAGCGTGGCTGGTGCCGATCTGTTCGATTGCCGCGATCGCGCATCTACTCAGCGGCTATTTCACGCGATGATGCCGCGGCATAAGGCTCGCCTGCGCTCCGCGCCTCGCTTGGTTGCGGTCGCTCGGCGGTCTGACTGCGGCGCACGCCGGCGGACAAATGACCTTCGGCGACGACACCAATACCAGCGCCAATGACGGACCGCCGTTTTTCGGCTTTGTGCGCGATTCCGATGGCACGGCCGTTGGCGATGCCAGGGTGACGGCTACCGTCAAAAGCGGCGGCGCGGTCGTCACCACCACCAACAGCATCGGCGTTTACAAAGTCGCCGGCTTTGCCAAGAGCATCAATCCTGACGACATCGCCATTTCCTGCGCCAAGGATGGCTACAAGCAAGCCAATGTCGTGCGCCGTCCCAATGCGCCCGGCGACATGAAGGACCCGGTCGAAGTCGATTGTGTCTTGCAGAAAGACTAGCCCATGACGCGGGTGCGCTGCGTTGTCGCCGCAATCGCGTTGCTTCGTCGCCTCTATCCAGGCAGCGCCTTCCCTTGCGCAGACGCTGACCGGCACCGTCAGCTCCGCCGCAGAAGGCGCGATGGAAGGCGTTCTGGTCAGCGCGCAAGAAGCGGGCTCGCCGATCACCGTCACGGTTGTCAGCGACGCGCTGGGCCGCTTCCGGTTTCCGGACGGTCGATTGTCGCCCGGGCACTACACGCTGCGCATTCGCGCCACCGGTTACGATCTCGCCGGCCCGGAAACCGTGGAACTCGGCGCCGGGCCGGCCGATATCGCGATCAAGCTCACCAAGACGGCCGACCTCGCCGCGCAACTCACCAATACCGAGTGGCTGATGAGCATGCCCGGCACGGCAGAGCAGAAGCAGCCGCTGATGGAGTGCATGAGCTGCCACACGCTGCAACGGATCGTCCGCTCGACGTTCAATGCCGAACAGTTTGTGCCGGTGTTGGCGCGCATGGCGGGTTACGCCAACAATACGATCCAAGCCCGGGTGCAAATGCGCGTCGCGCCGGTCAAGATCAATGCCGCGGTTGTCGCCAAGCTCGCCGCCTATCTAGCGACGATAAATCTCAGCAGCGGGCCGGTCTGGAATTACGAATTGAAAACCCTGCCGCGGCCCAAGGGACGCGCCACCCATGTCGTCATCACCGAGTACGATTTGCCGCGCCAGACGATCGCGCCGCATGACGTGCGCACCGACCGCGAAGGCCATGTCTGGTACTCGGATTTCGTCGAGAATGTCCTCGGCGAGCTCGATCCCGCCACCGGTGCGCTCAGGGAATATCCTATTCCGGTGCGGAAGCCGGGCTTTCCAACCGGCTCACTCGACCTCGAACCCGACGCCGATGGCAATTTGTGGCTCGCTCTGATGTTTCAGGCCGGGCTCGCCCGTTTCGATACCAAGACCAGGACCTTTCAGGTTTTCCCGGTCGACGAGGCCGCCAGTGACGACGCCATGCAGCAGTCGATGGTGATGCCGCGCGGCGATGACGTCGACGGCAAGGTCTGGACCAATGACGTGGCGCGGCATGCGATCATGCGGCTCGATCTGAAGACCGGGAAGTACCAGCGCATCGATCCCTTCAAGTTTCTGCCACAAGGTCGCGAGCACGCGCCCTACGGCATGGCAGCGGACGGCAGGAACAACCTGTATTTCATGGATTTCGGCGATCAGAATATCGGCCGCGTCGACGCCGAGACCGGCGCCGTCACGATCTTTCCGACGCCGACGCCGAATTCCCGGCCGCGCCGGACCATGCTCGACGAACAAGGCCGGCTATGGTTCGCGGAATTTGCCGCCAACAAGCTGGCGATGTTCGATACCAAGGCGGAGACGTTCAAGGAGTGGGACGTGCCGACGCCCTATACCTATCCGTACGACGTGTTTTGCGACAAGCACGGCGAATTATGGAGTGCCGGCATGGCGAGCGATCGCGTGCTGCGCTTCGATCCGCAAAGCGGGCGCTCGGTGGAATATCTGCTGCCGCGGCCGGCCAATATCCGGCGTGTCTTCGTCGATAATTCGACCGATCCGGTCGGGTTCTGGGCCGGCAACAATCACGGCGCCGAAATCTTGCGCCTCGAACCGTTAGATTAGGTCCGTGGCGTTGACGCGCCACGCAAAGTTACGGGAGCAATTCATGAACAAAGTTTCCATGCTTGTTGCGGCGCTCGTGACCGCTTTGCCGATCGCCGGTCGAACCATCGTCATGGCGCAACAGCCGCCGGCGTCATCACCGAACGCAGCGGATGCCGCGCCCGTGCCCTATACGCTGTCGATGGGCGACATGATGAACACCCTGGTGCAGCCGCGCCATGCCAAGCTCGGCTTGGCCGGGCGCGCTGAAAATTGGCCGCTGGCCGCCTATGCGCTGGTGGAAATCCAACAGGTCTTTGCCGGCATCAAAAAGGCGCAGCCGCGGTTTGCGCGGTCTGCCGGTGGCTGAGCTGGTCGACGCGGCGTTGGGCCAGCCGGTGAACGCCGTCGAAGCCGCCATCAAGCAGCAAGATGCCAAAAAATTCGCCGTGGCCTACGATCAGCTCACCCAGGGCTGTAATGCATGCCATCAGGCGGTCGATCATCCGTTCGTGGTGATCAAGGCCCCCGACGCCTCGGCGTTCCCGGATCAGAATTTTAATGCACGACCCTAGAGCGTCCTCCTGATATTGTTCCGGCTTACGCAACAGGCCGACCGAGATCACATGTCCGTTCGCATCATCGGCATGATCGGCGTCACGCCGCCAGCGAGCGACGCCACTTTGCATGTCATCGAAGGCGGCCTGTCGCCGAATTATGTCACCGAGGCCGCCCGCGCCCACGAGGAGGCCGGATTCGACCTGGTGCTGGTCGGCTATTCGTCGTCCTCGGCGGAAGGTTTTCTGGTGGCGCTGCACGCCGCCGCATGACCAAGCGGCTCGGCTACCTCATCGCGCATCGGCCGGGTTTTGTCGCGCCCACTTTGATGGCGCGCAAAATCGCTACTTTCGATCATCTCACCGGCGGCCGGCTTGCCGTGCATATCATCACCGGCAAGACCGACGACGAGCAGGAGGGCGACGGCGATTTCACCCCGAAAGCCGAGCGTTACCGCCGCGCCGCGGAATATCTGGAAGTGATGAAGCTCGCCTGGGCAAACGACAAACCATTCGACTTCGCCGGCGAGTTCTACCGCGTCAACGGCGCGCATTCCGACGTGCGCCCGCTGCAGAAGCCGCACCCGCTGTTGTTCTTCGGCGGCGCCTCCGAAGGCGCGCTGGACATGGGCGCGAAGCTTTGCGACGTCTATGCCATCTATGCCGAGCCGCTGGCTTCGACCCGCGAGCGATTGAAAGAGTTTCGCGCCCGCGCCGCCGCGTTCGGGCGGGCGCCGGGCTTTAACGTTTCGGTGCGCCCGATCATCGCAGCGAGCGAGGGCGCGGCCTGGGATAAAGCCAACAAAATCCTTGCGGCCATGACCGGCGAAAGCGGCAAAAAGGGCTGGAGCCGGCAGGAAGCGATGACCGGGCCGGTCGACAATGCCGGCCGCCGGCTGATGAGCTTTGCGCTTGAAAGCGATGTCCACGATGAGCGGCTATGGATGCCGATCGCGCGGGCGACCGGCGCGCTCGGCAATACATCCTGCCTGGTCGGCACGCCCGAGCAGGTGGCGGAAGCTATTCTGCGCTATTACCGGCTCGGCATCGGCTCGTTTCTGATCCGCGGTTTCGATCCCTTCAACGATACCGTCGATTTCGGCCGCGAACTCATTCCCCGGATCAAAGCCGGCGCCGCCGAGATCGATCGGGTGCAGAGCGGCCCTCGCGGCGATCAGTCGATCTCCGAAGTATCGCCGGAAAATTCCATCGGGCAATAGAAACCGCCGTGGAATTGCGCGGCAATCTCATTTTCCTTGGCGCCTGTCGCCAGGATCTCGGCCGCAAAAAATTCAGAATCATCCTGCGGACGGTAGCCGAGAAATTTGACGTTGCTATTGTCCCAGCGGCTGCGGAGATTGTTGGACACGCCGTACACGGTGACAAAGTGGTAGTGCGGATGATCGATGCAGCGGCGGACGAGCTGCACCATGTCGCGATGGCTGATCCAGGTCAGAAGCTGACGCGCGTCGGCCGGCCGGTCCGGATTGCGGAAGGTGCCGATGCGAAGGCAGGCGACGCTCAAGCCGTATTTGTCGGCATATAGCCGGCCAAGCGCCTCGCCGAACACCTTCGATACGCCGTAGCGGGTGTCCGGTCTCGGCACCACTTTGTCGTCAATGAAGCGTTCGCGCCGGTGAAAGCCGACGGCGTGATTTGAGCTGGCGAAAATCACCCGCTTGACGCCCTGGCGCCGGGCGGCTTCGAACGTGTTGTAACAGCCCTCGATGTTGAGCGGCAGCACCTTGTCCCATGTCGTTTCAACCGAAGCGCCGGCAAGATGGACGACGCAATCGATGCCGGCCATGGCTTTTTCCATCGCCTCGGCGTCGCAGATATCGGCGGTAACGACTTCTTCTCCGGCTTCGGCGTTCCCCATCGGCGCCAAATCAAGAAGACGAATAAGCGAGTAGGCGCCACGAAGACCATTGCGCAATGCAACGCCAATCTGCCCCGCCGCGCCCGTGATCAGTATCCGGTCCATATCCAAGTCCTTACCTTGTCCTAGTCCCTGGTTCTCTGCCGCATCCAACTCGCTGATAGGCTCGAACAGAGGCTTGTGTCGGCGGTCCCAAGCCTCCGCCGCCGTGGTTTTATCACCTCGCCCGGCGGCGTGCCTTGCAGCTATCTTGCGGCGCGGCCGGTAACCCCCAATACTCAAGCCTGCAGCTATCATCGGCAATCGCCGTTTGGCGGTATGGTGGTGCGGTGGCGTTTGGGTGTCGGAGCAAGGCGTTGACGTTGCGTGCGGCTTTTTTCTTTGCCGCCCTGTCCGCTGCCGCGCTCACAGCGCCGGACATGGCGCACGCGCAAGGCTTCTTCGATTTTCTGTTCGGCGGCTCGCAGCAGCAGCAACCGCCGCCGCCGCAGAATCCGGAACTGCCGCCGCCGCCACCGGACATCGGGCGGGTGGCGCCGGCCCCGCTGGGACCGGAACATGTCAATGAGGGCGCTGCCTCTACCGGCCATACTGTTGCCTTCTGCGTGCGGCTGTGCGACGGCCAGCATTTTCCGCTGGAGCAAATGGCCGGCGTGACCCCAGCTCGACACCTGTCACGCGATCTGCCCGAGCAGTCAGACCAAAGTCTTCTTCGGCGCCGAGATCGACGCCGCCAGGGCCAGCGACGGGTCGCATTATTCCGATCTCAAGACCGCATTTCTCTATCGCAAGCAGTTGGTCGCCAATTGCACCTGCAACGGCAGAGATGCTTTCGGTCTTGCTCCGTTGGACGCGAAGACCGATCCCACGCTGCGGCCCGGCGACGTGGTTTCGACCAAAGAGGGGCTTGAGACTTACGGGGGCAAGAGCGGCAAGTCGCCGGCATTCACGCCAGTCAGTCCCGAGGCGCTCGGTCCGCAATTGAATTCTGTGACGACGCCGCAAAGCCCCCCGCCCGCCGGCAATCCGCCGCACCGATAAGAGCAATGCAACATAGTTCGATCTCCACCGGCCGCGGCGCGCATGCGCAATTGCCTGGCGTGAAGCTGTGGTTCGTCGACAGCGGCGGCGCCGGCGCGCCGGTGGTTCTGCTGCATCCGAACAGCGGCACTAGCGCCGTCTGGGAGAGCCAGATCGCCGCATTGGCACAGGCCGGCTACCGCGCCATCGCCTTCGACCGCCGCGGCTGGGGTAAGAGCACAGCCGATCCGGCGACCGGTCCGCAACCGGGCAGCGTCACCGGCGACCTCGACGCGCTGGTCGGGCATCTCGCGCTCGACAAATTCCATCTCATCGGCACCGCCGGCGGCGGCTTCATTGCGCTCGATTACGCGGCGTGGCGGCCGGAGCGGCTGCGCAGTCTCGTTATCGGCGGTTCGACCGGCGCCATCGAGGACAAAGAGGTCGCGGATTTCATCGCCCGCATCGCCATTCCGGAGATCCGCAAGCAGTCGACGCATTACCGTGAGCTCGGGCCGTCCTATCGCGGCGCCGATCCGGAAGGCACCCAGCGCTGGATCGAGATCGACGAAAACGCGCGCCAGCCGGGCACCGGCTTTCAGCCGCCGCTGCGCATGCCGAATACGCTCGCGAAGATCGCGGCCATCACTGCGCCGGCGCTCGTCATCGCCGCCGATGCCGATCTATTGGCGCCGCCGGCGCTGATGCGGCTATGGGCGCGACACTTGCGGGATCACGAGTGGGCGGTCATTCACGATGCCGGTCACGCCATGGCCTGGGAGCAGCCGGGCCGGTTCAACGATCTCGTGCTGGACTTTCTCGCGCGGCATTGAAGGGCCGAGGTGAACATGGCTATCCCGCCCCTCTACATTCTCGTCAGACTATGGATCCACAGAGGTCTTGAGACAGAATTCGAGGCCTACGAGAGCAAAGTGTCGCGCATTATGGCGCGCTACGGCGGCGTCATTGAGCGCGCTATTCGGACGTCGGAGGCGTCACAGGAAGGCTCAAATGAGCCCTTCGAGGTCCATGTGCTCAAGTTTCCAAGTCGGGACCTCTACGACGCGTACCTGGATGACACGGAGCGCCGTTCTTTGAGCGGTGAACGCGCGCGCATAGTCACAAACAGCGATACTCTCGTTGGAACGCCAGGGCCGGCTTATGGCCCCTGACGGCGCCTGGAGCGACGCTGGCGGGATTTGCACCGCATGCTAAAAGGCCAAAGTACCAACACCGAGTACCATCATCACCTCATGATCCAGGAAGTACCGCGCCCATGCCCAAACTCTATGAAGCGCTCGCAGAGGCGTTCCTTGCGGAGGGAATAGACACGCAGTTCGTCCTGATGGGCGACGGCAACATGCACTGGTCCACCGCCTTTGCCAAACTGCCGGGCGTCCATACCGTCCACGTGCGGCACGAGCACGTTACCGTTGCCGCGGCGACAGCCTACAATATAGCGACCGGCAAGCTCGCGGTTGCCTCGGTCACCTGCGGCCCTGGCGTGACCCAGTTGATGACGGCGCTGCCGGCCGCGGTTCGCGCCCGCCTGCCGATGGTGGTGTTTGCCGGCGAGTCGCCGATCAACGCCAAGTTCTACAACCAGTACATCGACCAGGCGCCGTTGGTGGCGGCGACCGGGGCGCGTTACATCGCCGCCCATAGCGTGCCGCGCATGATGGACTATGTGCGCGAGGCCTTCCACATCGCCAAGGTCGAGCGGTGCCCGGTGGTGTTGGGCATTCCCTACGACCTGCAGAAGGTCGAATACATGGCCAACCAGCCCTACGAGACCTCGGCGATGTATCAGCCCAAGGTCGGGCGCATGCAGCCCGATCCCGAGCTCATAGCCGAGGCCGTCGACCGGCTGGCCGCGGCCAAGCGGCCGATCATCCTCGGTGGCCGTGGCGTGCTGTGGTCCGGCGCGCGCGATGCTGTCATCGAGCTTGCCGATCGCTGCGGGGCGTTACTCTCCAACACGCTGCCCGCGCGCGGTCTTTTCCACGACCATCCGTTCGGGCTCGGCACCACCGGCAGCTATTTCACGTCGTTGGGCCGAGAGATGTACGAAACCGCGGACGTCGTGCTCGCGGTCGGTACCAGCCTGTCCTACTACGTCGGTGGCGGGCACTATTGGGGAAAGGCCTGCAAAATCCAGTTGGACGATGCCCCGCGCGGCTTGCGCGACGGGCAGAAGGCTGCCGACATCTACCTGCGATCGGATGCGCTCGCCGGTGTCGAGGCGATCCTTGCCGACCTCGACAAGAAGCTGGGCGCCGGCAAACCGACGGCGGCGGCTATACGCTCCAAAGACCTCGCGCACCGCATCGCGACCGAGCCGGCGGACGCGATGCCATTCGATATCGAGCCCGGGGTGCTCGATCCACGCGAGGTGATCCGGGCCATCGACGCGGTCGTGCCAAAGGATTGGGACTGCGTCGTCGGCGGTGGTCATCAGGCCTATTTCAACACCCAGATGCGGGGGCGGCCGGCGGAGCGCTACACGACGGTCCGTGAATTCGGCGCGGTCGGCAACGGCCTGTCCTATGCGCTAGGCGTCGCGGCGGCGCGCCGGCAGGGCGGCGAGGGCAAGATCGTGCTGTTTGAAGGCGACGGCGGGCTGTTGTTTCATATCCAGGAGCTCGAGACGCTCAAGCGGTGCGGATTTCGCATCCTGATCTGCGCGATGAACGACGGCGGCTACGGCTCGGAGTTTCACAAGCTGCGCGCCGACGGTATCGACGATAGCTTGGCGGTGTTCGGCCGGCCGGCGTTCGAAAACATCGCGCGCGGCTTTGGCCTGCGCGGCCACGAGATCCGCGATGTGTCGGTCATCCCGAAGCTGTTCGCCGACTTCGCCGCGCAGGGCGAAAGCGAAATCTGGAACATCCAAATCTCGGATAAGGTCACGGCGCCGGTGATCCGGGCGACCATCAAGCGCGGCCACGGCAATATGTGAAGGTAGGAGGCCTACCTCTCCGGAATGATCGGCAACAAGAGATATGGCTCTCGTCCGGGGCCAAAGTGCAGCGTGTTGCGGGTCGCGAAGACGCCATCCGGCCGGTCGTCGGCGTCGATATGAAGAAACGGGCCGACGCCTTTCATCGGATAGGCGGCGTTCGGCAAGGCGATGTCTTTGCCATCGACTTCGTAGTCTTTGCCGCGAATGTTGAGCGCCAGCCGGTAGCCGGGCGGCACCACGATCGAGGTCGGCCAGATTTCGACGTCGAGCTCGACGGGCTCGCCGGGCCGCAGCGGCCGTGCCTCGTCGTGCGTATGCCAAGGCCGGTAGGGCAGCGATTTCGCCGGATCGAGCTTGCGATGCGAGGCGCGCAGCCAACCGAGCCCCACCGGGACCCGCGGATCGTTGGAGCCGATAAACGTGATTTCCTTGCCGGCGGGGTCGAACAAGCGCAACGCCAGGAAGAGATCGGCATCGGCGGTTGGCGACGACACCCATAGTTTGGCGGCGACCGGGCCGGTGATTTCGAAGCTCTTGTCTTGCGGCGCCGTTCGAAACATCAGACCGTCGCCGGTCGTGTCGTAGGTCAGCGTGGCGGTCGACGCCGGCCGGTCCGGTGTCAGCGTCAGCCCTTCCGGCTGCAGAAAATATTTGGTCCATAGCGTGCGCGCCAGCGGCCATTCGTTCTCGCCGCGCAGGACGAATTTTTCGCCCGGATGCCGAATGTTGAGCGTCACGCGCGGCTGCCGCGCCCAGCCGGTATCCTCGCCTTTGAGGAAATGACCGAAGAAGCGCTTCTGCAGGGTTTCGCCGTAGCTGCTGTAGAAGTGGGTGAAATGCGTATCGCCATGCACTTCGAGCCATTTCTGCTTGGAGGCGGCGGACAAATAACCCTCGAAATTGCCGCGCGTGTGCAGCCCCATGCCGCCCCAATTGGCGGCGGAGAGGAGCGGCGCCTCGATCTGCGAAAAATCGGCGGTGCGCGCGGCGTGATAATCGTCGCGGAGCTTGCGCCGCTTGGCTTCGCCCGGCGAGTCGGCGCAATTCTTGGCAAGCTCCGCATCCGACAGCGTGTCCGGACCGGCGACCGCTTCGCCTGTCACCGCGCTTTTGGCGCCGCGCTCGCCGAGGCCATGCTGCACGCTGCCGACCTGGCGCGGATGCCAGCTGTTGAAAAAGTCGCTGAGAATGCCGCCGTGGCGGCACAGTTCGCGGTAATAATCGGACGAGCCTTCCCAGATGCACAAGGCGGCAAGATGCGGCGGCTTGAGCGCGCCGACCGTCCATTGGTTCATCGCGTAATAGGAGATGCCGTTGATGCCGACTTTGCCATTGCTCCACGGCTGCGTGCCCGCCCATTCGACGCACTGATAAAGATCCTGGGTTTCGCGCGGCGACCAGACGTCGAGGAAGCCCGGCGATCGTCCGGCGCCGCGCGAATTGACGCGCAGACAGACATAGCCGTCCGGCACCCATTTCTCCGGATCGACCAGTTCCCAGTTCTGATACTTGTTGCTCGAGCCTTGCAGCACCTCGGGCGCCGCCTTGACGAGCCGCGTCCAATTGCCCTTGTAGCCTTCCTGGAACGCCAGTCCCTTGGCGTACGGTCCGTAACTGAGAATGACCGGATAGCCGCCTTCGGCGATGGGACGGAACACGTCGGCGCGCAACACCACGCCGTCATCCATCGCGATTGGTGCGTCCCAATCGATCCGCATATCGTCGCGGATTTCGCTTTTCATCTCCGTCATGGCGGCCGTCGCCTCGCGCATCTGAGCGGTTCGTATGCATTTTTCGACGCCGATTGTAAGCGCGCCTGCCGGCTCGACAAGCCGCCCTGCGGCGAGAATAATGGCGTGATATTGCTATTTCAAAATCGCCGCTGTCGTGCCCCGGGACAGCGGGCGCCAGAATTGGAGGAGACGCCATGACAACGAAATCGCTTAGTCCCGAGGCGATGCAAGCGCGCGTCGCCCGCTTTCGACAAGCTGCAAACCTACCAAACCCAAAATCTCGCCGCGGAAGGCATTCCGCCGGGCGCCATGGAGAAGATCACGGCGCGGAAAGTCTATCCGGTTATGGCGCCGGCGGATTACCAGGGCCGCAGTGCCGGTGCGCCGGTCAAGGGTCCGCGCGGTTTGATCGTTACCATTGCCGAGTGCGAGCCCGGCAACGGTCCGGGTTTGCACCGCCACCTCAAAACTGTCGAGAACTTCATGTGCCTCTGCGGCCGCTTCGAGATTGCGTGGGGCGATCGCGGCGAGCACACGCTGGTGCTGGAGCCGCTGGACATGATTTCAGTGCCGCGCGGCGAGAACCGCAGCTTCCGCAACGTCTCCAACGAGACCGGACGCCTCCTGGTCATGATCGTGCCGGAAACGGACGAGCAGGCCGATCCGATCTCCTATGATGCGCAGTCTCGCCAAGGAAATCGAGAACGAGTACGGCAAGGGCGCACTGGAAGGTCTGCAAAAAGTCGGTTTCAAGTTCGAGGACGAACCGGCTATGTCGTGACGCTGCGGTCCGCGCGGCTACGCCCGATGCGCTTCAAACGCGCCGCGCAATAGGTCTCGCGACGGCTCCGAGCCGTCGACGAGGCGCAGCGTGCGCCGCTTGATCTTCCATCCGGATGCGGTGCGGACCAGGTCCCAGCGGTTGGTGACCACGCGGTGGATATGATAGCCGCGCGAGGCGCCGTGGTTCGGCACTTCGACTTCCTCGCCGGACTTTCTCGGCGTGAGGATTTGCAGGTATGAAATCACCACCGCCTGGTCGCCGTCGACCGTGACATGCGGCAGGCCGGTAAAGTGGGCGAGCCCGCCGGCGATCGCGGCCTGATGGCCGGCACTTTTGAGGAGCGCTCCCATGACCTTGTTGCCGGTGGCGCCGGCGAGATCCGGCCCGCGGTCGAACACGCCGTCCTCGGTATAGACCGCTTCGGCATAGCTGGCGGCGCCGGTATCGGCGCTTGGCGGGTGGCCGGCGATCAGGTTGTAGATTTCGAGCCGGTCCTCGATGGCGCGGATGCGCCGTTCGAGGGTCGATTGTTGCTCGGTCATGATTAGTCCCCGAATTGTGGTTCACAGCGCTTATTGAGGTATATTATCATTCGGTTAGGGCGTTTTTGCATTCTATGCGGCGCCGGAATTTGCCAGTGTCGCGGTGCGAAACCAGGGGGAATTCATGGCGTCCGCTGGCGAACTCGATCGCCGTTCTTTCCTGGTCGGTTCGAGCGCCGCCGGCGGCGGCTTGGCGCTCGGCTTTGCCGTTCCGTTCGCGGCCGACTCTCCCTGGGCCAGCGCGCCGGCGCGCGCTGCGGGCGCCCCGTCCGACGTCAACTGCTGGGTCGTAATTGCGACCGACAACACGGTGACCATCCGCGTCGCCCGAGCCGAGATGGGGCAGGGCACCTTGACCGGTCTCGCGATGCTGGTGGCCGAGGAGCTCGAGTGCGATTGGGCGACGGTCAAGACCGAATTCGTATCGCCATCGGAAAATCTGCGCCTCAACCAGATTTGGGGCGATACCTCGACCGGGGCCAGCCGTTCGATCGCATCGTCGCAAAGCTTTTTGCGCCGCGCCGGCGCCGCGGCGCGCGAAATGCTGATCGCCGCGGCGGCGGCGCGCTGGCGCGTTCCGGCGGCGCAATGCAGCGCGCGCAACAGCACGATCATGCATGACCCGAGCGGACGCATACTGACGTTCGGCGAGGTAGCCGAAGCGGCGGCTAAGATCGAGCCACCGGCCGACGTTGAGCTGAAACCGCCGCGCGCCTGGAAGCTTGCCGGCACGCCGCGCAAGCGAATCGACGTTTTCGACAAGGTCACGGCGCAGCCGGTCTATGCAATCGACGTGCGGCTGCCGGACATGCTTTACGCCGCCATCGTGCAATGTCCCGTCTTCGGCGGCGTGTTGAAGTCGGTCGACGAAACGTCGATCGCCGGCATGGCGGGACTTCGCGGCGTGGTGCGCATGCCGGACGCGGTTGCGGTCGTGGCCGATTCGTGGTGGCGGGCGAAACGCGCAAGCGACGCGCTGCGCGTCGCGTGGGATGACCGCGGCAATAACCAAATTTCGAGCGCCTCGATCGCGCAAATTGTGCGCGCCGGGCTCACCGCGCCCATATCGCAAGTGGGCCGCTTCAACGGCGATGCCGTGGCGGCGCTCGGCCGTGCCGTGCGCAGGATCGAAGCAGATTATGCGGTGCCGTTTCTGGCGCACGCCACCATGGAGCCGCAGACCTGTACCGCGCATGTCACGGCGGGCGGCGTCGAAATCTGGGCGCCGACCCAGGAGCCCGCGACCGCACTGGCAACCGCGGCGCTTGCGGCCGGCGTGCCCAACGACAGGGTCACGGTCCATCGGATGATGCTCGGCGGCGGCTTCGGCCGGCGGGCGCCGATCCAGGAATATGTCCGCCAGGCCGTCGTCATCGCCAAGGAGTTCAAACAGCCGGTCAAGCTCGTCTGGTCGCGCGAACAGGACGTCGCGCACGATCTTTATCGGCCGTGCGGCATGGCGCGCCTCGTCGCCGGGCTCGACGCCGACGGCATGCCGGTAGCCTGGACGATCCGCCTCGCCGGCCCCTCATTCGTGGCGTCGCTGGTGCCGGAATTCGGCGTCAACATCATCGACCGCACGTTCGTCAGCGGCCTGGCCGAGGAAATGTCCTACGATGTGCCGAATTACCTGGTCGATTATGCCATCTGTCCGACTCCGGTGCCGCTCGGGGTATGGCGCGCGATCAACTACACGCAGAACGCTTTCTATAAGGAATGCTTCGTCGATGAGATGGCCCACGCCGCCGGCTTCGATCCTTATCTCTATCGGCGCAAGCTGTTGAGCAAGAGCCCGAAGAACCTCGCGGTGCTCGACGCCGCCGCAAAGCGCGCCGATTGGGGCAGCGCGCCCCCGGCCGGGGTTTATCGCGGCATCGCGCTCAACGAGGCGTGCGGCAGCTATTGTGCGCAGGTGGTGGAGGCTTCGGTCGCCGACGGCAATGTGCGCGTGCATCGGGTCGATCTCGGCGATCGATCCCGGCCATGTTGTCAATCCGCTGTCGATCGAGATGCAGACGCAGGGCGCTATCGTCTATGCCTTGACCGCCGCTCTGCACGGCGAGATCACCATCAAGAACGGCGCCGCCGAGCAAACGAATTTCGATACTTACGAAATGCTGCGGCTGGCTGACGCGCCCGTGGTCGAGACCGTGATCGTGCCGAGCGGCGATTTCTGGGGCGGCGTCGGCGAACCGCCGGTGCCGCCGCTCGCGCCGGCGCTCGCCAACGCCATCTTTGCCGCCACCGGCAAGCGTATCCGCGCGCTGCCGCTGAAAAATCAGGATTTGCGCCACGCAATTTGAGCGAATTCGGGCGTATAATCTGCCATCGCTCGGGAGGGCGCGCTCATGAAAGTTTGGCCTATTGCACTCTTGCCGCTGGTCGTGTGTCTGGGCGCTGTGCAAGCGCAAGCCCAGGTGTCGCTGGACGTCGCAAAAATCACTTGCCGGCAGCTCTTTTTCGACAAGATGATCAGCCCGAACGAAAAGTCGCTCGCGATTTGGCTGAGCGGCTACTACAACGCCAAACGCAATAACACCGTACTTGATCTCGGTGCCTTGGCGAAAAACGTCGACAAGGTCGAGGATTACTGCCGGATGAATGAAGATGTAACCGTGATGGACGCGGTGACCAAAGCGCTCGGCCCGGGCAATTGATTGCGCTCGTGTAAGACGACGATGTTTGCGGCGGCGTTCCGGCGACGTTTACGGGCTTTTATCGGCAAAAGAAGTAATGCATTCGGCATGGCTAGCGCCGCCCGAACAATTTATCGAGCAGCCAAAAATCGAGCCCGCCGCCGCCGTTCTGCCGACTGTTTTGTTGCTCGCCGCCTGCGGCGACGGGAGGCGTAACGGAGGCGGGTGGCGCTGGATTGAACCAGGAGCCGTCGGTCACGCCCGGCAGCGGCGCCGGCGCGATGCCGGCCTGCGCGACTTTCATGAAGCGGCTCCAGATTTCGGCCGGCAGGCCGCCGCCGACCGCCCGCTTGGTCGGTGAATTGTCGTCGTTGCCGAGCCAGATGCCGGCGACCAGATGCGAGGTGTAGCCGATGAACCAGGCATCGCGGTAATCCTGGCTGGTGCCGGTCTTGCCGGCGGCCTGCCAGCCGGGCAGGCTCGCCGCGCGCGCAGTGCCCGAGATCAGCGTCTGCTGCATCATCGTGTTCATCATGCCGACGTAACGGGCATCGACGATGCGGCCGAGCGGCTGCGCCGAGCGCTCATAGAGCGTCTTGCCGTCCGCGGTGCGGATGCGTTCGACCACATGCGGCGAGATGGCGAGCCCGCCGTTGGCGAAAGTCGCGTAGGCCGAAACCAGTTCGAACGGCGACACTTCCGAAGTGCCGAGCGCGATCGAGGCATTGGGCTCGAGTTGCGAGGTAATGCCGAGCCGGTACGCGGTACGGATCACGGCGTCGGGTCCGAATTCGAGCGTGAGCCGCACCGACACGGTATTGAGCGAATTGGCGAGCGCCTGGGTGAGCGTCACCGGCCCCCAATATTGATGCTCGTAATTTTCCGGTTTCCAGCCTTTCACCGTGATCGGCGCGTCGTCGCGGACGGTGTCCGGCGTCAGCCCGTGCTCGAGCGCGGTGAGATAGACGAATGGCTTGAACGCCGAGCCGGGCTGGCGTTTGGCGTCGATGGCGCGGTTGAATTGGCTCTCGCCGTAATTGCGCCCGCCGACCAGGGCGCGGACCACCCCGTCCGGCGTCATCGCCACCAGCGCGCCTTCGCCGATATTGAGCTTGTCGCCTTTCTGGTTGAGCGTGTCGACCAAGGCCTGCTCGGCCGCGCTTTGCAGCGTCGGATCGATCGTGGTCTCGACGACGATATCCTGGTCGATATTGCCGACGATGTCGTTGACCGCGTCCATCACCCAGTCGGCGACATAATTGACCGTGCCGGCGCCGGCCGGCTTGATCGCGCGGGCGGGATGCGCCAGCGCGAGTTTCGCCGCGCTCTCGTTGATCATTTTCAAGTCTGCCATGTCGGCGATCACCAACGCGGCGCGGCGCACCGCGCCGTCCGGATTGTGATTCGGCGCGAGCCGCGATGGCGATTGCACCAGCCCGGCCAGCATCGCCGCCTCCGCCAGCGTCAGCTGCCGCGCCGACTTGCCGAAATAGCGTTGCGCCGCGGCTTCGACGCCGTAGGCACCGGAGCCGAAATAGACGCGATTGAGATAGAGATCGAGAATTTGCGCTTTGCTGAATTTGTGTTCGAGCCAGAGCGCGAGCACGATTTCCTGCAATTTACGGGAAACAGTGCGTTCCTGCGTGAGGAATAGGTTCTTGGCGAGCTGCTGGGTGATGGTCGAGCCGCCTTCGGAAACGCCGCGATGCAGCACGTCGGCGACGCCGGCGCGGAGAATTCCCCAAGGATCGATGCCGTAATGCGAATAGAAGCGGCGATCTTCGATGGCGACGAAGGCATTGGGCACGTAATCGGGCAATTCGGCGAGCGGCACCGCCGCGCCGCCCATCTCGCCGCGGGTGGCGAGCGTCGCGCCATTGTCGCCGAGGATCAGGACCGAGGGCGGCCGCTTGGGGATTTCCAGCGACTGGATTGGCGGCAGATGGATGCCGATCCACACCAGTATGCCGATGACCGCGATGACGGCCCACAGCGCCAGCACCGCGCCCCAATAGAACACACCGCCGATCCGGGACCCGCCTTTGCCGCCACGGCGCGCCTTACCGCTCGGGCGCGGCGCCCGCTCGCGCCGGCGGTTGCCGCCGTGCGGCGGACCGCCGATGCGGTCGGCCGGGCGCAGGCGCAGATCGAAGCCTTCGGCGTCGCCAGTCCGCTTGCGTCGCTCGCGCCACGCCATATCCCGCCCTCAGCGCCGAAAAATGCGCCGAAACCACGGTAAAGCGGGCGGTTTAAGGGGCGGTTACTTGCTGCCATGCCCACAAGGAAGGGGACAGCGTACTACCCGGCCGCTTCCTTGGCCGGCTTCGCCTCGCCGCTCTGCGGGGCAAATAGCGCCAGCAGCGGCCGTTTGATGGCGGCTTGGCGGGTCGGCGTCGTAATCTGGGCGCCGAGCAGATCGGTCACATAGAACACGTCGACGACGCGCTCGCCAAAGGTGGCGACATGCGCCGAGGCGATGTTCAGGTTGAGCTTGGACAGCGTCGTGGTCAGTTCATAAAGCAGACCTGGCCGGTCGAGGCCGGTGACTTCGACGACGGTGTAGCGCGCCGACCATTGGTTGTTGATCGAAACCTCGGGCTCGATGGCGAAAGCCTTCAGCCGGCCCTTCGGGGCCGCGCGTTTGGCCACCACGTCGGGCAATTTCAGTTGCCCGCGTACGGCCTTCTCGATGGCGTCGCCGATGCGCGCGGCGCGGCGCGCTTCGTCCTCGTCGCGCTCGAATTCGCGCGACACCGCGATGGTGTCGAGCGCGAGCCCGTCGGTCGTGGTGTAGATCTGGGCGTCGACGATGTTGGCGCCGGCCAGCGCGCAGGCGCCGGCGATGATGGAGAGCAGCCACGGATGGTCGGGCGCGAACACCGTCAACTCGGTGACGCCGCGCGCGGCATCGAAGCCGACGCTGGTCGCAAGCCTGTCGCCCGCCTCCTCGCTGGAGCGCACGAAACGCGCATGCGCGAGCTTGTGCGGCAGATCGACTTTGAGCCAGTAGGCCGGATAATGGCGATCGATATAGTGCTGCAGGGTCTGTTCCGGCCAGTCTTTGAGTTCGGCGCGAAATTCCGCTTGCGCCATGGCGACGCGCTGAGCGCGGTTGACCTCGGAGAAACCGCCGGTGAGCACCGGCTCGGTTTCGTAATAGAGCGTGCGAATGAGCTGCGCCTTCCAGCCGTTCCACACCCCGGGACCTACGGCGCGGATATCGGCGGTGGTGAGGATGGTCAGGAGCTTCAAGCGGTCGAGCGACTGCACCACGGCGGCGAAATTCTCGATCGTCTTGCGGTCGGAAAGATCGCGCGACTGCGCCACCGTCGACATGACGAGGTGGACCTCGACCAGCCAGGCGACCAGTTCGGTCTCGGCCGCATTGAGCCCGAGCCGCGGACACAGCCGCCGGGCGATGCGGTTACCGGCCAGCGAGTGATCCTCGACGCGCCCCTTGGCGATATCGTGCAAAAACAACGCCACGCAAAGCACGGTGCGATGCTGCGGCTGGATGGTCTTGATCAGCTCATTGGCCAGGCTGAATTCGGGATTGGTGCCGCGCCCGATTTCATTGAGCGCGCCGATGCAGCGGAGGAGATGCTCGTCCACCGTATAGTGGTGATACATGTTGAACTGCATCATCGCCACGATGCGGCCGAACGAGTGGACGAAGGCGCCGAGCACGCCGGCTTCGTTCATGCGCCGCAGCACGGTTTCGGCGTCGTTCTTCGACGTCAGGATTTCCAGAAACAGCCGGTTCGCTTCCTTGTCCTCGCGCACGGACTTATCGATCAGCTTCAGCGAGCGCGTGGCGATGCGCATGGCTTCGGGATGGAAAGCGAGATTGTGCCGCTGCGCCAGATGAAACAGCCGGATCAGGTTGACCGGATCGCGCCGAAAGACGTCGGCGCGCGCGATATTGATGCGGTTGTTGTCGATGACGAAATCGTCGGTGCCGGAAAGCTTTTTTGGCCGCGGCGCCGGACGCCAGCGCGCGATCACCCGGCTCAAGACCGGCGCCGGCTTGGCCTGGCGTTCCTCAAGGCCGGCGCACAGGATGGCGGTGAGATCGCCGACATGCTTGGCGGTGAGGAAGTAGTGCTTCATGAAGCGCTCGACGTCGCGCAACCCGGGATGCGCGGTGTAGCCGAGCCGCACCGCGATATCGCGCTGCACGTCGAACGACAGGCGTTCCTCGGCGCGGCCGGTGAGGAAATGCATGTTGCAGCGGACCGACCACAGGAAGTCCTCGCAACGCCGGAACATCTTGTATTCGTCACGGTCGAACACGCCGCGCTCGATCAGCTGCTCGGGCTCGCGCACGCGATAGACGTATTTGGCGATCCAGAACAGCGTATGCAGGTCGCGCAAGCCGCCCTTGCCGTCCTTGACGTTCGGCTCGACGAGATAGCGCGATTGGCCGGCGCGGCGATGGCGCTCTTCGCGCTCGGCGAGTTTGGCGGCGACGAATTCCGGCGCGGTGCCCTGCACGACTTCCTTGTCGAACCGCGCCGTCAGCTCGCTATAGAGTTTTACGTCGCCGAGCAGATAGCGCGTTTCCAGAAGCGTGGTGCGGATGGTCATGTCGGCTTTGGCCTGACGAATGCATTCGTCGACCGATCGGGTGGCATAGCCGACCTTGAGTCCCATGTCCCACAGGCAATACAGCAGCGCCTCGGCGACCTGCTCGCTCCAGGCGGTCTGCTTGTAGGGCAAGAGAAAAAGCAGGTCGATGTCGGATCCCGGAGCGAGCAGACCGCGGCCGTAGCCGCCGGTCGCGATCACCGCCATGCGTTCGGTTTCGGACGGCACCTGCGGCGGATAGAGCTCCTCACGCGTGAATTCGAACAGGATGCGAATGATCTCGTCCTGCACCCGGCATAGCCGTTCGGCGCAACGCCGGCCGTGACGGTCCTTCAGCAACAGTTCTTCGGCCCGGGCCCGCGCCTGCGTCAGTGTCGATTTAAGGCGCTGCGCCACCGCCGCGCGCAGCTCGCGCTCGCGCCCGGCATAGGTGCCCGCGAGGCTCTTGAGATCGGCGACGATCGCTGCGCCATCGATCAGTTCGGCGCCGGTGCGGTGAGATCGTTGAATGTCGAGCATAATCGCTACGCATAGCGGAGGCGGTGCACACTGTCATCGCCTGGGGCGCCGGGTTGAAGAAAACGAGGCAAAAAACCAACATTTGCCCGTGGAAGTAATATTTCTCTTCTGGCAGTTAATTTGGAATATAATTCTAATTGACGCACCGAATGAGGTTCCCTAAGGAATGAAACTATTGTACCATTGAATGAAACGATGCGTGCTATCCGGGAGATCGTCATGCTTTCACGTCGTGGCTTACTGGCAAGCGCGGTTGGCGCGGGCCTCGCGCCGCTCAGCTTTGCGCGCCCGGCGCGGGCCGCCGACAAGCCGGCGCAAATCCGGATCGACTGGGCCACCTACAACCCCGTCTCCATGGTGCTCAAGGAACAGGGGCTTCTGGAAAAGGAATTTGCCAAGGACGGCATCGGCATTCTTTGGGTGCAGACGCTGGGCTCCAACAAGGCGCTCGAATTTCTCAATGCCGGCTCGATCGATTTCGGTTCGACCGCCGGCTCGGCTGCGCTGCTCGGGCGGATCAACGGCGATCCGATCAAGTCGATCTACGTCTATTCCAAACCGGAATGGACGGCCTTGGTCACGCGCAAGGATACGGCGATCAACACAATCGCCGACCTCAAGGGCAAGCGTGTTGCGGTGACGCGCGGCACCGATCCGCACATTTTCCTGGTGCGGGCGCTGCTCTCGGCCGGGATGACCGAGAAGGACATCAGCGAGGTGTTGCTGCAGCATCCCGACGGCAAGACCGCGCTCATTCGCGGCGACGTCGACGCCTGGGCCGGTCTCGACCCGATGATGGCGCAGGCTCAGGTCGAAGACGGCGCACGGCTGTTCTATCGCAACAAGGAGGCCAATACCTACGGCATCCTCAACTCCAGCGAAGACTTCTTGAAGAACTATCCCGATCTGGCCCGCCGCGTGCTCGCGGTCTACGACCAGGCCCGCAACTATTGCCTAGGCCATTACGACGACGAGAAGCGCGTCTTCATGGGCGTGACCAAATTGCCTGCCGCCGTGGTCGATATCCAGCTCAAGGAACGGACCGATCTGACCAACAATCGCATCGGACCGGCGCAGCGCGATACCATCCTGCAGGCCGGGCTCGCCTTGCAGAAGGCGGGCGTAATTGCGGCCAATGTCGACGTGAAAAAAACACTCGACGACTTGGTCGACGACCGCTTCGTCACGGCGGCTTAAAGGCGGTTTTCGCGCCTTCCGGCCACATTGCTTTTGCTCTCGCCACCATGTCTCTTGTCGGCATGACCATTGTCGTCGAGGACAGTCCCGCCCGCGAGCGGGCGGCGCGGAACCGCTGGGCGTGGGTGACGCGGCTGGCGTTGGGTCTCGTTCTGCCGGTCACGCTCGCCGTCCTCTGGGAATTCATCGTCCGCATGGGCTGGGCGAGCGGGCGGCTGGCGCCGCCGCCTTCGGTGGTATTCGCGACCTTCGTGGATCTTGCCCGCAGCGGCGACTTGCAGCGCAATACGTTGGTGACCCTGGGCCGGGTCGCCGCCGGTTTCGGCATCGGCGTGATCATCGCCACGATCATCGGCGCCGCAGCCGGGTATTCGCCCATGGTCCGGCGCCTGCTCGATCCCAGCCTGCAGGCGCTGCGCGCCATTCCCTCGATCGCCTGGGTGCCGCTGTTCATTCTCTGGCTCGGCATTTTCGAAGCCTCGAAAGTGACGCTGATTGCGGTTGGCGTTTTCTTTCCGGTTTATCTCGGCCTGATGGGCGCCATCCAATCGGTCGATCGCAAGCTGGTCGAAGTCGGCCGCGCGTTCCGGCTGTCGGACATCGCCATGGTGCGCCGGATTTTGCTGCCGGCGGTACTGCCGGCTTATGTCCTTTCATTGCGTTCGGGGCTTGGTCTCGGCTGGATGTTCGTCGTCGCCGCCGAGCTGATGGGCGCGTCCGAAGGGCTCGGCTATTTGCTGATCGACGGCCAGCAACTCGGCAAACCGGCCGAAATCGTCGCCGCCATAGTCGCCTTCGGCATTGTCGGCAAAGCGACCGATTGGCTGATCGTGCTGGTCGCCGCGCCGTTCCTGCGCTGGGAAGACGTGGTTCGAGCTGAATAGGCCCTTTGCATGCTGATCCTCGAACGCGTCGGCAAGACTTATCCAAATGGCGTGCATGCGCTCGGCGGCGTGTCGCTCGACGTCGAATTGGGCGAGATCGTCGCTGTGATCGGCGGCTCGGGCTGCGGAAAATCGACGCTGTTGCGCGCCATCAGCGGGCTCGATCCGGCAAGCGAAGGCTCGATCGTGCTCGATGGCGAGCGCATCACGGCGCCGCACGAAAAGATCGGCATCATTTTTCAGGAGCCGCGGCTGTTGCCCTGGCTCAAGGTCGCCGACAATGTCGGCTTCGGACTTTCCGGCCGGCCGAGGCACGAGCGTAGCCAACGGGTCGCGGCGGCGCTCAAGCGCGTCGGGCTTGCCGACAAGGCGGCGGTATGGCCGCGTGAATTATCCGGCGGCCAGGCGCAGCGCGTCGCCATTGCGCGCGCGCTGGTGCCGCGGCCGGAAGTGCTGTTGCTCGACGAGCCGTTCTCCGCGCTCGATGCTTTTACCCGCGCCGATCTGCAGGATCATCTGCTCGATCTGTGGGCCGACGCCAAGCCGACCTTGATCCTGGTTACCCATGACGTCGACGAGGCGATCGTGCTCGCCGACCGCATCATGGTGATGTGCCCGCGCCCCGGCCGCATTTTCGACGAGATCGAGGTCGACCTGCCGCGGCCGCGTGACCGTCAGTCTGCCGCCTTCGATTTCGGCAAACGCCGTGTGCTGGCCGCGCTCGACCGCTCGCTCGATCGCGCGGTGACCGGCGCCGATGGTGAGACCAAGGCCGAGGCGGGCGCGGCGTTGTGGTGGTGATATCGTCACGCCCGGGCTTGTCCCGGGCATCCACGTCTTTATACACATCGCAAAAGTCGTGGATGGCCGGAACAAGTCCGGCCATGACGACCATAAAATGAAGAGGTAAGCAAATGGATGCGGCCGGGCTGCGTGCGCTGCAGGCGCCGATCAAGGAGCGTTACAAGGCCGATCCCAAGGCCGGCTTGATTACGCTCAAAGCCAAAGGCACGCTCGACGATGCCAGTATCGCCTGCAAGGTCGAGACCGGCCGCGCGCTTGCGGTCGCCGGACTGCACCCCGCAACCGGCGGGTCGGGCATGGAATTGTGCTCGGGCGACATGTTGCTTGAGGCCCTCGTGGCTTGCGCCGGCGTGACGCTCAAAGCGGTCGCCACGGCGATCGACGTCCCGCTTAAATCCGGCGCGGTCAGCGCCGAGGGCGATCTCGATTTCCGCGGCACGCTCGGCGTCGCCAAGGAGGCGCCGGTCGGCTTTGCGCAGATCCGGCTTCGCTTCGACCTCGACACTGACGCGCCGGCCGACAAGCTCGATCAGCTCCTCAAGCTCACCGAGCGCTATTGCGTGGTCTATCAGACGATCAAGAGCGGGCCGCCGGTCGAGATTTCCATGCACCGCAAATAGCGCATTCCGTCATCGTCCGCGAAGGCGGATAATCCAGTAATCCTGGCGGGTCTTCAGCCAAAATTCAGCGGCGGCGATCGCTGGATGGCCCGCCTGCGCGGGCCATGACAAGCCTTGCGACGATGTCAACAGAATGATCTCCCTCGAACTCGTCTTCTGGTATGAGCTCCTGCTGAAAATGGCGCTCACCGCGCTGGTCGTCGTCATCACCTCGGTCGCGGTCGAGCGCTCGGGTCCGTTCATTGGCGCGCTGATCGCCGCGCTGCCGACCGCGGCCGGCGCGGCCTATGCCATTCTCGCCATCGAGCATCCGCCGAGCTTCATCGCCGCGAGCGCCATTGGCAGCGCCGCGACCGGGGCGGCCGTCTCGATCTTCGCGCTGGTCTACGCGGCGCTGGCGCAGCGCCACGGCCTCGTTCTCAGTCTCGGCGTGGCGCTTTTGCTGTGGTTTGTGGTCGTGGCGCTGTTGCGCCTGGTCGCCTGGACCCCGTTCACGGCGCTCGCGCTCAATGCGGTGGTCTTCGCCATCACCATTCCGCTGAGCTGGCGCTATCGCGCTTCCGGCCCACCGAAGAAATTCCTCCGCACCAAATTCGACATTCCGCTGCGCGCGCTCGCCGCCGCCATCGTCGTCGCGGTGGTGACCACGGCGAGCTATAGCATCGGCTCATTCGCATCCGGCGTGTTCGCGCTGTTCCCGATCATTTTTTGCTCCTCGATCGTCATTTTGCACCCGCGAGTCGGCGGCCCGGCGACCGCCAGTATGGCGGCGCACGCCCAGGTCGCGTTCATCGGGCTCGCGCTCGGTTTTCTGTTCGTGCATTATCTCGCCGAGCCGCTCGGCTCGTGGTTGGCGCTGATCGTCGGACTTCTGGTCTGCATCGCTTGGAGCGGAATGCTGCTATTGATTCGCCTGCGAATTATGCGTCGTGCTTCGCCAGCTGCGCCTTGAGCGCGTAGAGCGCTTCGAGCGCCTCGCGCGGCGACATTTCGTCGGGATGAAGCGCGGCAAGCGCCGCGATCACGGCATCGAGCGCGGCATCGCGTTGCGGTGCGGGCGTGGGCCGCGCGGTCGCAAAGAGCGGCAGATCGTCGATCAGCCGGCGCGCCGGCGAGGTGCGGTCCTCGGCTTCAATTTGCGCCAGCACGACTTTGGCGCGCTCGATCACGCTTCCCGGCAGGCCGGCGAGTTTCGCCACCTGGATGCCGTAGGACCGGTCGGCGGCGCCGGCGACGACTTCATGCAGGAACACGACGTCGCCTTGCCATTCCTTCACCCGCATCGTGGCATTGTGCAGCCGTGGCAGCTTGGCCGCGAGCGCCGTCATTTCATGGAAATGGGTGGCGAACAGCGTGCGGCAGCGGTTGTTCTCGTGCAGATGCTCGATGGTCGCCCAGGCGATCGATAGCCCGTCGAAGGTCGCCGTGCCGCGGCCGATCTCGTCCAATATCACCAGCGCCCGCTCGCCGGCCTGGTTGAGGATCGCCGCGGTCTCCACCATCTCGACCATGAAAGTGGAATGGCCACGGGCCAGATCGTCGGCGGCGCCGACCCGCGAGAACAGACGGTCGACCACGCCGATATGGGCGGCCTTGGCCGGCACGAAGCTGCCCATCTGGGCGAGCACGGCGATGAGCGCGTTCTGGCGCAGGAAGGTCGATTTTCCGGCCATGTTCGGCCCGGTGATGAGCCAGATACGGCCGGCTTCCCCCACCCTACCCTCCCCCGCTTGCGGGGGAGGGTAGGGTGGGGGCGGCGGCGACAGATCGCAGTCGTTAGCGACGAACGGTCCGCCGTTGGCGACCAGCGCCTGCTCGACGACCGGATGCCGGCCGCCGGTAATGGCGAAAGCAAGACTGTCGTCGACATCCGGCCGCGTGTAATCGCATTCGACCGCCAGCGCCGCCAGCGCCGTCGTGACGTCAAGCAGCGCCATCGCGTTCGCCGCCTCCTTGATCGCCGCGCTGGCGGCGGCGACTGCCGCGGCGAGGCGATCGAAGATGTCCAGTTCGAGCGCCAGCGCGCGGTCGGCGGCATTGGCGATCTTGGCTTCGAGTTCGCCAAGCTCGGTGGTGGTGAAGCGGACTTGGCCGGCGGTAGTCTGGCGATGGATGAACGTGGCATTGAGCGGCGCGGCCATCAATTTCTCGCCGTGCTGCGCCGAGACGTCGACGAAATAGCCGAGCACGTTGTTATGCCGGATTTTCAGCGCGCGGATGCCGGTGGTCTCGGCATAGCGTACCTGCAGCGCGGCAATAACGCGGCGGGACTCGTCGCGCAGCGCGCGCGCCTCGTCGAGCGCCGGCTCATAGCCGGCGCGGACAAAACCGCCGTCGCGGCGGAACGCCGGCAGCTCGTCGGCCAGCGCCCGCTTCAGCTCGGCAGCGACCGCAGCGTCGGGCCGGCGCAGCGCCGCGACGGCTTGCGCAAGCTCGCGCGGCAACGCGCCGAGCGCTGCAAGTTGCGCGGCAAATTCGCCCGCGGCGAAAATGCCGTCGCGGACCGCCGCAAGGTCGCGCGGACCGCCGCGGCCGACGACGATTCGCGACAGCGCGCGGGCCAAATCGGGAACCGCTTTCAGCCCGCCGCGCAGTTCGTTGCGCATGGCGCTGTCGTCGACGAAGGCCGCCACCGCATCGAGCCGGTGCGCGATCTCGGCGGGATCGGTGAGCGGCGCGGCGAGCCGCTGCGCCAACAGCCGCGATCCGGCGGCGGTGACTGTGCGGTCGATCGCGGCCAGGAGCGAGCCGCGCCGCTCGCCGGCAAGCGTGCGCACCAGTTCGAGATTGCCGCGCGTCGCCTGATCGATCTGCAGCGTCGCGCCGGCCGCTTCGCGCGCCGGCACCGACAACGGCGGTCGCTTGCCGATCTGGGTGCGTTCGACATAGGTGACGGCGGCCGCCGCCGCGGCGAGCTCGAGGCGCGAGAATGCGCCGAATCCGGCGGTCGTCGTCACGCCGAAAAACGAAGCGAGCCGCCGTTCCGCGGTGGCGCCGTCGAACACGTCGCGCGTCAGCGGGGTGAGCGCCGGCAGCGAACGCAGATACGGCGCGAGCTCGGTGTCCGCATAGAGCGCGTCGGATACGATGATTTCTCCCGGCTCGATGCGCGCGATCTCGGCGGCGAGCGAAATGCGCTCGCATTCGGCCACGCGAAATTCACCGGTCGATATGTCGATCCAGGCCAGCGCGAAGCGGTCGTCGCCGGACGAGGCACGGCTGCGCGCCAGCGCCAGAAGGTAATTGTTACGCTTGGCGTCGAGCAGCGCATCCTCGGTCAACGTGCCGGGCGTCACCAGCCGCACCACGTCGCGGCGTACCACGCTCTTGGCGCCGCGCTTGCGCGCTTCGGCCGGGTCTTCGAGCTGTTCGCACACGGCGACGCGATGGCCGAGCGCGATCAGTCGATGCAGGTATTCGTCGGCGCGCTCGATCGGCACGCCGCACATCGGGATATCGCGGCCGAGATGCTTGCCGCGCTTGGTCAGCATGATGCCGAGCGCGCGCGAGGCGGTTTCGGCGTCGTCGAAGAACAGTTCGTAGAAATCGCCCATCCGGTAGAACAATAGGCAATCCGGATTGGCGGCCTTGATCTCGATATATTGCTCCATCATCGGGGTGACGCGGCCCAACTCGTCGAGCGCTTTGGGCGTCGCGCGTCCGCCGTCGTCGGCCGCCGTCGGCGCGATGTGGCCGGCGCCTCGGGCTCTGCTCCGTCGGTCGTGATGGTGCGTGCCGCGTCCATGCCGGGTCACGCTAGCAAAAAAACGGCCGTCACGCCCGGTCTCGCGCCGGGCATCCACGACTTAGATCCTGGGTGCTGTGGCTGGCGGGCGCCGAGCGTCCGGCGCTAACCGCCGTTCTTGACGCCGCTTTTGGCGATGAGGTCGCGCAGTTCCTCGACCCATTTTTGTACGTAGGCTTGCGCCGCTTGCCCGGCAATGTAGCTGTCGGGCACTGCGGCCTCGTCGGCCAGCATTTTCTTGTATTCGGGCGACTGCGATGCAGCGTTCATGGCGGAGACCAGCGCGTCGTATTTCGACGCGTCCGTTCCGTTATTGACGGCGAACGCCCTGAAATGAGTGAAGTCGATATTATAGTTGAACTCCTTCACCGTCGGAACCGCCGGATAGCCGGGAACGCGCCGTTCCGCGAACGCCAGGACGGGGCGGAGCTGCTTGCCGGTCAAGTAGGACGTGAGGTCGCCGAATTGTGCATATAACAAGTCGGTGTGACCGCCGAGAAGTGAATTCCAGCGCAGCCCGGGGTCGTCGAATGGAATGCTGACCAGCTTGAGACCTTGCACTTTGTCGAAATAATTGACGGTCACGTCGCTCTGGGTGCCGAAGCCCGAGCCGGCGACCGTCACCGTTCTCGACTTCGCCGCCAGCAAGACATCGTCCCAGGTCTTGAACGGACTGTCCTCGCGAACGAAGAAGCCGCTGGGCTGTTGATCCACCACCGCAAGCGCGGTGAAGTCCGCCACCTTGAATTTCGGATTGGCCGCGGCGAACAGGATATAGCTGTCGGAGGTTATTTCGATGATGGTGTAGCCGTCGGCCGGCTCGCCCAGCACCTTATTGAGCCCGACCTGGCTCGCCGCGCCGGTGACGTTGATGACCGGAACCGAAACGCCGAGTTTGGCCGACATCAAGCCGGCCATGACTCGTCCCACCCGATCGCCACCGCCGCCGACGCCCCAAGGCACGATCATGTTGACGGGCCGATCGGGAAATGCGCGGGCCGGCGCCGCTGCAACGATCATTCCCGCGACAAGCAATCCGGCGAACGACCGGAGCGTGCGAATATCGGATCGCATGAACTCCTCCGTTATCGGTTACGTCCCGACTGGTGGCGCGATGTGCGTACCGATCAATATTTCAGCGCCAGCACGTGCGGCACACGCGGCGCAACCTGCAGATCCTCCGGCGGCAGTCCGGCAAAACGCAAATCGTCCTCGGTAATGGTCGGCATGGTCGGCTGCATGCCGTCGTAATACTTGGTGTTGATCAGCATCCGATTGCAGCCGGCGCAATAGGTGTCGCCGCCGAACTGCTCGGTGGTCTCTTTGAGGTTGGCGTAGATATAGATCATCTCGCGGATCGACGGCGGCTTCTGGTCTTCGAGCGTCGTTCCCTTCAACGGCACAAAAACAAAGATCGTCGGTATCGCGCCCATTAAGGTGAGATGGACCATGCCGTTGACCGTGCTTTGCGCCGGTTCAAGTCCGGCGATCAGATTGGCGCTGGCGTGTCCTCTGCCGATGGTCTGCACCATGTAGGTCAGCATGCGGTCGTAATGGACGTGGCCGGGTCTACCCTTCTCGATGTCGCGCACTTTGCCGGGACACATTTTGGCGAACAGCTGCGGATCGAAGATTTCGTAATTGAAGCCGACCAGATCGGCGCCGGCCTCGAACAGCAGATCGATGAAACGCTCCTCTTCCGGGGGCGCGATGGTCAGGCGCAGCCAATTGTCGGGGAAGGCATCCTTGATCGGACGAAGGAATTTTGCGTGCGCCTTGGCGCCGCGGTCCGGCGGCGGGCTCGTGCCGCCGGCAAAGACCGGACCGTGGCGGAAATACGGATACTTGCGCGCCTCTGCGATCGTCTCCAGAAAATCGTCCGGTCGTTTCGGAAAGATGTCGCGACCGGACTCCAGGTTCTCGTCGATACCGCAGAACCGGCACTCGGTGTGCCGGTAATCGTCGACGAACCTGCCGAAGTAATGACAGTGGGGAAAGATCGTGGCGCCGCCAAAATCGCCGGCGATCGGCATGATGCTGCGCATCGAATGGCCGCGCGAGGTGTGGTGATCGTAGTAATGGGGATGGGGCGGGATGGTGACGCTCATCAGCCTTTCCGCCTTGGCGCTTTCGTCGACGCATTGCCATCGACCGTTGTCGCGCAGCGCGGCGGGCTTCTTGCCGATGAAAAACTTGCCGTCATCCAGTTCCAGCGTGAACGGCGTGCCATCGGTCAAATGTTCGCTCACTGCCGCGCCGACCGGAACGCCGACATAGACCTTTCCCGGATCGAGGATGATATCGAGCGCGTGCTTGCCGACCGCGCCCACGGCATGATCGAGCTTCATCGCCTTGCCGATCTGGGCCCGGGCTTCGGCAGAGACTTTCAATCCTTGGCTGAGCAGTTCGAGCTTGAGAATCACCGGGTGGTAAGTATTGCTCTTGCGCGGCTTGCTCGGATTCTCCGCGGGCACCCAACGGCTCAACAGCCCCTCACTCGCGATATTTTGCGCGACAGGCAGCGGGGACTTCGCCTCGGCCTCGGGCCGCAGCGATTCGAGAGTCGATTGCATAATATCCACGCAACCTCCTGGCGCAGTTACGCCGCCACGATGAAAAGATGTTGGGTTTCGCGTTCTATGAATAAGCGCACCGCGTTGGCGGCGCCCTTGACGTGCGCCTTCACGGCTTTCTCGACGATCTTGAGATCGCCGCCGACGAAGGCATCGAGAATCGCGCGGTTCTCGCGGCGAATATCTTGAGCCCGCAGCGGATGCCGCGACACGACGATCGTGCCGATGCTCCAAAACCTGGCCCCGAGATTGGCCAGCATTTCCTGCAGCACGCTGTTGTGGGTCTGCGCGGCAATCAGATCGTGGAATTTTCGGCTGGCCCGCAGAAAGTCAGCATAGAGCTTTTGTTCCAGTAGCGCGTCGGCGTAGTCGAGCGCTTCGCCCATGGCGTCCAGCGCGGCAGCGGTCACGTGCGGGAACGCCTCGCGTGCCGCCTCGATTTCGAGCACTTCGCGAACGCGATAGAGATTGAGAATTTCGCTGACGCTCAAGCCGCGAACGATGAAGCCGGAGCCTTGCTCGCGTCGGATCAGGCCTTCCTGTTCGAGGCGCACCATCGCTTCCTTTACCGGAGTGCGGCTGATCTTGAACTCTTGCGCGACCCGCAAAGCCCGCAGGCGCTGCCCCGGTCGGTAGATGCCGTCGACGATCGATTTCTTGAGGCTGTCATAAGCCTCGTCCACGACGCTGCGCGGGCGCACTTTTGCATCCATAGTGAATTCACTATGCCGCCAGTTTTGCAATGTCAAGAGGATGAACTGAGAACAATATACTTTAGGTTGTGGGCGGTTGTAGCCGGGTCGTCGCCTTCATTCGCACCGGTAAAATCGACTGGACGCCGCTTCGGACGAGAGCATGATCCGGAAAAGTGGCACCCGGTTTTCCGAAAAGATCATGCTCCAACGTAAAACCTAGGCCGGCCGCCGCTCGACCGAAACGTAAGCCCGCGCGTCCGGGCCGCTATAGAGCGTGAGCGGGCGGATCAGGATGTTGTTGTCCATTTGCTCAAGTGCTTGCACGACCCAGCCGGGCACGCGGCCGATCGCGAAAATCGGCACAAACAGATCGCGTTTGATGCCGAGCAGGTGGTAGACCACGCCGGAATAGAAATCGACGTTCACATTGACGCCGTGACGGGCATAGGGCGCCATCGCCGCCACCACGGCCTGCAGAATCTCATACCAGCGCGGCTGACCCATTTCCTTCGACAAGCGCTCGACGCCGGCGCGCATATGGCGCGCGCGCGGGTCCTCGGCGCGATAGACGCGATGGCCGAAGCCGGTCACCGCTTCGCCGGCCTTGCGCTTGGCGCGCACATAATCGGCCGCGCCCGCCGGATCGCCGATCTCCTCCGCCATCTTCATCACGTCCTCCGCGGCGCCGCCATGCGCCGGGCCGGACAAAGCCGCAATCGCCGCCGTTACGGCGGCATGCAGATTGGCCTCGGTGCCGATGACCACACGCGCCGTGAACGACGAGGCATTGGAGCCGTGCTCGGCATGGAGCACGAGGTCGCGATCGATCAGTTGCGCGGCGTCGGCGCTCGGCCGTTCGCCTTTGAGCATCCATAACAGGTTGGCGGCGTGCGGCAGCTCCTTGTCGGCCGCCACCGGCTCGAGACCTTCGCGTAGCCGCGCATGCGCGGCGACGATCATCGGCACTTGCGAGGTCAGGCGAATGCCCTTACGCAGCACGGCCTCGCGCGAATTATCCGCAGTCTCGGCATCGAACGCGGCAAGCGCCGACGCCGCGGTGCGCAACACATCCATGGGATGCGCCGCCTTGATGGTGCGGATGATGTCGATGATCGGCGCCGGCAATTCGCGCGCGGCCTTCAAGGCGCGGTCGAACTCCGCGAGCTGGCTTTGGCTCGGCAATTCACCGTGCAGCAACAGCCAGGCAGTTTCCTCGAACGTCGAATGCTCGGCCAGATCGTGGATCGAATAGCCGCGGTAGCGCAACTCGCCGATGCGTCCGTCGATGAAGGTGCATGGCGAACGGTCGAAATAGACGCCCTTCAAGCCGCGGTGAATCTTGATCGGTTCGTTCGTTTCAGTCATCTATGGCCTCGTCCACGGCTTGCCCGAGCTCAAATGAATCCCATCGAGCGCTGTTTCGATACAGCACGCGGTCGTCATTTCAAGATCGTTTTGCCGGAAGGCGATGACATTCGCGTGCTTGCCGCGGCGCGCCGTCTCATTGACCGGGAAATCGCGCACCCAATCGTGCTCGGCGCGCCGGACGCGGTCGCCAAAGCCGCGCGCGACGCCGGCGTCGCACTCGACGGCGTCGAACTGATCGATCCGCGCAGCGATCGGCGCGTACAGCCTTACGGCGCGGCCTGCGCCGCCGAACGCGAAACCATGACGCCGGCGATTGGCGCCCGTCTGGCGGCCAGGCCGCTTTATTTCGCCGGCATGATGGTCCGCCAGGGCGACGCCGATGCCATGGTCGCGGGCGCGGCCAACCCGACGCGCCGCGTCATCGAAGCCGGATTGATGACGGTCGGATTGGCGCCCGGCATTGCGTTGCCGTCGAGTTATTTCCTTATCGTCGCACCAAATTTCCTCGGCCAGGGTCCGCGGTCTTTCATCTTCGCGGATTGCGCGGTGAACGCCGACCCGACCGCGGAAGAACTCGCCGATATCGCACTCGCGTCTGCCGTGAGCGCGAAAAATCTGCTCGGCGAAACGCCGCGCGTCGCGATGCTGTCGTTCTCGACCAAAGGCAGCGCCCAGCATGCGCGCGTCGACAAAGTGCGGCGGGCGCTCGATCTGGTGCGGGCGCGCGCGCCGCATCTGGCGGTCGACGGCGAATTGCAAGCCGACGCGGCGCTGGTGCCTGCGGTTGCGGAGAAGAAAGTGAAAGATCTCGGCGCCGTCGCCGGGCGCGCCAACGTGCTCATTTTTCCCGATCTCGATGCCGGCAATATCGGCTACAAGCTCGTGCAATGGCTGGGCGGCGCCACGGCCGTCGGCCCGTTCCTGCAGGGTTTTGCCAAGCCGATCAGCGATCTATCACGCGGCGCCTCGGTGGACGACATCGTCATGACCTGCGCCGTGGTGCTGACGACGGTGTAGCGATCTGCCTTTAGGCAAGCCGTCCGATCGCATGCTCCGGTCTCACGTTGTTAAAATACCGCCGTCGACGGGAATGACCGTTCCGGTCATGAAGCCGGCGCGGTCGGACGCGAGGAATGCAACCAGGTCGGCAACGTCGGCGGTCGTGGCAAGACGGCCGAGCGGAATGCGCGGCAATATTCTTTGCCGCGCCTCGTCGGTCAGCGCAGCGTGCGTCATCGCCGTGTCCAAAATCGCCGGCGCCACCGCATTGACGGTGATGCCGCTTGGCCCGAGCTCGCGCGCCAGCCCCATGGTCAGCGCCGTGACGGCAGCCTTGCTCGCACCGTACAGCGTGTTGCCTACCGAGCCGCCGCCACGCATGGCCGAGACCGAAGCGATACTGACGATGCGGCCGCGGCGCATCGCCGCCATTGTGGGGACGGCCGCCTTTACGCAATTGATAATGCCGTCGACATTGACTCTGGCGATGCGATGGAATTCGTCCGCCGGCAAATCGGCGACGTGGCCGGTCGACAATAGCCCCGCCGCGTTCACCAGAATTTCGGGTGCGCCTCTGCCGCGCAATGTGGCGAAGGCCGCTTCAACGGCGCCTGCGTCGGCGACGTCGACGGTGATGGCCTGAGCGAACAGTCCGTCGCGCGCAATCGCGGCGGCGGCACGTATCGCGGCGTTTTGGTCGCGATCGGCAACCCAGACCGTGCAACCCTCCGCCGCCAGGACGCGGGCAACGGCCTCGCCGATGCCGGCGCCACCCCCGGTGACGAATGCGACGCGACCTTTGAGGTTGAGATCCATCTGGTCGCGTCGCGGTTCGAGCGTCAGCCGCCAAGCGGCTGCAGGCCTTGCTTGATGTCGACCGATATGTCGCTCCGATGCCGGGGCGTCATCGCGTAGACCGACAGTGCGCTAATTATGCTGACCACAAAGACGTAGAGGCAAATCAGCCATGGCTTACCACCACCCAACGGCAGCAGCGCGGTAGCGATGATCGGCGTCAGTCCGCTCGCGAAAATTCCCGAGAACTGATAGACGAACGAGACACCGGTATAGCGGACCCGCGTGTCGAACAATTCGGAGAACAGCGCCGCTTCCGGGCCATAAACCGCCGCATAAATAAATCCGAACGGCACGGCGACCGCGATGATCGTCAGCACTGGCGATTGTGCTCCCATCAGCCAGAATGCCGGGAACGACAGTGCGCCGATCAGGAGGCCGGCGGCGCCGTACATAAAGCGGCGGCCGAAGCGGTCCGACCATCGGCCGCAGATCGGGATCATGACGATCATGATCGCCGAGGAGACCATGACCGCGGTCAGCGCTGTTTGCCGCGACATATGCAGCGTGCTGGTGATGTAGAAGACGAGGAAGACGCCGTAGATATTGAAGGTCACGCCCTCGATATAACGCGCGCCGAGACCGAGGATCGTGTTCCGGGTATGGGTGCGGAACAGCTCGGCAACCGGCACCGCGGCGATCTTTTGCTCCTGTTGCGCGCGCTTGAACGCCGGCGTTTCCAAGATCTTCAGGCGGATATAGACGCCGATCACGACCAGGACCGCGCTGATCAAGAAGGCGACGCGCCAGCCCCAGGCAAAGAAATCGTCGTTATTCAAGAGCGACAGCAAGCTGACGACACCGGCGCTGATCAGTAGGCCCGCCGGTACGCCGATTTGCGGCCAGCTGCCGTAAAAGCCGCGCCGTCCGTCCGGGGAATGTTCGACCGCCATAAGCACAGCGCCGCCCCATTCGCCGCCGATGCCGATGCCTTGGAAGATGCGCAGCGCCAGCAGCATGAGCGGCGCCCAGACGCCGGCCGTGGCGTAGGTTGGCAGGAGCCCGATCAGGAACGTGGCAATGCCCATGATCAGGAGCGTCAGGATGAGCACGGTCTTGCGGCCGATGCGGTCGCCGTAATGGCCGAAGATGACACCGCCGATCGGCCGCGACAGGAAGCCGACAAAGGAGGTGACATAGGCCAACAGCGTGGAGACCAGGATGTCGGCATTGGGAAAGAACAGCTTATTGAGCACGATCGCCGTCATCGTGTTGTACAGAAAGAAATCGTACCATTCGATGGTCGTGCCGATCGCGCTGGCGAATGCGATGGTGCCGATCGACATCGTCGCGTCGCCCGTCTTGGTCACTTGAGACATTGGTCCTCTCCCCTCGCTTATTATGAACCGGCGTTTTTAGGCCGCCGGCAGCCCCAACAGAGTCCGTGCTTCGGCGCAGCTCGCGGTATGCCGCCCGTATTCGCTGCCCGTGATGGTCACCGTGATGATGGCGGAAGTTGTCATGGTCAGGCCGCCAATGCCGGGCGTTTGACGACATGAAACGAGCGGATGCTCGGGCGCAGCGCGATTTCCTTCAGCAGCGTGAGGAGCGGCGTCGCAGCCAGCGGATAGTCGGTCTTGATCGGGCCGGCCGCCTTGAGCGCGGTGTATTGGCCGTCGGAATAAAACGCGGCGAGCAGCAGATCGTCATCCGAGGCGAATGGCCCGCGTTCGCGCTTAATGCGCGGAATTCCCGGTTCGAGAAGATCTCCGGGCCGCGCCGTCGTGGGCGCCGCGCCTTTGGCGATGCGGTCAAAAAGATTGGAGTCGATCGGCCCGGCGATTTCGCCGTAATAGCCGAGCACGTATTTGCGCACCTCGTCGGGCACCGTGGCGTAGCGCTCCTTGCCCATGACGTTGAGCACGGCCTGGGTCATGACGAATTGCGCGAACGGGCTGACAATGATCGGGTAACCGAGGTCGTGGCGCACGCGCGCCGCTTCCTCCAGCACGTCGGGCAGGCGGTCGGCGATGCCGAGCGGCGCCAGCTGCGACTTAAGATTGGACACCATGCCGCCGGGCATCTGGTGTTCGTAATGAAAGGCGTCGTGCTCGGCGATATGCCCGACCGGCTTGCCTTCGCGCGCCGCGACGTAACGCAGGCGCTCGGCGACTTCGGCGACAGGCGCCAGATTGAGCGGCACGGTGAAGCCGTCACGCCTGGCGTTCTGGACAAAGCTTTCCGTCGCGGGGTGCGACGCGCCGTTGGCCAAGGTGGACGTCGCCGTATGCACCACGTCGACGCCAAGCTCGATCGCGCGAAGCGCCGTGTAGGGGGCAAGGCCGGTGAGGCAATGCGAGTGCAGATGCAGCGGCAGCGCGCCGCACGCCGACTTGAGCGCCGGCACCAGCGTGTGGGCGCGTTCGGGGATGAGGAGACCACTCGGGTCCTTGATATAGACGGCGTCGACGCCGAGTTTGATCAACTCGCGCGTCTTGCGCGCGTAATAGTCGTCGGTGTGAACCGGGCTCACCGTGTAAACCACGCCGCCGGCAGTGTAGAGGCCGGCCTGCTTCGCAGCGCGCACCGGCACTTCCATGTTGCGCATGTCGTTGAGCGCGTCGTAGGGCGTGTGATAGCGGATGCCGTTGGCGAAGATCCGTTGCGCCGTCAGTTCGACGATGTCGTCGGGAAAGAATTCGAAGGTGAACAGGCTTTGCCCGCGCGTCATGACGATCAGCGGCGTGTTCTTGATCCAGCCGCTGACGATGCGCATGCGCTCCCACGGGTCCTCGCGCAGATAACGTACGCAGACGTCGAATACGGCGCCGCCGACGAGATCGATGGCCTCGAAGCCGGCGCGGTCGAGCCGCGGGGCGATATCGGCCATCATTGCCGTCGTCATGCGTGTCGCCCACAGACATTGGTGCGCATCGCGCAGCGTCACGTCGACGAGTCGTATGGTTTTTTGTCCGGTGTTGGCCGCGCCCATCAATGCACCGCCGTCGCCATTCGATCTTCTACCCAGCGGGTATGAATTTCCGCCCGGGCGAATTCGGGCTGCTGCAGCAGTCCGGCGTGAAACGGCACCGTGGTGGCAATGCCGGACACCTCGAAGCGCGCCAGCGCCGCGGCTGCGGTCGCGATCGCGGCTGTGCGATCGCGGCCGGTCACGATCAGCTTGCCGAGCATCGAATCGTAGAACGGCGGCACCACGTAATTCTCGTAGACATGGCTGTCGAGTCGGATGTCGCGGCCGCTCGGCGGCCGCCAGCGCTTGAGCATGCCCGGCGACGGCCGAAAACCGTGTTCGGCATCCTCGGCATTGATACGGAATTCGATCGCGACCGGCGCGTCGGCGGCGGCGCCGGCGACCGAGAGGGGCTCGCCGGCAGCGACGCGGAACTGCTCCGCCACCAGGTCGGTGCCGGTCACCATCTCGGTCACCGGATGCTCGACCTGGATGCGGGTGTTCATCTCGATGAAGAAGAAGCGCGCGCTCTCGACGTCGTAGATGAACTCGACGGTGCCGGCATTGACGTAATCGAGCGCGCGGACGAGCGTCAACGCGGCGTCCGCCATGGCGCGGCGTGCCGATTGGTCGAGCACCGGCGAAGGCGCCTCCTCGACCAGTTTCTGATGGCGGCGCTGCACGCTGCAATCGCGCTCGCCGAGCTGCACGTAATTGCCGTGCCGGTCGCCGAACACCTGGATTTCGATATGGCGGACTTGGGGGAAAAACCGCTCGAGGTAGAGGTCGGGTCGCCCGAATGCCGCCGCGGCCTCGGCACTCGCCTGCCCGAACAAATCGGCAAAAGCATCTGCGCCGCCGACGACCCGCATGCCGCGGCCGCCGCCGCCCGCGCTCGCTTTCAGCAACAGCGGATAGCCGATCGCATCGGCCTGCGCTTTGGCTTCCGCCGCTGCGGTGAAACCTTCGTTCGAACCTGGAACCACCGGAATGCCCAAGGCCGCCGCGGTCTGCCGCGCGGCGACCTTGTCGCCCATCCGGGCGATGACTTCGGCGCTGGGGCCGATAAAGATCAATCCCGCTTCCATGCAGTGCGCGGCGAAACGCGAATCTTCCGCTAGAAAACCATAGCCGGGATAAACGGCGTCGCATTGGCATGCATTGGCGACTTCGATAAGCGCCGCCGCATTGAGATAACTCGCCCTCGGCGGTGGCGGCCCAATGCACACCGCGCGATCCGCCGCCCACCGGTGCGGCGAATTTCCGTCCGCCGACGAATAGACCGCGACGCTTTGCAGACCGAGCTGCCGACAGGTGCGAACGGCGCGCAGCGCGATCTCTCCGCGATTGGCGATCAATACACGACGCAACCTGACGCTCCTATGCGGGTTCGATGACGAAGAGAGTGCGGCCGTATTCGACGAGCTCGGCGTTGTCGGCGCCGATTTGCACGATGCGACCATCGTGCTCGGACGCAATGGTGGTGAAAAGCTTCATCACCTCGATCAGGCAGAGTGCGTCGCCTTTGCGAACGTGTTGACCGATTTCGACGAACGGCGGCGCCTCCGGCGAAGGCTGCCCGGTAGAAGGTGCCGACCATCGGCGCCGTTACCTCGATCTGATGTGGGGCCTTTGCTGGCGCCTGGCGTGGCCCCGGGTTGGCCGGTCGGGCGGGGTTTGCGGTTTGCTGCGGCGACGTGGGATTTGCCACCGGCGCAATGATGTCTTGCGACGGCGAATAGGCATTGCCGGCACCGTTACGCCGTACCACCAATTTCAAATCGCCGGTCTCGACGATCAGTTCGTCGCAGGAACTGCCGTCGATGATTTTCAAAATCTCGGCGATGTCATCGTAACTCAGGCCCACGGTCGCTCCGGGATTTGCCGCACGAGACGTCAGTTCGTCGATTGCATTTTAGCGAGCGCCTTCAGATCGGTGCCGGTCTGTTCGACGCTGACGCCCGAGGTCTGGAAGCCGACGAGCCAGATCGGCAGGATGCAGACCACCGTTAAAATCCCGAGAATGAGATAGAGCGTCGACGCAGCCATCGCCGCGCTCATGATCGGGAACAGGTAAACCAGCACGACGCCACCCAAAAATCGCGTGATGCTCTCGCCCAGCATCGCTCCCGTGGCGCGCAGCCGCGTCGGAAACTGCTCGGCCATGTAAAGCTTGGCCAGCGGGAATCCCGCATAGACAAAGCCCCAGACGACGATGGCGGCCGCGATCGTTCCGGCCTGCGACAGCGTTTGACCGAGCGCGATCGTGCCGGCCGCGGTTATCGTCATGATGATGACCAGGCCCCAACGCCGGCTGATCTTGTCGCCGATCGCGCCGGCGATCGCAGTGGTAATGACGGTCCAAAACAACAGCGCCGAGGTGTAGTACAGCGCGCTTTCCTTGCCCGCGCCCATGCGTTGCAGGATCGACGGTCCATAGATGGTGATCACGTAGAACACGATGAACGGCGACAGCAGCGCCAGATAGGCCACGGTGCAGCGTTGCAGGTACGGGTAACGGAACAGGTCGAAGATCGAGACGCGCCGCTGCGCCGTCGCTTCGAGGACCTTGAGCGATCCTTGGTCGATGAGTTTCTCGTCATGCGGCACCTGACTGCGATTTTCCAGATCTTCGACAAACGCGCGCACGGTATCGGTTTTGCCGACCTTGAGGAGAAACCGCGGCGATTCCGGGAGAAACTTGATGATGATCGGAACGATCACGATGGGAAGGCCGCCGAGCATCAGCAGCGTCCACCAGGCCTGGCTATCCGGCACGCGCCCGACGATGAGCGCGCCGGCAAGCGTGTTAAGGCCGTAAGAAAAACCGAGCAGCGAATTGGCCAGCCCGACGGCGGTGCCGCGCCATTGCTTGTTGACGAATTCTGAGAGCAGCAGATACGGCACCGGAAATACCGCGCCCTGGCCCAAGCCGGCAACGAAACGGCAAAGCGCGAGTTGGGTCACATCCTGCGCGAAAGACGCCAGAAACGTAACGATGCTGAAAATAATAATTCCGGCGACCAGCGTCGACTTTCTGCCGAAGCGGTCGGCCAATCGGCCGGCCGGAAGCAAGCCGATGACGATCCCCAGCGTGCCGGCGCTGCCGATCAACCCCATGTTGCTTGGCGACAGCTTCCATTCGCTTTTCAGAACGAACAGGACCGGGGCGATGATGCCGATGTCGAAAGCTTCCAGTATCCACACCACGCCAAGCAGGCCGACGAGAAACAAGATTTTTCCGTTGACCGGCATTCGATCGAGTCGCGCCAGCAAATTCTCCTGGGCCAATAAATCGCCCGGACGCGGCACGGCGGACATAGTTGATGTCGACATGTTCCCCCTCCCTGTAGATTTCCGGCTTCTTGTTTTCTGACCGGCGTCTGCATCGTGCAGGGCCGGTCCAGCGGCCGATCACATTTTTTTCCCCGGTCTCGCTCCGCATCGCTGCGGCAGCGAGCCTCGTTGTCGGCAGATTAGCACTATGCTATCTCCTTTTAAAACCAAACGTCTCATGCAATGGGAATTCGCCCGCATTGCTCGGACGTACCGCCGGTTGGCCGCGCCGCACTGGCGGCGGACGAACTCGCGGCACAGGGAGGACGACAATGATGATCGGTAAAAAACTGGCGTGGCTCGCCGCGGTAACGCTCGCTTTTGCAATCGCCGGTAGCGATGCGCGTGCGCAAGAAAAATATCCCGAGCATCCGATCAACTTTATCGTGCCGTGGGGTCCGGGCGGCGGCGCCGATCTGTTGGCGCGCACCTCCGGCAAGATCATGTCGGCCGATCTTGGCGTCTCGCTGCCGGTGCTCAACGTGCCGGGCGCCACCGGACAGACCGGCATCACCAAACTTCTGAACTCGCCGGCCGACGGCTACACGCTCGCGGTGCTGATCGGCGACACCTATTCACTGCTGGCTGGCCCGCATCCGGGATTTACGGCGGATCAGGTCATTCCGCTCGCCATCATGATCCAGCAGCCGTCCGGCTATTGGGTCAACACCCAGAGCAAGTGGCATACTTGGCAAGAGCTGGCGGCGTCGGCCAAGCAACAAGCGCTTAAGGTCGCGGTGCTCGGCTTCGGCAGCGCCGATGACATCACCACATCTTATCTCGACAAACAGGGCTTCAAATTCGAGCCGATCCCTTATGCCGAGCCGTCGCTGCGCTACACCTCGATTCTCGGCGGCAACGCCGACGTGCTCTATGAGCAAACCGGCGACGTGCGCAGCTATTTCGACGGCGGCAAGATCAGGCCGCTGATCTTTTTCTATTCGCATCGGCTCTCTATTCCGCAATTCGCCAATGTGCCGGTATCCAAGGAATTCGGTTACGACGTGACGCTGCCGCAATTCCGCTCCATCGTGGTCAAGGCGGGAACCGATCCGGCGCGGGTCAAGATTTTGTCCGACGCGCTGGCGAAAGTGGCGCAGACCCCGGAGTTCAAGGCCTATCTCGATCAGCAATATGCCGATCCGGACAGCTACGTGCCGATGGAAAAGGCGCGCGTGTTCATGGATTCCTGGCTTGAGCAGGCCAAAGCCATATTAGCTTCCACCAAAACGGGATCGAAGTGAGTTCGATCAAACCTGTCACAGTGCTGGATCGCTGCCGGGCGACGCTGCCTTATCTCGTCGTGCTCGCAGTCGGCGTCTATCTCTACTACACCGCCGAGACCTTCGAGTTCGAGCAGTCTTCGGGCCGGATCGGTCCGGGCGCGTGGCCGAAGCTCATTCTGATCCTGATGCTGGCGTCGGCGCTGTGGGGGGCGGTGACGACCGCTTTGCAAATCGGCAAGGCCGACGCGTCGGCCGCCGAAGCCGATGAGATGGAGGCATTGCTCCGGCCGCCGGAGATTTATCCGTGGCTGGTCTGGGCCGCGGTCGCCGCCACGGTCGGTTTTCTCCTCATCCTGCCGGTGCTCGGCTTCTTTTTGGCGACGATCGTCTACGCCTTCGCGCTCATGTATCTCGGCCATTATCGGCAATTCGTCTATGCCGCGCTGTTGAGCGTGGCGATCGCGTTCGCCTTCATGTTCATGTTCATGCGCGTGGTTTATGTGGCGCTGCCGGTCGGCATCGCGCCGTTCGACCGCCTGTCGTATGGGCTGATGGCCGCGATGGGCGTGCACTAGGAGGCGGCGGCGTGGTCATCGTCAATCTCGCCCACGGCTTCGTCGAGGTTTTCCAGCCGTTCGACCTGCTGATGCTGTTCGTCGGCCTGTTGGTCGGCATGGCGGTCTCGATCATGCCCGGGCTCGGGCTGGTGATGGGCGTCATCCTGGCGCTGCCGTTTACCTATCAGATGTCGATCGAGCCGTCGGTGATCCTGCTTACCGCCATCTATTTCTCCGGCACCTATGGCGGTTGCTTTACCGCCATCCTGTACCGCATTCCCGGGCGAGCCGATGGACGTGCCGATGCTGTGGGACGGCTACACCATGGCGCAGCGCGGCGAGCCGGCCAAGGCGCTGGGTTGGGCGCTCGTCGCCGCGCTGATTGCCGGCCTCGTCTCGTCGGCGGTCATGGTCGCGCTGGCCGGTCCGATGAGCGAGGCGGCGCTCAAATTCGATTCGCCCGACTATTTCGCCGCGGTGTTCTTCGGGCTGACCACCGTCGTGGCGCTCGCCGGAAAATCGATGGTCAATTCGCTGATCAGCCTGTGCGTCGGGCTCTTGGTGGCGACGATCGGTATCGACAGCATCTACGGCACCGACCGCTTTACCTTCGGCGTGCCGATCCTGCGCGACGGCGTGCAGCTAGTCGAGGTTCTGGTCGGCATGTACGGCCTCGGCGAGGTGCTGGCGCGGATCGGCCAGGGCCTGCATCTCGACCAGCCGAAAGAAGCCAAAGTCAACGTCGCGACGCAGTTTCCGTCGCTGCGCGAATTGCTGGCGATCAAGATGACGCTGTTACGCAGCACCGTGCTGGGCACCGTGCTCGGCATCGTGCCGGGCGCCGGCGCCACCATCACCTCCTTCATCTCCTACGGCATCGAGAAGCAATACGGCCGGCGGCGGCAATTGCTGGGCAGCGGCATTCCCGAAGGCATCGTCGCGCCGCAGATCGGCGCCACCGCATCGGTGGCGGGCCACATGATCCCGCTGTTGACCTTGGGCCTGCCCGGCAGCGGCGCCACCGCGGTCATCCTCGCCGCGTTCCTGCTGCACGGCGTGCAGCCGGGCCCGATGTTGTTCGAGGATCCGGCGTCCGTCGCTGATGGTCTACACCATCCTCGCCTCGATGTTCGCCAGCGTCATCGGCATGTGCCTGGTCGGATTTTTCTGGATCCGGGTCGTGGTCAAGGTCCTGACCATCCCGCAGGGCGTTCTCTCCGCGATCGTGGTGATGTTCTGCCTGGTCGGCTCCTACGCCAATCGCAACGACATGTCGGACGTCTGGATGATCGTGATCTTCGGCGTGCTCGGCTATCTGTTCGAAAAATTCAAATATCCGATCTCGCCGATGGTGCTCGGCGCGATTTTGGGGCCGGTCGGCGAAACCGCGTTCATGCGCAGCATGATCGCAAGCGACAACGATTGGACCGTGTTCTTCAAGGGACCGATCTGCGGCCCGCTGATGGCCGGCTCGATCCTGGCGCTGAGCTATCCGTTGCTGCGCGAGCTCTTCCTCGATGCGCCGCCGCGCGGCGACCGTCGCCATTTCGGGTGAGCCAGCGATGAAGGCGCACGCAATACCGGATGGCTTCCATCGTGAAGCGCCGCGCGACGACGCGGTGCGCGACGGCGGCAACGAGGCGATTTCCACGGCAACGGCGCGCACTTTCGCCATTCTCGACCTCGTCGCGCATTCCCCGGTGGCGGTCGAAGTCGCCGAGCGTCATCGAAACGCTGGCGCTGCCGAAGGCGACCGCCTATCGCCTGGTCGACGGCTTGGTCAGTTCCGGCTATCTGGCGCGCGAACCGGCGCGCAAGCGGCTGACCGTGGGCTCGCGGCTCACCGACCTTGCCTTCGGCACGATGCGGGCGTCGATGCGCGATTCCGGCCGCCATGCGCTGTTGCGCCGGCTGGCCCACCAGGTCAACGAGACCTGCAATATCGGCGTCATCCTCAACGGCGAGATCGTCTATCTCGACCGCGTCGAGGCCGAGCATTGGCCGCTGCGCCTGCATTTCGGCGCCGGTTCGCGCGTGCCGCTGCATTGCAGCGCGATCGGCAAGCTGTATCTGGCGCTGCTGGCGGCGCGCCGCCGCCAGCGCCTGTTGCAAAGCCTGGAACTGCGCCGCTTCACCGCCAGCACCATCACCGAGCGCTCGCGGCTGGAAGCCGAGTTGAAGCAAATCCGCAAGGAGCAGGTTTCGTTCGACCGCGAAGAATATCTCGCCGGCGTGGTCTGCGTCGCGGTGCCGGTGCTGGGCCGCAACGGCGAAATGCTCGCCGCGATCGCCATCCAGGCGCCTGAGGCGCGCATGAACGTTCGCATGGCCCGCGAGCATCTGCCGGCGCTGCGCGGCGCCGCCGACGAGCTTGCCGATACTTTTCAGGACCGGACATAAATCTTATCTCACGCGGCATGACGGGCATGCCGAAATCGAACAAGGATTGAAGCGATGAAAATGACGACGGAAGAAGCCTTCGTGAAAGTCCTGCAGATGCACGGCATCGAGCATGCTTTCGGCATTATCGGTTCGGCCTTCATGCCGATCTCCGATCTCTTCCCGGCGGCCGGCATTACCTTCTGGGACGTCGCGCACGAGGGCAACGGCGGCATCATCTGCGACGGCTATACGCGCTCGACCGGAAAAATGGCGATGGTGATCGCGCAGAACGGCCCGGGCATCACCAATTTCGTCACCCCGATCAAGACCGCCTACTGGAATCACACGCCGATGCTGCTGGTGACGCCGCAAGCGGCGAACCGGACCATCGGGCAGGGCGGCTTTCAGGAAGTCGAGCAGATGGCGCTGTTCCGCGACATGGTCTGCTATCAGGAAGAAGTGCGCGACCCGTACCGCACCGCGGAGGTGCTCAATCGCGTCATCACCAAGGCCAAGCGGCTGTCCGCGCCGGCGCAGATCAACATCCCGCGCGATTACTGGACCCAGGTCATCGACATCAACCTGCCGGCGATCGTCGAGTTCGAGCGTCCGGCCGGCGGCGCCAAGGCCATCGCCGAAGCGGCGAAGCTCCTGTCGACGGCAAAATTCCCGGTGATCCTGTCCGGCGCCGGCGTCGTGCTTGCCAGTGCGATCCCGGAATGCGCGGCGCTCGCCGAAAAACTCGACGCGCCGGTCTGCAACAACTACCAGCATAATGACAGTTTCCCGGGCAGCCATCGGCTAGCCGTCGGCCCGCTCGGCTACAACGGCTCGAAGGCGGCGATGGAGCTCATCGCCAAGGCCGACGTGGTGCTGGCGCTTGGCACGCGGCTCAATCCGTTTTCGACGCTGCCCGGCTACGGCATCGATTACTGGCCGAAGAACGCCAAGATGATCCAGGTCGATATCAATGCCGACCGTATCGGCCTGACCAAGCCGGTCACGGTCGGCATCTGCGGCGACGCCAAGCTCGTCGCCAAAGCCATCCTGGCGCAGCTGTCGCCGTCGGCCGGCAATGACGGCCGCGAACGAGCGCAAGGCGCTGATCCACACCACCAAATCGCGCTGGCTGCAGGCGCTGTCCGGGATGGATCACGAAGACGACGATCCCGGCACGACCTGGAACGAAGACGCGCGCAAGCGCGATCCCGACCGCATGTCGGCGCGGCAGGCCTGGCGCGCCATTCAGGCCGGACTGCCGAAGGACGCCATCATCTCGAGCGACATCGGCAACAATTGCGCCATCGGCAACGCCTATCCGACATTCGAGAAGGGACGAAAATATCTGGCATCGGGGCTGTTCGGGCCGTGCGGCTACGGCTTCCCGTCGATTATCGGCGCCAAGATCGGCAATCCGGATACGCCATGCGTCGGCTTTGCCGGCGACGGCGCCTTCGGCATTTCCATGAACGAGATGAGCTCGATCGGCCGGAAAGAATGGCCCGGCATCACCATGGTGGTGTTCCGCAACTATCAATGGGGCGCCGAGAAGCGCAATTCGATTCTCTGGTTCGACGATAACTTCGTCGGCACCGAGCTCGATCCGCATCTCAGCTATGCCAAGGTCGCCGAGGGCTGCGGGCTCAAGGGCGTGGCCGTGCGGACGCCGGCCGAGCTGACCGAAGCGCTGCGCGCCTCATGCGAGGCGCAGAAAGAGCGCGTCACCACCTTCATCGAGGTCATCCTCAATCAGGAGCTCGGCGAGCCGTTCCGCCGCGACGCCATGAAAAAGCCGGTGCGGGTCGCCGGCATCCGGCGCGAGGATATGCGCCCGCAGCAAGCCGCGCAGTGAAGGAATAACGATGACTGTGGCAGTGAAATCGCCGGTGGACGTCCACCATAAGCCCGTCATCGACGAGGTGATGCGGCGGGCGCGCGCGGCATTCGAAGCGTTCCGCGACGCGAGCCAGGAGCGCACCGACGAAGCGGTCCGCGCCCTGGCCTGGTCGGTCTATAAGCCGGAGCACGCGCGCGAACTCGCCGCGCTGGCGGTCGCCGATACCGGGCTCGGCAACGTCCCCGACAAGATCGTCAAGAACCAGCGCAAGACTTTCGGCACGCTTGCGCGATCTGTTGCGCGCCAAATCGGTCGGCATCATCGAGGAAGACAAGACGAAGGGCATCGTCAAATACGCAAAGCCGATGGGCGTGGTCGCCGCGCTGACGCCGTCGACCAATCCCGCCGCCACGCCGGTCAACAAGGCGATGATGGCGATCAAGGGCCGCAACGCCGTCGTCATCGCACCATCGCCGCTCGGCTACGAGACCACCAAGCGCACCGTGGACTATATGCGCGCCGCGCTTGGCGCAGGCCGGACTGCCGGCCGATCTGGTGCAAGTGCTGCCGCCGCCGGTCACCAAGGAATTGACCGAAGCGCTGATGAAGGCCGCCGACCTCGTCGTCGTCACCGGATCGCAGGACAATGTGCGGCGCGCCGCCATGAGCGGCACGCCGGCGATCGGCGTCGGCGTCGGCAATGTTCCGGTCATCATCGATGAAACGGCGGATCTCGCCGACGCTGCGCGCAAGATCCGCGACCTCGAAGATTTTCGATAATTCGACCTCATGCTCGTCCGAGAACTCGGTGATCATTCTCGATTCGGTCTATGACAAGGCCGATCGCGGCGCTGCAGGCGGCCGGCGGCTATCTGTGCACGGCGCCGGAAAAGGCCGCGGTGGCGCAGGCGCTGTGGCATCACGGCAAGCTCAACCGGCATCTGATCGCGCGCGGTCCGGAGATTCTGGCGCCGCGCCTTTGGCTTGCCGGAGGAAGCCGCGCGCGCCGACTTCTTCATGGTCGAGGACACCGGCGCCGGCAAGGAGCATCCCTTCTCGGGCGAGAAGCTTTCGCTCGTGCTTACCGTCTATCGCGTCAAGGATTTTGCCGCGGCCAAAGAACAGGTCCGCGCCGTGCTCGACTATCAGGGCAGGGGCCATTCCTGCGGCATCCATACCAAGGACATGGCGCATGCGCGCGAGCTAGCCGAAGACCTCGACGTGGTGCGGGTGCTGGTGAACTTCGCCCACACCTTCGGCAATGGCGGCGGCTTCGACTCCGGCCTCGGCTTCACGCTCTCCATGGGCTGCGGCTCGTGGCAGAAAAACAGCATCTCGGAAAACTTAAGCTACAAGCATTTCCTCAACATCACGCACCTCGTCACGGTGATCCCTGAGGACAAGCCGGGCGAAGAAGAACTGTTCGGCCCGCACTGGAACAAATACGGGCGCTGAACGCGGGGGCGGTGATGAATTTCGAGGAGCACGTCGCCAAAGCGAAAGTGCTGGCCCCGGCGTCGATCGCGGTGCCGCGCGGCCAATTGTGCCGCACGGCGGACGAAGCCCAAGCCGCGTTTGGCGACATCGGGCCCTGCGTGGTCAAGGCGCAGGTGCCGACCGGCAAACGCGGCAAGGCCGGCGGCATCCGCAAAGCCGACAGCGCCGCCGAGGCCGGCGCTGCGGCGCAGGCGATCCTCGGCATGGCGATTGACGGCTATCGCGTCGAAAAGGTGCTGGTCGAGGAACGTGCCGAGATTGCCCGCGAATTCTACGCCGCGGTGCTGACCGATTTTGCCGCGCGCGGGCCGCTGGTTCTGTTCTCAACCGAAGGCGGCATGGAGATCGAGGAGATCGCGGCGGCGCGGCCCGATGCCGTCCGCCGTCATGGCCTGGAGATCGACGAGGAGTTCGACGATAACGCCGCGCGCGCCATGCTCGCCGGGCTCGGCCTCGGCGCTGCCGAGCCGAAAATCGCCGCCGTCCTGCAATCGCTTTACGCGATCTATCGCGCGCGCGATGCCGAGCTGATCGAGATCAATCCGCTGGCGCTGCTGCAGGACGGCCGCGTCGTCGCGCTCGATTGCAAATTTACGCTCGACGACTCGGCGGCTTTTCGTCAGACCGATCTCGCCGAAGCGGGCGCCGCCGAAAAACTCACCGCGCTGGAGCGGCGCGGCACCGAGGCGGGGCTGAAATTCATCGAGCTTGACGGCACTGTCGGCGTACTCGCCAACGGCGCCGGCCTGACCATGACCACGATGGACGTGATCGCCCATTGCGGCGGCCAGCCGACGAACTTTCTCGAAATCGGCGGCGAGGCCTATACCAAGTCGGAAGTCGCCCTCGGCCTGGTGCTGTCGGCGCCGAACGTCAAAAGCCTGGTCATCAATTTTTGCGGCGCCTTTGCCCGCACCGACGTGATGGCCGACGGCGTGGTCAAAGCCTGGGAGAAGCTCAAGCCGACGATCCCGGTGTTCTTTTCGATTCACGGCACCGGCGAGGACGAGGCGGTGAAGCTGGTGCGGCAACGGCTTGGCATCGAGCCTTACGACTTCATGGAAGACGCCGTGCAGGCGGCGGTGGATGCGGCGCGATGATCATCCATCGAAAATCCCATCGCGTGCTGGTGTCCGGCATGACCGGCAAACAAGGCACGTTCTGGACCGAAAAGATGATCGAGTGCGGCACCAATGTCGTTGCCGGCGTCAATCCGAAGCGCGCCGGCGAAACCCATATCGGCGTGCCGGTGTTCGCGTCCGCGCCCCGAGGCGATGGCCAAGGCGCCCTACGACACGGCCGTCATGTTCATTCCGCCGGCGCTTGCCAAGGCGGCCGCGCTCGAAGCCATCGCCGCCGGCGTGAAGCTCCTCGTCATTCTCACCGAGCACATTCCGGCCCAGGACGTGATGGCGATGCTGCTTGCGGCGCGCCGCGCGGGCACGCAGATCGTCGGGCCGAACACGGCGGGACTGGTGACGCCGGGCGAGGGCTTCGTCGGCATCATGCCGGGGCATAACCCGAATATCTTCCGGCCGGGCGCGGTCGGCGTCATCTCGCGCAGCGGCAGTCTCGGCACGCTGGTTTGCCTCAATTTGACCCGCGCCGGCATCGGCCAGTCGGCCTTCATCGGCATCGGCGGCGATCCGATGATCGGCACCACGACGCGCGACGCGTTGGTCGCGCTCGATAACGACGAAGGCACCGAGGCGATTGTTTTGGTCGGCGAGATCGGCGGCGCCATGGAAGAGAGCGCCGCGGAATACGCCGCCGGCATGGAACAAGCCGGTGGTCGCCTTCATAGCCGGGCGGGCGTCGCCGCCAGGCAAAAAAATGGGCCATGCCGGCGCCATCGTCACCGGCAATGCCGGCAGTTACGCATCGAAACGCGACGCGCTGGAAAAGGCCGGCGTCGTCGTGGTCGATACGCCCCGCGAACTTCCGGCGGCGCTGCGGCAGCGCCTCCGCAGCCGCGCAGCGGAGTGATCCGCGGACTGCGCAGTCGTAGGGGCGGGTTTCAAACCCGCCCTGCTGCACCTCTACTTCACCAGCGTCTTGCCGGTGACGGCTTCGAGATTCTTGTAGAAGATTTTGTCGCTGGTGGCCTTGTCCATTTTCAGATTGTCGAGAATCCGCAAGGTCTCGCGCGGAAACATGGTGCCGCCTTCGGGATCGAACGGGCAGTCGGAGGCGAACACCAGCTTGTCGATGGGGAAGAACTCCATGCCACATTTGGTCGCCGGCTCTGCGGTAAACGCCGCGGTGTCGGCCCAAAAATCGTTCTTGAAATAATCGAGCGGCCGCTTTTTCAGGCTTTTGCGCAAGCCGACGTAGTCGTGATCGGTGGTGCGGTTGCCCATCACGTCGTTGCCCGGGCCGAGCCGGCCTTCCAGCATCGGCACGATGCCGGCGAAGTGGTGAGTGATGATTTTCAGGTTGGGATGCGTGTCCATGATCTTGGAATAAACCAGCCGCAGCATGGTGCAGGCGGTCTCGTAGGACCAGCCGATGGTCCACCAGATTTCGTAGAGCGACTGTTTCTCGTCCAAATAATCCGGCGTTTCGGCGCCGCGCGCCGGATGCAGCCAGATCGGCGCGCCGAGCTCGTTCATCTTTTTCCAGAACGGGGCGTATTCCGGACGGTCGAGCGGCTTGCCGGCGACGTTGGTATAGATCTGCACGCCGAGCGCGCCCATTTTTAACGCGCGTTCGGCTTCGCCGACGCCGGCGTCCGGCGCGGCAAGCGAAACCTGCGCCACCCAGCCGGGGAAGTGATCCCTCTCCTTGGCGATCAGCTCGGCGAAGCCGTCATTGATGATGCGGCAGAACTCGTCGATGTCGGCCGGCGTCTTGGCGAAGCGCTCGACCGGCGGCTGCGGATAGGACAGGATCTGCTGATAATCCTTGTGGCCGTCGACGATCTTCTTGCGCACGTTGAGATCGAACAAAGCCGGCAGCGAGCGGATGCGCTTGCCCATGTCCTTATAGTCGCCGGCGACTTCGTTGAGCTTGGTGAAAAATCGTTCCGGGAAAAAATGGGTATAGGCGTCGACACGCATGGACATCGGCGTTTCCTTCCTTTTGAGCGGCTAGGCTTCTAGCGTACTTTCGCGCCGGCGGGAAACAGCGCCAGCGGCCGTCAGCTGCCATGCGTCAGCCGCGCAACGACCTCGGCGGGATCGGCTGCGATTTGTATCTCGTCGGATCGGTGGGATCGCGCCCCGCCCAGACCCGCGTCTCGGAACCTTCGGCCGCAAGTGCGCCGGCAAGGCGTGAGCCGATGCTCGACCTTGAAGCTGGAGCGGCCGCAGGCGACGATCGCGGCTCTCGATCTCGACCTCGTCGCCGAACCGGGTCGGCAGCCGGAATTGCGCGCGCGTCTCCAGAACCGGATGGCCGACGAAATCGTAGGCCTTGAGATACTCGATCTTCTTCATGCCGATCGCGCGCTCGATCAGGATGGATGTCGAGGCGTCGAAAATCTCGAAATAGCGCGGATAGAAAATAATCCCGGCGGGGTCGCAGTCGCCCCATTCGATGCGCACGATGCGGGTATTGCGGAGCATCGCAATTACCGCGGCGCCATGCGCAACGCGCCGTCGAGCCGGACCACTTCGCCGTTGAGGTAGCGGTTCTCGATCATGTGCCGCACCAGCGCGGCATATTGCGGCGGCTGGCCGAGGAGCTTCGGAAACGGCACCGACGCCGCGAGACTCGCCTGCGCCGCTTCCGGCAATGCGTGCAGCATCGGCGTGGAGAAAATTCCTGGCGCGATGCCGTTGACGCGGATGCCGAATTGGGCGAATTCGCGCGCCGCCGGCATGATGAGCCCGACCACGCCGCCTTTGGAGGCGGCATAGGCGGCTTGGCCGATCTGGCCCTCATAGGCCGCGACCGAGGCGGTGCAGACGATGATGCCGCGCTCGCCGTCCTGCAACGGTTCGAGCGACTGCATCGCCGCCGCCGCGAGCCGCATCACGTTGAACGTGCCGACGAGGTTGATCTCGACCACGCGCGCGAATTCGGCGAGCGGCATCGGCCCGTCGCGGCCGACGATGCGCTTGGCCGGTCCGACGCCGGCGCAATTGATGACGATCCGCGCCGTGCCGTGGTCGGCCGCAGCCGAGGCGACGGCTTTTTCCGTTTCAACGCTATTTGTGACGTCGCAGACAAGCGCAATGCCGTCGATGTCGATCGCGACTTCGGCCGCGGCTTTCTCGATTGACATCGAAGATCGCGACCTTGGCGCCGGCTTCCGCCAGCATGCGCGCGGTCGAAGCGCCGAGCCCGGAAGCGCCGCCGGTGACGATCGCGGCATGTCCACGAATGTCCATTTTAATTCACCTGTTCGGTTTGCCTGGCGCCGGCGGCCAGAACGCGGGCCGGCGGCGTGTCAGCGTACAGTTCATCGACCAATGGCGCGCGATTGGCCAGCACCGCGCGCTGATTGATCGAGCCTTTGTCGGTCATCTCGCCGAGATCGAGCGACGGCGGCTCGTCCAACAGGAGGATGCGCACGACGCGGCTCGACGTGCCGCTTGCCGCGGCGAAAAACGCATCGAGGCGGCGGGTGAACTCGGCCATGACGCTTGGCTCGGCAAGCAACGCTCGCGCCGGACTGTCGGCAGCCGCGCCGGGCGCGGCTTTGCGGCAAGCGTCGAAATCCGGAAACACCAGCGCCGTGACCTCGTCGCGGTCGGGCCCGGCGAACACGACGTCGCGCGCCAGCGGGGCGAAGTGCGCGATGAAGGCCGCGCGCAGCGGCCCGACGCTGACCCAGGTACCGGTGGCGAGCTTGAAATCCTCGGCGAGCCGCCCGTCGAACAGCAAGCCCTTGGCCGGATCGTCCGGATCGGCGAACTTCAAGGCATCGCCGATCTTGTAAAAGCCTTCATCGTCGAACGCCGCCGCGGTCAGCTGCGGCGCGCGCCAATAGCCGGGCGTGATATTGGCGCCTTTCAGTCTCGCTTCGAGCTTGCCTTCGCGCGGCACCAGTTTGAGCTCGACGCCCGGGCAGCGGCAGGCCGATATTGCCGGCGCGCTCGGCGTCCCACGAACAGGCGAGCGCCGCCGGCGCGGTCTCGGTCGAGCCGAGACTCGACATGAACAAAATGCGCTCGCCGGTCGTCTCGATCGCCAGCTCCTCGTAGGCGTCGAGCACATGCTGCGCCAGCGCCGCGCCGGCATAGAACATGATCTTGAGCCGGCTGAAAAAGGTCTCGCGCAAGGCGGGCTCGGCGGCAAGATAAGGCAGCAGCATCTCGAAGCCCTTCGGCACGTTGAAATAGATGGTCGGCGCGATGTCGCGTAAATTGCGCGCCGTCGCGTCGATGCCGCCGGGCAGCGGCTTGCCCTCGTCGATATAGAGCGAGCCGCCATTGTCGAGCACCAGGCCGAAATTGTGGTTGCTGCCGAAAGTGTGATTCCACGGCAGCCAGTCGACGATGACCGGCGGCTCGTCGGCGACGAAAGGCGAGCCCGGCGCGGATCATGGCCTGATTGGCGCACAGCATGAGCTGGGTGTTGATGACGCCCTTGGGCAGCCCGGTCGAGCCGGAGGTGAAGAGAATCTTCGCGATCGTTCCGGGACCGACCTCGGCATGCGCCGCCGCGACCGCGCCCGACGGCGCCGTCTGCATCAATGCGGCAAAGGCGGTGGCGTCGCGGCCGGCCGGCGGCTCGGCGGTGACGACGACTTCGGCGCTCGCCGGAACGGCGGCGGCGATGGCGCGCGCGAACGCCGTACCGTTCGCGGCAAAGACCAGCCCCGGCGACAGCAATTGCATGATGGCTTTGAGCTTGCCGAAATCGGCCGACAATAGCGAATAGGGCACCGAGATCGGCGCATAGGGAATGCCGACATGCATGGCGGCTAGGCCGAGCAGCGCATGCTCGATATCGTTGCCGGAGAGAATGGCGACCGGCCGCTCCGGCGACAGATTGCGCTGCAAGAGCGACGCCGCAATCGCATTCACCGCGGCGAGCGTTTGCGCATAAGTCAGCGTCCGCCAGCCGGCGCTCGTTACCTTTGCGCGTCGCGCTGCGCCAGGAAGACGCGTTCCGGCGCCGTCCGTGCCCAATACGTCAGCCGCTCGGTAAGCTTTTGCGGATGCGGCGGCAGCGGATGCGGCGACCGCATCAGGATGGCGCCGTCGCCGCGGCGTTCGACCGCAACATCCGGCGGCCCGAGCTTTACCGGCCGCAGCGGCGGCCGGTTCTGCGCAGCAGATGTCTTCGCCGATGCGCTTGCCATTGCGCTTCCCTATCAGCGTCGCGTCACTTTGGGGGCGCGTTTTTCCAGAAACGCCTTGAGCCGCGCCTTGGCCTCGGCTTCGCCTTGCGCGATCGCCGAGGTCAGCGCCTCGGTCGCAAAGCCGGCGGCGGGGTCGCTCTTGGCGATGCGCGGCAGCATGTGCATGACCGCGAAATTCGTAAACGGCGCATTGCCGGCAATGCGGTGTGCAAGCTCCATGGCTTTGGCGAGACCCTCGCCTTCGCCGACCAGATATTGCGTGAGCCCGATCAGTCTGTCCTTCTTCGGCGGAGAGCGTGCGGCCGGTCAGCATCATGTCCATCATGCGGGCGGTGCCGATCAAGGGCGGCAGCCGCACCGAGCCGCCGCCGCCGACAAAAATGCCGCGGCTGGTTTCCGGCAAGGCGTAGAAGGCGGAACGTTCCGCCACCCGGATATGGGCCGCGGCGGCGAGTTCGAGGCCGCCGCCCACCACCGCTCCGTGCAGCACGGCGACCACCGGCACCTTGCCGAACTCGATGGCTTCGAACGCGCGATGCCAGGACCGCGAGTGCTCGATGCCGGCATAGATGTCGCGCTCGGTCAGCTCGGTGAGATCGAGCCCGGCGCTGAAATGCTCGCCCTCCGCGGCCAGGACGACGGCGCCGATATCGTCCGGCAGCGCCGTGAAGAAGCCGCCGATGCCGCGTACCGTCTGGTCGTCGAGCGCGTTGCGTTTTGCCGCACGATTGAGCCGCAACACCGCGACTGCACCATGCCGCTCCGCCTTCAAGGTCGGCGGCAGATCGGCAAATTCGGATGGTGAGGTGGTCATTTGCGCCATTTGACCCGTTCCGCCGCGGCCCGTAAATAGCCTGCAAGAACCCAAAAGGCGATGCGAAACAGGGAGCGGCCGATGCGCGATGTCTTCATCTGCGATGCCGTGCGCACCCCGATCGGCCGCTACGGCGGCGCGCTCGCCAAGGTGCGCACCGACGATCTTGCCGCGGTCCCGATCAAGGCGCTGATGGCGCGCAACGCCAAGCCCGACTGGTCGCGGCTCGACGAAGTCTTCTTCGGCTGCGCCAACCAGGCCGGCGAGGACAACCGCAATGTCGCGCGCATGGCGCTGCTGCTGGCCGGGCTGCCGGACTCGGTCCCCGGCATCACCGTCAACCGGCTGTGCGCCTCGGGGCTCGACGCGGTCGGCGACGCCGCGCGCGCCATCCGCGCCGGCGAGATCGATTTCGCCATCGCCGGCGGCGTCGAATCGATGACGCGGGCGCCGTTCGTGATGGGCAAGGCCGGCGAAGCGTTCTCGCGCTCGGCGGAAATTTACGACACCACCATCGGCTGGCGCTTCATCAATCCGCTGATGAAGGCGCAATACGGCGTCGACTCCATGCCCGAGACCGGCGAGAACGTCGCCGAGGAGTTCCAGGTCTCGCGCGCCGATCAGGACGCGTTCGCGCTGCGCTCGCAGCAGCGCGCCGGCAAGGCCGAGCGCGTCGGGCTATTTCGCCGAAGAAATCATGCCGGTCGCGGTGCCGGGCGGCAAAGCCGGCCCGATCATCGTCGACAAGGACGAGCATCCGCGCCCCGACACCACGCTCGAAGACTTGCAGAAGCTCAAGCCGATCGTGCGCAATCCCGGCACCGTCACCGCCGGCAATGCCTCGGGCATCAATGACGGCGCCGCCGCGATGATTCTCGCCAGCGAAGCCGCCGTGAAGAAGCATGGCCTGACGCCGCGCGCGCGCATCCTCGGCATGGCCTCGGCGGCGGTGCCGCCGCGCATCATGGGCATCGGCCCGGTGCCGGCGACGCAGCAAGCTGATGGAGCGGCTCGGCCTGAAGATCACCGATTTCGATCTGATCGAGCTCAACGAAGCCTTTGCCTCGCAGGGCTCGCCTGCCTGCGCCAGCTCGGCGTCGCCGACGACGCCGATCACGTCAACCCGCATGGCGGCGCCATCGCGCTCGGCCATCCGCTCGGCATGTCCGGCGCGCGGCTGGCGCTGACCGCGGTGCACGGCATGGAAAAGCGCGGCGGCAAGCGCGCGCTGGCCACCATGTGCGTCGGCGTCGGCCAGGGCGTCTCGCTGGCGCTGGAGAAGGTTTAGCCGTCATTCCGGGACGGCGCGTAGCGCCGGGCCCGGAATCCATAGTCACCGGGCTAGGGAACGAATACGGACGGTGCAAACTTCGAATGTCTGTGGTTATGGATTCCGGACTTGCCGCTGCGCGGCAATCCGGAATGACGAAATGGAGAAATTCGCGTGCCGATGTCACCGGGTTACATCCCGTTCCACCCCAATCCGTCGAAGCCGAAATTCAAGCCGCCGGCGGGCGCGGTCGATGCGCATTGCCATGTGTTCGGACCGGAGGCGAAATTTCCCTACGCGCCGGAGCGCAAATACACGCCCTGCGACGCGCCGAAGGAGAAGCTGTTCGCGCTGCGCGATTTTCTCGGCCTCGATAAGAATGTCATCGTTCAGGCGTCGTGCCATTCCAAGGACAATCGCGCCATGGTCGATGCGCTGGAGTCGTCGAACGGCCGGGCCAAGGGCGTCGCCTTTGTCGGCGAGGAAGTGACCGACGACGAATTGAAATGGATGGACAGAGCCGGCGTGCGCGGCGTGCGCTTCAATTTTCTCAAGCGGCTCGTCGACATAACCCCGCCCGATGTGCTCAACCGCATCGTCAAACGTGTCGCGCCGCTCGGCTGGCACATCGTGATCTACTTCGAGATGCCCGATTTGCCGGACTACGAAAGCTTCTTCACCTCGATTCCGACCGCCGTCGTGGTCGATCACATGGGCACGCCGAGCGTGGCCAAAGGCGTCGATCATCCGGACAACCAGCGCTTCCACCGGCTGATGGACAAGCACAAGAATTTCTGGGTGAAGGTCACCTGCCCGGAGCGGATGAGTCTTGCCGGGCCGCCCTATGACGACGTGGCGCCGTTCGGCCGGGCGCTCATTGAGCGTTTCCCCGATCGCGTGATCTGGGGCACCGACTGGCCGCATCCCAATATGAAGAAAGAAGCGCCTGACGACGGCGTGCTGGTCGACTACATTCCCAAGGTGGCGACGACGGCCGCGGCGCAGCAGGCGCTCTTGGTCGACAATCCGATGCGGCTTTATTGGAGCTAGACCAATTCCAATGTTAGTACGGCTTGCAGCTTTTCTATTGGTTCTCGGCGTGGCGGTGACCGCCTCGGCGCAGACGGCCCCGGTGAATTGGCCGCCATTGCCGGCTACGGGTTTCATTTCCGGCCGCGCCGCCACCGATCAAGATGTCGCCGCGGGCAACGCTGTTTTTGTCCTCAAAGCCTATGGCGGCTATTTCGGCAAGCCGATGGATGTCGTCATTCCGCAATACGCCACTATGACCAAACGCGGCGAGAAACCCGTGCCGGTGATCGTCGTGCAGGCCGAAGTGGGCGGCGGCATCAAACTGTTCGGAGTGCGCGGCCTCGACGGCGATAAGTCGACGGCCCGGGATTACGAGGTGAAATTGCTGGGCACCAAGCCACCCAATTGAACCGCTGCGGCTGGCGGCTCAAGTTGCCAACGGGCGCTGCGCTATATATGTCAAAGCAAACGGCAGCTACGCCCGAACGGGAGAGAGCAATGGCCCGCGAACAGCACGAATATGACGACATTCCGGGCACGTTTGTGTTCGACGCCGAACGCTCCCGCCAGGGCCTCGGCATCAATATGTTCTGCATGTCGCTGATGAAGGACGAGAACCGCAAGGCGTTCAAGGCCAACGAAGCGGAATACCTCAAGAAGTTCAATCTCACGCCCGAGCAGACCGACGCCGTGCTCAAGCGCGACTACAACCGCATGCTGGAGCTCGGCGGCAACATCTATTTCACCGCCAAGCTCGGCGCCACCGACGGCCATTCGTTCCAGCATCTCGCCGCGGTGATGACCGGCTCGACCCAGCAGGATTACGCCGCCATGATGCTCGGCGGCGGCCGCTCGGTCGAAGGCAATCGCTCGCGCTCCGGCAAGAACGCGCCGTCGAAATTTCTCTCGCGCCGCGGCGAAGAAGGCGGCCGCCGCCAAGCCCAAGGCAAAAGCCAAATCGGCAAAAGCCAAATCCGCCAAATCCAAGACCAAACCCAAATCAGCAAAACGGAAGTGACGCCGTGGCCAGGATCATCGCAGGAATAGGTTCGTCGCATGTGCCCGCCATCGGCGCGGCGATCGACAACGACAAGACCGAAGAGCCGTATTGGAAGCGGGTGTTCTCGGGCTTCGTGAAATCGCAAGAGTGGATGAGGCAAACCAAGCCCGACGTCGCCATCATCGTCTATAACGATCACGCCTCGGCGTTTTCGGTTGAGATGATCCCGACCTTCGCGCTCGGCTGCGCCGCGGAATTCCCGCCGGCCGACGAAGGCTGGGGACCGCGGCCGGTGCCGGTGGTGGAGGGCCACCCGGCGCTCGCCTCGCATATCGCCCAGTCGGTCATTCTCGACGAGTTCGATCTCACCATCTGCAACAAGATGGAGGTCGACCACGGCATGACGGTGCCGATGAATCTGTTGTTCGGCAAAGTCGACAAGAACGCGCACTGGCCGTGCCCGGTGGTTCCGCTCGCGGTCAATGTGGTGATGTATCCGCCGCCGACCGGCCATCGCTGCTTCATGCTCGGCCGCGCCATCAAGAAGGCGGTGGAGTCCTTTCCGGACGATCTGCGCGTGGTGATCTTCGGCACCGGTGGGCTGTCGCACCAGATCTCCGGCCCGCGTGCCGGCTTGATCAACAGCAAATGGGACAAGAACTTCCTCGACAATCTGTCGAAGGACCCGCAGAAACTCGCCAAGGTTCCGCATATCGAGTACATGCGCGAAGCCGGCGCCGAAGGCATCGAGATGGTGATGTGGCTCGTCATGCGCGGCGCGCTCGACGACAAAGTCGACGAGGTCTATCGCTTCTACACCGTGCCGGCTTCGAACACCGCGGTCGGCCATATCATCCTGGCAAACCGCGACAAGGCTTCGCAAGCGCAAGCCGGCCGTCAAGCACAAGCAGGGCCGCGGCACGCACGAAGGTCGATCGCAAACGGAGCTGATCGTCATCGTGAGGAGCAAATTGCCGTAGGGTGGGCAAAGACGCGTAAGCGTCGTGCCCACCGTTGTCGCAGGATTTAGATTCGCGTGGGCTTCGCTTTGCTCAGCCCACCCTACGAGAGGTCAACAATGAAAATCTGCGTAGCGGGGCAGGGCGCGTTCGGCCAGAAGCATCTCGATGCGCTCAAGCGCATCCCCGACGTCGAGGTCACCTCGCTGGTCGGCGGCAATCAGGACTCTACCGCCCAGGTCGCCAAGAAATACGGCATCCCGCATTTCACCGGCGAGCTCTCCGAGGGCATCAAGCGTGCCGACGCGGTGATCCTGACCACGCCGACCAAGATGCATTTCCGTCAGGGCGAGCAGGTGATGCGTGCCGGCAAGCACGTGCTGGTCGAAATTCCGGTCACCGACTCGGTCGAGGACGCCGAAGCGTTGGTCAAGATCGCCAAGGAGACCGGCGTCACCGCCATGGGCGGCCATGTGCGGCGCTTCAATCCGAGCCATCAATGGGTGCACAAGCGCATCGTCAAGGGCGAGCTGAAAATCCAGCAGATGGACGTGCAGACCTATTTCTTCCGGCGCAAAAATATCAACGCGGCGGGCAATGCGCGCAGCTGGACCGATCATCTGCTCTGGCATCACGCCGCCCACACCGTCGACTTGTTCCAATACCAGGCCGGCGAGACGATTTCCGATTGCTATGCGGTGCAGGGACCGATCCACCCGCAGCTCAATATCGCGATGGACATGGGCATCGTGGCCAAGACGCCGTCGGGCGCCATCCTGACGCTGTCGCTGTCGTTCAACAATGACGGGCCGCTCGGCTCGTTCTTCCGCTATATCTGCGACAACGGCACCTATAAGGCGTTCTACGACGATCTGTGCGACGGCAAGGACAACAAGATCGACGTCTCCAAGGTCGACGTGTCGATGGACGGCATCGAGCTCGAGGACCGCGAATTCATCGCCGCGATCAAGGAAAAGCGCGAGCCCAATGCCAGCCTCGCCCAGCTGTTGCCGTGCATGCATGTGCTCGGGAAATTGGAAAAAATCATCGATCCGCAGCGCAAGGCCCACGCCTAGACCATGATCCGATCAAGTCGAATTGGATCATGGTCTCAGATTCTACGTTGGAGCATGATCTTCTCGGAAAACCGGTTTCCACTTTTCCGGATCATGCTCTAGACTTCGTCCAACGCACCGAAGAAGCCAGATGAAGCACGGCCCGCGCCCGCCTATGTCCTTCGGCTTCCTCGCCGCGCTGTTGGCTTTTTCGCTTTCGGCGTCGCAGAGCTTCGCGCAGGCACCCCCCGCAGCCCCGCCCGCGCAAACGCCCCCTGCAGCCGTTCAAGCGCCACCCGCGCCGACGGTGACGCTGTCCACCACACAAATTCAGAAGATCGACGGCTGGATCGCCGAAAAAGGCCGCGAGATTGCGATCTCGCCGATCATCACCGACATTCTGGGTCTGACCAAAGGCGATCAGGCAATGTCGTGCCGCGCCTTCGCCGCCGAAGGCGACGGCGACGAGGTGCATCAGGTCTATGTGCTGCCGGAAGGCAAAGGGTATCTCGAAGCGCATTTCTATAAAGACAAGGCCGATGTCTATTGGGTCGACACGGGCTTCGCCTTGAAAGCCGCGCTCGAAGGCGTCCGCGGTCAGGTGCCGGCGCCGACGACCTATGCCGACGCGCAATACGGCTTCAGCTTCGAAGTGGCGTGGTGGGCGAAATATACCGACGCGCACTGACTATTCCACGATCCCGATGAGCTTGGCGAGGCGTTCCGGATCGTCGCGCAGTGGCCGGGATTCGCCGTCATAGACAATACGTCCTTTGTCGAGGATGACCGTTCGCGGCGAAAACGCCAGCGCCACCCGGCTGTTCTGCTCGACGAGGATGATCGACAGCGGAGCTTCCGTGCGCAATTGCGCCAGCACCGCCGTCAAGGTGTCGACCAGGATCGGTGCCAGGCCTTCGGTCGGCTCGTCCATCAACAGGAGCGACGGATTGGTCATCAGCGCGCGCGCAATTGACAGCATCTGCTGCTCGCCGCCGGATAGTTGATTGCCCCTATTGTCGAGCCGCTCCCGCAGCCGCGGAAACAGCTCGAACACGCGCGGCAGCGTCCAATGTCCCGGCCGCGCGGTGACGGTGAGATTTTCGCGCACCGACAGCGAGGGAAAAATCTCGCGCTCCTGCGGCACAAAGCCGATGCCGGCGAGCGCACGGCGGTAACTCGGCAGGCCGTTCAAACTCGCGCCGTCGAGCTTGATTTCGCCTGAATGCAACGTGGTGTGCCCCATGATCGTCGCCAGGAGCGTTGTCTTGCCGACGCCGTTGCGGCCGATCACGCTGATGCACTCGCTCGCCGCCAGCGCAAAGTCGATGTTTTCGATCACGACTGTCTCGCCGTAGCCTGCCGAGACGCGTCGCAGTTCGAGCGTGCTAGGCACGGGCTGCACTCCGGTCCGACCCTTGTCCGGCCTGGCCGAGATAGACCTCACGCACCTGCGGATTTGCCTCGATCTCGCGCGGCGTGCCTTCGGCGAACACGGCGCCGCCTACCATTACGGTGATACGCTCGGCGAAGCGAAAGACCACGTCCATGTCGTGCTCGATGATGAGCACGGCAATGTTCTTCGGTAGCCGTTCGATGGCGTCGAGAATGATGTGACTTTCCGCGCTCGGCACGCCGGCGGCGGGCTCGTCGAGCAGCAGCACCTCCGGCCTGAGCCCGAGCGCGATCGCAAGCTCGATTAGACGCTGGCGGCCGTAGGGCAATTCGGAGACGCGATGGCGAGCGTGGTCGGCAAGCTTCAGCATTTCCAGAAGCTGCATGGATTTATCGATGACATCGGTCCGCCGGCCGGCCGGGAATAACATTCCCGAGGCCGCGCCGACGCGCTCGGCAACGGCGATATAGACATTTTCCAGAACGGAGAGGCCACGGAACAGGCGATTGATCTGGAACGTCCGTGCAATGCCGAGCTTGACCCGTTCGGCTTGCGCCTTGTCGGTGATGTCGTGGCCGTTGAGCAGGACGCGGCCGTTGGTCGGCGGCAGCATGCCGGTGAGCAGATTGATGAACGTGGTCTTGCCGGCGCCGTTGGGGCCGATCAGGGCATGGCGCGCGCCGGCATCGAGCTTGAAATTGATTTCCTGCACGGCCAACAGTGCGCCGAAATGACGGGTGAGCGCACGTGTCTCCAGTCGCGCGTCGTTCATGGTTTTGCGCGCCTTGCGGCCACGCGCCGCCACAACGTGTCGCCAAGGCCCAGAATGCCGTTGCGCGCGAACAGTGCGATGCAAACCAGCAGCAAGCCGAGCCCGAGCTGCCAGGCGGTCGGATAAAGCTCCGCCAGGAAATGTTCCAGCGCCAGATAGATCACGGCGCCGATGAACGCGCCGTAAAGCCGTCCGTAGCCGCCAAGAATGAGCACGATAAGCACGGTCGCGGCGCGGTCGACATCGAGCGCGCTGAGATTGACGTAGGCGTTAGTCTGCGCCCACAGGCCGCCGGCGATGCCGGCGAGCGCCGCTGAAATGGTGTAGCAGATGATGAGCCGGCGCCGTACCGGCGAACCGACCGCGCGCATGCGCAGCACATTCTCGCGGATGCCGGTTAGGCTCTCGCCGAACGGCGAATAGACCAGCGTGCGCACGAACAGAAAACACACAAAGAGCACGCCCAGACTGAACAGAAATTGGGTATTGCCGTAGAGCGGATTGAAATCGAAGACGCCGAACACCGGGGCGATGGTCAGGCTCGGCAGGCCGTCGAAGCCGCCCGTGTAGGCGTGCGCCATGTTGGCGGCCTCTTCGAGCAGCTCCATGGTGCACAGGGTCAGCATCAGCAGCGTCAGCCCCGTGGTGCGCAATAGAACGAGACCCGACAGGAAACCCACTATCGCCGCCGCCAGCGCGCCGAGAACCAGACTCGTAATCGGTTCGTTCCAGATACCGTAAGAGGCGAGCATGCCGACCGTGTAGGCGCCGGCGCCGAAGAAGGCCGCGTGGCCGAGCGTAATGATGCCGGCATAGCCGAGCGCAAGATCGAGCGAGAGCGCGAAAAGAATGGCGATCAATACATCGGCGCCAAAGCTGAGATAGTCGGGAAAGGCGAAATAGTAAACTAGCGCGATAATCCAGGGCAGCGCCTCCCACCAGCGGAAATGGTGACGTTGCGTCAGAAAGCGGAGCGCCGGATTTTCGCTCGGCGCAGCGACGGAAGGGTCGCCGGCGGGGGAAAGTGCGGCGTTCACAGCTCCTTCCTTCCAAGCAGTCCCTGCGGCCGCGCCAGCAGGATGAGGATGGTGAGCGCGTAGATGAAAAGCGTGCCCCCCTTCGGCAGGTAGAATGTGAGCACGAAGTTGAGGACGCCGAGGATGAGGGAAGCGTAATAGACCCCGAGCACGCTGCCGAGCCCGCCGACCGACACCGCGATCAGGAAATACACCAGGTATTTGAGCGGGTATTGCGGATCCAGCCCGAGAAATTCGGCGCCGAGGCCGCCGCCGATGGCCGCCATGCCGCTGCCGAAGGCAAAGGTGATGGTGAACAGACGATCGACATTGATGCCGAGCGATTCCGCCATGCGTCGGTTGTCGACGGTGGCGCGGATCTGGGCGCCGATCCGGGTGCGCTCGAACGCGAGCCAGATGCCGAGCACAATCACGACGCCGACCGCGATCAAAAAGATGCTGTAGGTGCGGTAGCGAATGAAGCCGAGGTTGAGCTGGCCGTTGAGCGCGGCGGGCAACTGCAGGGTCTCGCCGGACGGGCCGACCACGAGAATACTGCCGGCGATGGCAATGAAGATGAGACCGATGGTGAAAAGAACCTGATCGAGCTCGCCGGCGCGGTAGAGCCGGCGGTAGAGCAGCCGCTCGAATACCACGCTGACCGCGGCGGTGACGACAAATCCGAGCGCCAGCGCGGAGGCCAGGCCAAAGTGCGCGCGATTCATCGCCAGCAGGATGACGTATCCGCCGAACATGGCGAAGGCGCCGTGAGCGAGATTAACGAAGCCCATCAGCCCCATGGTCACCGACAGGCCCACCGAGACGATGAACAATACCGTGCCGGCGGACAATCCACCGAGGAGGATACTGGCGATGTTATTGCCGAAATCCACGGACGATCCCGCTGAACAGGACGAATTGTGAACAGCAAATGGCGACTATCGATAACACCCTATCTGCGAGTTCGCTATTTGCTATTCGTCCTTTCGCCGCCGTGCGAGGACCATCGACCGGTGATCAATTCTTCATCGCGCACTTGCCGAGGCCGAGCACCTTGCACTCGTCTTTCACGTGATCGTAGGTCGCGAGCACTTTCTGGTGCAGCTTGCCGTCCGCACCCTTGTACACTTCGCACAAATACTCGTTCATGATGATGTCGCGGGTCTGCGGATCGATCTCGATCGGTCCCTGCGGGCTGTCAAACTTCCAGCCGAGCAGGGACTTCACGGCCGCGTTGCCGTCGTCGATATGGCCTTTCAAGGCGTGGACGGCGTGAACAAGGGCGGCCATGCCGTCATAGGCGCCGACCGCGGTGAAGTCCGGCGTCGAGTTCGGCGCCGTAGTCCTTGTGCCACGCCGCGACGAAGCGCTTGTTCTCCGGATTATCGAGGTCGGCATTGTAATGGTGCATGGTGATCGTGCCGACCGCGGCGTCCCCCATTTGCTGCAGCTTGATGTCCTGGGTGATGTCGCCGGGGCCGATCAGCTTAATGCCCGCGGCGCCCATGCCGAGCGCGGCGTAGGTCTTGACCACCGCAACGGCGTGATCGCCGGCCGGCACGAACACGAACAGCACGTCCGGATGCTCATCCTTTGCGCGCTGGAAGAACGGCGTGAAGTCGGGAACCTGCGCGGGACCGCCAGCCGGGATGGCGTCGAGCACCTTGCCGCCATTGGCCTCGAAGCCCGCCTTGAAGGCGTCCAGGCTGTCCTTGCCGGGCGGGTAGTCGGTATACGCCACCACCGCTGTTTTCGCGTGCAGCGTCTTCGCGGCCGCGACCCCCAAGGTGTAGCCGGCCGACCACATGCTGAACGAGGTGCGCACGTAGTCGTCCGAAAGGTTGGTTATCCAAGCCGTGCCGGCGTTCATGACCACCCCGAGTTTATTGGCGGCGGTGAGCAACGGTGCCGAAGCGATGGCGTTCGGCGAATAGATCCAGCCCACGACCGCATCCACCTTGTCCTGGGTGAGCAATTCCTGGACCGCGAGCTTGGCATCGGCGCCGGCCGGATTCTTGGCGTCGCGCTTGATGAGTTTGATCGTGTAGGGCTTGACCGCGTCGGCATTGAGCTTGAGATACATCTCCATGCCGCGGTCCATTTGCTGCGCGGTTTCGGCGTTAACGCTGGTATAGGGCAGGACGACGCCGACCTTCACTTCTTGTGCCGATGCTTGCTGAACTGTGGCCGCGCTCACAGCGATGACGAGCGCGGCGATGACCGAATTCATTCGTTTGGACATCTGAAACCCTCCCAGATTTCGCTGAATTCCCTGTATTTTATGCTTGTTTGATTTTGCTCGATACTAGGGCGAAAGCCGGAAACGGCGCAAGCAAATGCGGGCTCGCACGGTGCGCGTATTCGACGCGGCGGAGCGTTACGCCCAACTGGCGAAGCTCAAGCCGGTGCCGGTGCCGGCCGGCGTACGATAGCCGGGCACGTATTCGAACCAGTTCAGGTCGAGATGCTCGCACGCGCCGGCGACGCCGACCCAGTTGAGAATTTCCGATGAGCCGGCATGCAATTTGTTGCGCGGCAGATGCTGCAAGAACGCAGCGTCACGGTCGGCGCAGGCCTTGAGAATGGCGCGGTCGAAATCCTCGTCGACCAGAAAATGACTTAAGCCCCCCGATGCGATGATGCCGACGCGGGCGTCACCGGGAAAGGCCTCGACCGCTTGGCGAATCGCCTGGCCGAGCGCGTAGCAGCGCCGCGGCCGCGGCTGGTTCGGCGCAAAATAAGTATTGAGAAAGACCGGCACGATCGGAATCGGATTGTTCTCGTCCATCAGGCGGCGATGCACATAGGCCATGCCGTGGCCTTCGCCCTCGCCCTTGCGCATGCCTTTCGACGACGCCGGATCGAAACCGTTGTCCATCAGCCAGTCGATCAGATGCAACGCAAGCTTGGCGTCGACCGGATAGGCGCGCGGCGCCTTGTCCTCGAAAAAGCCTTGCCGGTTCTTGACGTACCATTCGGGAAAACGCTGATGGTACTGCTCGTGTTGCTCGTTGCTGTTGAGGATGGTGTCGCCGTAATAGATCGCGAATGTCGGCCGGGCGTCCTCCAGATAGGCTTCGTCCTGGTCGTCGCTCATGACAATCAAGGCGTCCGAGCTTGGCGCTGTTGAGCGTTTTGCTCAAACGCGCCATGGCCGCGCGCACTTTATTTTGCCGCGCTACCAGCTCGGCAGGGGCGACCATCGCCGCCATCTGGGGATCCGCCTTTTCCAGAAGCTCGGCATAGGTCGCGGGCCGCCCTTCCTTGTCGCGATGCTTGATTTTTTGGTCGGTCTCGGCGAAACGCGGCAGCGTCTCGTCGGAGGCGAGCAGCATCGGCGTGTGGGAGCTGCCGAGCCCGAGAATGATTTTTGCCATCCGTCCTCCGCAACAGCAGGCCAACCTAATTTTGTGCCGGATGCTAGCACAGTTTGGGGAATTGGCGGCAACGTCGCCGACGGAACCGGCGAGTGAGACACCGCGGAACTGGACAACAGCGGGCCGGGATGTTGGTATGCGGCGAATTAAGCCGGATAAGGGAGGCACCCCCATGAAACTCAACGAAAAATGCAGATACCTGCTGGCCGCTGCTTGCGCTGCCGGCGCGCTCGCCGCCGCGAGCGGCGCGCAGGCGCAAGACGTCAAGATCGGTTTTATCCTGCCGATGACGGGTCAGCAGCAATCGACCGGAAAACAGGAGGCGGCGGGCGCCAAGCTCTGGATGGCGCAGCACGGCGACACGGTGGCCGGCAAGAAAATCGACCTGATCATCCGCGACGACGCCGCGGTCCCCGACAACACCAAGCGCATCGCGCAGGACCTTCTCGTCAACGACAAGGTGACTTTCCTCGCCGGCTTCGGCATCACGCCGGCGGCGCTGGCGGTCGCTCCGCTGGCGACGGAAGCCAAGACGCCGGAAATCGTCACCGCCGCGGGCACCTCGATCATCACCGCGAAGTCGCCCTATATCGCGCGCACGAGCTTCACGCTGGCGCAGTCGTCGGTGCCGATGGCCGACTGGGCGGCGCAAAACGGCATCAAGAAAGTCGTGACCATGGTGTCCGACTATGCGCCGGGCCATGACGCGGAAGATTCCTTCATCAAGGAATTCACCGCCAAGGGCGGTCAGGTCGCCGACAACATCACCTTCCCGCTGGCCAATCCCGACTTTGCGCCGTTCCTGCAGCGCGCCGCCGACGACAAGCCCGATGCGATCTTCGTGTTCGTGCCGTCCGGCCAAGGCGGCACCTTCGTCAAGCAATTCGCCGAGAAGGGCCTCGACAAGGCCGGCATCAAGATCATCGGCCCCGGCGACGTCACCGACGACGATCTTTTGAACAACATGGGCGACCCGATCATCGGCACCATCACCGCGCATATCTATTCGGCCGATCACGATTCGCCGACCAACAAGGCTTTCGTCGCCGCGTTCGAGAAAGCCAACAACGGCATGCGGCCGAATTTCATGGCGGTCGGCGGCTATGACGGCATGCACCTGATGTACGCGGCGCTGGAGAAGACCGGCGGCAAGACCGACGGCGATTCGCTCATCGCCGCCATCAAGGGCATGGCCTGGGAAAGCCCGCGCGGTCCGATCTCGATCGATCCGGAGACGCGCGACATCATCCAGAACGTCTACATCCGCAAGGTCGAGAAGAAGAACGGCCAGCTCTTCAATGTCGAATTTGCCACCTTCCCGAACGTCAAGGATCCGATCAAAGCCGGGATGGCGAAGTGAGGTAATGCGGCCATTCGACATCCCGGGCTTGCCGTCTCATGCCCGCCGTAGCTCGTGCGCGAGCGAAGGCGGGTCGGCAGCCCGGAGTGACGCTGGAGTAAGTGGCCCGGTATGTTGACCATTCTCTTCGACGGCGTGGCCTACGGCATGCTGCTGTTCGTGCTGGCATGCGGGTTGTCCGTCACGCTCGGCCTGATGAATTTCATCAATCTCGCCCACGGCTCCTTCGCCATGGCCGGCGGCTATTGCACCGTCATTCTGGTCAACCGTTTCGGCGTTCCGTTTGTACTGGGCGTGCCGATCGCGTTTCTGGTCACCGCGCTCCTTGGCGGGTTTTTGGAGCGGACGCTCTACGTTCACGTCTATGCCCGAAGCCACCTCGATCAGGTGCTGTTCACCATCGGGCTCGTTTTCATGTCGGTCGCCAGCGTCGACTACACCATGGGGTCGTCGCAGCGCTTCGTGCAGATCCCCGACGCGCTGCAAGGCCAATTCGACGTATACGGCGTCGGCATGGGCAAATATCGTCTGCTGATCATCGCGGTCTGCGGCTTGCTCACCGTCGCCCTGCAGCTCATTCTCGCCAAGACCCGGTTCGGCAGCCGGCTGCGCGCCGCGGTTGACGATCAGCGCGTGGCGCGCGGGCTCGGCATCAATGTCGGCGCCGTGTTCGGCATCACCTTTGCAGTCGGCTCCGGTCTCGCCGGACTGGGCGGCGCGCTTGGCGCCGAAATCCTCGGTCTCGATCCGACGTTTCCGCTGCGCTACATGATCTACTTTTTGATCGTGGTTACGGTCGGCGGCACGTCCAGCATCGTCGGCCCGTTCCTCGCTTCGATCCTGCTCGGTATCGCCGACGTCGCCGGAAAGTATTACGTGCCGACGCTCGGCGCCTTCGTCATCTACGCGATCATGATCGCGGTCCTGATCTGGCGGCCGCAGGGCTTGTTCGCCCGCTCTGTGGCGCGGTGACGGCCCGATGGCTGCAACTCCGGCAACGACACCAGCGACGCCCGTGCTCGCCGACGACGTCGCCGCGTTTCTCAAGCGTCGCGCGCGCTGGTCGCCGTTCGAAATCGCATTCTGGATTTTTGCCTTTGCCAGCATCTGGCTGTTTCCGGGCAAATACCTGATCCTGAAAGACACCGCGATCCTTGCTTTGTTTGCGCTGTCGCTCGACCTTATTCTCGGCTATGCCGGCATCATCTCGCTCGGCCAGGCGGCGTTTTTCGGCGTCGCCGGATATTTTGCCGGGCTGGTCGCCAAATACGGCATCATCGATGAGCCGATCATCGCGCTGGTTTTCTCGGGCCTGGTGGCGTCCGCGCTCGGCTTCGTTACCAGCTTTCTGGTGCTGCGCGGTTCCGACCTGACCCGGCTGATGGTGACGCTCGGCGTCTCGCTGATGCTCGGCGAAGTGGCCAACCGCTATGCCGACATCACCGGCGGCGCCGACGGCCTGCAAGGCGTCGACATCGCGCCGATCCTCGGGCGCTGGAGCTTCGATCTCTATGGCCACAACGGCTATGTCTATTGCCTGATCGTGCTGTTCGTCTGCTTCGTCGTTGCTAGGCGCATCGTCTATTCGTCGTTCGGCCTGTCGCTGCGTTCGGTGAAGGGCAATGCGCTACGCGCCGCGGCGATCGGCATTCCGGTGAAATGGCGGCTGGTCTCTATCTATACGATATCGGCCGGTTTCGCCGGCATCGCCGGCGCGCTGTTGACGCAGACCACCGCGTTCTGTTCGCTCGACGTGTTTTCGCTGGAACGCTCGGCCGATCTCCTGCTCGTTCTCATCATCGGCGGCACCGGCTATCTCTATGGCGGCTTGATTGGCGCGGTGATCTATAAATTCCTGCAGGATTGGATCGCGACGCTCACGCCGCAATATTGGCAGTTCTGGATCGGGCTCGTACTCGTGGTCATCGTGCTGGTCGGCCGCGACCGGATGGCGGGCTGGATCGGCGCCGCGCGCGGTTTCCTGGCGCGGCTTGGCGACCGCGTGTGGGCGCGAATCGGTCCGCGTTCCGCCGCGCTCGGCGGCGCGGCGGACGGCGGTTGAACAACGGACTGTTGAACGATGCCGATCCTGCGAAACCATCGGGCTGGAAAAGCGCTTCGGCGGCATCCTTGCCGCGCAGGGCGTCAATCTGTCCGTGGAGAAGGGCGCGCGCCACGCCCTGATCGGGCCGAACGGCGCCGGCAAGACCACCGTGATCAATCTCCTCACCGGCGTGCTCAAGCCGACCGCGGGCCGCATCATGCTCGAAGGCCGCGACATTACCGGCGCCGCGCCGCATCAGCGGGTGCGGCTCGGCATGGCGCGCACGTTCCAGATCAATCAACTGTTCCTCGATCTGACGCCGTTGGAATCGATCGGACTCGTCGTCTCCGAGCGGCTCGGCGCCGGCGCCGACTGGTGGCGCGTGGTCGGCTCGAAAGCCGCGGTCACCGGCGAGATCGTCGAGATCGTCGAGCGTTTTCGGTTGGCGGATGTCATGCACGAGCGCACCGCGATTCTGCCCTACGGCAAGCAGCGCTTGCTCGAAATCGCGCTGGCTTTTGCCTGCCGGCCGCGGGTGTTGCTGCTCGACGAGCCGGCCGCGGGCGTGCCGGAGGCGGAGCGGCATGAACTGCTCGCCACCATCGAAGCGCTGCCGGCGGAGGTCACGGTGCTGTTGATCGAGCACGACATGGATCTCGTCTTCTCCTTCGCCGACCGCATTTCGGTGCTGGTCAACGGCGCGCTGTTCGTCGACGGCGCCCCCGAGGAGGTGGCGCGCGACCCCCGCGTCAAGGCGGTCTATCTCGGCGAGGAACTCGATGCCTGAACTCCTCACCATCGAGCAATTGTCGGCCGGCTACGGCGAGGCCGTGGTTCTCGCCGGCGTCTCGCTGTCGCTGGTCGAAGGCGAAGCGCTGGCGCTGCTCGGCCGCAACGGCATGGGCAAGACCACGCTGATCAACTCGATCGTCGGCGTCACCCGCTATTTTGCCGGCACGATCTCGCTCGACGGCGCCGATATCACCAAGCTGCGTCCCGATCAGCGCGCCCATCTCGGCATCGGCTGGGTGCCGCAGGAACGCAACATTTTCAAATCGCTCACCGTGCACGAAAACCTCACCGCGGTCGCCCAGCCCGGCCGCTGGACCACGGACAAGGTCTATGAACTGTTTCCGCGGCTGCAAGAACGCCGGCAAAATCTCGGCAACCAGCTGTCCGGCGGCGAGCAACAGATGCTCGCGGTCGGCCGCGCGCTGGTGCTCAATCCGCGCGTCATGCTGCTCGACGAGCCGCTCGAGGGCCTCGCCCCGATCATCGTCGAGGAGCTCTTGACGGCGCTGCGCCGGATCATCCGCGATGAGGGCATGTCGGCGATTTTGGTGGAGCAAAACGCCAAGAAAATCTTGAGCGTCACCGACCGCGCCATCATCATCGAGCGCGGCAGCGTGGTTCACTCAGCCGCCAGCGCCACGCTCGCCGCCGACCGCGTTGGCGCTGGAGACCCATCTCGGCGTCACCGATCACGGGCCGCGGCGGAGCGGGCGGGCGAAGCAGTAACTTCGTCGTCGGTGATTCTGAGAAGTGAACGGCTGGTCCTGGACCCTGACGCGGCGGCTGTCGCAAATCTGTCGTGTTGATTTGCCTTATGCTTTGCCGTTCGCTTGTCGGACGCCGAGGACCGGCCAAGGAAAGTCCAGGACACCCATGTCGCCGCACCGCTCCTTACGCACTGTTAATCTTCGGGGCAGCCGTGCTGTTGGCGCCGCTGCCGCAAGCGCAAGCGAAAATTCTGGCGCAATGGGTCGAGCTTGGGCCGGACGGCAGTTCGAGCGCGCGCGCCATCACCGACGATGCCGCCTGCCCCGCCGTGTCGTTCGACGGCGTGGCGGTGCCGATGGCGACGCGCTCCGAGCCGGAGCAGAAACTCGGCAATGTGAAGCAGGCCTCGTTTCCGGTGCGCGGCTGTGAGGTCGCGGTCCCGGTCGGAGCGGTGTCGGGCCTGCTCGACGGCAAGCCGCTGCCGCTGCCGCGGCCCAATCCGCAGCGCATCGTGATGTTCGGCGATACCGGCTGCCGGCTTAAGACCGGCGATCCGACGCAGGCCTGCAATGAGCTTAACGCCTGGCCGTTCCCGAAAGTCGCGGCGATGGCGGCCGCGGCCCGCCCCGATCTGATGATCCATGTCGGCGATTATGAATACCGCGAAGATGCCTGCCCGCCCGGCAATACCGGCTGCGCCGGCAGTCCGTCCGGTTACGGCTGGGATGCCTGGAACGCCGATTTCTTCCAGCCGGCGGCGCCGCTCTTTGCCGCGGCGCCCTGGATCATGGCGCGCGGCAATCACGAAGATTGCAGCCGCGCCGGCGAAGGCTGGTTCCGCTTTCTCGATCCGTCGCCGATGCCGCCTGACTGCCGCGACCTGACCGGCGATTATGTGGTGCCGCTCGGCGACTTCGCCGCCGTCGTCGTCGATAGCGCCAAGGTCAAGGACGGCGCCGGCGTCGACAGCGAACAGGTCCCGGTGCTGCGCCGGCAATTTGTCGACGTGCTCGCCAAAATCCCCAGCTATGCGTGGCTGGTGACGCATAAGCCGGTCAACGGCATGCTCGCCAAGCCGGGCGACCAAGAGGTCAACATCGTCTCCAACAAGGTGCTCCAAGCCGCGCTTGGCGCCGATATGCCGGCGAACGTGCGCATGGAGGTTGCCGGCCACATCCATTTCTTCCAGGCCGTCGATTTCGGCGGCGCGCGGCCGCCGCAGCTCGTGGTCGGCACCGGCGGCGATAATCTCGAAGACATGCCCAAAGCCAGCGTCGCCGGCGCCGACATCAACGGGCTTAAGGCGCTCAATGCCGTGACCTATTCCGGCTTCGCCTACATGGTATGGGACCGCGCCGGTAATAATGTGTGGAACGGCACGCTGTTCGACACCGACGGCAAGCCGCTTAATCGCTGCCGCCTGGCCGAGCGCGCGTTGAGTTGCGGCTCTTAGCGTATGATCTATGGTTGCAATATATCTATTGATAAAGCTATAGGTAGAGCTGGCTCTTGGAGACCGTCCCATGACCCGCAAGCCGCAAAGCCGCAAGCCGAAACCGGCCCCGCAGACCGAGACGATCGACAATACCAGCGCGACCGTGGTCGACGGCCCGGCCTTTGCTCAGCCGCAGCCGACTCCCGACCCGAAGAAGTTCGAGATCACGCATCCGTCCGACGGCGCGGCCTATAAGCAGATCGACGAATTGAATCGCGAGCATAAGCTCGCACCGCTACCGTTCCCCGCGCCGCGCGGGCTGCCGGAACCCACGCTCAGCCTTGCCGCCGTGCTCGACGTCAGCGAAGCGGCCTTGGAAAAACAAATCGCCAAAAGCGGCCAGATCGTCTTTCACGCGACCGGCGATACCGGAAGCACACGCGGCCCGGAAAGTCAGAATCTGGTCGCCGACAAAATGGTCGCCGACTTTACCGACGACGACGCGGACCGGCCGCTGTTCTTCTTTCACCTCGGCGACGTGATTTACAGCTTCGGCGAGAGGCCAATATTACTACGATCAATTCTACGAGCCGTACCGCGACTATCCGGCGCCAATTGTCGCCATTGCCGGCAATCACGACGGCATGGTCGCGCCGGGCACCAAGGCCGCAAGCTTGGCCGCGTTCCTGGAGAATTTCTGCGCCGAGAAATTCGAAGTGGCGCCTGAATCGGGCGGGCTCGCTCGCACCGCGCAGATTTAACCCGGCGTGTTTTATACTTTCGAAGCGCCGATGGTGCGGATCTTAACGCTCTACAGCAATACACTGGAGGATCCGGGCGTCATCGCCAACGCTGACCTCGGCAACTCGCAGCTCGATTACTTGAAGGCGGCCCTGACCCGGGTGAAGTCCGAAGGCTTCAAGGGCGCGCTCATCATCGCGCACCACCATCCCGCTTATACCGCGGGCAGCAAACACGGCTGGAGCGAACAGATGGTGTCGCAGATCGACGGCGTCTGCAATGCGACCGGGGTATGGCCGCACGCCGTGCTGTCCGGGCATGCCCATAATTACCAGCGCTTTACGCGTCTGCACGGTCAGACGCAGATTCCCTACATCATTTGCGGCAATGGCGGCCACGGGCTGGCGAAACTTGTGCGCAGCAAGGCGACCGGCCCGCTGCGCACGCCGCAGCCGCTGCAAGTCACCGGCCACGCCGATAAGGTGACGCTCGAAAACTACGACGATCAGGATTACGGCTATCTTCGGATTGTCGTTACGCCGGCGCAATTGCGGATCGAATATCAACCGGCCAGCGACGGTTCTGAAGCCAAAACGCCGGACGATTTCGTCACCGTCGACCTGGCGAGCCGCAAACTGGTGCACTTCACCGGGGCATAGATTAAATCTTCGCCACGATGGCGCGCTTGACCTTGGCGATCTGCGCCTCGTCGCGCTTATAGAACGTCCATTGCTTGACGCGTTTCGACTTCAGCAGTCCGGCCTGCGCCAGAATCTTCAAGTGCTCGCTGACGGTCGGCTGGCTGACGCCGAGCTTCTCGGCGATCAGCACGCCGCACACGCCGTCGGCGACCAGGTCGCCGTCGAGTTGCGGCCGGAAATTCCGCTTCGGATCGCGCAGCCATTCCAGGATGGTGCGGCGGCGGTCGCTGGCCAGCGCCCGCAACGCCGCATTGACGCCGTCGTCCGATGTAGGCATATTGCCAATTAGCCAAATAACTAATTTATGTCAATCGCCAATCGACGAACCCGCCGGTGCGCGGCGCGGAAACGAGTGATGCCATGCCGACCGCGTTGGGCAGCGTAAATCAACGCAATATCGCGCATTGCGAGAAGCTGATCCGGCCGTATATTCGCCGTACCCCGGTTATGGCGGTCGACGCCGCCGATTTCGGGATTGCGGCGAACTCTCTCATTCTCAAGCTCGAGCTTTTTCAGCACGCCGGCTCGTTCAAGACGCGCGGCGCTTTCGCCAATCTTCTGACCCGACAGGTGCCGCCCGCCGGCGTGGTCGCGGCGTCGGGCGGCAATCACGGCGTCGCGGTCGCTTATGCGGCGATGCGCCGAAAAGTGCCGGCGAAGATTTTCGTGCCGAGCGTCGCTTCGCCGGCCAAAATCGCGTGCATCCGCGACTACAGCGCCGACCTCGCGATCGAAGGCGATCGCTATGCCGACGCGCTGGCCGCGAGTGAGGCATGGGTGGAGAAAACCGGCGCGCTGCCAATTCATGCCTTCGATCAGGATGAGACGATGATCGGCCAGGGTACGCTCGCCATGGAGTTCGCCGAACAGGCGCCGGAGATCGATACGCTTCTGGTTTCGGTCGGGGGCGGCGGCTTGATCGCGGGAATTGCGGCTTGGTATGCCGGCCGCATCAAGGTCGTCGGTGTCGAGCCATTTGCCGCACCGACGCTGACCAAGGCACTTGCGGCGGGTCATCCGGTCGATGCCGAAGCTGGCGGCGTCGCGGCCGATTTGCTGGCGCCGCGCCGTGTCGGCGAGCGTGTTTTTCCCATCGCCAAAGAGTATGTCGACAGCGTTGTGTTGGTGGCCGACGCCGCGATTGTGGAAGCGCAGAAGGCGCTGTGGCGCGCCCTGCGGCTGGCCGCAGAACCGGGTGGTGCGGCGGCCTTCGCCGCTCTGTCATCCGGTGTCTATAAGCCGAAGGACGGCGAACGCGTCGGCGTCGTGGTCTGCGGCGGCAACACGACGGCGGTTCGATTCGACTAGCGCCGAGCACAACTCCGGGTGACCCATGCAGCTTGAATTTGTCACCGTTGACGTTTTCACTGAACGGCGCTTCGGCGGGAATCCGCTCGCCGTCATCCTCGACGGTCGCGGCGTGTCGACCGCGCAGATGCAAGCCGTCGCCGGCCGAATTCAATCTGGCGGAGACGACCTTCGTGCTGCCGCCGCACGATCGCCGCGCATACCGCGGAGGTCCGCATTTTCACGCCGCGCTCTGAATTGCCGTTCGCCGGTCATCCGAATGTCGGCACCGCGTTTGTCCTGGCAAGCGCAGGCAAGGCGTGCGGCCAGCCGGTCGGCGATCCGCTGCTGTTCGAGGAAAAAGCCGGCTTGGTGCGGCTCGATCCGATCAGGGACGGCGGTTCACTTGTCGGTGCGCGTTTGATGGCGCCGCAACCGTTGCAGCGCGGCGACGACATTGCGCCCGATATCGTGGCGGCGGCATGCTCGCTCAAGGTTGAGGATATCGCCACGGGCAATCACGCGCCTTGTATCGCCTCCTGCGGGCTTGCTATGGCCTTCGCGGAATTGAAGACCCGCGCGGCGCTGGCGTCAGCACGGCCGCGCACGGAGATATTTTCCGAGCACCTAAAGGCCGCCCGCGCCACCGGAATCCTGCTCTATGTCAAAGACCAAAGCGGCGGCGTCGACATTCAGGCGCGCATGTTCGCGCCGCTTCAGGGCGTGCCGGAAGATCCGGCGACTGGCAGTGCCAACGTCACGCTCGTCGGGTTATTGGCAAGCCTGCGCTCCGAACGCGATCTGAAGCTTAAGCTTCGCATCGCCCAAGGCGTCGACATGGGCCGGCCGAGCCTGCTCGAAGCGGCGGCCGAAAAACGCGACGGCAAGCTTATGGCACTGTCGATCGGCGGCCGCTGCGTGACGATGATGCGGGGCGCCTTGGAGCTGTAGCGCTTGGCTTTTTGTCAGGCGAGGTCGCCTCACTGCGACGCCGCGGCAGCCTTGGCCTTGGCGACCACATCCGGCGGCGTCGCATAGACGTCCTTCACCAGCTTCTCGACATCCGCGCCCGAAACCGGATTGATTTCGAGCTGCATCTTGTCGGCCTCGGCCAGAAAGTCCCTGTCCTTCATGGTGTCCATGAAGGCCTGGCGCAACACCGCGACGCGGTCGGCCGGCAGGTTCGGCGGCGCGACGTAAGGCCGGCCCATCACGTTGCGGGCGAACATCATTTTGAGGATCTGCCGCTGTTCGTCGGTCTTGGCGAAGTCCATCACCAGCGGCACGTCGGGCAGGTCGGGATGCTTGGTCAGCGACAGCTGCACCAACACGATCATGCGTTTGTCGGCGATCCAGGATTTGTGGGTCGAGAGCACGCTCGACCACGACCAGCCGCAGCGGCCCGCCACCTCGCCGCGTTCCATCGCCAGCACCACGTCATTGCCGCCGGGATAGCCTTGGACGATCTTGAAATGCGTGCCGAGCACGGCGTTGAGCACGCGCGGAAACTGATCGGTGTCGGAGCTGGCGCCGGTGCCGCCGACGGTAAGCTCCTTGGTGAGCAGGTCCTGGAAACTGGTGATACCCGAATTCTTCATCGCCACGCAGACGCTGACCTCGTTATTGGCGCTGCCGAGCCAGTTCATCTTTTCCGCATTGAACGCGTCGCCCTCGCCGAGCAGCAGCGGGTCGAAGGCGATGCCGCGGCCGAACGTGGCGATCGCGGTGCCGTCCTGCGGCGCCACGCGGTAAAGATAATTGGCCAGCCGCAGACTGCCGGCGCCCTCCATGTTCTGCGGTACGATCGTCGGATTGCCCGGAATATGCGCGCCCAAATGGCGGGCGATGACGCGGGCGTAGAGGTCGTAGGCGCCGCCCGGCGAATAGCCGATATAGAGGTTGACGGTGCGGGTTTTGTAAAAGTCGCTGGCGCTCTGCGCCACCACGATCGCGGCCGACGCGAAAACCAACAGTACGCCGCTCAGCGCGGCGTACGCCAAGCTCCTTGGCCGAAAACTCATCATCTGTTCCCTCGACTGACGTTGCCGCCCCGTGCCGGCGGCCGCCGCGATGCGGTTCGTGCCGGTCTCTTCTTTACCCGTCATCCTATCACGGGCTTGACGGCTTTGCAGGTTTCGGGCGCGATGGGCGCCGGGACCAAGGAGCCTCGATGCAGCCGGATATGATCGCCAGCGCCGTGCACGCGCTGCACTTGCTGCTTGAGCCGACGCGGCTTTTGATCCTGTTCCTCGGCGTCTTGATCGGATTGGCCATCGGCGTTTTGCCGGGGCTCAACGGCATCGTCGGCATGGCGATGCTGATCCCCTTTACCTACAACCTCGACGAATACACCGCCTTTGCGCTCCTGCTCGGCATGGCGGCGGTAATCACCTCGTCGGATTTCATCACCGCCGTGTTGTTCGGCGTGCCCGGCCATGTCGGCGCCGCCGCCACCGTGATCGACGGCCATGCTATGGCGAAAAAAGGCGAGGCCGGCCGCGCCTTCGGCGCTGGTTTCGCCTCGTCGCTGGCCGGCGGCATCGTCGGCGCGCATCGTGCTTGCGGTCAGCATTCCCATTCTGCGCCCGATCATGCTGTCGATCGGCTCGCCGGAGCTGCTCGCCTTCACGCTGTTCGGCATGGCGATGGTGGCGACCTTGTCCGGCCGCGCTCCGCTCAAGGGGCTGACCGCCGCCGGCCTCGGCCTGATGATCGCCATGGTCGGTTCGCGCGCGCAAAGCGGCACGCTGCGCTGGACATTCGACTGGCTCTATTTGTGGGACGGCGTGCCGCTCATTCCGGCGACGCTCGGCATTTTCGCCCTGCCGGAGCTCGCCGAGCTTGCCATCACACGCAAGCGTATCGCCGGCGACAACGCGCCGAATATCAATCTGTCCAGCCAATGGGAAGGCGTGCGTGACGTGGCGCGGAACTGGTGGCTGGTGTTGCGCTGCGGCGTGCTCGGCGTCGGCTTGGGCGCCATACCCGGCATCGGCTCGGCGGTGATCGATTGGATCGCCTACGGCTACGCGCAGCGCACCGAGAAGAACTCTGAAACCTTCGGCACTGGCGACGTGCGTGGCGTCATCGCGCCGGAGGCCTCGAACAATTCCAAAGAGGGCGGCCATCTGGTGCCGACCATCGCCTTCGGCGTGCCGGCCGGCGCCTCGATGGCGATCCTGCTCGGCGCCTTTCTGATGCACGGCTTGACGCCGGGCCCCGAGATGCTGACCAAGCATCTCGACTTGACCTATCTGATCGTGTGGAGCCTGACGCTCGCTCACGTCATGGGCGCGATCATCTGCCTTGCCTGCAGCCGCTGGCTCGCCCAAATATCGCGCATCCGGCCGGAAATCCTGCTGCCGGTGATCATCGCGCTGGTCTTCGTCGCCGCTTTCGAAGGCGAACACGATTGGGGCGATCTTTATCTCTTGGTCGGCTTCGGCATCGTCGGCTGGATCATGAAGCGGCTGGGCTGGCCGCGGCCGCCGATGGTGCTTGGCATCGTGGTCGGCGCGATTTTCGAGCGCTATCTGTTCATCTCGACGCAGCTTTACGGCTGGGGCTGGTTGCTGCGCTGGCCGGTTCTGGCGATCCTCGTCTGCGTCGCCTGGGTGCTGTACCGGCCGCTGGCGCAGATCGTCGCGACCTTGGCCGGTCAATTCCGTCAGGTGACGGGACGCGCCCCGCAGTTCGGCGCCGCACCGGCATTCTCGCTCGCGGTTATCGTATTGATCGTTGCCGCGATCGCGTCGTCGGTGGATTGGCCGCATGACGCCAAGATCGTGCCGCTGACCGCCTGCGGCATGGCGCTCACCGCCGCCGTTCTCAATCTGGTCAATGAGCTGTTCGGCCGCGATCGGACGGTGCTGGCGCATGTCGACTCTGGCCTGCAAATCCAAGTCGCCGACGATGCCGGTGTCAAAGTCAGCGCGCATGTCAGCGACCTCGGCGTGGCGGACGATGTGGTGCGCCGCCGGGCGGTCATGTTCTTTATCTGGATGGCGGCGTTCATCACCTTGGTCTGGCTGATCGGATTCATCCCCGCCATCGCGCTGTTCGTCTTCGGCTATATGCGCCTGGGCTTTGGCGAGCCGTGGCCGTCCTCGCTCGGCTATGCCGCGGCGACGACAGTCCTCTGCATCATCGTCTTCCACTGGGCGCTGCAAGTCGCCTGGCCGCCGTCGCTGCTCGGCGACCTGTTCCCGGCGCTGCGCGCCTCAACACGGCTGATCTGAATTCACTGCGCCAAAATCGCGGCGGCCTTTTTCTTCACTTCCGGCGGAGTTTGGTAGACCTCCTTGACCAGCGTATCCAGCTCTGCGCCGTCGACCGGGTTGATCTCGAATTTGCCGTTGGCGGCGTCGTCGAGAAACGCCTTGTCCTGCATCGTCTCGGCAAACGCTTGACGCAGCGCCGTCAGGCGGTCCGCGGGCACCTCGGGCGGCGCCACAAACGGCCGGCCCATGACCTGTCGCGCGAAGATCAGCTTGAAAATCTGGCTCTGCTCGTTGGTCTTGGCCAGCTCCATGATCAGCGGCACATCGGGCAGATCGGGATGCTTGGACAACGACATCTGCACCAGTACGGTGATCTTCTTGCTGGCGATCCAGTCCTTTCGCGTCGCCACGATGCTCGACCACGACCAGCCGCAGCGGCCTTGCACCTCGCCGCGTTCCAGCGCCAGGGTGATGTCGTTGCCGCCCGGGTAGCCGGTGACGATCTTGAACTTGGTGCCGAGCACGGCGTTCATCAGCGCCGGAAACTGGTAGGTGTCGTCGCCGACGCCGGTCGAGCCGATGGTCAGCGTCTTAGTCAATACGTCGTTGAAACTCGTAATACCGGAGGATTGCAGCGCGACGCAGACGCTGACTTCGTTATTGGCGCTGCCGATCCAGGAGAATTTCGAGGCGTCGAACTGCGCGCCGTTCTCGCCGAGCAGCGGATCGAAGGCGGCGCCGCGGCTGATGGCGCCGATCACGGTGCCGTCGCGCGGCGCGGCGGAATAAAGGTAATTGGCCAGGCGCAGGCTGGCGGCGCCTTCCATGTTCCTCGGCACGATGGTCGGGTTGCCGGGAATGTGCTGACCGAGATGGCGGGCGACGAGCCGCGCATAAAGATCGTAGCCGCCGCCGACGCTATAGCCGATGTCGAGATCGATGGATTTGCCGGCGTAGAACGAGGCCGGGCTTTGCGCGTCGGCTGACGCAACCGCCAGCGCCGCCGCCAACGCCACCGCGGCGATGCCCGTCCGGACCATCGCCGCTGTCGCATTCGAGCTCATCGCAAATCCTCCCCGTACGGCATCGTCCGTTTGGCATTGCCGGTAACTCTAGCGCGTCCGGTCCGCGCCACCAACGCGGCCGCGGGCCGTTGCGACATTGCGCGCATGGCGGAAATTTCGTAATGACCGGCGCGCAGGAGCGCGACATGACCGGAATGCTGGAACACGAAATGCCGGGGCTTGGCCACAACAAGCCGTCCCCGGAAGACGCCGACGAGATCAAGCACGGCAAATGGGAGCGTTGGGCCAAGAAACGCACCTTCGTGCGCGCACTGGAGGGCACCTACAGCCATCTCTACAAGAAGCTTTTGGAAGAGCCGCGGGTCTACTCCTCCAAGGACCATCCGTGGAAGGGCGGTCCGGCGATGTACGGCAAGCACGTCATTTCACCGAGCGCAGTCAACGTTGTGCAGTCGATCGAGTCGCATATCGAATGCTACGCGCCGCTCAATGCCGGGCAAAAGCACGGCCACCTCAACAGCGCGGTGTTCTACGTCCTCAAAGGTCACGGCCACGACGTTCATGACGGCCGTTACATGAAATGGGAAGCGGGCGACGTGATGCTGGTGGAAAATGCCAGCGTGCATCAGCATTTCAACGACGACGACAAGGAATCCTGCATTCTCCTGGTGTTCAAGGCCAAGCCGCTGTTTCTGTTCATGCACCTGCTATTCCAGAAGATGGTCGAGTGGCCGACCGACAAACTACCGCCCGGCGTGACCGAATTCCATCCACCCAAAGAAATTTAATGCAAATCTGAGCGCGGAGGCCGCCATGGCGTTATTCGAAGACAAAGCCGCAGCGCTGTCCGGCGACGGCTCCGCGGCCTTCCTCGCCGAAGCGGTGGTCGAATCGGAGAAATTCCGCGAGCACTATGCCACGCTGCCCAACGTCATCAAGGCCAAGGACATGCCGTGGGAGCGCTCGCCCGACGGCTTGATCAAGCATCTGGTCAATCAGAAAATGCAGACGCGCGAGTGCTGCATCGAAGCCTATATGCAGTTCCTCAAGGACGGCGAGCGCTCCGGCAAGCACCGCCACATGTGGGAGGAGCTGTTCTTCGTGGTCGAGGGCTCGGGCTACGACCTGCACTGGGATCTGAAATGGGACTGCCTCGAGGCGTTCGAATGGGAATGGGCCGCCGAGCCGAGGAAGTTCGAATGGACGGTCGGCGATTACGTCTATATCCCGCCGTTCACCATGCATCAGCACTTCGCCAAGCCCGGCGAGGAGTGCCGCATCATCGTGATGTCGAACCGCATCGTCAAAGACATGGGCTTCGACTGGTACGACCAGGTCGAGCGGGCGCCGGGGTTCTGATTTGTTTGTTAGCCGTTCCTCGGCAGCGAGCGTAGCGGATCGATCACCGGAACGCCGGTAGGCTCGAAATGTCGCAGGTTGCGCGTCAGCACGGTCAGGTTGTGGACGCTCGCGGTGGCGGCGATGATGAGATCGGTGCGCTCGATCGTTATTGGTCTAACGCGCTCCGCTAGTCGGGCCACGGTCAGGGCCACCTCGACGTCAAGCGGAAGCAGGCGGTTGCTAAAATCGGCGATGATACCGTTGCGCAGCGCGATGATCTGGCCGGCGCGGGTCTCTTTGCCTTCGCGCATCAACTTGAGAATGCCCGCTTCGATCTCGGTAAGCGTGATGGTGCTGAGGAACAATAATGTATCGTTCTCGCGCATCCAGGCGATCGCCGGCGTCGCCTCGCCAGCGCGCCTGGCGTCGAACAGCGAGACGATATTGGTGTCGAGGAGATACATCCGTCACTCGGCGAAGTCTGCGCCGAGTTCACGTTGATCCTTGGCCCATTGTTCCTTGGCCCAAGACTCTTGCTCTCGCCCGATCACATCGGCGAAGCCCCGTGGGTCGGCGCTGATCGTCTTGATGAAGAGATCGGCGAGCGTCGGAGCGCTTTTCGGTCGCTCGTTCCAAGCCTTTTCCGACACGATGACCACCGCCTCCTTGCCGTGGCGCGTCACGCGCTGCGGCTGTCCCTTCAATGCCCGCGCGATCAGGGTCGACAGCTTCGACCGGGCTTCATGGATCGGATAACTGCGCATATTGCGCCTCTCAAGGACAATATGTACATAAAATATAAGTTATGTCCATATTCTTAAAGGGTCGCGCCAAGCGCAGTGTTCGCCGCGTCGCCAAGCCGTCCGCCAGCGTCTAGACTGGCGGTCGGGGAGCGCGGCTTGGACGCAGCGCGGCGAGCGGCAATAAACCGCCAAGCAGGGTCAACGGCGAGGGCAATATGTCCGTGTCACTGATGACGACGCGCCGCTTCGCGCCTTTGTTCTGGTGCCAGTTCTTTGCCGCGTTCGGCGACAATTTTCTCAAGACCGCGCTGGTCTTCGTCATTCTGTTCGAGGTGTCCGGCGCCAATTCCGCGGTGTTGATTTCGCTCGCCGGCGCGACGCTGATCGCGCCGTTCTTCTTCCTCTCCGGGCTCGGCGGCGAATTGGCCGACCGTTACGACAAAGCCTTCGTCGCGCAGCGCATCAAGCTCACCGAGATCGGCGCCGCCGTGGTCGCCGTGGCCGGCTTCGCGTTTCACTCGCTCAGCTTGCTGTTCCTTGCGGTGTTTCTGTTCGGCATGCTCGCTTCGCTGTTCGGGCCGATCAAATACGGCATCTTGCCCGATCATCTTAAGCGCAGCGAGCTGCCGTCCGGCAATGCGCTGATCGAGGGCGGCACCTTTCTCGCCATTCTGCTCGGCACCATCGTCGCCGGCATCGCCGCCAACGGCAACAGCAGTCCCATCCATTTCGCCTGGCTGATGATCGTGACCGCATTGGCGAGCTGGTTGTCGAGCCTGCTGATCCCGAAGACCGCCGAGGCGGCGCCCGATCTCCACATCAACCGCAACGTCCTCGTCTCCACCGCGTCGCTGATCAAGCAGGTGCGCGCCGATCCGCGGCTGTGGTGGGGCGCCATCGTGGCGAGCTGGTTCTGGCTGGTCGGCGCGCTCGTCCTGTCGCTGTTGCCGCCGCTCGTGTCCTTCACCATCGGCGGCAGCGAACAGGTCGTCACGCTGTTTCTCACGATCTTTTCGGTGTCGGTCGGTCTCGGCTCCGGTCTCGCCGCCTGGCTCGCCGCCGGGCGCATCGTGCTGTTGCCGACCGTCGTTGCCACCGTGCTGCTTGGCCTGTTCGCGCTCGACCTCGGCTGGACCGCCTCGGCGATCGCGCCGGCGGCAAGCCCGCTCACCATCGCCGGCTATTTCGCCGCGCCGCATAGCATCCACATCGCCATCGATCTCGCCGGATTGGCGATGGCAGGCGGGCTTTTCATCGTGCCGGTCTTCACCGCGGTGCAGGTTTGGGCCGGCACCGACCGCCGCGCCCGCGTCGTGGCGGCGGTCAACGTGCTCAACGCCGCTTTCATGGTCGTCGGCGCGGTCGTGCTGGCGCTCCTGCAAAAGCTGGGCTTGAGCACGCCGCTGTTGTTTGCGCTGATCGGCGCCGCCAATCTCGCCGTCGCCGTCGCCATCGGCCAGACCATGCCGGCGGGCTGGCTGAACGATTTTCTTTCGATCGTGTTTCGCGCCTTCTTCCGGCTCGAAGTCAAAGGCCTGGACAACGTCGCCAAGGCCGGCGCCAACGCCGTCATCGCGCTCAATCACGTCAGCTTCCTCGATCCGCCGCTGGCGGTATCGATCCTGCCCAAGCGGCCGGTCTTCGCCATTGACGTGGCGATGTCAAAGCGCTGGTGGATCCAGCCGTTCCTGAAATTCGTGCGCACGCATGGCGCTCGATCCGCTCAAGCCGTTCTCGCTGCGCACGCTCATCAATGCGGTACGCGACGGCAACACGCTGGTGATCTTTCCGGAAGGCCGCATCACCGTCACCGGCAGCCTGATGAAAATCTACGACGGCGCGGCGATGATCGCCGACAAGGCCGACGCCATGGTGGTGCCGGTGCGCATCGAAGGTCCGGAGGTGAGCTATTTCAGCCGGCTCAAGAGCACGCAGGTGCGCCGCCGGCTGTTTCCGAAGATCACGGTGACCATCCTCGAGCCGGTGAAGCTTCACATCGATCCGGAATTGAAGGGCCGCAAGCGCCGCCAGGCTGCCGGCGCCGCGCTCTACGAGGTGATGTCCGACCTGATCTACCGCACCACTTCGACCGACCTCACCATCATCGAAGCGCTGATCGAGGCCGCGCACCACAACGGCCCGGGCTGGCTGGCGGTCGAAGATCCGGTCAGCGGGCAACTCAGCTACAAGCGGCTCCTCGCCGCGACCGCGATCCTCGGCCGCAAACTGATGCCGCTGGCGGCGGAGGGCCGCACGCTTGGCGTCATGCTGCCGACTTCGAATGGCGCGGTGGTCACGTTATTCGCGGTGATGTCGGCCGGGCGGGTGCCGGCGATGATCAACTTCACCGCCGGCGCAGCCAATATCCTGTCCGCCTGCCGCGCGGCGGAAGTCGACACCATCCTGACCTCGCGCGCCTTCATCGAAAAGGGCCGGCTCGGCAACGTCGTCGCGCAGCTCGAGGCCAGCGTGCGCCTCATCTATCTGGAGGATATCCGCGCCACCATCGGCGGCTTCGACAAGCTGCGCGGCCTGTTGTCGTGGAAGAAGCCGCTCGTTGCGCGCAAACCCGACGATTGGGCGGTGGTTATGTTCACCTCCGGGTCGGAGGGCTTGCCCAAGGGCGTGGTGCTGTCTCATCGCAACATGATGACCAACGTGGCGCAGGCCGAGGCCCGCATCGATTTCGGCCGCGAGGACAAACTGTTCAACGTCTTGCCGGTGTTCCACTCGTTCGGGCTCACCGTCGGCACGGTGCTGCCGCTCGTCTCCGGCGTATCGACCTATCTCTATCCGTCGCCGCTGCATTACCGCACCGTGCCGGAACTGGTTTACGGCAGCTGCGCCACCGTGCTGTTCGGCACCGATACGTTCCTCAACGGCTATGCGCGGGTCGCCAATCCGTACGATTTCCGCTCGCTGCGCTACGTGCTGGCCGGCGCCGAGCCGGTGCAAGGAATCGACCCGGCGGGTCTATCTGGAAAAGTTCGGCCTGCGCATTCTCGAAGGCTACGGCGTCACCGAATGTTCGCCGGCGATGGCGCTCAACACGCCGATGTTCAACAAATTCGGCACCGTCGGCCGGCTGTTGCCGGGCATGACGGCGAAGCTGGAAAAGGTCGAAGGCGTCGAGGAGGGCGGCCGGCTTTTCGTCAAGGGCCCGAACGTGATGCTCGGTTATCTGCGCGCCGACCGGCCGGGCGTGCTCGAACCGCCGCCGGAGGGCTGGCACGATACCGGCGACATCGTCACCATCGACGACGAAGGCTTTGTCGCCATCAAGGGCCGCGCCAAGCGCTTCGCCAAGGTCGGCGGCGAGATGGTCTCGCTCGCCGCGGTCGAAGTGCTGGCGGGCGAGCTGTGGCCGAACAATGTCACCGCGGTCGCGGCGGTCGCCGACGCGCGCAAGGGCGAGCGGCTGATCATGGTCACCGACAAGCACGGCGCGACGCGCAGCGATTTCATGGCCTATGCGCGCGCAAGGCACGCCGCCGAGCTGATGTTTCCGTCGGAGATCGTCGTGCTCGACAAATTGCCGATGCTCGGCTCCGGCAAGGTCGATCAATTGGCGATCGACAAATTCGTCCGCGAGCAGGCGGCGGCGAAGGCCGCGGCGGCGGAGTGACCGTCGTCATTCCGGGACGCGGGCGAAGCCCGTGGGCCCGGAATCCATGATCCCAGAGTATGCGGCTGAGATGCTGAGCTAATGCTCATTGAATAGTGATTATAGATTCCGGGCTCGCGCTTCGCGCGCCCCGGAATGACTGCATTATTGCTATCCCCGCATCGCCAGCACGCGATCCACCATCGCGCCGGCCTCGCCGAGATAATTCGCCGGGTCGCAGAGCTTTGCCAACGCCGCGCGGTCGAGGTGCTTGGTGATTTCCTTGTTCTCGGCCAGCAGATCGACCAGCGGCCGGCCGGTGGCGACCACCTTGCGGCAGATGTCGTAGACCAGATCGTGGGCGTATTGGCGGCCGAGATGCGGGCCGAGCCCCATCATCACCGCTTCCGACACGATCAGCCCTTTGGTCAGATCGAGATTGGCGCGCATCTTCTTCTCGTCGACCTGCAGGCCGGTGAGCACGAACTCGGTCTGCGCCAGCGCGCCGGCCGTGAAGCAGAAGATCTCCGGCAGCACGATCCATTCGATCTCCCACGGGCCGGTGGCGCGCTCGTGGTCCTCGACCATGGCGTCGAGCAGCGCGGCGCACCTGCTGGCGCACCACCGCAGTGAGCGCGGTGATGTAGACCGACGAGATCGGGTTGCGCTTCTGCGGCATGGTGGAGGACGAGCCGCGGCCTTCGTGGAACGGCTCGTAAAGCTCCTCCACCTCGGTCTGCATCATCAGCTTCATGTCGAAGGCGATCTTGCCGCAGCTGCCGGTGACGAGGCCGAGGAAACAGCCGACCTCGGCGATGGTGTCGCGCACGGTGTGCCAGGCGATCGCCGGCTGGCCGAGCTTTAGCTCCTTCATCAATTCGGCTTGCGTCTCGAGCCCGCTGGCCGCCGAGCGAGGACAGCGTGCCGGCGGCGCCGCCGAATTCGCCGACCAGCACGCGCGGGCGCAATTCGCGCCAAGCGCTCTTTGTGCCGCTCGAACGCCGCCAGCAACGTCGCCATCTTGTAGCCGAAGGTGATCGGCACCGCCTGCTGCAGATTGCTGCGCCCGGCCATCGGCGTGTCGCGGTATTTGCGCGCCAGCGCGGCGAGCGCGTCGGCGATGCGCGTCGAGATCGCCTTCGACCAAGGTCAGCGCCTCGCGGATTTGCATCACGGTCGCGGTGTCGGTGATGTCCTGCGTGGTGGCGCCCCAATGGCACCATTCGCCGAGCCCGTCGCGGCAGAGAGCGACCAGCTGCTGCACCACCGGCAGCACCGGATAGCCGATGCGCTCGGTCTGCGTTTTCAGCTTGGCGAAATCGATCTCGCCGACATGGCAATGCCGGCAGATTTCCTCGGCGGCCTTATTCGGGATGATGCCGAGGCGCGCCTTGCGCCCGCGCCAGAGCGGCCTCGAAGTCGAGATATTTCTGCACGCGGTTCTCGTCGGAGAACACCCGCCGCATCGCCTCGGTGGTAAAGATGTCGCGGAACACCGCGGAATTGATCAAGCTCGATGGCATCGGCGCAATTCTCCTGACTTCGGCGCGCAGTTGAGCCTGTGCGTACGGCCGGATCAAGCGGTAATCCGTCGCTTGAATTTCCGCCCAGGGCGGCTTCGTGCGGCTCTGAGCGCGCTTCCCGCGCCCGCCGCGAGCGCCCTCATCGCTCGTCCTTAATGACGCCCTACCGTAATTCGTAAAATCCGGCGGGACGGCATTCCGCATCATCAACGAATTGTTGCGTAGGCAAAACGCCAAGCGTGCCGCGGCTTCGCGCGCGTCTGCGCCCTGGGCCGACCGCCGCCGCTCAAATTTCGTAAAGGATATCTCTTCACTTCGAGCGATGCGCGATACGCACCGTAAAGAATACCGCTTCAATCAATCTTCAGCATAGGGGGAGAAGCCTACGTAACTTCACCAATTCCATACCAGCAAACGACCAATAATCTCCGCGAACAACGACGAAATTCGCTTTGGCGAATTCCGTTCGACGGATTTGAGGCGTCACAGGGGATAGAAGTTGCGTACCAGCACCCTCGTCATGATCGGCTTTGCGGTCCTGTTCGGACTGCTCGCTGTTTTTCTGGCGCAGACCTGGCTCAGCAACCAGGAAGCCGCGCGCATGAAGAGTTCTCGAAGCGCAACACAAAGCGCCGCCGCCGGAGCGCACCATCGTGGTCGCCGGCCGGCCGCTGCGCTTCGGCGATCAGCTGACGGCGTCGGCGTTGCGCGAACTGCCGTGGCCGGCCGACGCGCTGCCGGCCGGCGCATTCGGCACGATCGCCGATCTCACGGCGAGTAAGCGCGTGGTGCTAATGCCGATGGAGCCCAACGAAGCCGTGCTGGCCTCGAAGATCACCGGGCCGGGGCAGCGCGCCACGCTGTCCGCCGTGCTCGATCCCGGCATGACGGCGGTGACGGTTCGCGTCAACGACGTCGAGGGCGTCGCCGGCTTCGTGCTGCCCGGCGACCATGTCGACGTGATGTTGACGCGCCAGGGCGAGAAGAACACCGCCGCCACCGATGTCGTGATCGAGGACGCGCAGGTGCTGGCGATCGATCAGCTTGCCGACGAGAAGACCGACAAGCCCTCCGTCGTCAAGGCGGTCACGCTCGAGGTCAAGGTCGACCGACGGCGAGAGGATTGCGCTCGCCTCCACGGTCGGCACGCTGTCGCTGTTGCTGCGCAAGGCCGGCGACGTCGCCGACGACGATTCGCGGCGCGTGACGCCGGCCGATCTCGGCAAGCCGACGACGCGAAGCTCGGATTTCGTGACCGTCGCCGTGACGCGGCCGTCGAAAAACGAGCGCGTCGAATATTCGGTGCCGGTCGAGCATGGCGGCGTCCATGCAAGCGGACCATGCCGCCGCATTGTCGCATCCGGCGGCGGCGACGAACGATTGATGGCAACGACGCAGCGGAGCGAAGTGAGAGCTTTGGGTTTGGGGAACAAGTGAGCGGCGGGGAGGCCGACGTGAAGAACCAGTACAACAAGCAAAACTATCCCGCAGGCGGCAGCCGGCGAGCTTCGGACAGGACCACTAACGGCGCCGGCGTGACGATCGGCGCGCTGTTGCGGCGCGGCTGGATCAGGGCGGTGCTCGCCGCGTCGGTCATGCTGGCGCTGGCCCCGGCGGTGCGCGCGCAGCAGCAACTCGCGATCGCCAGTCCGGTGCACACCGCGAGCGTGCGCGTGACGGTCGGCAAGACCGAAGACGTCCGTACCGATCAGACCTTCGCCAATATCACCGTGGGCGATCCGGACGTTGCCGACGTCAGCCCGCTGACCGATCATTCGCTGTCCATCCTCGGCAAGAAGATCGGCACCACGCGCGTCACCGTCTACGACGCCGATCACAAGGCGGTCGGCATTTTCGATATCGAGGTGTCCTACGACATTTCGCGGCTGGCGGTAGAGATCGATCATTTCACCGGCGGCGGCATCAAGGTCTCCTCGATCAACGGCCGCATCCTGCTCAGCGGCACCGCGCCCGACGCCGTCACGCTCGACAAGGCGGTGCAGATCGCGAGCCAGTTCGGCCCGGATCCGATCAATACGGTCCAGGTCATGCAGCCGCAGCAGATCGAGCTCGAAGTCCGCTTCATCGAAGTCGACCGCAATGCCGGCCGCGATCTCGGCGTGCAATGGAATGCGTTCGGCAATTCCGTGCTGGCCAATACCGGCTCCGGGTTGCCGGCCTCGCAACTGCCGATCACCCAGCCGAACGGCTCGTTCCAGCAGCCGGCTTACGCCGGTGCCGGTCTCGGCGGTCCGAACGTCGTCGCCAACGCACTGCCCATTTCGCCGGTGGTCGCCGCGGGCGTCCTGTCCGGCGCCGCTCCGTTCGGCTTCCTGGTCGGCCAACTGTCGAACAAGCTGCAGGTCGAGGTGAACGCCCTTGAGTTCGAAGGGCGCGGCGCGCCTTTTGGCCGAGCCAAATCTGGTGACGCTGTCGGGCGAAACGGCGAGCTTCCTTGCCGGCGGCCAAATCCCGATCCCCGAAGTCGGCGCCACCGGCACGCCGTCGTTCGGCTTCCAGCCTTACGGCGTCGGCCTGTCCTTCACGCCGACCGTGCTGCGCAACGGCGTGATCAATCTCATCGTCAAGCCCGAGGTGAGCGAGATCGACAAGTCCAACGGCGTGACCGTCGCCGGCACTATTGTGCCGGCGCCTGACCACGCGCAAAGCCTCGACCACGCTGGAATTGCGCGACGGCCAGAGTTTCATGCTCGGCGGCCTGTTACAGAGCGACGGCACCAACAACATCGCCCAGCTGCCGTGGGTCGGCGACCTGCCGGTGCTCGGCGCCTTGTTCCGCTCGACCGATTATCAGAAGCAAGAAACCGATCTCGTCATCCTGGTGACGCCGCACATCGTGCGGCCGATGACGCCGGTCGACCCGGTGCATACCCCGTTCGACAGCACGTTGCCGCCGAACGACGTCGATCTGTTCCTGATGGGCGACACCGAGGTCTCACCGGAGCTGGCGCGGCTCGCGGTCGGCGCGCTGAACCGGCCCTATGTCGGCCACATCCTCGATCTGCCGAAAAACGGAGGCGTCTATGTCACGGCCAAAGACTGATCGCGTCGCGCGCCTGATCGCGCGCACCCTCGCCGTCGGCCGCCTTCGGCATCCTGCTTGCCGGCTGCTCCGACCTCTTCGTGCGTCGCGAAAACACTCCTATCTCGATCGCCGCGAGACCATCGCGCAGTCCGGCGGCGATGCGGTCGCCGGCAATACCGTCAATCAGATGGTCGATCCGTGGCCGGCTTATAGCGGCGACAAGAACATCGCGTTTAACGGCGATAAGATGCAGCAGGCGGTCGCACGTTACCGCACCGGCAAGGAAATCCAGCCGGAGGATCCGGAAAACTTCATGTCGACGAACCAGACCGGCCAGACCATCAGTACGACGGTCAATAATGCCGGCGCGTCGCCGGGAGCGGCGGTATCCACCGCCGCGACCCCGTGAGCTGTCGAAACATGATCGAAGCGGCCGGAGCGCGAGCTTAAAGCGATGCCCATCAACCGATCCCCAGCGCCGGCGATCAAGACCCGCGTGGTGGTGCTGACCGCCGACGAAGCCTTTGCGGATTCGGTGCGCACGACGTTTTCCGCGAGCTCGGAGATCGCTCTCGATGTCGTCGTCGGCCGGCTCGCCGAACTCGACCGCATCGATGTTGCCGGCGCCACCGTCGTGGTTGCCGATGTCGACGCCGCCGCGGAATCCGAGCTGCAGGCGCTGGAGCGCCTGATGCTGCAGATCGGCGCTTGGCCGCCGGTGGTCGCGGTCACGCAAGGCTTCGACGGCGGTGTGGCGCGACGGCTGATGCAGATGCGGGTCGCCGATTGCCTGGTCAAGCCGGTGCCGCCGGTCGAATTGGTGCGCACCTGCGCGCGCGTCGCCAAATCGGCCAGCACTCAGCCGGTCGGCGCCGAAACCACCGAGGCGCAGATTTTCACCTTCCTGCCCGCCGTCGGCGGCGCCGGCGTGACCACGCTTGCGGTGCAGACCGCGATGCTGCTCCTCAACAGCGGCGCGCGCGGCAAAAGCACGACCTGCCTGGTCGACCTCGACTTTCAGCATGGCGCCTGCGCCGATTATCTCGACATCGAGCCGCGGCTCAATTTGAGCGAGATCGAGCCGCGGCCGGAGCGGCTCGACCGGCAATTGCTCGAAGTCATGATTTCGCAGCATCCGTCCGGCCTCGCGGTGGTCGCCGCGCCGAACCGGCCGGCGGAGATGCGGCTGTTCGATCCCGACGTCGTCACCCGGCTCCTCGATCTGGTATCCTCGCATTTCGATTACGTCGTGTTCGACATGCCGCGCACCTGGTTCTCCTGGACCGACAGCGTGCTGCTTGGGCTCCGACAGACTGTTCATCGTCAGCGAAACGACGGTGCCGGGGCTGCGCCAGGCCAAGCAACTGGTCGACGCCATCCGCGACCGGCTCGGCGACGGGCCGCACCCGCACGTCATCATCAATCGCTTCGTGCCGAAGCTGTTTTCGCCGGGCTTGCGCAAGAGCGATATCGAGGCGGCGATCGGCGACGCGTTTCTGGCTTGCATTCCCAACGACTACGGGCTGGTGCGCGAGGCCATCGACCGCGGCGTGCCGCTCGAAGAGGTCAAGAAGGGCAACAAGATCACGCTGCAGCTGAAGAAGCTGATCGTGCCGCAAGGCGCCGCCAGGCCGGCCAAGGACGCCGCCGACGGCGCCAGGAAATTCAAGCTGTCATGGGCGCGATCGTAGGTCGCGCTCTGAAGTTTTAGGAACTTGTCATGGCCGGTCGTTTTACCACGCACCGCGTTGCCGCCCCGGAGATCGTGCCGGCGGCGCAGGAGAATCTGCTTGAGCCGGTGGCGTGGACCGTGTTGCCGGAAGCCGCCGCCGAGCCGGTCGCGCCGGCGTCCAATAATCCGCTGCTCACCGATAAGCTCTTGGACGCCAAAGTGCGGCTGCACCGCCGCTTGATCGAAGAGACCAATCTGTCGGCGCTGGAAAAGCTGCCGGAAGAAGAAATCCGCAGCCACGTGCAGCAGTTGGTCTCGCAATATGTGCTGGTCGAGCGGCTGGCGCTCAATACCCAGGAGCTCAACGACTTCGTCTCGGAAATCCTCGACGAGATGACGGGCTTGGGTCCGCTCGAGCCCTTGCTCAAGGACGAGACCGTCAACGACATCCTGATCAACGGCCACGAATGCGTCTATGTCGAGCGCAAGGGCGTGCTGGAGCCGACCGGCGTGCGCTTTAAGGATGAGACGCATCTGCTTGCGCATCATCAACAAGATCGTCTCCGCGGTCGGCCGCCGCGTCGACGAATCGCATCCGATGTGCGACGCGCGGCTGCTCGACGGCTCGCGCGTCAACGTCGCGGTGCGGCCGGTGGCGATCGACGGGCCGCTGATGTCGATCCGCAAATTCTCCAAGAAGCCGTTCAATCTCAATAAGCTGGTCGAGGTCGGCGCGCTGCGCCCGCCAATGGCCGAATTGCTCGCCGCGGCGGTGAAGGCGCGCGTCACTTTGATCATTTCCGGCGGCACCGGCTCGGGCAAGACCACCATGCTGAACGCGCTGTCCGCCTTCATCTCCGAGAAGGAGCGGCTGCTCACTATCGAGGACGCCGCCGAACTGCAATTGCAGCAGCCCCATGTCGGCCGCATGGAGACGCGGCCGCCGTCGATCGAGGGCAAGGGCGAAATCCGCCAGCGCGATCTCGTCAAGAACGCGCTGCGCATGCGGCCCGACCGCGTCATCCTCGGCGAGTGCCGCGGCGAGGAAGCCTTCGACATGCTGCAGGCCATGAACACCGGCCACGAAGGCTCGATGGCGACGATCCATGCCAATACGCCGCGCGACGCCATTTCGCGATTGGAGCAGATGATCGGCATGGCCGGCCTGCCGATGACGGTCGCCTCGATCCGCGGCCAGATCGCCGCCGCCATCCGCGTCATCGTGCAGCTGTCGCGGCTCTCCGACGGCAAGCGCCGCGTCATGAGCGTCGCCGAGATCACCGGGCTCGAAGGCGACATCATCCAGATGCAGGAAATCTACAAATATGTCCGCACCGGCACCGCTCCGGACGGTTCGGTTCAGGGCCACTTCCAGGCCACCGGAGTGCGGCCGCGCTTTCTCGCCGATCTCCTCGCCATGGGGATTAAGATTCCCGGCTCCCATTTCGATCCGTCGCAGCCGCTGTAACCGGAGCGCGTCGATCCGCCAAGGCTGACAGTCATGTCGTTCGATTTTCTCAAGTTCGACTTCGATCCGATCTACTTCGTCTGGCTGTTCGTCGCGCTTGCGGCGGGGCTCACGGTCGAGGCCGTCTATCTGATGTGCTTCTCGGCGGCGTCCTATCGCAGCCGGATCAATCGCCGGCTCGCCATCGCCAAGGACCGCACCGACCGTGAGAGCGTGCTGGTCGAGCTGCGCCGCGAACGCGGCCTGACCGCCGGCGGCGATTATCAGATCAGCCTTCTCGCGCTCAACCGGCTGATCCTGCAATCCGGACTCACGCTGGGGCTGTCCAAGCTGTTCGCCATCATCGGCATCGGCAGCCTCATAGCCTTCGGCGCGACGCTGTTGTTCCGCCACAGCTTCCTCGAAGCGGCGGCGGCGGCGTTGTTGTCCGCCACCGTGCTGCCCTATGGGGTGCTCAAATTGTTGCGCGCCCGCCGCCAGGGCAAATTCGGCGCGCAATTCCCCGACGCGCTCGACATCATCGTGCGCAGCCTGCGCGCCGGCCATCCGGTGCCGATCGCGATTTCCATGGTCGGCCGCGAAATGAAGAATCCGATCGGCTCGGAATTCGGCGTGGTATCCGACGAAATCACCTACGGCGCCGATCTCGAAACCGCGATGCGCAACCTCTATGGCCGGCTCGGCTCCGACGACCTGCCGCTGTTCGTCACCGCGGTCGCCATCCAGGGCTCGACCGGCGGCAATCTCGGCGAAATCCTGGAAAACCTCTCCGGCGTCATCCGCCAGCGCTTCAAGATGCGGCGCAAGATCCGCGCGCTCGCCGCCGAGGGCCGCGCCTCGGCGATGATCCTTTCGGCGCTGCCGATCGGCATGTTCGCCGTCATCCAATTCATCGCGCCGGATTTCTACGCCTCGGTGTGGACCGTGCACCTGACCAAGATGCTGCTGGGCGGCGCCGCGATCTGGATGCTGGTCGGCAATCTGGTCATGTTCAAGATGGTCAATTTCAAGATTTGATGGTCAGGACGATGCCGAAAATCCACTCGTCATTCCGGGGCCGAGCGACCCGCCTTCGCTCACTCACGCGAGCTTCGGCGGGTTTGATCCGCCGAAGCGCGGAGCGCGTAGGCGGAAGCGAGGAGCCGGAATCCATATTCGCTGACCTGTGATTATGGATTCCGACTCGCCGCGTTGCGGCGATCCGGAATGACGCGAGAGCGAAAGTCTGACCATGGACAGCGCCACCACCATCCTTGGCCAAGACGCTCCGCTGATGCTGAGCATCCTGATTTTTCTCGCCACCGGCACGCTCGCCTTCGCGGTGATGCTCGGCATCCGCGCCCGCGAGGCGGTGCGCCGCCGCGCCGTCCGCGTCGGCCTCGACGAAGGTTCGGCCGGCGGCCGGCGCAGCCTGCGCTTTTCCGGATTGAAGGCGGCGCAGAAGCTGATCGACTACACGACCCAGCATTACTCCGCGGCCGATTCCGGCGACATGAAGGTGCTGCGCCAGCGGCTGGTAGCGGCCGGTATCTACGATCCGCATGCCGCGGCGTATTATTTTCTGACCCGCGCCATCGGCGCCGTGGCGCTCGCCATCGGCGCCTATTTCGGCCTGTCGATGCTGGACTTCCAGGGCAAGATGTCGTTCTGGCTGCTCATCATTGCCGGCGGCGGCTTCGGCTATATGGCGCCGACCGTCTATATCGACCGCCGCATCGCGGCGCGGCGCCGGGAGCATCAGGCCGGCTTTCCCGATTTCATGGATCTCTTGGTGGTGTGCGCCGACGCCGGCCTCGCCATGGAGGCGGCGCTCGACCGCGTCGGCCGCGAGCTCGGCGTGTCCTATCCGTCGCTCGCCGCCAATATCCACATGGCCAACCTCGAAATCCGCGCCGGCCGCACCATGACCGAGGCGCTCAATCATCTCGGCGACCGGCTTGGGCTGGACGAGGCGCGCTCGTTTGCCACCTTGATCCAGCAATCCGACGAGCTCGGCTCCTCGATCAGCGACGCGCTACGCGTCTATTCCGACGACATGCGGCACAAGCGATTGTCGCGCGCCGAGGAGAAGGCCTACAGCCTGCCCGCCAAGCTCGCGGTGCCGATGATGGTGTGCATCTTTCCGGTGCTGTTCATCGTCATCCTCTGCCCGGTCATCGTCCGCGTCGCCACCGGCATGTGGTGATGCCGCCTCTTAACCTCCCCCTGCAGGGGGGAGGCCGAACGCGCAGCGTTCGGGTGGGGGGCAGTCTTTCATGCTTGCTCTGCATTAAGGCCCCAGGCCCCCTCCCAACCCTCCCCCGCAAGCGGGGGAGGGCTTCTATCGAAGGTTCCTTAACCATCGTCGCCTAGCCTTGCTTGTCCGGCGCTGTCCGCCCTCTGTTCCCCATCAGGGTTCCAGGGCGCGACGGTGCAATCCGCGTCGATTGCGGGTTTGCCGCCGGACACGGCGTGTGCGGAGCGCGTGTATGAGTAGCCGAGCGGCGCGGGTCCCGATCCTTCTGGCGGCAAGCCTGATCTGCCTCGGCGCGGCGCTTTCCGGCTGCTCGAGCTGGAAGAAGTTCGACGATACCAGCCTGGATAATCCGCCCGGCGACAGCGACACCACCGGAACCATTCCCGGCGGCACCGCCGGCACGACCGTCACCCCGCCGGCCGAGCCGGGCCCGAGCGGCGAGCCGGTCGCGCCGTTGTCGAAGCCGGGCCTCCTCGGCGACGATCCCAACGACGACGTCTCGCTCGGCAAGAAATATTTCCGCGGCAACAATTTCGCGCTGGCCGAAAATTCCTTCCGCAGCGCCGTCGAAAAGCACCCCAACGACGCCGAAGCCTGGATCGGTCTTGCCGCCTCCTACGACCGGCTGCGCCGCTTCGATCTGGCCGACCGCGCCTACGCGCAGGTCAACCGCCTGATCGGCCCGACCGTCGAAGTGCTCAACGACGAAGGCTTCTCCTACATGCTGCGCGGCGACTACCAGCGCTCCTATAAATTGCTGCAACAGGCGCAGGCCAAGGACCCCGCCAACCCCTACGTCGCGGCCAATCTCAAGCTTCTCCAGGACGCCAACCGCGGCCACAAGGCGGTGCAGTAGGGGGCGAGCCAACCGGCTCACCCCGAAGGTGACGACTTTTTCAATCGTCATGCCCGGGCTTGTCCTGGGCATTCAAATCCTCATGGCGCCACAAAAGCCTTTGAAATAAGGGCGAATAAGTGGTATCTATCACTGGTATATATCAATTAGGAGCAGGGCGGATGAGTGACACCCCAACCGCCAAGATATTCATGCATGGCCGGAGCCAGGCGGTCCGGCTGCCCAAGGAATTTCGCCTGCCGGGCAAGGAAGTGCGCGTGCGCCGGGTCGGGCGCGGCGTGCTTTTGGAGCCGATCGGTGAGCCGTTTGACATCGCCGCGTGGTGGGCGAAGCTTGACGAATATCGCGACGTTCCATTCATGCCGGAAGGCCGCGAGCAACCGCCAATGCCGATCGATGATCGAAAATATTTTGACGACGAATGATCTGCCTCGATACCAACGCCATCGTCGTCGCGCTCAATAATCCAACATCGCCGGTGCGTTCACGGATCGCTCGGGCGCAGGACAATGGCGCTGCGCTGACCATGTCGGTCATTGTCTTGTTTGAACTCTGGTACGGCGCCGCCAACAGCGGCCACCGGCAACGCAACACCGACCGGCTGGTGGATTTCCTGGCTGGACCCATTCGGGTCTTGAATTTCGATGCCGAGGACGCCCGCGAGGCGGGCGACATCAGAGCGGCGCTTGCCAAGGCCGGCACGCCGATCGGTCCCTACGACGTCTTGATCGCCGCGCAGGCGCGCCGCCGCGGCGCAACGCTGGTGACGGCGAATGCGCGCGAGTTCGTGCGCGTGCCCGGGCTGCACACGGAAGACTGGGCGGCCTGATCGGGCCGCTTGGTGAACCAATGGCTTGAACGGCCGGCATCGGGTCGCGATATGAGCCTGCGGTGATGTCCCGCTCCGGGAAGGGCTCAATGTTTGAAGCATTCAAGACTTTCATTTCCGATTTTACCGAGGGCGGCAAACATCCCAGCCAATTCGCCGACGACGATTACCGGCTCGCCGCAGCGGCGCTTCTGGTGCACGCCGCCGTAATCGACGGCGATATTTCGCCGAGCGAGCGCGACAAGCTCCATAGCGTGCTCAAGCAGGGCTTTGCGCTCGACGACGCGGCGACCGCGGAATTGATCGCCAAAGCCACGGCGGCCGAACAGGAATCCGTCGATCTTTATCACTTCACCCATGCGCTCAATCGCGCGCTCAACGAGGGCGGCCGCGCCCGCATCGTCGAGATGATGTGGCAGATCGTCTATGCCGACGGCCGCCGCGACGAGCTCGAGGACAATCTGTTGTGGCGGGCCGCCGATCTCCTCGGCGTGTCGCCGCAGGAGCGGATCGCGCTGCGCCGCCGCGTCGGCGGCGACGCCGCCGAACCGGGCGCGCCCGATGACGCGGCCGATCAAGGCGAAGTGGCATGAAACCGGTCGCGCTGATCACCGGCGCCTCGGCCGGCATCGGCGAGGAATTGGCGCGCGTGTTTGCCGCGCAGGGTCACGAGTTGGTGCTGGTGGCGCGGCGGCAAGACCGGCTTGCGGCGCTGGCCGAGTGAGATTGCGGCTGCCGGTCGGCCGCGGCCGACGGTGCTGGCGCTCGATCTCGAGCGCCGCGACGCGGTGGCGATGCTCGCTACGGAATTATCGGCGCGCGAGCTTGAACCCGCCTACGTCGTCAACAATGCCGGCTTCGGGCTAAGCGGTCCGGCGGCAAAACTGCATCGCGACGAACAGCTCGCGATGATCGATCTCAATGTGCGGGTGCTCACCGAACTGTCGCTGGCTTTTGTCGACAGCCTCGCGCGCCATCGCGGCGGCATACTCAACGTGGCGTCGATCGCCGCCTTCCTGCCCGGACCGGGCATGGCGGTTTACTATGCCAGCAAGGCCTATGTGCTGTCGTTTAGCGAAGCGTTGCATCGCGAATTGGCGCCGCGCGGCATCAAGGTCAGCGCGCTATGCCCGGGGCCGGTCGAGACCGGATTCCAGGCGCGCTCGGGAATGGTGCTGCCCGGCGCCGCCAAAATCTTCGAACTGCCGGCGCGCCGCGTGGCGCAGATCGGCTATGACGGCCTCATCCGCGGCCGCCGCGTGGTCATCGCCGGTATCGGCAACCGGATCGCGGTTGCGCTGATGCGCTTCGTGCCGAACGCGCTGTTGATGGCGGCCGTCGACCGGCGGGTCGGCGCCGCGTACGGCGATTGACGGCGCATTGAGGGTATTTGGCGCGCGCTTTGCTTCCTGGGCAGGAGACGGTAAAACTCTACAAAAGCGAGCGAATCGCCGGCGTCATGCAACAGCCGATCCTGATCGTCCTGCACGGAGAGCACTCGACGCCCGGCCGCATCGGCAATGCGCTGCGCGATCTCGGCTACCCGCTCGACGTGCGCCGGCCGCGGTTCGACGATCCCTTGCCCTCGACTATGGCGGAACACGCCGGCGCCATCGTCTTCGGCGGCCCGATGAGCGCCAACGACCCGGACGATTACATCCGGCGCGAGATCGATTGGATCGGCGTGCCGCTGAAGGAAAGTAAACCGTTTCTCGGCATCTGCCTCGGCGCCCAGATGTTCGCCCGCGCGCTCGGCGGCAAAGTGTTCCGCCACCCGGAGGGTCACGCCGAGATCGGCTATTACCCGATCCGGCCGACATCCGCCGGCCTTGCCATGGTCGAAACCTGGCCGGACTGCGTCTATCAATGGCATCGCGAAGGTTTCGACCTGCCGGCGGGCGCCGAGCTTCTCGCCAAGGGCGATACTTTCGAGGTCCAGGCGATCCGCGCCGGAGCGGGTTTCGCCTTGCAATTCCACCCCGACGTGACCCACGCCATGATGCATAAATGGACGACGCGCGGTCACGATCGTTTCGACCTGCCCGGGGCAAAACCGCGGCACACCCATTTCGCCGACCGCGCCGTCTATGATTATTCGGCGCGCGCCTGGCTCAGCGTATTTCTGGAGCGCTGGCTGGCGGCAGCGTGAGCGCGGCTGCGGCTACTGACCCAATTCGAGGAGCTGCCCGAAATAGGCGACGGTCTTGGTGTAGACCTGCGACGAGTTCCATTGCAGCAGCACCTGGAAATTCGCGGTGCCTTCGCCCCAGGGCTTGCCGCGCTGCCAGCCGTAACCTTTCAGATAATTGGCCGTCGAGGCGAGCACGTCGGGCACGTCGTGAATGAGATCGCGGCGGCCATTGCCCTCGAAGTCGACGGCATATTTCAGATAGGACGACGGCAGGAACTGGGTCTGTCCGATCTCGCCGGCCCAGGCGCCGCGCATTGCGGCCGGCGTCATGTCGCCGCGATCGATCATGCGCAGCGCGGCGATGAGTTCGCCGCGGAACTTGTCCGGTCTCCGGCAGTCGTAAGCGAGCGTAGCCAGCGAGCGGATGGTCGAGAAATGGCCGGTGTCGGCGCCGAAGTCGGTCTCCAATCCCCAGATGGCGACGATGACGCCGCCGGGCACCCCGTATTGCTGCTCGATGCGGCTCAACAGCGAGGCGTATATCAGCATCTTCTGTCGGGCGCGGGCCAGCCGCGGCGGCACCATGCGGCCGGAAAACTCCTCAAAGCTCTGCTTAAAGACGCCCTGCGCGTGGTCGCGCGCGATGATGGTCGGATCGAAGGTCACCCCGGCCAGCGCCGCTTGGATGGCGCGCTGCGAGATGCCGTCGGCCGCCGCTTCCTGTTTGACGCCGGCGAGCCAGGCGCCGAAATCGCCGCCGCAAGGCGCGGCGGCGCGCGCCGGCGCCGCGATCGCGAGGATGGCGAGGCTAAGCCAGATCGCTGTGAGCAGTCGCATTCGGTGTTCCTTTACCCCGGGCGCAGGCGCTTGCCATGATGCCGCAGCCGCGGCGCCGCTGCCAGAGCCATGCTTCCAGAGTCATGCTTCCAGAGTCATGCTTCCAGAAGTCATGCCCGGCATTACGGCTGCGGGTCGTGGTAGCGGTCGGCGACATAGAGTTCGCGAAAAATCTTGGTCGAAATCAGGACCACCGCGATGGTGCTCAAGCCGCCGAGCAGCACCGAGGGTACCGTGCCGAACACGGCGGCTGCGGTGCCGGCGCGGAAAATGCCGAGCTGGTTCGAGGTATTGGTGACCATCGAATTCACCGCATAGACGCGGCCGCGCATCTGGTCGGGCGTGCGCAGTTGCACCATGGTCTGGCGGATCACGACGCTGATGGTGTCTGAGGCGCCGACGACGGCCAAAGCGGCCATGGCGAGCACGAAGTTGGGCGTCACGGCGAACAAAATCGTCGCCACGCCGTAGATCGCCACCGTCGCGAACATGATGCGGCCGACCCGGTCGGAAACCGGCCAGCGCGCCAGGACGAGCGCCATGGCGATGGCGCCGGCCGCGGGCGCGGCGCGCAGCACGCCGAAGGTGAGCGGACCGGCGAGATAAATGTCGCGTGCGAAGATCGGCAGCACCGCGGTGGGATTGCCGAGCACCACCGCGAACAGATCGAGCAGCACGGCGCCGAGCACGACCTTTTGGCCGACGATGAAAGTCAGTCCGCTGAACATCGACTTGAGGTCGAGCGACGCGCGCTCCGGAAGCTTCGCTTCCATGGCGATGCCGAGCATCACTAGGCCGGCGGAGAGCCACAGCGCCGCGCAGACCGTGAACACCAAGGTCGGACTGATTTCGATCAAGATGCCGCCGAGCGCCGGCCCGGCGATCACGGCGGTTTGCGAGGCCGAGCTCGAACCGGCGATGGCGCGCGGCAAGAGCTCGCTCGGCACGATATTCGGCAGCACCGATTGCAGGCTCGGCTGCTCGAAGGCGCGGCCGGTGCCGACCATAAAGGCCATGGCGAGAAGAAGCCCAGGCGTTAGCCGGCCGCTGCCATTGGCGAAAGCCAGCACAGCGACCGCGATTGCCTCGATCAGCTGCGCCAGGAAGGTGACCAGGCGCCGATCGTAGTGATCCGCCACATGGCCGGTGAGGACGAACAAACCGACGGCGGGGATGAACTGCACGAGACCGATCAAGCCCAGGTGAAACGGGCTGTTGGTCAATTCATACATTTGCCAGCCGACCGCGACGACCTGGATTTGCTGCGCAACCGACGCGGCGATCCGCACGTAGAGAAAGCGGACGTAAGCGGGATGGCGCAACAGCGACAGCGCCGGGGCGGCTCGTCAAGTCATTTGCGGCTCTTATAGCCGCATCGGCGCATTTTTACCCATCCTTGACAGCATAAAACGGCGGCCCTAAATGGCGCCCACTCGCCACCAAGGCGCAAATTTGCCGATTGGCGGGGCCGTAGCTCAGTTGGGAGAGCGCCTCGTTCGCAATGAGGAGGTCAGGGGTTCAACTCCCCTCGGCTCCACCAGCCTTCGCCCGCTACGCGAACTACGGCTCGGCGTGCCCACTTCGCCGCCCATCGGCGGCCTGCGAGCTTCACTTGTTCGCGACCGTTCAGTTCGCTAGTTTCTGCCACCCTTAACCCAAATCCGGTCCATGCGCGCCCTTTTCCTGGTCATCGATTTAGCTCTGCAACTTTATGTCTGGATCGTGATCGCGATGGCGATCTTTTCCTGGCTGGTGGCGTTCAACGTGGTGAATACCCGCAACCACGTCGTCGCGATGATCGGCGATTTTCTGTACCGCATCACCGAACCGGCGCTGCGCCCGATCCGCAACGTGCTGCCCAATCTCGGTGGCATCGATATTTCGCCGGTCATATTGTTTCTGATCATAGTTTTCATCCGTTATGTGATCGCGCTTTACATCCTGCCGAACGTCTACTGAAACGCCGTGACCGCGAAAATAATCGACGGCAAGGCGATCGCCGCGAATCTGCGCGCTTCGGTCAAAGCCGAAACGCATCGCCTGACCGGCGCCCACGGCATCGTGCCCGGACTGGCGGTCGTGCTGGTCGGCGACAATGCAGCCAGCAAGACCTATGTCACCAGTAAATCGCGCGCGCTGCTCGAAGTCGGCATGCGGCCGCTCGACTATCATTTGCCCGCCGCGACCGGCGAAGCGGAACTGCTGGCGCTGGTGCAGGCGCTCAATGCCGATCCGGCGGTGAGCGGCATTCTGGTGCAGCTGCCATTGCCGCCGCAGATCAATCCGGCGCGCATTTTCGACAGCATCGATCCGGACAAGGACGTCGACGGTTTTCATCCGCTCAACGCCGGCCGCCTTATGATGGGGAAACCGGCCTTGGTGCCGTGCACGCCGGTCGCCTGCCTCAAGCTGATCAAGAGCGTGCATCGTTCGCTGATCGGGGTCGACACGCTGATGATCGGCCGTTCGCACATCGTCGGCAATCCGCTGTCGCAGGTTCTGCTCAACGAGAACGCGACCGTTACCGTGGCGCATACCCATACCCGCAATCTGCCGGATTATTGCCGGCGCGCAGAACTCCTTTGCGTCGCCATCGGCTGCGCCGAATTCATTCGCGGCGACTGGATCAAGCCGGGAGCAACAGTGATCGACGTCGGCATCAATCGCGTGACCGATGCCGCCGGCAAATCCCGCATCGTCGGCGACGTGAATTTTGCCGAAGCTCGCGAAGTGGCCGGCGCCATCACGCCGGTGCCCGGCGGCGTCGGACCGATGACGATCGTTTGTCTGTTGGTCAACACGTTGCATGCGGCCTGCGCGCAGGCCGGATTGCCGCCGCCGGAGGTGTGATCCTGAGTCATTCCGGGGCGCGCCGAAGGCGCGAGCCCGGAATCCATATCCACAATCGGCGCAAGTCTGCTCAGGTGGGGATTATGGATTCCCGACAACCGCAGTTGTCATCGGGCCGCGCGACTTCGCGCGGGCCCTTCGCGGTTTCGGGAATGACCGGTCCAAAATGGCCCGGTCAGCTATTCCAGCCGAAGGCGACTTTGTCGAGCACGCGGGTGCCGAATTTCTCGGAACTGCGGGCCACCGCCTTGCCGCCGAGCGCGCGGTAGAACTCGACGGCGTTTTCGTTCTCGGACAGCGCCCAGACGATCAGCGATTTGAGCGCGCTCTGCGCCAGATCGCGGCGGGCGGCGGTGAACAACCGGCGGCCGAAGCCGAGCCCCTGAAATTCCGGCCGCAAATAGAGCTCGTAGATCTCGCCGTCGTAATAGAGACTGCGCGCCCGGTTGCGCCCGTAATTGGCGTAACCGGCGATCTTGTCGCCGAATTGCAAAAGCGCGATGCGGCTGCCCTTGCGGATGGCGCTTTCCCACCACGCCGGGCCGCGACGATTGATGAGCTTCTCCAGTTCGGCGCCCGGGATGATGCCCTGATAGGCGGTCCGCCATGCCTCATCGTGGGCATCCGCGACGGCGCCGGCATCGCAGGCCCGGGCGCGACGGATCTCGATGAGGATAGTGCTCATGATGCGATGCTCGTCCTGCGGCTCACCACGCGATTCACCGTGCGATCAAAGCAAGCGATTCAACGGCCTTCAAGGCTTTCGATTCATCTTCGGTTAACGATGTGGATTATTAGCCAAAACAGGCGGGTCTGGCCATAATCGCGAGCGCGAAAATGCAAGGTCCAGGCGCAATCCGGCCGGGCTGTTGCAATCGTGTCACGGTTCGCCGGATTCTGCGCGGCCGGCGTCCGACGCCGCGAAATCTATGACAGGATGAGGCTTGGATGGCGTGCCCGATCCGGCGTGTTCCGCGCGGATTTGGACGCTCAGACGCGCTCGGCTTCTTTGCGCCGCTCGTTGCGTTTGCGGTCGACCGGATCGAGCAGCTTTTTGCGCAGCCGGATCGATTTCGGCGTCACTTCGACCAATTCGTCGTCTTCGATATAGGCGAGCGCCTTTTCCAAGGTCATGCGGATCGGCGGCGTGAGCCGGATCGCCTCGTCCTTGGAATGGGTGCGGATGTTCGTCAGCTTCTTGCCCTTGAGCACGTTGACCTCGAGGTCGTTGCCGCGGGTGTGCTCGCCGACGATCATGCCGCGATAAACCTTCCAGCCCGGTTCGATCATCATTGGGCCGCGGTCTTCCAGGTTCCACATGGCGTAAGCGACGGCATCGCCCTGATCGGTGGAAATCAACACGCCGTTGCGCCGTCCGGTGATCTCGCCGCGATGCGGGCCATAGGCGTGGAACAGCCGGTTCATCACCGCGGTGCCGCGGGTGTCGGTGAGGAGTTCGCCCTGGTAGCCGATCAGCCCGCGGGTCGGCGCATAGAAGATGAGCCGCACCCGGCCGCCGCCGGAGGGCCGCATCTCGACCATCTCGCCTTTCCGCTCGGCAAGCTTTTGCACCACGATGCCGGAGTGCTCCTCGTCGACGTCGATGACGACTTCCTCGATCGGTTCGAGGAGTTCGCCCGACGGGCCGTGCTGATAAAGCACCTTCGGCCGCGACACCGAAAGCTCGAAGCCCTCGCGCCGCATGGTTTCGATCAAAATGCCGAGCTGCAATTCGCCGCGGCCGGCGACTTCCATGGAATCCTTCTCCATGGACTTCGGAGATCCGCAGCGTGACATTGCCTTCGGCCTCGCGCAGCAGACGGTCGCGGATAACGCGGCTCTGCACCTTGTCGCCCTCGGTGCCGGCGAGCGGCGAATCGTTGATGTGGAACGTCATGGTCAGCGTCGGCGGGTCGATCGGCTGCGCCGGCAGCGGCTCGGTCACTTCCGGCGCGCACAGCGTGTGCGAGACGAACGCGTCCGGCAGGCCGGCGATGGCAATGATGTCGCCGGCAAAACCTTCCTCGATCGGCGCCCGCTCCAGGCCGCGGAAGGCAAGCACCTTGGTGACGCGGCCCTCCTCGACCAGTTCGCCGTTGCGGTCGAGCACTTTGACCGGCTGGTTGGGCTTCACCGAGCCGGCGAAGATGCGGCCAGTGACGATGCGCCCGAGATACGGGTTGGCTTCGAGGATCGTACCCAGCATGCGGAACGGCACCGTCCTCGACCTGCGGCGGCGCGACATGGCGAATGACGAGCTCGAACAGCGGCGCCATGCCCCGGTCCTTGGGCCCGGCGGGATCGGATGCCATCCAGCCCTGCTTGGCCGAGCCGTAGAGGATGGGGAAATCGAGTTGCTCCTCGGTCGCGTCCAGCGCCGCGAACAGGTCGAACACCTCGTTGGCGACCTCGGTCGGGCGGGCGTCGGAGCGGTCGACCTTGTTAATGACCACGATGGGGCGAAGCCCCATTTTGAGCGCCTTCGACACCACGAATTTGGTCTGCGGCAGCGGCCCCTCGGCGGCGTCGACCAGCACCAAAGCGCCGTCGACCATATTGAGGATGCGCTCGACCTCGCCGCCGAAATCGGCGTGGCCGGGCGTATCGACGATATTGATCCGCGTATCGTGCCAGACCAGCGAGGTTGCCTTGGCGAGAATGGTAATGCCCCGCTCGCGCTCTAGGTCGTTCGAATCGAGCGCGCGCTCAACCACGCGCTGGTTCTCGCGGAACGAGCCGGATTGCTGCAAAAGCCGGTCGACCAGCGTGGTTTTGCCGTGGTCGACATGGGCGATGATGGCAATGTTGCGAAGATTCATGCGTTCAAAGCGTTAAACCGTTACGGGCCCCGAAGGGGCCCGCGATTGCGACCGTATATAGTCAGGAATCGCGCAGAAGCAATCGTTTAAGCTACGGCGGCCATCTACGCTGCGGCGGCCTTGGCGCCCGCAGCCGTGGCGCTGCCCGCAGCCGCGCCAGCCTGGCCGGCAAGGGCGTCGCGGCGCGCCGCAATGGCAAAGCGCAGCTGGTCGAGCGCGAAGGCGAACGACATGCGCACCGTCTCGTCGAATTCCTCGTGTTCGCCCTGGTGGATGATCGCGACCACGAGATTGTCGGCCTCGATCTGAAGCTGGTCGATCGCCTCGATCGTCGGCACCGCATGCGCTTTGCGCACCAGATCGAGGACGCGCTGCAGAAGCCGCAGCCGTCGGGTCCGGCCGCTGCTGCGCAGATAGCTCGCCACGCCGGCAATCGCCGATCCGAATACCGGGAAAATCAGCAAGCCGTAGAAGATATCGTCGCCATATTTGTCGAAAAACGACTGCTGGCTATCGGAAAGGTATGCCAGCGCTCCGGGATGGACGATGACGTCGGCGTCCTTGTCGGTCGACGGCGCTGCAATCTTGACGTCGCCCGGCAGCGCCGCGGCAAGCGCCTGTCGCGACGAATAAACGATCTTCGATAGCGCGGCGATGACGGAATCGCTGTACGACTTTCGCGCCACCAGATATTCGGCGAAGCTGAGACTCTTGAGGCTGTCGTCGGGCGTCGGCGGATTGCCACCGAATGTGCCGGCGTCGATATCGATCGAATCAAAGGCCGGATTGCGTTTGGCGATGCCGTCGGCCTGGTCGATCTCGATGAAGGACGGCGCTTTGCCGTTCACCGTCGCCGCCGCGACCGCGTTGGAAATGTCCCGGCCGGTCGCCGCGCCGGCCACGAACAGCGCGTCGATCTGATTGTCCTTGATGGCGTCGGCAAGATTTTTCGGGTCGATCTGCGATACCGCCACCTTGGCAAGCGGCACGCCATAATGACTCAACACCAGTTCGAGCAAACCGGCGGTCGCCTCATTGCCGGTCACGATGCCGATGCGCTTGCCGGAAAGTTGCGCGACTTTGCCGAACTTACTGCTGTCGCCGCTGTCGTCGCTCGAGTCGCTGTCGTCACTGTCGTCGCTCTTGGCAGTTTTGCCGCCCTTGGCGGTCTTTGAGCCCTTGGCGCCCTTGGCGCTTTTGCTGCTCTTCGCCGCTTTCGCAGCCGGGGCGTTGGGGCTGGCCGCGGCCGCGGCCTTGCCGCCTGTGGTCTTGTCGCCCGCGGCGCTTGCCGGCGGAACGATCAACGCCATCACGTTCTGCCGCACGATGGCGATGACCGGCCAGTTCACCGAGTCTTCGAGATTGCTCGGCAGCACCGCGAGATCGGCTTGGCCCTTGGTGATCGCCTGCGCGGTTTCTCCCGACCCCTGGGTCGGAACGATCTGTAACGAAATATCCTGGTGGTCTTTCGCGATTTGGTTGGTCAGGGCCTGGACGAACTTGGCGTCCACCGTCCCGACAGCGATCCGCATGTGATCGGCTTTGGTGGTGAAATAAAATCCCGCCCAGACGGCGGCGACGACCGCGACGGTTCCGAGAAGGGTGACGAGCCAGGTGTGGCGCAGAAACATCCGCACCCGGCTTCGCACCATATGTTCGAGCGACTCGATACTCATGGCGTAACCCGACGAGTGGCCCTGCGCGGCCGCGGCCTTGTGGCTTTCCTTGGATCGTCGGAAAAGCCAAAACCTCATGGCAAGAGGCGGACGCTGCGGCAGGCCGGGCGGCATGGTTAACTCTAACACGGCTCGCCGGTTTTGACTCCAGGGCGCAGGCGCGCGCTCAAGCAGCAACCGGTACTGTGGTTAATCGCGAACGATCCATATTCGTTTGCCTCTATGGCTCGACTTCGGCAGGGCCCGCACCGTAACGGGGCACCGTCGATCGGGTCTCGCGCTCCGGCCGGCCGGAGCCAAAAATCCAGGCGAGAAACAACAGGATGGCAAATGTCACAGGGATGCGGATCGCCGTGCCGGCGACGGACCCGATATTCAAAGACCAGCCCATTGCAACCTCATGGCAACCTCCGGACTTCGCCGGCGTTGACCGCCGGTTGGCGATCTCATGATCTTGGCCCATAGTTGCGATAGCGAGGGTCGGCGGAGTTCGCCCGTATAGAGACGGAGCTTGCACATGAGTTAAAAACTCGCCGGCGAAGCACGCAAAGCCGCCTTGGCCCGGCTCAAAGGCTGGAGCGAAGCATCGGGCCGCGACGCTATTACCAAGAAATTCGTCTTTGCCGATTTCAACGAAGCCTTCGGCTTCATGACCCGCGCAGCTTTGGTCGCGGAAAAGCTCGACCACCATCCCGAATGGTTCAATGTCTACAAGACCGTCGAAGTCACGCTGTCCACCCACGACGCCGGCGGCTTGACCGAGCGCGACATCAAGCTCGCCGAGGCGATGGATAGACTGGCGGGCTAAGGGACCTGCGCCGGCCAAACCGGCCGGGCGCGGGCCGCCTTGCGGCTGCCGCCTTTGGGCGCCATCTTCGCACCGGCACTCGATTGTCCGGGGGAGAATCAATGAGTTTTTGGCAACAAGCCGCCGCTTGGCCGAGCTTTTCTTGGCAGGATTTTGCCGCGCTTCGCCGCCGGATCATCGCGGACGAAGCGGGGCTGCGGCGCAGTTTCTGGCGCAAACTCAAGCGCGAGGCGGCGAGCATTCCGTTTCTGGAAGAAGTCCTGACCTCATACTATTGTGCCTTCGATCGGCAGACGCCGCTTTACGTCAAGGTCGTGCTGATTGGCGCGATGATCTATTTCGTCGTGCCCGACGATGTCATTCCCGATTCGCTTTCGCTGATCGGACTCGCCGACGATGCCGCGGTGCTCGCGCTGGCATTTAAGGCCGTCTCCTCGCACGTCAAGCCGGAACATCGGCAGGCGGCGCAAAGCATGCTGGCGCGGCTGCGCAGTTAAAACCGCTACGGCCGCAGCACGATTTTTCCCATCACCTTGCGGTCGGCGATCGCCTTTAAGGCGGCGGCGATTTCCGCCAAAGGATAAACCGCATGGACATGCGCGCTGAGCTTGCCTTGCGCGCACCACTGAACGATTTGCGTCATCAGAGCGCGCTGTGCTTCTGGCTCGCGCCGCACCCAGGTGCCCCACAGCACGCCGCGGATATCGCAGCTTTTCAGAAGCACCAGATTGAGCGGCAGTTTCGGAATTTCGCCGGCGGCAAAGCCGACCACCAGATAGCGGCCTTGCCACGCCAGCGCGCGCACGGCGGGCTCCGCATAGGGACCGCCGACCGGATCGTAGACGACGTCGATGCCGTGCTCGCCGCCAAGCGTCTTGAGCGCACCGCGCAAATCTTCGCGCGCGTAGTTCACCGTTTCGTCGGCGCCGTGCTCGCGGGCGAAGGCGAGCTTGTCGTCCGAGGACGCGCAGGCGATGACGCGCGCGCCCATGATCTTGCCGATCTCGACCGCCGCGAGCCCGGTGCCGCCGGAGGCGCCGAGCACGGCCAGCGTCTCGCCAGACTTGAGTTCGGCGCGCTCTTGCAGCGCGTATAGCGTCGTGCCGTAGGTGACGGTCAGACCGGCGGCGCGGTCGAAATCGAGCCCGTCGGGAACTTTCACCAGCGCTTGCGCCGGAACGGCGACCGCTTCGCGCGCCGCGCCCCAGCCGATATTGCCCATGACGCGGTCGCCCGGAGCGATGCCGGCGACGCCGCTGCCGACGCTCTCGACCACGCCGGCGAATTCCGCCGCCGGCGAGAACGGAAACGGCGGCTTGTGCTGATATTTGCCGGCGATGATCAGCGTGTCGAAAAAATTCAGCGCCGCCGCTTTGACGCGCACCACCGCCTCGCCCGGGCCGGCTTGCGGCTCGTCGATATCGGCGAGTTCGAGTTCGTCGGGCGTGCAGAAATGCGTGCAGAGAACGGCTTTCATGCGCGCTTCATATCAGGCTTCCGTCACCCCGGCATCTCACCACCGTCAGCCAGGCACGCGGTGGAACGTCGAGCGCGGCGCGCTGGGCCAACCGGTCAGGCGTGCCATTCGCCGCAGCTGCGGCCGCCCCCTTCAGACCGGTCAGGTGAGCGATAAAGCCCGTATGACCCTTGCCTATCTCATTCCGTATTCGGCCGAATTGGATTAAAATGACAGAATTGCTAATCAGGGCGGGGTGCCCTCCGCGAGGCATATGCGCATGGATCGACGATGGCAGCTTGCCTTTTTGCTGCTGCTTGCAGCGGCATTTGCCGTTCCGGCGTTCGCCCAGCAGCCGGCTGCACCCGCCTCCGCCGCGCCTGCGGCAGCGCCCACGGCCCCCACCAAGCCGAAGCCAAAACCCAAGCCGGCGCCACAAGCCGGCACCCAAGCCCGCTACGGCCGCTGAGAAACCCGCGCCGCGCCGGCCAAGCCTGCAGCCATGGGCGGCGTCCAGCCGAAGCTCCTTGGCCAATATGGCGATTGGGGCGCCTACACGGCCTCGCCGGGCGGCAAGAAGGTCTGCTTTGCCATCGCCAAGCCGGCGTCCTCGGAGACCAATCCGCCGAACCGGCCGCGCAACCCGATCTACATGTTCATCTCCACCCGGCCGGCGGACAAGGTGGCCAACGAGGTCTCGATCATCATCGGCTATCCGTTCAAGCCGGGCTCCGAGGCGAGCGCGCAAATCGGCTCGACCACCTTCGCGCTCTACACCCAGCAGGACGGCGCCTGGATCAAGAACGCGGCCGAGGAAGCGCAGATGGTCGACGCCATGCGGGCCGGCGATAACGCGCGTCGTCAAGGGCGAGTCGGCCAAGGGCACGCAAACGACCGACACATTCACGCTCAAGAGGCTGTCGCAGGCGCTCGACCGCGTCGCCCAGGAATGCAAATAGACGAATCCTGTCGTTAGGCTTCGTGCTGTTAAGAGTCGCCATTTCGTCAGCCCTCATCTATGCGGCAGGCGCGCTTTGCGCGCGGAAGCTTCGATCTTGGATCGACGATGAAGTTGGATTGACGATGAAGTCCTTGGCAGCCACTGCAACCGAACGCGCCGAGGCGGCGCTGTTCTTCGAAAAGCGGCCGCTGGAGGATTATGCCGCGCCGGCACAGCCCTCGCTCGTCGGCATGACGCGCGATGCGCTTGCCGAGGCGCTCGGCGCAGGCCGGCGTGCCGGAGCGGCAGCGCCGCATGCGCGTGCAGCAGATTTGGCACTGGCTCTATGTGCGCGGCGTCGCAAGACTTCGACGCGATGACGACCTTGTCGAAGGATTTGCGCGACCGCGCTGGCGCAGCGCTTCACGCTGGCGCGCCCGGAAATCGCCGCCGAGCAGATTTCGGTCGACGGCACGCGCAAATGGCTCTTGCGCCTGCCCGGCGAACTCGACGGCCGCGCCCCACGAAGTCGAATGCGTCTACATTCCGGAAACCGACCGCGGCACGCTGTGCATTTCGAGCCAAGTCGGCTGCACGCTCAACTGCACGTTCTGCCACACCGGCACGCAGCGGCTGGTGCGCAATCTCACCGCGGCCGAGATCGCCGGCCAGGTGGTGCTGGCGCGCGACCGGCTCGGCGACTGGACGGCTGGCGAACGAGCGCCGCCGGCGCGGACGGCGAGCGCAAGCGCCTGGTCTCCAACATCGTCATGATGGGCATGGGCGAGCCGCTCTATAATTTCGAGGCGGTGCGCGACGGCCTCGATGTCGTTGCCGACGGCGACGGCTTGAGCATCTCCAAGCGGCGCATCACGCTGTCGACCTCCGGCGTCGTGCCCAACATCGCGCGCGCCGGCGCGGAGATCGGCACCATGCTCGCGGTGTCGCTGCACGCCGTCACCGACGAACTGCGCGACCAGTTGGTGCCGCTCAATCGCAAATATCCGTTGCGCGAACTGCTCGACGCCTGCCGCAATTATCCCGGCGTTTCCAATGCGCGGCGCATCACCTTCGAATATGTCATGCTCAAGGGCGTCAACGATTCGCTCGCCGACGCCAAGGCGCTGGTGCGTCTGCTCAAGGGCATTCCGGCCAAGATCAATCTCATCCCGTTCAATCCGTGGCCGGGAACGACATACGAATGCTCCGACTGGGAGCAGATCGAGAAATTCTCCGAAATCGTGTTTGACGCCGGCTATGCCTCGCCGGTGCGCACGCCGCGCGGCCGCGACATTCTCGCCGCCTGCGGCCAGCTCAAAAGCGCGACCGAAAAGCTCTCCGCCCGCGAGCGCCTGGCGCTGCGCGCCATGGCGATGACCGACTAACGACTAGTCCATGGCGCGCTATGACCGTCGCTCCGCATCGTTGATGATGTTCGTCGGCTATGTCTGGGCCTGCATCGCCGCGTCGCTTGTGCTGGCGCTCGGCACGCTGGCGCCGGAATGGGATGATCTTTTCAGGTCGCTTGGCGTGCAGTCGTCGCATGCGCAGTCGGCGGCGATGTGGGCGATCGTCGGGCTCGGCGCGCTCATCATCTTCGTCGTCGGCTTTTTGCCGGCGCTGCTCGCCATCGTCACTCACCGAAGGTTTCGCGCTCGCGTTCGGTCCTCGTCTATGGCGTGATCGGCGGCGCGTTGGCGCTGGCCATGGCGTTACGGCCTCGATTTCGCCGGCTATATCGCGCCGGCCGGCGTCGACATCGCGCGCGAGCGCGAAGTGTTTGCCGCGGCCGGCATCGCCGGCGGCCTGGTCTATTGGCTGTTCGCCGGCCGCACGCGCCGGCGCGTGGAAGTGATCGCGATGAATCGGACCGGACTTGGCGATCGCGCTGTCGATCGGTCGTTGCGGTCGGCGTGATCTGCGCCGTCGATCCGCAGCTCGATCTCGATATTGCCGCGCTGTTCTTCGATCCGGCGCCGCCAACCTTGTTCGACGGTCAATGCCCAGCCGTGGGTGCAGCACACGCGCGAAGCGGCGCGCTGGTCATCACGCTCCTTGTGCTGCCGGCCTTTCTCGCCGTTCTCGGCAAGCTGATCTGCCGCGGCGGCGCATGCTGATCGAAGGCCGCGCCGCGTTGTTCCTCATCGCGACGCTGGCGCTCGGCCCCGGCCTCCTCACCAACGTCATCCTCAAGGACCATTGGGGCGCGGGCGCGTCCGATCGACGTGCACCAGTTCGGCGGCGACTATCGCTTCACGCCGTGGTGGGATCCGCGCGGCGATTGTCCGGACAATTGCTCGTTCATCGCCGGCGAGCCGTCGGGCGCGTTCTGGACGCTGGCGCCGGCCGCGCTGGCGCCGCCGGAATGGCGGCCGCTCGCCTATGGCGCGGCGCTCGCCTTCGGCGTCGGCATCGGCGTGCTGCGCATCGCCGGCGGCGCGCATTTTTTCTCCGACGTCGTGTTCGCCGGCGTGTTCATGTATCCTGCTGATCTGGACTGGTCCACGGCCTGATCTATCGCTGGCCGGCGACGCGCATCGACGACGCGGCGGTCGAGCGCCCGCTCGAGCGGACGGCGAAGCCTGCGCGACGGGCTCGCGGCGCTGGCGCGGCGGCTTGGCGGCCGCGACAGCGGCCGAAGACCGTCCTGAGGCACGCTCGGCCGACGGCTTGCGTCGGCCCGCCGCGCCCGCCTATAGTCCGCGCGCATTTCGGGCGGGCATGTCGCCGCCGTAGAGCTTCCAGGATTGGTCATGCCCGACGCCAGCAAGAAGAGACGTGAAAAAAGTCGTGCTGGCCTATTCCGGCGGGCTCGACACCTCGATCATTCTCAAATGGCTGCAGACCACCTATGGCTGCGAGGTCGTCACCTTCACCGCCGATCTCGGCCAGGGCGAGGAGCTCGAGCCGGCGCGGGAGAAGGCGCTGACGCTCGGCATCAAGCCGGAGAACATCTTCATCGAGGATTTGCGCGAGGAATTCGTCCGCGACTACGTGTTTCCGATGTTCCGCGCCAATGCGCTCTACGAGGGCCAGTATCTGCTCGGCACCTCGATCGCGCGGCCGCTGATCGCCAAGAAGCAGATCGAGATCGCCGAGAAAGTCGGCGCCGATGCCGTCGCCCATGGCGCCACCGGCAAGGGCAACGATCAGGTGCGCTTCGAGCTCGCCTATTACGCGCTCAAGCCCGACGTGAAAGTCATCGCGCCGTGGCGCGAATGGGATTTCAAATCGCGCGAGGCGCTGCTCGCCTTCGCCGAGCAGAACCAGATTCCGATCGCCAAGGACAAGCGCGGCGAGGCGCCGTTCTCGACCGACGCCAATCTTCTGCACACCTCGTCCGAGGGCAAAGTGCTGGAAGACCCGGCCGGCGAAGTGCCGGATTACGTCTATTCGCGCACCGACGATCCGGAGCAGGCGCCGGACCAAGCCGGACTATATCACGATCGATTTCGAGCGCGGCGATCCGGTCGCGATCGACGGCAAGACAACTGTCGCCGGCGCACATTGCTCACGCAGCTCAACGCGCTCGGCCGCACGCACGGCATCGGCCGGCTCGATCTGGTCGAGAACCGCTTCGTCGGCATGAAGTCGCGCGGCATGTACGAGACGCCGGGCGGCACCATCCTGCTCGCCGCGCATCGCGGCATCGAATTGATCACGCTCGATCGCGGCGCCGCGCATCTCAAAGACGAGCTGATGCCGAAATATGCCGAGCTGATCTATTACGGCTTCTGGTTCTCGCCGGAGCGCGAGATGCTGCAGGCGGCGATCGACAAGAGCCAGGAATTCGTCAGCGGCCGCGTGCGGCTCAAGCTCTACAAGGGCAATGTCGGCGTGGTCGGGCGCGAGAGCAAATATTCGCTCTACGATCAGGACCTGGTGACGTTCGAGGAGGGCGCGGTCGCCTACGACCAGCGCGACGCCGAAGGCTTTATCCGCCTCAACGCGCTGCGGCTGCGCACGCTGGGGCAGCGGAAGCGGAAGCTGAAACTGTAGCCCGTCATTCCGGAGCGCGCGGATGCGCGAGCTCGGAATCCATAGTCGCGATCGATAATTGTTTTGCGCAGTCCGTGGTTATGGATTCCGGACTTGCCGCTGCGCGGCAATCCGGAATGACGGCTACACCTGCCGCTCGACCAGCGTCGCGCTTGATCTCGGCGATCGCCTTGGCCGGATTGAGGTGCTTCGGGCAGGCCTTGGCGCAATTCATGATGGTGTGGCAGCGATAGAGCCGGAACGGGTCTTCCAGATTGTCGAGCCGCTCGCCGGTCGCCTCGTCGCGCGAGTCCACGATCCAGCGCTGCGCCTGCAGCAGCGCGGCCGGGCCGAGATAGCGGTCGGAATTCCACCAATAGCTCGGGCACGAGGTCGAGCAGCAGGCGCAGAGGATGCATTCGTAGAGCCCGTCGAGCTTTTGCCGGTCGTCGTGGCTCTGCTTCCATTCCTTCTGCGGCGTCGGCGACACGGTTTGCAGCCACGGCTCGATCGAGGCGTGCTGGGCGTAGAAATTGGTGAGGTCGGGCACCAGGTCCTTCACCACCGGCATGTGCGGCAGCGGATAGATGCGCACCGCGCCGTCGATCTCGCCCATCGCCTTGGTGCAGGCGAGCGTATTGGTGCCGTCGATGTTCATGGCGCAGGAGCCGCAGATGCCCTCGCGGCAGGAGCGGCGGAAGGTCAGCGTCGGCGTCGACGTTGTTCTTGATCCAGATCAGCGCGTCGAGAACCATCGGCCCGCAATCGCCGGTGTCGACGTAATAGGTGTCGATGCGCGGATTGTGGCCGTCGTCCGGGTTCCAGCGATAGATGCGGTATTCGCGCTCGGCTCTCGGCCTTGGCCGGATGCGGCCAGGTCTTGCCTTCGCTCGATCTTGGAATTTTTCGGCAGCGTGAACTGGACCATCGGAACCTCATAAGCCGCTCAGTACACCCGCTTTTTGGGCTCGATATAGGATACGTCGTTGGTCAGCGTGTAGGTGTGCACCGGCCGGTAGTCGATGGTGACCTTGCCGGTGGCGTTGTCGAGCCACGACAGCGTGTGCTTCATCCAGTTCTTGTCGTCGCGGTCGGGGAAATCCTCGCGCGCATGGGCGCCGCGGCTTTCGGTGCGGTTGACCGCGGAATCCATGGTGACCACGGCCTGCTCGATCAGGTTGGCGAATTCCAGCGTCTCGATCAGGTCGGAATTCCAGATCAGCGAGCGGTCGGAGACGCGCACGTCGCCGATGCCGTCATAGACCTCGTGGATCAGCTTCGAGCCTTCCTGCAGCACCTCGCCGGTGCGGAACACGGCGCAATTGGTCTGCATCACGTGCTGCATCCTGGCGCGCAGCTGCGCGGTCGGCGTGCCGCCCGAGGCGTTGCGGAATTTGTCGAGCCGCGACAGCGAGCGCTCGGCGGAATCCTTCGGCAGTTCCGGCTGCTTGTCGTTGGCGGTGAGGATTTCGGCGCAGCGCAGCGCCGCGGCGCGGCCGAACACGACGAGATCGATCAGCGAATTCGAGCCGAGCCGGTTGGCGCCGTGCACCGAGACGCAGGCCGCTTCGCCGAGCGCCATCAGGCCGGGCACGACGTGATCGGGATTGCCGTCCTTCTTGATCAGCGCCTCGCCGTGATAATTCGTGGCGATGCCGCCCATGTTGTAATGCACCGTCGGCACGATCGGCACCGGCTCGCGGGTGAGATCGACGCCGGCGAAGATGCGCGCCGACTTCGGTGATGCCGGGCAGCCGCTCGGCGAGAATCTTCGGATCGAGATGGTCGAGATGCAGGAAGATGTGGTCCTTCTTCGGCCCGACGCCGCGGCCTTCGCGGATTTCGATGGTCATGGCGCGCGAGACCACGTCGCGCGAGGCGAGATCCTTGGCGGACGGCGCATAGCGCTCCATGAAGCGCTCGCCTTCGGAATTGACCAGATAGCCGCCTTCGCCGCGCGCGCCTTCGGTGATGAGCACGCCGGCGCCGTAGATGCCGGTCGGATGGAATTGCACGAATTCCATGTCCTGCGAGCGGCAGGCCGGCGCGCAGCACCATGGCGTTGCCGTCGCCGGTCTGGGTATGCGCGCCGGTGCATGAGGCATAGGCGCGGCCATAGCCGCCGGTGGCCAGGATCGTCATCTGCGCGCGAGAAGCGATGGATCGAGCCGTCGTCGAGATTGATGGCGACGACGCCGCGGCAGCGGCCGTCGTCGTCCATGATCAGGTCGATGGCGAAATATTCGATGAAGAACTCGGTCGAGTGGCGCAGCGCCTGGCCGTACATGGTGTGCAGCATGGCGTGGCCGGTGCGGTCGGCGGCGGCGCAGGTGCGCTGCGCGGTGCCCTTGCCGTAATGCGTGGTCATGCCGCCGAACGGGCGCTGATAGATCTTGCCGTCTCTCGCGGCGCGAGAACGGCAGGCCCCAATGTTCCAGCTCGTAGACGGCTTCCGGCGCGTTGCGGCACATATATTCGATGGCGTCCTGGTCGCCGAGCCAGTCCGAGCCCTTGACGGTGTCGTACATGTGCCAGCGCCAGTCGTCCTCGCCCATATTGCCGAGCGCGGCGGCGATGCCGCCCTGCGCCGCCACCGTGTGCGAGCGGGTCGGAAACACCTTGGTGATGCAGGCGGTGCGCAGGCCCGCTTCGCTGCAGCCGACCACGGCGCGCAGGCCGGCGCCGCCGGCGCCGATGACGACGACGTCGTAGGCGTGATCTTCGATCGGATAGGCGCGGCCGTTGATGGCGGGCGCCGCGCTGCCGCCGTTTGCTCCGTTCTCTGCCATGCTCACAATCCGAACGAAAGCTTGAGGATGCCGTAGACCGCAGGCAAGCCCGACGGCGATGGTGAAGAATGTGTTGGCCATCAGCAAGGTGAGCTTGGCCGATCTCGTCGTGCACGTAATCCTCGATGATCACCTGCATGCCGATCCGCATGTGGACGGTGATCGAGACGATGAACAACAGCATGATGATGGCGACGGCAGGCGAGCCGAGAATCTGCGCCACGGCGGCCTGGTTGCGGCCGAGCAGCATGATCACGATGATCACCGCCGCGATGGTCAGCGGAATATTGGCGACCGCGGTGAGCCGCTGGTGCCAGAAATGTCCGGTGCCGGATCGGGCCGCGCCGAGGCCGCGCACGCGCGCCAGCGGCGTGCGGATGTGCTTGCGGGAGCGCTCATCGCGGGCCTCCCATGGCGAGCAGGCCGACGATCCACAAGACGATCGTGATCGCGATCGAGCCGATCAGGTTGGCGGCGGCGAGCCACTCGCGCTCGCTCGGCCCGAAGCCGCGGCCGGTATCCCAGATCAGGTGGCGGATGCCGCCGAGCATGTGATGGATCAGCGCCCAGGTGTAGCCGAACAGGATCAGCCGGCCGATCCAGCGAGCCGGCGAACCATTGGAACTGCGCATAGGCGTTGGGGCTCGGCCGGCGGCGATCAGCCACCAGGCCAGCAGCAGCGTGCCGAAATACAGCGCCGAAGCCGGTGATGCGATGCACGATCGACATCATCATCGTCAGCATCGGCCGGTAGATTTGCAGGTGCGGCGACAGCGGCCGTTCGGCGGGGGCGCCTTCGAGGGGCGTGTTTCGGCCATCGTGCTCATCCGAATTCGCTCGGCGCCGCCGCGCCAAGCTTGCGATCCGTTCCTATCCAATCCGCGCCGTGCCGCAATGCAACAGGCCGCGAATCTCCGCAGATTCGCGGTCCGTAACATTTCGTGCCATACGAAAGATTAGCCTTGAGAAATCCAATATACAATGGGCATTATGTTAAGTCTGACTTCGCATAATACGAAGGAAGCGTTCTTTGCATGCGCTTCGATCTCGCCGATCTCAGCCTGTTTCGCCACGTGGTCGAAGCCGGCAGCATCACCCACGGCGCCGAACGCGCGCATCTGGCGCTCGCCGCCGCCTCGACCCGCATCCGCAACATGGAGGACGTGCTCGGCGTCGCCGCTGCTCACGCGCGGCCGGCAAGGCGTGACGCCGACGCAGGCCGGCCGCACGTTGCTGCAGCACGCCCGCGCCATCCTGCGCCAGGCCGAGCGCCTGCACGAAGACCTCGGCGCCTATGGCGGCGGCCTGGCCGGGCAGATCCGCGTGCTGTCGAACACCAATGCGCTGACCGAATTTCTGCCGGAAGCGCTGTCATCGTTCCTTGCCGCGCATCCGAATGTCAGCGTCGATCTGGAAGAGCGGCTGAGCGACGAGATCGTCGGCCTGATCGCCGAAGGCGTTGCCGACCTCGGCATCGTCGCCGGCACCGTCGATGCCGGCGCGCTGGAGACTTATCCGTTCCGCCGCGACCGCTTCGTGCTCGTCGTCGCGCGCGACCACCCGTTCGCCAAGCGCGCCAAGATCGGCTTCGAGGAGGTGCTCGACCACGACTTCGTCGGGCTCGATCGCGCCAGCGCGCTGCAGCGCTTCCTCGCCACCAAGGCGGTGCGAATCGGCCGGCCGTTGCGGCTGCGCGTGCAGTTGCGCAGCTTCGATGCGGTCTGCCGGCTGGTCGAATGCAAGGTCGGCATCGGCATCGTGCCGGAAACGACCGCGCGCCGCGTGTCGAAGACCATGGCGATCGCGGTGGTCACGCTGTCCGATCCCTGGGCGGTGCGCGATCTGACGCATCTGCGTGCAGCGACGCGACGAACTGCCGCTCTATGCGCGGCAGCTGGTCGAGCATTTGCGGGCGAAGCCGTAGCCTCCGCGCATCCCACAACAGACATTCAGCGAGCTACTATCCGGTCCTGCGCCGATTCCTGAAAGTCTTCCGGTGTTGCTTCGCAAGCCATGAGCTGGCCTCTGGAAAAGCCAAGCTCGTCGAATAAATGAACGTACTGCGGCATGTAATAAATGAATTTTACGTCTCTGGGATGGCGATCCAGCGAATTCCTAAAGTTGGTGAGAACGGCCCGCATTATCTTTTCGTCAAACGGATTGAAGAAGAAGCAAATCAGCGGCTCCAAGGGCAGCACGTAGTCCGTTGCGTCGATGTGCGCCGCCGCTATGTTAAAACAACGCTGCCCAGCGCTTCGATACTGCGCGATATTGTTCAAGGCTATCGTATGTAAATCCAGGGCATATTCGACGCCGATCACACTCTTGAACGGATAATGTGACGCAAGAAGAAGCGTGCGCCCCTTTCCGGAGCCGAAATCAACGAAGACGTAGTCTTCGTGCCGCACTTTTGCGCTCTTGAGCAACTTGTCAAACAATCTCGGCGGCATGGGTTCGTAGGGATGCCCATGCTTTCTGTTGGCGCTATCGATCCGGAGATTCTCAACGCGGATGCCGCCGGCGGTGTCCGTTCCGTGAATTTCGTCAAAGGAGCGGGCCATATCGTCTTGTCGCACTGACTCCCCCCTGCATAACTGCACCAGTTCAGCCCATTGCCTGCTGTCGCGCGCAAGCATCTCATCGCCGATGGCAAAAGTTGGACGGCGTCTCACAGACCTTCATTGATGGACAGGCATCCCGGACACCGTCACCGCGGCATCAGCACCCAGTAGTCGAGGTCGAGCAGGACCGCGGGATCGTATTCGTCGCCGGTCTTGTACGGGAAATCGCCGCACGGCTTGTCGCAGGTCGCGACGGTGCGCAGGCGCAACGCGGCCATATCGTCGCGGCCGGGCAGCTCGGATTTAGCCAAGACTTCCGACCAGGCAAAGACGGTGCCGCCGGCAAACAGCGGCGCGACGTGGCGGCCGCCATTGATGGCGGCGACATGGAAGGCATTGGCGAGGCCGTTGAACGACAGCGCGCGGGCCAGCGAGATGACGTGGCCGCCATAGATCAAGCGCCGGCCGAAGCGGCCCTGCTTGGCGGCGAACTGGTCGAAATGAATGCGCGCGGTGTTCTGGTAGAGCCGCGTCGCGATCATATGCTCGGCTTCCTCGACGGTGATGCCGTCGACGTGGTCGATCTTCTCGCCGACTTGGTAGTCGCCGAACTTGTAGTTCGCGCCGGCAAGCGCGAAATCGTAGGCCGCAATGCTAATCGCCGGGCAGGCTTCGCCCAGAACTTTCGGCTCGAGCGCGGTCGGCAACCGCGGCACGTGGTCGCCGGGCGCCGGCGCCGCCTCGTCGCGTTTGCGCACCATCACCCAGCGCACATATTCGAGCACCGGCTTTTGCTCCTGGTTGTAGCCGGTGGTGCGCACATAGACGATGCCGGTCTTGCGGCTCGAATTTTCCTTCAGTCCGATCACCTCGGATTGCGCGTTGAGCGTATCGCCGGGATAGACCGGGCTGCGGAAACAGCAATTGGCGTAACCGAGATTGGCCACCGCATTGAGCGACACGTCCGGCACGGTCTTGCCGAACACGATGTGGAAGACCAGCAGATCGTCGATCGGCGAACGCGGATAACCGATCGCCTTGGCGAAGGCGTCCGACGATTGCACGGCAAAGCGCCCGCCGAACAGGCCGGTATAGAGCGCGACGTCGCCGGTGGTGACCGTGCGCGGCGTGGCGTGGCGGATCACCTGGCCGATGCGAAAATCTTCGAAAAAATTGCCGGGACTGGTCTTCGACATGTTGCAACACCTTTACCGCGAAATTCAAAAGCGAACCCCGGCACTTGGCGGCCGCTTCATACCGCACCGAATGGTGTCGGGGAAGTGTTCACGCAGCCGTGACCGTGCGGCTGAAACCGCCGCCGATACGCCCCGTATCTGTTGCCGACGACGCAATCCGACCCGGCGTCGCCGGCGGTCCGCCGCCGCAACCTCGAAATGAAGAATGGAGACTTTCATGTCCAAGCGTTTCGTCCTGTTGGCTACCGCCGCCGCTCTCGCTTTCGGCGCCATGGCGTCCGCGCCGGTCTACGCGCAGATGTCGGAGAAGACCGTGACCGTCGGCGGCGCGCCGATGTATCCGTCGAAAAACATCATCCAGAACGCGGTGAACTCGAAGGACCACACCACGCTGGTCGCCGCGGTGAAGGCCGCCGGACTGGTCCAGACCCTGGAAGGCCCCGGCCCGTTCACGGTGTTCGCGCCGACCAACGCCGCTTTCGCCAAGCTGCCGGCGGGCACGGTCGACAATCTGCTCAAGCCCGAGAACAAGGCGACGCTGGTGAAGGTGCTGACCTATCACGTCGTCCCCGGCCGTATGACCGCTGTCACGTTGATGAAAGCGGTCAAGGACGGCGAGGGCGAAGCGCATCTGAAGACCGTCGCGGGCGAGGACCTTACGGTTAAGGAAGCCAGCCCCGGCAAGCTCACCGTCACCGACGCCAAGGGCGACGTGGCCACTGTCACGATTGCGGATGTTCTGCAGTCGAACGGGGTTATCCACGTCATCGATACGGTGCTGTTGCCGTAGTCGGCGCTTTACCTCTCCCCGCCCGGCGGGGAGAGGCCTCCCTCTGACACAAATGTGAGGCGCGTGGGCGCCAGCATTTTGCTAGAAGCCTGCCCATGACCGCGGAATTCGCCGGCAACTCGTCAGTGCTGCCCGATAGTTCGGCGGGACCGCTCATCCATCCGCGCTGGGTCCGTGTCACGCATTGGATCAATGCGCTCGCCATGCTGCTGATGATCGGCTCGGGCTGGCAAATCTACGACGCCTCGCCGCTGTTCAGCTTCATTTACTTTCCCCACCACTTTGCGCTCGGCGAATGGCTTGCCGGAGCGTTGTTGTGGCATTTCGCCGCCATGTGGCTCCTGATCCTCAACGGCATCGCCTATGTCACGCTCGGTATCGCGACCGGACGCTTTCGCCGCAAGCTGTTTCCCATCCGGCTCGGCGAAGTCATTCGCGACCTGCGCGCGGCATTGCGCGGCAGGCTCGCGCATGACGATCTTGCAGTCTACAACGCGGTGCAGCGGCTCCTCTATCTCGGCGTGATCCTGGCCGGCATCGTCATCGTGCTGTCCGGCCTCTCGATCTGGAAGCCGGTACAGCTCAAATGGCTCACGGACTTGTTCGGCGGCTATAATGTGGCGCGCTATGTGCATTTTTTCGCCATGGCCTCGATCGTGGCGTTTCTGACCGTGCATATCGTGCTGGCGCTGATCGTACCGAAAAGCCTGCGCGCCATGATCTTCGGCCGTTGAAGGAAGAATGCGATGTCCCGTCCGCGAAAGCCGATCAAAGGCGTCGATACTAAACTCCTGATCAAGGACGCGGCGAAGCTGTTGCCGGATCCGTCGCGGCGGCTGTTCTTGCGCGGCGCGACGAGCCTCGGCGCGCTGGCGATGCTGACCGGTTGCGACATCATCGACGGGCCGACCTCGGAGAATGCGCTGCGCGTCATTTCCAATTTCAACGACTGGGTCCAGGCGCGCCTGTTCAGCGAGACCACGCTGGCGCCGACCTTTCCGGAGAGCGCCATCACCCGGCCGTTCCCGTTCAACGCCTACTACGCCGAGGACGAAGCGCCGGATATCGACGGCGACAAATACCAGCTGGAAATCGGCGGCCTGGTCGACAACAAGAAGCCGTGGACGCTCGCGGAGCTGAACAAGCTGCCGGAAGTTTCGCAGATCACCCGGCTGGTTTGCGTCGAGGGCTGGAGCGCGATCGGCTCCTGGCAGGGCGTGCGGCTGTCGGACTTTCTCAAGCTGATCGGCGCCGATACCAAAGCCAAATATGTCTGGTTCCAGTGCGCCGAAGGCTATTCCAACACCATCGACATGCCGAGCGCGCTGCATCCGCAGACGCAACTCGCGCTCAAATTCGACCACAAGACGCTGCCCCAGGCTTACGGCTTTCCGATCAAGATCCGCATTCCCACCAAGCTCGGTTTCAAGAATCCGAAATACGTCACCGCCATGTGGGTGCAGAACAACGACGCCGGCGGCTATTGGGAAAACCAGGGCTACAACTGGTTCAGCGGGCTTTAACCGGCGACTGCTCAGCCGCTCGAGTCGACGAATTGCGGGACCGCGTTGAGCCGGCGCCACGCCATGCGCACGCGCCGGAACGGCGTGCCAAGATAAAACTTGTTGAAGAACTGCCACCGTCCGTCCAGTCCAAGCCGCGGCACGTCGCCTGCGGGGACGTACCAATTATTGATGCCGGTCCGGCGTAGCCATCGATAGCCGCGCCGTTGCAAATGGCGGTGCAGCCGAAGGTTCAAGAGAAAGTCTTCGATCAAAATCAAACGCGGGCGCCACCGCGCCAGGTCGAAGCCGTTCAAGACGTCGATCTCGTGGCCCTCGACATCGATGGAGGCAAAGTCGACACGCTGCGCCCCGGCTTCGATGAGGATGTCGTCCACGGTCCGGACCTTAATCTCGATGCTCTCATGCGGCTTTATTTCAGCAATGTTGAGTCTCTGGATCGAATGACGAATGGCCGCCGGCCAGATTGAACGTCATCAGCGTGCCCGAGTTTCGGGGTGAGGAGCACGCTACCGCGAAGACTTTTGCGGTGCGTCGCCGCCTTAGATCTTCGGCGAGTTTCGGCTGGGGCTCGACAAGGACGCCGGACCAGCCCTGCTGTTCGAGATCGTAGGTTTGCGAGCCTTCCTCCGGCCGAAATGCGCCGACGTCAACGAAATACCCGTTCTGGATTTGACCCAAAAAGGCCTGCTTGAGGTCGGTCTCAACTTCCTGCGGAAATATCGTGCGCATGGCTCGTTTTGAATGGTGCATGATGCCGGAGAGCGGAAACCGACAATAGCCGATTTCACTGCAACTGCATCATCGCCGAACCTGGCCGGTCCCGAGCGGGCGTGCCGCCGCGGCTTGCCAAGCCGAAGGCGGACCTTTAGCAATCTCGCCTCGTTTCCACGAGGCGTCATTCATGCCCACGTTTAACCTCCTCCTTCTCGCCGGCGACGGCATCGGCCCCGAAGTCATGGCCGAGGTGAAACGCCTTCTTGGCTTTTATGCCAAAAAGGGCATCGCCGAATTCCGTACCGAGGAAGACCTCGTCGGCGGCGCCTGTTACGACGTCCATAAAGTCGCGATCACCGACGCCACCATGGCCAAGGCGCATGCCGCCGATGCGGTGATCTTCGGCGCGGTGGGCGGACCGAAATGGGACAAGGTGCCGTTTGAGGTGCGGCCGGAAGCGGGATTGCTTCGCTTGCGCAAGGACCTTGGCCTATTCGCCAATATCCGCCCGGCGATTGTCTATCCGGCGCTCGCCGACGCATCGAGTCTGAAGCGCGAAGCGGTCGACGGGCTCGACATCGTCATCCTGCGCGAGCTCACCGGCGGGGTCTATTTCGGCGAGCCCAAAACCATCACCGATCTCGGCAACGGCCAGAAGCGCGCCATCGATACCCAGGTCTACGACACCTACGAGATCGATCGCATCGCTCGCGTCGCCTTTGAGCTGGCGCGAGCCCGGCACAACAAAGTCACGTCGATGGAAAAGCGCAACGTGATGAAAACAGGCGTGCTGTGGCACGAAGTGGTCGAGGCCGTGCATGCGCGCGACTATAAAGATGTGACGCTTGAACATATGCTGGCCGATTCCGGCGGCATGCAGCTGGTGCGCTGGCCGAAGCAATTCGACGTCATCGTCACCGACAATCTGTTCGGCGACATGCTGTCCGACATCGCGGCGATGCTGACCGGCTCGCTCGGCATGCTGCCGTCGGCCTCGCTCGGCGAAGTCGACGCCAAAACCAAGCGGCGCAAGGCGATGTACGAGCCGGTGCATGGCTCGGCGCCCGATATCGCCGGCAAGGGCATGGCCAACCCGATCGCCATGCTGGCGTCGTTTGGCATGGCGCTGCGCTATTCGTTCGACATGGGCAAGGAAGCCGACCGGCTCGAGGCCGCGATCGCCGCGGCGCTGGCCAAGGGCCTGCGCACCGCCGACATCAAGTCGGAGGGGACGACGATTGTCTCGACGGCGGAAATGGGCGAGGCGGTCCTCTCCGAATTGGAGAAACTGTAGCCTAGCCCGGAACGATCGTCTTCAATTCGGCCCGAATTCGTCGTTGTGGATGATCTCCGCTTGTATAAAATCACAGCCGGCACGATCCATGATGTGTCGATCATTGTTGTGCGATTTGTGCGCGTAAGGCGATCCGGATGTCGAGGCTGTCTGCCTTTGTGTACAATCAACGGATGCGTTGGTACGGGCGAAGCATCGACCGCTCTCATGAGCTGCGCCGCCGCCTGGCGTTTTACGTCGCCCAGCATGGCTTTGAAATCGGCGACTATTCGATCGGCCTGCCGAACATCAGGTTATTCAACGCCTCGCGGCTGATAATTGGCAAATACTGCAGCGTAGCGGAGGGCGCCACTTTCATCATCGGCGGCAATCATGCCACCGAAACGGTCACGACGTCATTTATCGACAGACCGCACGGCATCGGCCCGGCAGAGTACCCCTACACGCGCGGCGATATCGTGATCGGTTCCGACGTCTGGATCGCCGGCAATGCAATCATTCTTTCCGGCGTGACGATCGGCGACGGCGCCGTGGTCGGTGCGGGTTCGGTCGTGATCGAAGATGTGCCGCCGTATACCATCGTCTTTGGTAATCCCGCCCGTGTGGTTCGCAAACGATTTTCCGACGATACCATCGCCGCGCTGCTGGATGTGCGCTGGTGGGACCTCAGCCGCGAGCAGGTCAATGCGCTGCGTCCTTTGCTGCTGAGTCACGATGCCAGAAAGCTCGTGGATGAATGCCGCAGACTTAAGGGATTGCCCCTTTTGGCGCATAGGAACGGCGTTGCCGTCGAGCACAAGGCCGCATCGGTTGTCATCCCGCGCAAGCCAACGGCCGCCGCCGCGACGGTGCCTTCGGACGCGTTGCACGACAACATCCTGGCGCTGATCCGGAAGGAATGTGCCACGCTGACGTCCGCCGATCTCGACACCCCGTTCGGCGATCTCGATGTCGATAGTTTTGGCATGTTGACGCTTCGCACCAAGCTGGAAGAAGCATCGGGAGTGACGGTCGACGATGAAACCTGGGCGTCAGTCGTTACGCCGGCGGATGCAATCCGCATTTTTGCGAACGCGGGGCCGGCAAAGGCACCGTGTCATGCGAGTGCATCTCTCAGCGAGCGGCGGACCTACCATATCAACCTGCCGCAGATGTCGGTGAACGGCTTTTCGGAATCCTGGCTGTTCAAGGAATGCGGCGACCTTCATTGGAGCCTCATCACCAAGGGACTGGGAGCGCCGTCGGCGCAAGTGAAGGATGCCGGCGGCAACCGTTTGTTTGCTACGTTCACTCGGGTTCAAGTCGATTCAACGGTGCCGCTGGCCGCTTATGCCGAGAATGAGCCGATTGCGATCGAAGGCAAAATCTCGCGCTACGGATCGACGATGTTTTTTAATGACGGCCTGGTGCAGGGCGACGGGAAATCGACGCGAGTGCGGCTGATGTCGAGCTTTTCCAAATTCGGCGAGACGGCGACGAATACCGCATTGCTGCCGGGACAGCCCGAGATCCCTGCCGATTGCACAATTCCCGCGCTCGCCGATCTGCCCGAATTCGCCCAAGAACTGCGCGCGCGGCGCAGCGCGCAGCTCGCGCCGCCGGTGTTCGAGTGCGAATATACGATCGTTCCCGATCACGACATCAACGGCGTCGGACTATTGTATTTCGCCGCTTACCCGACCATCAACGATATTTGCGCCGGGCGTTACGCGGGAGCTTCCTATACCCGCCTCAGCACCCGGCGGCGCGACGTGTTCTATTTCGCAAACTGCGAGGCCGACGAGACGCTGATCTATCGCATTCACCGCTGGCAGGCGAAAGACGCCGGCATCGAGGCGGAGGAATCGCTCAGTCGCAAGAGCGACGGCGCCTTGATGGCCTATACCTTCACGACCAAGAATTCCGCGCCGGTCGGCCACCGCGATCGCTCCGGTCGAACCGGCTACCGCTAGGGCTTGTGGCCCGAGAGTGCCCGCCGGCCGGCCTGACAAACTTACGTCAGAACGGCGTAGTTGGATTGAGCCCCGGAATATAAAACGGGCGCGCCAAGGGGTAGCCGCCGTCGCCTTGGAGGTCGGGTCCCATGTGCCAGTTTGGTCGGCCGGGATCGCCCCCCGGCGGCAGCATGTAATCGCGGTAGTCGCGGTCGCCGACTGAGACTTCGGTCCCGGTGTCGAGATAGGAGCGGTTTCGCGGAATGATGATGATGGTGCGGTGGCCGTTGCCGTCGGGGATGATGGTGGTGGTCGGCTGGATGACCGTTCCGCTGGCCGAGCGTTCGACCGCTGGCTGCGCCGGCTTCTTGGTCGCCGCTCCGGCGGAGGCGCCCAATGCCGAAAGCGCGGCAACGGCGGCAGCGACGATGGCAAATGGACGCAGGACTGAACGCATTGGCTCCTCGCTTTCCGCGCGGGTCGAAGCACCCCCAATGTAGCCGGGTTTGGCCTGCCGCAACAGCATTCCGGTAACCTATTCAGGCTGCTATGGGTTCCGGGGCAGCGCTGCGCGTTACAAGCGGCGGGCCGGTGGGGCCGACGACCGCTCGGAATTGCGGCCTTACCGCTGGCGAGCCCGAAACCCGACGCGGTGCGGAATGGGCACCGCCACATTGCGTTCCGGCGTCGCCGCCAGGATCGGGTTGCGCTCGCCGCAGAAGGTTCGCTTGAGCTCGGCGCGCGCGAACAGGCCGGCGACTTTAGGGTCGCCGCCGGCGGACAGGACGGTGAGCCGGTCGAGCGCGCAAGCCAGCGCGGCGCGGTCGACCGGCTGTTCGCCCGCGCTGCAATACCAGCCGGCGATTTGCATGGGCGGATCGTCGAACGGCCGTGCGAAGCCGAGGCAGCGGCGCTGCAGGCCGTTGTGAGTTCCCGGCACGGCGATGGCGAAATCGACCAGCGGCACGGCGCCGAATTTGCTGTCGATAGCGCCTGCCGGCTTGACGTCATCGGTGATCGTAAAACCGACGATGCGCGCGGCGATCTCGCTCGGCGCGTCGATAAAGCGCTCGGATGCGGCGCCCGGCCGATAGATTTCGACCATGACGTATGGTCCGCCGCCGGCCGGTTCGCCCCAGCTCAGCACGTCCTTCCGGGCACTGTCGGTGTTCCGCCGCAGGATGGCGTAATTAAAGCGGTCGGGCGCAACTTCGGGCATTTGCATGTCGAAGGCCGGGTGGGGCCGATCGATACTGATCCATTCCGGCGGCGGCGCCGGTTGCACCGCCGTGCTGCCCGGCGGCGCGCGAAAAAGACTTGCCGCCGCGATGGCAAGGATGGCCAGCGCGCCCATATAGGCGAGGATGCGCACGATGGTGGCGCGAATGTCGCCCGGGACGGTGCACGAGGCGTCCTGCACGGCCGCTCCATTGAACGTTGTGTTCGCGACCCGTTCTCGCTTAGAAGCGCTTCCGCTCCGGTTCCCGCGCCGTGGGCGCGGAGGCGAATTTTCGGTGGAGAGTTAACGATGGGTTACAACGTCGCCGTTGTCGGCGCGACCGGCAATGTGGGCCGGGAAATGCTCAATATCCTTGCCGAGCGGTTGTTTCCCGCCGACGAGGTGGTGGCGCTCGCCTCGCGGCGCAGCATGGGCACGGAAGTGTCCTATGGCGACCGCACGCTCAAGGTCAAAGCGCTCGAGCATTACGACTTCTCCGGCGTCGATATCTGCCTGATGTCGGCGGGCGCCGCCGTGTCCAAGGAATATTCGCCGAAGATCGCCGCCGCCGGCGCGGTTGTGATCGATAACTCGTCGGCCTGGCGCTACAATTCCGACGTTCCGCTGATCGTGCCCGAGGTCAATGCCGATGCGGTTGCGGGCTTCCGCAAGCGCGGCATCATCGCCAATCCGAATTGCTCGACGGCGCAGCTCGTCGTCGCGCTCAAGCCGCTGCATGACCGCGCCAAGATCAAGCGCGTCGTGGTCGCCACCTACCAATCGGTGTCCGGGGCCGGCAAGGAGGCGATGGACGAATTGTTTTCGCAAACCAAGGCGGTGTTTCAACTCAACGAGGTCGAAGCGAAGAAATTTCCCAAGCGCATCGCCTTCAATGTCATTCCGCAATGCAACTCGTTCATGGAGGACGGCTACACCCGCGAAGAGTGGAAAATGGTGGTCGAGATCAAGAAGATCCTCGATCCCAAGATCAAGCTCACCGCGACCTGCGTGCGCGTGCCGGTGTTCATCAGCCACTCCGAAGCGGTCAATGTCGAATTCGAGGAGCCGATCACGCCGGACGAGGCGCGCGATATCTTGCGCAATGCGCCGGGCTGTCTGGTCATCGATTCGCAGGAGCCGGGCGGCTACGTGACGCCCTACGAGGCGGCCGGCGAGGATGCCACCTATATCAGCCGCATCCGCGAGGACGCTACCGTCGAGAACGGGCTGGCGATGTGGGTGGTGTCGGACAATCTGCGCAAGGGCGCGGCGCTTAACGCCATCCAGATCGCCGAGTGCCTGATCAATAGGAAGCTGATCACGGCCAAGCAAAAAGCGGCGTAAGCTCAGGCTGAACGCCGGCTGAAAAGCCCAAAGGCGAACGCCGGGGAGGGGAAGCCATGTCTGAGCGGTCTTCGACCATCAACGTCACCGATCTGATCGACCTGCGGCCGGTAACCGAACTGCAAATTCGCGTCACGATCCTCTGCGCGTTGATGATTTTTCTCGACGGCATCGATCTTATCATGATCGGCCTTACCGCGCCTTCGATCGCCGCTGCAATCGGCGTCAAGGTCACCTCGTTCGGTCCGGTGTTCGGCATCGGGCAGGTCGGCCTCGTTATTGGCGTGCTGGTGTTCGGCCCGCTCGGCGACCGTTTCGGGCGAAAGCGTCTGATCATCGGTTCCGTGCTGCTGTTCGCGATCTTCACCCTGCTGATCGCCTGGACCACGACGTTCAATCAACTCCTGGTCTATCGCTTTCTGGCGGGTCTCGGTCTCGGCGGTCTCGGACCGAACGCGGTCGCCTTGACCTCGGAATTCGCGCCGAAGCGTCTGCGTGCCGCATTCGTCGCGGTACAATGGTCGGCATTGCCGCTCGGCGGCGTCGCGGTCGGGCTGTTGAGCTCCGTGATGTTGCCGTTATGGGGCTGGCAGTCGCTGTTCTATCTCGGCTCGATCGTGCCGCTGGTCCTCGTCATCGTACTGTTCTTCGCGCTGCCGGAGTCGGTCTCGTTCCTGCTCACACGCGGGCTTCGTCCGGAGACGGCGCGGCAGATCGTGCACAAGATCGCGCCGGACGTTCCGGCCGCGGCCGACACCCGCTACGTCGTCAACGAGGAAAAGCTGCCCGGCGCGCCGATGAAGCACCTCTTCACCGAAGGCCGCGCTGGATTGACGTTGCTCTTATGGGTGCCGTTCTTCACGAGCTTCATGATTCTTATTTTCACCACATCGTGGATTCCGACACTGCTGCGTGCCGGTGGACTTTCGATGACACAGGCCGGCTTTGCCATCGCGCTTAACAGTCTGGGCAGCTTTGCCGGCTCGGCCTCGGTCGGCAGGCTGATGGATCGGTTCGGCCGCTATGTCGTGTTGATCCCGGCATATGTGCTCGCCGCTCTTGCCACCGGCGTGCTTGGCTTTTCAACCGCGACCTTCGCCACCGCGGCGAGTGCCATCACCTTGAGCGGCTTCTTCGCCGGCGCCAGCCAGACCGGCGTCATCGCGCTGGCGGCGGTGGCTTATCCCGTCGCCATCCGCTCGACCGGCGTCGGCTGGGCCATGGCGATCGGCCGGATCGGCGCCGCTGTCGGCCCCATCCTCGGCGGCATTTTTCTGGCCTGGCAGTGGCGCGTCGATCAGGTCGTCCTGTGCATCGCCGCGCCGGCGCTGCTCGGAGCGATCTCCGTCGCGCTGATCAGACGGCAGATAGGACAGGCGGCGTCGGCGAGTTGACGGCAGATCGCGTTGCCTCGGCGACGTCGTAATCGTAGAACGAGCCGAGCTGAATACCGGTCTTGTCGCCGCCGACGCGGCGATGCAGCGCCATTTTGATGTTGCGCTTGAATTGCGCCCAGGGCGAGGTCAGGTGCATTTCCTCGCCGCGGGCTCGCGCTCCCAGGACGGCGCGGCGCGTGCGCGGCAGCCGCAGCCGCTCGTAATGCCGGAGCGCCTCGTCCAAATCGTCGGACATCTGCGCGATCGCGGCGGCGAGAACGTAACCGTCCTCGATCGCCATGCAGGCGCCTTGGCCGATATAGGGCAGCATGGCATGCGCCGAATCGCCGAGCAGCGTCGCCCGTCCCTTGCTCCAGCGGTCGAGCGGATCGCGGTCGTAGAGCGCCCATTTGTAATAACGCTCGGCCGAAGCAAGAAGGCGCAGCAGCGGCTCATGCCAGCCGGCATAAGTTTCGATCACTTCGGAGCGATCGCATTCCTGCGTCCACGACTCGCCGGTCCAGTCACTATCGATATGGGCGACGAAATTGACCAGTTCACCGCCGCGGACAAGGTAATAAATGATGTGGCTGCGCGGTCCCATATACATTGTGCCGTCGTGGCTTACGATGCCGGGTGGGAAGGCGTCGAACGGCACCAGCCCGCGCCAGCAGGCACAGCCGGTGAAGCGCGGCGCCGTCGCGCCGAACAGGCTCTTTCGCACGGCCGAATGAATGCCGTCGGCGCCGATCACGACGTCGGCCTCGATCTCCTTGCCGTCGGCAAAGCGCACTTTTGCGCCGATGTCGCCGGCTTCGACCTCGGTACAGCGCGCTCCGAGATGGATGACGTGATCTGGCAGCTGCCGGTGCAGCACTTCGATCAGGTCGGCGCGATGCATGGTCAGATAGGGCGCGCCGAATTCTTTCGTATAGGCGCCCTTGCGCGGCACGCGTGAGATAACGTTGCCGTTGTTCCAGCTGCGCACCGTCTGATAGTCCGCTTCGTAGCCGATGGCGGCGATCGCGGCATCCAGCCCGATCGCCCGATAGGCCTTCATCGCGTTAGGGGTGAGCGCCACGCCGGCGCCAATCTCGCTTATCTTGGCCGATTGCTCGAAAACGTCCGCTTCGATGCCCCGGGCCTGTAGCGCGACGGCGGCGGTGAGGCCGCCGATACCGCCGCCGATGATGGCAATTCTTGGTTGTCTCGACATTCCGTTGCTCTTTCCGTCCAGTTACCCTAGTGCGTGGCGCGCCGCGTGCAAGCCGGCTAGTTTGTGGCAGTGCAAATGAGGATTGAAGCGATGACCGTGCGTCCGCGCCGCAGCGTGCTCTACATGCCCGGATCGAATGCGCGCGCGCTGGAGAAGGCGCGCGAGCTGCCGGCCGATGGACTCATCCTCGATCTGGAAGACGCCGTGGCGCCGGAGGCCAAGGCGACGGCGCGCGACAATATCGTCAAGGCGCTCAAGACCGGCTTCGGCGACCGCGAAGTGCTGGTGCGCATCAACGGCCTCGATACCCGGTGGTGGGTCGAGGATATCGACGCCGCGGCCTCGGCCAAGCCCGATGCGCTGTTGGTGCCGAAAGTGTCGACGCCGCGGCAGCTGCAGGACCTCGCGGCGCGGCTGGTCGATATGGGCACCCATCCGAGCGTTCGCGTCTGGGCGATGATGGAGACGCCGCTCGCCGTGCTCAATGTCGGCGAAATCGCCCATGCCGCGCTCGATTCCGAGACGCGGCTGGCCGGCTTCGTCATGGGCACCAACGATCTCGCCAAGGACACCCGCGCCCGGCTGGTGCCCGGCCGCGCGCCGATGCTGCCGTGGCTGATGAGCTGCATCGCTGCCGCCCGCGCCTATGGCCTCGATATCCTCGACGGCGTCTATAACGATCTCGGCAATGCCGACGGCTTTGTCGAGGAATGCAAGCAGGCGCGCGAGCTCGGCTTCGACGGCAAGACGCTCATTCACCCGCGGCAAATCGAACCGTGCAACGAAGCGTTCTCGCCGTCGCCGGAAGAAATTGCAATGGCCCGCAAGATGATCGCCGCGTTCGAGGAGCCGGGCAACGAGAACAAGGGCGTCATCCAGATCGACGGCCGCATGGTGGAGCGACTGCACGCCGAAATGGCGCGGCAGACGGTGGCGATTGCGGATGCGATTGCGAAACGAAAATCCGATCAACCGGCGGCGGAGAAGGTTGCACCGGCCTGAGGGAACCACGGTTCGTCAGACGGGAGCCGCGAACGACCGGTTCGGGCTCGCAAAATTCGGATGCAAAACACTGCGAAGTCTGGTTAGTCTGGCGGCCTTCGTTATCAGCCAGCGCGAGAGTAGCCATGCCAGTTTCGATGTACACCGTTTCCATCCCCGTTTTTATTCAGCATCTCGGCGGTCTTAGCACCGTCCTCGACAAGGCCGCGGCCTGGGCCGGCGCGCGGAAGGTCAATGAGGCCGATCTTTTGAACATGCGGCTGTCGCCGGACATGTTCAATTTGACGCGCCAGGTGCGGGCGGCAACCGATCACGCCGCCAATGCGGCGGCGCGACTTTCCGGCAAGGAGCTTTTGAAATTCGCCAACGACGAGACGACGATCGCCCAGCTCAAGGACCGCATCGCCAAGACCGTCGACTTTCTCAAGAGCGTCAAGCCGAGCGAGATCGACGGCACCGAGGGCAAGGACATCAGCATCACCTTCCCCAGCGGCCAGACCCGGCAGTTCACCGGGCAGAGCCTGCTGCTCGGCAACAGCCTGCCGAATTTCTGGTTTCACACCACGACCGCCTACGACATCGTCCGGCAGTGCGGCGTCGAAGTCGGCAAGCGCGACTTCATGGGGACACCGCCGACATCGTAAGGGCCGCACGCGCCGAGAAACAGTAGCGCTGTCGTTACGCCGACTTCGCGGTATTTTTTCTGCTATCGGCGGCCCGTGGAGAAGCAGGGTGCCGCCTTCGCGCTGAAGCAGAATTGCTGCAGTGCACGCTACAAATTAGCTGTTGCCAATCACTCCGGCATTTCGAAATATCAATGCCAGCCGACGAACCGCTGATATGCGTATGTCGGCGATGGATACGTGCGCCTGAAGGTGCGCGATCGCAGAAAATAAAAATATCACGGGGAGGGCGGTGCAATGGCCAATGCCGGGCAGACATGGGATGACGCCAGTGAAACGACGACACCCGAACATATGGGCTGGAAAGAACTCTATCTGAAGGAAGATTGGTGGGCTGTTTGGGTCGGCCTTGCGCTGATGGTGTTTGCGATCCTGCTGTTCCAGGCGGGCGCCAGCAACGTCATCAAGTCGCTCGCCATCAATCCAGGCGGACTGAAGTGGAGTTCGTTCGATCAACTCGCCGGTCACTTCGAGCAGAACGCGCTGCTGTATCTCTATCAATTTGTGTTCTGGCTTGTGCTGTTCGGGATCACGAGCTGCGATCATGGGCGTGCGCCTTGCGGAATTCGTGCCGGCGTTCGTTTTCCTCTATGTGCTCTCGCTGGTCATGTTCTCCATCGCGGGCTGGGCGAATGCGGCGCAGTTCAATCTTGAGGCGCCGCTGGTCGCGCTCATTCTCGGGCTTGTCGTAGCTAATGCGGCGCGACTGCCGCGGTGGATGGATAGCGCCTTCCGCGTCGAGTATTTCATCAAGATCGGCATCGTTCTGCTCGGCGCGACGTTCCCTATCGCGCTGGTGCTGAGTGCCGGACCGGTGGCCATCGTCCAGGCCACGGTGATCTCGGTCATTACCTGCCTCGTGATCTTCTTTGTCGGCACCCGGGTGTTCGGGATCGATAAGCGGCTGGCGGCGCTGCTCGGTGTCGGCGGCGCGGTCTGCGGCGTGTCGGCGTCAATGGCGATCGCGGCATCGGTCAGGGCGAAAAAGGAGCATCTCTATGCATCGGTCACGCTTGTTGTCCTCTGGGCGCTGGTGATGGTCCTGCTGCTGCCGTTTGTGTCGCGCGCACTGGGGCTGCTTCCAGGCGTCGCCGGAGCCTGGATCGGCACATCGGAGTTTGCCGATGCGGCCGGGTTCGCGGCGGCCACCACCTACGGCAAGATGGCCGGAAACGAGGATGCGGCGATCAAGTCCTTCACGCTGATGAAAGTGATCGGCCGCGATCTGTGGATCGGCATCTGGTCGGTCGTGTTCGCCACCGTCGCCACTTTTGTGTGGGACAAGGCAAAGACCGGTCAAGCGCCGGACGCGCGCGAGATCTGGTGGCGTTTCCCGAAGTTCGTCCTCGGGTTCTTTGCCGCGTCGATCCTGATCAGCGCGTTTACCGGCAGCTTCAGCGGCGCGGACTTCGCCGCCACCGTGCGACCTAACGTGCTGCTCCCGCTGGTCGGCTTGAGGACCTGGGCGTTTGTCTTTTGCTTCCTGAGCATCGGACTCACGACGCGCTTTCGCGACCTGCACGCGGTGGGTTGGAAGGCGTTCTGGTCCTTCACCATCGGTGTCGGGGTCAATGTGGTGTTGGGCTACATCCTGTCGGTGATTGTCTTTGGCAGCTATTGGGGCTCGATCTGACGCAGGCGCGCCGCAAGGCCGCGCCGAACGCTGTGGGGCGTGCCGGTTCTTCACTGGCGCGCCCGCGGCGCTCGAGCGCGCCATTCCGGGGCTGAATATCCTCAGCTCGGCCTATGGCTCGGTGCGAGGCCGATACCGGGCTGTGCGAGCGACACGAGGCCTTCGTGACCTCGGCCACGCCGTCGTGTCCTGACTTTGTCAGGGAATAAATCCGGACACGACCTAATTCTTCAGCCGATAGCCGGTCTTGAAGAACCACCAGACGATCGCCATGCAGATCGCGAGGAACAACAGCGTCATCGCCACGCTCACTTCGACATTGACGTCGGCGATGCCGAAAAAGCTCCAGCGGAAGCCCGAGATCAGATAGACGATCGGATTGAACAGCGTGATGGTCCGCCATAGCGGCGGCAGCACGCTGGTCGAGTAGAACGTGCCGCCGAGAAACGTCAGCGGCGTGATGATCAGAAGCGGCACGATCTGCAGTTTCTCGAAACCGTCGGCCCATAGCCCGAGAATGAAGCCGAACAGGCTGAAGCTGACCGCGGTCAGCACCAGGAACGCGAGCATCCAGAACGGATGCTCGATATGCAGCGGCACGAACAGGAACGGACGTCGCCAGGATGATGAGCCCGAGAACGATCGATTTGGTCGCCGCGGCGCCGACATAGCCGAGCACGATCTCGAACGACGACACCGGCGCCGAGAGCATTTCGTAGATGGTGCCGACGAAGCGCGGAAAATAAATGCCGAACGAAGCATTGGTCACGCTCTGCGTCAGCAGCATCAGCATGATCAGGCCGGGCACGATGAAGGCGCCGTAGCTGACGCCGTCGATCTGGGTGATGCGCGAGCCGATCGCGGCGCCGAACACGATGAAATACAGCGAGGTCGAGATCACCGGCGACACGACGCTTTGGAACAGCGTCCGCCCGGTCCGCGACATCTCGTAAACATAGATTGCGCGCACGCGCGTAGAGGTTCATGGCCGCTGCCTCACCAGGCCGACGAAAATATCCTCCAGCGAGCTTTGCGTCGTCTGCAAATCCTTGAACTTGATGCCGGCGCGGCCGAGCTCGTCGAGCAAGGCGGTGATGCCGGTGTGCTCGCCCTTGGTGTCGTAGGTGTAGGTCAGTTCCTTGCCGCCGCCGGCCAAGGTCAGATGGTAGGTCGGCGAGCGCCGCCGGGATCGCGTCGAGCCGCTCGCGCAGTTCGAGCGTCAATTGCTTCTTGCCGAGCTTGCGCATCAGCTCGGCCTTGTCCTCGACCAGGATGATCTCGCCTGTGATTGATGACGCCGACCCGGTCGGCCATGTCCTCGGCTTCCTCGATGTAATGCGTGGTGAGGATGATGGTGACGCCCGAGGCGCGCAGTTCGCGCACCAATTGCCACATGTCCTTGCGCAATTCGACGTCGACGCCGGCGGTCGGCTCGTCGAGAAACAGGATTTGCGGCTCGTGCGCCAGCGCCTTGGCGATCATCAGCCGGCGCTTCATGCCGCCGGACAGCATCCTGATCTTGGCGTCGCGCTTGTCCCACAGCGACAACTGCTTGAGCACTTTCTCGATGTGCGCGGGATCGGGCGGCTTGCCGAACAGGCCGCGCGAAAAGCGCATGGTCGCCGGCGGCGTCTCGAAGGCGTCGGTGGTCAGTTCCTGCGGCACCAGCCCGATCAGCGCGCGCGCCGCGCGGTAGTCGGCGATGATGTCGTGGCCGTCGACGGTGACGGTGCCGGTGGTCGGATTGACGATGCCGCAAATGATGCTGATCAGCGTCGTCTTGCCGGCGCCGTTCGGGCCGAGCAGCGCGAAAATCTCGCCGTGACGGATGTCCAGGTTGATGTCCTTGAGCGCCTGGAAGCCGGACGCGTAGGTCTTGTTGAGATGCGAGACGGAAATGGCGGAGGTCATGGCGGTTACTTGTCATTCCGGGGCCGGGCGCAGCGAGGAGCCCGGAATCGATATTCACGGACGGTGGTTATGGATTCCGGACTTGCCGCCTGCGCGGCATCCGGAATGACGGCCTGAGTCACACCCAGGGCCGCGACGCCTTGGCTTTCGCCTCGAAGCTTTCGATCTTGTCTTGCTTCTGCATCGTCACGCCGACTTCGTCGAGGCCGTTGAGCAGCGCGTGCTTGCGATGCGGCTCGATGTCGAACTTGACCATGCCGCCGTCGGGGCCGCGGATTTCCTGCTTCTCCAGATCGACGGTGAGCGTCGCATTGGCGCCGCGGTCGGCGTCGTCGAACAGCTTCTCCAGATCTTCCGGCGACACCTTGATCGGCAGCACGCCGTTCTTGAAGCAGTTGTTGTAGAAAATGTCGCCGAACGAGGTCGAGATCACGCAGGTGATGCCGAAATCGAGCAGCGCCCACGGCGCGTGCTCGCGCGAGGAGCCGCAGCCGAAATTGTCGCCGGCGACCAGAATCTTCGCCTTGCGATAGGCCGGCTTGTTGAGCACGAAATCCGGATTTTCGCTGCCGTCGTCGCGGATAGCGCTTCTCGGAGAACAGGCCCTTGCCGAGCCCGGTGCGCTTGATCGTTTTCAAATATTGCTTGGGGATGATCATGTCGGTGTCGACATTGATCATCTTCATCGGCGCGGCGACGCCTTCGAGAACGGTGAACTTTTCCATGTTCAGATCCTGCAGAACCGGCGGATTAAGCCATCCAGCGGATCATCGCGTCCGTGGCGGGTTAATGGGGCTCCGCGCGCGCGGTCAAGGCCGCGCCGATGCGCCACGGCATATCAGCTCTGTTTCTCGACTTTCGGCACTGCCGCAAGTTCGGTGACCCAAGGCCGGCGCCGAGCGCCACCAGTTCTGCCGCTTCGGCGGCAGCTCGGTCGCGCTGGCGCAGCATGCCGACCCGCACTGTGTAGGACGGCTGCACGCCGTCGCCCGGCGTCGTCGAATAGATCGGCGCGCCGCAGCGCGGGCAAAACGCCTGCAGCCGTGGCTTGCCGCTGTCGGCCGTGGTCTTCAAATAGGTCGTCGGCTGGCCGGTCATCTTAAGCTCGCGCCCGGCACCGGCACCGAGATGCGAAACGCGGTGCCGGTCGAGGTCTGGCAATCGGTGCAATGGCAGATCGTGACCTTTTCCGGATCGGCCTCGCCTTCGATGGTGATGTAAGCCGCAATGACACGCGCCGTCGATTTTCATGCTTCGCTCCTTTCTAAGCGATCTCACTCCGGCGGCGTCTCTCGATGGCGTGCATGTCGGCGTCCGACAGGCCGAAATGATGGCCGATCTCGTGCACCAGCACATGCTTGACGATGGCGCCGAGCGTTTCATCGTGCTCGGCCCAGTAGTCGAGGATCGGCCGGCGATAGAGCCAGATCATATTCGGCATCTGTCCGGTGCAGCCCTCGCGCGCGGAACGGCAGGCCGACGCCGTGAAACAGGCCGAGCAGATCGAACTCGCTTTGCGCGCCCATTCTATCGAGCACGTCTTCGCTCGGGAAATCGTCGACCTGGATGACCACGTCCGCGCGCGAGATCGCGAAATTTCTTCGGCAGATGGCGGAACACCTCGCCGGCCAGCACTTCGAGCTCGGCCAGCGACGGCGCTTTCACCGGCCGCCAGGCCAGCGGATCGGAATTTAGATCGGCCATAATCGTAATGTAGCGCGAATTGCAGGACTGGCTAAGCTAGGTGCCGAGATGCCGCCGAAACCATCGATCGCGATCTGGTTGTCGCCGCGCTGCCGTTGTCTTCGCGGCGCCCGCCGCCGCGCAGAACGAGACCTCGCCGCTCGCCCAGCCCGGCTTTGCCTCGCCGCCGCCGCATCATGTTCGCGGCCGCATCACCATCCATCCGCGGCGGTTGCTCTACCGGCGCTGCGTCGATTGGTACGAACTGCAGGACCGGCCGAGCGGCACGGTGCTTTATCCGCAAATGCGCTGCTGGTGGGTGCGCGGCTAGTCGTCATTCCGGGGCGCGCCGAAGGCGCGAGCCCGAATCCATAGCCACAAAAAGTGAAGTACCACGACGGGCGGTGCCGTTCCTGAAACGGCAGGGATTATGGATTCCGGGCTCCTCGCTGCGCTCGGCCCCGGAATGACGGAATTAATTCCACTCGCGCACGTCGACGAAATGCCCGGCGATCGCCGCCGCCGCCGCCATCGCCGGCGAGACCAGATGGGTGCGGCCCTTGTAGCCCTGGCGGCCCTCGAAATTGCGGTTCGAGGTCGAGGCGCAGCGCTCGCCGGGCGCGAGCTTGTCGGGATTCATGGCGAGGCACATCGAGCAGCCGGGCTCGCGCCATTCGAAGCCGGCCTTGATGAAGATCTTGTCGAGGCCTTCGGCCTCCGCCTGCTCTTTGACGAGGCCGGAGCCCGGCACGATCATGGCGTTGACATTGCCGTTGACCGTCTTGCCGTCGACGATCTTGGCGACCGCGCGCAAATCCTCGATGCGGGCATTGGTGCAGGAGCCGATGAAGACGCGGTCGAGGCTGATGTCGGAGATCTTCTCGCCGCCTTGCAGGCCCATATAGTTGAGCGCGCGCTCGATCAGTCTCGCGCTTTTTCTCGTCGGTCGACGCCGTCGAGCCGCGGCACGCGGCCGGTGACCGAGACCACGTGTTCGGGGCTGGTGCCCCAGGTCACGATCGGCGGCAGCTTGGCGGCGTCGAGCCTGATCTCGCGGTCGAAATGCGCGCCGTCGTCGGAGCGCAGCGTCTCCCAATAGCGCATCGCGGCGTCCCAATCCTTGCCCTTGGGCGCCTTGGGACGGCCCTTGCAAATACGCGTAGGCCTTTTCGTCCGGCGCGATGAAGCCGGCGTTGGCGCCGCCCTCGATCGACATGTTGCAGACCGTCATGCGGCCTTCCATCGACAGCGCGCGGATCGCTTCGCCGGCATATTCCAGCGCATAGCCGGTGCCGCCGGCGGTGCCGATCTCGCCGATGATGGCGAGGATGATGTCCTTGGCGGTGACGCCGTCGGGCAACTTGCCGTCGACCACCGCGCGCATGTTCTTCGATTTCGACTGGATCAGCGTCTGCGTCGCCAGCACATGCTCGACTTCCGAGGTGCCGATGCCGTAGGCGAGCGCGCCGAACGCGCCATTGGTCGAGGTATGGCTGTCGCCGCAGACCATCGTCATGCCGGGCAGCGTAAAGCCCTGCTCCGGGCCGATGATGTGGACGATGCCCTGGCGCTTATCGAACTCGTCGTAATATTCGAGATTGAAGAACTTGGCGTTCTCGGCGAGGTAGGCGATCTGCGCGGCGCTTTCCGGATCGGGATTGGGCAGATGGCGATCGGTGGTCGGCACGTTGTGATCGACGACGAGCAGCGTCTTGTCCGGCGCGTGCACCTTGCGGCCGGACAGCCGCAAGCCTTCGAAGGCCTGCGGGGTCGTCACTTCGTGGACGATATGGCGGTCGATATAGATCAGGCAGGTGCCGTCGGGGTCCTCCTCGATCAGATGGTCGTCCCAGATTTTGTCGTACAGCGTGCGCGGCTTGGCCATTGTCGAAAACTCACAAAACTTCACCACCGGCGCAATATAATCGCACGCGCGGCGGATTTAAAATTACTCCGCCGCCTTCTTGTCGTCGGCGCGGGCCGCTTCGGCGGCGTGGTCCTGCCGCTCGAAGATGCGGGCGGACTTGCCGCGCAGGCCGCGCAGGTAATACAGCTTGGCGCGGCGCACCTTGCCGCGGCGCACCACCTTGATCGAGTCGATCATCGGCGAATAGAGCGGAAAGACGCGCTCGACGCCTTCGCCGTAGGAAATCTTGCGCACGGTGAAGTTCTCGTTGAGCCCGCCGCCGGCGCGGCCGATGCAGACGCCTTCATAGGCCTGGACGCGGGCTGCGCTCGCCTTCGACGATCTTGACGTTGACGATCACCGTATCGCCGGGCTGGAAATCGGGGATTTCCTTGCCGGCGGACAGCTTCGCCATCTGTTCGTTTTCGATTTCTTTGAGCAAGTTCATGGCGAATTCTCCATCGGCGGCGCGGTGGTACGCATTCTTGGGCTGCGCATTTTTCGCGCCATTCCGGCCGGTTCTATGCGGGTTGGGCGTGCTTCTATGACACCGCGCGGGCTTTGTCACCCGTCGTCACCCGCAGTCATCGGGACCGCGCTGGCTCCGTTTACCGCCGGAATGGCGCGCCCAGAGGTCGGGCCGGCGCTCGCGGGTCAGCCGCTCGGCCTCGGCGCGGCGCCAGGCGGCGATCTTGCCGTGGTCGCCGGAGATCAGCACTTCCGGGATCGGCCGGCCCTCCAAGAGCTGCGGCCGGGTATATTGCGGATATTCCAACAGGCCGTCGGCAAAGCTCTCCTCGGCGCCGGATGCCGCGGCGCCCATGACGCCGGGCAGCAGCCGCACGCAGGCATCGATCAGCGCCATGGCGGCGATTTCGCCGCCGGACAGCACATAATCGCCGATCGAGACCTCTTCGCAGCCCGCGCGCCGCGATGACGCGCTCGTCGACCCCCTCGAAGCGGCCGCAGACCAGGACTGACGCCGGCCCGCCGGCGAGCTGCTTCGACGCGCGGCTTGGTCAGCGGCGCCCCGCGCGGCGACAGCAGGAGCCGCGGGCGCGTATCGGCCGCCGCCGCGTCGATGGCGCGGCCGAGCACGTCGGGCTTCATCACCATGCCCGGGCCGCCGCCGGCCGGCGTGTCGTCGACGCTGCGGTGCCTGTCGGTGGCGAAATTGCGGATATCGACGACGTCGAGCGCCCAGGCGCCCGTGCCAACGCCTTGCCGGCAAGGCTCAAGCCCAGCGGTCCCGGAAACATCTCCGGGAAAATCGTCAGCACGCTGGCGCGCCACATCGCGGTCCTGTCCGTCAGTGATGTCGCAGTCTTGCCCGGCCGGCGGATCGACGACGATCCGCCCCGCGGCGAGATCGACCACCGGCACGTTGGTCTCATCGAACGGCACCAATTCCGTCTTGCCGCCGGCCTCGGGCCGCATTTCGATCAGATCGCCGGCGCCGAAATTGTGGACCGCGACGACGGCGCCGAGTTGCCGGCCGGCTCGATCGACCGCGGCGAGCCCGATCAGGTCGGCGTGGTAGAATTCGTCGGGCTCGTCGGGCGCCGGCAGCCGTTCGCGCGGCACATAGAGCTTGATGTTTGGAGCCGCTCGGCGGCGTCGCGGTCGGTGATGCCGGACAGCCTCGCGACGAAATGGTCCTTCGCCGGCCGCAAGCGTTTCGATCTCAAAGACGCGGCCGTCCTCGGTCTCGAGCGGACCGTAGCTCGTGATCGCGGCCGGATCGGCGGTGAACGAGCGCAGCCGGACCTCGCCGCGCACGCCGTGGGCGGCGCCGATTTGGCCGAGGCAGACGCGCGCGCCGCCCGCCATCGCTCGTTAGCTCGCCGGCGCCGCGGCCGGAGCGAGCCGCCGCCGCGGGAGCAGCAGCCGCAGCAGGCGCCGCGCCCGCCGCCGCCTTGGCGGCTTCTTCCTTGGCCTTGCGCTCCTTGCGCGGCACGGCCTTTTCCGGATTGTTGCGCGGCTGCGCTTCATCACGCCGGCGGCATCGAGGAAGCGCATGACGCGGTCCGACGGCTGCGCGCCCTTGGCGATCCAGGCCTTGACCTTGTCCATGTCGAGCTTCAGCCGCTCGGTCTTGTCCTTCGGCAGCAGCGGATTGAAATAGCCGAGCCGCTCGATGAAGCGGCCGTCGCGGGGGCAGCGGCTGTCGGCGACGACGATGTGATAGAACGGCCGCTTCTTGGTGCCGGCGCGTGCCATGCGGATGACGACTGACATTTAGTTTCCTTTCGTTGAACGATTGTTGGTCAAGTACGAGCATCATTTCTTCTTCCCCAATCCGGGAAAGCCGCCCGGGAATCTCGGGCCGCAGACCCGGTAGTCCGGGGAAATTCGGCGGCAGGCCCGGCAAGCCGCCGGGCATGTTCGGCGGCAGGCCTTTCGGCAGATTTGGCGCCCGGGCAGTCCCGGCGGCAAGCCGCCCGGCATTTTTTCCGCAAGCTTTGCCATCTCTTCCGGGCTCGGCATGCCGCCGCCGCCAAAGCCCAGCATATTGGCGAGCCCGGCCATCGGGCCGCGCTTGGCGCCGCCCATCGCCTTCATCATGTCGGCCATGTTGCGGTGCATCTTCAGCAGCTTGTTGATGTCCTCGGCCTTGGTGCCGGAGCCGGCGGCGATGCGGTTCTTGCGGCTGGCCTTGAGGATGTCGGGATTCTTGCGCTCCTGCGGCGTCATCGAATCGATGATCGCCATCTGCCGCTTGAGGACTGTCTCGTCGAGATTGCGCTCGGCGATCTGGTTTTTCATCTTGGCGATGCCGGGCATCATCCCCATCAGCCCGCTCATGCCGCCCATGTTCTGCATCTGCACCAGTTGCTCGCGCATGTCGGACAGATCGAACGCGCCCTTGCGCATCTTCTCGGCGACGCGCGCCGCCTTCTCGGCGTCGATGTTGGCGGCGGCCTTTTCCACCAGCGAAACCACGTCGCCCATGCCGAGAATGCGGTCGGCGATGCGCTGCGGATAGAAATCCTCCATCGCGTCGAGCTTTTCGCCGGTGCCGATCAGCTTGATCGGCTTGCCGGTGACCGCGCGCATCGACAGCGCGGCGCCGCCGCGGCCGTCGCCGTCGACCCGCGTCAGCACGATGCCGGTGAGGTCGAGCGCGCTCGTCGAAGCTCTCGCCAGATTGACCGCGTCCTGGCCGGTCAGCGCATCGGCGACCAGCAGCACTTCGTGCGGATTGGCGGCGCGGCGATCTCCGCCGCTTCGCGCATCATCGTCCTCGTCGAGCGTGATGCGGCCGGCGGTATCGAGCAGCACCACGTCGTAGCCGCCGAGCTGTGCCGCCTGCTGGGCGCGGGCGGCGATCTGCACCGGCTTCTGGCCGGCGACGATCGGCAGCGTGTCGACGTCGACTTGCTGCCGAGCACGGCGAGCTGCTCCATCGCGGCCGGCCGGCGGATGTCGAGCGAGGCCATCAGCACCTTGCGCTTGTGCGCTGTCGGTCGAGGCGCTTGGCGATCTTGGCGGTGGTGGTGGTTTTGCCGGAGCCTTGCAGGCCGACCATCATGATCGCGACCGGCGGCGCCGCGTTGAGGTCGATCGGCTGCGCGTTCGAGCCCAGGGTCGCGATCAGTTCGTCGTGCACGATCTTCACGACCATCTGGCCGGGCGTGACCGACTTGACCACGTCGGCGCCGACCGCCTGCTCGCGGCACCTCTTCGGTGAAGCTGCGCGCCACGTCGAGCGCGACGTCGGCCTCGAGCAGCGCGCGCCGCACCTCGCGCAGCGCCGCATCGACGTCGGCCTCCGTCAGCGCGCCGCGCCGGGTCAGCCGATCGAGAATGCCGCTAAGCTGTTCCGACAGATTGTCGAACACGATCGCATCCTTAGTACGGCCGTCCCTGCGGGCGAACGTCCTGATCGCCAAAAACACCTTTGCGCCCGAGGGCGCATCGCGCTGTCGGGCGGTCCTCCGGCCTCAAGGGCCGGGCGGCGGTTAAAGTTCGTCTCTTGCGAGAGCGGGCGGAAAATAGGTGCCGACCGCCGCTGCCGTCAACCGTGGCGTTATGGCTGGGCCGCCGGGATGGCCAAGCTGTATAGTTTGGCGCCATATACCAAGGCCACTATGTCGCGCTATTACCACGGCCCGGTCTCCGATCATTTCGACGGCGAGCGCTTCTTCGACCCGACGGCGCGCCGCCGCAAAGCCGGCGCGATCTGCTGCGCTGGCAATTCGGCGTTGCGGCGCGGCAGCGGGCGAAATGGCCGGCATGGGCGCCATCGCCTTATGCCGACCGTCCGCCGCCGCGCGTCGAAGGCGCGAGCTGTCGCCTTTCCTATGTCGGCCACGCCAGCTGGCTGATCCAGACCGCCGGGCCGCAACATCCTGCTCGATCCGGTGTGGTCGAAGCGCGCCTCGCCGTTCCGCTTGGTCGGGCCGAAGCGCGTCAACGATCCCGGCATCGCCTTTGCCGCCCTGCCGCCGATCGACGTCGTGCTGGTGTCGCACGGCCATTACGATCATCTCGATGTCGCGACGCTGTCGCGGCTCGCGGCCGCGCATCGCCCGCGCGTCATCACGCCGCTCGGCAATGACACCATCATGCGCAACCACGATCCGGCCATCGCGGCCGAGGCTTACGACTGGCACGATCGCGTCGATCTCGGCGCCGGCGTCGCGGTGACGCTGGTGCCGACGCGGCATTGGTCGGCGCGCAATCTGTCCGACCGCAACAAGGCGCTGTGGGCGTGGTTCGTGATCGAGACGCCGGCCGGACGCATCTATTTCGTCGGCGATTCCGGCTATGGCGACGGCCGGCATTTCCGCACGCGCGCGAGCGCCACGGACCGTTGCGGCTCGCGATCCTGCCGATCGGCGCCTACGAGCCGCGCTGGTTCATGCGCGACCAGCACATGAATCCCGCCGAGGCGGTGCAGGCGTTCATCGATTGCGGCGCCGAACTGGCGCTCGCGCCACCATTACGGCACGTTTCAGCTCACCGACGAAGCGATCGATGCGCCGCTCCTCGCGCTTGCCGACGCGCTGCAGGCTGCCGGAATTCCGCCCGAGCGCTTCCGCACCTTGCGGCCCGGGCAGGTCTGGCAGCTGTGATTGCAGCGCTAACCCGGCGAGGTGCCGGCGGTTTGATCAAGACGTACACGTTGACCACGAGCTTGCTTGCGTCGGCGGCGAGCGGGTCGGTGACGTATTCCTCGATGAACATGTCCTTGGCTTCGAGCCGCTTCTCGTCGAGATAATTGGTGATCGCCTCGTAGGTGTTGTCGAGGTCGTCGTAGGAGCCGCGATGGACGAATTTCAGCGCCGCGCCGTCCGGCGACTGGCCGAGGGCAGATTCGCCATGCGGCGGGTTCTTCGGCGGCTCGGCGATCGGCATCGCCGCCTCGTAATCGAAGCCGTTATCGTCGGTCGCGGTGAAGATCGTCATCGGCAGGCCGTCGGTCTTGATGCCTTCCTTGTCGAGGTAGGCTTTGATCTTTTTGAGCGACGTCGTGATGGTGTCGAAGGCCTTGTCCCAGGTGCCGCTGCCTTTCACGTAGATCGATCGGCTTCGCGGTCAGCGTCGTGTCCTCGCCGAACACGTCGCCCGGCTGGGCCGGGCTCGATCCGGGCGCGATCTGCTCGGGCGCCGCGGGCGGCGGCGGCCGGCGGGCCCGGTACCGGATTTTGCGGCCGGGTCACGGGCGCCGGTGCCGGACTTTGCGCGCGTGCAGGCGGCTGCACCCGCACGCTAAGATTACGGCCAATGCGGCGCCCGCGAGGCCGGCGCGCGCGAAACGGAACGGCATTAGTTTCTCCCTGGAATTCGGCAATCCGGCGCCCGCGGCCGCGCCATCACTCCCATCACGTCATCCACTGATGCCCCGACGCGAATCTACCACTTTTGGCCCCGTTCGCCCTGCCCAAATTGCCGTCACCGCCAGCGGCGCCGATCCATCGCGGCCACTGGCGTAGATGGATCGAGTTCTCATATAAGTCGCTCACGTTTTGGGCTTTATCATGAGCGCGCTGGCAAACCGCGACTTTGTCAAGATGAACGGCCTCGGCAACGAGATCGTCATCGTCGATTTGCGCGGCGCCGGAAGTCCCGATCGCGGCGGCCGAAGCGCGCGCCGCGGCGCAGCAAGAGCCGTACGATCAGCTGATGGCGCTCTATCCGGCGCGCGGCGATGAGGATGCCTCGATCCGCATCTACAACAACGATGGCTCCGAGGCGGCCGCCTGCGGCAACGGCATGCGCTGCGTGGCGGCGCTGCTGAGCGAACAGACCGGCCGCGCCGCGCTTAAATTCGCCACGACTGCCGGAGCGGTGGCTTGCTGGCGCGAGGAAGACGGCCTGTTCACCGTCGATATGGGACGCGCCGCGATTGCGCTGGGACGAAATCCCGCTGGCGCAGGAATTCGCCGACACGCGCAGAATCGAGCTGGAGATCGGACCGCGCGGCGCGCCGATCCTGCATTCGCCCTCCGTCGTCAGCATGGGCAACCCGCACGCGATCTTCTGGGTCGACGATCCGGCGGCCTACGATCTCGGCAAGATCGGGCCGCTGCTCGAAAACCATCCGATGTTTCCCGAGCGCGCCAATATCACGCTGGCCGCGACGCCGTCGCGCGATCGCCTCGTGATCCGCACCTGGGAGCGCGGCGCCGGGCTGACCAAGGCGTGCGGCTCGGCCGCTTGCGCCGCCGCCGTCGCCGCGGCGCGGCTTCGGCGCGTCGCCCGCATGGTCACGGTCACGCTGCCCGGCGGCGATCTCGGCATCGCATGGCGCGAGAGCGACGACCATGTGCTGATGACCGGCCCGGTCGAATACGAGCACAACGGCCGTTTCGACGCGCGCGCTGCTCGCCGGCGCAGGAGCCGCTTAGCGATGAGCGTCGAGGTCGTCACCTTCGGCTGCCGGCTCAATGCCGCCGAAGCAGAAGTGATCCGCCGCAACGCCGAGCACGCCGGTTTTGCCGATACCGTGGTGGTCAATACCTGCGCGGTGACGGCGGAGGCGGTCCGTCAAGCCAGACAAGCCATCCGCGCGCTGCGCCGCGAGCGTCCGCACGCCAAGATCGTCGTCACCGGCTGCGCGGCACAGACCGAGCCGCAGACTTTCGTCGCGATGACCGAGACCGACGGCGTACTCGGCAACGCCGAAAAGCTTTCCGCTGGCGGCTGGGCGCAGGCGCGCGAGGCGTTCGACCTTGGCAATGCGCGCAAAGCCATCGTTAGCGACATCATGGCGGTGAAGGAAACCGCGGCGCATCTGGTCGAGGCCTTCGCCGGCCGCACCCGCGCTTTCGTCCAGGTGCAGAATGGCTGCGATCACCGCTGCACCTTTTGCATCATTCCGTTCGGCCGCGGCAATTCGCGCTCGGTGCCGATGGGAGCCGTGGTCGAGGACGTGCGCCGGCTCGTCGGCAACGGCCACGGCGAGATCGTGCTCACCGGCGTCGATATCACGAGCTACGGCGCCGATCTGCCGGGCGCGCCCAGGCTCGGCACGCTGGTCAAGCAAATCCTCAAGCATGTGCCGGAGCTCAAGCGGTTGCGGCTGTCGTCGATCGATTCGGTCGAGGCCGACCGCGAGCTGCTCGATGCGCTGGCGAGCGACATGCGGCTGATGCCGCATCTGCATTTGTCGCTGCAATCCGGCGACGATCTGATCCTCAAGCGCATGAAGCGGCGGCACCTTCGCGCCGACGCGATTGCATTCTGCGACGAGGTGCGCCGGCTGCGCCCGGACACGGTGTTCGGCGCCGATCTGCTCGCCGGTTTCCCGACCGAGACCGACGGCATGTTTCAAAACACGCTCGATCTCGTGGAAGAATGCGGTCTGACGCATCTGCATGTCTTTCCGTTCTCGCCGCGGCCCGGCACGCCGGCGGCGCGGATGCCGCAAGTCGACCGCGCGGTGGTCAAAGAACGGGCGCGACGGCTGCGCGAGCGCGGTGCAGCGGCGCTCCGCCGCCATCTCGACGGTGAGATCGGCGCCACGCGCCGCGTTTTGGTGGAATCGCAAAATAGCGGCTACACCGAGCAATTCACCAAGGTCATGCTTGCTGCGCCCGCCGATTCCGGCGCAATTCTCGACGTGCCGATCGCTGCCCACGACGGCAGACAATTGCTGGCGGCATGAGATAGATTTGCGGCCTAAAGTTTAGGAACCGTGCCAGGCGGAGACCGACGATGGATGGTAACGGGCAAGACTACACGATCTCGACCACTGAAGAGCTCGAGAAGCTCTATACGGATGCGCCTTACGGCCCCGCGATCTTCAAGGAAACCGACCGCGTCACGCCGCAATACCGCAAGCTGATCGAAGCCGCGCCGTTCGTCGTGCTGGCGACCTGCGGTCCCGAGGGTCTCGACTGCTCGCCGCGCGGCGATCCGCCCGGTTTCGTGCGGGTGATCGACGAGCACACGCTCGTCATTCCCGACCGCCGCGGCAACAATCGCATCGATTCCTTGCGCAATCTGGTGCGCGATCCGCGTGTCGCGCTGTTGTTCCTCATTCCCGGCGTCGGCGAGACCATGCGCATCATCGGCCGCGCCAAAATCTCCACCGATCCGAAGCTGACAGAAAGTTTTGTCTTCAACGGCAAAGTGCCGAAATGCGTTCTCGTGGTTACGGTGGAGAAAGCCTACTTCCAGTGCACCAAGGCGATCATCCGCTCGAAACTGTGGGATCCGGCGAGCATTGTCGACCGCAAGACGTTGCCGACGCCCGGCGCGATCCTCGCCGAATTGACCGACGGCAAGATGGGCGGCGCCGAGCACGATCGCCTCGCGCCTGAGCGGATCAAACAGACGATCTATTGAATTGTCATTCCGGGGCGCGCGAAGCGCGAGCCCGGAATCCATAGTCACGATTCATCCAGAAACGTTACCGCCTGTGGTTATGGATTTCGGGCTCCCTCGCTTCGCTCGGGCCCCGGAATGACCGCAACGGGCGTCTCCTGACCGTCCCAGCCGCACTGCGCCAGCCGCCCGCGCATATGCTCCGGCACAGGCGCGATGACGCGGATAGGCCGGCCGGTTCTTGTAAAGCGGCACAGTGATTTCGCGGGCGTGGAGATGCAGCGGCGGCCCACCGTGCCGCGGCGCGCTGCCGTAGACGGCATCGCCCAGAATAGGCCAGCCCATCTCCGCGCAATGCACCCGCAGCTGATGGGTGCGTCCGGTCAGGGGTTCGAGCGCGAGCCAAGTCAGGCCCGGTGCGATCGCCCCATAACCTTCCACCGGGTCATCGCCGGCTGGCCTTGCGGATCGTGCTTCTGCCACCAGCCGATATTGGCGTCGAGGCGGCCGAGCGGCATGTCGATTTCGCCGTCTTCGGCATCCGGGCCGCCTTCGACGATGGCCCAGTAGGTTTTGTCGATCGCGCCGTTGCGAAACAGCTTGCCGAGCTGCGCCAGTGCCTTGCGATGGCGGCCGAGAACGAGGCAGCCGGATGTGTCGCGGTCGAGCCGGTGCGCCAGCGCCGGCGGGCGCGGCAGGCCAAAACGCAGCGCGTCGAAATGGTCTTCGAGCGACTCCCTGCCCCGGTCCTTGCTGTTCGGCGCGCCGCGGTGCACGGCCATGCCGGCCGGCTTGTCGATCACCAGCATCAGCCCGTCGCGATAGAGGAGCCGCGACACCATCTCTTCCGGGGTCATGTTTGCCTACCTTGGCGAAACGGCTATCACGGGCGCCGCATGCAAGAAACTCCACAAGACGGTCAATCGGACGGCGGCGGCGAAACCGACGAAGCCAAGCAAGCGTGGTGGCGGCGCCTGTCCGGCGGGCTCAAGCGCAGCTCGACGGCGCTGACCGCGATCTCCGATCTCGTCACCAAGCGCATGCTCGACGAGGCAACGCTCGAGGACATCCACGATGCGCTGGTCAAAGCCGATCTCGGTGTCGGCACCGCGGACCGGATCGCGGACACGCTCAGCAGAAGCCGTCACGACGCCGCGATCACGCCCGACGAGGTCAAGGCCGTGGTCGCGGCGGAGGTCGAGAAGGCGTTGGTGCAGTCGGCCCAGCCGCTCGTCATCGATGCGACGCAAAAGCCGTTCGTCATTCTGGTCGCCGGCGTCAATGGTTCGGGCAAGACCACGACCATCGGCAAGCTCGCGGCGAAATTCCGCGCCGAGGGCCGGTCGGTCATGCTTGCCGCCGGCGACACGTTCCGCGCCGCGGCCATCGAGCAGCTCAAGATCTGGGCGACCCGCAGCGGCGCCGATGTCATCGCGCGCGAAGCCGGCGCCGACGCCGCGGGGCTCGCCTTCGACGCCGTCAGCGAAGCGAAACAGCGCGGCATCGATATTCTCCTCATCGACACCGCCGGGCGATTGCAGAATCGCACCGAATTGATGGAGGAGCTGGAAAAGATGGTCCGCGTCATCAAGAAGGTCGATCCAGGCGCGCCGCATGCGGTGCTGCTCGTGCTCGATGCCACGGTCGGACAGAACGCGCTGTCGCAAGTGGAGACTTTCCAGAAAGCGGTCGGCGTCACCGGGCTCGTCATGACCAAGCTCGACGGCACCGCGCGGGGCGGCATCCTGGTGGCGATCGCGGCGAAATTCGGCTTGCCGGTGCATTTCGTCGGCGTCGGCGAAAGCATCGACGATCTGGCGCCGTTCTCGGCGCGCGATTTCGCCCGCGCCATCGCCGGGCTCGAGGCTTGATTGAGCGGCCGATCAATCCCAGCTACACAACGCGCATCATGATAACGACGAAAAAACCGCAGCTCAATCCGCTCCTGAAGCTGGCGCTCGATCTCGGGCCGCTGGCCTTGTTTTTTTTCGCCAACACCCGCTACGGAATTTTCGTCGCCACGGCGACCTTCATGGTCGCGGTCCTGGCGGCGCTGGCGGTCTCCTTCGTCATGACGCGCCAGCTGCCGATCATGCCGGTGGTCACGGCGATCATCGTCGTCGTGTTCGGCGGCCTGACGCTCTTCCTGCACGACGCCACCTTCATCAAGGTCAAGCCGACCATCATCTACGCGCTGTTCGGCGCGATATTGATCGGCGGGCTGGTCTTCAACAAGCCGCTGCTTGGCGTCGTGTTCGATTCGATGTTCAACCTCACCGACGAGGGCTGGCGCAAGCTGACGCTGCGCTGGGCGATTTTCTTCCTTGTTCTTGCCGTCCTCAATGAAATCGTTTGGCGCAATACCTCGACCAATGTGTGGGTCGATTTCAAGGTGTTCGGCGTGATGCCGCTGACGCTTGTATTCGGCGCGCTGCAGGTGCCGTTGCTCAAGCGCTACGCGGTCGAGGAGACGCCGTAGCGGCGGGTTTGAAACCCGCTCCTACGATTTCGCCGCCAACGCCATTTCGATCTGCGGCTTGAGCACCGCGGCGTAATTTTCCGGCGTGATCGGCCCGACGAGCTTATAGGCGATGCGGCCGTCGCGACCGATCACGAACGTCTCCGGCACGCCATAGACGCCCCAATCGATCGCGGCGCGGCCGCTTTGATCGGCGCCGGCCGCGACGAACGGATCGCCGTAGCGGCCGAGGAAGCGCCGCGCATTGTCGGGATCGTCCTTGTAATTGATGCCGATCAGGCGAAAGCGGCTGTCCTTGCTTATTTGCTCGAGCAGCGGCGCTTCGTCGTGGCACGGCACGCACCACGAGGCCCAGACATTGACCACCGTCACGGCGCCCTTGAAATCGGCCGGATCGATGCCGGGGACGGGCGCGCCGTCGCGCTCGAGGCCGGCAATCGGCGGCAGCGTCGTTTGCGGCGCCTGATGCCCGATCAGCGCCGAGGGAATGAGCGAGGGGTCGCCGGCATTGAGCTGGATCAGAAATAACACCACGAGGCCGAGAAAAATGCCGAGCGGCAGCAGCACCAGAACGCGACGCCAGCGCACCTGGCGGTTTGGCTGTTCGGCAACGCTCATGCGTCTTCCTCGGCCTGTTCCTGTCGACGCCGCCGTGGATTGCGGCGCCGGCCGACCCGGAGCGGCGTCGGAGCGGCGGGTAAAGCCCGCCATTTCGAGCTCGGCGATCTTGCGTGTTTGCGCGCGGAAATCGAGCGTCACCCAGACGACCAAGGCGCCGATCACGATCGCCGCGGCGGCATAGGCCGCGGCGATGAAATCGATATGCGCGGTCGTTTCCATCGTCAGTTCGCAGCGCTCGCCCGCATGAAACGCAAAGTGCGTACGCGCCGGCGCAAAATCTCGTTGCGCATCGCCGCCAGCACCAGCGTGACGAACAGCAACGTGAACGCTCCGGCCATGATGAAAAGCGGCATCAAGATCGTCGGATAGATCGTCGAGCCGCCGACGCGGAACACCGAAGCGCCCTGATGCAGCGTGTTCCACCAGTCGACCGAAAATTTGATGATCGGCAGATCGATGGCGCCGACCAAAGTGAGCACCGCCACGGCACGCGCGGCGCGCGATGGATCCTCAACCGTGCTCCACAGCGCGATGACGGCGAGATAGAGCAGGAACAGGACGAGCTCGGACGTCAGCCGCGCGTCCCATACCCAATAGGTGCCCCATTCGGGCCGTCCCCAGAGCGAGCCGGTGACGAGACACAATAGCGTAAAGGCGGCCCCGATCGGCGCCGCCGCCTTGGCGGTGACGTCGGCGAGCGGATGACGCCACACCAAGGTGCCGAGCGCCGCGACCGACATCAGTCCCCAACACAGCATGCCGAGCCAAGCCGACGGCACATGCAGGTACATGATCTTGACGGTGGCGCCCTGCTGGTAGTCGTCCGGCGCGATCATGGCCTGCTCGATGGCGAAGGCGAAGACGAGGACCGTCACGCCGGCAAGCCACGGAATGACGCCATTGGCGAATTTCAGGAACCGCGACGGATTGGCGAGATCGAGGAGGGCCATCGGCAGCTTTCCAGGGAATCCGGTTCTTAGTGCAAGTGCCGGTGGGAACACAATGCGGCTTCCTCGCACCGGCCGTCACTTTTGGATGAGTAAGATTGCCCTTCCAATATTGCCATTCCAAGACCGCCGTTCCGAGCCAGCAATTCCATGTCCTTATTCCGTGTCTTTATTCCATGTCCTGCCGCAGCGCCGCGGCGGCGGCAAAAGGTCCGACCACGAGGCTCGCCAGCGTCAGCGCGCAAAGGATCGTGAACGGCGTGCCGAACGGGGTCGGCCCGGCGACCGCCGCGTTGGCGGCGGCGACGCCGAAGATCAAGATCGGGACGGTCAGCGGCAGGACGATGACGGCGAGCAGCAAGCCGCCGCGGCGCAGCGTCACGGCAATGGCGGCGCCGATCAGGCCGATGAAGGTCAGCGCCGGCGTGCCGACCAAAAGTGTCAGCATCAGAGCGCCTTCCTCCGGCAGATCGAGATTGAGGAGAAGCCCGATCAACGGCGCGCAGATCACGAGCGGCAGCCCGGTCGTGAGCCAATGCGCCAAGCCCTTGACCGCGACCACGAGTTCCAGAGGGGTGCGGCCCATCAGGATGAGGTCGAGCGAGCCGTCGTCGCGATCGCCGGCGAACAACCGGTCGAGCGCCAACAGGCTTGCCAGCAGCGCCGCGAGCCACAGGATCGCCGGGCCGATCCGCTTGAGCAGCGCCAGGTCGGGTCCGATGGCGAATGGAATGAGGGTGACGACGACCAGGAAAAACAGCACCCCCATCAGCGCGCCGCCGCCGACCCGCACGGCGATGCGCATGTCGCGGACGAGGAGGGCGGTCAGCGGGGTCATTGCGCTTCGCCGAGCCGCAGTTCGGGCGCGCCGGCAAGCCCGATCGGGCCGTGGCTTGCCGCGAGAATGAGGCCGCCCCCGGAAAGATGCGCGCCCATCAATTCGGTGAGGCGATCCTGCGCCGCCGTGTCGAGCGTGCTGGTCGGTTCGTCGAGCAGCCAGATCGGGCGGGGCACCGCGATCAGCCGGGCAATCGATAGCCGCCGGCGCTGTCCGGCGGACAGATAGGCGGCCGGCAGGTCAGTGAGTGCGCCAAGCCCGACCGTATCGAGCGCGGAGCGCGAGATCGGCGGACCGCAGGCCGAAGAAGCCGGTCCAAAAGTGCAGATTCTCGGCGACCGAGAGCGAGCCTTTCAGCGCGTCTTGATGGCCGAGGTAATGCGCCTGCTCGGCAATGCTCAATTCCGGATCGCCGCCTTCCAATGTCAGTTGGCCGCCCGCAACCGGCAAAAGGCCGATGATCATCCGCAAAAGCGATGACTTTCCCGCACCGTTGCGGCCGCTGATGGTCAGGGCCCCACCGGTCGTCACCGCGAAGCTGACGCCGGCAAAGACCTCGCGTTCGCCGCGCTGACAGGCCAGTTCAATACCGGTGAGACGCATCAGCACCGACCCGGATGCATTTTTGTGCGGGATTTCGCGAGCTTTTGGGCCATGCCCTGCATTTTAGCGGACCATTGGTTGCCGAACTGGCACAACCGCACAAAAGACCTTATAAGCCGCAGGTCGGGCCGCGGCGCGCCGGTGACGCCTGCCACGTCCGATTTTTCCTCTTCCCTCCTCCTCGCGAGCTGGGGCGGGACGGGAGGAGGATGGCCTGTTTTCGGCAATTAATTACCTCCGGATTGCGCCGGCGCCCGGCCGGCGGGATGGGAAAAAAGTCATGACATCGCTCGATAGCTTCAAGTGCCTCCGGCCTCTCAAGGTCGGCTCCAAGACCTATGCCTATTACAGCCTGCCGGTAGCGGAAAAGAACGGCCTGAAAGGCATTTCGCGGCTGCCCTTCTCGCTCAAGGTCTTGCTGGAAAATCTGTTACGCAACGAGGACGGCCGCTCCGTCACCAAACAGGACATCCAGGCGGTCGCGCAATGGCTCAAGACCAAAACATCGGAGCGCGAGATCGCGTTTCGGCCGGCGCGCGTGCTGATGCAGGATTTCACCGGCGTGCCGGCGGTGGTCGATCTCGCCGCCATGCGCGACGCCATGGACCATCTCGGCGGCGATCCGAAGAAGATCAATCCGCTGGTTCCGGTCGATCTCGTCATCGACCATTCGGTCGCGGTCAATCATTTCGGCAACGCGCTCTCGCTCAAGCAGAACGTCGAGGACGAGTACAAGCAAAATCAGGAACGCTACAAATTCCTGAAATGGGCGCAGCGTTCGTTCGAGGATTTCCGCGTGGTGCCGCCCGGCACCGGCATCTGCCATCAGGTCAATCTTGAATATCTGTCGCAGACGGTGTGGACGTCGAAGGTCAAGACCCAGTTCCCGGACAAGACCGTCGCCACCGAGCTCGCTTATCCGGACACGCTGGTCGGCACCAATTCGCACACCACCATGGTGAACGGATTGTCGGTGCTCGGCTGGGGCGTCGGCGGCATCGAGGCGGAGGCGGCGATGCTCGGCCAGCCCTATTCGATGCTGCTGCCGGAAGTGATCGGCGTGCGATTGAACGGCAAGCTTAAGGAAGGCATGACCGCGACCGATCTCGTGCTCACCGTGACGCAGATGCTGCGCAAGCGCGGCGTGGTCGGCAAGTTCGTCGAATATTTCGGTCCGGGGCTCGCCAATCTGACGATCGCCGATCGCGCCACGCTCGGCAATATGTCGCCGGAATACGGCGCGACTTGCGGCTTCTTTCCGATCGACGACGATACCATCCGCTATCTGCGCGACACCGGGCGCTCGGCCGAGCGCATCGCGCTGGTCATCGCCTACGCCAAGGCGCAGGGCATGTATCGCACCAAGAACACGCCGGATCCGATGTTCACCGAGGTGCTCAAGCTCGAATTGTCCTCGATCGAGCCGTCGCTCGCCGGACCGAAGCGTCCGCAGGACCGCATTGCGCTGAAAGAGGTCAAGAACGGTTTTGCCTGGTCGATGGACAAGGAGTTCAACAAAGCCGCCGAGCTGGACAAGCGCGTGCCGGTCGAAGGCCGCAAGCATACGCTCGGTCACGGCGACGTGGTGATCGCCGCGATCACGTCCTGCACCAACACGTCGAATCCGACCGTGATGGTCGGGGCGGGGCTGCTTGCCCGCAAAGCGGTGGCCAAAGGCCTCACGGTAAAACCGTGGGTGAAGACCTCGCTGGCGCCGGGCTCGCAGGTGGTCGCCGAATATTTCGCGAAATCCGGCTTGCAGAAGGATCTCGACACGCTCGGCTTCAATCTGGTCGGCTTCGGCTGCACCACCTGCATCGGCAATTCGGGTCCGCTGCCGGAGGAAATTTCCGAGGCGATCAACAAGAATGACATGGTGGCGGCCGCGGTGCTGTCCGGCAATCGCAATTTCGAGGGCCGCGTCAATGCCGACGTCCGCGCCAATTATCTCGCATCGCCGCCCTTGGTGGTGGCGTATGCGATCGCCGGCTCGATGCAGATCGACGTCGCCAAACAACCGCTCGGCACCGACCAGAAGGGGCGCAAGGTCTATCTGCGCGACATCTGGCCGACCAGCCGCGAGATCGCCGACGTGATCCGCAAGAGCATCAACAAGCAGATGTTCACGCGAAAATACGGCGACGTTTTCAAGGGCGACGCCAACTGGCGCAAGATCAGCGTGCAGGGCGGACTGACTTACAAGTGGGACGACCGCTCCACCTACGTGCAGAATCCGCCGTATTTCGAGGGCATGCCAAAGCGCAGCCAGCCGATCGACGACATCGTCGATGCGCGGGTCCTCGGGCTCTTCCTCGATTCGATCACGACCGACCACATCTCGCCGGCGGGATCGATCAAGGAGGACAGCCCGGCCGGCGAATATCTGCGCGACCATCAGGTCCGGCCGAAGGACTTCAACCAATACGGCACGCGGCGCGGCAATCATCAGGTGATGATGCGCGGCACCTTCGCCAATATCCGCATCAAGAATCAAATGGTGCCGGGCGTCGAGGGCGGTTACACCATCCACTATCCGTCGAAGGAGCGCATGACGATCTATGACGCCGCCATGCGCTACAAATCGGAAAACGTGCCGCTCGTGGTGTTTGCCGGCAAGGAATACGGCACCGGATCGTCGCGCGATTGGGCGGCGAAGGGCGCGATGCTGCTCGGCCTCCGCGCGGTGGTCGCGCAGAGCTTCGAGCGCATCCATCGCTCAAACCTGGTCGGCATGGGCGTCGTGCCGCTGGTGTTCGAAGAAGGCACGTCTTGGCAGACGCTCGGTTTGAAGGGCGACGAGCAGGTCACCATTCGCGGCTTGCACGGCGATCTCAAGCCGCACCAGCGGCTGCTCGCCGAGATCATCGCCGCCGACGGCGGCCTCAAGCGCGTGCCCCTGATCTGCCGCATCGATACCGCCGACGAGCTTGACTACTACAGGAACGGCGGCATCTTGCAGTACGTGCTGCGCCACTCTGGCGGCCTAGCGCATGATCGAGTGATCCGAAAGCTTGCCCTCGGACTCGATCCGAGGGTGGCTGCCGATTTTCCGAAACTTCGTACTCCACAATTCGTCCTCACCGCGAATTGAGTGGCGGGTGACCGGCGGCGGCGCTTACAACGACTGCCGTCACGAAATCGTCACCGCGGGCCGGAACTTTCACTTGGGACCAAAATCTTCTGGGACCAAGTTTTCCCTTGGGCTCTGGGGTGTGGAGGTTGGAATGCTGCGTCGCCGCCTCGCGTCGGCATCCCTCATTGCAGGCTTCTTGATTGCGACCTTGGTGGTTGCGCGCGCTGGTGAGCCGCGGGCGCTGCTCGAACTGTTCACCAGTCAAGGCTGCTCATCCTGTCCGCCCGCCGACAAGCTCCTTGGCGAACTGTCGGCCGATCCGTCGCTGATCACGCTCAGCCTACCGATCGATTATTGGGATTACCTCGGCTGGAAAGATACGCTCGCCAATCCGGCGCATTCGGCGCGGCAGCGCGCCTATGCGCGGGTGCGCGGCGACCGCGAAGTCTATACGCCGCAGGTCGTGGTCAACGGCAGCATGCATGCGCTGGGCAGCGATAAGGCCGCCATCGAGCACGCGATCGCGCAGACCGATGAGAAATCGGGCGTGATGTCGGTGCCGGTGTCGCTGACCGCGGGCGGCAACGGTTTGAGCGTGAAGGTCGATTCCGCGGAGAGCGAGCACCACGCCGGCGAAGTTTGGCTGTGTCCGCTGGCGAAAGCGGTCGCCGTCACCATCGGTCGCGGCGAAAATCGCGGCCGCACCATCACCTATCACAACGTCGTGCGCGGCTGGCTCAAGCTCGGCGATTGGACCGGCGCGGCGTCGACCTTCAACGTCCCGAGGTCCCAGATCGCCACCGACGGCGTCGACGCCGCCGCCGTCGTGGTGCAGGAAGGCACGCGCGACAAGCCGGGCATCATCCTCGGCGCCGCCTATATCCCACTGCAGTAAACGGACGAGAGAAGACGAGCGACGGATAAGACGAAGAGGCGCCGGCGCTGTCTGCCGTCGATCCTCAGTCTTTCCGTCCGCCGAATAAAAAAGGCCGGCAACGCGCCGGCCTAAAGGATTGGGGAATGAACCATACAGTGAACTCTGTTGCCTCTGGCCCGGTCCGTCCGCACCCCGGGGGGCTGGGGGGCTGAGGAATCCGGAACACGATCCGGACCGGGCCTTGAGGCAACAGCGTACTAATTCGCAAGCCAGCTTGGCGCGTGCTTGTCCGAAATAGGGCCGTATTATGATTCCTTTAACGAAGGCGTGATTCCACCCGGCAAATGTGTCGCAGGACGCTGTGCTGGCGGCGTGCCGGCCTTCCGAGATCCACCGCCAATTTGTCGCGCCATGAGACTGCCAAGAGGCTCTTGCCCGCCGTTCGATCTGGCGCGATCATGAAGCTTAGACGACAGAAGGAGGCGCCGTATGGATGTCGGCGAGACCGATCCAAGCGCGTGGCGCGGGGGCGAGCAGCGCCCGCCCGCCCCCGCCAACGAAGTGACTTTCAGCCGGCGCGAGCTCGACCGCATTCTTCAGCTCTACGGCCGCAAAGTCGCCGCCGGCGAATGGCGGGATTACGCCATCGATTTCCTCAAGGACCGCGCGGTGTTTTCGGTTTTCCGCCGCGCCTCGGAAATGCCGATCTACCGTATCGAGAAGAATCCGAAACTGGGTCGCCGCCAGGGCGCCTACAGCGTGATTTCCGCGACCGGCCATATCGTCCGCCGCGGCCACGAGCTCGACCGGGTGCTCGGCGCGCTCGACCGCTCGCTCCGCGTGGTGGCTGGCTAGATCGCCTCGGTTTTCATGGAAGTTAGGGCGGCGAGCTATCGCCGCTTTCCGAGCGCGCGCTGCATCAGCACGGTGTCGAGCCAACGGCCGTGCTTGAAGCCGACCGATTGGAACGTACCGATGAGGCGGAAGCCAACGGCGGCGTGGACCGCGACCGAGCGGTATTGGCCGAGTCGCCGATCACGGCGAGCATTTGACGAAAGCCGCAGGGCTTCCGACTCCGCGATGAGGCGCGCGAGGAGCGCGCGGCCGATGCCCTGCCGGTGAAGTCGCGGCGCGACGTAGATCGAATCCTCGACGCACCAATGATAGGCCGGCCGGTCACGGTACGGGCCGGCATAGGCGTAACCTACCGTCACGCCGGCCTTTTCGGCGACCAGAAACGGATAGTCCTTGTCGATCAGGGCCCGCTGCCGCCGCGCCATTTCCGCTTCGTCGGGCGGCTCGATTTCGAACGACGCCGTGCCGTGCAGGACGGCGTCGGCATAGATACCGCGTGATGGCGGCAATATCGGCGGGCGCGGCCGGTCGGATAATGCGACGTTCGGCTCATGGCCGCGCAAAATTGGCAGAATAGGCGCACGCCGAAAAGCAGACGCCCCGGGGTTGGCCCCCGGGGCGTTTAATTTGGCAATGCTAACGGCGCTTAGCGGCGGTCGCCGAACAGCCGCAGCAGCATCAGGAACAGGTTGATGAAGTCGAGATAGAGCGACAGCGCGCCCATCACCGCCTTGCGGCCGGCGACGGTGCCGTCGTCCATCGGCGAATACATCTCCTTGATCCGCTGCGTGTCATAGGCGGTGAGCCCGACGAAGATCAGCACGCCGAGCACCGAGATCGCCCAAGTCGAGCCCGCTCGATTGCAGGAACATGTTGACCAGCATGGCGATGACGATGCCGATCAGGCCCATGAACATGAACGAGCCGACGCCGGTGAGATCGCGCTGCGTGGTATAGCCGTACAGGCTCATGGCGCCGAACGTCGCCGCCGAGATGAAGAACACCCGCGTGATCGAGGCCCCGGTGTACTCCAGGAAGATCGATGCCAGCGCCAGGCCGAGCAGGCCGGCATAGACGAAGAACAGCGTCAGCGCCGTGCCGACCGACAGCCTGTTGATGCGGTAGCTCATAAAGAACACCAGGCCGAGAGTGCCGAGCAAGAGAACGATCGTCAGCGGCCCGCTGAAGATGGCCTGCCCGAAGGCGGTCAGGCCAGCGATCCGGCCGCCCGCGACTTGAATGGCGTCGCCGCCAGCCGCCTGATAGGTCAGCCAAGCCGCCACGCCGGTCAGCGCGACGCCGCCGGCCATGTAGTTATAGACGCGGATCATGTACGCGCGCAGACCGGCGTCGATCGTCACCTGGTCGGTGCGATAGCCGGTCCTCGGAGTCGCGTAATTCCGATCGAAGTCGGACATGGAAAATACCCCTGGGTTATCCCGGCGCTGTGCCGGGCCTTGCGTTCGGCGAAAGCCGATCGCACGTGACGGGAATCTAGTGCGAAAGCCGGCGTCGCGCCAGATGGGTGCTACGCCATATTTGCCGACTGTTACAAACTCTTCATGGTGTTTAACACGGCCGCGGCGGAGGCGTCGTTTAGAGGTTTCGCAGTACTTCCGCGGGTTTGCGGCCCAGCGCCGAGACGGTGCCGAGGAGGCCGAGACCCACCGTGACAATAAGCGCAAGCAGCGCCGTGCCGGCGGCCTCGCCCGGCACCAAGACAAACGAAAATTCCATCAACCGCGTCACCACAAGAGCCGCGGCGAGCGAGCCCGCCGCGACGCCGAAGATGACGGTGGCGAGGCCGATGAGGAGATATTCCAGGGCGTAAGCGGTGGTGAGCTGCGTCGCGCGTCGCGCCCAGCGTCTTGAGCACCACGGCGTCGTAGATGCGGAAACGCTGACTCGCCGCCAAGGCGCCGCCGAGCACCAGCGCGGCAGCGATCAGCGTCAGCGAACTCGCGCCGCGCACCGCCAGCATGAGCTTGCCGACGATGGCGCCGACGGCATCGAGCGCGTCCTTGACGCGCACGGCGGTCACGGTCGGGAACGCTTCCGCCAGCGCCTTGATCAGGCTTGCATCCTCCGCCGCGGTGCCGCCATCGGCGAAGGTCAAAGTGGCGATGTCGCTATGTGGCGCGCCGCCGAACGCTCCAGGCGAGAACACCAGAACGAAATTGATGCCGAGGCTTTCCCAATCGACGGCGCGAAGATTGGCGATCCGCGCGGTGATGTTGCGGCCGAGCACGTTCACCGTGACGGTGTCGCCGATCTTGAGGTTTAGATTTTGCGCCGTCCTATCCTCGAGCGACACCAGCGGCGGCCCGGAATAGTCGGCGTTCCACCACTGACCGGCGACGAGGCGCGAACCGGCGGGGACGGCGGTGGCAAAGGTGATGCCGCGGTCGCCGCGCAGCACCCAGCGCGATCCCGCGGCCGGCTTGAGATCCTCCGCCGGCACGCCATTCGCCGCGACGATGCGGCCGCGCAGCATCGGCACGCGCTCGACCGTCGAGCCCGGCGCCTGGTCGCGCGCGAAGGCGTCGAAGCGGCCGGCATCCGCGGCCGGGATGTCGAGGAAGAAGAATGACGGCGCCTTGTCCGGCAACGCTTCGGCCAATTCACGATGCAGATTGCCGTCGATCTCGACCACGGTGACGAGTAACGCAAGGCCGAGACCGAGCGACAGCATGACGCTCGGCGTCAGCGCGCCGGGACGGTGGATGTTGGCGATGGCCAGCCGCAAGACCGTCGAGCGCTGGCGCGGCAAATGCCGGGCGATCCACATCGTCACGATCGCGATCAACCGCAGCAGCAGAAAGACGACGGCGGCGGCGACGACGAAGTATATCGCCACGCGGCGGTCATAAGTCGTCGTGACTGCCAGCGCCGCAAGAAGCGCAACGATCGCCGCCGTCGCGATCGTATAACGCGGCCGCGGCCAGCTGCGCTCCGCAGCGACCTGGTCGCGAAACAGCCCCGATACGGAAATGTCGTGGGCGCGCCCGAGCGGCCACAGCGCAAAGGCAAGCGCGGTGAGGAGGCCATAGACAATGGCCAGCGCCAGCACGTCCGGATGCAGCGCCGGCGCAACCGGCAGCGGAATGATCGCCCCGAAGGCCGACACTATGGCAAACGGCAAAGCCGCGCCCAGCGCGGCGCCGAGCAAAGTGGCGATCAGCGCAACCACGACGATCTCGCCGCAATAGACGGTGAAGACGCCGCCGCCTGTCGCGCCGAGCGTTTTCATCGTGGCGATCACGTCGCGCTTGCGCGCCAGATGGCTGGCAACCGCATTGGCAACGCCGACGCCGCCGACCAGAAGCGTGGTCAGGCCGACCAGCGTGAGAAATTGGCTGAAGCGTTCGACACTACGCTCGAGCTCCGGCGAGGCTTTCATCCGGGTGCGGATTTGCCAGCCGGCTTGCGGAAATTGCGCCTGCGCCTGTTTTTCGGTCGCCGCGACTGCCGCGTCGCTCGAATTACCGTCGGGCAGACGCAGGCGATATTGCCAGCGCACCAGGCTGCCGGGCTGCAGCAGCCCCGTGGCGCGCAACGCCGGCTCGCTCATCAGCACGCGCGGGCCGAGGCCAAGCCCGCCGGCGAGCTTGTCCGGCTCGTTGGTCAGCGCCGCGCGCAACTCGATCGCGGCATTGCCGATGGCGATGCGGTCGCCGATTTTCAGATTGAGCCGCGTCAGCAGCGCGGGATCGACCGCCGCGCCGAAGGCGCCGCCGTTTTGGGCGAACAGCGCGGCAAGCGGCAGCGCCGGCGCAGTCGCGACTTTGCCGAACAGCGGGTAATTGGCGTCGACCGCCTTGAGCTCGACCAAAGACGACCGCCATTGGCGGCAGTCGCGGTTGTTGTCCTTGCCATCGCCCGCAAGGTGGCGGCGACGGAGACCCGGCCATGGGCATCGAGGAACGCGCGCTCGGCGTCGCTGGCCTGGCGCTGGATCAGCGCAAAGGCGAGGTCGCCGCCGAGGATGATGCGGCCGGCGCTGCCGATGCCGTCGTTCAAGCTCGCCGCGACCGAGCCGACGCCGGCAATCGCCATGACGCCAAGCGCGATACAGGCGATGAACACGCCGAAGCCGCGCAAACCGCCGCGCAAATCGCGCCAAATAAAGCGCGGCGCAAAACGCAATGCGAAGCGCAACGCCGTCAACGGGCTCGATTTTGCCGCGGGCGCCAGCATCAGGTCGCTCGCGGCAGGACGCGCGCCAAGATGAAATGCGTCGGCGCGAACACGAATACCGGAATGCCAAGCAACAATCCGCCAAACCAGATGTAGGGCGGCAGCAAGGTCTGCGCCGCGGTGTCGCGCAGACCCCAAACATAATTGATGTTGACCGGCGTAAGACCCGGATGCGGCGTCGGCGGCGGCATCAGAAGAAGCAAATCAGCATGTCGGCCAAGAACAGTGCGCTCCAAGCCGGCAAGGCGCGCCGGTCATATCCGGTCCGCCATGCCAGATAGACGAGCAAGAACGGCAGCCAGCCGTGAAACAGCGATAACAGCCGCAGCAACAGTGAATGGCTCGCATCGAACATGTAGTCGGTCATGCCGGTGAGCGAATAGCCCGCCAGATTGAGGAGGAAGTCGAGCACCCAAAACGCTTGCGGCGCTAAAATGCCGACGCAGCACATCGAGATCAGCAAGGCGTTTTCGCGCCAGATCGCCACCAAGGTCAGGATCAGGGCGATGTCGCAGAAATACAGAAAATTCGTCGGCCCGTAATAATACCAATAAACCGGAACCAGCACCGCCATGAACGCCGTATAGGCGAGCTTGACGGCAAGCGGGATGCGCGCGGTTTGCGTCATGGCGTAGCGGAGGCGACGATGCGGCCCGCGAGCTGTCCCGAATGCATGCGCAGCACCCGATCGCAACGCGCCGCAAGCTCGATGTCATGGGTGACCAGAACGAGCGTCGTGCCGCGCTCCTCATGACCGCGGAACAGGAGCTCGATGATATCGCGGCCGGTCGTCTCGTCGAGATTGCCGGTCGGCTCGTCGGCGACGACGATGGCGGGATTGGGCGCCAGCGCTCGCGCCAGCGCGACGCGTTGCTGCTCGCCGCCGGAAAGTTCGGCCGGATAATGGTGCCGGCGCGCGCTCAAGCCCACCGCTGCGAGCTCGCGCTCGGCGCGCGAGCGCGCGTCGGCCGCGCCGGCGAGCTCAAGCGGGATCGCGACATTTTCCAAGGCGGTCATGGTCGGGATCAGGTGAAACGCCTGAAAGACGATGCCGATGGTGCGGCCGCGAAAGCGGGCCAGCTGATCTTCATCGAGCCGGCCCAGATCCTCGCCGGCGACCGTGACGGTGCCCGAATCGGGCCGCTCCAAACCGGTCATCACCATAAGCAGCGTCGACTTGCCGGACCCGGAAGGGCCGAGCAGGCCGACGGCCTCGCCGCGACCTATATTGAGGGCGATGTCGCGCAGGATGTGGACGCGGGCGGCGCCGCGGCCCAGCGACAGATTGACGCCGCCGAGCACGATGGCGTCGCCGGCGATAGGATGGCCCGAAATGTCGTTCATGCCTGCGACCGGTCCCAATCCTGCAAACATTCAACCGCGCTCGCAATCGCGTTCGGCGCGTGCCAGTTCATATGGGTGGCGGCGTTGGCTCCGCCAAATCGCCGTGGTTTGTAGCGTGGCGCTTCTTGCCACAACAGGGACGCACCACGCCCGCGGCGCTGCGCCGATACATATCGTAGCGCTGGGCGACTCGTTGACCGCGGGCTATGGCCTTGCCGACAAAGACGGCTTCGTGCCGCGCCTGCAGGCCGCGCTGGCAAAGAACGGCATCGACGCCGACATCGCCAATGCCGGCGTCTCCGGCGACACCGCGGCGGATGGGCTCGCTCGACTCGACTGGTCGGTACCGCAAGGCACCGATGCGGTGATCGTCGAACTTGGCGCCAACGACATGCTGCGCGGCATCAAGCCGGAAGTGACGCGCGCCGCGCTCGATGCGATCCTGCAGCGGCTCACCGCGCGTCACATTTCCGTCTTGCTGTGCGGCATGCGCGCGGCGCCGAACCTCGGCGCCGATTACGGTCAGGCCTTCGAGCGGATTTATCCCGAACTGGCGGCAAAATACGGCGTTCTGCTCTACCCGTTCTTTCTCGACGGTGTCGCCGCCGATCTCAATCTCACTCAGCAAGACGGCATGCATCCGAATCCCACGGGCGTCGGCGTGATCGTCGAGCGTATTTTGCCGAAGGTTAAGGAGCTCATCGCGCGGGCTCAGCCGCGGCAGCCGTCGTAAAGGGTTGCGCAGCCGCAGCGATGACCCCATTCTGAACGGGTCGTGATTCGCGGATCGAGCCCGGAGGTTGCCATGCCCCGCCTGTTCACCGGTCTCGAAATCCCACAGTCGGTCGCCCAGTCGCTAGCCATGATGCGCGGCGGTTTGCCCGGGGCGCGCTGGATCGACGCGGAGAATTATCATCTTACGCTGCGTTTTATCGGCGACATCGACGACGCTCTGGCGCGCGAAATCGCCGGCGTGCTCGCGCGCGTGCATCGGCGGCCATTCGAGCTTCGTCTCGACGGGTTGACGTCGTTCGGCGGCCGCAAGCCGCGCGCCGTGGTCGCCGCCGCCGCGCCGGTGCCGCCGCTGATGGAGCTGCAGGCCGAGCACGATCGCTTGCTGCAACGGCTCGGACTCGAGCCGGAGGGACGCAAATACACGCCGCACGTGACGCTGGCGCGGCTGCGAGATTCCTCGAGCCACCAGGTCGCCGATTACCTTGCCGCGCGCGCGCATTATCGCTCGGCGCCGTTTCAGGTGTCGCGCTTTGTGCTGTTTTCCTCACGCGCCTCGGTCGGCGGCGGGCCCTATATCGTCGAGGAAGCCTATCCGCTCACCCGACAAGGTGCGGACGGGCGCGAAGCGCGCATGACGCTCTGAGTGTTTTCGCGAAGGCAGGAAGAAGCGTTGCCCGCCCAGGATCGCATCCGAGGCGGCTTTTGCGGAATCAGGCTCGCAGCATCCGCGACTGCAGCTCGAGCATTGCGGTAGCAAAGCCGTGGCCGTCCGACATCATTTCGCGCATCAGCGACAGCGGCGTCGGGCGGGACGATTCGACCTCGCCGACCACGCCGCCGAAGTCGAATGTCAGCTCGGCGGCGAACTTGCGCGCCAACTGCTGCATGCGGCGATTGTTGGCCAAGCACGCCATGTGCAGCACCCGGTAGCCGCGATTGCGCGCGGCCAGCAAGGTGCGGCGCAACAGCGCCGAGCCGACGCCGTGACTTTGCCAAGGTTTCTCCACGCTGATCGCGGCTTCGGCCTGGCGCGGGAATTGCGCGCCGAGCGGCCGCAGTTCCGCTGCGCCGCGTATCATGCCGTCGATGAAAAAGCCGTGCACCACCGTGTCGAGGCCGGCGGTCAGCTCGACGTAATCGCAGATGAAGTCGTCGGATACGCCACCGGCAAACCTGTTGTGCCGGCTTTCGGGATCGAGCCGCAATACATGCTCGCGGTATTTTGCCGTCTCGCCGATCCACAATTTGCGGATTACACCGCCTTCGGGAAGGACTTCGTGCATTGGGTCTCCTGACGTTGTCGTCGACAAGACCCTCCCTCTCGCTTCCTCCCAGAAAGCGTGCGGCATCGAGCATCTCGATGGCCGCCGAATCAAACCATCATGTTGTGTGGCTTGGAATTTTGGCAAGGCAAAGGATTGAGCAACATGCCCACATTCCGTATACGCATGGCTGGCGAAGCGTTTACGACGAATTCACGACGACAATGCACCAATCCGTCGGCATCCGGACTTCAAGGCGTTTAGCGTTTGTCTGCTCCGCCACGTTTCACACACAACCGTTAACCGACGACAGTCCATCCCATTGAAATCCGTCATGGCGAATTCCGTGAGAGCGCATTATGCCGCGGGTGTCGCCGCGGGCCGCGTCGAAAGCGACGATGCCCAGCTTGCCGTGCTCGACATGATGGCGCGGCTGGAGACGCGGATTGCGGAATATCGTCTGGCGCGCAAATCCTCGTCGCTCGGCTGGCTGTTTGCCGGCCGCGAGCGCACGCTGCCGCGCATCAAAGGACTGTACATCTATGGCGACGTCGGCCGCGGCAAGACCATGTTGATGGATTTCTTCTTCGAAACCAGCCCGGTCGAGCGCAAGCGCCGCGCCCATTTTCACGAGTTCATGCTCGACGTGCACCAACGCGTTCATGCCGTGCGGCAGGAGATCAAGCGCGGCGAGCATGAAGGCGAAGATCCGATCCGGCTCGTCGCCGACGCGCTGGCCGACCAGGCGTGGCTGCTTTGCTTCGACGAGTTTCACGTCACCGATATCGCCGACGCTATGATCCTCGGGCGGCTGTTCAAGCAGCTGTTCGAGCGCGGCATCGTGATGGTGGCAACTTCCAACGTGCCGCCTGACGAGCTCTACAAAGACGGCTTGAATCGCGCGCTGTTTGTTCCTTTCATTCAAATGCTGCAAGCGCAAATGGACATCGTGCGGCTCGACGCGCGCACCGATTTCCGCCTGGAAAAGCTCGCCGGTCTGCCGGTCTGGTATGTGCCGGCCGACGCCGCGGCGGATCTAAAGCTCGACGAGGCATGGCGGCGGCTCACCGGCGGCAATGGCGGCGACGCGCATGAACTGGCGCTGCACGGCCGCAGCGTGCATGTGCCGCGCGCGTTCATGGGTGTGGCGCGGTTTTCCTTCCACGATCTGTGCGAGCTACCGCTCGCCGCCGCCGACTATTTGCGTGTCGCGCACGAATATCACACCATCATCCTCGACCATGTGCCGGTGATGACTTATGACAACCGCAACGCCGCCAAGCGCTTCATTATTCTGATCGATACGCTGTACGACCACAACGTGAAGCTGATCGCGTCGGCGGACGCCGAGCCCGATGCGCTTTACCGCGCGGATGAGGGCTTCGAGGCCGCCGAGTTCAAACGTACCGCATCGCGGCTGATCGAGATGCGCTCGCAAGACTATTTGGCGCGCCCGCACGGTGCCGCGCATGCGCGCACGACGGGAGCCTCGACCGGCATCGTCGAAACTTGATCTAATAGCTTGTGGCCAGCATCGCGGCGACGACCACCGCCATCAACGCCGTGGCGCCCCAGCCGCCGATCATCAGCGCGCGGGACGCGGCGAATTTGCCCATGATCTTATAGCTGGCGACGACGACCATCATCGCGACCATCAGCGGCACCGCGACCACGCCGTTGACCACCGCGCTCCAAAATAGCATGCGGATCGGATCGAGCGGCGTGAGCGCGGCGCCAAGACCGGCGAGTGTCGCCGCGGCGACGGTAAGATAGAACCCCGGCGCGCCGCGCGCCGGCAGTTCGAGGCTGCCTTCCCAGCCGAAACATTCCGCCACCGCATAGCCGGCCGAGCCGGCGAGCACCGGCACCGCGAGCAGGCCGGTGCCGACGATGCCGAGCGCGAACAAAAAAAACGCCAGCGGCCCGGCCAGCGGCCGCAATGCCTGGGCGGCTTGCTGGGCCGTGCCGATCTGCGTGATGCCGTGCGCATGCAGAGTAGCGCCGGTGGTGACGATGATGAAAAAGCCGATGAGATTCGACAGCACCATGCCCGTGATGGTGTCTATTTCGATGCGAAAGGACTCTTTGCCGGCGAGACGGTTGGGGAGGGCGGCAGCGGCCGCCGCTGTCGAGGCTTTACTGCGCAACTTGCGTCCTTCGGCTTCAAGCGAAGCCTGCCAGAAGAACATATACGGGCTGATCGTGGTGCCGAAGATCGCCACCAGCATCAGCATGAAATCGCGGTCCCACGTCAGGCGCGGGACGAAGGTCGCGACCAGCACCTGGCCCCATGGAATCCGGACGGTGAATGCGGTGGCGACATAGGCGAACAACACCAGCGTCAGGGTTTTCAGGTATCCCGAATAGGTGTGGTACGGGATCAGGATTTCCGCGGCGAGGCAGCCGACTCCGAATAGCGCGATGTAAACCAGCATCGGGCCGCCGACGACCAGCCGCAGCGCGTCGCCCATGGCTGCGATGTCGGCGGCGATGTTGAGCGTATTGGCGATCAAAAGAAGCCCGACGATGCCGTATAGCAAGCCGCGCGGCATCGCTTTACTCAAATTGGCCGTTAGACCCTGGCCGGTGACCGCGCCGATGCGGGCGCTCACCATTTGAATTGCGATCATGAACGGCGTGGTGAGAAACATCGTCCAGCCGAGCGCGTAACCGAACTGGGCGCCGCCCTGGGAATAGGTCGCGATGCCGCTCGGATCGTCGTCGGCCGCTCCGGTGACGAGACCAGGTCCGAGCATCCGCAGCCATTTTTTCGCCGGTTGCGCGCGGCGCGCTTTGCCGGTGGTCACGGTCATTTCGGTTCTCGGTTCGCTGGCAGACTGGCTTATAGCCCTTCCATCAATAGGATTGTGTAGGTTTCGTTCCCACCGCGGGCCATCGCGACTTCTCCCGACTTGAACGCATCATCCGAAACGGCTAATGACGCCGTCAGCCGGGCGTTTTTCACCAATCAAGGACATTCGTGAGATGGCGCGAAGCAAAATCGCATTGATAGGCTCGGGTCAGATCGGCGGCACGCTGGCGCTTCTCATCGGTTTGAAAGAGCTGGGCGACGTCGTCATGTTCGATGTCGCCGAAGGCATCCCGCAGGGCAAGGCGCTCGATCTCGTCCAGTCGTCGCCGGTCGAAGGTTTCGACGCCCGCTTTTCCGGCACCAACTCCTACGAGGCGATCGAGGGCGCGGCGGTGTGCATCGTCACCGCCGGCGTGCCGCGCAAGCCGGGCATGAGCCGCGACGATCTTCTCGGCATCAACCTCAAGGTCATGGAGCAGGTCGGCGCCGGCATCAAGAAATACGCGCCGAACGCTTTTATCATCTGCATCACCAATCCGCTCGACGCCATGGTCTGGGCGCTGCAGAAGTGCTGCGGGCTGCCGAAAACCATGGTGGTCGGCATGGCCGGCGTGCTCAACTCGGCGCGCTTTCGTTATTTCCTGGCCGACGAATTCAATGTCTCGGTCGAAGACGTCAACGCCTTCGTCCTCGGCGGCCACGGCGACACCATGGTGCCGCTGGTCCGTTATTCGGCCGTGGCCGGCATTCCGTTGCCCGATCTCATCAAAATGGGCTGGACCACGCAGGCGCGGATCGACGAAATCGTCGACCGCACCCGCAACGGCGGCGCCGAGATCGTCAACCTGCTCAAGACCGGCTCCGCGTTCTATGCGCCGGCGGCTTCCGCCATCGCGATGGCGGAAAGCTATCTGCGCGACAAGAAGCGCGTGCTGCCGGTCGCCGCCCACCTCAACGGCGAATACGACGTCAAAGATCTCTATGTCGGAGTGCCCGTGGTGGTCGGCGCCAAAGGGGTCGAGCGCGTCGTCGAGATCGAGTTGAACGGCGCCGAGCGTGCGATGTTCGAAAAATCGGTGCAAGCCGTGCAAAGCCTGGTCGAGGCCTGCAAGAAGATCGCCCCCGATTTGGGGAAGTAACTTTGCTTGCTGTCATGCCCCGCGAAGGCGGGGCATCCAGTATTCACCGCAGATCGAAATGGCGAACCGGCGAGCGGCTATCTGTAGACCTCGTGAATACTGGATTGTCCGCCTTCGCGGACAATGACAAGAGGTTGGACCTGCCATGAATATCCACGAATACCAGGCCAAAGCGGTGTTGCGGGAATACGGCGTGGCGGTGCCGCGCGGCATTCCGGCGCTTAGCGTTGCCGAAGCCGAAAAGGCGGCCCGAGAGCTCGGCGGCCCGGTCTGGGTGGTGAAAGCCCAGATCCACGCCGGTGGCCGCGGCAAAGCCGGCGGCGTGAAGGTCGTCAAATCGGTCGACGACGTGACCAAGGAAGCGACGCGGCTCCTCGGCTCCACGCTCGTCACGCACCAGACCGGGCCGCACGGCAAGCAAGTGCATCGCCTTTACATCGAGGAAGGCTCGGCAATCGACAAGGAATTCTATCTGTCGATGCTGATCGACCGCGAGACCTCGCGCATCGCCGTCGTGGTGTCGACCGAAGGCGGCGTGAACATCGAAGACGTCGCCCACAACACCCCGGACAAGATCGTCACCGTTTCGGTCGATCCGGTGGCCGGCATTTGCCCGCACCACGTCCGTACCGTCGCCCATGCGCTGCATCTGGACGCCGATTTGGCGAAGCAGATGAGTCCGCTTTTGACCAATCTCTACAAGGCCTTCATTGACACCGACATGAGCCTGCTCGAGATCAACCCGCTGGTCGTCACCAAGGACAAGAAGCTCATTTGTCTCGACGCCAAGACCGACTTCGACAACAACGCGCTATTCCTGCATCCGAAAATTGCCGCGTTGCGCGACGAGACCGAAGAGGACGCCAAGGAAATCGAAGCGTCGAAATTCGATCTCAACTACATCGCGCTCGATGGCTCGATCGGCTGCATGGTCAACGGCGCGGGGCTTGCCATGGCGACCATGGACATCATCAAGCTTTATGGCATGGCGCCGGCGAACTTCCTCGACGTCGGCGGCAGCGCCACCAAGGATCGCGTCTCGGCGGCGTTCAAGATCATCACCTCGGACCCCAACGTGAAGGGTATCCTGGTCAATATTTTCGGCGGCATCATGAAGTGCGATGTCATCGCCGAGGGCGTGGTCGCCGCGGTCAAGGAAGTCGGGCTGAAAGTGCCGCTGGTGGTGCGGCTCGAAGGCACCAATGTCGATCTCGGCAAAAAGATCATCGCCAATTCGAAGCTCAACGTCACTTCGGCCGACGATCTCGACGACGCGGCGCAAAAAATCGTCAAAGCGGTGAAGGCGGCCTGATGTCCATCCTGATCGACAAGAACACCAAGGTCATCTGCCAGGGCTTTACCGGCAAGAACGGCACCTTTCATTCCGAGCAGGCGATCGCCTACGGCACCAAGATGGTCGGCGGCGTGTCGCCCGGCAAAGGCGGCGCGACGCATCTCGGCCTGCCGGTGTTCGACACGGTTGCCGAAGCGCGCGAAAAAACCGGCGCCGACGCCAGCGTGATCTATGTGCCGCCGGCCGGCGCCGCCGACGCCATCGCCGAGGCGATCGATGCGGAAATCCCGCTCATCGTCTGCATCACCGAAGGCATTCCGGTCAGCCACATGGTGAAGGTGAAGCGCTCGCTGTGCGGCTCGAAATCGCGGCTGATCGGGCCGAACTGCCCGGGCGTCATGACCGCGGGCGAATGCAAAATCGGCATCATGCCCGGCAATATTTTCAAGCCCGGCAAAGTCGGCATCGTGTCGCGCTCCGGCACGCTGACTTATGAAGCGGTGTTTCAGACCACGCGGGAAGGTCTCGGCCAGACCACCGCGGTCGGCATCGGCGGCGATCCGGTCAAGGGCACCGATTTCATCGAAGTGCTGGAAATGTTTTTCGCCGACAAGGCGACCGAAGCCTTGGTCATGATCGGCGAGATCGGCGGCTCGTCGGAAGAGGACGCCGCGCAGTTCATCAAGGACGAAGCCAAGCGCGGCCGCAAAAAGCCGATGGTCGGGTTCATCGCCGGCAGGACGGCCCCGCCGGGGCGGCGCATGGGACACGCCGGGGCGATCATTGCCGGGGGCAAGGGTGGCGCGGACTCCAAGATCGCCGCCATGGAAGCAGCCGGCATCACAGTCTCGCCATCGCCGGCGCGGCTCGGTCATACGCTCGCGGAAATATTGAAACGATGATTCATTTTTTACGTCTTTTGGCTGCCGCATCGAGCCATTAAATAGGGTAAAGAAGAGCCTCCCAGCGCCGGGCCGGGCCGATTCGCGTGCCACCGTTGCATGTTCGTTGCATGCCTTCGGTTGCTACGTATTGCACCACGTTGACCGTTCCCTCGCTCGGAACTTGCCTAAGGACTGCACCATGTCTCGCCAGGACGCGAATGCCGCTTTCGCACTCACCTCGTTTCTCTACGGCGGCAATGCCGCCTATATCGACGACCTTTATGCGCGCTACGAGACCGACCCGAAATCCGTCGATGCCGAGTGGCAGGCGTTCTTCCAAAGCCTGAAGGATGACGCCGGCGACGTCGAAAAAAACGCGCGCGGCCCGTCATGGGCGCGCGCGGACTGGCCGCCGCTGCCGCGGAACGATCTGGTGTCCGCGCTCGACGGCGATTGGGCGGAGTAAGCCAAGCCGTCGGCGGCAAGGTCAAGGCGCAAGCGCAGAGCCGCGGCGTCGACCTGTCTTCGGCCGACATCGAGCGCGCCACGCGCGATTCGATCCGCGCGCTGATGCTGATCCGCGCCTATCGCGCCCGCGGCCATTTCCATGCCAATCTCGATCCGCTCGGCCTCGAAGCGCCGAAGAACGAGGAAGAACTCGATCCGCGCACCTATGGCTTTTCGGACGCCGATCTCGACCGTCCGATTTTCCTCGACAAGGTTCTCGGCCTCGAATTCGGCACGGTGCGGCAGATCGTCGGCATCCTGCGCCGCACCTATTGCCAGACGCTCGGCGTCGAATTCCTGCACATTTCCAACGGCGCGCAGAAGGGCTGGATCCAGGAGCGCATCGAGGGCCCGGACAAGGAGATCACCTTCACCCGCGAAGGCAAGCGCGCCATCCTCAACAAGCTCGTCGAGGCCGAAGGCTTCGAGAAATTCTCCGACCTGAAATTCACCGGCACCAAGCGTTTCGGTCTCGATGGCGCCGAATCGATGATCCCGGCGCTCGAGCAGATCATCAAGCGCGGCGGCGCGCTCGGCGTGCGCGAGATCGTCATCGGCATGCCGCACCGCGGCCGGCTCAACGTGCTGGCCCAGGTCATGGCCAAGCCGCACCGCGCCATCTTCCACGAGTTCAAGGGCGGCTCATCGACGCCCGACGCGGTCGAAGGTTCGGGCGACGTGAAATATCACCTCGGCGCCTCGTCGGACCGCGAATTCGATCAGAACAAGGTGCATCTGTCGCTCACCGCCAATCCGTCGCATCTGGAAATCGTCGATCCGGTGGTACTCGGCAAGGTGCGCGCCAAGCAGGATCAGAACGGCGCCACGCCCGAAGATCGCACCATGGTGATGCCGCTGCTGATCCACGGCGATGCGTCGTTCGCCGGGCAGGGCGTGATCGCGGAATGCTTCGGCCTGTCCGGCCTGCGCGGCCATCGCACCGGCGGTTCGCTGCATTTCATCGTCAATAACCAGATCGGCTTTACCACCAATCCGCGCTATTCGCGGTCGTCGCCGTATCCGTCCGACGTCGCCAAGATGATCGAGGCGCCGATCTTCCACGTCAACGGCGACGATCCGGAAGCCGTCGTGTTCGCCGCCAAGATCGCGACCGAATTCCGGCAAAAATTCCAGAAGCCGGTCGTCATCGACATGTTCTGCTATCGCCGCCACGGCCACAACGAGGGCGACGAGCCGTCGTTCACGCAGCCCTTGATGTACAAGGCGATCGCGGCGCATCCGACCACGCTCGAAATCTACGGCAAGAAGCTCGTCGCCGAGGGCGTCGTCAGCACCGGCGAAGTCGAGAAGATGAAGGCGGATTGGCGCGCCCGCCTCGACGTCGAGCTCGACGCCGCGCAGGGCTACCGCGCCAACAAGGCCGACTGGCTCGACGGCCGCTGGTCCGGCTTCAAGACCGCCGAGAGCGCGGACGACCCGCGCCGCGGCCACACCGGCGTCGATCTCGTCAAGCTGAAGGAGATCGGCGCGAAGATCACCACGCTGCCGCCGGGATTCCATCTGCATCGCACGCTCAACCGCTTTATCGACAATCGGCGCAAGGCGATCGAGACCGGATCGGGGATCGACTGGGCGACCGGCGAAGCGCTGGCGTTCTGCTCGCTGCTGCTCGATGGCAACAAAGTGCGGCTGTCGGGCCAGGATTCCGAGCGCGGCACGTTCTCGCAGCGCCATTCCGTGCTGATCGACCAGGAGACCGAGAACCGCTACACGCCGTTCAACAATCTCGGCGACGGCCAGGCCCGTTACGAAGTCATCAATTCGATGCTGTCGGAAGAGGCCGTGCTCGGCTTCGAATACGGCTATTCGCTGGCCGAGCCCAATGCGCTCACGCTGTGGGAAGCGCAATTCGGCGACTTCGCCAACGGCGCGCAGGTGTTGTTCGACCAGTTCATCTCGTCGGGCGAGCGCAAATGGCTGCGCATGTCGGGGCTGGTCTGCCTGTTGCCGCACGGCTACGAGGGGCAGGGGCCGGAGCATTCCTCGGCCCGGCTCGAGCGTTTCCTGTCGATGTGCGCCGAGGACAATATGCAGGTGGCCAACTGCACCACGCCGGCGAATTATTTCCACATCCTGCGCCGCCAGCTCAAACGCGATTTCCGCAAGCCGCTGATCCTGATGACGCCGAAGTCGCTGTTGCGCCACAAGCGCGCGGTGTCGCGGCTCGACGAAATGGGCCCCGACACGTCGTTCCATCGGCTGTTGTGGGACGACGCTCAGATGCTGCCGGACGAGAAGATCAAGCTCGTTGTCGACGACAAGATCCGCCGCGTCGTTATTTGCTCGGGCAAGGTCTATTACGATCTATACGAGGAGCGCGAGAAGCGCGGTATCGACGATATCTATCTGCTGCGCATCGAGCAGCTCTATCCATTCCCGACCAAGGCGCTGATGACGGAGCTGTCACGCTTCAAAGGGGCCGAGATCGTGTGGTGCCAGGAGGAGCCGCGCAATATGGGCGGCTGGGTGTTCGTCGATATTTTCCTGGAATGGGTGCTCAATCAGATCGGGGCCAAGCACCGCCGCGCCCGCTATGCCGGCCGGCCGGCTGCGGCGTCGACCGCGGTCGGGCAGATGTCGCTGCATCTCGCGCAGCTCAAGCATTTCTTGGAAGAAGCGCTGAGTTAATCGGTTTGTCATGCCCTGCGCAGGCAGGGCATCCAGAAAGCGCGGACGGCAATCGTGATTACTGGATCATCCGCCGTCGCGGATGATGACAAGGAAAGAAAGGCGAGGGGCCATGACCGAGATACGCGTGCCGACGCTCGGGGAATCGGTGACCGAGGCGACTATCGGCAAGTGGTTCAAAAAGCCGGGCGAGGCGGTCGCGGTCGACGAGCCGCTGGTCGAGCTCGAGACCGACAAAGTGACGATCGAGGTGCCGGCGCCGGCCGCCGGCGTGCTCAGCGAAATCGCCGCCAAAGACGGTGAGACGGTTGCCGTCGGCGCCGTGCTCGGCCAGATCAAGGACGGCGTCGGCGCCAGCAAGGCCGCGACCGCCGCGCCGGCCCCGGCGAAGCCGGCCGCACCGCCGTCCCCGCCGCCTAAGCCTGCGTCGCCGCCCGCAGCCGCCAAAGCTGCCGACGCCCCGCTCGCGCCGTCGGTGCGGAAACTTTCCGCCGAATCCGGTCTCGATGCGGCAGCCGTGCCCGGCACCGGTAAGGACGGCCGCGTCACCAAGGGCGACATGCTGGCGGCGATCGAGCGCGCCGCGGCGGCCCCGACGCCGGTGGCGGCGACCGCCGCCGCAGTGCAAGTGCGCGCGCCGTCGCCGGCCGACGATGCCGCGCGCGAGGAACGCGTGCGCATGACGCGGCTGCGCCAGACCATCGCGCGCCGCCTCAAGGAGGCGCAAAACACCGCCGCCATGCTGACGACCTTCAACGAGGTCGACATGAGCCATGTCATGGCGTTGCGCACGCAGTACCGCGACCTGTTCGAGAAGAAGCACGGCGTCAAGCTCGGCTTCATGGGCTTCTTCGTGCGCGCCTGCGTGCAGGCGCTCAAGGAAATTCCCGCGGTCAACGCCGAAATCGACGGCACCGACATCATCTACAAGAACTACTACCATATCGGCATCGCGGTCGGCACCGAGCGCGGCCTGGTGGTGCCGGTGGTGCGCGATTGCGACCAGAAATCGCTCGCCGAGATCGAGAAGACGATCGCCGATTTCGGCCGCCGCGCCCGCGACGGCGCGCTCAAGATCGAGGAAATGCAGGGCGGCACGTTCTCGATCACCAACGGCGGCATCTATGGCTCGCTGATGTCGACGCCGATCCTCAACGCGCCGCAACCCGGCATCCTCGGTATGCACAAGATCCAGGACCGGCCGATGGCGGTCGGCGGCAAGGTCGAGGTGCGGCCGATGATGTATCTGGCTTTGTCCTACGACCATCGCCTGGTCGACGGCCGCGAAGCGGTGACCTTTCTGGTGCGGGTGAAGGAATCGCTGGAGGAGCCGGCGCGGCTGGTGCTGGATTTGTGAGCGGCCATGCCGACGGTTGCTTCGGTGGATGGAATCAAAATCCAATTCTATTGGGACGAGCATCCGCCGCCACATTTTCACGTTGAATATGGCGAATATCGCGCCATGATCGACATAGACACCTTGGAAATACTGGAAGGTGATATAACTAGGCCGCAGTATCGGAAGGTTCTCGCTTGGGCTCAAACGCGAAAGGCGGAGCTCCTTGAGGCTTGGATCAGTTGCCAATCTGATCTCAATCCGGGGAAGATCGAATGAAAAAACTACCGCGCATACGTTCGGCTGAGCCGGTCATTCACGGGGTTCTAAAGATAATTTGGGACGACGGTTACGAGGGTGTCGTCGATTTGCGGCCAACCATCGCCCGGGGGAAAGATTTTCACCTACTTGAAAAAGCCGAATAACTTCAAAAAGGTCAGGGTCAGTGAATACGGCCATTCAATCGAATGGAAGAATGAAAAAGGTGAAGAAATCGATTTTGGCGCGAGATTCGCTTCGAGCTAAGGCGAGAAAGCCAAACACGTCTCCATCAGGTTGTTTCGGAGTTGCGCTTTTAGTTTGAGGACGTGATGGCTTACGATCTCATCGTCATCGGCACCGGCCCCGGCGGTTATGTCTGCGCCATTCGCGCGGCGCAGCTCGGTCTGAAGACCGCGGTGGTGGAAAAGAATGCGACCTTCGGCGGCACCTGCCTCAATGTCGGCTGCATTCCGTCGAAGGCCTTGCTGCATGCTTCGGAGCTCTACGAAGAAGCCGGCGGCAGTTTTGCGAAAATGGGGATCAAGGTCGGCAAGCCGAGCGTCGATCTAGCGGCGCTCCTTGCCTACAAAGCGCAGAACGTCGAAAGCAACGTCAACGGCGTCGCGTTCTTGTTCAAGAAGAACAAGATCGAGACGTTCCACGGCGCCGGCCGCATCGCCGCGCCCGGCCAGGTCGAGGTGAAAACCGCCGACGGCAAGACGCAACTGTTGGAGACGAAGAATATCGTCATCGCCACCGGCTCCGATGTGGCGCGGCTTCCCGGCATCGACATCGACGAGCAGCGCATCGTGTCGTCGACCGGCGCTCTGGAGCTCGCCAAGGTGCCGCAGAAATTGCTGGTGGTCGGCGCCGGCATCATCGGGCTCGAGCTCGGTTCGGTATGGCGGCGGCTCGGCGCCGAGGTCGTCATCGTCGAATTTCTCGATCACATTCTGCCGGGCATCGATGGCGAAGTCGGCAAGCAATTCCATCGCATGCTGCAAAAGCAGGGGCTGACCTTCAAGCTGTCGTCCAAGGTCACTGCCGTCGACACATCCGGCAAGACGCTCAAAGTGAAGGTCGAGCCGGCCGCGGGCGGCGGCGCCGAAACGCTCGACGCCGATGTGGTTTTGGTGGCGATCGGGCGGGTGCCCTACACCGACGGCCTCGGGCTCGAAGCCGTCGGCGTCAAGAAGGACAACCGCGGCCGGGTCATCGTCGATGCGCATTTGCGCACCAATGTCGCCGGCATCTACGCCATCGGCGACGCGGTGGCCGGCCCGATGCTGGCGCACAAGGCCGAGGATGAGGGCGTCGCGGCCGCCGAGACCATCGCCGGCCAGGCCGGCCACGTGAACTACGACGTGATTCCCGAACGTCGTCTACACCAGCCCGGAAATCGCCTCGGTCGGCAAGACCGAGGAGGAGCTGAAAGCTGCGGGCGTCGCCTACAATGTCGGTAAATTTCCGTTCAGCGCCAACGCCCGCGCCCGCGCCAATCTTGCCACCGAAGGCTTCGTCAAAATCCTCGCCGACGCCAAGACCGACCGCGTGCTCGGCGTGCACATTCTCGGCCCCGACGCCGAGACCATGATCGCGGAAGCCGCGATCGCCATGGAGTTCGGCGCCTCGTCGGAGGACATCGCCCGCACCTGTCATGCCCATCCGACGTTGACCGAAGCGGTCAAGGAAGCCGCCCTCGCGGTGGCCAAGCGCGCGATCAATTATTGACGCCGTCATTCCGGGGCGCGCCGTAGCGCGCGCCCGGAATCCATAATCACGATCGTTCCGGAAAAGATTCAGTGCTGGTTCTGCGCCGTCGGTGGCTATGGATTCCGGGCTCGCCACTGCGTGGCGCCCCGGAATGACAGGACGGGCGAGACCTACAACGTCGCGATGAACGGCACCGCATGCGGTGCGTAGAGCCCAAGCATGGTCAGCACGAAACCCAACGCGCCCAGCGCGCCGGCCACCCAGGCCAGCACCAGCATGCCGGTGATTACGGCTGCCGATGCCAGCACGATGCCGACCTGAAACGCCGCCGAAGCCAATTCGTAGTGGTGGTATTTCGCCGTTGCGAGGTCGCGCTCGCCCTCGGCTTCCTTGGCCTGCTCCTCAATTTGCTTGCGCCCATTGCCCGCTTTGGGGTCCGACTCGTAGCGCTCGGCGGTCTGACGCCATGTCTCGATCTGCTTGTCGATGGCGGCTTTGGCGGCGGCATCGGTGACGCCGGCGGACAGCAGGCCGGTCTGATCGGCAGCGACGCTGAGCGTTGTCCTGCGAATGTCCTTGGCCTGGAAGAAGTCCCACAGGTCAGACGCCTGGATGTTCTTCGTTACGACCTCGGTCTGCGCGCCCTTGCCGAGCGTTTCCGAGAACGACAGGAACAGCGCCAGAATCGCGATCACCAGCGCGATCCGCCTGTTGAAGCCCTCGCCGTGCTCGCCCTCCTCGCGCTTTTTCGATCGCTTCGTGGATTTCCGACATGATGCGCCCCCTGTTTGTCATTCCGGGGCCGCGCGAAGCGAGGAGCCCGGAATCCATATCCACGGACAGGGGACTATGGATTCCGGACTTGCCGCTGCGCGGCACTCCGGAATGACGGATAGCACGAATCACTCAAGCGCGCGGATGGGCGGAGCGGTAGGCCTCGATCAGCCGCTCGGCGTCGACTGCGGTGTAAATCTGCGTCGTCGACAGCGAGGCGTGGCCGAGCAGTTCCTGGATCGAGCGCAGGTCGCCGCCGCGGGCGAGGAGATGCGTGGCGAAAGAATGCCGCAGCGCATGCGGCGTCGCCGTTTCCGGCAGCCCGAGCGCGCCGCGCAGCCGCGCCATCGCCAGCTGAATGAGGCGCGGCGACAGCGGACCGCCCTTGGCGCCGACGAACAAGCGGGCCGGCTTCCGGCAGATCGAACGGGCACAGCGCGATGTAATCGGCGACCAGCTTTTGCACCTGCGGCAGCAGCGGCACCATGCGCTGTTTGCGGCCTTTGCCCGTGACTGTGAGCGTATCGCGAGCGCCGAAATCGGCGCGATTTAGCCCGAGCGCCTCGGAAATGCGCAAGCCGCAGCCGTAGAGCAAAGCCAGCACCGCGGCGTCGCGGGCATGAATCCACGGCTCGCGGCCGTCGCCGGCGGCGCTGTCGGGGTCGGCCATACTCTTTGCGGCATCGGCGGCAAGCGGCCGCGGCAGCGTCTTGCCGATCTTCGGCGCCCGCACCGCGGCGAGCGCGCCGACCTTGCCCTTGCCGTTCTTCTCGAGAAAGCGGGCGAAGGCGCGCAGCCCCGCGAGGCTGCGCATCAGCGAACGGCTGCCGATAGCGGCGGCCCGCCGCGCCGCCAAGAACGCGCGCACATCCGCCGGCTCAAGCGCCGCCAGCTCTTTCAGCGACGGCGCGCCGCCGAGATGCTCGGCGAGGAAAGCGAGAAATTGCAGCACGTCGCGCCGGTAGGCTTCGCGCGTCTTCGGCGACAGGTTTCGTTCGGCGTGCAGATGATGCAGCCAATTTTCGATCTCGCCCGCGACTTTGGGGGCGAGGAAAGTGATTTCAGCATCAGCCTTAAGCTTCGACGGCATGATTTTGTTGTCCGGGACACCCTACATAACAATACCGTTGCAGCCCTTTCCCCTTCCTAAACCCCCCGGAATCGGCCGAGAATCCTAGCATGGCCAGACGCGTCGTCGATGTGTTGGTCCCGGTCGCGCTCGATCGGGCCTATTCGTACCGGGTGCCCGAGGCGCTTACGCTTGCCCCGGGCGACGTCGTGTCGGTGCCGCTCGGCGCCGCGGCGAGACCACTGCGGTGGTGTGGGCGGACAATCCGAAGCCCAATCCGCGGCTCGACAACCGGCTCAAGGACGTCGAGGAAAAGCTCGATGTGCCGCCGCTGCGCCCCGAGCTGCGCAGCTTCGTCGATTGGGTGGCGAATTACACGGTGGCGTCGCGCGGCATGGTTTTGCGCATGTGCCTGCGCATGGGCGAGCATCTCGGCCCCGAGCGCGAGCGCACCGGCGTCAAGCTTGCCGGATCGCCGCCGCAACGCATGACCGCGGCGCGAGGGCGCGTGCTCGAACTCCTCGCCGACGGCATGGTGCGCGGCAAGAGCGAGGCCGCGCGCGAGTGCGGCGTCAGCCTGGGCGTCATCGACGGCTTGATCGACGAAGGCACGCTGGAGACGGTGGTGCTGCCGCCGGAGCCGGTCGCGGAAAAGCCCGATCCGGATTTCATGCAGCCCGAATTCACCGCCGACCAGCGCGCCGCCGCCGACGCACTCAAGGCGACCGTCGCCAAAGGCGGCTATGCGGTGACGCTGCTCGACGGCGTCACCGGCTCGGGCAAGACCGAGGTTTATTTCGAGGCGGTGGCCGACCCCATCCGCGGCGGCCGCCAGAGCCTGATCCTGATGCCGGAGATCGCGCTCACCGCGCAATTTCTCGACCGCTTCGCCGCGCGTTTCGGCGTGCGCCCGGCGGAATGGCATTCGGAGCTGACGCCGCGCAAGCGCGCGCGCACCTGGGCGGCGGTCGCCAAAGGCGAAGTCGTCCGTCGTCGTCGGCGCGCGCTCGGCCTTGTTCCTGCCTTACGCCGATCTCGGGCTGATCATTGTCGATGAAGAGCACGACCCCGCCTACAAGCAGGAAGACGGCGTGCACTACCACGCCCGCGACATGGCGGTGGTGCGCGGCCATATCGCCAAAATTCCGGTGGTGCTGTCCTCGGCGACGCCGTCGCTCGAGACCGAGGTCAATGCGCGGCGCGGCCGCTACGCGCGGCTTTCGCTGCCGGAGCGCTTCGGCGGCCAGCGCATGCCGTCGGTCGAGGCGATCGATCTGCGCACCGAGCGGCCGCCGCGCGGGCGCTTCATCGCGCCGACGCTCGCCGGCGCGATCAAGACCGCGCTGGAGCGCAAGGAGCAGGCGCTGCTCTTTCTCAATCGCCGCGGCTATGCGCCGCTGACCTTGTGCCGCGCCTGCGGCTTTCGCTTCTCCTGCCCGAATTGCGACGCCTGGCTGGTCGATCACCGCTTCCGCCGCATGCTGGTCTGCCACCATTGCGGTTTCGCCATGCCGCATCCGGCCAATTGCCCGAAATGCCAGGCGGTGGATTCCTACGTCGCCGTCGGGCCGGGCGTGGAGCGGCTGGAAGAAGAAGTGCGCGAATTGTTTCCGCAGGCGCGCGTGCTGGTGCTGTCGTCCGATCTCGTCGCCTCGGTCGAGCGCATGCGCGAGGAATTCGCCGACATCGCCGCCGGACAATTCGACATCGTCATCGGCACGCAGCTCGTCGCCAAAGGCCATCATTTCCCGATGCTCAACCTCGTCGGCGTCATCGACGCCGATCTCGGCCTTGCCAACGGCGATCCGCGCGCCGCCGAGCGCACCTTCCAGCTTCTGCATCAGGTGGTCGGCCGCGCCGGCCGCGATGCCGGCGTCGGCCATGGCTTTCTGCAGACCCACCAGCCCGAGCATCCGGTGATGCGGGCGCTGATCGCGCAGGACCGCGAGGCGTTCTACTCCGCCGAGATCGCCGCGCGCGAGGCCGCGCATTACCCGCCGTTCGGGCGGCTCGCCTCGATCGTCGTCTCCGGCCCCGACAAGAACGACGCGGCGGGCTATGCCCGCGCGCTCGCCCGCGCCGCGCCGGTCGACGACGAGGTGCGCGTGCTCGGCCCCGCCGAAGCGCCGCTTGCGCTGGTGCGCGGCCGCCACCGGCTGCGGCTGCTGATCAAAGCGCCGCGCGCGTTCGATCTCTCGGCCTATTTGCGCGAATGGCTCGCCGCCGCGCCGAAGAAGCACGGTTCGATCAAGCTCGACATCGACGTCGATCCGCAGAGTTTTTTGTAGGACCGTCATTCCGGGGCCGCGCGAAGCGCGGAGCCCGGAATCCATAATCATTGCCTTCGCAGAAACAGGCCTCAGTGCCCGGTCCGCCTGACCTGTGGCTATGGATTCCGGGCTCGCGGCTCGCCGCCGCGCCCCGGAATGACGGCTACGCTTGCTATCGCTTTTTCTTCTTCTTGCCCTTCTTCGCGAAAATCGCGTTCCAGTTTTCCTTGTAGGCCGCGGTGACCGGTTTCTGGCCTTCGCCCCGGCTATAGTTGGCAGGTGCCGCGGCTGCCGTCTCGCCGCCCTCGGGTTTGGGCGAATCTTTCTTAGGCGCGTCTGTGGGCGCGGCTTTGGGTGCAGCTTCAGCCGCAGTGCTCTCGACCTTCGCAGCGGCGTCCTTTTTTGGCGCCGCCTCGGCTTTGGTTTTTTTGTTGTCGTTGGTCATCGTCTTTCCTGGCGCTATTTGTCTATTCGTCATCCCTGGCCATACGCCGAGTATGCACGTCTCAGTGCCGCGCGGATATAAAGACCTGGATGGCCGGGTCAAGCCCGGCCAAGACGTTGAATGTGATGACGCTGAATGTGATAACGCTGGACGTCACGCCCTTACGCGAAGCGCTCCCGCGCCCTGGCGCGCGCTTTCATCGCTTCCGCTTCGCCATTCTTGGCGGGGCTCGCCGTTTCCATCGCGCAGCGCATCGCGCTGGTCCGTTGGACTCACGCGCTGCCGCGCTCCGCATAGGGCGCCTGGGCGAAGGCGATGCCCATCGCGCGCAGCCGCTCTTTGCCGCGGATCGTCAAATCGGTGATCATGGCAAACTGCTCGCGGCTTTCGGCCACGTATGATTTTATCTTGTAGCGCGTGCCCCAGGGCGTTTCCGCCGCCATGACGTTCACCGCCGTTTCCGGTTTGCGAAAGCCGCTGGTTTCGCCGATTTCGGAGAGGACCCGGCGCACCGCGGCGCCATCATGATCGGCCTGCAGATAGAAATTCGTCACGCAAAGCAGGCTGCGCTGGCCGCCGCTGGCATTGTGCACGCTGGACGACCATAGCCGGGAATGGGGAATGATCACCGCGGTGTCGTCGGCCGTCACGATATGCACCGCCCTGGCGCCGATGGCGGTGACCTCGCCGTAACTGCCGTCCACCTCGATCCAGTCGCCTGGCTGGTAGGTGTTCTCGATAACTGTCACTACTCCCGCGATCAAGCAACTAACATAATCCTTGATCGCAAAGGCGAGTGCCAAACCCAGGGTGGCGGCGAGCGCCACGACGTTTTCGAAGGTCGGCTCAATCAGAAGCGGCACGATGATCGCGATACCGGCGATCCAGATCAGCAGCCGCACGATAGGTGCCGTCCGCAAGATCAACAGCCGCCGGTGCGAGGCCGCGCTCTCGGCGGCGCGGCGCACGAGCCAGCGCACCGCCAGGGCGAGCAGAATGCAAACGACCAGAACGACAAGGACGATAAAAATGTGATCCCAGGTCAGTTCGCGCAAAAAACCAAAATTGCCGCCGGCTTCGTTCATGGCCATGTCACTCCAATAATTTTCTAACCGAGGCCATCCGATTTTTCCATTCGTAGTTACACGGACCAAACGCGGTGGGGGTGTGTGCCCCGTCTGCGATTGGCATTTCGCCAATATCGCGGTTGCAGTTACACTCGCTCGGAGAGCTTTTTGTGCGAACGCGCGAGATAGGACACGGTTTATAATGTGCATCGAGCAAACTGCCGGAGCCCCATGACCGCCACCATCGAAACCCTCCTGCTGCTGCTTGCCGTCCTGGTGGTCGTCGCCGTCGTGGCGCGGCGGCTTAATACCGCGCCGTCGATCCTGCTCGTCATCGCCGGCATTGCGCTGGCGCTCCTGCCGGACCTGCCGCGGATCGAGCTGGCTCCGGAACTGGTGCTGCTCGGCATCCTGCCGCCGCTGATCTATTCGGCCGGCGTCGCCATGAGCTGGCGCGAATTCCGCTTCAATCTGCGGCCGATCGCGCTGTTTGCCTTCGGCTGCGTGGTCTTCACCACCTGCGCGGTGGCGGCGGCGGCGCATTGGCTGCTCCACATGCCGCTCGCCGTCGGTTTCGTGCTCGGCGCCATCGTGGCGCCGCCCGACGCGGTGGCGCCGCTCGCGATCGTCCGCCGCCTCGGCGTGCCGCGCCGGCTGGTCGTCGTGCTCGAAGGCGAGGGGCTCGCCAACGACGCCACGGCGCTGATCCTTTACCGCTTTGCCGTCGCCGCGGTTTCGACCGGGCTGTTCTCCTTCGGCACGGCGGCCGGCGAATTCGCCGTCATCGTCGTCGGCGAGATCGCCTACGGCATCGCCATCGGCTGGCTGAGCTTGCAGCTGCGCCGCTGGGCGCGCGATCCGCGCGTCGAGATCACGCTGTCGCTGTTGACGCCCTACGCCGCGTTCCTGCTGCCGCAGCAATTGGGCGGCTCCGGCGTGCTGGCGACGGTGGCGGCCGGCCTGTTCGTGAGCTGGAACGGGCCGTTGCTCATTCCGGCGGCGACGCGGCTGCAAGGCATCTTCTTCTGGGACTTCGTGGTCTATCTGCTCGAAGGCTTCGTCTTCCTGGTCACCGGCATGCAGGTGCGAACGGTGTTCATTCAGATGCACGAGGTGCCGTGGCATCACTTCGCCTATGCGATCGCTGCTGACCGTGGCGGTGGTGATCGCCACGCGCTTCATCTGGGTCTATCCGGCGGCGTGGTTGCCGCGATGGATCATTCCGTCGCTGGCGCGCCGCGATCCGGTGCCGCCGTGGCGCTGGCTGTTCTTCCTGGGCTTTGTCGGCGTCCGCGGCGTCGTCTCGCTGGCGGCGGCCTTGGCGATTCCGCTGTTCACCGCCGCGGGCGAGCCGTTTCCCGATCGCGATCTCATTCTGTTCGTCACGTTCGGCGTCATCGTCGTCACGCTGATCGGGCAGGGGCTGGCGTTGCCGGCGCTGGTGCGCTGGCTCGAGCTCAACGAACACGCCGCAGGCGAACGCCAGCGCGAGCACGAGGCCGAGCTAACCGCGCGGGCGCAAGCCTTGAACGTGGGGCATGAGCGCTTGCAACAATTCGTCGCCGACGGCCGCGCATCGCCCGAAGCGCTGGCGGTGCTGCGCGCCCGTCACGAGTACCGCGACCGGGCGGCTGCCGGCCAACGCGGGCGACGGCGACGCCGCGGCGCTGGCCGCCGATTTGAGGATGGAGCTGATCGCGGCGGAACGCGAATTCATCTACAAGCTCCTGCAGGACGGCCAGATCACCGACGAAGCGCGCCGGCGCATCGAACGCGAGCTCGATCTGGAAGAAGCCAGCATCGCCTGCAAGAAGGAAGGCGGCGAAGAGCCGCCGTTATAGGCCGAACAAGCGCTCGACCGCTTTCGCCTCATCGCCGATCGAGCGAACGCTCATGATGCGTTTCACGGTGAGCGCCGACAAAGCTGGCGCCAAGACGCGGGTAGCGCCAAGCCGCGCGGCTCTGTATTGTACGATTATGGAACCACGAGGTATTTATAAAGAGCGCAACGGTTGGGTCACTCAACACAGCGCCCACGTCAAATACGACGAGCACCAGGAGCTTGACGTATCGGAAAACCGCTACCGCGAGCGCGGCTACCAGCCGTCATTCGATCAACTGCCGTGGAAAGGCGAGACCGAAGACCTCAAACCTTAGGTCAGCTGGCGTCCGGACAATCGCTCAACATCGCCCGCAACGCGGCTTTGCCCGCCCGGTTGGCTTCCGTCATCGTCTCGAAATAGACCCGGGAATGGTCGATCGCGCTGGTTCGGCCGGCGCGATAGATTTCCCAGCGCCATGATTTCGGCGGCGGCGCCCTATTTTTAACGACAACGGAAAAGTCTTCATGATCGATCATAGGGCGAGACAATACCACGTAATCCGACGCATCGCGGAAAGAATGGGCGATTTTGGAAAATAAACCCGGAACGCGGCTTATCCACTAGTTATCGTTTCCGGTCTATCGCCGCTCGCCACCATGATCTTTTCGCCGCGCATCCGGCCACGCGTTCGAGATGGTGGCGATCGACCCTCGCGACCTTCAGAAGTGCAGGACCGTGACCGGCAATTGCCGCGAACGGCGCCAGTGACTACATAAAGACTGACTTCGCGAGAGCGCGCGATGACCGTTCTCAATGTGCGGCATACGACGATTTACCGTTACAGTCGCCCGGTCATGCTGGGCGATCATCGGCTGATGCTGCGGCCGCGCGACAGCCACGATCTTCGGCTGATCAAAACCAATTTGACGTTCTCGCCGCCGGCATCGGTGCGCTGGATACACGATGTGTTCGGCAATTCGGTCGCCATCGCCTCGTTCTCCGAGCCGGCGGCCGAATTGCGCATCGAGAGCGACCTTGTACTCGAGACCTATGCAGCCGAGCGGCCGCCGTTCCAGATCACGCCGGACGCGTCGCGCTATCCGTTTGTCTATTCCGCCGACGATCGCATCGATCTCGGCCGCATGCTGGAACGCCAATATCCCGATCCCAACGACCGGCTCGGCGCCTGGGCGCGCGGCTTTGTGCGCAGCAATCCGACCGATACATCGGCGCTGTTGGCCGATCTCAATAGCGGCGTCAAAGCGCAAATCTTCTACCAAAGCCGCGAAACCGAGGGCACGCAAACTCCCGTGGAGACTTTGATCCGCGGCTGGGGCTCGTGTCGCGATCTCGCCGTGTTGTTCATCGAAGCGGCCCGCAGCCTCGGCTTCGGTGCGCGCATAGTGACGGGGTATCTCTATCGCGCTTTCGCCGATTCCGGTTCGGCGTCCGCCATCGGCGCCGGCGCGACGCACGCCTGGGCCGACATCTATGTGCCCGGCGCGGGCTGGATCGCCTACGATCCCACCAACGGCACCATCGGCGGCAAAGATTTGATCCGCGTCGCGGTCACCCGCGACATCAGCCAGGCGGTGCCGATCAAAGGCAGCTTTGTCGGCATCCCCGGCAGTTACCTCGGCATGACGGTCGATGTCGCCGTGGTGTCGGAACCCGCGAGCCCGCGCGAACGTCGCTCGGCCTGACGCAACCGCGCCGCAGGTTTGTTCAACTCATGCGCAGCGGGATGGCGCCTAAGAACTCGCGCTTGCCGATGTCGACGCCGCACTGGCGCAGGATGGCGTAGGCGGCGGTGTAGTGGAAATAAAAGTTTGGCAGCACGAAATGGTTGAGATAGTCGTCGCCCTTCATGTGGCCCTTCTTGTCGGGACCAAGCGGAAACGTGATTTCACGCTCGGCTGACGCATCGATCGCTTTCTTATCGAGCGTCTTCAGATAAGCGACGGTGTTGGCGATGCGCTCTTTGAGCTGCGCGAACGTGGTCTCGTTGTCTTCCACTTTCGGCGCTTCGGCGCCGGCGAGGCGCGCGGCGCCGCGGCGGGCTTGATCGGTCGCGACCTGGATCTGCCGGGTGAGGTCGAACATGTCCGGCGCCAGCCGCCAGCGCAGCAGGACTGTGGGCTCGATCTTCTTGGCGGCGGCGAAGGCCTCCGCCTTGTCGAGGATGGCGGATAGCGCGTTGAGATTGATTTCGAAAACCGGCAGCGACGCTTGCGACAAGGATTGCGGCATGGATTAAGTCCGTTGGCTGAACTGTCAGGCGATCGGTTACGACGCCGCGATCGGCACGTCGTCCAGGATGGTGTTGGTGTTGTCGACGCTGTCATAGACCGACACCTGGACGATCGGGTAACCCTTTTTGATCACCAGCGCCGCCGACTGCGCGGCCTCCACCGTCGTATAGGAGCCCTTGGTCTGCCGGTCGACCTGGAGCAAATACCGGCCGCGTTCCGGCCGCTTCCGTTGCGAGAACACGTCGTCGACTGCTTTGTCTTTTCCGGAATCGTCCTTGACCGGCATTTTCATTTGGCGCGGGGCCATTCTAAGCTCCTTGGTGGGGAAGCTCTCTATCTAGGCCGTTCGGGCGCCGGAAGCTAGAGCATGATCCCGAAAAGTGGAGGCCGTTTTCGGTTGAACGGGCAATAGGCCTACAGCCGTTCCAGCGTCGCCGCGTCGGCTTTGCCGTCATAGAACCTGTCGAGCGCATCGGTGAAATCCTTGCTGTCGACTGCGACGGCGGCGAACAACGTCATCGACGAGCGAAATTTGAGATCGTCGGGACAGCCGAGAATCTGCTCGACGGAGCCTTCCGGCACGGCGGTGACGAGCCGCGTGCATTCCCGCAGCCGCTGGGCCGAGGACGGGATGGTCCAGATAGGCCGCGCCTCGGCGCGCGAGGCGATGGCATATTTATTCGCCATCGGGCTCGAAGCCGAGCCCCTTGATCTGCGGGAAGATGAACCACATCCAGTGGCTCTCTTTATGGCCGCTCTGCAACTCCGCAACGACGCGCTGATAAACGGGCGCCTGGGCGTCGACGAATCGCTTGAGGTTATAGGGATCGTCCATCGGGGTCGCGCGCGGCTGTTACTCCGCTTCGGACTCCGGCACCGGCACGTTGAAGCCGTTGAGCGTCACCGAAACGAGACAATACAATCCGACAAGATAGATCAGTTCGGCGGCGCCGTGCACGCCGAAGGCCGCCACGGCGGCGCGGTAGCTGAGTTCGGGCAGGGTGCCGTGGTGCAGGAGCGACGCGGCGACGTCATAAGCCACGCCTTCGTCATGCGTCAGATCGGCCGGGCGCTGTCCGGAGACGATGGTGGCGAGCTTGTCGTCGGACAAGCCGCGTTTTTCCCCGGCAATGACATGGGCGTAGAGCTCATAGGACGAGTGAAACGCCGCCCCGGTGACCAGAATCGCCACTTCCCGTACCGGGCGCGGCAACGACGGCGACACCGATAGCGCCAAGGTCAGGTCCCAGATCGGCTTGCCGAATTTCGGCTCGTGCAGCCACGGATTCCACGGCCCGATCAAGGCGCCGTTTTCGGCGATGGTCTGAAAGCCGGAAAAGTTCTTCTCGATGCCGGCTTTCATGTCGTCGTAAACCGGACGCTGTTCCGGCGTGAGTTCGGCGGGCGGAATCAGGGGCAGGCGCATGGGAGGTTCTCCTTGCGTGGATGGGCTCCGGCCTACCGACTATGTGTGACAGATTTAGCGAAAGTGTAGTGCGGATCGGCTGAAAGCGTTATCCGCCGCTTGCTTCTTCGTCTCCTACGCTGGATTAGGGCTTGGCCTAATCCGACCTGCGGAGAAGTTTAGAAAAACGCCTGGATGCCGGTCTGCGCGCGGCCGAGCACCAGCGCGTGGATGTCGTGGGTGCCTTCGTAGGTGTTGACGGTTTCCAGGTTACAGAGCACGCGCATGACGTGATATTCCTCGGCGATGCCGTTGCCGCCGTGGATGTCGCGGGCGAGGCGGGCGATGTCGAGCGCCTTGCCGCAATTGTTGCGCTTGAGCATCGAGATCGCCGGCGGCGAGGCGGTGCCGGCGTCGATCATGCGCGACAGCCGCAGCGCGGCGTGCAGGCCGAGCGTGATTTCGGTCTGCATGTCGGCGAGCTTCTTCTGCACCAATTGATTGGCGGCGAGCGGCCGGCCGAATTGCTTGCGGTTGAGCGCATAGTCGCGGGCGCGGTGCCAGCAGAATTCCGCGGCCCCCATCGCGCCCCAGGCGATGCCGGTGCGCGCCACGTTGAGGCAGCCGAACGGGCCGGCGAGGCCGGAGACATTGGGCAGAATATTGTCTTCCGGCACCACCGCGCCGTCGAGCACCAGTTCGCCGGTGATCGAGGCCCGCAACGACAGCTTGCCGTCGATCTTCGGCGTGGAGAGGCCCTTGGTGCCGCGTTCGACGAGAAAGCCGCGGATCTTGCCGTCGAGCTTGGCCCAGACCACGGCGATGTCGGCGACCGGTGCGTTGGTGATCCACATTTTGGCGCCGGTGAGACTGAAACCCGCCCGGCACTTTCTCGGCGCGCGTTACCATCGAGCCGGGATCGGAGCCGTGATCGGGCTCGGTGAGGCCGAAGCAGCCGACCAGTTCGCCGGTCGCGAGCTTGGGCAGATATTTGCGGCGCTGCGCTTCGCTGCCATAGGCATAGATCGGGTACATCACCAGCGACGACTGCACCGACATCAACGAGCGGAAGCCGGAATCGACGCGCTCGACCTCGCGCGCGATCAGGCCGTAGCAGACGTAGCCCAGCCCGGCGCCGCCGTAGTCTTGCGGAATGGTCGAGCCGATCAGCCCGAGCTCGCCCATTTCGCGCAGGATCGCCGGATTGAAATTGCCCTCGCGATTGGCGTCGAGCACGCGCGGAAACAGCTTGTCCTGCGCATAGGCGCGCGCGGTGTCGCGCACCATGCGCTCTTCTTCGGTCAACTCGCCTTCAAGGTCGAGCGGATCGTCCCATTTGAACGCGGCGTCCTTGATTTGGGCGGTTTTCGGCTCGTGTTTCTCCGCCTTTTCCGCAAGTTGGGACATCGCGCTTCTCCCTGAGTTTTCCCGTCATCCTGAGGTGCGCGCTGAAAGCGCGCCTCGAAGGATACGCCGACGGCCCAGGGCCGTGGCGCCCTTCGAGGCTCGCTTCGCTCGCACCTCAGGGTGACGGATAATCGATGGCGAAGCTTAGGAGGCCACGATCTATGCGGCAAGGCCGCCCGGCGTTGCCGCGATGCCCGGCTTTCGCTATCTAGGCGACACACGCGCCCGTAGCTCAGCTGGATAGAGCGCTGCCCTCCGAAGGCAGAGGTCAGGGGTTCGAATCCCTTCGGGCGCGCCAAATTCAATCGGTCCGGCCCGAAGATCAAGAGTGACGCTCGGACGTTAATCCTAATTCGGCGCCATCGCCGACATCGTTCCGCCGTCCGATGGCGGCTTTTGCCCGCTACCCCTGCTAATGCTACGCTGCGTCGTTCGGGGGACGGACATGGGTCGGCGCGAGCTTGGACGCGGCACGATCGGAACGATCTTGCTGCTCGCTGGGTTGGGTTTCGTGATTGCGATTTTCTCGTACTCAACACGTGAGGTGCGGGACGATCCGCATGTCATTCCAACAAATTCCATTCAAGCAAATGTCACTCAAGAGAATGTCATCCAAGAAAATGAATTCCAACGCGGCGATAAGGAAATCTCGCGCGCCGATACGGCGGCCATCGATGCCGCGCGGCAACAACTCGCGGAGCTGACCGTCGACTATCCTTCCGAAGCCGTACCGCAGCCGAAGGATCTTTCGTATCTCGCCGATTACGCTTATTCCGAAGTGCCGCCCGACAAGAACCCGGCGGAGATCGTTCTCGAATCGCTTGTGGATATTCCGCTCGGAACGCCTGTCGACGAGATCAAGCTGGCATCCGATGCCTTCGGTCTGGATTTCACCTTCATGAAGGCCGTCGCCAGGATCGAGTCCGACTTCGATCCGAAGCAGCGGACCGGATCGTATATCGGTCTTTTCCAGCTCAGCAATTATGAGTTTGCCAGGTTCGGCTTCGGCGACATTACCAGCCCCCGCGACAATGCCATCGCGGCCGCCTACAAGTTCGCCACCGCGGCCGTCCTGTTCGAAATCGATACCCACATCAAACCGACGTTGTTCGACCTCTATTTGATTCATCAGCAAGGCTGGCAGGGTGCGGCGGAGCACGTCAGCCATCCGGAGCGGGTCGCTTGGCAATCGATGTGCGCGACCGATGAAGGCCACGACAAGGGTGAGAAGTGGTGCAAGCGGGCGATCTGGCAAAATACGCTTCCCGACATCAAACGGATTTATAAATCGGTCGAGAATCTCACCTCCGGCGCCTTCGCCGAGATGTGGCGCCAGCGGCTTGCGCTGTTCTATTCGCGCTATTCGGAGACCGTCTCGGCGAAATGAAAAGTGACCGCCGGTATGGGAGTCAAATCCGTGATTAACGGCTCGGTTCGAAGCAGCGGCGAATTTTCCGGCATTAACTTTTGACTTCATCGACCATTCGGCGATCCGTAACACTTGCTTGCTAAACGGCGAGCTGGCGGGCTCTGGCGTCCGCGGAGATCGGGCAGGCGGTCATGAACTTGGACGACAAAGAGGAGGGTGCGGAACGCAGGGACGTGCAACGCACGCGTATCGTGCGCAATGCCAAGATCATTGCGCCGCGGCGAGCGTCGGTCATTCATTGCACCGTGCAGAACATCACCTCGGGCGGCGCCTGCCTCAAATTGGCGAATACCTACGGCGTGCCGGAAATCTTCGAATTGACCTTCGAGCTCGGCCGCACGCGGCGCCCCTGCCGCGTGATCTGGCGCACCAATGACGAGCTCGGCGTGGCGTTCGAAGGCAGCGAAACCGCGGCGGCGGGCAATTAGAACTCCGCCACGGCGCCAATGAGCCGCTCGATGTCTTCCGGCCGCGACAGCCGATGATCGCCGTCCTTCACCAAAGTCAGCACCACGTCATCGCAGGCGAGCCGCGCGACCAGTGCCTTGGCATGCTGCCACGGCACGTCGGGGTCGGCGACGCCTTGCAGGATGCGCACCGGGCAGCCGCATTCGATGGTGCCGCCGAGCAGAAGGTGATTGCGGCCTTCCTCGATCAATCCCCGGGTGACGAGATAAGGCTCCGGCGAATATTGCGACGGCCGCTCCCAAACGCCCTTCTCTTCAAGCTCGCGCTTGATCTCGGGCGTGAAGCGCTTCCACATCAGTTCTTCGGTGAAATCCACCGCCGGGGCGACGAGCACCAGGCCGGCGACGGTGGCCGGCGCGCTCGCGCCGGCTTCTGTCGCGAGCTGGCGCCGCCGCTGCAGGGCGCGCACAAGAAGCAGCGCGATCCATCCGCCCATCGACGAGCCGATCAGGATCTGCGGGCCGCGGCAATGGGCGTCGAAGACCGCCATGCTTTCGGCGAGCCAGCGCCCGATGGTGCCGTCGGTGAAGGCGCCTTCCGATTCGCCGTGGCCGGAATAGTCGAACCGCACGCAGGCGCGGCCTTGGCGGGCCGCCCAATCGGCCAGCGCCTGCGCCTTGGCGCCCTTCATGTCGGATTTGTAGCCGCCGAGCCACAACAGGCCCGGCATCGCGCCGTTCTGGACGCGCACGGCGATGGCGCGCCGCGCGGTCCCCTCGCCAATGTGCAGGAATTTCAGGCCGTTATCGTTCATGGGGAGGTCTATACTCGCAAGCCAGAGCAACCGAACATAAATCATGATCCGGGCATGGCCTATCCGCGCAACGCCGTGCCCGCATCGCGTATTGTCGTTGACTCAAACCGAAAAACTCTCGATCTTCCGCGGCAGATAGCAACGATTCAAAGGAGATAAAGCCCATTCGTCGCCCCATCAGATTGCCGCAGCCCGCCACCAAGGAGGGGCCGCGCATCAACGAGGACATCCGCGTTCGCGAGGTCCAACTCATCGACAAAGACGGCGCCAACAAGGGCGTCACTGAAATCGGCGCCGCCATCGCCATGGCGCAGGAGGCCGGGCTCGATCTGGTGGAGATCGCGCCGAATTCGGTCCCGCCGGTCTGCAAAATCCTCGATTACGGCAAATACAAATATCAGGCGCAGAAGAAAGCCGCCGAGGCGCGCAAGAAGCAGAAGGTCGTCGAGATCAAGGAGATAAAACTCCGGCCGATGATCGACGATCACGATTACGACGTGAAAATGCGCTCGATGCAGCGGTTTCTTCGAGGAAGGCGACAAGGTCAAGGTGACGTTGCGGTTCCGCGGCCGCGAAATGGCGCACCAGGAGCTCGGCTATAAGCTCCTCGACCGGGTCAAAGGCGACACTCTCAAAATCGCCAAGATCGAGCAGGAACCGCGCTTCGAAGGCCGCCAGGTGGTCATGGTTCTGGCGCCGCGCTGAGCGGCGCCGTTGCTGCGGGGGCCGGCGCTGCGGCCTTTCGCGATTGCCTTCAATGTGTTGCGTTCATCCGCGGCCTCTGCCATAACCGCGCCCTCTCGCCGCCCGGCTGATTAAGGGCTGCCGTGGCGGCGCGACGTGCTCCATGCACACCCGCTCATAATCGAGCATTTTTCGGCTGCCCCCACCGTACCCTCCCCCGCATGCGGGGGAGCGTAGGGTGGGGGATGCGGCCAAAGGAGAGCCAAATGCCCAAGATCAAGACCAAATCGGGCGCTAAAAAGCGCTTCAAAGTGACCGGCAGTGGCAAGGTCCTCTATGCGCATTCGCGCAAACGCCACGGCATGATCAAGCGCACCAAGAAGCAGATCCGTCAGTTGCGCGGCACCAACGTGCTGTTCAAAACCGACGGCGACAACATCAAAAAGTATTTTTTGCCGAACGGCTGAGGATTGAGCGGCCGCCGTTCCATTACCGGACGGGATCGGGGTAATCCGGCGTTCGTCATCTTAAGAGGAGATCAATCATGGCTCGCGTCAAACGCGGCGTCACATCTCATGCCAAGCACAAGAAGGTGCTCAAGGCCGCCAAGGGCTATTACGGCCGGCGCAAGAACACCATTCGCATCGCCAAGCAGGCGGTGGAGAAGGCGAACCAATATGCCTTTCGCGACCGCAAGCGAAAGAAGCGCACCTTCCGCGCGCTGTGGATCCAGCGTCTCAACGCGGCGGTGCGTCCGTTCGGGCTCAATTACAGCCGCTTCATCGCCGGCTTGGCCAAGGCCGGCATCACCGTCGACCGCAAAGTGCTGTCCGATCTTGCGATCACCGAGCCGGCGGCATTCGAGGCCATCGTCGGCCAGGCCAAGTCGGCGCTGGCGGTGTGATCGTGTCATGATCGATCGTGCTTATGTGCAGCGGATGGCGCGCTACAATCGCTGGCAGAACGAGAATCTGTACGGCGTCGCCGACCTGTTGCCCGACGCCGAGCGCCGCCAGGAGCGCGGCGCGTGGTTCGGCTCGATCCACAAGACGCTCAGCCATATCTTGTGGGGCGACCGCAGCTGGATGGGGCGCTTCACCGACCTGCCGCGGCCGACGGTCGGCATCCCGGAATCGGTGTCGCTGTATCCGGACTGGGAGAATTTGAAGTCCGAGCGCGCGGGTTTCGACCGCAAAATTCTCGACTGGGCCGACACGATCGACGATGCCTGGCTCGCCGCCGATCAGACCTACTATTCCGGCGCCACCAAGCGCGAATGGACGCGGCCGCGCTGGGTCCTGGTCACCCATATGTTCAATCACCAGACCCATCATCGCGGCCAAGTGCACTGCATGCTCACCCAGGCCGGCGGCCGTCCGTCCGATACCGATTTGCCGTTTCACTGCCGGAGTGAACGGTAAGATAGTCCAACGGAAATAGCATGATCCGATCTAACTGATCGGATCGGGTCTAGGCGCGAGTACCGATGGCCGACACTGCGCAGCTCGAACAAGACATCCTCGCCGCGGTCGCAGCCGCCGGCGACGAAGCCGCGCTGGAAGGCGTGCGCGTGGCGGCGCTCGGCAAGAACGGCTCGATCACGGCGCTCCTGAAAACGCTCGGCACGCTGCCGCCCGACGAGCGCAAGACGCAGGGCCCGCTGATCAACGGGCTCAAGGATCGCGTCAATGCCGCGCTCGCCGCGCGCCGCGACGCGTTCAAAGGCGCCGGCGCTGGAGGCGCGGCTCAACAGCGAGAGCGTCGACGTCACGCTGCCGGTGCGCGAAGCGCCGTCCGAGATCGGCCGCGTCCATCCGATCACGCCAGGTCATCGACGAGCTGACCGCGATCTTCGCCGATATGGGCTTTGCCGTCGCCGAAGGTCCCGACATCGAGACCGACGACTACAACTTCACCAAGCTCAATTTCCCGGAAGACCATCCGGCGCGGGCGATGCACGACACGTTCTTCTTCAATCCGAAGCCGGACGGCTCGCGGCTACTTGCTGCGCACGCACACCTCGCCGGTGCAGGTGCGCACCATGCTGACGCAAAAGCCGCCGATCCGCGTCATCTTCCCCGGCCGCACCTATCGCTGCGATCAGCGACCAGACCCACACGCCGATGTTCCATCAGGTCGAGGGCCTGGTCATCGACAAGGGCTCGCATCTCGGCCATCTGAAATGGATTCTGGAAGAATTCTGCAAGGCGTTCTTCGAAGTCGATCGCGTCGGCATGCGGTTTCGGCCGTCGTTCTTTCCGTTCACCGAGCCGTCGCTCGAGGTCGACATCCAGTGCCGCCGCGACAAAGGCGAAATCCGCTTCGGCGAAGGCGACGATTGGCTGGAGATTCTCGGCTGCGGCATGGTGCATCCGAATGTGCTGAGGAATTGCGGGCTCGATCCCGACGAATATCAGGGCTTTGCCTGGGGCATGGGCATCGACCGCATCGCCATGCTCAAATACGGCATGTCGGACCTGCGCGCCTTCTTCGAGGCCGACGTGCGCTGGCTGTCGCATTACGGCTTCCGCCCGCTCGACTTCCCGACGCTGGCGGGAGGATTGAGCTCGATTAGTCCTTGCAACTCTCACCGCCGCTTGCGGGGGAGGGCTAGCGTGCGGGATCCGCGACCTCCCCGCTTGCGGCGGGCTCGGGAGGGTGCCGCCAGTCAGGCACTGCTCCGCGCCGAAGAACGCTCGAGCACTGACCCTGCCGCAAGCGGCGCGAGGGTGCGCCGCTGCAGGTCATGATGAAATTCACCCTCGCCTGGCTCAAGGAGCATCTCGACACCGACCGGCCGCTCGGCGAAATCGCCGACAAGCTCACCATGATCGGGCTCGAGGTCGAGCGCATCGAGGACAAGGCCAAGCTGTTCGCGCCGTTCGTCATCGCGCGCGTGGCCGACGCCAAGCAGCATCCCAATGCCGATCGGCTGCAGGTGTGCATGGTCGACACCGGCGCCGGCGAGCCGATCCAGGTCGTCTGCGGCGCGCCGAATGCGCGCGCCGGCATGAAGGGCGTGTTCGCGCCGCCGGGCGCCTTCATTCCCGGCAAGACCATCACGCTCGGCGTCGGCAAGATCCGCGACGTCGAGAGCCGCGGCATGCTGGTGTCCGAAGCCGAGCTGCAAATCTCCGACGATCACGACGGCATCATCGATCTGCCGGACGATGCGCCGGTCGGCGAGCCTTACGCCAAATATGCCGGCCTCGACGATCCGGTCATCGAGATCAATCTGACGCCGAACCGCGGCGACGCCACCGGCGTGCACGGCATCGCGCGCGATCTTGCCGCCGCCGACATGGGCAAGTTCAAGGACCCGGGGATCAAGCCGGTCAAAGGCGAATTCCCCTGCCCGGTGCAGGTGACGCTCGATTTCGGCGCGACGCCGTCGCTGTGCCCGGCTTTCGCGCTTCGCCTGGTGCGCGGCGTCAAGAACGGCCCGTCGCCGGATTGGCTGCAAAAGCGGCTCATCGCGATCGGGTTGCGGCCGATCAATGCGCTGGTCGATATCACCAATTTCATCACCTATGACCGCGGCCGGCCGCTGCATGTGTTCGATGCGGCGAAAGTCCGCGGCAATCTCGTGGTGCGCCGCGCGCAGCGCGGGCGAGACGCTGCTGGCGCTCGACGGCAAGACCTACGCGCTCGACGACACGATGTGCGTCATTGCCGACGACGATGGCGTCGAATTGCTTGCCGGCATCATGGGCGGCGAGAAAACCGGCTGCTCGGAGACGACCACGGACGTGCTGATCGAGTCGGCGCTATGGGAGCCGATGAACATCGCGCAGACCGGCCGCAAGCTCGGCATCAATTCCGACGCGCGCTATCGCTTCGAGCGCGGCGTCGATCCGGCCTTCATGCGGCCCGGGTCTCGAACTGGCGACGCGCATGGTGATGGATTTGTGCGGCGGCGCGGCGTCGGAAATCGTCGTCGCCGGCAGCGCCGAGCCGGTGGAGCGTGTCATCGATTTTCCGCAGTCCGAGGTCGAGCGCCTTGCCGGGCTCGACGTGCCGCTTACCGAGTTGCGCCGCGTGCTCGAACGGCTTGGCTTTTTCGTTGCCGGGCAAAGCGAGCGCGTGAAGATCGCGGTGCCGTCGTGGCGGCCCGATATCGAAGGCAAAGCCGATATCGTCGAGGAGCTGGTGCGCATCCTCGGCGTCGATCGCGTGCCGCCGACGCCATTTCCGCGCGGCGAAGCGCCGCGCAAACCGGTACTCACCGCGATCCAGCTGCGCACCCGCAAGGCCAAGCGCGCGCTCGCCGCGCGCAATCTGGTCGAGGCGGTGACGTGGTCCTTCATCGCCAAGAAACAGGCCGAATTGTTCGGCGGCGGCAAGCCGGAGCTGGCATTGGCCAATCCGATCGCGGCGGATCTGTCCGACATGCGGCCGAGCCTCATTCCCGGGCTCGATCGCCGCCGCGCAGAAGAACGCCGACCGCGGTTTCCCCGACGCCGGCCTGTTCGAAGTGGGGCAGGTATTTCGCGGCGATCGGCCGGAGGATCAATTGACCGCCGCCGCCGGCGTCCGGCGCGCGCTGGCAAAGCCGTCCGGCATCGGCCGGCATTGGGGCAAGCGCGACGGCGAGGTCGATGCCTTCGACGCCAAGGCCGATGCGCTCGCCGTGCTCACCGCGGCCGGCGCGCCGGCGCAGTCACTGCAAGTGGTGCCGGGCGGACCGCCTTGGTTCCACCCCGGACGTTGCGGCACGATTCAGATCGGGCCGCAGAACGTGCTCGGCCATTTCGGCGAATTGCATCCGAGTGCGCTCGAAGCGCTCGATGCCGACGGTCCGCTGGTCGGCTTCGAGGTGATCCTCGAGCGCATCCCCGAGCCGAAGACGAAGGCCACGCGCGCCAAGCCTGCGCTCGAACTGTCGCCGTTCCAGCCGGTCGAGCGCGATTTTGCCTTCGTGGTCGACCGCAACGTCAAAGCCGCCGATATCGTGCGCGCCGCGCAATCGGCCGACCGCAAGCTGATCGCCGGTGTCAGTGTGTTCGACCTCTATGAGGGCAAAGGCATCGAGCCGGGCAAGAAATCGATCGCCATCGCCGTGACGATCCAGCCGCGCGACAAGACCATGACCGACGCGGAAATCGAGGCGCTCGCCGGTAAGATTGTCGCCGAAGTCAACAAGCGCACCGGCGGGGTGCTGCGGGCCTAATACCGTGCCGGCCGTAAAGTTGCGCGGGCGTTATTCCCAGACGAGAAGGTCGAGCGGAACTTTGAGAACGTCGGCAATGCGGCGAAGCGCCGCCGCCGTTCCTTTCCGGCGTCCAGTCTCGACGTCGGAGAGATAACCCTGACTGAGTCCCGTTTTGAACGACAAATGCAGCTGCGTCATATCGCGCCACTCGCGCAATACTCTGACGGGGTTGTCGCCCTCTGCCAAACGATCCACATAGAGCTTTGGTAGCAGCGGAGCGCCGGCGGCCACTTCAATGCGAGCGCGTTCGACGAGGCGCGCTGTGCCTTCATCCTCCAAGGCTTCAGCGGCTTTGGTAACCAGTGCTTCGTAGTCCTTACGAGGCAGGATGGCGACTTCTCCCCGCGCCGTCTTTTGGAACCTTACGTTCATAGCTTTACCTCACTCGTATATCTCTCGCCGATGCCCAACAGCGGTTACTACGATGGACCCATTTTCCTCATAAAAAATCACGCGCCAATCACCGACCCGAAGACGTAGACCTTGTTGGCCCTTAAGACGTTTCACATCGCCTTTCCCACTCGCGGCAAACTCCGTCAGACGGACATTGATGCGCTTGCGTATTTGCGCCGCAAGCTTGACCCATTGTCGGGTACCCGCGGGGGTGAAGACAATTGGCTTCATAAGCCAATATCGCGATTCGCGATATAAAATTCAAGCCGGTAAAGGCCGCCTTACTGCCTTTAATGTTACCGCTCCGGCGCGATGATGCTGGGCGTGCCGCCGTAATATTGCGGCTCCCTTTCATGGCGCGGCTCGCGCACGCTCGGCGCGCAGGTGAGCCGGTTTGCGCGTCGGCTTCGCTTCGGCCTCCGCCGGCGCTGCCGCTCGGGCCGGCCCGAGCCGGCGCAGCACCGCATCGGCGGCGCGTTCGCCGGATTCCCAGGCGCCGCCGACGGTGCCCCATAACGTTTCGTGCGCGGCTTCGCCGGCGTACCAGACGTCATCGGCGATCGGTTCGAGCAATTGCCGGCGCGCGAATTGGCCGCCCGGCATGGCGGCCGACCAGGCGCCGAGCGCGTATGGCTCGGCATTCCAGCGCGTGGCGTGCTTGCGGCCGATCGCGTTTTTGATTTCCGACCCGTAAAGCCCGGCCAGCCAATTGACGGCGAAATCGATCATCGCGGCCTCGCCCTGGGCCGAGAGATCGCGGCCGAACGCGCCGGCGACGTCGACCAGGCAAAGCTCGGTGCCGGAGACGTTGGCGAGGATCGCCGCGGTTTGCTTATCGGTCGATTTTTGCAAGACCAGGTCGTCGCTTTCGAGGCCTAAAGGATTGCCGATGAGTTCCAGCGCAATGTGGTCGTAGCTGCCAAGCGACAAGCGGCCGAGCGCATCGATCTGTTGATGCCCGAGGTCCGGATCGAACTTGAGCCCGCCGGAGGCAACGACGTTGGTCGGCACCGTGACGATCGCGGCGCGGGCATTGATGGCGCCTCTGGCCGTCTCCACGGTGATGCCGCGTCTGGTGTCGACGGACTTTGCCGGCGTCGCCAGCTGAATGTTGAGGCCTTGACCGAGCATGGCGACGAGCGCGCCAAAACCCTGCTTGCAGAACGCCGCCGCATTGCGTTCGCGGGAGCGGGCGAAGTCGACGGTCGAAGCCTGGGCCAAGTCTTTCGCGCAGGTATAGGGGCCAAGCATGAATTCGATCGTTCCGCGCCAATCGCCGAGATCGGGCGGCACGGCCTGCTCGCAGGCAATGTCGGCCTTGCGCGCGGCGTCGTCGATGGCGCGCGTGGTGCGGACCTGGGCGGTCAGGAAATCCTCAAGCTCGCCCTCGCGCGCGTAACGCAGGCCGATCCGCACCTTCTGGCTTTGCGGCGCCGGATAGATGTCGATGCCGCGCGCCGGCGTGAGCTTGGTCACCGGGTTGGAGTCCGGCAGGTAGATCCAATGCGCGCCGCGATCGAACGGGACGCCGAAGCTCTTGGTATCGGTGACGCAGCGGCCGCCGATATGATCGGTGGCTTCGATCACCACATAGCGGCGGCCGGCGGCGGCGAGCCGGCGCGCGGCGGCGATCCCGGCGGCGCCGGCGCCGACGATGACGACCTCGATCGGGCCCGAACTCGGCGCGGTCGCCGCGATCGCGGGTCGCGCGGCCAGCGCGGCCGAGGCGGCAAGGAAGCGAACGTCGACTTAACTGCAGCGGTTTGCCCGGCATGGTTTCCAAAACGCTTACGATCGCCGCAGCTTGCCCGAACTGCGCAGTGCGAGCAAACGCTACGGTTTAATTTCGGTCAATGACGCCGGGCAGGTGTGAACCAAATTGCAAGAGACTGCGGGTAAATTACGCCGAACGAAAACGACGCGGCAAAACCGCGCGACCGGCTGGGAGGTCGCAAGAGATCCATGAGCACGATGCTCGATGGCGTTGGGCGGTTGATCGCCCGCTACCTGCAGAAGCCGGTTCACGGCTATGAGCCGTTTACGCCGAGCGATCCCGACGCCTTGCGCCATTCGCTGCAGCCCGGCGACGTGCTCTTGGTCGAAGGCAACAATCACATCGCCGGCGTCATCAAATACCTGACGCAATCGACCTGGTCGCATTCGGCGCTCTATGTCGGGCCGTTGCCCGGCCGCGCCGACCGCCGACGGCGAGCCGCACGTTTTGATCGAAGCCAACGTCGGCGAAGGCGTGGTGTCGGCGCCGCTGTCGAAATATCTCCGCTTCCACACCCGGATTTGCCGGCCGGTCGGCTTGACCGAATCCGATTGCGCGGTGGTGTGCGCTTATGCGACCGAGCGCATCGGCTTTGCCTACGATCTCAAGAACATCATCGACCTGTTGCGCTATCTGTTTCCGCTGCCGTTGCCGCAACGCTGGCGCCGCCGCATGATCGCGCTCGGCTCCGGCGATCCGTCGCGGCTGATCTGCTCGGCCCTGATTGCGGATGCGTTTTCCGCCGTGCGCTATCCGATCCTGCCCAAGATCATGCTGGCGGGCAGCCAGCAGGCGCGTCGAGCAAATCCTGGAGATTCGCCATTCCTCGCTGTATTGCCCGCGCGACTTCGACATCTCGCCGTATTTCAACGTCGTCAAACCGACCATCCGGCAGGGCTTCGACTACAAGGCGCTGCAATGGGCCGATCTGCCGCGAGCGCCCGACGACGCCCAGCAAGCCTCGCTCGCGCCTCGGTCCGACGCAGCGGATGCGGATGCCCGCGTCATCGCGGCGTGACGTCATTCCGGGGCGCGCGAAGCGCGAGCCCGGAATCCATAATCACAGAGCTTGAATTAGTGTAAGGGCAGTGCCTACTTCGAGCGGCAGTGATTATGGATTCGCGGACCCTGCGCTTCGCTCGGCCGGAATGACGGTGAAACATGCTCAACGATGCCATCAACGCGCTCACGCAGATGTTCTCGCCGCCGCTGCGCACAGTGTTGTGGAAATCGATCCTCCTGGCGCTGGCGCTGATCGTCGCCATTGGGGCCGCGCTCGACCGTCTCATCGTGCATCTGGTCGGCCTCGGCGGCGCCTCGGTCGAGACCACGGTCGGGCCGCATGCCCATCTGCCGGTCGAGGCCTTTGCCTGGCTGTTGTCGGTCGCCGCCGGTCTCGGCGTTGTCGTTGGCGGCGTTTTCCTGATGCCGGCTGTCACGGCTATTGTCGCCAGCTTTTTCGCCGACCAGATCGCCGACGAAGTCGAACGCGCGCATTATCCCGCCGATCCGCCGGGTAAGGCGCTGCCACTGTGGCTTGCGGCCTGGGAAGGCGGCAAAACGGCGCTGCTTGCGGTTCTGATCTATCTGTGCGCCGCGCCGTTATTGCTGTTCGCCGGCTTTGGCGCGGTGATTTTCTTCCTCGCCACCGCCTACATTCTCGGCCGCGAATATTTCGAGCTTGCCGCCATGCGCTTTCGGCCGCCGGCGCGAGGCGAAAGCTTTGCGCAAGCGCAATGCGATGACGGTCTATATCGGCGGCCTGTTCATCGCCGCCTTCGTGTCGATCCCGATCGTCAATCTGGCGACGCCGCTGTTCGCCATGGCGTTGATGGTGCACGTGCATAAGCGGTTGGGAAGGTATCTCGTCATTCCGGCCAAGCCGTACAGCGCTGCGCGCGCTCCGGAATGACAAGTCGTCAGCTTCCACACCTCGTTCGCCAATTCGACGATCATCCGCAGCTTCGCCCATTGCTCCTCTTCGGCGAGCACATTGCCCTCTTCGGTGGAGGCGAAGCCGCATTGCGGCGACAGGGAGAGCTGATCGAGCGCGGCATATTTGGTGGCTTCCTCGATGCGCCGCTTGACGTCCTCTTTCTTCTCGAGCGTGCCGGATTTGGTGGTGACGAGGCCGAGCACCACGATCTTGTTGCCTTTTGGCAAAAAGCGCAGCGGCTCGAAACCGCCGGCGCGCGCGGTGTCGTATTCGAGGAAATAGCCGTCGTAGTTCAATTGGCCGAGCATGATTTCGGCAACCGGCTCGTAGCCGCCCTCGGAAATCCAGGTCGAGCGGAAATTGCCGCGGCAGACATGCGTCGTGACCGTCATGTCGGCCGGCTTGCCTTGCAGCGCGCCGTTGATGACGCGGGCATAGTCCTGTTGCAGCCGGTCGGCGTTGAGCCCGCGGTCGCGCGCTTTTTTCAGCTCGGCTTGCGAGCACAGATAGGCCCAGGCGGTATCGTCGAATTGCAGATAGCGGCAGCCGGCGTCGTAGAAGCCGCGGATCGCCTGGCGATAGGTCTTGGCAAGATCGTCGAAGATGGCGTCGCGGTCGGCATAGTCCTTGGTCTTGATGGCGTCCGGCTCCAGGCGGAAATGCAGCGTCGCCGGGCTCGGAATGCACATTTTCGGCGTCGCCCGCGTGTGCGCCTTGAGAAACTTGAAATGCTCCAGCATCGGATGATTGGAGAAGCCGAGCTTGCCGGTGATGCGCGGCGTCCGCGGCCGGGTTTGCACGCCCTGGAACTGAATGCCGTGGTCGAGCTCCTGGATTTCGACGCCGTCGAGCATGCCGTAGAAGTCGAAATGCCACCACGAGCGGCGGAATTCGCCGTCGGTGGCGACTTGCAGCCCGACCTCCTCCTGCTTCTTGATGATCTTCTCGATCTCGCGGTCTTCCACCTCCTTGAGCTGCGCCGCGCTGATCTCGCCTTTTTCGCGCTTGGCGCGCGCGTCCTTTAGCGCCGCGGTGCGCAAAATCGAGCCGACCACATCGGCGCGGAACGGCGGTTTGCTTCTCGGCATCGGGGCGATCCTCCATGAGATTTGTTGGCGCCTAACAAGCCGGAGCGGCGAGGTTCGTCAACTGCAAAACTGCTCGCTTGTGCGATGGGCGGCGTCCCAATCGCCCTTGCGTATATCTCAAAAATGAGATAGATACGGGCGGTGCCTTGGCGGGTTGAAATCCTCAACGAAATCGTCGCTGCAGAGATTGCCGCACTTCCGGCGGACATGCAGGCGCGTTTCTTGCGGCTGGCCGACCGTATTGCCGCCGCTGGTTTGCAAAGCTTGGGCGAGCCGCATGTCAAACACCTGGAAGATAAACTCTGGGAGCTGCGTTTGACCGGCCGCGACGGAATAGCCAGCGCCCTATACGTCACGGCGATCGGACAAAGGGTCGTAGTCGTTCGAGCATTCGTGAAAAAATCGCAGAAGACGCCGCGCGGCGAAATCGAACTCGCGCTGCGGCGGGCGAAGGAGATCAGATGACAATTCCGTTCCATAAACTCAAGGCTCGCCTTTTGGCCAACCCTAAGGTCAAGGCCGAATACGACGCGCTTGCCCCGGAGTTTGAGATTGCCGCCGAATTGGTCAAGGCGCGCCTACGTGCCGGATTATCCCAAGCCGATCTCGCCGAGCGCATGGGCACCAGTCAATCCACCATCGCTCGATTGGAGAGCGGGCAGACGTTACCCAGCACAAAGACGCTCGTCCGTTTTGCCAAAGCCACGGGGAGCAAGGTTCACGTGCGCCTATTAGCCGCCTAGCCCGATGCAGGCGGTTCACACCTCGATCGTCACTTTGCCGTCGACGACCAGGACCCGATAGGTCTTCACCGCCACCATGCAGGGCGGCGACACCACGTCGCCGGTGCGGATATTGAATTGCCCGTTGTGGAAATTGCATTCGACGACGTCGTCCTCGATATAGCCTTCCGACAGCGAGCCGGGGCCGTGGGTGCAGGCGTCGTCGGTGACATAGAACTGCCCGCCGACGTTGAACACCGCGAGCGCCAGATCGTCGATCTCGACCTTGAGCGCGGCGCCGGGCGCGACGTCGCCGGCGCTGCAAAGTTCGAGGCGTTTTGCGGCGGACATGTCCCTCTCGCTCACCAAGCCATGGAATACGGAACGAAGCGGAGCGCCGTTATACTAGACCGGGCGCGCAATGGAATATTCTTGACCATTCGCTATAGTGCGCAGGCGGCGTCAGGAGATCGGATCATGCAAAGCGAATCGGCCCGGATGAGCTCGGCGGCGGAGGCGAAATTCCGCATCGATCGGCCGAATTCGCAAGCCCGCGCCGTCAAGGTGATCGCGCTCGACGCCCCGAGCGAGCGCATCGTCAAGGATTTGGCGGCTTCGCCATGGCAGCGCGCGACGTTCCTGACCGCCTCGGCGTTCTCCGGAGCGCCGCAAGCCGGCGAGCGCTTCTCGATGGGCGGCTGGCTCAACGATCTCGCCGGCCGCACCAAGAATCTGGTCGACGAAGTCGACGCTGCCGATCTCGTGGTCATGGTGGCGACCGCAGGCGAGAGCGCCGCCGCGGCGGGTCTCATCGGCGAGGCCTGCAGCGTCAAGCACGTCATGACGACGGCGCTCATCCTCGGCGGCGCGTCGTCGAGCGACGAGACGCTGTCGAAAATGCTCGCGCAATTGCGGCCGCACGCCATGATGCTCGTGATTTCCAGCGCCGACGAATATATCAAAGACATGCTCACGGCGCTGCGCGCCTGAGCGCGCGTCGAAGCGGAACAGCGCATGAAATTTTCCGGAGAACTGACCGTCCAGGCGCGCACGCGCGCAAGTCTACGAGAAGGTGCGCGATGCGCGCTTCTTCGCGTCTTGCGTCGACGGCGTGAGCGAGCTCGCCGAGACCGCGCCCGATACCTATGCGGCGGCTGTTCGAGACCAAGGTCGCCTACATGACCTTCAAATTCAAAGTGACGGTCCAGGTGATGCGCGCCGAGCCGCCGCGCGAGATCGAGGCCAAGGTCGAAGGCACCCCGCTCGGCATCGTCGGCCGGCTGACCGCGACGGCGCGCACCCGGCTCACCGAACTGGGCGACCAGACCAGGATCGACTACGAGATCGAGGCCGCTTTGACCGGCAAGCTCGGCAGTCTCGGCCAGCCGGTGCTGCGTTCCAAGGCCAAGGACATGGAACGGCAATTCGCTGCGCGGCTGGCGGCCGCCTTCGCCGCGCCGGCGGTCCCTGCGTCATGACGCGAGGGCCCGAACCCGTCGCCGTCGACACCGATGTGCTGGTCATCGGTTCCGGCGCCGCGGGCATGTATGCGGCGATCGAAGCGGCGCGCCGGGGCGCGCAAGACGGAGTCAAAGTGCTGCTCGCCGACCGAAGCCTCATCGGGCGCGGCGGCGCGACCGTGATGGCGCAGATGACGGTTGCGGTCGCGCTCGGCGAAGAGGTGCCCGACGATCCGCAATACCACTATAACGACACCATCGCCGCCGGCCGCGGGCTGTGCGACGAGACGCTGGCGCGGCTGTTATGCGAGGAGGCGCCGGACTGCATTCGCGAGCTCGATGCCTGGGGCGTCGGCTGGGCGCGCAAACGACGGGCACATCACCGCAACACAGGCGCCCGGCCACGACCGGCCGCGCTGCGTCTATGTCGATTTCATCAATACCGGGCCGGCGGTGTCGAAGACGCTGCGCACGCATCTGGCGCGCAACCCGGCGATCCGCAAAGCCGGCGATCTCTGCGTCGTCGATCTCGTGGTGCGCGACGGCGAAGTCGCCGGCGCCGTCGCCTGGCATGTCGGCTCCGGCGCGCCGGTGGTCATCGCGGCGAAGGCGACCATCCTGGCGACCGGCGGGCTGACGCGGCTGTACCGCCGCAACAGCGCCTCGGCCAATATGGGCGGCGACGGCTATGCGCTGGCGCTGCGCGCGGGCTGTTCGCTTATCGACATGGAATTTGTCCAGTTCTTTCCGATCGGGCATTTGGCGCCGCGGCTGGTCGGCATGGACCCGATCATGTGGGATCCGTTCCGCTACAAGCTCGGCGGCCGGCTCCTCAACGGCGCAAAAGAAGAATTCACCTCGAAATACGGCTCCGACGAAGACGGCAAATACGTCCTCGCCCGCGATCTCGCGACCTACGCCATCGTCAAGGAGGTCGAGGCCGGCCGCGGCTCCCCGCATGGCGGCGCCTATCTCTCGTTCGAGCATTGCAGCGCGGCGGCGTTGCGCGACGCGTTCGGGCCGGTGATCGATCGCCTTGCGGCCAACCACATCGATCTCACCAAGATGCCGGTCGAAGTCGCGCCGATCGCGCATTATCACATGGGCGGCGTCAAAGCGGATGCCGACATGGGTACCGAACTGCCCGGCCTCTATGTCGCCGGCGAAGTGGTCGGCGGCGCCAACGGCGCCAACCGGCTGTCCGGCAACGCCATCACCGAAGCTTTGGTGTTCGGCCGCCGCGCCGGCAAAAGCGCCGCCGCGCGATGCAGCAGCACGGCGTCGCCGAGACTGACCGCGCAGGACGCGCGTCCCGCCATCGATCTTATCGGGGCGACCGGGAACGGTCGCGAGCTTTCGAATACCGCCGCGATGATCGCGCGCCTGCAAGCCGTCATGGCTGACGACGTCGGGCCGTTCCGCACCGGCGCAAAACTGCGCCGGGCGCTGTCCGGCATTGCCGCGCTCGGGCAAGAGCTGGGCGAAGCGCCGCCCGGACATGGCGCGCCGTTCGACCTGCAGCGGCTGGAATGGCTCGATCTGCGCAACATGATCGCCGTTGCGCAGGCGGTGGCGCAATCCGCGCTCAATCGCAGCGAAAGCCGCGGCGCGCATCAGCGCGAGGATTGTCCCGAGGCGCGCCCGCACTGGCAATTGCATCAGTCCGCGCGTTGGCGCGACGGTGCGGTGCAAATCTCCGGCGCGCCGGCCGAGGCGATGGCATGACTGCGATCGCCACGCTGAAAATCTGGCGCGGCGCCGCGCGCGACGCCGGCCACTTCGAAAGCCACGAGGTGCCGTTCGAAGAGGGCCAGTCGGTGCTCGACGGCCTGCGCTGGCTGCGCATCAATAAGGATCCGTCGCTGGCGGTGCGCTACTCCTGCATCAATGCCAATGCCTGCAAGGAATGCATGATGCAGCTCGACGGCGAGACGGTTTATGCCTGCACCGCCCGCCTCGAGCCGCGCGAAATGACGCTGGCGCCGCTGCCCAACAAGAAGCTCATTCGCGACCTCGTCACCGAGATCGCGCCGCCGTCCGAGCGGTTCAAGTAGTCGATCAATCGTTGGCGGCGTAGCGCGGGTAATACGCCGCGGTGCGGCAGTCACGATACAAGCACGTTCGACCTCGCCGCTTGTCGAAGCCGGCGACTGCCCCGCTTCAAGAACTCCGGGTAGTCCTTAAACGACACGCAGCCGAACGACTGACCCGAGGCGCCGAGCATGTAAGGATGTGCCAGGATGCCGGCGCGGCCGTACATCTTGTCGTCGTTGACCGGCTTGAGCCGGATCGCCTGCACGCCGTGGAAGGAACCTTCGCGCAGCACGAGATCGTAGACATTGGGCGGCGTCGGACCGCGATCTTTTCTGTCCACGTAGCGCGCGTCGTCCATCAGGGCGCCGAGCCCCGAATGCGCTTCGAGCCGCTCGCCATCGGGCATGTAAACCGTGCGCGCCTCGATATCGTAGACAGCGGTATGGCGATCCACGGCGGGCGCGGCATCCGGATTGGCGCTGGCTTGCTGGCCAAACAGCTTGCGTAGAAAGCCGGTCAGCGTCGAATGCGGCGCGGGGGGCTCGGGCGGTGCGTCCGCGGCCGGCGGCAAGGCCGCTGTTGCGTCGGCGTCGGCTAGTTGCAGTGGCGCCGTAGCAGGCGCGCTATTGGGTTGCCGCACCGATGACGGCGCCGCGTTTATTCGCGCGGCGACGCGCGCCGGCGGCTGCGGCACGTCGCGCGGCGTAACCGGAAGCGCTGCGGCCAAAGTCGGCTGCGGATCGAACAAATCGAATGTCGCGGCCACATAGCCCGAAGGCGGCGTAGCGCCGGCCTGTGGCGACTCCTTGGTGTCTGCGGACAGTGCCGCCGATTCCAACATCGTCTCTTCTCGCGCGCCCTCATCCGCGTGCACGGCAGCGAACCGGTCGCGCGGGAACGGCACGCGGCGGAACGGCGCATCAAGCCGCGCTCCCTTGTGCCGTTCTGCGTCCGACGCGGGCGAATAGCGGGCGAGGTTGGCGGCCGCCCCAGCGACAGAATCAAAATCTGCCACCATCCTACCGGCCAATCCGCCGTTCGCCGGGCTTATCGCAATTCTATCCTGGGCAGCCGGCAGACCGGGCGGACGCGGAGCGGCGCTGATCGCCGCGGCGATCATCCAGGCGGCGGTTAGCGTGACCGCGCCGGCTGTGCCGCTCGCGGCGGTCAAGGTGCCAATGCCCACACCGGCGCGGCGGATCGCGCGGCGATAATCGGCGCTGGCCGAAGCGCGGCGATGGTCGCAAGCAGAGGCGCCGGAACGCGGCGCGGCCACAAACGTCATGGCTGTGCGTTACGTTGCTGAGAGCGCTTAAAGGAAAGCCGCGGCGTGCCGCGGCCGTGGGGCGCCACCCGGTCGTGCTCGCTCGAAAAGTTCAATCCGCTTGAAGACTAGGGAACCCCGCTTCGCCGTCCTCATCTGTCCCTCACCACCCGTGACCCCGATGCAAGAATGCAACGCTAACCCTCAATGCAATGCTAATCTTAAGCGGCCGTAAATGGGCGGCTCCGTGGCATTCTTGGGAACGAAACGCCTTGGAAATTGCCCTCCATGGTTAACGCGCCCAGCAGATCGCACATTGTGCGCTTCTTTCTCGCCCCGCTTCCGGGGGAAAAAGGACGCTAGGAAGCGAACACGAGGGCGGGCATAATCGCCAAAATTTTCGGGGAGGACGTCGTGGCGCAAGTCCAGTTTAAGCCCCAGCTCAAGCCGCAAGCCGCGGCCCGCGATTGGCCGTTCCAGGTCAAGCCGCTGCATCCGGTGCTCGGCTGCGAGATCACCGGCATCACGCTCGAACAGGCGGTATCGCCGGCGCTGTTCGCCAAGGTCTATGAAGCCTTCCTCGACTATCAGCTGATTTTGTTCCGCGACGTCGACCTGCCTCAGGCGACGCAAGTCGCCTTTGCGCGCAATTTCGGCGAGGTGCAGATCCACGTGCTCAGCGAGCACTACGGCGCCAAAGACCATCCGGAAATCTACTTATTGTCCAATCTCGACGCGAACGGCAATCCGAGCGGCAAGCATCCGGACAAGGGCACGCTCTATTGGCACACCGACGGCTCCTGGCGCGAGCGCACCGGGCAAGCCACGATGATGGTTTCGGAAATCGTGCCGGATGTGGGCGGCGAGACCGAATTCGCCGACATGTATTCGGCTTACGATCTGCTCCCTGCTGCGATGAAGTCGAGAATTGAAGATCGCCGCGCGATCCACAATTTCGACTTTTCGCGCACGCGCCGCCACGGCGAGGCGCCGCTGACGGCGGAGCAAAAGGCCAAGGTGCCGCCGGTCGCCCATCCGATCGTGCGCACCCATCCCGACACCGGACGCAAGGCGATCTTCCTCGGCGATCATGCCGAAACCGATCGAGGGCATGGATTACGACGAAGGCCGCGCGCTGATCGAGGAGCTGAACGAAATGATCACACCGCCGGCGCGCGTTTACTCCCATCGCTGGAGCCCGCGCCAGTGCATCGTGTGGGACAATCGCTGCCTGTTGCATCGCGCCACCGGCTTCGACGAGGCGCGGCGTGAAGCGCGTGATGCGCCGCTGCACCATTCTCGGCGACAGGCCGGTATGAATTTTGTCGCAAGTCTGATTTGCCAAAATGTCCGAACCGTAGCCAGCGAAGGGTTCGATGCCGATCAAATCCAAATATCTGTTCGTCGCCTCGATGGATGTCGACCCCGACAAGGAAGCGCTATTCAATGAGGTCTACGACACCGAGCATGTGCCCAACCTGTTGAAGGTGCCGGGCGTGCACGCGGTTGCGCGCCTGGAGGGTGAGCCGTTTGCGATCAGCCTTGGCGGCGAGGAAAAGCGCGTTCCGCATGACGGGCCGCGCCACAGCGCGCTCTATGAGATCGACGGGCCGCATGTTCTCGTCAGCCGCGAATGGGCGGCCGCGGTCGAAGCCGGGACGCTGGCCCGGTCAGGTGCGGCCGTTCACCCGCAACCGCCGGCACGCGCTCTATAAGCTGCGCTAAAACACAGTCGTCGGGGAGGCGACGGATCATGAAAAAATATCTGGTTGTGGCATTTTGCTTGGCTGCGGCGAGCTTCGCCAGCGTGGCTGCGGACACGGCCGCTGCGGACGCTTGGCCGGCGCGGCCGGTGAAGATGATCGTCGGTTTTGCGCCGGGCGGGCCGACCGATCTGTTCGCGCGGCTGATCGCGCAAAGCCTTTCCGCGCAGACCGGCAAGAATTTCTTCATCGAGAACGTGCCGGGCGCCGGCGGCAATGTCGGCGCGGTGCGCGCGGCGCAGTCGGCGCCTGACGGCTACACGGTGCTGGTGACCGGCGGCAACATCACCAACAATCCGTATCTGTTCAGTCACGCCGGCTACGATCCGCTCAAGGACTTCGACGCCGTGACGCTCGGCTCCTCCACTCCGGTGGTGCTGGCGGTCAATCCGTCGGTGCCGGTGCATTCGGTCAAGGAACTGGTCGAGCTGATCCGGCACGCAGCCCGGCAAATTCAGCTTCGCGTCGCCGGGCACCGGCACGCCGCCGCAGCTGGTCGGCTCGCTGTTTGCGCACGCGCTCAATCTCGACCTCGTGCACGTGCCGTTCGGCGGCGGCGAGCCGGCGGTCGAAGCGACGGTGGGAGGTCACACCCCGATCTCGTTCGGCGCGCTGGCGCCGGCGCTGCCGCTGATCAAGAGCGGCGCATTGCGCGCGCTGGCGGTGACCGGCAAGAACCGCGCGCCGACGCTGCCCGATGTCCCCACCATGGCCGAGGCGGGCTTTCCCGAGGTGGTGGGCGCCACCTGGACCGCGGTGGTGGTGCCGGCGGGCACGCCAAAGGACGTCGTCGCCAAGCTGCACGACCTGATCGTCGCCGGCCTGGCGCAAGACGACGTCAAGACCAAACTGGCGGCGATGGCCTATACGCCGATCGGCAATTCGCCCGAACAATGCGAGGCGTTCTTCAAGTCGGAAATGGCGACCTGGTCGAAGGTGATCCAGGACGCCGGCCTGCACGCCGAGTGAATTATCTCCCTCTCCCCGCACGCGGGGAGAGGGTTGGGGTGAGGGGGCCTATCCGCTGGGCGCAATGATCAGTAGGACGACATCGCTTGAATCGTCATGGCCGGACTTGTTCCGGCCATCCACGTCTTTGGTTTGATGTCGCGCTAAAGACGTGGATGCCCGCGACGGCACGTTATTTCTTCAACAGCGCATCGCGCTCCTTGACCAGCCGCTCCAGCTCTTCGTTCTGCTCCGCCAGACGATCGGCATTGCGGCCTTCATCCGCGGCGCCGGAGAACGCGGCCGCCTGCTCGATCAGCTGGCGGATATTGTCGCGCGTGATGGCGATGCGATCCTCGAGTTCGGGAAGCGAAAGCGTACTGCCGTTGGTCATCGGGGGCTCTTCCTGGTCGGCGAATAGGCCGGGCGGCGCGTGCCACACGAAAGTACCGCAGATCGGCCGCTGTGAACATCTGGTCGCTTGGCCGGGGCGCGGACTCTTTAAACACGCCGCCACTGCAGTTTTCGGGAGTACAACGGACATGGCCCTAGGCTGCCGCCGGTTCGGGGCAGTCGTGATTGACCCAACTCGGATATTGGACTTCGAGCATTGCTGCGGCGCAACGCGACATCTCAACCCATTTCGCTGGTCGTAAATCCTTGCTGTAATCGTGTCGTGGCGGTGGCCCCGAGCCTTTTGGGGGAGGCAATGCGACGACGCGATTTCATCTCCTTGCTTGGCGGCACGGCCGCCGCATGTTCGGGAGCTTGGCCGCTTGCGGCACAGGCCCAGCAAAGCGCTGCCCCTGTAGTTGGCGTGCTCGCGGCCGGGTCGCCCAGCGGGTTTTGGGCGGAGAATTTCACCGCCTTTCGTCAAGGCCTCGGTGATGCGGGCTACAGCGAAGGACGCAACATGACGATTGAGGCGCGCTGGGCCGAGGACCACTACGAGCGGCTTCCGGCGCTGGCGGCCGACCTGATCGGGCGTCGGCCAGCCGTAATTGGTGCTTTCGCCACGCCTGCGGCAAAAGCAGCAAAGGCGGCAACAACGACCATCCCGGTTGTTTTCGTGACCATTGCCGATCCGGTGCAGATTGGGCTGGTCGCCAGCCTCGACCGCCCCGGTGGCAATATGACCGGCGTAACTCTGTTAAGCGTCGAGGTTGGGCCAAAACTTTTGCAGTTGCTGCATGAGGTGGTACCTGCAGCCACCGTCATGGCACTGTTGGTCAATCCGACCAATCCTAATGCGTCAACTCAAGCCAAAACGGTGCAGGCGGCGGCGCAGGTCCTTGGTTTGCAACTACATGTGCTGAATGCCGCCAGTCCAAGCGATTTCGATCTGGCATTTGCCAAATTGCACGAGTTGCAAGTCGGCGCACTGATGATTGGACAGGATGTACTCTTTGGTGCTGAACAAGAGCAACTTGCCAAACTTTCGATGCGTTACAAAATTCCGGCGATCATGGCGCAACACGAATTTGTCGCTGCCGGAGGTCTGATGTTTTACGGCGCCAATCAGCGCGATGAGTACCGCCAAGTGGGCATATATGCTGGACGGATTCTCAAGGGCGAGAGACCGAGCGACTTGCCAGTGATGCAGGCAACAAAGTTTGAACTGGCGATCAATCTAAAAACTGCCAAGACTTTCGGCCTTAGCATGCCGCTGCCGCTACTCGGCCGCGCTGATGAGGTGATCGAATAAGACGCATTTTGTTGCGGTGCCGTTCGACGGCTAATGGCCCATCGCGTCGATTCGCGGCGAGGCAGCAGTTTGGTTGCTTTCGGAGCGAAGCAGACATTCAGCAACGCTTACAGAGTCGAATTTTTGAGTACGTTCCCTAATGCCCCAAATCAGTCACTAAAAAAGTGCCACGACCCTTGACAATCGTCCCTATTGCAGTTACATAGCGCTCATCCTCGCCCGTAAGGACGCCGCCGGGTGACACCGGCGGAGGGGGGCGAGTTCGGTTCCCGCGGGCGGGGTTGTCAGCCCCGCGCTCGGGCGGCTCCGGGCCAAAACGCCCGGCCGGCACTATGACCGGCCTGCGGGCTTATATCGCCCGCTGCACCGGGACGGCCGGGGATGGGTAACGCCCATCCCTACCTAGTTCCGTCCCGGGAAGCGCGTGAACTGGAGCTGAGCGGTGGCGTTCGGTCGCTGCCGCAAGTGCCGTGGTGGAACGCCGACAGGCGAGCGCGCGACGCTTCGCGCGCGGCCGCATCCGCTGATGCGGTTTCATGCAGTGTGCGTCTGTCGGCGTTCCGCTTCCTTATTTCTTTTCGTTTGTAGGGTGGGTTGAGCGAAGCGAAACCCACCGCGAGCCTACGGAGCGTGATCGAAGCCGAAAACCGGTCCCACCACCGGCTCCGGCATGACGCGATCGGGCTCCGAGGGAATTTTGACAGTGGCGTCGGCAAAACTCGGGCGCGGATGCGTCGCGAGAACGCGAGCGCTTGTCCGCTCTGCGCCAACCGGGGAGCAAGATTGACAGACCGATGACGACCAGCGCAAAACGCCCGCCTAGACAATGATCCGATCGAATTGAATTGGATCACTGTCTAGATGTCTTATTGGAGCATGATCTTTTCCGAAAACCGGTTTCCACTTTTCGGGATCATGCTCAATCACCGGGATCATCAATGACTACAGAACGAAAGCCGGTTGCGTTTGGCGATTTGCGCGGCTGGATCAACGCGCTCGACGCGGCGGGCGAATTGCAGCAGATCGACGCCGAGGTCGATTGGAATATCGAGCTCGGCACCATCGCGCGGCTGGCGCAAGGCGCCGGCACCGGGCCGGCGCTGCTGTTCAACAATATCCGCGATTATGGCGCCAATGCCCGCTGCCGGCAGGTGTTCACCGGCGGGCTGTCGAGCGCGCGCCGTGTCGCCATCATGCTCGGGCTGGAGCCCGACACGCATGCGCGCGATTTGGTCAAGCTCGGCCGCACGCTTCTCACCAGCAGCGTGCCGCCGAACCTGGTCAAGACCGGGCCGGTCAAGGAGAACGTCGTCAAGGGCGATGACATCGATCTGTTGGAGCTTCCGGTGCCGCAATGGAACCGGGCCGACGGCGGCCGCTACATTCTCACTTACGGCGGCGTGGTGACCAAAGATCCCGACTCTGGCGTGACGAATGTCGGCATCTATCGCGGCATGGTCGGCGGCAAGAATCTGATCCCGATCCTGATGTGGCGCGCCCAGCATATCGGCCATCACGTCACCGCCTGGCAGCAGAAGGGCCACAAGGAGATGCCGATCGCGGTCGCCATCGGCTGGGAGCCGTCGCTCGGCTTTGTCGCCGGCTCGCCGGTGCCGAAGGGGCTGTGCGAATACGACGTGATCGGCGCGGTGCGCGGCGCGCCGGTCGATCTCGTGCAATGCGAGACCGTCGATCTGCAAGTGCCGGCCAGCGCCGAGATCGTCATCGAAGGCTATCTCGGGCTCGATCCCGAAAGCTATGTGATGGAAGGCCCGTTCGCCGAAGTCACCGGCTACATCGCCGGCGATCGTTCGCCAAAGCCCGCCATCCGCGTGACCTGCATCACGCATCGCAACAAGCCGATCTTCCGCGGCACCATCGAAGGCTCGATGCCCGGATGCTTTTCGGAAAACGGCATGTGCTCGTCGATCATGCGCGCGGCGACCGCCTGGAACGTGCTCGACCGCGCCGGCGTGCCCGGCATCACCGACGTGTGGTGTCCGCCGGTGCAGGCCGGCGTCAACATCCTGGTGCAGATCAAGCAGAGCTATCGCGGCCAGGCCAAGCAGGTCGCCAACGCGCTGTGGGGCTCATCGGCCGGCCACGTGCGCTATAAGCACGTCACCGTGGTCGACGACGATATCGACATCCACGATTACGCCGCGGTCGATTGGGCGATCGCCTATCGCGTCAATGCCGGCGAGGACGACATCGTCATCATGCCGGCGACGTTCGGGCTCGGCCTCGATCCGTCGACGCGCAAGCGCGACCGCAATACCTCGCTCTACGGCACCGGCAAGTGGAATCGGGTTCTGATCGACGCCACGATGAATCTCGACTACGACCCCGATCCGGATTTCGGCGGCGCGCGGTTCCCGCCGATGGTGTGGCCGACGGCCGAAGACATCGCCGCCGCCAAGGCGCGCTGGAGCGAGCTGGGGCTGGACAAGAAGAATAAATGATTACTCCACCGGCAGCAGCGGCCTGCCTTCCGCGACCTGCATGTCAAAGGCCGCGAGCAGGATTGCGGTGCCGGCGTAATTGCCCATCAGCAGAACGAGATCGACCAGCTGCTCCGATTTAAACAATGCTTTCAGCCGCGCGAACGCCGCGGAATTGACTTTGTGCCGGCCGACGACTTGCCGGCCGAATTCGATGATCGCCGCATCGATCTCGCTCAAGCCTCGTCGTGCTCTTGCGGTGCTTGATCGCCGCGATGACTTCCGGCGCCACGCCGACCGTCAATGCTTCGGGCTCGTGCGCCGCCCATTCGAACCGGCTGTCCATTTCGCGCGCCACCGTCAGAATGGCGACCTCGCGCACCTTCGGATCGAAGCCGGCCTCGTGGCGCAAATAGCGGTTGATCGTGTTGTGCGCCTCGACGGTCTTGGTGCTGTAAAGGTGAATGCCGGCCGGGCCGCGCAGACCGACGATGGTCTTGCCCGGCGTATTGGCGCGGTCATAGGCGCGCTGGCCGACCTCATCCAAATCCTCGCGCTTTGGCAGCGGCAGGCGGAAGCCCGATTGCGGATCGATATCTGTCGGCATTTTACTCCCCATTTCGTCATTCCGGGACGTGGGCGAAGCCCACGGGCCCGGAATCCATAACCACAATGCGTGAGGTTGTTGAAGGCAGAAGTTATCATCTAATAAGTCAGTGATTATGGATTCCGGGCTCGCGCTTTGCGCGCCCCGGAATGACGGGAGGACAGAATGTTCGAGGGCTTTACCCGAACCGAAATCAAAACCAGCGGCGCGCGGATCGTGACGCTTTATGGCGGCAAGGGCCCGCCGCTGTTGCTGCTGCACGGCAATCCGTTCAGTCATCTGTCGTGGCACAAATTCGCGCCGCGCCTGGCGGAGGAATTCACCGTGGTCGCCACCGATCTGCGCGGCTACGGCGATTCCGAAAAGCCGCCCGGCGGCGACGATCATTCCAACTATTCGTTCCGCGCCATGGCGCAGGATCAGATCGAGGTGATGGCCGCGCTCGGTCACAGCCGTTTCTACGCCGCCGGGCACGATCGCGGCGCGCGCGTGCTGCACCGCATGTGCCTCGATCACCCGGAGCACGTCGCCCGCGCGGCGATCCTCGACATCATTCCGCAGCATCATCTGTTCAATCACATGACCAAAGCCTGGGCGACGTTCTCGTGGCACTGGTTCTTTATGATCCAGCCGTACGATTTTCCCGAGCATTTGATGAGCGCCGATCCGGACTTCTTCATCGAGAAGAAGCTCGCCAAGACCGCAACAAGGCTTGAGCTTCTTCGACCCGCGGGCGCTTGCCGAATACAAGCGTTATATGCGCAATCCGGCGACCGTCCACGCCATGTGCGAGGATTACCGCGCCACCGCCACCATCGACTTCGCCATGGACACCAAGGATTTCGAGGCCGGGCGCAAGATTACCTGTCCGGTGCTGCTGCTGTGGGGCGCGACCGGCGGCGTCGGCCGCAATCACAAGCCGGGCCCGGGCGAAATCTGGCAGCGCTATGCCGCCGACATCCGCGGCGCCAAGGCGCTGCCTTGCGGCCATTACCTTTCGGAAGAGGCGCCGGAGGAAACGTATAAGGAACTTAGCGCGTTCTTCGGGGCCGGCGAGTTGGGAAAAAAGTGACTTGCATGGCCTGCATCCGGGGGTGAGACGCTGCCGCACTCGCACCGGATTATGACATCTGCTAGGGGGGTGCTGGTTCGCGCGGGTGGGCTGGCGGGCTGGTCGGCGGAACGGGATTCGCGATGGATGCGCCAGCAGTCGGTCCGGAGCGCGGCATGTTGAATAAATTGCGCGACAGCGCGCATTTCTTCGACCGCAAGATCGGCTTGAGCCGGATCGGCTTGGCGCTCAGCCTGACCATCATCGTGGTCGCGGCGATTGTGCTTTATCACATTCTGCGCGACATCGACCCCGACGAACTTTTGCGCGCGCTCGAAGCGACCGATCGGCAGACCCTCATTGTTGCCGGCCTGTTCGTCGCCGCCGGCTATTTGACGCTGACTTTTTACGACCTGTTCGCGCTGCGCACCATCGGCCGCTCCGAAATACGGTATCGCGTCGCCGCGCTGGCCGGGTTCACCAGTTATGCGATCGGGCACAATGTCGGCGCCAGCATCTTCTCCGGCGGCGCGGTGCGCTACCGCATCTATTCCGCTTGGGGACTGAGCGTCGTCGAGGTCACCAAAATCTGTTTCATCGCCGGCCTGACGTTCTGGCTCGGCAACGCCACCGTGCTGGGCTTAGGCATTCTCGATGCGCCGCAAGCGGCGCGCGCGCTCGATCAGCTGCCGTTATGGGCCAACCGCGTCATCGCGCTGGTCATTCTTGCGCTGCTCGCCGCCTACGTGTTGCTGGGTTTGGGTCAAGCCGCGGGTGATCGGCCGCGACGGCTGGCAGGTGCAATTGCCCGGCGGCCCGCTGACGCTCATTCAGATCGCGATCGGTATCGTCGATCTCGCCTGCTGTGCCGCCGCCATGTACATGCTGGTGCCGGACGATCCCCATGTCGGCTTCGTTACGGTGGCGGTGATTTTCGTCGCCGCCACGCTGCTCGGTTTTGCCAGCCATGCACCCGGCGGCCTCGGCGTATTCGACGCCGCCATGCTGGTGGCGCTGTGGCAATTCGACAAGGGAGACCTGCTGGCCGGCCTGCTGCTGTTCCGGCTGCTGTATTACATTATTCCATTCGTGCTCTCGCTTGCGGTGCTTGGCGGCGCGCGAAGCCTTGCTCAGTCGCACCGCGCGGCGCATATCTCGATCATCGCCGCCGCCGATCGGCGCGTCGAGCGCACGCGTCCGGGAGAAATCGGACGCGTCCTGATCGGCCGCTTGAGGCGATCCGAGGGCTTATGAGCTTCGTTGAAGATCGAGCATTGCTTACCGCGAGGCGCTGGCGCGGCGGGCGCATGGTGATCGTGGCGGCGGCTGCCGTGTTCGCGGCCTTGGCGTTCGCCGGCGCGCTGCCGATCGCTTATGCGCTCGGCGGTTTCGCTATCGTCGCCGGCGCCGTCGTGCTCGCGGTCCGCTCCGCCAAAGACGAGGATCGTTTGGCCCAGCCGGCCGCCGTGTCCGAACGCGGCGACGGTTTTCTGCGCGCCGTCGTCGCCGGCCTGCCGGACCCGGTCGTCGCGCTCGATCGCGACGGCCGCGTGCTGGCGCTCAACGAGCGCGCTCGCGCATTGGCGCCGGCGCTGCGGCAAGGCGAGCCGGTCGCATTCGCGCTGCGGATGCCCGAATTGATCGAGGCGATCGGCCGCGCCACGGCGGAGGGCGAGGTGCAGCGCGTCGTCTACTCGGAGCGCGTGCCGATCGATCGCTGGTTCGAGACCATCGTGATGCCGGTCAAGCGCGAGCCGAATGCGGCGAGACCCGATTTCGTACTGATCACCTTTCACGATCTCACGCCGCTGCGCCGGGTCGAGGAAATGCGCGCCGACTTCGTCGCCAATGCCAGCCACGAATTGCGCACGCCGCTGGCTGCGTTGCTCGGCTTCATCGAGACGCTGCAAGGCTCGGCGCGCGACGACGCCAAAGCGCGCGAGCGCTTTCTCGCCATCATGCAGGAACAGGCGCGGCGCATGGCGCGCTTGATCGACGATCTGCTTGTCATTGTCGCGCATCGAGCTCAATGCGCACCGCCGCCCGGACACGCCGGTCGATCTCGTGCCGATCGTTCGCCAGGTCGTCGACGGGCTCGAAACGCTGGCGCGCGACCGTGGCGTGACCGTCCATATCGATGCGGCGAGCGCATTGCCGATACTGGGCGACCGCGACGAACTGGTCCGTATCTTCGAGAATCTGATTGAGAACGCGCTCAAATACGGCGCCGCCGGCCGGCGCGTCGACATCAAGATCGGGCCCGGAGCATCGGCCGACGGCGAGTCCGAAGCGCAAGTGAGCGTGCGCGATTACGGGCCGGGCATCGCGCCCGAGCATTTGCCGCGGCTGACCGAGCGGTTCTACCGCGTCGACGTCACGGAGAGCCGCGCGCAGGGCGGAACCGGCCTCGGTCTGGCGCTGGTCAAACACATTCTCAATCGCCATCGCGGCCGGCTGACCATCGACAGCGCACCCGGCGAGGGCGCCACATTCACCGTGCATCTGCCCACCGCGGCTGCTGCGCATTCGCGGTAAATCGCTGATTATTTCAAAAGCTTCGGCTGTCATCTGATTGTCATGCCACGCTCATAGAACGGTTATGGGCCGAACCTAACCATGCTCACCGCTGCGGGTCCGCTTTCGCTAGGGGCATCTCCCGATGCAGCGTCTGCCAGACAGCGATCTGCAACAAAGCGCCCAGACAGGGACGTTAATCGACATTGCCCGGCATTCGGGTCGACGACCTGAACTGCTGACAATTTCCTCTCACAGGAGACAGCCACGTGAAACATCTGACATCACTCGCCGTCGCCGGCATGCTCGCGGCGACGGTGCTTCCGGCATCCGCCGCCGACCTTACCGGCGCCGGCTCCACCTTCGTGTATCCCGTGCTCGCCAAGTGGGCGGATCGTGTACAGGAAAGACACCGGCGTCGGGCTGAATTATCAGTCGATCGGCTCGGGCGGCGGCATCAAGCAGATCATCGCCAAGACCGTCACCTTCGGCGCCAGCGACAAGCCGATGTCGCCGGAAGACGTCGCCAAGAATAGCCTCGTGCAGTTTCCGGTCATCAACGGCGCCGTCGTTCCGATCCTGAACCTGCCCGGCATCAAGCCGGGCGAAGTGACGCTCGACGGACCGACCATTGCCCAGATCTTCCTCGGCAACATCACCAAGTGGAACGATCCGGCGATCGCAAAGCTCAATCCCGGCGTCAAGCCTGCCTGACACCGCCATCGCCGTCGTGCACCGCTCCGACGGTTCGGGCACCACCTTCATCTGGACCAACTATCTGTCCAAGGTGAGCCCGGATTGGAGCTCCAAAGTCGGCTCCGACACTGCGGTCGAGTGGCCGGTCGGCATCGGCGCCAAAGGCAGCGAAGGCGTTTCCAACAACACGGCGCAGACCGTCGGCTCGCTCGGCTATGTCGAATATGCCTACGCCAAGCAGAACAACCTGACCTATGCCAAGATGATCAACGCTGCGGGCAAGACCGTTGCTCCGACGATGGAGGCGTTCCAATCCGCCGCTGCCGGCGCCGATTGGACCAGCGCGCCGGACTTCCACGTAATCCTGACCAATGCGGCGGGCGACAAATCCTGGCCGGTCGCCGGCTCGACTTTCATCCTGATGCAATCGGTTCCGGCCGACGCGGCCGATTCCGCCGCAGCCCTGAAGTTCCTCGATTGGGGCTATAAGAACGGCAAGCAGATGGCGACCGACCTCGATTACGTCCCGATGCCTGACAGCGTCGTGGCGCTGATCGAAAAGACCTGGAAAGACAAGATCAAAGGCGCCGGCAGCAATTTCTAGAGTTGACGAGTGCGGGAAAGGCGCCGCTTCAGGCGCCTTTCTCCTTTATCCTCTGTTTTGCACTGCGTATCCGACGGCGTCTTGTGTCACAGCCGAAAAGTCCATTGATTAGCTCCCCGGCGCGCGCCGCAAAGGGGAGCTGATGCAAAATCCGGAGAGGCGTCCCGTGGTCGATGTGGTGATGTCGGAACGACTGGCGATTTCCGCCGGAGCGGCCACGCGCTCGAAGGTGCTCGACCGGCTGCGGCTCGGCGACGCGATGTTCCGCAACCTGACCCGGGCCGCCGCTATCGGCGTCCTGTTGCTGTTGAGCGGCGTCATCGTCTCGCTGGTCCAGGGCTCGATTCCGGCGATCAGGGCGTTTGGTTTCGGCTTCCTGTCCAGCTCGCGCTGGAACCCGGTCACCGAGAATTTCGGCGCACTGCCGGCGATCTACGGCACCATCCTGACGTCGTTCATCGCCATGCTGATCGCCGTGCCGGTCGGCTTGATGATCGCCTTCTTTCTCACCGAGCTCTGCCCGCAGTGGCTGCGGCGGCCGATCGGCATTGCCATTGAACTGCTCGCCGGCATCCCCAGCATCATCTACGGCATCTGGGGCTTGTTCATTTTCGCCCCGTTCCTGCAAGCGACGTTGCAGCCGTTCCTGATCAATACGCTCGGCAACGTGCCGGGCATCGGGTCGCTGTTCGCCGGCCCGCCCTACGGCATCGGCATGCTCACCTCCGGCCTGATCCTCGCCATCATGGTGCTGCCGTTCGTTACCGCGATCACGCGCGACGTCTTCGAGGCGGTGCCCGCAGTGCTCAAGGAGGCGGCCTATGGCCTTGGCTGCACGAGATGGGAAGTGGTGCGCAACGTGGTCATGCCCTATGCGCGGGTCGGCATCATCGGCGGCATCATGCTCGCGCTGGGCCGCGCGCTCGGCGAAACCATGGCGGTGACCTTCGTGATCGGCAATGCCCACCGGATTTCCGCTTCGATCCTCGCGCCCGGCACCACGATTTCGGCGACCATCGCCAACGAATTCACCGAGGCGGTCGGCGATCTCTACACTTCGGCGCTGATCGAGCTCGGCCTGATCCTGTTCGTCATCACCTTCATCGTGCTGGCGATCGCGCGCTACATGCTGATGCGCATCGAACGCCGGATCGGGTGACGCCATGACCGATAATGCTCTGACAATGCGCTATGGCGGCCGCCGCAGCCGCGACATCGTCGCCACCGCGCTGGCGATCTGCGCAACGCTGTTCGGCATCGGCTGGCTGGTGCTGATCCTCGGCGCGTTGCTGTGGAAGGGTTTCGGCGGCCTGTCGGTTGCGGTGTTTACGCAAATGACGCCGCCGCCCGGTTCGGCCGGCGGCCTGCTCAACCCGATCTTCGGCAGCCTGATCCTGACGACTCTCGCCGTCGCGCATCGGTACGCCGATCGGCATTCTCGCCGGCACCTACATGGCCGAATACGGCCGTTACGACAAACTGAGCAGCGTGGTGCGCTTCATCAACGACATCCTGCTGAGCGCGCCTTCCATCGTCGTCGGCCTGTTCATCTATGAGGTCATGGTCGCGCCGATGGGGCACTTCTCCGGATACGCCGGCGGCGTCGCGCTTGCCGTGCTCGTCATCCCGGTCGTGGTGCGCACCACCGAGGACATGCTGACGCTGGTGCCGAACGCGCTGCGCGAAGCCGCGACCTCGATCGGACTGCCGCGGTCGCTGTCGATCACGCGCATCTGCTATCGCGCCGCGCGCGCCGGCATGGTCACCGGCGTGCTGCTCGCCGTCGCCCGCATCAGCGGCGAAACCGCGCCGCTGCTGTTCACCTCGCTCAACAACCAGTTCTGGAGCACCGACCTCAACCAGCCGATCGCCAGCCTGCCGGTCGTCATCTTCCAGTTCGCGCTGAGCCCCTACAAGGACTGGCAGGATCTGGCCTGGACCGGCGCCCTCATCATCACGCTTACCGTGCTCGCTCTCAGCATCAGCGCGCGCGCCCTTGTCCGAACGGGAAAACAGTCATGAGCATGAGCGTTGCTTCCGTCTCCGTTCCGCCTGTCAGCCACATGCGACCGACCGGTCGGGGCTCTGGCCGAGAAGCTTACGATCCGCGATCTCAATTTCTTCTATGGCGAGGCGCGGGCGCTTAAATCGATCAGCCTGCCGCTCTACCAGAACAAGGTCACCGCTTTCATCGGCCCGTCGGGCTGCGGCAAGTCGACTTTGTTGCGCGTGCTCAACCGCATGTACGACCTCTATCCGCATCAGCGCGCCACTGGCGATGTGATCTTCGACGGCGAGAACATCCTGTCGCCGAAGCAGGACCTCAATCTGCTGCGCGCGCGCATCGGCATGGTGTTCCAGAAGCCGACGCCGTTCCCGATGTCGATTTACGAGAATATCGCGTTCGGCATCCGGCTTTATGAGAAGCTGCCGAAGTCGGAGCTCGACGGCCGCGTCGAGACCTCGCTGCGGCGCGCGGCTCTATGGGAAGAGGTCAAGGACAAGCTCAACACTAACGGCCAGAGCCTCTCCGGCGGCCAGCAGCAGCGGCTGTGCATCGCCCGTACCGTCGCCGTGCGGCCCGAGGTGATCCTGTTCGACGAGCCGTGCTCGGCGCTCGATCCGATTTCGACCGCCAAGATCGAGGAATTGATCGACGAATTGACCGACGACTATACGATCGTGATCGTCACCCATAATATGCAGCAGGCCGCGCGCGTATCGGAGTTCACCGCCTTCATGTATCTCGGCGAGCTGATCGAGTTCGATTCGACCAGCAAAATGTTCACCGCGCCGCACGACCAGCGCACGCAGGACTATATCACCGGCCGGTTCGGGTAATCGGCATAAGCGTCCAGGTAAAAGCCAATGACCGACATCACCACGACGCGAATCGACCATACCACCAAGGCGTTCGACACCGACCTGCAGGAAATCACCCGCAAGGTCGCCGAGATGGGCGGGCTCGCCGAGCGTCAGATCGCCGATTCCGTGCAGGCGCTGGTCGAACGCGACGTCGAGCTGGGCGAGCGCGTCATCGCCATGGACCCGACGATCGACGCGCTGCAGCGCGAGATCGAGGAAAAAGCCATCCTCACCATCGCGCGGCGGCAGCCGATGGCGGTCGACCTGCGCGAATGCGTCGGCGCCATGCGCGTCTGCAACGATCTCGAGCGGATCGGCGACCATGCCAAGCATATCGGCAAGCGCGTCGTCGCGCTCGACGGCGACTTCTATCCGCAAAAGCTGATCCGCGGCGTCGAGCACATGTCGGCGCTGGTCTTGGCGCAGCTCAAGCAGGTGCTCGATGCCTATGCCGGCCGCGACTTGCAGCGGCCGCTCTGGCGGTCTGGAACGGCGACGAAGAAGTCGATTCGATGTGCACGTCGCTGTTCCGCGAACTCCTGACCTACATGATGGAGGATCCGCGCAACATCACCTTCTGCATGCATCTGATGTTCTGCGCCAAGGACATCGAGCGGATCGGCGACCATGCCACCAACATCGCCGAAACCGTCTATTACATGATCGAGGGCCGTCCGATTACCGACCAGCGTCCAAAGGGTGACACCACGAGTTTTCCCGCAGGCATACTGCAGAAATAGGAGCCCTGGATGGGAGCCAGCATCCTGATCGTGGAAGACGAGGAGCCGCTGACCACGCTGTTACGCTACAATCTCGAAGCCGAAGGCTATGAGGTCGACGCCGTCACCCGAGGCGATGACGCCGATACGCGGCTTAAGGAAACCGCGCCCGATCTCATCGTGCTCGACTGGATGCTGCCCGGCCTGTCCGGCATCGAACTGTGCCGCCGGTTGCGGGCGCGGCCGCAGACGCAAACGCTGCCGATCATCATGCTGACCGCGCGCGGCGAGGAAAGCGAGCGCGTGCGCGGGCTGGCCACCGGCGCCGACGACTACATCGTCAAGCCGTTCTCGGTGCCGGAATTGCTGGCGCGCGTGCGTGCGCTATTGCGCCGCGCCAGTCCCGAACGCGTCGCCATGGTGCTCTCCATCGGCGACCTCGAACTCGATCGCGAGAAAAAGCGGGTGTCGCGCGCGAGCCGCCCGGTCGACCTCGGCCCCACCGAGTTCCGCCTGCTCGAATTTCTGATGGAACGTCCCGGCCGGGTGTTCTCGCGCGAGCAATTGCTCGACGGCGTCTGGGGCAGCGACGTCTATATCGACGAGCGCACTGTCGACGTGCATGTCGGCCGCCTGCGCAAGGCGCTCAATCGCGGCCACGCCACCGATCCGATCCGCACCGTGCGCGGCGCCGGCTACTCGCTCGACGATCGTTTCGGCAAGGACGACCGCCCGGCAAAGGATGATCGGGTCGTCAAGGACGACCGGCTCGGCAAGGCGAGCTGATCAGGCCGCTTTTGTCGTCAATCCGCGGCGGCGAGTGCTCCGGCAATCGTCGAGACGTTGCAAAAACAAAGCGCTCGTAACGACGCTGTGCCCGCTGGATGCCCCGCCTTCGCGGGGCATGACACAGCCAAAGCCTTAGCGCGGTGGCCGCCGATCCCGGCGACGGTCGCCGGCGGGCTGATAGGCCACCCGCGAGTGGTAGGCGCAATAGGGCAGCCCCTCGAGCGTGTTGCCGCCGCAGAAGAAGAATTCGGTGCTGCCCGGATCGCCGACCGGCCAGCGGCAGGTCTGTTCGTTCAGCTCGAGGAGGGTGCGACGTTGGCCGATCGGGATAATGTTGTCGATCAGTTCCGGCTCGGCTTCCGTCTCGATCTCATAGGCGTGCGCCAGCGCGGTATTGCCGCGGATCGACGCCGCGCCCGATGCGCAACATATGCGACGGCGAACGCGCCTTGCGCGGACGCGGCGCGGCGCTCGACGTGCTCTTGGCGCGGCCGGACAGACCGAGACGATGCACTTTGCCGATCACGGCATTGCGCGTAATGCCGCCGAGTTCGGCGGCGATCTGGCTTGCGGAAAGACCGTCCGACCACAGTTTCTTGAGCAGCTCGACCCGCTCGTCAGTCCACGACATGCCCAATGCTCCTTGCATGTGCGGGAAATCTCCTTTTCCGTTATCCGCGTTTTTGCGAGAATCCCTCAGCGAGCCAGGCAGCGTGTCGCCGCCCAGCACGCACTCAAACGCCAACGCTTTAGATGACTGTCCGCCGCACGAGATGTCGTACTTGACAATCAAAAGGCTACAATATGGCGGAGTCTGACGCAAGAGTTCGACTGAAATGAGTCCACATATTCCTGCAGATGTGTGGATGAACTGGGTACAAATGGGGTTCGCGAAGCCTAATTATCGTGTGTTGACAGTGCGGCGGACGGAAATACAATGCCCTACGGTGCCGCCTGGAAGAGGCGGCACATTTCATTTGAACTGCGCGATTGCTGCTGCGCAGCGTTGACGGGCTCAGCCGTGACATCGCATCTGATGCCGACCTTCGCGCGCGTGCACCTCGCCTTCGAGCGGGGCGAAGGCGTATGGCTGATCGCGACCAACGGCGAACGCTATCTCGACTTCACCTCCGGCGTCGCGGTCAACGCGCTCGGCCATGCGCACCCGCATCTGGTCGCCGCGCTCGCCGAGCAGTCGGCGAAGCTCTGGCACGTCTCCAACCTCTTCGAAATTCCGGAATCCGAGCGCGCCGCGGCGCGGCTGTGCGACGCAAGCTTCGCCGAGGTCGTATTCTTCTGCAATTCCGGCGCCGAGGCTGTCGAAGGCGCGATCAAATGCGCGCGCAAATATCAGGCGGTGAACGGCGCGCCGGAACGCTACCGCATCATCACTTTCGAGGGCGCTTTCCACGGCCGCACGCTGGCGACGCTCGCCGCCGGCGGTCAGAAGAAATATCTCGAAGGCTTCGGCCCGCTGGTCGAAGGCTTCGATCAGGTTCCATTCGGCGATTTCGAGGCCGTCAAAGGCGCCATCGGCGACGAAACCGCCGCCATCATGATCGAGCCGCTGATGGGCGAAGGCGGTGTGCGCTCAGTCGACCCTTGGTTCCTGCGAGCTCTGCGCGAGCTGTGCGACCAGCACGGCCTCCTCTTGGTCTTCGACGAGGTGCAGAGCGGCATGGGCCGCACCGGCGAGCTGTTCGCCCATCAACGGACCGGGGTCACGCCCGACATCATGTCGCTCGCCAAGGCGCTCGGCGGCGGTTTTCCGGTCGGCGCCGTGCTGGCGACCGAGGAGGCGGCCAAGGGCATGACCGCCGGAACCCACGGCTCGACGTTCGGCGGCAATCCGCTGGCGATGAGCGCCGTCAACGCGACGCTCGATGTCATGCTCGCGCCCGGCTTCTTCGAGCAGGTGCAGCGGATCGCGCTTGTGTTCAAGCAACGGCTCGCCGAGATCAAGGACCGCTATCCCGCCCTGGTCGCCGAGGTGCGCGGCGAGGGACTGTTGGTCGGCTTGCGGATGCTGGTTCCGGCCGGCGAATTGGTCGATGACGACGCGCGCCGAGACACATGCTCACGGTCGGCGCCGGCGATAATGTCGTCCGCCTGCTGCCGCCGCTCATCATCAGCGAGCAAGAAATCGCCGAAGGCGTCGCGCGGCTCGACCGCGCCTTGGCGCGCGCTCGACCGCTGCGCACGGGCAAAGCCGCAAGGCGGAGACCGCCGGATGACCGGCGTCCGGCATTTCCTCGACCTCATCGATGTGCCGGCCGCCGAGCTACGGGCCATGATCGCTTCGGCGCGCGCCATGAAGGCCAAATACCAAGAGCTCGTCCGGCGCCCGCAACGAGCGGCCGCTCGCCGGCAAGACGCTGGCGATGATCTTCGAGCGGCCTTCGACGCGCACCCGGGTCTCGTTCGAAGTCGCCATGCGGCAGCTTGGCGGCGACGTCATTCTGCTGACGGCGGAAGAAATGCAGCTCGGCCGCGGCGAAACGCTCGCCGACACCGCGCGCGTGCTGTCGCGCTATATCGACGCCATTATGATCCGCACGCTCGATCCGGACGCGGTCGCCGAACTGGCGCGCTACGCCGCCGTGCCGGTCATCAACGGCCTGACGCGGCGCTCGCATCCCTGTCAGGTGCATGGCCGACGTCATGACTTTCGAGGAGCATCGCGGCCCGATCCGCGGCCGCACCGTCGCCTGGAGCGGCGACGCCAACAATGTGCTCGACCTCTTGGATGCATGCCGCCGAGCGTTTCGAATTCCGGCTGCACGTCGCCAGCGCCGCCGGAACTGGCGCCGAAGAAGCCGTTGCTCGACTGGATCAAATCGTCCGGCGCCGCGATCAGCATCGGCGTCGATCCCGACGAGGCGGTCAAGGGCGCCGACTGCGTCGTCACCGATACCTGGGTGTCGATGGGCGACCGCAACGGCGCGCGCCGCCACAATCTGCTCAAGCGCTACCAGGTCAATGCGCGGCTGATGGCGCGCGCCAAGCCGACGCCATCTTCATGCATTGCCTGCCAGCGCATCGCGGCGAAGAAGTCACCGACGAGGTGATGGATGGGCCGCAGTCGGTCGTGTTCGACGAGGCCGAAAACCGGCTGCACGCGCAGAAGGGTATTTTGGCCTGGTGCCTGCAGGTGAACGCATAACGGTCGGGTGTGCCGCGACCTCACAATTGTCCCGCCTGACCTATATTTGGGCGATGACCAATCCCGATTTCGCCATTCCGGTTCGCGCAGCCAGCCCAGACCGGGCTTGACGACACCATCCTGCCGTTCGCGGTCAAGGCGCTCGATCTGCGCGGCCGCATTGTGCGGCTCGGGCCGGCGGTCGACGCCATCCTCAGCAGCCACGATTATCCGACGCCGGTGGCCAAGCTCTTGGCGAGGCGATCGTGCTCACCGTCATGCTCGGCTCCTCGCTCAAAATCGACGGCCGCTTCATCCTGCAAACCCAGAGCGACGGGCCGGTGCGCATGCTGGTCGTCGATTTCACCTCGCCCGGCAAAGTGCGGGCCTGCGCGCGCTTCGATGCCGAGCGCGTTGCTAGCGCGATTGCCGAGCGGCGCCGCCACGCCCGGCCAATTGCTCGGTCACGGCCATCTCGCCATGACCATCGACCAGGGCCCGGAGATGAGCCGCTACCAGGGACTTGTGGCGCTCGAAGGCGGCGACCTCGAACAGGCCGCGCATGAATATTTTGCCCGCTCGGAGCAGATTCCGACGCGCGTACGGCTTGCCGTCGCCGAAGAGTTTCGCGCCGGCAAGAACGGCGCGCGCCGGCATTGGCGCGCCGGCGGCATTCTGCTGCAATTCCTGCCGACGTCGCCCGAGCGCGCGCGGCAGGCCGATCTGCATCCCGGCGACGCACCGCCCGGCACCGCGCCGCACGTGCTGCCGGAGGACGAAGCCTGGGTCGAAGGCCGCTCGCTGATCGCCACCGTCGACGATATCGAACTGATCGATCCGGATCTTTCGAGCGAGCGGCTGGCTTACCGGCTGTTCCACGAACGCGGCGTGCGCGTGTTCCGCGATGCGCCGGTCAACGCGCAGTGCTCGTGCTCGCGCCACAACGTCGAGAACATGCTGAAAAGTTTCTCGCAGGCTGACCGCGACGACATGGTCGAGAATGGCCAGATCACCGTGACCTGCGAATTCTGCAGTTCGACCTATGTGTTCGCGCCGGACGAAGTCGCGGCGCCAAGTTCGGCGCCATAAGCCCCAAGTTTTAAGCGCTCGCCGCCGCAAGGACAGGCGCAAAAGCCCGCCTGGCTACTCTCCCTAACCGATTGACTCTACAGCGTTTTATAGATCGTGCCGCGGGCTTGGGCGGCCGCCGTGAACTAATTGATCGTGCGCTTGCTCTCGACGCTGTCGAGCGAGAAGGCCGGCACCTCGATATCGAAATGCTCGCCGGCCGCGCTCACCATGCCGTAGCTGCCGACCATGAAGCCCGACGGCGTCTGCAGCGGCACGCCGCTGGTATATTCGAACGACTCGCCGGCCTTGAGCACGGGCTCCTCGCCGACCACCCCGGCGCCGCGCACCTCCTGGCGGCGGCCGTTGGCGTCGGTGATGCGCCAATGCCGGGTCTTCAATTGCACCGTCTCGGCGCCGTTATTGGTGATCGAGATCGTATAGGCCCAGAAAAAATAATTGTTCTCCGGCGAGGAGCGGTCGGCGACGAAGCGCGGCGTCACCACGACCTCGATATTGCGGGTCACTGCGCGATACATGACGCCGTTCTGCTCCCCATATGTCAGGTGCGAGCTGTGCCAGTTCCACGTATAAGTGAACGATTCCATGTAAAAGGGAATAACGCGGTGCCCATGGTTGCAATAACCATGCGGACGCGCTTTCTCAAGCCATACGGCCGGACTAAATTTGAGCTACCGCGCATGCTCCACGGCTTCGGCAAGATGGATGCGATCGTGAAGCAAATGTCGGCCAAGCAAATGTTTGCCGGGAAAATGTCCGTCATAGCCTCGCCGATGGCTGCTTCGCTTCCCGTTCCAGGCGAGCGCGACCTGCGGCTCGATCTGTTCCGCGGCGTCGCGCTGTGGCTGATTTTTCTCGACCACATTCCGCAAAACATCGTGAACTGGTTCACCATCCGCAATTACGGCTTTTCCGACGCGACCGAGATCTTCATCTTCATTTCCGGCTACACCGCGGCTTTCGTCTATGGCCGCGCCATGCGCGAGCGCGGCATCATCATCGCCAGCGCGCGCGTGCTGCGGCGTGCCTGGCAAATCTACGTGGCGCACATCTTTCTGTTTACGATCTTCATGGCGGAGATCGCCTATGTCGCGGCGACGTTCGACAACCCGCTCTACGCCGAGGAAATGAATATCCTCGATTTCCTCAAGCAACCCGACGTCACGATCTTTCAGGCGCTTGTTGTTGAAGTTCAAGCCGGTCAACATGGACGTGTTGCCGCTCTATATCGTGCTGCTTGCTGTTGTTCCCGCCGATGCTGTGGCTGTTGTTGCGGCAGCCGGCCCTTGCGCTTGCCGGCTCGGCATTGGTCTATGTGCTGGCCTGGAATTTCGATTGGAATCTGCCGGCCTATCCGAACGGCGTCTGGTTCTTCAATCCGTTCGCCTGGCAATTGCTGTTCGTGTTCGGCGCCTGGTGCGCGCTCGGCGGCGCGCAGCGGCTGTCGGGCTTGCTGCGCTCGCGCATCGTGCTCGGCATTGCGGTCGCTTATCTGCTGTTCGCTTTCGCCATTACACTGACCTGGTATATCGAGCCGCTCGGGCGCTTCGTGCCGCTCTGGCTCAGCGACTGGATGTATCCGATCGACAAGACCAATCTCGACGTGCTGCGCTTTGCGCATTTTCTGGCGCTGGCCGCGGTCACGGTCCGCTTCGTGCCGCGCGACTGGCCGGCGCTGAAATCGCCGTTTTTGCAGCCTGCGATACGCTGCGGGCAGCATTCGCTGGAGATCTTCTGCCTGGGCGTTTTCTTGGCATTTGCCGGGCAATTCATCATCAGCGAGTGGTCCGGCGGCCCGCTGGTGCAGATCGTTATCAGTTTGATCGGCATACTGATCATGATTGCGACAGCCAACCTGATATCGTGGTACAAGCATATGGAAGGGCGAGGTGCGACAACGCGGGTTAAACCGCCGGACGCCGACCTCGCTGGGGGAGACGCATGAAGCTTGCCATCGCCGTGATCGCGACGATCGCTCGGTTGCCGTCTGTTTGTCCGGCGCCGCGCGCGCGACGCCGCCCGAGCAATGCGAGGTGCCGCAATCGCTCATCGAGAGCGATGTCGATCTCAGCCGCGTGATGAGCGAGTTCAAGACGCAGCCGCCGCCTCGACATCAGCGTGATCGGCTCGGGATCGTCGGGGCTGTCCGGACCCGACGGCGCCGCGCTTCGCCTATCCGGCGCGGCTTGAAGATGTGCTCAAACAAGCCATGCCGGGCGCCGACATCAAAGTCACGGCGCATGTGCAGTCGAAAGAGACCACCGCCACCATGGTCGCAGGCTTGGACAAGATCCTGGCCGATGACAAGCCGACGCTGGTGATCTGGCAGGCCGGCACGGTCGACGCGCTCGACGGCGTCGAGCCGGAGGATTTCCGCAACAGCCTCGACGAGGGCGTCGAGAAAATTCAAGCCGCGGGCGCCGATGTCATCCTGATGAACATGCAATACAGCCCGCACACCGGTTCGATGCTCGACGTTTCGACCTATGCCGACGTCATGCGGGCGGTCGCGGAGCAGCACGGTGCGTTGTTGTTCGATCGTCTTGGCGATCATGCAATACTGGAACGACGCCGGCACGTTCGACCTCTATTCCGCAACAAAGAAGTATGATATGGCGCGTCGTGTTCACGACTGCATTGGCTGGGCCTTGGCGTCGCAAATCATCAACTGCGCTCATCTCGACGCCGTGAGAATGCAAACGACGCGCTAATGACTGCCAAAAAACAGATATAAATCGCCTGCTTGAAGCGGGCCGCGGCCGCCGCAGCGTTTATTGCAGTGCACATTGTTGCACTGCACAGTACGGCGCAGGCGCAGGTGCCCGGCGAAATGTGCCGAGCGCAATTGCCGGCCGCGGCGCTTTTTGTCGCACCGGAGGTCACGCCGGTCGCGGCGTCCGGCCGTGACGCCGGCCGCGATGCCGGCGGTTGCGGTCGCCGGAGCGCGCTCGATGCCGCCGGATGCTGTTAAGGCCGTCGTGCCGCCGTCCGGCCCTCGCCGCAAATCGCCTGCAGCGCGCCGGCCGAATTTACGCATTTCGACCGTCCGCTGCTGCACACCATGCGCGCGGCTCGCGAGCGGCAAGCCGCTGACCATCGTCGCCATCGGCTCGTCGTCGACCGCCGGCGCCGGCGCCAGTTCGCCCGCCGCAACCTATCCAAGCCAGCTCGCCGTCGAGCTGAAGGCGCGCTTCCCGGACCACGACATCACGGTGCTCAATCGCGGCGTCAACGGCGAAGAGACCGACGACATGATGGCGCGGTTTGCGACCGACGTGATCGCCGCGCACCCGCAACTCGTGCTGTGGCAGGTCGGCACCAATTCGGTGCTGCGCGATCACCCGCTCAATCCGCACGCGGCCGAGCTGCACAAGGGCATCGAGGAGCTCAAGGCCACCGATGCCGACGTGGTGCTGATCGATCCGCAATATGCGCCGAAGGTGCTCGCCAAGTCCGAGACGACGGGCATGGTCGAGCAGATCGCGCTTGCCGCCAAGGAAGAGAACGTCGATCTGTTCCGCCGTTTCGCGGTGATGCGCGATTGGTACGAAGTCCAGCATCTCGGCTTCGACGTGTTCGTGTCGCCGGACCAGCTGCACATGAACGACTGGGGCTATGCCTGCTGGGCAAAGCTCATCGGCGCGGCGATTGCCGAAGCCGCGACCCGCCCGATCGCCTCGGCCGCGGCGCATCCGGTGCTCGGAATCGTACCTGCGAAGGCCGGCATTCAGTAATCAGCGCCGCGCGATTACACCGCATCGAGCGCGGCGAGCACGTCCTCGACGATATCGTCGGGATGTTCGAGCCCGACCGAGACGCGCACCAGGCCGTCGCTGATGCCGAGCTCGGCGCGTTGCGCCGGCGTGAGCCGCTGGTGCGTGGTCGTCGCCGGATGGGTGATGAGGCTCTTGGCGTCGCCGAGATTGTTGCTGATGCGCATGAGCTTGAGCGCGTCCTGAAAGCGGAACGCGGCCTGCTTGCCGCCCTTGATTTCGAACGCGACCAGCGTCGAGCCGCCGCGCATCTGCTTTTGCGCGACCGCCGCCTGCGGATGGTCGGGCCGGCCGGGATAGATCAGGCGCGAGATTTTCGGATGTTCGGCGAGCGCGACCGCGAGCGTCGCCGCGCTGTCGGTCTGCCGCCGCACCCGCACCGCGAGCGTCTCCAGGCCCTTGAGCAAGACCCAGGCGTTGAACGGCGACATCGACGGGCCGGTCTGGCGCAACAGCGTGTGGATTTTGTCCATGATGAATTTCTGCGAGGCGAGCATGACGCCGCCGAGGCAGCGGCCCTGGCCGTCGATGTGCTTGGTCGCCGAATAGACGACGCAATCGGCGCCGAGCGCGAGCGGGCTTTGAAACAGCGGCGTGGCGAACACATTGTCGACGACGAGCGTCGCGCCGGCGTCGTGCGCGATCTTCGCCACTGCGGCGATGTCGATGACGTCGAGCGCCGGATTGGTCGGGCTTTCGAGAAAGAAGGTCTTGGTGTTCGGCCGCACCGCGTTGCGCCAGGCGTCGAGATTGCAGCCGTCGACCAGCGTCGAGGCGACGCCGAAGCGCGGCAGATAGTCCTCGACCACGTAGCGGCAGGAGCCGAACATCGCCTTCGAGGCGACGACGTGATCGCCGGCCTTGACCTGGCCGACCAGCGACAGCGTGACCGCGGCCATGCCGGTCGCGGTGGCGCGGGCGGCTTCGGCGCCTTCGAACGCCGCCATGCGCCGCTCGAACATGTCGACGGTCGGATTGGCAAAGCGCGAATATTGATAGCCCGGGATCCTCGCCCTTGAAGCGCGCTTCGGCCTGGGCGGCGCTGTCGTAGACATAGCCTTGGGTGAGGAACAGCGCTTCCGACGTCTCGCCGAACGGCGAGCGCAGCGTGCCGGATTGCACCAGGCGGGTTTCCGGGCGGTAGATTTTCTTTGCGGACGCGGACATGTGTCCCTCCGTGACCGACGGATAATCGGTCAAAAACAAAAACCCGGCCGGGAGGAAAATCCTCGGGCCGGGCTCACGCGTCCCCGGCCTTTTAGCAACTTATTTTACGTGGCTGCAAGCCGGCCGGCTCAAATGACCACGGGATAAAGCGGCTTATACGCCGCAGCCGTCTTTGCGTCAAACCGGGCATCGGGTTAGATCGCCGACAAACGCGGTGAGCAGGTGACGTTGACCTTCGCACCTTCCGACCAGGGGATCTTGCCCGACCGCATGATCGCGGCGCTGGCGGAGGACGGCGGCATTCGCGCGCACTATCCGTTCGCGCCCGGCCAAATCCAGCCGGCGAGCCTCGACCTGCGGCTTGGCGCCATCGCCTATCGCGTGCGCGCGAGTTTCCTGCCCGGACCCGGCACCACCGTCGCGGACCGGCTCATCGAACTGAAGCTGCATGAATTCTCGCTCACCGGCGGCGCGGTGCTGGAAACCGGCTGCGTCTATATCGTGCCGCTGATCGAGCGGCTCGCTTTGCCCGCCGATATCGCGGCGCCACCAATCCGAAAAGCTCGACCGGCCGGCTCGACGTTTTCACCCGCGTGATCGCCGACGAGACGCGCGGCTTCGATCGCGTCGCAGGCCGGCTATAACGGCCCGCTCTATGCCGAGATCAGCCCGAAGACGTTTCCGGTTCTGGTGCGCGAGGGCACGCGGCTGTCGCAATTGCGCTTGCGCCACGGCGACGCGGCGCTCGGCGCCGAGGATTTGCGCGCGCTGCATGCGCGCGAGCGGCTGGTCGACCGCGCCGAAGCGGTGATGGGCGACGGCGTCGCCGTCAGCATCGATCTGTCGGGCACCGGCGTCCTGCACGGCGGCGTGGCGAGCGCCAACGGCATCGTCGGCTATCGCGCCAAGCGGCATACCGCGGTCATCGAAGTCGAGCGCCGCGACGCCTACGAGGTCGCCGATTTCTGGGAGCCGATCGCCGCGCGCGCCGACAGGAGCCTGATCCTCGATCCCGACGAATTCTATATCCTGGCCTCGACCGAGGCGGTGCAGGTGCCGCCCGATTATGCCGCGGAAATGGTGCCGTTCGATCCGCTGGTCGGCGAATTCCGCGTGCACTATGCCGGCTTCTTCGACCCCGGCTTCGGCTATGCCGGCGCCGGCGGCTTGGGCTCGCGCGCGGTGCTCGAAGTGCGCTCGCGCGAAGTGCCCTTCATCCTCGAACACGGCCAGATCGTCGGCCGGCTGGTCTACGAGAAGATGCTGGCGCGCCCCGATCAGCTTTACGGCAGCGGCATCGGCTCGAACTACCAGGCCCAGGGCCTTAAACTGTCGAAGCACTTTCGCGGCTGAGCCGCGCCGTCCGCTGGCGCGCGAACGAGATCGCGCGCCAGACCGCAAGCGTAACGGTAAAGACGGCTATCCACGCCAGGCGAGAGCCATAGCGGTCCTGAGAATGCGAAATCACGGCGCAGAACGCGGCATTGGCGAGCAGCGCGAGCGTCAAGGTCGCCGCGAGACCGCCGAGGTCGGCGAAATCGGCGTTGCATAATCCATAGAGCGCCAAGATTGGAAGCAGCGTCATCGCCGCCCAGGCGACAGGAACATTGATGCGGTTGATGGCGGTAAAGCCGATCTCGCCGTGCTGCTGGCGCGCCGCGCGCATCGCCGGAACCACCGACGGCGTGTAGCGCTCGATGATGCCGTAAGTGTGCCAGATGGTGGTAAGGATGCCATAGCCCGTCGCCACGTCGCCGAGTTGCCGCCCCGTATCGATCAGCGCGGCCTTGATTTGCATCATCGGATAATCGCGAAGACTGCCGAGCACGATGCGGCGCATTTCATCGTCGAGCCCGCCGAAGCGGCCGAGCTTGTCGAACACGCCGTCGTTCCACAGAAAATCATCGGCGTTGCGCGGCAATTCGTTGCGATACGGACAAAGCTTCAGCCGCGGATCGGGACAATGATCGTTGAGATAGCGCGTGACGATGCCGTCCTCCAGCATGCGCGCGAAGGTCAGGCCATAGCCGCCGGGCGTCCAGGCGAGGCGCCCGCCGACGGCATAATTGGTGCCGACGAGCATCGCGGCGCCCAGCACCAGCGCGGTGGCGGCGCGAGCAACACCGCGCCGCGGCACGCGTTTGGGTGCGACCAACGAGATCGCAAGCGCCAACACGGCGAGCGCGAGCAGGACTGCATAGGTCGCGCTATGCGTCGAAACCGCGAAAGCGAGGAATACCACCAAGGCCAGGCGTTCGCGGCCGCGATTCGGTCGCCGTGCCGCACCAAGGCATCTAAGGCAAGCACGGCAAGGCCGGCGAATATATCGGTCAACAGCTCGCTGGCGAGCCACGGCAGCGAGGTGGTGAGCGCCAGCGCGGCAACGATCGCCACCAGCCCGGCCGGATAAATATTGAAGCGGTAGAGCCGCAGCACGAGCCCGACGATCCAAACCGCGGCGGCGGCCTGCAAGATAACAACCGGCCAGAAATCGAGCGGCCATCCGGCGAGCAGGAACATACCGTAGGTGGTCGAGCGGCTCGGCACCAGATAGCCCTCGAACCAGCGCGCCAGATAGCCGCCGGTGTCATATTCCAGGAGCGGAAAACGATTCCACAGCGCCGGCAGCATCAGAATGGCCGTCGCAGAGGTTATGGAAGCGAACCGCGCGGTGGCGCTGGTCGAGGCGGGCATAAGAGGAAGGTAACCGACTCGGGCGCGATCGATCTCGGGGGTGTATGTGAGGCAATTGCGCGCGGGTGCCGGCGGTTGAGACGGCTCCGCGCCGCGCGCTACGGATTCCACAGCGCCATCCACCGGGCAAAATACTTGTGGCATTTTGGCCGGAACGGCGTTCTTCTGTGCGGGGGGACGCGAGGGCACAGCCGGGAACTCGAGGTTGGCGCGATGACGCGGGCACTCCTGGCGGGCTTGGCCGCGCTGATTTTTGCGGCCGCGGCCGCCGTCGCACCCGGCATGAACTCCGCTCTGGCGCAATCCGGCTACGACCGGCCGGGCGGCGATTACGCCAGCGCCCCGGTGCCGAGCGGCGATCCGGCGGTGTGCGCGAGCCGCTGCGAGCGCGAAAAGAACTGCCGCGCCTGGAGCTTTTCCTATCCACCCGCCGTCGGGCACCCCGGCGATGTGCTTTCTCAAGCGCGAGGTGGTGCCGCGGACGCAGTCGAGTTGCTGCGTGTCGGGCGTGCGCGGCGCCGGCGTGATCGAGCCGCAGGCCGGCGCCATCGAATATTCGATCGACCGCTTCGGCGGCGATTACAAGGCCTTCGAGACGCCGCCGGACCCCAAGGGCCAGGCTTGCGCCGATGCCTGCCAAGGCGAGAAGCGCTGCCGGGCCTGGACCTATCGCCGGCCGGGCTACGGCTCGCCCGCCGCGCATTGTTTCCTCAAGGAAACGATCAAGCCGCCGCGACATCGGCCGTGCTGCATTTCGGGCGTGGTGCGGTAGCGCACCAAGTCCGGGCGATCTGACAAACTCAGTGAACCGCGGTGAAAAACCGCGACAGCCGCAAGTCCGACGGCCAGTCCCAGACCGGCCGGCTTTTGGCGGCGGCCATGTCCCACGAGCCGACCAGCGCATCGACGCGTCCGACCAGATCGGAGACCGGCAGCAGTCCGACACCGCCGGCGTCGACCGGCACCCTGCTGTCGGCGGAATCGTCGCGATTGTCGCCCATGACGAACAGGTGGTCCGGCGGCACCGTGATCTCCGGCATGTTGTCGAGCATGCCGAACACCTGCTCCTTGAAAATGGTGTGCTGGCGGCCGCCGGGCAGCGTTTCGGTGAAGCGCGACACCGGCTGCTGCGCGCCGGTCTCGTCTTCGGCAAAGCCCATGCCGTCGGCTTGCAGTCCGACCGGCGCGCCGTTGATCCACAGCCGTCCGTTCTTGCATGGCGATGCGGTCGCCGGGCAGGCCGACGACGCGCTTGACCCAAATCTGCGAGCGGTCGCCGGGCCAGCGGAACACCACGACGTCGCCGCGCCGCGGCAGCGCGCCGAGAATGCGCTGCGTGTTGGGCAGCGTGATGAAGATCGGCAGCGATGCCGAGCTGTAGCCGTAAGGATATTTGGTCGCCAACAGCTCATCGCCGATTTGCAGCGTCGGCTCCATCGAGCCCGACGGCACGTAATACGGCTCGGCAATCGCCGTCTTGCCGGCGATCACGATCAGCACGATGAGCGCGATGTCGAAGGCGCTCTTGATCCAGCGCTTTCATTCCAGCGAAATCTCCGCGCAGCGTCGCGCCCCGGCAAATTGGATCAGCCGCCGGTGCCGCCGACGGTGATGCGGTCGATGCGCAGCGTCGGCTGGCCGACGCCGACCGGCACGCCCTGGCCGTTCTTGCCGCAGGTGCCGATGCCGTGGTCGAGCGCGAGATCGTTGCCGACCATGGAGACGCGATGCAGGTCGGTCGGTCCGTTGCCGATCAGCATGGCGCCCTTGATCGGCGCGCCGACCTTGCCGTTCTCGATGCGGTAGGCCTCGGTGCACTGGAACACGTATTTGCCCGAGGTGATGTCGACCTGGCCGCCGCCGAAATAGGTGGCGTAGATGCCGTTCTTGACCGAGGCGATGATCTCGCCGGGATCGTGCGAGCCGGCGAGCATGTAGGTGTTGGTCATGCGCGGCATCGGCACATGGGCGAAGCTTTCGCGCCGGCCGTTGCCGGTGGGCTTCATGCCCATCAGCCGGGCGTTCTGCCGGTCCTGCATATAGCCGACCAGAATGCCGTCCTCGATCAGCACGGTGCGGTTGGTCGGCGTGCCTTCGTCGTCGATCGACAGCGAGCCGCGGCGCTGTCGCCATGGTGCCGTCGTCGACCACGGTGACGCCCTTGGCGGCGACCTGTTGTCCCATCAGTCCGGCAAAGGCAGACGTCTTCTTGCGGTTGAAGTCGCCTTCGAGCCCGTGACCGACCGCCTCGTGCAGCATGACGCCGGGCCAGCCCGGACCGAGCACGACGTCCATCTCGCCGGCGGGCGCCGGAACCGCTTCGAGATTGACCAAAGCCTGGCGGATGGCGTTGTCGACCGCGCCCTGCCAGGCATTGGTGGCGATGAAGCGCTCGTAGCCTTCGCGGCCGCCATAGCCGTCGCTGCCGGTTTCCTGGCGGTCGCCGTCGCCGACCACGACCGAGACGGACACCCGCACCAGCGGCCGCACGTCGCGATAGGTCTCGCCGTCGCCGCGCAAAATCTCGACCGCCTGCCAGGTCGCGGCGATGCTCGCCGTGACCTGGCGCACCCGCGGATCCTTGGCGCGGGCATAGGCATCGATGGTTTGCAGAAGCTGCGCTTTGGCTTCGAAGGACGGCGTGGCGAGCGGGCTGTCGTCGCCATAAAGCTTGACATTGCTGCGCGCCGGCGGCTCGGCGTAATGGCCCGGAATAGCCGCCCTTGACCGCGCGCACCGCGTCGGCCGCCCGCTCGATCGCCGCCTCCGACACGTCGGAGGCATGCGCATAGCCGACCGCCTCGTCCTTGACCGCGCGCAGACCGAAACCCTGCGAGGTGTCGTAAGTCGCCTGCTTGAGCCGGCCGTTGTCGAAGGCCAGCGCTTCGGATTGGCGATATTCGAGAAAAATTCGCCGTCATCGGCGCCATCGAGGCCGCGCGAGATGATTTTGGCAAGCCGCGGCCGGTCGAGCCCGGCGCGGTCGACGAGCGAGATGGGGGTATCGGTCATAGCGAGCTTTCCTGCTGAGGTCCGCCCTACATAGTCGCTTCGCCGGCCGAGACGGCGAGGGGAGGGCTAGTCCCGCTTCGGAATGCCGGCCTTGTCGATCACCGCGCCCCATTTGGCGATATCGGCCTTCATCCGCGCCGTCATGTCCTCCGGCGTGCTCCAGCGCATCTCCATGCCCATCGCTTGCGCTTTGGTCTGGATGTCGGGGTCGGGAATGACCGCTTTCATCGCGGCGTTGAGCGTGTCGATGACCGGCTTCGGCGTCTTGGCGGGGACGGAAAGCCCGTTCCAGCTGGCGACGTCGTAGTCCTTGATGCCGCTTTCGATGACGGTCGGGACATTCGGCAGATAAGCGGTGCGCTTGGCGCCGGTTGACGCCAGCGCCACCATTTTCTGACTGTCGAGGAAGCCGTGGACCGCCGCGTAGAACTCGAAGGCGACATCGACATCGCCGCGCATCACCGCATTGGCCATGTCGGGCGAGGTGCGGAAGGTTACGATCGTCGCCTTGATGCCGGTCGTGCTGTCGAACAGCAGGGCGGCGAGGTTCTGCGTGCTGCCGGGAATGATGGTGCCGATATTGAGCTTGCCGGGATTGGCCTGCGCCGCCTTGATCAAATCGCCGACCGAATGCAGCGGCGATCCGGCGCGCGTCACGATCAAGAGATCGAAAAAGGCGGCGGTCGAGACCGAGGCGAAATCGGTCAAGACGTTGAACGGCAGCGACTTGAACAGCGCGGTGGCGATCGCGGTATTGTTGCCGGTCATCAACAGCGTGTAGCCGTCGGGCGCGGCGTCGGCGCCGGCCTTGGCGGCGACGATGCCGGCGGCGCCCGGCCGGTTTTCGATGACGAATTGCTGGCCGAGACGGCTCGACAGCTTGTCGCCGAGAAGCCGCATGCCGACGTCGGCGACGCCGCCGGGCCCATAGGGCACGATCAGCACGACGGGATGATCCGGATAATGGCTTTGCGCCCGGCCCGGCGCCGCGGCCAATACGGCGATAACGGCCAACCGCTAGTGCGGCGGCGATTGCCGCCACGGTGCGACCGAATTCGCGCGCATGAACTTCCCCCTGCCCGTTTCTTGGCGGGCAGGGTACGCCTTGACGTCAAGCGTCAATTGTCGGGACGTGCGTACGGCAGTGCGCCAACTCGCAATGCGCTGACAGCGCAATGGCTGCTTATGGCAGCGCGTCGTAGCCCTCGCCGAAGCCTTTCAGGCTCATCGGAAAGCCGATGCCTTCCTCGGGCGTCTGGAAAATGATGAAGGTCGAGGTTTTGCCGGTGCGCAATTTATTGATCAGGTTGTCGTCCATGACCACTTCGGCGACGCAGCCGTTCGGCAGGCAGCGGACAAAGCCGGCGCGACCGACGTCCTCGTTGTCGATCTTCAGCCCGAGCCCCGACGGCAGCAGCACGCCGAGCGGCGCGACCACGCGCATCAGCCGGCTCTTCTGGTCCGAGGTCTTGAGCACGATGACAGTCAGGCCGACATTGGGCCGATCTTCGGCCGTGACGCTTTGCATCAGCGCGCATTGCTCGGCCTGTGCGCCGGGCGGCGTGTCGCAGCGGATCTGCCAGTCGCCGTGGACCGACTTGACCGCGCCCTGGGCGAACGCCTGACCGATCAGGAACTGGCCGCCGGACGCCGCCGCCACCGCCAGGCAGGCGGCGCCGGCGACGGCGGAGGCCACAAGCCGCATCCGCCATCCGCCATCGAAATTCGCCATGTTCATGTTCCCCTGACCAACCGCAAAAGCCGCCCCTCGCAGGCTTGCAGGCCGCGCCAATCCTGGCCAACCGTTGTGCGAATCACTCACGCCGGCCGGTCGCCGCGCGAGGCTTGCGTACATGGCGAGCCCGCAGTGTCAAGTTGATCCAAATCAAGGCATTGTGGCCACGCCAAGGTGGACGAGGCGCGCTTCCGGCGGCCGCGGCGGCGTCCGAATGCCGCCGTCTACGGTCCGGGAAAGCGCGGACGACGAGTGCATTGCAGCAGACCCCGATTTGTGGTTTGGAGAAACCGGGATTCCCCTATCCCGCCGATGCCTGCCAAGGACTTGAGAATCGCGGTGCAAGTCCCGCCGGAAGCAGGCGGCGCCATACCGTGGCGCTCTGCGTGCGAGCGACCTTCGCGCTCTTCGCAGATGGTGACTTGGGCAGTGGACTTGGGCAGTGTCGGCCTTGGGCAATGTCGGCCAAGATCAGAAACAGGGAGCTGAACGAGACATGAAAGTGTTCTCACGCTTGACCGCCATCGCGGTAATTGCCGTCGCTGTTATAGCCAGCGCTGGCGCGGCACTGGCCGCGCTAGGGCAGCCGGTACCCTGGCAGATGGATCTGCAGGACTCGGCCACCCCGGTGATGGATGAGATTTCCGAATTCCATTATTTCCTGCTGTGGGTCATCGGCCTGATTTCGGCCTTCGTCCTTGCGCTGCTTTTGATCATCATCGTGCGCTTTAATGCGCGCGCCAATCCGACCCCGTCGCGCACCACCCACAACACGCCGATCGAAATCGCCTGGACCATCGTGCCGGTGATCATCCTGGCGGCGATCGCGGTGCCGTCGTTCCGGCTGTTGTTCCTGGAACTCGACGTGCCGCATCCGGACCTCACGATAAAGGCGACCGGCAAGCAGTGGTTCTGGAGCTACAGCTATCCCGACAACGGCAATTTCGAATTCGATTCGCTCATGGTCGCAGACCAAGGACCTCAAGCCCGGCCAGCCGCGGCTTCTGACCGTCGACAACGAAATGGTCGTGCCGGTGAACAAGGTCGTGCACGTGCTGGTGACCGGCGCCGACGTCATCCACTCGTTCGACGTGCTGTCATTCGGCATTCGCATCGACGCCGTTCCTGGCCGCATGAACGAGACCTGGTTCAAGGCGACCAAGATGGGGATGTTCTACGGCCAGTGCACCGAATTGTGCGGCAAGGATCATTCCTTCATGCCGATCGCGGTGCGGGTGGTGAGCGAGAGCGATTTCAATGCCTGGGTCGCCCAGGCCAAGCAGAAATTCTCCGCCGAAAATGGCGTGCCGCCGAATACCTTTGCGGCGGCGAGCGGGCCGCCGTCACAGTGATGACGGCAACGCGAGGTACTCGACGGAAGGCAAGCGGGCGCTAACGAGGAACTGGCAATGGATACGATGGTACACGCGGCGCATGGCGACGAAGGCGGCCACGCAATCCCGCATGGCTGGCGCCGTTTCGTCTATTCGACGAACCATAAGGACATCGGCACGATGTACCTGGTGTTCGCGATCATTGCCGGCCTTATCGGCGGCGCCATGTCGATCGCGATCCGCGCCGAGCTGATGTATCCCGGCATTCAGATCTTCCACGACACGCACACCTATGACGTGATCGTCACCGCCCACGGCCTGATCATGATCTTCTTCATGGTCATGCCGGCGATGATCGGCGGCTTCGGCAACTGGATGGTGCCGCTGATGATCGGCGCGCCGGACATGGCGTTCCCGCGCATGAACAATATTTCGTTCTGGCTGTTGCCGGCCTCATTCTCCCTGCTGATGATCTCGATGTTCGTCGAGGGCGAGCCGGGCACGCTCGGCGCCGGCACCGGCTGGACGCTCTATGCGCCGCTGTCGACTTACGGCCATCCCGGCCCGGCGATGGATTTCGTCATCCTGTCGATCCATCTCGCCGGCGCTTCGTCGATCCTCGGCGCCATCAACTTCATCACCACCATCTTCAACATGCGCGCCCCCGGCATGACCATGCATAAGATGCCGCTGTTCGTGTGGTCGATCCTGGTGACGGTGTTCCTCTTGCTGTTGTCGCTGCCGGTGCTCGCCGGCGCCATCACCATGCTGCTCACCGACCGCAATTTCGGCACCACCTTCTTCAATCCGGAAGGCGGCGGCGATCCGCTGTTGTTCCAGCACCTGTTCTGGTTCTTCGGCCACCCGGAAGTCTACATCCTCATCCTGCCGGGCTTCGGCATGATCAGCCAGATCGTGGCGACGTTCTCGAAGAAGCCGGTGTTCGGCTATCTCGGCATGGCCTACGCCATGGTGTCGATCGGCGGCATCGGCTTCGTGGTGTGGGCGCACCACATGTACAATGTCGGCATGTCGGCCAGCGTCCAGGCCTATTTCATCGCCGCCACCATGGTGATCGCGGTGCCGACCGGCGTGAAGGTCTTTTCCTGGATCGCCACGATGTGGGGCGGCTCGATCGAGTTCAAGACGCCGATGCTGTGGGCGATGGGCTTCATCTTCCTGTTCACCATCGGCGGCGTGACCGGCGTGGTGCTGGCCAATGCCGGCGTCGACCGCGAATTGCACGGCACCTATTACGTCGTGGCGCACTTCCACTACGTGCTCTCGCTCGGCGCCGTGTTCGCGATTTTCGGCGGCTGGTACTACTGGTTCCCGAAGATGACCGGCTACATGTACAACGAGACCATCGGCAAGCTGCACTTCTGGCTGACCTTTATCGGCGTCAATATCGTGTTCTTCCCGCAGCACTTCCTCGGGCTTGCCGGCATGCCGCGCCGCTATGTCGACTATCCCGATGCGTTCGCCGGCTGGAATTTCGTGTCGTCGATCGGCTCGTACATTTCCGGCTTCGGCGTGCTCGTCTTCCTGTTCGGGATGGCGCTTGCCTTTACGAAGAAGGAGCGCGCGGCGGGCAATCCATGGGGGCCGGGCGCGACCACGCTCGAATGGACGCTGCCGTCGCCGCCGCCGTTCCATCAATATGACACGCTGCCGCTGATCCGATGAGCGTTACCGTCGCCCGCGTCGAGCCCAGCATAGCCGGGGTCGGCGATTACATCGAACTGATGAAGCCGCGAGTGATGTCGCTCGTGGTGTTCACGGCGCTGGTCGGGCTCCTGGTGGCGCCCGGCCACGTGCATCCGGTGATCGGGCTGACCGCGTTGCTGTGCATCGCGGTCGGCGCCGGCGCCGCCGGCGCCCTCAACATGGCCTATGATGCCGACATCGACGCGTTGATGACGCGCACTGCCGGCCGGCCGATCCCGCGCGGCCGTATCACCGCCGGCGAGGCGGCGGGCTTCGGCATGACGCTTGCCGCTTTTTCGGTGGTGGCGCTCGGCCTGCTGGTCAATCTGGTCGCGGCATTCTTGCTCGGCTTCACCATCCTGTTCTACGTCGTGATCTATACGATGTGGCTGAAGCGCTCGACGCCGCAGAATATCGTCATCGGCGGGGCCGCCGGCGCGTTGCCGCCGATGATCGGCTGGGCGGCGGCGACCGGCAGCATCGCCATCGAGCCTGTCTTGCTGTTCCTCATCATCTTTTTCTGGACGCCGCCGCATTTCTGGGCGCTGTCGCTCTATCGCACCGAGGATTACGCGCGTGCCGGGGTGCCCATGCTGCCGGTGGTCGCCGGCGATCGCGAAACGCGGCGCCAGATATTAATCTACACATTGTTGCTCGCGCCGCTCGGGGTCACGCCGTGGCTCCTCGGCTATGCCGGACCGGTCTACGGGCTTGCCGCCGTGGCGGTGGGCGCGGTCATGATCGTGCTGGCGCTGCGCGTTCACGGCGAGCGGCAGGGCCACGCCGCGAGCAAGCAAATGTTCGCTTTCTCGATTCTCTATCTGTTCCTGCTATTCGCCATGCTGTTGGTCGATCGGATCTCGGCGCTGCATTCGGCCATTTCGCGCTATGACAACGGTGAGCAATCCGGTGGACGATTTCACCAAACGCTTCATGGGCGATCCGATGGGCGACCCGCCGCCGCAACCCGGCGTGAAATTGACCGAGCAGCAGTTGCGCGCGCGGCGGGCCCGTTCGATTGCGATCGCGCTGGCGCTCGGCGTTTTCGTCATTGTGGTCTTCCTGGTGACGATCGTGCGGCTGGGCGGCAACGTGCTGACCCGACCGATGTAGCGATTCATGCAGAATCTGGCCATGCATGCACCGCTCAATCTTTCAAATCGACCCCGTGGCCGCCGCCGCGATATCGCGGTCGCGTTCGGCTGCGGCGCTTTTGTCGCGGCCATGGTCGGCGTTTCCTACGCGGCGGTGCCGCTTTATTCCTGGTTCTGCCGCACCACCGGCTTTGGCGGCACCACGCAAGTGGCTCATGCGCTGCCGACGCGCGAGGTGTCGGGCCGCTCATCACCGTGCGCTTCGATTCCAATGTCGCATCCGGCCTGCCATGGACCTTCGAGCCGGAACGCCGCACCATCGACGTGCATCTCGGCGAGGTGGTTACCGTGTACTACTCGGTGACCAACGAGGCCGCCCGCGTGACGACGGGCCAGGCGGGCTACAATGTTACGCCGCCGACCGTCGGCATCTATTTTGAAAAGATCAACTGCTTCTGCTTTACCCAGCAGACGATGAAGCCGGGCGAGAAGCGCGACATGGCGGTGGTGTTTTACGTCGATCCCAAACTCGCCGGGGATTCCGAGCAGGATGGCCTGAACGACATCACGCTGTCCTATACATTCTATCCGGTGAACCAGCCGGAGCCGCCGGTGGCGGAGAATCGAAGTCGAAAGAAGATTCGGAGCACAGTCAAGAGGAAAGATGACGATGGCCGACGCTGCACACGCCAAACCGCACCACGATTACCACCTGGTCAATCCCAGCCCGTGGCCGGCGATCGGCGCGACCTCGGCATTCTTTGTCGCGGTTGGCGCCATCCTGTGGATGCATGAGATGGTCGCCTATGCGCCGGTGATCATGGGCGCCGGCATCATCGGCATCGCCTACACCATGATCGGCTGGTGGCGCGACGTGATCCACGAGGCCGAGTTCGAAGGCGATCACACCCAGGTGGTGCAGATTTCACACCGCTACGGCATGATCCTGTTTATCGCGTCGGAAGTGATGTTCTTCGTCGCCTGGTTCTGGGCCTATTTCAACACCGCGCTGTTCCCGGACCAATTTCAGGACTACGCGCGGATCGCCTATACCAGCGGCGTCTGGCCGCCCAAGGGAGTCGAAACCTTCGACCCCTGGCACTTCCCGCTGCTCAATACGCTCATCCTGCTCACCTCGGGCACGACGGTGACCTGGGCGCACCACGCGCTGTTGGAGAACGATCGCAAGGGCCTGGTTTGGGGTCTGGCTTTGACCATCGGGCTCGGCTTGAGCTTCACCTGCGTGCAGGCCTGGGAATACATGCACGCGCTGTTTCACTATTCCGGCAACATCTACGGCGCCACCTTCTTCATGGCGACGGGCTTTCACGGCGCCCACGTCATCATCGGCTCGATCTTTCTGATCGTCTGCCTGTTCCGTGCACTGGCCGGTCAGTTCACGCCGACGCAGCACCTCGGCTTCGAGTTTGCCGCCTGGTATTGGCACTTCGTCGACGTGGTGTGGCTGTTCCTGTTCGCCTGCATCTATGTGTGGGGCGGCGGACCGCACGTGGGGTGGCTCGACTGCCCAAGACTCGCAGCTCGCACTCCGTCATCCTGAGGTGCGAGCCAACGGGTCCGGCCCGAAGTGGCCGGCCCGATGACAAGCTAAGCGAGCCTCGAAGGATGCGGTCGAAGAGTCACGGCCGTCGCCCTTGCAGGCTCGGCGCGTGCGACGCCGAGCGCCTCAGGATGACGGAAAAATCATGCCCCACAAGACGATCAATACGCTCTCGGGATCGATCGGCGCCGGATTGTCGTGCGCCTGTCCGCGTTGCGGGCGCGGTAAGCTGTTCCAGGGATTTCTGACGCTGCGGCCGCGTTGCGAGGTGTGCGGGCTCGATTACGGCTTCGCCGATTCCGGCGACGGCCCGGCGGTGTTCATCATGTTCATTGCCGGCGCTATCGTGGTCGGTTGCGCGCTCGTCACCGAGATCCTCTACCAGCCGCCTTATTGGGTTCATGCGGTGCTATGGCTGCCGCTGATCTTTATTCTCACGCTCGGGCCGTTGCGGCCGATGAAGGGACTGATGATCGCGTTGCAGTACCACCATAAGGCTGCGGAAACCCGCTTTGACGGCGCCGACGGACCATGAACCTGCAAACCAAAGCGGGCGCGCGCGAACACGCGCCGCGGCGGCGCAATGGCCGTCGCTCTTGGCTTGGGCTTCTGGTGCCGGCGTTGCTCGTCTTCGCCTTCCTGATCGGGCTCGGCGTCTGGCAAATTCAGCGTAAGGCCTGGAAGGAAGGATTGATCGCCGCGCTGACCGAGCGGCTCGCGGTGCCGCCCGAGGCGATGCCGAAGGCGACGACGTGGCCGCAGCTCGATGCGGCCCACGACGAATACCGCCGCGTCGAGTTCCGCGCCACATTCGACAACGCTCGCGAAGCGCTGGTGTTCGCCTCGGCCACCGCGTTCCGTCCCGACGTGTCCGGTCCGGGCTATTGGGTGTTCGCGCCGGCCCGGCTCGCCGACGGCAGCGTGGTGATGGTCAATCGCGGCTTCGTTCCCGATAGCCGGCGGGACCCGAAGTCGCGGCCCGACGGCGAGTTCTCCGGGCCGATCGACATAGTCGGCGCGATGCGCTGGCCGGACACCCGGTATTGGTTCACGCCCAACGACGATCCGGCGCATAACCTGTGGTTTGCGCGCGATCCGGTGGCGATCGCCGCTGCCAAAAATGTCGGTCCGGTCGCGCCGTTTTACGTCGAGCAGGAAACGCCGGTGCCGCCGGGCGGCTTGCCGCAGCCCGGGAAACTCGTCGTCAGCTTGCCCGACAACCACCTGCAATACGCCATCACCTGGTTCGGCTTGGCCACCGTCCTCGCCGGGGTCTTTATCAGCTGGGCCTTGAGTTCGCGGCGCCGCAACGGCGCCGGAAAAACCGCTGCGCCGAGCCCCGTAGAGCCTTTTTGACGGCTCTTGGGGGACTGCTTCGGGTCCCTTGGCGTTCCTCGTGAAGCCATCTAGTGTGACAACGATCCGGGCGCTGCGAGGCCGGGAGCGGTCACTATAAAGCGTTTGGAATCAATAGCTTAACTCCATCCGGCAGTGGAACCGGCGGCGAGGAATATAAGTTGCGTTATATCTCGACCAGGGGCGAAGCCCCGTCGCTCGGCTTTGCCGAGGCCATGCTGGCCGGCCTTGGCCGCGATGGCGGCCTCTATGTGCCCGAGGCTTGGCCGGGCCTTGAGGCGAAGGCAATCGCCGGCTTTGCCGGCCGCTCCTATGCCGAGGTCGCGGTCGAGGTGATCCGCCCCTTCGTCGGCGATGCCATTGCCGAAGCCGACCTCGCCCGCATGGCCCGCGAAGCCTACGGCAGTTTTCGCCATCCGGCGGTGGCGCCGCTGACGCAGCTCGGCGTGAATACCTTCCTCCTCGAACTGTTCCATGGGCCAACGCTGGCGTTTAAAGATCTGGCGATGCAGCTGCTGGCGCGGCTGATGGACCATGTGCTGGCGGCGCGCGGCGAGCGCCGCACCATCGTGGTCGCCACCTCCGGCGATACCGGCGGCGCAGCCGTGGAGGCGTTCCGCGACCGCGCGCAGGTCGACGTTGTCGTATTGTTTCCGCACGGCCGCATTTCCGAAGTGCAGCGGCGCATGATGACGACGGCGGGCGCCGGCAATGTCAGCGCCGTCGCCATTGCCGGCACCTTCGACGACTGTCAGGCCATCGTGAAGGGCTTGTTCAATCATCACGCCTTTCGCGACCGGGTCCGGCTGTCCGGCGTCAATTCCATCAACTGGGCGCGCATCGTGGCGCAGGCGGTCTATTACTTCACCGCCGCGGTCGCGCTCGGCGCGCCGGAGCGCAAAGTCGCCTTTACCGTACCGACCGGCAATTTCGGCGACGTCTATGCCGGCTACGTGGCGCAGCGCTTGGGACTGCCGATCGACCGCCTGGTCGTCGCCACCAACGTCAACGACATTCTCGCCCGCACGCTGGCAACCGGCGCCTACGAAGTGCGCGACGTCGTGCCGACGAGTTCGCCGTCGATGGACATCCAGGTCGCCTCGAATTTCGAGCGCCTGCTGTTCGACGCCTATGACCGCGACGGCAGCGCGATCCGGGGGGTGATGGCGTCGCTGCAGCAGTCGCGGCGGTTCGCGCTTTCGGCACGCGCGCTGTCCACCATCCGCGTGCTGTTTTCCGCCGACCGCGCCGACGAAGACGAAGTCGCGGCGACCATCCGCACGGTCAAGCGCGAAACCGGTAATTTCATCGATCCGCATACCGCGGTCGGCATTGCGGTGGCGGAAAAGGAAACCCGCGACCCCGCAGTGCCGATGGTGGTGCTGTCGACCGCGCATGCCGCAAAATTTCCCGACGCGGTCGAAGCGGCGTGCGGTGTGCGGCCGGCGTTGCCGCAATGGTTGTCCGATCTCGGTAACCGCCCGGAGCGCGTCACCGTGTTGCCGGCAGATCAATCCGCGGTCGAGCGGTTCGTCCTGCAGACGAGCCGCGCCGCGCAGGAAGGAGCGGCAGCATGAGCGTTGAGGTGACGACCTTGACATCCGGCATCAGTGTCGTGACCGACACGATGCCGCATCTCGAGACCGCATCGCTCGGCGTGTGGGTCAATTCCGGCAGCCGCGACGAACGACGCGACGAACACGGCATCTCGCATCTGCTCGAACACATGGCGTTCAAAGGCACGCGGCGGCGCAGCGCGCGCCAGATCGCCGAGGAAATCGAGGCGGTGGGCGGCGATCTCAACGCGGCGACCGGCGCCGAGACCACGGCCTATTATGCGCGCGTGCTCAAGGCCGACGTGCCGCTGGCGCTCGACGTGCTCGCCGACATCCTTTCCGAACCGGCCTTCGACCGCGAAGAGCTCATTCGCGAGCAGAACGTCATCGTGCAGGAAATCGGCGCCGTCGCCGACACGCCGGACGATCTCATTTTCGAGCATCTGCAGGTCATGGCCTTTCCCGACCAGTCGCTCGGCCGCTCCATCTTGGGTACGCCGAAAACGGTACGCTCGTTCGACGGCGGCAAATTGCGCGACTATCTCGCCAGGAACTATCGCGGGCCGGACGTCGTGGTTGCGGCGGCAGGCGCCGTCGAGCACACGGCGGTGCTCGCCGAGGTCGAGAAGCGTTTCGCCGGATTTAACGGCCCCGCCGGACCGTTTCCGGAGCCGGCATTGTTTGGCGGCGGCACCCATGTCGAGAAGCGCGAACTGGAGCAAGTGCATATTGCGCTGGCGCTTCCCGGCCTGGCGATCGTCGACCCCACGCTCTACAGCCTGCAGGTCTTCACCAACATTCTTGGCGGCGGCATGTCGTCCCGGCTGTTCCAGGAGGCGCGCGAGCGGCGCGGCCTGTGCTACTCGATCTATTCTTTTCACGTGCCGTATTCCGACATCGGCATGTTCGGCCTTTACGCCGGCACCGATGCCGCCGACACCTCCGAGCTGATGCGGCTTATCGTCGACGAGATCGCCTCGACCGCCGAGACCATTTCCGAGCCGGAAGTCGCGCGCGCCAAGGCGCAGATGAAGGCCGGGCTGTTGATGGCGCTGGAGAGCTCCGGCGCGCGGATCGAGCAATTGGCGCGGCAGATGATCACGCGCGGCCGGCCGATACCGCTCGCCGAACTGGTGGCGAAAGTCGAGGCCGTCACCGTCGAAAGCGCGCGCGCCGCCGGCCGCGCGCTATTGGCCCGCGGCAAGCTTGCGACCGCCGTGCTCGGGCTTGGCTCGGGGCTTGAAAGTGCAGCAGCGATTGCCGAGAGTCTCACCCGCCGGGCCGCATGACGAGAAGCTGCCGGTATGGCGTTCTTCCGCACCATCAATTTCACCGAGCCGCTGCCGAGCATCGACGGCGACGGCGTCATACTGCGCACGCCGCAAATGACGGATTTCGAGGAATGGGCGGCGCTGCGCGAGGCGAGCCGGGATTTCCTCAAGCCGTGGGAGCCGACTTGGCCGGACGACGATCTGACCCGCGGTGCGTTCCGGCGCCGGCTCAAGCGCTACGCCGAAGATTTGCGGACCGACCAGGGCTACGCTTTTCTGATTGCCCGCTACGCGGACGGGACGCTGCTCGGCGGCTTGACGCTGGCCAATATCCGCCGCGGCGTCGCCCAGGCCGGCAGCCTCGGCTATTGGATGGGTTTGCCGTTCGTGCGCCATGGCTACATGGCGGCGGCGGTGGGGGCCGTGCTGCCCTTCGCTTTTGCGACCTTAAGGCTGCACCGCGTCGAGGCGGCGTGCATTCCGAGCAATGCCGGCTCGATCAGGCTCTTGGAGAAGACCGGCTTTGTCCGCGAGGGCTATGCCCGGGAATATCTGTGCATCAACGGCATTTGGCAGGATCACCTGCTGTTTGCCCGCCTCAAGGACACGCCCAAATCCTGAGTGTCGCCGCTTTTAACCATAGCTGCTCGCTGTCTCACCCCGGACTGCAAGGCGGGCTAGGGTAGGAGCCTATGAAAGCGCCTTGGGAAGGCCACGGTTGGTTTGTTATAAGTTCGAGGGCATCGCAGCGGAATTCGTGCTTCGGGCGATGAAACGGGGAATGCTGCGGATCACTCCGAGACGGATGTCTGATCGCGCGCCGGCAGCGGCGCTGCTCGCGCTGGCATTCCTTGTTCCCGGATGCAGCGGCGGCAATAGCAGCATATTCGGCGGACCCGCCGCGACTGCAGCGTCGGAGCCGCCGCCGCCGCCCGTCGCGGCAACGGCAGCTTCACCACCGCCGCCGCTGACGGCGCAAGCCTCGCCAAGTTCGTCCTCCCTAAAGGACAAAATCGAGCAGTTCTTCGCAACCGCGGGAGCGGCAAGCGAACCCCGCCCGGTGGTCAACACCCAGCAGGCCAACGTCGATTGCCCGCTGATCGACATCCGCGAGGGTGCAGGGACATTGACCATTCCGACGCCGCCGCCGGACGGCAGCAATGATGCGATGTCGCTGAAATATCAGGGCACCTTCGTGCGCGCCGCGCGCGACTGCAAGGTTCTCGCCAATCAATTGGTGATGAAGATCGGCGTCCAGGGCCGCGTGATCGTCGGCCCCGCGGGCGGACCCGGTCAAGTGGAGGTGCCGTTACGCCTCGCCGTCGTCGACCAGTCGACGTCCGGATCGAAAACCGTCGTCACCAAACTCGTTCAGATTCCGGTGACGATCGTATCGGCCGATACCGGTGCAACGTTCACGCATATCGAGGACAATTTCGCCTTCCCGCTGCCGTCATCGGCGGAGCTCGACGATTACATCGTCTATATCGGTTTCGACCCGATTGGCGCCGAGCAAGCGGACAAGGCGAAACTGCGGCCCGCGCCCAGGGTCAAGCCGAAGCCGAAACCGAAACCCACCCCCAATGCGCCGACGGGGTGACGGAATTACCATCCGCGCAAATCGGCAATGGTGCTCTTTAGGGCTCGCAAGTCGGCGACGATAGTGCAGGCGCCGGCGGCGAGAAGCTCGGCGGCAAGCTTGCCCGGCGTGTGGCTGCCGCCGACAAAGCCGATTGGCGTCATGCCTGCCGCCGCCGCGGCGGCAGACGCCCGGCGCAGAATCTTCGACCACAATGCACTCACCGGGCGCGACTTGGCTGCGCGCCGCTGCGAGCAGGAACAGATCGGGCGCCGGCTTGCCCTTGCGCACGGCGCTGGCCGAGAACCAGCGCGGTTCGAAGAACCGCATCAGGCCGGTGACTTCGAGACTGGTGCGAATGCGCTCGGGCGGCGAGGATGACGCGACGGCCTTCGGCCCGCGAATCCAGGTCAAGGCATGCGCGGCATGCGCAATCGGCCGCAGCTCCGTGCGCAGGCGCCGCAGCGTTTCCGCGGCGAAATACGCGGAAAAATCCGACGGCAGCCGCCGTCCCGTGGCCGCCTCGATAGCGGCGAACACGTCAGCCGGCCGGCGTCCGTGGAAGCGGCGTATCGCGCCCGCGGCGGACAGTGCGACGCCGACCCGGCCGAGCGCCTCGGAAAGCACCGCAGCGGCAATCGGTTCGCTGTCGACAAGCACACCGTTACAATCGAAGATGACCAAGGGTCCCTCCGATGGTTCGGCCGCGAAACGCGACCGTCGTCCGGCTTTCCAGGAAACTGCAGCGTGACGATAGCGACCGCCGCCGTTATGCAAAGAGTTTCAATGCGGCAGGTGTGCAATTATGCACAGAAATCGGACATAATTCACAATCTTTACAGGCTCTGAAGCGACGGGCGTGCCGGCGGCCGCGAACTAATTGAATTTTTGTTTGATGTCTTCGATGCCCCGCGCCAGCAGATCTTCGGCGACTTTGCCTTTGGCGGCGGCGGCGAGAATTTTCTCCGCGGCCGCAACCGCGGCTTCGGCGGCGGCGGAACGCACCTCGGTCAGCGCCTGGGCTTCGGCCTGGGCGATCTTGTTTTCCGCCATTTTGGTACGGCGCGTTACGAAATCTTCCGCCTTGGCCTTGGCTTCGGCGGCGAGCCGCTCGGCTTCGGCCTTGGCGCCGGCGATGATGGCCTCGGCCTCGGTTTCCGCCTCACGTCCTTTGCGCTCGAACTCGGCCAACAGCGACTGTGCTTCCTCGCGCAGCCGGCGGGCGTCGTCGAGTTCCGACTTGATGCGCGCTTGACGCGCATCGATGCTATCGAAGACTTTGCGATGGGCGCCGAGATAGATCAGCAATCCGAGAAAACAGAGGAAGCCCAGCGCTACCCAGTTTTCGGTTTCCATCAGGGCTTGCGGCATCGGCGCCTCAATTCTTGCCCAGGCCACTGCCCAGGCCGCTGAGTGCGGCAGCGACGTCTTGTTCAGCCGGCGCCGTGCCGATCAGGCGCTCGACGATGGCCGAAGCGGTGTCGGCTGCGATCGCGTGCACATTGGCCATGGCGGCGGTGCGGGTCCGTGCGATCGATTGCTCGGCGGCGGCGAGCCGCTCGTGCAATTGCGCTTCCAGCCGCTTGTGCAGCTCCTCGGCCTCGCGCGCCTGCTGCTCCCGCGTCGTGCTGGCGATGCCTTGGGCGCGCGTGCGCGCATCGGCCAGCGCCTTCTCGTAGGCCGCGTGCGCGGCGTTGGACCGTTCCTTCAAGCGTTCCGCCGCCGCCAGATCGTCGCCGATCATGCCGGCTGCGCTCGGCCAGGATCGCCCCGATCCGCGGCAACGCGACCTTGGCCATCAGTACGTACAGCAGAGCAAAGCTCACCGTCAGCCAGACGAGCTGCGACGGAAAGTGCTCGGACTGGAACGGCGGAAATGCGCCGTGGCCCGCTGGCTGTTCGGTGTGGGCGGTCGGTTCGGGCATTTGGACTGTGCCTGTGACGGCGGCAGCTTACAGCCCGAACAGCAGCAGCAGCGCGATCAACAGCGAGAAGATGCCGAGCGCCTCGGTGATGGCGAACCCGAAGATCAGGTTGCCGAACTGGCCCTGCGCCGCCGACGGATTGCGCAGCGCCGCTGCCAGGTAATTGCCGAAGATGATGCCGACGCCGATGCCGGCGCCGCCCATGCCGATGCACGCAATGCCGGCCCCGATATATTTCGCGGCGGTCGGATCCATGTGAGAACTCCTTCTTTAAGCCCCTCCAACCACCCCCCGCGTGCGGGGAAGCGTAGGGAGGGAGGGCCGTCAGTGGCCCGGGTGAATCGCATCGTTGAGATAGATGCAGGTGAGAATGGCGAACACATAGGCCTGCAGGAAAGCCACCAGAAGTTCGAGCGCGGTCAGCATGACGACCATGAGGAACGGCAGCGCCGCGCCGAATATGCCGAGGATGCCGGCGCCCGCCAGCATGATGATGAAGCCGGCGAACACCTGCAGCGTGATGTGGCCGGCCAGCATGTTGGCGAACAGACGCACCGAATGCGATACCGGCCGCGACAAGAACGACAGCACTTCGATGACGACGATCGCCGGCAAAATCACCTTCGGCACGCCTTTCGGCACGAACAGATTGAGAAAGTGCAGGCCGTTCTTCCAGAAGCCGTAGCCGACCACGATGAAGAACACCAGCAGCGCCAGACTGGCCGTCACGATCAACTGGCTCGTCACCGTGAAGGAATAAGGAATGAGCCCGATCATGTTGGCGAACAGCACGAACATGAACAGCGTGAACACGAAGGGAAAGAACTTCATGCCCTCGTTGCCGGCGGACGAACGCACGGTATGGGCGACGAACTCGTAGGACATTTCGGCGATCGATTGCAGCCGCCCCGGCACCACCGCCCGCGGCGCCGTCGCGCCGATCAGCAGCGCCGAAACGGCGCCGACGATGATGAACATGAACAGCGCGGAATTGGTGAAGTCGATGGCATGGCCGCCCATGTTGACCATCGGCAGCAGGTTCTTGATCTGGAATTGATGGATCGGATCGACTTGCATGGTGCCTTCGGCGTCGAGTTCGTCTGCAGTTTCGGCAGCAGCGCCGGATTAGTCGTCCCGCTGTTTCGGGCTGGCGCCATCAAGCACGGTGCCCGCAACAACTCCCGCGGAACGCATCACATTGAGGACGCCCGCGGCAAAGCCGAGCAAGAGAAATACAATGAGCCCCCAAGGCGAGATGCCGAGCCAGCGATCGATCAGCCAGCCGATGCCGGCACCGACCACGACGCCCGCAACGAGTTCGCTTGAGAGCCGGAAGCCCCTGGCGTAGCCGGATGCGGTCGTCGCCCGATCCGCACCAGAACCGTCGGAAGGCGGGCGCGCATAATCGCGTGCGTGACCGAGACCTTCGTTGAGCCGCTGGAGTCTCGCGGAGAGAGCAGCTTCGCCGGTTTGTTGCTTGTCGTGCTCGCCGTTATCGCGCGCGTCGCTCATGCTTTCCGACACTCGCGGCTTGCAGCGATCGCGGCACGCCCGCTCCTTAAAAGCCGCGCGGACCATACTGACGTAGTTCCGGCAAGTCAAGAAACCGAGAACTGCCGCTAACGCATTGAAATATCGTGATATATCGCCCGAATTCGGGGCCTTCGGCAAGCCTTACTTGTGCACTGCGAAGCGGGCTAAGACCGTTTAAGATCGAAAATGCGAGACGCTCCAGGGAGGACTGCTCATGATCCGCTGCAGTATCGCTATCGTCACGGTCGCGCTCGGCCTGATCGGTTCGTCCGTCATGATGCCGGCGACGATCCAGGCGGTAGCCGTCGCGGCCGCGTCGGACAGCGCCGGCGGGCGCTATATGTTCGAAACGCGGCCGGACGGTTTCATCCGGCTCGACACCCAGACCGGCGAGGTCGCGTTGTGCAGTCAGCGCACCGTCGGGTCTGGCCTGCGAAGCGGCGCCGGAGGATCGCGCCGTGCTCGAAAACGAAATCGCGCGGCTGACCGCCGAGAACGCCGCGTTGAAGAAAGAATCCTCGCGCACGGTCTGCCGCTGCCGCCGGGCGCCACTCCGGAATCGGGTGCGGAGCCGCCGACGAGCGCACAACGGCGTCACGCTGCAATTGCCGAGCGACGCCGATATCGATCGCATGGTCGCCTATGCCGGCCGGCTGTGGCATCGCTTCGTGGACGCCGTCGAGCGCGCCGAGAGCAGGTCCTGAACAAGAGCTAGGGCTTCGCTTGAGCGAATTGTCAGCCGTCCGCACCGCGCGCGTCGATACATCGGCAACGGCCGCGTTGACCGTGGCGACGCCAGGCGAAGGTTTTTTCGAGATCACGCGCGACGTGGCGTTATTCGTCGAACAGATCAAGGCGCGCGACGGCGCCGTGTTGCTCTATCTTCAGCATACCTCGGCGTCGCTGGTGATCCAGGAAAATGCCGACGCCGACGTGCGCACCGATCTTCTCACCGCGCTCAATCGGCTGGCGCCGGCAGAGGCCGGCTGGGTGCACGACGTCGAAGGCCCTGACGACATGCCGGCGCATGTCAAATCCATGCTCAACGGCGTATCGTTGCATGTGCCGGTCGTCGACGGCGCTTTGGCGCTCGGCACCTGGCAGGGCATCTATGTGGCCGAGCATCGCGCCGGCCGCACCGGCGCGAAGTGGTGCTGCAATTTCTCGGCAGCAGCCGATAGACTCTGGCCACAAAACTGGATCGTGGACCGGGCCTGGCAAACGGCGGTAACATTGATTGCCAGCCTGGCGAACCGGGGCTTATCTTGAGCGAGGCGACATCTCATCGTCTGTTGATTGCCGACGATCATCCGCTGTTCCGCGGCGCGCTGCGCGAGGCGGTCAACGGCTTGTTCGATCGCGTCGAAGTCGGCGAGGCCGGCACGTTCGAGGAGGTCACCGAGCTGCTCGAACGCGGCGGCGAGATCGATCTGGTTCTGCTCGATCTGCGCATGCCCGGCGTGCGCGGCTTTTCCGGCCTGATGTATCTGCGCGCGCAATATCCGGGCCTGCCGATCGTCGTGGTCTCGGCCAATGACGATCCCGCCGTGATCCGCCGCTGCATGGAATTCGGCGCCTCCGGCTTCATCCCCAAGACGCTCGGCATCGAGGCGCTGCGGCAGGCGATCGCGCGGGTGCTGCAAGGCGAGGTGTGGACGCCGCCCGACGTCGATCTCGGACGCGGCGCCGACGCCGAAACCGCCGCCATGATCGCGCGGCTGGCGACGCTGACGCCGCAGCAGGTGCGGGTGCTGATGATGCTGTCGGGCGGGCTTCTCAACAAGCAGATCGCCTACGAGCTCGGCGTGTCGGAGGCGACGGTGAAGGCCCATGTCTCCGCGATCCTGCAAAAACTCGGCGTCGAAAGCCGCACCCAGGCCGTCATCGCCGCGGGCAAGATCGAAGCCGGGCAGTGGCCGCTTAAATCTCGCATCGTGATCTGTCACCGGCCGCGCTAGCGGAGGATCCAGTATTCGCCGGCCATTTAGAGTGTACTGGATCATTCGCCCTCGCGGAGGATGACCTGTAGTTCGACTACTCCGCCGCGACGCGCTGCACCCGCCATTGCGCGATCAGCGCGCGCAACGACGCCGGCTTGAGCGGCTTGTTGAGAAGATGCGCGCCTTCGGTCCGGGCTTCCTCGCGCACGTGCAGCGAACGGTCGGCGGTGATGAGGATCGCCGGCACATGGCGGCCGAGGCGGCGGCGCAATTCCGCGATCGCCGCAATGCCGTTGGCGCCGTCGAGATGATAGTCGACCAGAAATCCGTCGGGTTCGAGACCGCTGCCTTCGATCGCCGCCAGCGCCTCGGCTTAAGTCCGCCGCCATGAGCGTGCGGCAGCCCCAGCCGCCCAAGAGCGTCTCCATGCCGTCGAGGATGGCGCGCTCGTTGTCGATGCAGAGCACGACCGTGCCGTCGAGCTGCCCGACATCGAGCCGCGGCGGCGCCCGCAGTTTCGGCGCAGCGAGCTGGCCGGCGCCGCGCGGCACTTCGATCGAAAAGCGCGAGCCGCGGCCGACATTGGATTTCAGCGCCACCTCGCAATCGAGCACGCGCGCGATGCGTTCGACGATCGAAAGGCCCAAGCCGACGCCGCGCGCCACCCGCGCGCCCTGATCGAGCCGGTGAAATTCCTTGAACACCGCGCGGCGCTTGGCGTGCGGGATGCCGATGCCGGTGTCGTAGACTTCGATGCGCAGCCGCCCGCCGCGCCGCCGGCAGCCGACCAGCACGCTGCCCGCGGGCGTATATTTGATGGCGTTGGAAATGAGGTTCTGCAACAGCCGCCGCAGCAGCCGGCGGTCCGAGCGCACGTTCAGCGAGCACGGCATGAACGTCAGATCGAGGCCCTTTTCGCGCGCCAGCGGCGCGAATTCGACGTCGAGCCGGTGCAGCAATTCGTCGATGCGGAAATCGGCGAATTCCGGCTTCATCGCGCCGGTGTCGAGCCGCGAAATGTCGAGCAGCGCGGCGAAGATTTCTTCGACCGCTTCAAGCGAGGCGTCGATGTTCTGCACCAGATCGGCGTCCTCGCCGTCCTCGCGTCTGGCGCTCGATCAGGCTGGTGACGTAAAGCCGCGCGGCATTGAGCGGCTGCAGGATGTCGTGGCTGGCGGCGGCGACGAAGCGGGTTTTCGACACGTTGGCCTCGTCGGCCTCGGCCTTGGCGCGCTCGAGCTCGGCATTGAGCCGGGTCAGTTCGCCGGTGCGCTCGCGCACGCGGCGCTCCAGCGTCGCATTGGCGCGCTCCAGCGCCTCGGCCGCCTTCACGCTCGGGGTGATGTCGGTGAAGGTCGTGACCAGGCCGCCGTCGGGCATGCGGTTCGCGCGCACTTCGATCACCAGGCCGCGCTCGGCGAAGCGTTCGAGGAACGGCTCGGCTTCGGAGGTGTATCTGGCGATGCGCTCGGCGATGAACGCGTCGACGTTCCTGGCGTGGCGCTCGCCGTGCTCGGCGATGTGGCGCAAAATATCGTCGAGCGCGATGCCGACGCGCGTCAGTTCGTGCGGCAGATCGAAGATTTCGCCGAACTGCCGGTTCCAGCAGACCAGAGCCAGCTCCTTGTCGAACACGGCGATGCCTTGGCGCACGTGATCGAGCGCGGTCTGCAGGATTTCGCGGTTGTAGTGGATCGCGGCATTGGCGTCGTCGAGCAGTTTCAGCGCCGCTTTGGTCGACACCGTGCGCTTGCGCAACACCAGCGACAGCACGAGCCGCGACGACGCCGCCCCGATCGCCGAGGCGAGCAGATATTCGGCGTATTGCAAGAGCTGGAAATCGGCCTCGGCCGCCGGCTCGAGGCCGATGCGGCGCGTCGCCGCGAAGCTGGCGAAGGACTCGCGGGTGCGCTCCTCGCCGAGATAGCGCGCGACGGTCGCGATCAGTTCCTCGACCGTCACCGAGGCGCGGCGCAGCCGAAAGCTCGGCGCGATCGGCGTCGAGCGACGACGGCACGAACAGATCCGCCTGCACCCGCTCGATCGCCGTCGGCCGGCGGCCGAGCGAGCAGCCGATATAGCAGGCGATATTGGCGGCAAGGCTGAGCAGCACGCCGTGGACCAGCGGCGGCAGGTCGAGGCCGAACAGCGCCTGCGGCCGCAGAAAGCCGAGCCCCCACGGCCCGTCGGTCAGGATGCGCGCGCCGACGATGCCGGCGTCGGAAATGCTCGGCAGCAAGAGCGTATAGCCCCAGACCAGGATGCCGGCGCTCATGCCGGCGATGGCGCCCAGCGCGGTGCCGCGCCGCCAGACCAGTCCGCCGAAAAATGCCGGCGCCAGCTGCGCCACCGCGGCAAACGACAACAGCCCGATCGCGGCGAGCTGCGCCTCGCCGGCCGAGCGGTAATAGATGTAGGCGAGCAACAGGATGACGAAGATGGCGATGCGGCGCGTGGTCAGCAATTGCGCGCCGGCATCGTGCGGCTCGCCGGCGAGCCGGTCGCGGCGCTTGAGCACCAGCGGCATGACGATATCGTTCGACACCATGATGGCGAGCGCGACCGTCTCCACGATCACCATCGCGGTCGCCGCCGACAGGCCGCCGACGAAAGCGATGAGCGTGATCAGCTTCGGAATGGGCGGCGAGCGGCAGCGCCACCACGAACATGTCGCTGTCGATGCGGCCGGTCGGAAACGTCAGCAGGCCGGCCATCGCGATCGGCAGCACGAACAGATTGATCAGCACCAGATAGAGCGGGAACAGCCAGGCGGCGCGGCGGATTTCGGCTTCGCTGTGGTTCTCGACCACCGTGACATGGAATTGCCGCGGCAACAGCACGATGGCGAACAGCGACAGCACCGTCATGGCGCAGAACGAAGCGAATTGCGGGGCATGCGCCAGCACGCCGCGGCCGTGCGCGGCTCGTCAAGCGCGCGCGCGAACAAGCGCGAGCGGCCCGTGGAACATGACGAAGGTCACGAACACGCCGACGGCGAGGAAGGCCATCAGCTTGACGATCGATTCCGCCGCGATCGCCAGCATCAAGCCGTCCTGATGCTCGGTGGCGTCGGTGTGGCGGGTGCCGAACAGCACCGCGAAGGTCGCCATCGCCAGCGCGACAAACAGCGCGATGTCGCCGAGCAGCGGCGGTGCCGCGCCGCTCGGCGAGGCTTCCGCCAAGATGGTCGAGACCGAAGCCGACACCGCTTTGAGCTGCAGCGCGATGTAGGGGATCATGCCGACGATGGCGATCAGCGCCACCGTCGCCGCGACCGCCTGGCTCTTGCCGTAACGCGCGGCGATGAAGTCGGCGATCGAGGTGATGTTCTGGCCCTTGGCGAGCCGCACGATGCGCATGACCAGCGGAAAAGCCAGCCCGACCATCACCAGCGGGCCGATATAGATGGCGAGGAAATCGAAGCCCGAGCGCGAGGCAAGGCCGACCGAGCCGAAGAACGTCCACGACGTGCAATAGATCGCAAGCGACAGCGGATAGATCAAAAGCCGCGACGCGGCGCCGCGCGCGATGCGCATGCGGTCGCCGTAGCTCGCGACCAGAAACAGCAGGCCGATATAGGCGAGCGCAATGGCGACGACGACCCAGCCTTGCAGCATGACCTTACCCGCCCCGTCCCGCGCGTCATCGGCGCATTCGTCTCCAGCGGCGCCTCTTTTAGGTAAGGTCACCACTTTTCCGATGGCCTGTCCATTGCCCGTGTCGACGCGCTTCGGCGCGTTGACGGCGCTTGCCGCAGCGGGCATTCATGGCGCGTCGATGCTGCCGCAATTTCCGCCATCGCGCACGCTGACCGAAACGGCCGAGACGCTCGCCATCGCGCTCGCCGGCGGCGCTGACGTTCACTCTATTAGGTTTGCCGGCGGGCCTTGTTTCCGGTTCGGTCTTGGCGGTGGCGACGGCGGCGCTGCTGGGACGTCCGGTGCGGCTGCCGCTGCCACTCGCGCGCGTTTGTTACGTCATCGTCGGCACGCTGCTTGGCACCGTGGTGACGCCGGAGACGTTGCGCGGCGTCGAGACCTGGCCGGCCAGCATCGCGCTGTTGATGCTGGGTTCGCTGGCCATGATCGTCGCGACCATGGCCTATCTGCGCGTCGTGCATCGCTGGGATTTGTTCTCGGCGCTGCTGGGCGCGAGTCCCGGCGCGATGGCGCAGGTGATCGCGCTGTCGACCGAGCTCGGCGGCGACCTGCGCGCCATCGCCATCGTCCAGACCGTGCGCGTGCTGCTGCTCGTTCTCGGCCTGCCCAACGGGCTCGCGCTGTTCGGGCTCGTGGTGCCGGCGCTGCCGCTGCCGCGCGGACCCGCCGGATTCTCCGTGCTCGGCGCAGATGATCGGTGCTGGTGGTCGTGTCGACCGCATTTGCGCTCGCGTTTCTGCGCCTGCGCTTTCCCGGCGGCTTGTTGTTCGGCGCCATGGCGGGATCGGCGCTGCTCCACGGCAGCGGCCTCGCTCGACGCCGCGCTGCCGTGGTGGCTCGGCTCAAGCGCGGTCGTTCACGCTCGGCGCGCTGGTCGGCTCGCGCTTCGCCAATACGTCGTTGCGGATGCTGGTCGGCTATCTCGGCGCCGCGCTCGGCTCGTTCGCGGTCGCCGATGGCGGTCGCGGCCTTCTTCATCGCGATCGTGGTGCATCTGTTCGGGTTTCCGATCGCCAATGTCGTCATCGCGTTTGCGCCCGGCGCGCAGGACACCATGATGGTGCTGGCGCTCGCGCTCCATCTCGATCCGGTTTATGTCGGCGCGCATCATCTGGCGCGCTTTCTCGTCGTCACCGTCGCGGTAGCGGTCGCGGCACGGCGCGTGGCGGGGCGTCATTCCGGGGCGCCGCCAACGGGTCCGCGCGAAGTTGCGCGGCCCGATGACAGGCTCCGCGGCGAGCCCGGAATCCATGACCATGAATAGTGCAAAACATTTGGTTCAGCGAGATTTAAGTTCTCGAAATAATAAAGATCGGCGGCGCGGAGCGATCGCCGGAATCGATCAAGTGTTACGCAGCCAAATCGCATTCGCGCCGGCCCATTCCGAACGGGCATGCAGTCCGATCGCGATCAGCGCCCAGCCGCCGAAAATCATATTGATCCCCACCAGCAGCCCCAATGTCCAGGCGGAGGTGCCCGGCAGAGCAAAAATGATGATGCTGGCCAAGAAAATATCGACCAATCCGCTTGCGAGCATGAAAAACCAGTGACGAGAGAGCTGCCGCCGATGTTCGATCGCGAACATGATCGACGCGCCACCTTCGACGAGGAAGAACAGAACCAAAATCAGTCGCAGTGGGCCGGCGTCATGAAACGGCCACCCCAGCAGGCCGCCATACAAATCCTGCGATTTATTCTCGATCAGCACCACGCCGACGAATATCGCCAGCACCGCCGATACCAGCGACCACAAGGATCCCGGCGCCTGTCGCGCCCAGTAGGTTGTCACCAACCCTGTCGCTCCGCTGGCGAGAAACAGCCACCCCAGCATGCCGGTGACGTTCGCACTGGCGATCGATGGAATTGCAATCGCGAGCAGCCCCAAGAAAATGAGGACTGTTCCTTCGACGATAAAGAGAATCCAGTGATCGGGCGTCGATTTTGCGACCGAGCTGGGCTCGCGGCTGGAATAGCGGTTCATATCCATTTCAAAGCCGCCCGGCCAGCATAAGAACCACGATGATGATCAGGACGATGCCGATAATGCCGACGCCGCCGTGTCCATAACCGTAGCCGTAGCCGCCGAAACGGCCGCTGAAACCGCCCAAGAGGAAAATGACGAGAACGATAACCAGAATGAGCCCCAGTGACATTAGTTTGTCTCCCCTTGCGTTGCCGTGCGTAGCCCCATGACTGTCATGCGGTGTGGACGATCGATACGATCAATCCCGGCGATCGATCGGTTATCTCGACGCGGGCCTTGAGCTGATGCGCGAGCGCTTCGACGATGGTGGTTCCCAGGCCGGTATGCCCGCGGCGGTTCCCGTCCTGCTGCAATCCGACACCGTTGTCGGACACCGATAAACGCCAGTTGGCTTCGTCGGCCTCGTATCCGACCAAGATTTCACCGTTGCCGCTGCCGCCGGGGAATGCGTGCTTCAGTGCGTTGATAACGAGTTCCGTAGTGATCAGGCCGATGCTCACCGCTTCGGCGGATGTCGCCATTCCGGGACCGGCCTCCACCTTCACGGCGATCGGCCGACTGTCGCCAATCATGGAGGTCGCCAGGGTCTCGCACAGCCGGGACAGATAAGGCCCGAGTTCGATTGCCTCGCCATGTCGCGAGCCTTGCAGTTGCTGCTGGACGGTCGCTACCGACATGACCCGATCGTGCGCATCCCGCAGATGCGAGCGGGTCTCCTCGGATTGCACGGTCCGAGCCTTGAGAAGAAGAATGCTCGCGATGATCTGCAGACTGTTGGCAACACGATGCTGCATCTCCTGGAGTAGCGTCTCCTTCTGTTGCAGCAGTTCCGCCGTCATCCGCTCCGCAGTGCGCCGATCCGTGACGTCCTCGATCGCCAGGAGAATGAGCTTTTGAGTATCCCTTTGGTTGAACACCTCGCGTGCGTTCAACAGCATCGTGCGTCGTCCGATGATCGGAAAGTCCCACTCGACTTCATAAGCCTCCATCGCGGCATGCCGGGGCCCGACATCCTCCAGGAGCAGCCGAAGCTCTGGGATATCCCACTGCCCGTTGCCCAGCCCGTAAATCGGCTGGCCGTGAATGTCCTCACGGTTCAACTTGAACGTCTGATAGAAAGCGCGGTTGGCGGCGACGACGCGCAGGTTCTGATCGAGGACAAGCAGCGGATCGCGGATCGTATCCACAATCGCTTGGGCGAGCGCGCTCGCGTCATCGAGGTCCCTGATCGACTGGCTGTTGGGGAACGACCAGACGGCTGCCGGCGGGGGACGCTCGCGGTACTTCGACGACTCCATGGTCTGCCCTCGTAAAAACTAAGCCACTCGTGCCGACGACAAACAGCCGGGCCAATCCCCCCAACTTTCGGCCATTCGCGTTTGCCGCGACAACCTGATTAACGACGAACGGCACCACCCCGGAGCACAAATCCCACCGCCGCATGAAAGACCCATACCGCGGCGAAGACTGTGCAAAATTGCTCACATCGGGGAAGCCGATAGCATCCGCTATCGCCGCTTTTCGGCTCCGATCATGCCCAGGCCGTTAGTCCGCAGGCCCGTCGCTGCGGCCATCGCGCGACAATAACAAGTTGTGATTTATAGTTATCTTTTACGTATCGTTTATCTAATACTTGCGACGATATAATATTATTTCAATAATACTGTATTTACGCGAATATTTCCAATCGACCTCTAGTATTCAACCGGCCGATAACTATCTGACGGTCAATGGCCCACATGGGACCAAAAGGAGTTTGCAATGAAAAATCTCATCTCATCTTTTCTGCAGGACGAAACGGCGGCGACCGCCATCGAATATGAACTCATCGCCGCCGGCATCTCGGTTGCAATCATCGCGGTCGTGCAGGGTCTCGGTACGAAGCTGAACACGACCTTCTCATCGGTTTCATCCGCGCTCAAGTAAGCAGGTTGGCAATGACGACGGGGCTTGGCCTGTTGGCTAAAGCCCTGGTCGTCGGTTTCGTAGTCGATGCCGGTCCGCGGCCGGCATCGCGAGCTTCAAAGCAACGTGGAACGAGGCCCCGCTCAATCCGCGTCGGCAGGAAAGTAGGCAGTCGTGGCGACCTTCCGGAAAGATGTCAGGCCTGACACTTGCGTGAGCTGTCCGACGTGTGGCTGCGAAATTGCCATGCGCAATACGATGAATTTGCCGCGCGAGTTCTCGGTGCGATGCCCGCACTGCGAGGGACGGAAATTTTACCAAGCGGGTCAGGTTCACGATCGCAACAAGGACGCTGAAACAAATCAGACAGCCGGGAAGATACAATTCGGCGTCAAGGGCGCGGTCGATCGCGATCCGGCGCCGGCAAAGCCGATGCAGCCAAAATCCCGGTTCAACGCAATGGCATCCTGGCTGCTGCAGTAGGCACGCGGCATCGTTGCAATCGTGCCGTGAAGCTGGCGTTGTTTCTGGAAAAGATACGAATTGTCCGCATAAGCGAGATGATCCGTTAGGTGCTGTCGAAATGCACACACACGGCGCGTTCGGCGGACCGCCGCCGCAGGTCCAAGCACACGCGAACGTGTCCTCATGCCCGCAACCATTCGTAGCAGCGCGGCGTTGTCAGTATCCTCAGAACAAAATTTTTTGTTTGAGCTAAGCTTGGAGGCTCACGTGCTTCATAAAACACTCATCGCTTTTGCCGCCGCGGCCGCGCTCGGTTGCTTGCCGATGGCGACAACGGCATTGGCTGCCCATGGCCATGGCGGCCACGCGATGGCCGGCCACGCCCGTGGCGGCCATGTTGCCCGATATGGTCATGGCGCCCGATACGGCGGCGGCTACGGCGGTGGCTACGGCGGCGGCTATGTCAATGGGCCGATCTACGACAGCTGCGCCGGCTATGGCTACGGTTATGGTCCGGGCTATGGATATGGCTGCCCGGGCTACGGTGTTGCTCCCCTTGTCGGCGGCATTGTTAACGGCGTCCTAGGCGGTGGTTACGGTCGCTATTGAGAACGAGCCGGCATAGATGAACCGAGGACGGCCGCCTTCCGGCTTGGAAGTGCGACCGCTTCATAACCGGTTCACACTTCGGCGGATTTGTCGGCGTACTTGTCGGCGGACTTGGGGTTTGGGCCGAACTTGTCCGCACGGTCGCGTTCGAGCAACGCCGCGAGCAGTGTACGCGCACGATTGACGCGGCTCTTTATCGTCCCAACCGCTATCCCACATATCTCGGCAGCCTCGTCGTAGGAGAAGCCCGACGCGCCGACCAGCAGCAGGGCCTCGCGCTGTTCGAGCGGCAGCTTTGCCAGCGCGGCGAAGAGCTCCCTGAACTCCAAGCGGCTGTGCTGCTCGGGAGCCGAATGCAGGCCGTCGAGGTAGCCGCCATCCGCGTCTTCGACTTCGCGGCGTCGCTTGCGATATTCCGACCGGAACTGGTTGCGCAGGATGGTGAAGAGCCATGCGGACAGGTTCGTTCCCGGCGTGAATGAATGGATGTTGGTCATGGCGCGGATGAGCGTCTCCTGGACGAGGTCATCCGCGCGATCGAATTTACCGCAAAGTGACATCGCGAATGCGCGCAGACCCGGAACGGCGGCAAGCATGGCATCCTGCACGGAGGGCTGAGGCGTCGTCTGGGCTATCCGCATGGGCTGCGCGCTCTCGCGGCAAAATGACATCCGAGGCTCGGCATGGACCGCTTGTTCCGCCGAACGATGCTGCAAAGACACGAGCTTTTCCTCGGTTGGAGAAACCACCGCCCTTGATGCCATTTAGGAGCGATCGGCAAACGGCGTCTGTATAAGACTGCTCACCTTCAAGCGTTCGGGAGGCGCAAAGGGCCCGATGATCTAGCTCGATAAAACGCGGCGTAAACGCAGATATGAAAATCTAAGCCTTGATCTGCGGCTGATCGTGCAGAACGACATTCAACAACGAACTGTGGACCTCGATGCCGCCGTTGTAGTCGATAAAGCCCATTTTTCTAAATCTGTTCATGAAGAAACTGACGCGCGACCGCGTCGTTCCGATCATCTCCGCCAGCGTCTCCTGGCTGATTTTTGCGATTACCGGCTCGGGTGCTCCCTCCTTGCCGAAGTTCGCCAACAGCAAGCAGCAGGCGGGCAAGCCGCTTCTCGCTCGAATTGAACAGCTGATCGACCAGGTCCGCTTCGACGCGGATGCTGCGGCCCAGAAGATGCGCGATAAATTTTTCGGAGAATGCCGGCTCCCGATGGATCACTTGAATAATAGCCGCCTTTTCCAGCCGTGCGATGACGGAGTCCGTCAATGTCGTGACGGTCGCGATACGCAGCGGCTGCCCGGCTAGACAGCCCTCGCCGAAGAATTCGTCCGTTCCGAGGATCGCGATAACCGCTTCCTTGCCTTGCTCGGAGACGACAGTGATCTTCACTTTGCCCTTCTGAAGGTAAAAAACCGCGTCCGCCGCGTCGCCTTGCGAAAAGACGATCTGGTCCTTGCGGTATTTGCCGATGCCGCGTCCGTCGCCGATCTTGGCGAGAAACAATTTCGGATCGAATGAGGATTGGTGCTTTGTCGCCATGCCATGCCCTAGCAGACCGATCTTACGCCTGTTCGGGATCGAAGGAAACCGCTTGCTCGATTTGGCGGATACTGGGACGCGTTCTTTACGCTTATGCATGGATCCACGATCAGTTGGCGAGGCCGGCCCCGACGATGGGACCACTAAAAGCACAAGAAGGGTGCCGCCGTGTGAGCAATATTGCTCAGAAATGCGTGGAGCGAAGGTCGTGATTATATGTGAGGCAGGGCGCAGCGGTCGAGTAGGAGACAAGACAATGAATCCAATCACCATTTTTATCACCATCGTTTGCCTCGCCATCGGCGCCGGATTGAGCGCCATGGGTTATCTTTATGCGGGCATCGCCGTCGTGGTCGTTGCGGTCGTCATCGCCGCCGCGCTGAAGATGGCCAACACCTGGCAGAAATTCGTCATCCTGCGCGCCGGCAAATTGCGCGGCGTTAAGGGACCGGGACTCTTCCTCATCATTCCGGTCATCGATCACATCGTGGCCGTCATCGATGAGCGCATTCAGACTACGGCGTTCAGCGCCGAGGCGGCGCTGACCAAAGATACCGTCCCGGTGAATGTCGACGCGATCATCTTCTGGTTCGTCCATGACGCGCAAAAGGCGGCTCTGAACATCACCAACTACCGCGAAGCCATCGATCGCGTCGCCCAGACGTCGCTTCGGGAAATGATCGGCTCGTCGATGCTGGCGGCGCTGTTATCGGAACGCACCGCGGCCGACGAACTCCTGCGCGTCGAAATCGCCCGCAAAACCGCCGACTGGGGTATTTCGGTCAAGTCCGTCGAGATCCGCGACGTCGCCATTCCGGTTGCCTTGCAGGACGCCATGTCGCGGCAAGCCCAGGCGGAACGCGAAAAGCAGGCGCGGGTCATTCTCGGCTCGGCCGAGGCCGCGATCGCCGGCAAGTTCGTCGAGGCGGCGATGACCTATGCCGATCACCCGATGGCGCTCTCAACTGCGCGCCATGAACATCATCTATGAAACGACCAAGGAGCGTGGCGCCACCATCCTGATGCCGACGTCGATGGTCGACAGCATGAATCCCGGTCGTGGCGTTGGCGTTGGCGGGGCAGCAACCCCCGGCACAAACGGCGTCTGGACCGTGGTCCGCATCCCAGAAGACGAACGGACCAGCGTCATAGCCGCCGGATAGAAGCCCGCAATAATCCGCAGTCAAAGGGTATCCGGCGAAAGGATGAGAGCATGTTGGATAAATCGTCGGCTATCCCCGCAAATCTGTCGCTGCCGAGTGTCCCGGCGTTCTGGCCGATGGCGATGGCGACGGCGATGTTCGAACAGGGGACCGAGCTTTACGCCAAGAATCTCAAATTCGTCGACGAAGAGATCAAAATTCATGACGAGTTGCGACCCGTCCTGGCGACGCCGAACCAGGTGCGGCTCGATCTGCGGACCATGGTGCTGCGCGATTACGGAAAACCGGGCGGAATTCCGACTCTTATCGATGCGCCTCACGCCGGTCATACCGCCATGATCGCCGACTATCATAAAGGCCAAAGCCTCGTCGAAACTCTGCTGGCCAACGGAATTGGCCATGTTGCCTTGACCGACTGGAAATCGGCGACCGCAGACATGAAAGACTTGGAGATCGACAATTACCTCGCCGAGGTCGTTGTTGCGATCGACGATCTCGGTGGCCGCGTGAATCTCGTCGGCCTTTGTCAGGGCGGCTGGGTATCGGCCATGGTCGCGGCGCGCTTTCCCGACAAGGTGAACGCGCTCGTGCTCGCCGGCGCGCCGATCGATACCGATGCCGGCAACGGGCCGATCAAACGCATGGCGCACAAATCCCCTGTCTCGTTCTATCAAGAGCTGGTCGCACTTGGCGGCGGCTTGATGCTGGGCAAATACATGCTTGCGGGCTGGAAGAACATGCATCCCCAGCAACATTACGTCCAAGACCAGATCGATCTTTACGAGCACATTGACGACCCGGCCTATCTCGCCAAGGAAGAGACGTTCAACAGCTGGTATGAAAACCCGATCGACCTGCCGGGACGCTGGTATCTCCAGGTGATCACGCAACTGTTCAAGGAGAACCGGTTCGCCAAGGGCGAATTTGTCGGTCTCGGCCGCAAGCTCAATCTGCGCAACATCACCTGTCCGGTTTACCTCCTGGCCGGCGCCGCCGACGATATCACGACGCCCGAACAGGTCCTCGACGCCGCGAAATATCTCGGCACGCCGAGAATCGCATCGTTTCGGAAACCGTGCCCGGCGGCCATATCGGGCTGTTCATGGGAGCGCACACGCTCAAAGAGCATTGGCCGGCGATCGCGCGTTGGATTACAGCGCAATAACACTGGATCGCAGCGGGAGCCGCTCGATCGTGCCGTGCCTGTTGGATATTCGCTGCCATGCCGACCATCGTGAACAAGACGTTCAAAGAGATCGCCGTCGGGGACGTCCGCGTCGGTTCAGCGCACGTTGCAGGCCGGTGACGTGCGGGCCTGGGCCGCCGCCTTCGGCGAAATGAATATGCTTACCGGCCCCGGCGAGAGCCAGGGGGCTGCCGGCATCGTCACGGCCATCCTGACGGCGCTGGTTGGCTCAGACCTCCCGGGACCCGGGACCTCGATCCGAAAAACCTCGGTGCAGATCAAGGGTGCATTGCCGATCGGCGCGGCGATGACGGCGCGACTGGTCGTGCGGGAGAAATGGTCGGATCAGGGGATCGTCGTGCTGGACGGCCAATGCGCCGACCCGGCGGGCCAAGTGTTCGCCACTGCGATCCTGGAAGTTCTGGCGCCGACGACACGGCAACAATATCAGGTGGCGGAGCATCGGCTCGACGGGCTCATCGAACGCTGTCACGGTCTCAAACCGATGCTGACCGGCGTGGTGCACCCGTGCAGCGCCGATGCGCTGGCCGGCGCGGTGGAGGCCGCCGCGGCCGGGCTGATCCTACCCGTGCTGTTCGGCCCCGAGGCCGAGATCCGGCAGATCGCGGATCAGGCGCATCTGGATATCGCCAACTGCCGGGTCGTGGCCACCGACGGCGCCGAGGACTCGGCGCTCAAGGCCGCCACCGCCGCGGGTACCGGCGAGATTGCGGCGCTGATGAAGGGCAGCCTGCACACCGACGTGCTGTTGCACGCGATCATGCAGAAGGAAGCGAAACTGCGCACCGGACGGTTGATCAGCCACTGCATCATGGTGTCGGTGCCGACCTATGCGCGCCGCTTCATCATCAGTGATGTCGCGCTCAATATCGCGCCCGACACCGACCAGAAGCGCGACATCTGCCAGAACGCGATCGGTTTCGCACGCGCGCTCGGCATCGAGCTGCCGAAGGTCGCCGTGCTGGCCGCAGTCGAGATGGTGCAGACCAAAATGCCGGCCACGCTCGACGGCGCGATTCTGGCCAAGATGGCCGATCGCGGGCAGATCGTCGGCGGCATCGTCGACGGGCCGCTCGATCTCGATGCCGCCGTGGACGCGCAAGCGGCGCGGATCAAGCATATCTCATCGCCGGTCGCGGGCCTTGCCGATGTACTGATCGTGCCGAACATCGAGGCCGGCAACATGGTCTACAAGAATCTCGCCTTCATGGCCGATGCGCAGATCGCAGGCCTCGTGGTCGGTGCGCGGGTGCCGGTGATCCTGACCAGCCGCGCCGACACCGCCGCGGCGCGCCGCTTCTCGGCCGCCGCCGCCGTGTTGTACGCCGATGCGCTGACGCGCGATCCCGCCATCCTGCTGCCTGAAATCGCGGAGTGATCGGCCATGAGTGCGCCATGAATGCGGCCAGCGTCAGCGAGGCCATCGTCGTGGTCAATGCAGGCTCCACCAGCGTGAAGTTCGGCGCCTATGCGGTGGATGCGTCCCGATCGCTGCCTCTGCTCTGTCGCGGCCAGATCGACAGCATGGAAAGCGATCCGCATTTTGTCGTCACGAACGCGGACGGCAAGCAATTAGGCGTGCATGGATGGGGCAAAGATCGCGCGATCGACCACAAAACAGCGCTGCACTTCGTCATCACCTGGCTGGAAGCCAATCTTGGCGACAGCAAGGTGATAGCCGCCGGCCACCGTATCGTGCTCGGCGGCGCCCGCTTCGAGGCGCCGGTGCGGATCGAGAGCGACGTGCTGGACTATCTCGACTTCGCTTGTGGTCATGGAACCGTCGCACCAGCCCTACAACGTGCTCGGAGCCCGCGCGCTGGCCGAGGCGTTCCCCGGCCTGCCGCAGGTGGCCTGTTTCGATAGCTCGTTCCATCGGACGATGCCGGAGGTGGCGCAGATCTACGCGCTGCCGAAGGATGTGCGCGATGCCGGGGTGCGGCACTGGGGCTATCACGGCATTTCTTACGACTACATCAGCCGGCAGGTGCCGAAGTTCGCGCCGCAGGCGCGGCGCGTCATCGCCGCGCATCTCGGCGGCGGCGCAAGCATGTGCGCCATGCTGGACGGGCGCAGCGTCGACACCACGATGGGCTTCGGCGCCGTGTCCGGGCTGCCCATGGCAACGCGTTCGGGCGACGTGTCGCTGGGTGCGCTGTTCTATCTGCTGCGCCGTAAGCTGTTCGACGACGCGTCGCTGGAGAAGATGCTATACGAGCGCGCCGGCCTGCTCGGCCTTTCCGGCATCAGCGACGACATGCGGGTGTTGCAGGAGAGCGCTGACCCGCGCGCGGTCGCGGCGGTGGAGTATTTCGTATACGCGATGACCAAATATGCCGGCGCCTACGCGGCCGTGCTCGGCGGGCTGGACGCTTTTGTGTTCACCGCCGGCATCGGCGAGCACTCCGCCCCGGTCCGCGCGGCGCTGTGCGCCAAGCTTTCGTGGCTCGGCGTGAAGCTCGACGAACAAGCGAACAAGTCCGGCGGACCGCGCATTTCCGCCACGGACAGCGGCGTGTCGGTCTGGGTCATCCCCACCAACGAGGAACTGATGATCGCGCAGCACACACTGGCGCTTATTCGCCCGTCGCTGCGCTGAAAGAAGGAACACCGGCCATGAAATCCGATAGCGACCAGCCGACGGCCCCCGGCACCAAACCGGGATCGAAGCCGGCGCCGAAGGACGATTTGAAATCGCTGCCTCTGGCGGAAGTGGAGAAAAAATTGGCGTCGTCGCCGGACGGCCTCACTCAGGCCGAGGCGCAGAAGCGGCTGACCCAATATGGCCCCAACGAGATTGAAGAAAAGAAGACCAATGAGCTCCTGAAATTCCTCAGCTATTTTTGGGGTCCCATCCCGTGGATGATCGAAGCGGCCGTGATCCTGTCGGCGGTGGCCCGGCATTGGCCGGACTTTGGCATCATCCTCGTTCTGCTCCTCGCCAATGCCGTGGTCGGATTTTGGGAAGAACACCAGGCGGGCAACGCCATCGCCGCGCTGAAGGCCACGCTGGCGATCAAGGCCAGGGTGAAACGCGACGGCAAGTGGGTCAATCCGGCCGCGCGTGAGTTGGTGCCGGGCGACGTCATCCGCGTCCGTATGGGCGACATCGTGCCGGCGGATGCGCGTTTGCTGGAAGGCGACCCGATCGAGGTCGATCAGTCCGCGCTGACGGGAGAGTCGCTGCCCGCCACCCGCAAATCCGGCGAGGCGATATTTTCCGGCTCGATCGTTCGTCAGGGCGAAATCGGCGCGCTGGTCTATGCCACGGGTGCCAACACCTACTTCGGCAAAACGGCGGAACTGGTGCAGGGCGCGCAAACCGTCAGCCACTTTCAACGCGCGGTGCTCAAGATCGGCAATTACCTGATCATCCTCGCGGTGGTTCTGGTGGCGACGATCATTGCCTTTGCGATTTTCCGCGGCGATCCGATCCTCACCACGTTGCAGTTCGCTTTGGTGCTGACCGTAGCCGCGATTCCAGTGGCGATGCCCACCGTGCTGTCGGTGACGATGGCGGTTGGCGCGCGCCTGCTCGCCAAGAAAAAGGCGATTGTGACCCGGTTGGAGGCGATCGAGGAATTGGCGGGCGTGGACGTGCTGTGCGCCGACAAGACCGGCACCCTGACCCAGAACAAGCTGACGCTGGGCGATCCGTTCAGCGTGAACAAGGTTCCCGCCGAGCAAGTGATCCTCAATGCCGCGCTGGCGTCGCGCGCCGACAATAACGACACTATCGACCTCGCCGTTCTGGGCGGCCTGAAAAACGATCAAGCCTTGATAAAGTTACAAGGTCGGTCATTTCCAGCCGTTCGACCCGGTGCATAAACGCACCGAGGCCGCCGTCACGGGCCCCGACGGAAAGACGTTCAAAGTGACGAAGGGCGCGCCGCAGGTGATCTTGGCGTTATCGGCCAACGCAGCAGAAGTGAAGCCCGCCGTCGACAAGGCGGTCAACGAATTCGCCGCGCGCGGCTTTCGCTCATTGGGCGTGGCGCGGGCCGAAGGAGATGGCAAATGGCAGTTTCTTGGTGTGCTGCCGCTGTTCGATCCGCCACGGGAGGACGCCAAGGCAACCATCGCGACCGCGCAACATATGGGCGTGAAGGTCAAGATGGTGACCGGCGATGCGCTGGCCATCGCCCGGGAAACCGCCAAGACATTGGGGATGGGCATAAATATTCTTGATGCCAGCAGCCTAGGCGACGAGAAGAAACAAACAACCATGGCGGTAGCGAGGGCCATCGAGAAGGCCGATGGCTTCGCTCAGGTTTTCCCCGAACACAAGTTCCATATCGTCGCTGACTTGCAAATGTGCGGCCACATCGTCGGCATGACCGGCGACGGGGTGAATGACGCCCCCGCGCTGAAGAAGGCCGACTGCGGCATCGCCGTTTCAGGCGCGACGGACGCGGCGCGCGCGGCGGCAGCCATTGTGCTGATGACTCCCGGCCTGTCGGTGATCATCGACGCGATCAAGGAGAGCCGCCGTATTTTCCAGCGCATGAACAGCTACGCGATCTACCGCATCGCCGAGACGCTGCGCGTGCTGTTGTTCATGACGCTGGCGATCCTGGTCTTCAACTTTTATCCATTGACGGCGGTGATGATCGTGATGCTGGCGTTGCTCAACGATGGCGCCATTCTGTCCATCGCCTATGACAATGTTCATTACAAGGATCAGCCCGAGGCCTGGAACATGCGCCTGGTGCTGGGGATCGCCACGGTCCTGGGCATCATTGGCGTCGTGGCCGCGTTCGGCCTGTTTTATCTTGGCGAGCGCGTCTTCCATCTCGACCGCGCGCACATCCAGACGCTGATGTACCTGAAGCTGTCCGTGGCCGGTCATCTGACGATTTTCCTGACGCGCACCCGCGGCCCGTTCTGGTCGATACGCCCGGCGCGGATTTTATGGGTCGCGGTGCTCGGCACGCAAACGCTGGCGACCCTGATTGCGGTGTATGGCGTGTTCATGACGCCGCTCGGCTGGGGTTGGGCACTGTTCGTGTGGGGCTATGCCGTGACCTGGTTCCTCGTGAATGACCGCGTGAAACTGCTCGCCTATCGGATTTTCGATGCCGCCAAAAGCGGTTCTACCAGTGATGGCACACACGGCATGCGGCCAGCACCGTCGAGAGCATGAAAATGAAAATAAATTCAAAGGACTTTCGCGTTCGGGAAGGACACGAGGTCGATCTCAAAAAGTGGCCGACCAAGGTCGATCCCGTGTACAAGTCGAAGGAGCAATACAAAAAGCTTCTGGACGAACACGTCGCGCAACTGAGCTCGCAACAGCAGCTGCTCTACGCGTCCAATCGCTATGCCGTCCTGCTGATCTTTCAGGCGATGGATGCGGCCGGAAAAGACGGCGCCATCAGCCACGTCATGTCCGGGGTCAATCCGCAAGGCTGCCAGGTGTTCAGCTTCAAACATCCCAGCGCCGCCGAACTGGAACACGATTTTCTCTGGCGCACCACGCGCGATCTGCCGGAACGCGGGAGGATCGGCATCTTCAACCGATCCTATTACGAGGAGGTGCTGATCGCCCGCGTGCACCCGGAGATTCTACGCAGCGAAGCGATCCCGGACACGCCCGCATCACGACAAGAAGGTCTGGCACGACCGGTATCGTTCGATCGTGGATTTGGAGAAGCACCTTCACGGCAACGGCACCCGCATCATCAAGTTCTTCCTCCACCTCTCCAAGGAAGAGCAGCGCAAGCGCTTCCTGGCGCGCATCGACGAGCCGGAAAAGAACTGGAAATTCAGCGCCGCGGACATTGCCGAGAGAAAATTCTGGAAGCAATACATGAAGGCCTATGAGGAATGCCTCAGCGCGACAAGCACCGATCACGCGCCCTGGTATGTCGTTCCCGCCGACGACAAGGAGAATGCCCGGCTGATTGTATCCCGGATTATGCTCGATACGCTCGAGGGACTCAAAATGACCTACCCAAAAACCAGCGCAAAGCGCCGCCGCGAATTGCTGTCGATCCGCAAGCAGCTCGCGAAATGAGATTTTGAGCTTCCAGGCGCGGAAAGACGGAAACCGAGGAGCGGACGATGTATAGCAATATCCTGATACCAACGGATGGCTCGCAACTCGCCGGCAAGGCCGTCGAATACGGCGTCGCCTTGGCCAAGCGAATCGGCGCCAAAATCACCGCGCTGACGGTGTTGCTGCCTTTTCATACCTTCACGACCGATACGGAGATGATCGAGGACACGCCGGCCCGTTACCAAACACGCATGCAGGACCATGCCCAGACGACTCTTGGCGCCGTCGCTTCAGCGGCGCAAGCAGCGGGTGTCGCCTGCGAGACGGTCCAGGTCGAGCATGACCATCCCTACCGGGCGATCATCGATATCGCAAAGTCGAAGGGCTGCGATCTCATCGTCATGGCCTCGCACGGCCGCCACGGCGTCGCCGCGCTCGTCCTCGGCAGCGAGACGGTTAAGGTCCTCACCCATTGCAAGATACCGGTACTGGTCCATCGCTGAACCACCGCTTACCGCGGCCTGCCTTGAAGCGGCCGCGGTTACCCCTTCGATGAAGCCCCCCGCTATCGGGCGCGAATGCTATTTTTTTCGGCGCGGTTTGCCGAAGGCTGCGGTCACTTCCTTTTTCCTGATGCGCGCCGCCGGGTTGCCGCGCTCACCGAGATTTTGCTCTTCGGTGCCGTCACCCATCATGCCGGGATGAGAAATCTTAGCTCCCTTCTTGGTCTTTTTACGGGCCGGAGTTTTCTTTTTCATGCCAAATGCTCCTTGCGAGGTGTTGATGGTGTCGTGGGAAAAGAAACGACGCACTGGCGTCTCGCGCCGTCGGGGAACGTTACATCGAGGCGGGCATTAGTCCAGGTCCGACAAACAATGATGGTACGGCATGCAGTACGCGGCAAATAGGGCCGGCACTGCCGATGGAGATTTATGATGGAATTGATCCTGATAATCGTTGTGTTAGTGCTGCTGTTCGGCGGCGGCGGCGGATATTGGGGCCGCAGTCGAGGGTTTTGGTGAACTCTACGGTTACCGGATGCCGGTCTAACGGGTCGGCGGTGCGGCGTCGGCAGATTCGCGCGGCGACGACACAAAGCTTGACCCGAACACCCTCTCACTCGTCAACGCTGCTTGCGCCCAGATGCAGGCAAGCCCTATCAAGTCCTGCTTTTCATTTTCATTGGTGGATTTGGAGAACGCGCGCATCGCCTCCTTGGCGTACTGCCGAAAAAGGTCGGACTCTGTCATGTCAGTCTCCTGACCGGGGACGCCTTGTCGGTATCCTTCAAATAATGATGGAGCCTGTGCCGGCTGGAATCATCGGTCTGTATAGAACTGCTCACTTGGCTTAGCCGTCCGAGATATCCACTGACACATTTTCTTGCTTCGGCGGATCGCGCCCTGACGCATTCAATAATCAAGCCGGCCCGCGACGCCCTTCGGATGTGAGCAGTTTTGCTCAATGTCCGGACAGACACAGGCGTAGGCTGCTCAAGCGATACACTAACCCCGACCGAGCGCTTCTAATGGCGGCGAACGCTTCATCAAATTGGCCGCGCAATCGGCTTTTGCTCGCGTTGCCCGCCCGCAATCTCAAGCGGCTTATGCCGGAGCTTGAGCAGATTCATTGCCACCGCGCGCAGATCCTGATGAACGCCGATAGTGCGCTCGACCATGTATTCTTCCCCGACAGCGGGGTCGTCTCGGTGGTGGCGGTTTATGCGGACGGCAGCATCATCGAGATGGCAACGGTCGGGAGGGAGGGTTTCACCGATGTGCAGGCCATCTTCGGCGCCAAGCGCTCCTCGATCCAGCTTCTCGTTCAAATCCCGGGGACCGCTGTAAGGATGTCGCGCGCGGCGTTTATGCGGTCCATGCAGTCGATGCCGTCCTTCCGAAGTATCATGCAGGCTTACGCCCAGGCCTTTCTCGAACAGGTCATGGTGTCGGTCGCGTGCAACGGTGCGCACAGCCTCAAGCAGCGGTTGGCGCGTTGGCTGCTGATGATGCGCGACCGCGGTGACAGTGACGTGCTCGCCATCACCCAGAGCCTGCTCGGCGAGATGCTGGGTGTCCAAAGGCCAACCATCACCAATGCCGTCCGGGAGCTGGAGCGCGCCGGTTTGATCAAAGGCGGCCGACGGCAAGTCACGATCCTTGATCGACCGGGCCTCACGCAGGCATCCTGCGAATGTTATCAATTGGTTCGGGCGCGTCTGGCTTTTCACCTTCCCAAAACATACGAGTGATAAGTTCCACCATACGGTAATGTACATTACCGACACTGGACCTTAGACTTGCTTAGAATCGTGGCTCGCAGGCGGGCGGCGGCGGTGGCCTTCCAGCAGGGTCGTGTTCCTGCTGTCGAGGATGAGCCCCGTCATGAGAAGGTGGGCCCGGCAATGAAACGCAAAGCAAAGCTGCCGTTCGACCCCAAAGAGTTTCTCGCGAGGGTAAACGGTGGGCAACGCGTTTTCGATTATCGGAAGGATCAAATTATATTCAGGCAGGGCGATCCTTCGGATGCGGTTTTCTATATTCAAAGCGGCAAGGCCAAGAAGACCGTCGTCTCCGAGGAGGGCAAGGAAGCTGTGGTCGCGCTTCTGGGACCCGACGATTTCTTCGGCGAAGGCTGCCTGGCCGGCGAGACGCTGCGTCTGTCGACGGTTACCGCGCTGACGAAATGCACGATCGCGCGAATTCGAAGGCCGACATCACGCGCGTGATCCACGAAGAGCCGGCGTTCGCCGAGCTGTTTATCGCGCACTTGTTGGCTCGCAACAGTCGGGTCGAGGAGGACCTGGTCGATCAACTGTTCAATTCGAGCGAGAAACGCCTGGCGCGAACACTTCTGCTGCTGGCGAATTTCGGCAAGGAAGGCCGGCCGGAGCCGATCATCGCCAAAGTCAGCCAGGAGACGCTTGCGGAAATGATCGGGACGACGCGGTCCCGCGTGAGTTTCTTCATGAACAAATTTCGCAAGCTTGGCTTGATCGATTACAACGGCAGCATCGAAATCCACAGTTCATTGCTGAATATCATTCTGCGCGATCAGCCGCAGCCTAGGCGCTGACGCGTCGTTTCACCGTAGCGCATTGGCCGCATTCGAAAGCGATCCGATCGCCACCCGGATTCTTGGGCGCAATAGGCCGTTGCGAAATCCAAAGTGGTCAATTTTATACACACCGATCGGCTTATGAGCGCGCCACTGCCAAGAATGAATTGGTCGGAACTAAAAAACACCGGCGTTGTTGAGCTATTGCTGGCGTTGCTTCAATCGGATCAAAACAATGAATATTTTCTACATCATCGGCGTAGTGGTCGTTATCGTGGTGGTCGCAGGATTTTTCGGATTGCATATCTGACGACTGACCCTATCGGCATGCCGAATGGCAACGATATTCGATTTGATCTGATCGCATCGGGTGTCCGCAGGGTGGAAACTGCGCAATATCGCTCACATCACCGGCATCGGCACCACGGCGCACCGTCGGTCGTGCTCGACCGAGAGACCCACCGTGCGCCGAGTTTTGAAATCACTCGGCGGCGAGCGCGCGCTCTTTGAACGGCAGTCCGAGCCGCTGCCAGACGTCGACCAGCGCTTCGGCCAGCGCGTCGATCAGCCCGTCGTCGTGATACGGGCTCGGCGTGATGCGCAGCCGCTCGGTGCCTTTGGGCACGGTCGGATAATTGATCGGCTGGATGTAGATGCCGTGATCGGCGAGCAAAAGATCGCTCGCCGCTTTGCAGCGTTCCGGATCGCCGACAGTAGACCGGCACGATGTGCGTCGGGCTGGTCATCACCGGCAACGCCGCGGCGGCAAGCACCGCCTTGGTGCGCGCGGCGCGATCCTGATGCCGCTCGCGCTCCCATTGCGAGGTCTTCAGATGGCGGATCGCGGCGGTCGCCGCCGCGCAGACCGACGGCGGCAGCGCGGTGGTGAAGATGAAGCCCGGCGCATAGGAGCGCACCGCGTCGATCAGCGCGGTCGAGCCGGCGATGTAGCCGCCGAGGCAGCCGAACGCCTTGGCGAGCGTGCCCTCGATCACGTCGATGCGGTCGGCGGCGCCGTCGCGCTCGCTGATGCCGCCGCCGCGCGGGCCGTACATGCCGACCGCATGCACCTCGTCGATATAGGTCATGGCGCCGTAGCGCGCGGCGAGATCGCAGATCGGGTTCACATGGCGCGACATCGCCGTCCATCGAATAGAGGCTCTCGAACACGATGAGCTTCGGCCGTTCCGGATCGGCGGCCGCCAGCAGCGCTTCGAGATGCGCCATGTCGTTGTGGCGGAAAATCTGCTTCTCGCAATGCGCCTGGCGCACGCCCTCGATCATCGAATTGTGGTTCCAGGCGTCCGACAGGATCAGGCAATTCGGCATCAGCCGCGCCAGCGTCGAAATGCCGGTCTCGTTCGAGACATAGCCGGAGGTGAAGACCAGCGCCGCTTCCTTGCGGTGCAGGTCGGCGAGTTCGCGCTCGAGTTCGACCAGCGGATGATTGTTGCCGGCGATATTGCGGGTGCCGCCGGCGCCGGTGCCCATCCGGGTCGCGGTCTCGACCATGGCGCCGATCACCTTCGGGATGCTGGCCCATGCCGAGATAGTCGTTCGAGCACCAGATCACGACGTTCTTCGGCCCGTCCGGCGAATGCCAGATCGCATGCGGAAAGCGCCCGGCGATGCGTTCGAGGTCGGCAAACACGCGATAGCGGCGCTCGCCGTGCAACCGGTCGAGCGCGCCGGTGAAATAGCCGTGATAATCGACAGTCGGGCGATTGTTCGGGATAGGTCATCGGCAAGCGTCCCCGGCGATTGCCGGCATTCCAAGATATTGGAACTCAGCAGGCTATTTCTAGAAGCGTTCCAGGGTATTTGTCGAGGTGCTATAGGCGCGGTTCGCTTGCCGCGTTATTGATCGGCATCAAATTTGACGAAAAGTGTCTATGCGCCGAATGCTTATCGCGCGGCGCTGCCGCTGCGCTTTCCGCAGCGGCCCGGCAGACCCGGCCGCGCGCTTGAGCCACGGGCTCCAGGGCTCCGGCGGCACCAGACCCTCGGTGACCGAGACCGGCAGGATGCGGCCGTCGTCGGTGATGCGGCCGATCATGACCGGCTTGAACAGATGATGGGTCTTGGCGTCCATCTGCACCGAGAAGCCGCTCGGCGCGGTGATGCGCCGGCCGCCGAGCGCGTCGCGCACCTTGTCGACATCGGTGGTGCCGGCGGCCTCGACCGCGGCGGCCCACAGCTGAAAGCCGATCCAGGTCGCTTCCATCGGATCGTTGGTCACGGCGTCGGCCTTGCCGGTGAAGCGGCGCCACTCGGCGATGAAGGCGCGGTTCTCCGGGGTGTCGAAGGCGTGCAGATAATTCCACGCCACGAAATGGCCGGACGACATTCGAGTGCTTGAGCGCGGCAAGCTCGGCCTCGTTGATCGACAGCGACATGACCGGAATTTCGCGCCGCGATGATTTCCTGGTTCGCCAGCTCGCGGAAGAAATGCACATTGGCGTCGCCGGAAATCGTCGCCACGATCGCGGTGCGGCCGCCGCGGGCGAAGCGGCGGATGTCCTCGACCACCGCGCGCCAATCGGACTGGCCGAGCGCGGTATAGCGTTCGCGGCATTCGGTAATGCCTTTGCTCGCCAGATAGCCCTTGAGCACGGCATTGGTGGTGCGCGGATAAATGTAATCGGTGCCGACCAGAAAGAAGCGGCGAATGCCCTGGTCGAGCAGAAAATTCACCGCCGGGATCGCCTGCTGCGGCGGCGTCGCGCCGGTATAGAAAATGTTGCGCGAGGCCTCCTCGCCCTCGTACTGGCTCGGATAGAACAACAGCGCGTTGTCGCGCTCGACGATCGGCAGCACTTCCTTGCGCGAGGCCGAGCTCCAGCAGCCGAAGATGGCCGCGACCTTGTCGTCGGCGATGAGCTTCTCGCGCGAGTTCGGCATAGGCCTTCGGGTCGGAATGCGGATTGACGATGACCGGCTCGAGCGGGCGGCCGAGCAGTCCGCCGTGCGCGTTCTGCTGCTCGATCAGCATGACCAGGAGCTCCTGCAGCGGCCGCTCGCTCGCGGTCATGGTGCCGGACAGCGAATGCAGGATGCCGATCTTGATCGAGCCGAATTCGAGATCGGCGAAATAGCGCGTCACCGCCTCGACCAGCCATTGCGAGCGGCCGAGCAGATCTTCGGCGGTGGCGACGACGCCGTTGCCGGCTTCCTCGACGCTGGTGGCGATGGTCGAGATTTCCGGCAATACGCCGGCGACCGCGCCGGCGACCTGCTCGGCGCGATTGCCGATGCGATTGATCTCGGCGGCCTGGTGATCGAGGATGCCGGTCAATTGCCGGTTGGCGTTGCTCATCGTCGTCACGCTCGACGACACGCCGGCAATAGCCTCGACCGTTTCGTTGACCGCATGCTGGATGTCGTGAATTTGCGCGCTGATCTCGGCGGTGGCCTTGGCGGTCTGCTGCGCCAGCGTCTTGACCTCGGAGGCGACGACGGCGAAGCCGCGGCCGGCGGCGCCGGCGCGCGCCGCTTCGATGGTGGCATTGAGCGCCAAGCAGCGAGGTCTGCGAGGCGATCGCCTCGATCAGCTTGACCACGGCGCCGATGCGCTCGGCGGCGGCGGCGAGGCTGCGCACGGTGAAGTCGGTATGGCCGAGATCGGCGATGGTGCGGTCGGTGGCGTCCTTGGCGGCGGCCGCTTCGGTCGTGCATTCGACGATCAGCGCCAGCAAGCCGCGCGCGGCATCGGCCACCGCGGCGACGTCGCGGCTGGCGCCGGCCGGCGGCCTCGACGGCATTGGCGGCGCGCTGCCGACATGTCCTTGTTGCGGGCGCCGAGATTGGCGGTGGTGACGCGGATTTCCTCGCCGGCGGATTGGAAGGTGACGGTGAGCTCGTCGATGGTGGAGCGGAAGCGCTGGGTGAAGAAGCCGCGGCTGGCGTGACGCAGCCGCGATCTCCGCCTCGCGGCTTCGCAGATCGACCGCCAGCGCGTCGGCGTCGATCAGCGCTTGCCGCATGGTTTCCGCGGCAACCGCGCTGTCGGCGAGCGCGCCGCCCTGGATGCGATCCGGCAGCGCGGCATAGCGGTCGCCGCGGGCGATCTGGGCGATGGCGCCGACGAGGCCGCGCAAGGTCCGCTCGCAGTACCATGCCACCGCCAGCGCGCCGATCAGCGCCGTGGCCAGGCCGAGCCAGAGGCTGCCGGTGCCCCACGTGGTCACAACCGCGACGGCGCCGACAAAAATGAGCGGCAGTACGATCCACGCCGGCAGCGGGCTTTTGAAATTCGGCGACCATTTCGGGTCAATTTCAGCTGGCGGCGGAAAAATCCTGGAGAACATGCAGTGAAATTGCGCATATTCGATTACCAAACCCTTTCGCAATGCTGCGCTGCAGCGCATGAATTAGCGGCAGTTCCGCTCAAATAATGTGCGGCGGCGCGCGATGCGGCGGAACCATGATGAGGACATGACCGAGAAATGTCAGAAACAACTGTCGGACTGGACCACGGCCTCACCGATTACGGCGACCGCGATTTCTCGCGCTACTTGCGGCGCTCGTTCGCGCAATCGATGGGCTATTCGCGCGCGCTGTTGGACAAGCCGGTGGTCGGCATCGCCTATACGGCGTCGGACTTCAACAATTGCCACCGCCATTTTCCCGAGCTGCTGGCGGCGGTCAAACGCGGCGTGCTCGCTGCCGGCGCGCTGCCGCTGGAATTTCCGACCATCTCGCTCGGCGAAGTGTTTCTCACGCCGACCAGCCTCAAATACCGCAACCTGATGGCGATCGACACCGAGGAGATGATCCGGGCGCAGCCGATGGACGCCGTCGTGCTGATGGGCGGCTGCGACAAGACGGTGCCGGCGCAGCTGATGGGCGCGGTCTCCGCCGACCGGCCGGCCATCGCGCTCGTCGCCGGGCCGATGATGACCGGGCGCTATCGCGGCGAGCGGCTCGGCGCCTGCACCGATTGCCGGCGCTTCTGGGCGCGCTACCGCGCCGGCGACATCGACGCCGACGAAATTTCGGAGGTCGAAGGCCAGCTCGCGGTGACGGCGGGCACCTGCGCGGTGATGGGCACCGCCTCGACCATGGCCTGCCTCACCGAGGCGCTCGGCATGTGCCTGCCCGGCACCGCGGCGATCCCCGCCGTGCACGCCGACCGGTTGCGCGCCGCCGAAGCGACCGGCGCCGCGGCGGTCAAGCTGATCGGCTCGAAGCTCACGCCCGCGGCAGCTGATCAACAAAAACTCGGTCGAGAATGCGCTTGCGCGTTCTTCTGGCGCTCGGCGGCTCGACCAATGCGGTGATCCATCTCACCGCGATCGCCGGCCGCGCCGGCGTGAAGGTCTCGCTCGAACAGCTCAACACGCTGTCGGACACCACGCCGGTCCTGGTCAATCTCAAGCCGGTCGGCAACGGCTACATGGAAGATTTTTGCGCGGCCGGCGGCATGGGCGCGCTGCTGCGCGAATTAAAGCCGCTGTTGCATCTCGATTGCATGACGGTGACCGGCGAGACGCTCGGCGAGCGGCTCGCCGGCGATGCACGACAGCATTATGTCGACCGCTCGATCATCGCCGACGCCGACAAACCGCTTGAGCCGGCCGGCGGCCTGGTCGCGCTGTTCGGCAATCTGGCGCCGCAAGGCGCCATCCTCAAGCGCTCGGCGGCCGACGCGCAAATTGTTCGAGCACGAGGGCAGGGCGGTGGTGTTCTCTTCGCTGGAAGATCTCGCCGCGCGCATCGACGATCCGAAGCTCGACGTCGAGCCGGACGACATTCTGGTGTTGCAGAACGCCGGGCCGCATGCGCCGGCCTGCATGCCGGAAGCGGGCTATCTGCCGATCCCGAAGAAGCTCGCGCAGCAGCGGCGTCAAGGACATGGTCCGCGTTTCCGACGCGCGCATGAGCGGCACCGCCTTCGGCACCATCGTGCTGCACGTCACGCCCGACGCCGCCTCGGGCGGGCCGCTCGGCCTGGTGCGCAACGGCGACCGCATCCGGCTCTCGGTGAAAGAGCGCGCAGCATCGCGCTTCTGGTCGATGACGCCGAACTGAAAAAGCGCGCCGCCGCGGCGCCGGCGCAGGTGAAAATCCCGGAGCGCGGCTACGCCAAGCTGTTCGCCGAGCAGATCACCGGCGCCGACGAAGGCTGCGATTTCAGGTTTTTGAGGCCGAGGTGATTGTCATCCGCCCCGCGTAGCGAGGCGATCCAGTAATCGATACTCGCGTCTGCACCTGGGATAATGGATTCCGGGCTCGCGCCTTCGGCGGCCGGGAATGACGGCGAGATTTCACCCCCGCGCCACCGCGATCTCCAGCGGGAAATCGTCGACCACCTCGTGGCCGCGTGTCGGTCACGATAAAAGTGTGGCCGAGGAAAATGCCGAACAAGCCGTCCGGCGTGATCGGATTGGGCTCGGCCATGATGACCATGCCGGGCTTGAGCACTTCCTCGAATTTCTCCGCCGCGACATGCTCGGCGACCACATGCGGCTTGTCGGTGACAAGGTCGATGCCGTGGCATTGCGTCGGCCGCGACTGATAGCCGTTGTCGCGGAAGAATTTGCTGGCCTGGCGCATGGCCTCCACCGGCTTGCCGGGCGCGATCTCGGCGACGATCTTGTGGTAGCCGGGCAGCGTGATCTCGTCCCAGAATTTGCGCACCATGTCGGTCGGCTCGCCGACGCAGATCGGCGAGCCGATCTGCGCGGTATAGCCGCGATAGCCGGCGGCGAGCTCCATATTGATGATGTCGCCCTTTTGCAGCACGCGCGCCGACGGCCGCGGATTGCCGAAAATCTGCGCCGGGTTTGCCATCGGCGTCGAGCCGATGATCAGAAAATCGATGTCGCCGCCGCCTTCGAGGATGGCCGAGCCGGCGGCGGCGCGCAGCTCGTATTCCTTCACGCCGGGTTCGGCGCGCGCCACCATCGCCTCCATGGCGCGCTGGCACAGCACGCCCGCCTTGCGCACGCAGTCGAGCTCCTCGGCGCTGTGGATCGAGAGCAGCTCGTGCAGAAAGCCTTGCGTGAAAACGAGCTCGGCGTCGGGCAGGTTGTCGCGCAGCACATTGTATTGGTTCACCGGCAGGTAATCGCCGTGCCGCGGATCGATTTCCATCAGTCCGATGCGGCCGCGTTCGAGCTTTAGTTCGCGCAGCCGCTCGACCATGATGTCGGCGTAACGGCCGCTGCGGCTGTGGCGCACGTCCTTGACCGCGACCTCGACCTGCCGGCGCACCGCTTCGGCATGCGTGCCGCCCATCGAATAGATCATGGTCGGCTCGCCCTCGAGCGGCACCAGCACGTAGCTCGCCAGCGCGTGCCATTCCCAATGCCCGGTCAGCCACAGCATGCCGCCGCCGAAACTCCAATGGCTCGGCCCGCCCGGCACGATCAGCGCATCGAGCTTGTGCTCGCGCATTTTCGCCCGCAGCGCGCTATAGCGGCGCGCGTATTCGGCCTTGGAGAATTGCTCCCACACCGCAGTCGCGGTAATACGGCGTGTCGCGCATATTGGCGAACGGCAGCGACTGGTCGAGCTTGCCGCGCACCTGTTCCCAAGGCTGCGGCCCGATGCGCGGCGGACGGATTTGCGTGTTCATGGCAGAACTCATAACTCGGTTGCGGGATCGATGGGACGGCGGGACGTGTGCCGGATGTGAAGGATCAAAAGTTCGTCCCCTGCTATACGGTAGAATGACGTAGGGTAGCGCAAGACCGGCACGCGGCGATGCCGGCATTATCGATAAGGCGGCCGATCTGCGGAAAGAAGCTCAAGGTGTCGATTGAGCGATTTGATGGCGCCAATACGTTCGCGCCCCGATCGGGATTATGCTGATCAGGTAAACTCCAATACTGTTTAGATCGCGCAGCGCACGCGGCGCGTAGACGACATTCATAGACCATGCGAGCGCCAGAACGCTTGGATCGTTTCGGGCGCACGCTCGCCGCGCGCAATTTCCGCCTCGCCTCCGCAATCGCCGCCGCCTCGTCCGGTGTCAGCGGTGTCGGCGCGCTTTCAGCAAGCGCCAGCATGAGCGGGCGATATCGTCCTGTGTCTCCGGCGGCAATTGGCTGATGGCGGCTACCGCCTGCTGAACGAGCTTGGTCACGAACTTCTCCTGACAAATGTAGCGCATTTACTCATTCGTAAACGTGTCTCGCATCCTTGCCGTCTCACTGCTTCGCTCGCACGCCGGCGCGCTTCAGCCGCGGCAACACCTCGTCGCAGAAATACGGCACTTCGTCGAGATAATTGACGAAGGACAGGCCGATGCCGCGCACGCCGGCCTGGCTGATGATGGCAAGCTCCTCGGCGACGCGATCGGGCGTGCCGACGAACGGATAGCCGCCGATCGATCGCGCGGCGAAATAGCGGCGCTTGGCGTCATATTCCTCCGGCGGCATGGTCTGCGGCGTGATGTTCTTGTTGGCCAGCATGCAGTCGATCGCGCCCCAGTCGGCATTGTCGATATTGACGTGCTGATAATAGTCCTCGGCTTCCTTCTGCGTCGGGCGGCAGATCACCTGACCGACGGTGAACACCTCGATCTCGCGGCCGAGCTTTTGCGCGGCGGCCTTGACCTCGGCGACCTTGGCGGCGGTGCCGCCAAGCGACATGCGCGACGCGGCCGTGGCGACGAAAAAGGCGTCGCAGTTGCGCAGGCGAAGGCCTGGCCGACGTCGGACGCGCCGGCGTTCATCACCAGCGGCCGCGAATCGCCGTAGGGCTTCGGATAGGCCCGCGCGCCCTTGAGCTGCAGAAATTTGCCGTCGAAATCGAACGTGCCGTCGCAGCTCCAGGCCTGCTTGACGACGTCGATCCATTCCTGCGCGTAATCGTAGCGCGCGTCATGCTCGCGCTGCTTGACGCCGAACATGTCGAACTCGCCCTCGTTCCAGCCGACCACGAGGTTGACGCCGACGCGGCCTTCGCCGATGTGGTCGGCGGTGACGAATTCCTTGGCCGCGATCAAGGGATGAAACAGCGGCGCATGCACCGTGCCGAATACGGTCATGCGCTTGGTCGCGGCCAGAGCAGCCCGACCGCCCAGGTGATGGTCTCGAGCGAGCGGCCGTGAAAATCGGTGTCGCCGCCGTAGCCTTTCCAGCGCGCGATCGGCAGCATGAAATCGAGCCCGGCCTCGTCGGCGAGCTTGGCCAGCGCCAGGCAATCGGGCCAGCTTGCCGACCAGCGTTCCGGCACCTTGGTCGCCGAGCGGCCGGACGAGCAATTGGCGCCGAACAGGCCGATCTTGAGCGCATTGCCGTTGTACATGGCGATGCGGTTCTTCATGGATGCGCTGGGCGCCAGCATCGCAATCTCCTCCGCGTTTGCACCGACCCTGGCAGTTTATCATTCCTTAACACGTTGCCTAAAATTTAACCGAATTCAAACTTCCGCCGTGGCATAAGCCTTTGAGGGACCGGGGCTAATGACCACTCATCGATTGCTCGACTTGGCTGCGCGCGCTGCTGCGGCCGGCGCCGCTGCTCGGCATGGCGATGATCGCCATGTTTTGGATCGGCCTGTTCTATCTGCTTGGCCGATCACCACGGCACGCTGGCCGACCCGCTGGCAGCGCCGCGCCGTCTACCTGCCTGTTGTCGTTGTGCTCACGGCTGCTCGAACTCGTCACGATGATCGCCAGCATCCGCCGGCAATTGTCGCTCGAACAGACCAATCTGCGCTTCGACACCGCGCTGGAAAACATGACCCACGGGTTGTGCATGTTCGATGCGCGATAAGCGCCTGGTCATTTGCAACGAGCGTTACGCCGGCCTGTACCGCCTGCCGCCGGAATTGCTGAAGGTCGGGCACCACGCACGAAGCGATCATCGCGCATCGCGTCATGAACGGCCTGCTCAAGGGCGAGCAGAGCGCCGGCGCGGTCGACAAGAAGCTCGGCGCGTTGGGTCAGCATTCCGCCGAGAAAATCTCCAGCCGGATCGACGAGCTGGCCGACGGCGGCCTGATCCGCGTCACCCGGCAGCCGATGCAGGGCGGCGGCTGGGTGGCGACGCACGAGGACATTACCGAGCGCCATCGGCTCGAAAACCAGCGCGATACGATGCTGGCGCAGGAAAACCGCCGGGTGCTGACCGAGAGCGCGATCGCCGCATTCCGCGAGCGCATCGAGGAGATGCTCGGCATGGTCTCAAGCAGCACCGACGCCATGAAATCGACCGCCGGCGCGCTGATCGTCTCGTCGAACGAGGCCACCCAGCATGCCGACGTGGCGTTGCGCGAATCCAACGATGCGTCCGACAACGTCTCGATCGTCGCCGGCTCGGCCGAGGAGCTTTCGGCCTCGATCGCGGAAATCAATGCGCAGCTGGCGCAGACCACGGCCTTGGTGGCGAGCGCGGTGGACAAGGCCAAGGCCTCGAACGGCGAATATGCCGGCCTGGCGCAAGCCGCCGAAAAGATCGGCGACGTCGTCAAGCTCATTCGCAACATCGCCGGCCAGACCAATCTGTTGGCGCTCAACGCCACCATCGAGGCGGCGCGCGCCGGCGAAGCGGGACGCGGCTTCGCCGTCGTCGCCGCCGAAGTGAAATCGCTCGCGGTCGAGACCGCCAAGGCGACCGAGGAGATCGCGCGTCACATCATGGCGGTGCAGCAATCGACCGGCAGCGCGGTCGAGGCGGTGCACGGCATCGAGGACTCGATGCACGAAATCTCGACGCGCACCGCCAGCGCCGCCGCCTCGATCCTGCAGCAGAACGCCGCCACCTCCGACATCAGCCGCAATGCGGTCAACGCGGCGCGCGGCACCAGCGCGGTGGTGGCGGTGCTCGGCAAGGTGTCCGAGGCGGCGAGCGGCACCCGCGCCGCGGCCGAAACCGTGCTCGGCGCGTCCAACTCGGTCGACGCCTCGGTCGGCAGCTTGCGCGCCGAGATCGAGGGCTTTCTCAACAAGGTCGCGGTGTAAGGTCGCGATGATCGGGTCAAAAGCTCGGATCCGTGGCCCGACAAAATAAAGCACCACCCAGCCACCACACGCGCTGTTTCGTCTATGTGCTGGGAAGCCGGCGCAACAACGATTGCCGGACCTATGTCGGTTGGACGACAGAACTGAAAAGACGCCTTGCCCAGCACAATGCGGGACGCGGCGCCAAATCCACGCGCGGGCGGAATTGGGTTTTGCTTTATTCCGAGTGCTGCGAAACCCCTAGCGACGCGATGCGTCGCGAATGGCAAATCAAGCACGACAGAAAGTTTCGAACCACGCTCCGCTCGGCCCTTTGAACCGAGAAAACTGGTGCTGCCGCTCAGGATTGAACTGAGGACCTCTCCCTTACCAAGGGAGTGCTCTACCACTGAGCTACGGCAGCGAGCCTTCTCGGCCTTTGACGCGGCGAATATAGGCTAAAAAAGCGGGGCGATCCTTGCCATAGGGGGGTTTTTGGCGCAAGGAATTTGCCGCAAATAGCGAAGCGGCAATTCCGATGACCAAACCCGGCAAAGCGGCAAAATCGGCGGCGCGCGGCGAGCGGCTGTCGGCGGCGTTGCGCGAAAACCTCAAGCGGCGGAAGCTTCAAGCCCGCGCCCGGGCGGAGGCAGGCGCAGCGGGGGAGGATTCGCCTGCAAAAGATGCCACTATGGCAAACGAAAGTCCCGACTTCCGCCGCAATCGGAGCCGGGAGTAGGGCAGGCCAGCGGGGGTAGATTATGGATCGCATTCGCATTGTCGGCGGCCGGCGGCTTGACGGCACCATCCCGATCTCGGGCGCGAAGAACGCCACGCTGCCTTTGATGATCGCGTCGCTTCTGACCGAACAGACGCTCATCCTCGACAACGTGCCGCGGCTTGCCGACGTCGCGCTGCTTGAGCGCATCCTCGGCAATCACGGCGTCGACATCATGACCAGCGGCAAGCGCGCCGGCGAGACCGCCGACCACGGCCAGACGCTGCATATTTCCGCGGCCCGCATCGTCGACACCACCGCGCCCTATGAGCTCGTCTCCAAAATGCGGGCAAGCTTCTGGGTGCTGGCGCCGCTGCTTGCCCGCATGGGCGAGGCGCGCGTCTCGATGCCCGGCGGCTGCGCCATCGGCACGCGGCCGGTCGATCTTCTCATCATGGCGATGTCGCAGCTCGGCGCCGAAGATCGAGATCGACGGCGGCTATGTGGTGGCGCGCGCGCCGCACGGGCTCAAGGGCGGCGAGATCGTGTTTCCCAAAGTCACCGTCGGCGGCACCCATACCGCGATCATGGCGGCCTCGCTCGCCAACGGCACCACGGTGATCGACAACGCCGCGCAGGAGCCGGAAATCGCCGACGTCGCCGATTGCCTCAACAAGATGGGCGCGCGCATTTCCGGCGCCGGCACCCGCCGCATCGTCGTCGACGGCGTCGCCAAGCTCGACGGCGCGCGCCACGCCGTGCTGCCCGACCGCATCGAGACCGGCACCTACGCCATGGCGGTCGCCATGGCCGGCGGCGACATTCTGTTGCAGAACGCGCGCCCCGAACTGCTTGCAGGCCGCGCTCGACGTGCTCACCCGGGCCGGCGCCACGGTGACGCCGACCAATCAAGGCATCCGCGTCGCGCGCAACGGCGCGGGACTGTTGCCGGTCGATGTCACGCACCGCGCCGTTTCCGGAATTCCCGACCGATCTGCAGGCGCAGCTGATGGCGCTGATGACGCGCGCCCGCGGCACCTCGCATATCACCGAGACGATTTTCGAGAATCGCTTCATGCATGTCGGCGAATTGACCCGGCTCGGCGCGCGCATCGCGCTTGACGGCGAGCGCGCCACGATCGAAGGCGTCGAGCAGCTCAAGGGCGCGCCGGTGATGGCGACCGATCTGCGCGCCTCGGTGTCGCTGGTCATCGCCGCGCTCGCCGCCGAGGGCGAAACCATCGTCAACCGCGTCTATCACCTCGACCGCGGCTTCGAGCGGCTTGGAAGAAAAGCTCGGCCGCTGCGGCGCCGCGATCGAGCGGCTGTCGGGGTAGGTCTTGGCATCTTTCCGTCATCCTGAGGCGCGAGCAAAGCGAGCCTCGAAGGATGCCGGCCGAGGCGCCGAGGCCGTCGCCCTTCGAGGGCCGCTTCGCGGCCGCCTCAGGGTGACGGGTAACCGCCCAATCGTTTAACGGGACGACGCCGTGAGATTGCTCAAACGCTTTTTACGCCGGGTGCTCATCTTTGGCTTGGGCGTGCTGTGCGTCTGGCTGATCGTCTACGTCTTCCGGCTGACCGACCGCACGGCTGCCGACCATCCTGGCGGTGGCGCTCACCTATGGCTTCGCGGCTTATGTCATCCTGCCGCGCGCCGTTCGCATGGGCCTCAAACTCCTGCTGCGCAAACGGGTGCCGCGCTATCACCATTACCGGTGACGGCTTGCCCGGCGATCCCGTCAATATGGTCTTGATCGGAACGCTGGCGCAGTTGCGCGCCGCCTTTGCCGCCGCAGGTTGGGCCGAGGCCGATCCGTTGGGTCCGGCGAGTTCCTGGCGCATGGTCCGCGCCTTTGTTCTTGAACAAGCCCTATCCGACCGCGCCGTTCAGCACGCTCTATCTCTATGGGCGCGGCCAGGACATCGGCTTCCAGAAATGCATCGATGACAGCCCGCGCAAGCGCCATCACATTCGATTTTGGGCGTTGAGTCCCAAGCGCGCCGAGGACACGGTAGGAACGGCAAGCTTCTGGCTCAACACCGACCGGCCGCCGCACGACGCCCACGCTTTCTGGGTCGGCGCCGGCACCAAGGACACCGGTCTGTCGCTGACCCGGCTCACATTTCAGATCACCCACGCGACCGATTCCGATACCAATACCGAACGCGACTTCATCATTGCCGAGCTGCAGGAGAAGGGCGTCATCGACGAGGTGAATACCTATCAATCCGGGAAGCCGTTGCCCGCGCACGTCAACCACTACGTGACGGACGGCGAAGTGACGGTGGCGAGCCTGACGCCGGCAGCCTCCGGCCCGCTTTTAGGCTAAGTTCAGCCCTTGCATTCGGCAATTGAATCGTGAGGACAGGATGAAGAAGAGCGCCGGAGAAAAGAAGAGACCGTGTAAAAATTGCGAAGGTAAGGGCACGCTCAAGAAAGGCGATAAAATCGTGAGGTGCCAAAGGTGCGGCGGGACTGGCATCAAGCCGTCATGATCCATCCAGGTTTGCCGGGGCACGCATAGCGAGCCGTCTGTCTGCCGCCGGCTTCGGCAAATCGCGCGGCAGGTTGGGTCACGCCGCCAGATCGCGCATGATCCGGTAGAGCCGCGCCTGGCCTTCGAAGCCGATGCCGGGCCGGTCGGACAGTTTCAGATAGCCGTCTTCCAGTTTGGCATCGTCGGCAAAGCCGCCGAAATCGCCGAACACGCCCGGATAGGATTCCGCGCCGCCGAGCCCGAAGCCGGCGGCGATGGCAAGCGACATCTGATTGCCGCCGTGCGGAAACAACAAAGCGCGCGGCCATTGGTGGCGCGCCAGCATGTCGAGCGTGCGGGCATATTGCACGATGCCGTAGGCCTGCGGCGGATCGACCTGGATGACGTCGCGGCGGGCCGGCTTTAGGCCGCCGAAGCGGACCAGATTCTCCACGTCCTGCGTCGAATACAGATTCTCGCCGGTCGACAGCGGCGCGTCGTAATTGCCGGCGATCTCGGCCAGCAGCGCGTAATCGAGCGGATCGCACGGCTCCTCGAACCAGCGCAAGCCGAACGGCCGCAAGCCGCGCGCATAAGCGAGCGCCTCGTCGCGGGAAAATTTCGAATTGGCGTCGACCGCCAGCGCGCCGCCCTTCGGCAGGATCGCTTTCACCGCCTCGACGCGGGCGAGATCGTCGGCTAACGCCATGCCGCCGACCTTCATCTTCAGCATGGTATAGCCGGCGTCGAGATGGCGGCGCATCTCGTCGAGCAAATCCTGCGTGGTCTTGCCCGGCGCGTACCAGCCGGCGCCGACATAGCAAAAAACCTTCTCGGCGATCTTGCCGCCGTTGTAGCGCTCGGCGAGCACGACATGCAGCGGCTTGTCGGCGATCTTGGCCACCGCGTCCCACACCGCGACCTCGATGGTGCCGATGCCGATCGAGCGCTCGCTGTGGCCGCCGGACTTTTCGTTGCGCATCATCGCGGCGAGAATCTTTTCCGGCGCGAAATTATCGCCCGCCGCGTTGAGCAGCGATTGCGGATCGGCTTTGAGCACGCGCGGAATAAAGCGCGCCCGCATCTGCGCGCCGCAGGCATAGCGGCCGGTGGAATTGAAGGCGAAGCCGCAGACCGGCTTGCCGCCGCGCACGACATCGGTGATCACCGCGACCACCGAGGTCGTCATCTCGGAAAAATTGATTCCCGAATTGGCGAGCGTCGAATTGAGCGGGACCGCCGTCTCGCGGATGTCGACGATGCGCATGGTTAAGTTCGCCCTGGACAGCAAACGTCATTGCGAGGAGCGTAGCGACGAAGCAATCCAGCCTTCTTCACTGCTCTGGATTGCTTCGCTTCGCTCGCAATGACGGGTACCTTACAGCCACTACTGAATCTGCGGGATCTTGGCGTCGACGATGACCTTGTGCCAGCGGTCGACTTCTTTTTTGATGTAGACGGCAAACTCCGCCGGCGTATCGGCGACGATTTCGAGACCGACCTGCTTGCATTTGTCCTGCACGTCCGGCTGATGCAGCGCCTTGACGATCTCGCGGTTGAGCAGCGCGACGATATCCGGCGGCGTTGCGCCAGCCACGAAAACACCCTGCATGGTTTCGGATTCCTGGCCCTGGATGCCTTGCTCGATCATCGTCGGCACGTCGGGCAGCGCCGCGGATCGCTTGAGGGAGGTCACGGCGATGCCGTGCAACGTCCCGGCCAGGATGTGAGGCGTCGCCGGAGTCAAATTGGCAAAACCGATCGGCGTTTGATTGGCGATAACGGCCTGGATTGCCGGGGCGCCGCCGCCATAAGGCACGCTCGGCTGGTCAAGCTTGAAATCGAGCTTGAACAATTCGGAGGCGAGCTCCGGCGTGGTGCCGAGACCGGCATTGGCGATGGCGTATTTGCCGGGATTGGCTTGCATCAGCGCGATCAGTTCCTTGACCGTTTTGGCCGGAACCGAGGGATGCGCGAGCACGATATTGGCCGATGCGCCGGCCAGTGTGACCGGTGCGAAATCCTTGTACGGATCGTAGGGCTTGTTGGCGTAAAGGCTCGGATTGACCACGAAGCTCGAACTCGCCACCAGGATCGTATAGCCGTCGGGCGCGGAGCGCGCGACCTGGGTCATGCCGATATTGCCGCCGGCGCCGGGATGGTCCTCGACATAGAATTGCTGACCGAGGCTCTGGGACAGCTTGTCGGCCAGAAGCCGCGCCACGAAGTCGCTCGGGCCGCCGGCGGTAAACGGCGCGATGATCTTCACCGGATGGTCCGGATACGCGCCCGCCGCCCAGCATGTGCCGGCCCAGACCAAGCCGGCACACAATGCCAGCACACGCACAACGGAAGTCATCACGGCCATAAGGTCCTCCCCAGATTTTTCGGCGATGCTATCATTGTCCCGCCACCACCAACAGCAGGGCAGGATACAACCAATGGCCGGGAAGAAAGTGACGCGAGACGATCTCCGCGAGGCGGCGGACAAGTACAAGAACTGGGGCAAATGGGGTCCCGACGACGAGATCGGCACGCTCAATTACACCAGCGCGGACGACATTATCGCCGCGGCCCGGCTCGTCAAAAAGGGCAAGGTGATCTCGCTGGCGCTCAATTTCGACAATAACGGCCCGCAAGGCGGCAAGACCAATTATCCGGCGCTCGGCCGCATCAATCCGCTGCACACCATGCTGCGCACCGGCACCGACGCCTATTCCGGCGTGCTCGACAAGCGCGGCATCCGCGCCGCCGACGACATGGTGGTGATGCCGCTGCAATGCGGCACGCAATGGGACGGCCTCGGCCACGTGTTCTACGAGAACAATATGTGGAACGGCTACGATTGCCGCGAAGTGTCGTCGTTCGGCGCCGCCAAATGCGGCATCGAGAAAACCAAGGCCAAGATGGTCGGCCGCGGCGTGTTTCTCGACGTCGCCCGCGCGCTCGGCAAGGATTGCCTCGACGACGGCTACGGCATCACCTGCGACGATCTCGATCTCGACCGCGAAGCAGCAAAAGATCGAGTTCAAGCGCGGCGATTACATCGTCGTGCGCACCGGGCAGATGGAGCGCTGCCTCAAAGCCGGCAGCTGGGACGGCTATCCCGGCGGCGACGCGCCGGGCTTTGCCTTCGAGACGCTGGAATTCGTCGCCAAGACCGAGCTCGCCGCGCTCGCCAGCGACACCTGGGGCTGCGAGGTGCGGCCGAACAATACCGAAGGCGGCATCAACCAGCCCTGGCACTGGATCACCATCCCGATCATGGGCATGACCATGGGCGAGATTTTCTATCTCAAAGACCTCGCCGAGGATTGCGCCAAAGACGGCGTCTACGAATTCATGTTCGTGGCGCCGGCTATTCCGATTACCGGCGCGGTCGGATCGCCGACCAATCCGCTGGCGATCAAGTGACGCTCACCCGTCATCCGAGGTGCCCGCGCATAGCGCGAGCCGCGAAGGATGCTAGCCGAAGCGCCGAGGCCGTCGCCCTTCGAGGCTCGCTGCGCTCGCACCTCAGGGTGACGGAAAGGAGTTAGAGCGCGACAATTATGCCCGCTCCGCCTCAACATCCGGCCCAGCACGCGCTTATAGCGCACGCAGCCGACGTCGACGGCGAGGATCACCGGGTCGAGCGGCTCGGTCGCGCTCTCGATGATGCGCTGCTGCGCCTCGATCACCGGCGCGTCCTGCTCCTCGAAGGCGAAGCGGCGCATCTCGGCGATGCGTTTCTGCAAATCGCGATTGAGCTTGTCTTCGCCCGTCTTCACGCCCCAGCGCACCGCGGTGAAAAAATAATGCGTCGAGCGCTCGGTCTCGGGGGTGAGCAGATGCACCGCGTGATAGCCGGTGCCGGTCTCCGGCGCCGCGCCGATTGCGCAGATGCCGGTCAACAGCCGCAGCGCCGAAGGCGCCATCCAGCGCATCTTGGTGAACTTGTCGACGCGCGGCGGATGGTCGGGCCAGAACGGCGCGAACATGCCGGGCGGCTTCGAATTGGTGGCGTGGCGACCGACCACGACGTCGTCGCCGTCCTGCTCGGTGGTGATGTCGGACTCGACGGTGTCGGCGTTGCCGAGAATGCCCTCGTGCAGATACGAGGTGTGGCTCAGATCGAGCAGGTTATCGATGATGAGCTGATAATTGGCCTTGATGACGATGCTGTCGCGCTTGGTGGTGTGCAGCTCCGGCACATTGTCGAGCACCGAGAAGTCCGGGATTTTGCCGGCATCGGCGCGCGCCGCACCCATCCAGATCCAGAGCGCCTTGTGCTTCTCGATGACGGAATAGCTTTTTACTCTGGCGCGGGGCGGAATGTTTTTGGCGCCGTGCGGGTTGTGCACGCAGGCGCCGCTGCCGTCGAATTCCAGCCCGTGATACGGGCACTGGATGCGGTCGCCGCCGACGATCTTGCCCATGGAGAGCGGCGCGAAGCGGTGGGCGCAGCGGTCTTCGATCGCCGCGACCTCGCCGTTACTCTTGCGAAACAGCACGACCGGCTCGTTCATGAGCGTGCGGGCAACGAGCTGCCCGTCGCCGACGCTCGTCGGACCATGCCGCGACATACCAGGCATTGCGCAGGAACGCGCCGGAAATCATCTCCTGCTGCGGCTTCGCGCCATTGGTCTTGGCATGAGGCTGATCCAGCATGGCGTGTTTCCTTCCAGACCTTGTTTGCCAACATGGCCGCGTTTGCGGGCATGATAACACGGGCCGCCGCCGCTTGAAGATGCCGGCCGCCGCCACCTCGCTCGCGATCAAGTGACGCCGGCTCCCGTTGCGCTTTTGGCCGCCATGTCATTAGGTTTGGCGCTACCGATCAGCGCAACACAGGCGGTCCCGCCATGGATACCAAGACCGAGACCAAGCACTATCCCGTGACGCATACCGACGCGGAGTGGCAAAAAATCCTCACCCCGGAGCAGTTCCACATCATGCGCGAGCACGGCACCGAGCGGCCGGGCTCTTGCGCGCTCAATTACGAAAAGCGCGCCGGCGCATTTTATTGCGCCGGCTGCGGGCAAAAGCTGTTCGTGTCCAAGACCAAATTCGAGAGCGGCACCGGCTGGCCGAGCTTTAACGATCCGGAGCCCGGATCGGTCGAGACCACGACCGACAAGAGCTTCTTCATGACCCGCACCGAGGTGCATTGCAGCCGCTGCGGCAGCCATCTCGGCCATGTCTTCGAGGACGGCCCGCCGCCGACCCATCTGCGCTATTGCATCAATGGCGTGGCGATGGATTTCAAGCCGGAGTAATATAGAGTTCACCTCTCCGCGCGTGCGGAGAAAGGTCCGGAGCGAATCGAGCGTGAAGGGGACGTTCCGCGATGTCGAGCTTCGCAGTTTGAGCCCGGCGGTTAGGCCCCCTCACCCCAACTCCTCCCGCACGCGGGGAGAGGGAGATTAGGGGGAATCATGCTGCGGCGGCGTGACTTTTTGCGTCTGGCGGCCGGTGCGCCGCCGTCTGCTGGCGTCATGGCCGCCGCGGCCGGTCTTGGCACAGTCCTACCCGGCACGGCCGATCAAGCTTCTGGTCGGCTTCCCGCCCGGCGGCCAGGTCGACATCATCGCGCGCATCACCGCGCAATGGCTGTCGCAAGAACTCAATCAATCGGTCGTGGTCGAGAACCGCCCCGGCGCCGGCGGCTCGCTCGGCGCCGAAGCCGTCATCAACGCGCCGCCTGACGGCTACACGCTGTTCTTTGCCGCGGCGTCCAACACCGTCAACGCCTCGCTGATGAAAAATCTCAGCTACGATTTCGTCCGCGATATCGCGCCGGTGGCGCCGATCAATCGCATCAATCTGGTGATCGACGCCAATCCGGCGCTGCCGGCCGCCAATGTCGCCGAACTGATCGCGCTACTTAAAGCCAATCCCGGCAAAATCGTCATGGCGTCGCCGTCGCTCGGCACGCCGCCCTATATGGCGGTCGAACTGTTCAAGATGATGGCCGGCGTCGATGTCGTCCACGTCCCCTATGCCGGCGAAGGCCAGCTGGTCACGGACCTGCTCGGCGGTCAGGTCAAACTCGGCGTCGACGGCATTTCCGCGGCCATCGGCCAAATCAAAATCGGCAAGCTGCGCGCGCTGGCGTTGACGACCGCAACCCGCATCGACGAGCTGCCCGGCGTTCCGACCGTCGCCGAGACTTTGCCGGGTTTCGAGGCGAGCGGTTTTTCCGGCATTGTCGCGCCGAAGAACACCCCGGCGGACATCGTCGCCAAGCTCGCCGCCGCGGTCAAAGCCATCCAGGCGGACGCCAAATTCAAGGAGCGGCTGAGCGACCTCGGCGTCAGCGAGCTGTCGCTGTCGCCCGCGGAGTTCGGCAAATACATCGCCGACGAGACCGAGAAGTGGCGCAAGGTGGTCGCGTTCGCCGGGCTCAAAGCGCAATAAATTTCCGGCGCCTGTAACGCAAACCGCGCGCCGGCTCGCCGAGCGAGCGGCGGGTGCTCTCAGTCCGACCCATGCGTTTGCGCGCGGTCGCGCTCGGTGTCTATTTCGACCGCCTTTTTCAGAAACTCGTTGCCGAGCGCGTCGAGTTCGGCCGCGATCGGCTTGCAGACGGGCTCGACGGCGGCTGAGCGCGCCAGGCGAAAGCATTGCTCCGCCTTGTCGACGAAGTACTGGGCGTCAATTGTCATTACGCATCGGCACTAGGCTGATGCTGCGAACGGTGGTTTCTTCGCTTTCGAGCAGCGCCAGCCTGGCCTGTTTCAGGACGAACACGAACACTGGTCGCTGCAGCTCCGCTCCCTCAGCGATGGCATAGTCCAATAGGCCAAGTAGCCCCTGTGCCGCAGCCTTATTTGAGGTTTCGCCCCCCTGCACTCTACTGTTGGTCTTCACGGTTGCCCCTCATCCTCCCGGTCCACGAAAACGATCTCCATTTCCTCCTGTTCGAGGCTCTGGATGGTCATTCTGATCAGGTGCGCGCTTGCCTCGCCGATTTCGCCGTCGCTCTGATCGAGAACCGAGCGCAGGAAAGCGATAACCACTTGCCGCTTAAAAGGCTCAATGTCGCCCGATGAATTTGCGTCGCTCGACATGTCCGTTCTCGATTGGCCGGGCGGCGCTTCCATCACTTGGCGTCATCGGCAGCTGCAGGATAGGGGCTGTCTAAAGACAAGCCCTCCGGCTCCAGCAAAGCCAGCCTGGCCAGTCTCAGCAGGAAGACAAAAAGCGGCCGACGCAACTCCGCGCCTTCCACGATGGCGTAATCAATAAGATTCATGAGCCCCTGTATGCCGTCGAAACATTCGGCGGCCTGTGCCTGGCCTTTCCGCTTTGCCCTCACTGTTGTTTGCTCCTTGCCTATGCAGCTTCCTGATCCTGGCGGCGGCGCCACACCACGGGAAAATCCGGAGGCCCGAGCCGATCTCCATCGCTCAGCTTCTGCGTATGATGCAGTTGGCGCGGCGCCCACGGCCTGGTCTGGAACCGGATGTCGTCGCCGCAATAACGGATCGATGCGGCCCGCCGCACCTGGTACCGGCTGGAATTGCCGCCGGCGCCGTGAACCGTACGATAATGATGAACGATGACGTCGCCGGGCTCGACCTCGAAATGGACGAGGTCGTAATCGTCCATGTGGCCCTCGATGTCAGGCACCATTTCGCCTTGCGCACCGGGCAAAGGCGCTTGTGAGACGAACACGTTGGGCTGATAAAGCTTGCCGGTGCGATGCGATCCTCGCACATACATCATGGCGCCGTTTTCCAGGGTCACGGGATCGACCGGCATCCACAGCACGCAGCACTGGTCGCCCTCGATTTCGAAATAGGTGGCGTCCTGGTGAAACGCGGTGCGCTCCCGGGTCTGCGGTTCCTTGACGAAAATCTGGTCGCCGAAGAAATTGACCTGGTCGCCGCCTAGCAGGTTCGCCGGCGATTTCGGGTCCCGGGCCGCTCAGCGTGAAGCGGCGAAACTCGCGCACGCGCGAGGCAATCCCGGTGTCGAGCAGAAAGCTTCCCTTGCCGGATTTATCGCTGTCGAACAGAAACGGCTTGCCGGTCGACAAAATGTGCTCGGCTATGGCGGCGACGTCGTGCTGACCCTCGCTGCTGGCCGCTAACGTGTCGCGGTCGTAGTTTTCGATGGCGCGGGTGAGCAGGCTCAGATCGTATCCACTCGGGCTGTCCTGCAGCGTCCGCACCGCCTCGTCGATGCAGCGCCGCAAGGTGTTGACGGTCGGCAGGTCGAGTATGCCGCGCAACAGCACGACCCCGGCCAGATTGTACGCGGCGACTTCGTCTTTGGTAATCGGACGTGCGAGCTTTGTCATGACGAATACTCCGTGGGCAGGCGGCCAATTGCGTTGCTTCAGTGAATGAGTTCGCGTTCGCTCCGCGCGAAGACGGGCGCTTGAGTCGACGAGGGCTCGACGGTCGCAAAGCCACCGTAATGGCGAACGTCCTCGATAACTTGTGTACAGATAGGCCAGCGGATTGCCATGCATTCGCCTCCGCCGGGCGTTTTACGTCCGCCGCCGTAGGGATGGGACAGTCCAAGCGGGATAGTCAGAGAGGTAAGGTCGAGATATGTCGGCAGCGCGGCGGAGTTGATGATGGTTTGCAGGTAGGTCAGTTCGTGATCATTGCACCAATCGAGCATCGCGCCGATGATTTGCGACTTTGCCTGCCGGTTATCGTCCCGGCTTTTGTGCGGCGGAATGACGATGTAACGCGTGCATTCATAAATGGTCGGCGAGCGTGGCGATTTGCCGTTCTCGACCAAGTGGGGGAAGTAATCGGCGATCAGCGAAGACTTGATGGTCGGCGTTATTCGAATGGCACCTTGAATGCGGTTCTCGTCACCAACGTCAAGAAAGTAAATGGCCTCGTTGTCGTCATACTGATCGACCTCGAGTCCGTTGCCGGCGGGTAAGGACCAGCCGCGACCCTTGATGAATACGTCGTGCCTGAGCCGGAAATATTGCTCGAACAGATCGAGATACGTCCCGCGTTCACTGCCGCTCAAAACATGAATTATAATGATCTCCTGTCCAAGTCGGCAGGATGCCCGGCTTGGCAGGAGCTTGGCTACTGTAGGAACTTAGGGGGTACGATGGCCGCGCGCTATAAAGCGATTTCACCGAAGCGGATAGCTTGGACCACGGCATAGGTGCGCCTGAAGGCATCCAATTTTCGCTTTGCGTTTTCCACGTGCCAAGTCACGGTGGGCGCGCTCAGCGTCAGGATGTCGGCGATTTCGTCGTCGGATTTCCCCGCCGCCACCCATTGCATGATTTCGCGCTCCCGCGCCGTCAGCGGGGTGTGGGCGGCGCTCTGACGTTCATGGTTGATCATGGCGCGTTTGAGTGCGTGGAAGCTGTACATCCCGATGATCTCGACCGCAGCCCGCGCGCGCTGCGTGAGGTTTGGCTCCAACCCGCATGGACTGAACAACGAAACCGATCCCGAAAGCGTAACGATGGGCACGATAAAGCCGTCGCGTGCTCCGAAATCGCGAGCTTCGTCCATTATGGATTTCTCGGACTTGCTCAGCGCCCGTCGCGTTCGCACGTCACTCCACGTAAATGGATGCAGAGTTTTTCGGAGTTCCGTGACCACCGGGTCGCGCACCACGTAGTTTTTCTCAATGTAACGATCGACATATTCTTTCGGCCGGTTGTTGAGCAAAATACAGTCGGCCGGCTCGTCGCCCGGACCGGGAACAGACCAACTGCTGACACAGCTGAAGCCGAACCACTGAAGCTCCGTGGCGATATGCCCGCATATATCCTCGTATCGCTCGAGCTTTTGGAGCCGTTCGACGAAATCGAGGGTGCGCTTCGCGTATTGATCCTGCTTGAGGCCCATAGCCCCACAATAGGAATTATCGCCAACGATTGAAAGTTTTCTATTATCGCCCCGGGCACTCCCACGGCCTTGCGATTAAGTGTGCTTGCATCGTTCATGCAACTAAAGCGAGAATGTCACAAAATTCATTTGTTACGTCGAGCCTGCGCCCCACAGCCGGCCGCTTGCGATCGCGGCGCCTTGCGCCAGCGCGGCGAGCTTCGCCCAGACGATGCTGTCGGCCACCATCGGCTCGGTGCGCACCGCGGTGCCGAAGCCGCAATCGACGCCGGCGATGACGCGGTCGCGGCCGACGATGTCGGCGTAGCGGCCGATGCGCTGCGCGACAAGGCGCGGATGCTCGACGAAATTGGTGGTCGAATCGATGACGCCGGGAATGAGGATCTTGTCGTCGGGGATTTTGATGGTCTTGAGATCCTCCCATTCATGATCGTGGCGCGGATTGGCGGCTTCGATGCTGAACGCCTGCACGTGGGCCTTGAACGCGATGTCGATGATCTTTAGGAGCGGCAGATCGTGGGTGTGCGGCCCCTCGTAATTGCCCCAGCAAATGTGCAGCCGCATGCGGTCGGCGGGCAGGCCGGCGATCGCTGCGTTGAGCGCCGCGATGTTGCGTTCGGCGATCCTGCCGAACGGAATTCGTCGTCGGTGAGATGCCGGTACTGGTTGTTGCGCGCCGAACCGAGATCGGGCGCATCGATCTGCAGCACGAAGCCGGCTTCGACGATGGCGCGGTATTCGACTTTGAGCACCTCGGCGAGCGCGGCGAGGTAGGCGTCCTCGCTCGGATAATGCAAATTGATGATAAAGCGCGTCAGGATGCCGGGCGACGGCGCGGTCATGAACACTTCCGTCGGCTGCGCCTTCGTCGCCGCGGCTTTGAGATGCGCGATGTCGCGGTCGAGCGCGGAGCGATCCTTGTAGCGCAGCTCGCCGACGCAGCCGGGAAACGGCACGGCGGCAAAGCTGCGGCGCTCGCGGGCGAAATCCGGATGGTCGAGCAGATCGCGGCCGATCATGATGTCGCGGCCCTTGTCGGCGGCGCGCGGGTCGGGCGCGATGCCGGTCACGCGGTGGCGGATATAGGTCGTGTAGGACGGCTTACTCATTTCGCCGTCCGAGACCACGTCGATGCCGCACGCGACCTGCTGCGCCACGATCTCGTCGACCGCCGTGGCGGTCGCGGCCTCGAACGCGTCGGCGGCGACGGCGTTGCCTTGCTCTCGACCGAGAATGAGATCGATCAGCGCCTTCGGCCGCGGCAGGCTGCCGGTATGGGTGGTGAGGATGCGGTCGGTCGAGGCTTTCATGCGGTGCTCCTGGAACGGTCGGATCCCCCGAGCGAAACGGGGCAAGATGGCGTACGATAGCGGCCGGCTGGTTCCTCGTCGATTATTGAGGCATAATCCGCCAATGACGTTCACGCGCATCACTATCGATCCGGCAATCTGCACCGGCAAACCTTGCATTCGTGGGCTGCGATTTCCGGTGGCCCGCTTGCTGGGTCTGTTGGCCTCGGGCGAGACACGGGAGCGAATTCTCAAAGCCTATCCGTATCTCGAATCCGACGATATTGATGAAGCATTGCGCTACGCCGCTTCCCTCGCTGAGGACGAAACAATCGATCTCGTGCCGACGAGTTGAGCCGTGAAGTTTCTGATCGACATGCCGCTGTCACAGGATTTGGCGGCATGGCTCAGGGATCAGGGCCACGACGCAGTCCATGCCGTCGAATTGAACCTTGCCGCCGCAGCCGATGTGGTCATTTTGGCGCGCGCGAAGCAGGAGAATAGAACGATCGTCACAGCGGATTTAGACTATCCGCGACTGCTTGCGCTGGCACAGGAACGAGAGCCGAGCTTGATCCTGTTTCGCGATGGCAACTGGAGCGAAGCCGCAATTATCGCTCGTATGCAAGAAGTCATGCGGCGGATAACGGCGGCCGATCTGGAGCGAAGCATCATCGTCGTCGATCGCGGCCGCATTCGCATGCGGCGGTTACCGGTCAGTCCGGAATTGGACTAGCGAAACATGATGGTTCCGCTAGCGTTCAAGTCATCCTAAAGTCTGCCACAATGCGCAAGGTCGGGGAAAATCATGCGGATCGTCGATTTGAGCCGGGAGCTGTACCACCGCACGCCGTCCTATCCGGGGCAGCCGCCGATCATTCACGGCATCTGGAAGACGCATGACGAGGCGTTCGCCGAATCCGGCAACGTCCAGGGCAACAGCGTGATGTTCTTCTCCATGCCCGACCACGGCGGCACCCATATCGACGCGCCGCGCCATTTCGGCAAGACCGGCACGCCGATCGACAAATACCCGCTGGAAAATTGCATCGTGCAGGGCATCTGCATCGATCTGCGGCATATCGCGCCGCGGGCGGAAATCACGCCGGCCGATCTGGCAGCCGCGGTGAAAAAAGCCGGCGTGCCGATCCCGAACAAGGGCACGGTGCTGCTGTGCACCGGCCATCACGCCCGCACCTTTCCGACCGCGGCCTATGCGACCGACAATCCCGGCGTCAATGTCGCGGCGACCGAATGGCTCGCCGCGCAGGGCATCGTGCATTTCGGCATCGACTCGATGCGGCCGGGGCCCGAGGGCAAGGTCAATTCGCTGGTGCACAAGGCCTGCCTCGATCTCGACATCACCCATATCGAAAGCCTGTGCAATCTGGAAAGCCTGCTTGGCGCGGGCGAGTTTCAGTTCATCGGCCTGCCGCTGAAATGGCGCGAAGGCACCGGCTCGCCGATCCGCGCGGTGGCGGTGTTCAACGATTGATGCCGTGCCAATTGTCTCAAGATCGAGAGAACGACTGAATGCAAATCGGCCATAACCGCAAGATGACCGGCGCGCAATGCCTCGCCGACATGCTCAAAGGCTACGGCGTCACTCACGTGTTTCACGTGCCGGCGGTGCTGCGCACCACTTATGCCGAGATGGAGCGGCGCACCGACATCAAGCGGCTGCATGTGCACGGCGAGAAGGCCGCGGCCTATATGGCGGACGGCTATGCGCGCGCCTCGGGCAAGCCCGGCATCTGCATGGCGCAGGTGATCGGCGCGCTCAATCTCGCCGCCGGCTTGCGCGACGCGTGGCTGGCGCATTCGCCGGTCATCGCCATGACCGGCGGCCGCGAGCCGAAAAACAAATTCCGCAAAGTCTATCAGGAGGTCGACGACGTGCCGGCGTTCGAGCCGGTGACCAAGTTCAACGCCACCATCGACGACGTGGCGCGGTTTCCCGACATGGTGCGCCAGGCGTTCCGCACCGCGGTGACCGGCTGTCCCGGTCCGGTGCATCTGCAATTCCGCGGCAACGAGGGCCAGATCGACGCCGAGGAAGCCGACATGGAGCCGCTCTTCGAGCCGCAATTTTCCCGCGTGCCGGCCTTCCGCCCGGAGCCGGATGAAGGCAGCGTGCGCGCCGCGCTGCAAATTCTCCAGGACGCGGCGCGGCCGGTGATCGTTGCCGGCGGCGGCGTGCGCGCGTCGGGCGCGGCGGCCGAACTCGTGGCGCTCGCCGAAGCTTTGCAAGTTCCGGTCGCCACCTCGCTCAACGGCAAGGATTCGATCCCCGGCACTCATCCGCTGTCGGTCGGTGTCGTCGGCAGCTATTCGCGCGAAAGCGCCAATCGCATGGTCAACGCCGCCGATCTGGTCTGCTTCATCGGCAGCGAGACCGGCGGCATGACCACGCATTTCTGGGCGGTGCCGAAAATCGGCACGCCGGCGCTCCAGATCGACATCGATCCGCAAGCGCTCGGCCGCAATTATCCGCTCGCGGCCGCCGTCAATGGCGACGCCAAAGTGACGCTGGCGCGGATGCTCAAGCTTGCCGATCGCGCAAGCGCGGCCAAGCGCAAAACCTGGATCGGCGAAGCGCAAAAAATCTGCGGCGAGTGGCGCGATAAATATAACGACGCGCTCAATTCCGACGCCGTGCCGATCCGCCCGGAACGGCTGTGCCACGAATTGTCGAAGCACCTGCCGGACGACGCCATCGTCGTGGTCGATACCGGACACGCCGGCATGTGGATGGGCGGCATGTTCGATCTGACGTCACCGCGGCAAAGCTATATGCGCAGCGCCGGCCATCTCGGCTGGGCGTTCCCGGCGGGCCTCGGCGCCAAATGCGCAGTACCGGAACGGCCGGTGGTGACGTTCACCGGCGATGCCGGTTTCTGGTACCACATCGCCGAGATCGAGACCGCGGCGCGCTGGGCCATCAATGCGGTGACCGTGGTCAACAATAACGGCGGCGGCAATCAAAGTAAGCGCGGCTTCGACCGCGTCTATGGCGGCAAGCAGACCGACAAGGCGCGCGAATTGTGGACCTTCCGGCAGACCAATTTCGCCCGCATCGCCGAGGACATGGGCGCGCTCGGCATCCGCGTCGAGCAGGCTTCGGCCTTTCCGGCGGCATTGGCGCAAGCGCTCGCCGCCAACCGTCCCGTCGTCATCGACGTCGTCACTGACATCGACGCGCTGGCGCCCGTTGCCGTCAGCTAGGGCGCGTATTAATGAAGTAAAATGGGATGCGCCGGGTAAGAAGCTGGTGGGCGGAATTGCTTCGTTACAACCGGAATACCGTTGGAGAGTAACATGGACGCCAAGACAGATGACAAGAGCGCGGGCAAATGCCCGGTTCTGCACGGCCCGTCGAATCGCGACTGGTGGCCGAACACGCTGAACATCGGGGTGCTCCACGGCAACTCGCCTCAATCCGATCCGATGGGCGAGACGTTCGACTACGCCAAGGAGTTCAAGAGCCTCGATCTGAAGGCCGTGATCAAGGATTTGCGGGCCTTGATGACGGATTCGCAGCCGTGGTGGCCGGCCGACTTCGGTCACTATGGTGGTTTGTTCATCCGCATGGCCTGGCACAGCGCGGGCACCTACCGCATCGCCGACGGCCGCGGCGGCGCCGGCGGCGGCCAGCAGCGCTTTGCGCCGCTGAACTCTTGGCCGGACAACGCCAGCCTCGACAAGGCGCGCCGGCTGTTGTGGCCGATCAAGCAGAAGTACGGCCGGAAGATTTCCTGGGCCGACCTGATGATTCTCGCCGGCAACGTTGCGCTCGAACTCGATGGGCTTCAAGACGTTCGGTTTTGCCGGCGGCCGCGCCGACGTCTGGGAGCCCGAAGAGCTCTATTGGGGGCCTGAGGGCACCTGGCTCGGCGACGAGCGCTACAGCGGCGAACGCGAGCTGGCCAATCCGCTCGGCGCCGTGCAGATGGGCCTGATCTACGTCAATCCGGAAGGGCCGAACGGCAATCCAGACCCGGTCGCGGCGGCAAAAGACATCCGTGAAACGTTCCTCCGCATGGCGATGAACGACGAGGAAACCGTCGCGCTGATCGCCGGCGGCCACACCTTCGGCAAGACCCATGGCGCTGGCGATCCGTCGCTGCTCGGTCCGGAGCCGGAAGGCGCGGCCATCGAGGATCAGGGCCTCGGCTGGAAGAGCAAGCATGGCACCGGCGTCGGAGCCGACGCTATCACCGGCGGTCCGGAAGTCACCTGGTCGCAGACGCCGACGAAGTGGAGCAACCGCTTCTTCGACAACCTGTTCAACAACGAATGGGAACTCACCAAAAGCCCGGCTGGCGCGAAACAGTGGAAGGCGAAAGGCGCGGCAGCCACGATCCCGGACGCCTACGACAAATCGAAGAAGCATGTGCCGACCATGCTGACGACGGATCTCTCGCTGCGCATGGACCCGGCCTACGCGAAGATCTCGCGGCGCTTCTACGAGCATCCCGAGCAGTTTGCCGATGCGTTTGCCCGCGCCTGGTTCAAGCTCACGCACCGCGACATGGGCCCGATCGCGCGCTATCTCGGCCCGCTGGTGCCGAAGGAGACGCTGATCTGGCAGGACCCGATCCCCAAGGTGAACCATCCGCTGATCGGGAAGGGGGATATCGCCGCGCTGAAGGCGAAGATCCTCGCCTCCGGTCTGTCGGTTTCGCAACTGGTCGTCGACGGCCTGGGCTTCGGCGTCGACGTTCCGCGGCTCCGACAAGCGCGGCGGCGCCAACGGCGCGCGCATTCGTCTTGCTCCGCAGAAGGATTGGGAGGTCAACCGGCCGGCCGAGCTGGCGAAGGTGCTGGCGAAACTCGAAGTGATCCAGAAGGCCTTCAACAAAGGCAAGAAGAAGGTCTCGCTTGCCGATCTGATCGTTCTGGGCGGCTGCGCGGCGATCGAGAAAGCGGCAAAAAAGGCGGGCCACGACGTGAAAGTCCCCTTCACGCCGGGCCGCATGGACGCGTCGCAGGAAGAGACCGACATTGAATTGTTCAAGCCGCTCGAACCGGCCGCTGACGGCTTCCGCAACTATTACTCACGGCAAGTCGCTCATGGCGCCGGAAGAGGCGTTGATCGACAAGGCGCAATTGCTGAAACTGACGGCGCCGGAGATGACGGTTCTGCTCGGCGGCCTGCGCGTCCTCGGCGCCAATGCCGGCGGCTCCAAGCACGGCGTCTTCACCAAGAAGCCGGAGACGCTGACCAACGACTTCTTCGTCAACCTGCTCGACATGGGTACGGAATGGCAGCCCGCCGGCCGAGGCGTGTACGAGGGCCGCGACCGCAAGACCAATGCGGTCAAGTGGACCGGCACCCGCGTCGATCTGATCTTTGGCTCGCACTCGCAGCTGCGCGCGCTGGCGGAAGTCTATGCCTGCGCCGACGCCAAGGAGAAATTCGTCAAAGACTTCGCGGCGGCCTGGGCCAAGGTGATGAACGCCGACCGCTTCGAGTGAACCCGAGCTACGCCAAAGCGGCGTAGCTTTGTAGGGTGGGCGCCGCGATGTGAGTGAGCGGCAGTGTGGGCAAAATCGTTCGGCGCGGTGCCCACGCGGTTGGCGCGGTGTGGCGATTTTGCCCACGCTGCGCGCTTCGAGCCGGCGCTGAAGCATTGGACACAAAATCGGGGCGGCGTTTCAGAACGCGTTGAAAGGCCGCCCCGAACGCATTTCTATTCCATCACCAATTGCGGCGAATTGTGACAGTCAAGTCACGCGTGCTGTCGTTTCGGTCACGAAATTGCAATCGAATGCGGCGTTTGATCGCCTCGTTGGCGCCGCAGAAGTTTGGCAGGTTGTTCGCGTATTAGCGTCATTGCGTGGCTTCGTCGCCTATTGCCGGCACGCAACAATCGGACTTCGATGCGCACGGAACGGGATTCGGCGATCCGTCTGCTGCAATTGCTGATGGTCGCGTCGCTGGTGTTTCCGGCGGCGCTGTTCGTCTATGCCTCCTATAACGATTACCGCGACGTCTATGCGGTCGCCGACGAGCGCATCGATCGTTCGCTCGACGTGCTCCAGGAGCAGTCGCTCAAGGTCTTCGAAACCGTCGACCGCATCTTCCCGGAAGTCGGCGAGGTGGTGCGCGGCCTATCGGACGATCAAATCCGCGCCGCGCAGGCAAGCCTCACCCCGCGGCTGCAACGCATCGTCGGCGTCATGCCGCAGGTGCGGGGAATCGTGCTCGTCGGCCGTGACGGCCGTGCGCTGGCTTCGAGCGTGCCGGCGGCGCTCGAAAGCGGCGCCGACTTTGCCGATCGGCCTTACTTTACGGCGCAAAAAGCCAGCGACGCCGGAACCTATGTCGGCGACGTGCGCACCTCGACGACGCAGGACGCGGGCAAGTCGCTGTTCGAGGTCTCGCGGCGGCTGCCGTCGGCCGACGGATCGTTCCGCGGCGTCATCGCGATCGCGCTGCGGCCGCAATACTTCGACGACTTTTACGCGATGATCCAGCAGTCGCCGGGAAATTTCTACGCGCTGGCGCGCGCCGACGGGGCGTTGCTGGCGCGTTATCCGGTCGCTGCGCAGGGCTCGCAGCAGCTCAGTCCCGGCAGCAAGTTGCGCCGCGCGATCGACCGCGGAGTGGCGCAAGACCTGTACTCGGTCACGTCCGAGGTCGACGGCCGCAACCGCCGCGTCGGCTTCCGCAAAGTGCCGGGCTATCCGGTCTATGCCATCGCCGGCATCGACAGCGCCGCGATCCGCGCCGCCTGGCTCGATCAGGTCGGCGGCCATCTGATCTTCGGCCTGCCGGCCACGCTGCTGCTGTTCTCCGCGCTGTGGGTGGTGTTGCGGCGGACCAAACGGCTCTACGACGAGGCGCAGCGCCGCGAATTCGCCGAAGACGCGCTGCGCCAGGCGCAGCGGCTCGAAGCCATCGGCCAATTGACCGGCGGCGTCGCACACGACTTCAACAATCTCTTGATGATCGTCAGCGGCACGGCGGCGCGCCTGCGCCGCCACGTCAGCGGCGACCAGGCAACGGCGCTGCTCGACGCCATCGCCAATGCGACGGCGCGCGGCGAAAGCCTCACCCGGCAGTTGCTCGCTTTTTCGCGCCGCCAGACCCACCAGCCCTGCGTGATCGACCTCGCCGAGCGGCTGCCGGAGATCAAGGACATGCTCAGCCGCTCGCTGCGCGGCGACATCGATATCCGCCTCGGCATGCCGCGGCGGCCCTGCGCGGTGAAAGTCGACCCGAACGAGTTCGAGCTCGCTTTGCTCAATCTCGCGTTTAACGCGCGCGACGCCATGCCGTCGGGCGGCACGCTGACCATCGGCGCCAAGCCGGTGGTGATGCGCGGCAAGAGCACGGAGGAGGGATTGAGCGGCGAGTTTGTCGCCGTGCGGATAGCCGACACCGGCACCGGCATTCCGCCCGAGGTTCTGCCGCGGGTGTTCGAGCCGTTCTTCACCACCAAGGATGTCGGCAAAGGCACGGGCTTAGGCTTGAGCCAGGTCTACGGCTTTGCCCGGCAATCCGGCGGCGCCGCCAGCATCGCGACGTCGGCGCGGCGCGGCACCGCGGTCACGCTGTTCCTGCCGCGCAGCTTCGAGGCGCCGGCGCAGCCGCGCCATCAAGCCGTCGCCTCGACCGTCGTCCGACCCGCCGGCGCCGTCCTCGTCGTCGAAGACAACCCCGAAGTCGCCGCGGTCGCGCAGGCCTATCTCGAGCAGCTCGGCTACGCGGTCCGCCACGCAGCGGGCGCCCAGGCCGGCCTCGATCTTCTCGCCGGCGAAGCCGGCATCGATCTGGTGTTCTCCGACATTTTGATGCCCGGAGGGATGAACGGGCTGCAATTGGCCGATACGGTGCGCCGGCTTTATCCGGATGTCGCCGTGCTGTTGACCACCGGCTACAGTTCGAGCGCACAGGATGCGGTGCGCCGCGGCTTTGCGGTGCTGCAGAAACCCTACGACCTCGCCGGATTGGAAAACGCGTTACGCGAGGCGCGCGGAACGGCCGATGGCGTGCCTGCCTCGGCGCGGCGGCGCGCGGCCGGGTGATTGTCCCCGGCCGGGCCGGATTGCCGAGCGATTGCACGATGCGAAGGCAGAACGCCTCTCAAATCATCCCTGATGTCACCCCCATGGCATCTGCGACGTCAGCTCCGGAAGTCCGCTGGCGCCGAGCGACGCCAAGGCCATCGCGAACGTCAACCCGACGCCGATCGCGCAAAAGGCGATGATGGCCCAGGCGTCGGCGTCCGCGTTTGCCGCGTGGCTCTTCGCACGACTCTTGGCCGCGCTGGCGCCGCGCATCGCCGGAATGGGAAGCTCACCTCGATTGGGCATCTCATGCTCCTTAAGTTGGCCCGCCGCTGCGGGACCCGATGCAAATCCCGCGCCGTCTGGAGCATGATCCCGAAAAGTGGATACCGGTTTTCGGCAAAGATCATGCTCAATCAAAAAGCTAGAGCCCGGTTTTGATTCTATCAAAACCGATTAGGCTCTAGCGCAATACCCGGCATGCAAGACAAGAGATTGACTTCGCGCGGTCAAATTTTCGGAAAATGCGAGACTTAGTGGTGTGGGGAACAATGGACGCCCACCGCCGTTGCCTCTGTGCAAATGTCCAATCCCCTGCAAATGTGGAATCCCTGGCTGGCGCTCTCCGCGCAGACGGCGCCCTTGGGCTGGGACGCGCAGCAGGTGATCGGCGCTCCGCCTCGTCCGCATCGCCGGCGGCGGCGCCCGCGGCCGGGCCGAAGCGGAGCGCATGATGAGCGAAAAGTTTGCCGCCGCGGTTGAAGCGCAGGCCGTCGTCACGGCGAGCGCGATCGAAGGCGGCAGCAGCCATGGCGCCGGCAAGAAGTTGCTCGACGTCTATGGCAAGCGCGTCCGCGCCAATCGGCGGCGGCTGTCGCGGTAGGGCGATTCGATCCAAGTTTGGGGCATTAACTCGTCATTGCGACTGCGAAGCGAAGCATGTGTGGACGGCCCCTTGCTTGCAAGAGGGGGCCGGGGGATTTTTGGGCGTGCGTTCGCTTGCGTGCATGTGTCCGGCCTGTTGATGCAGCGAGTGCTGCTGGCCAAGATGGTTTGCGCGGCGGGAGATCCAAACAATCCAGCGACCTTGTTGGGCCGTTGCTTCGCGCGGTTTATCTCCCGTTGCCGATCGAACGATCCCGTCCATCTCTCCGTCTCTTGCAAGGTCGGCTTGGCATCTCTGGAACGCTCATCCAGGGACGCCGATCTCGTCAGGCGGCGGACAGCGCGATGGCGTTGCCGCTTGGCGCGTAGCGTTCGCCGCTCACCATCAGCTTCCAGGCGATGCGCGCCATCTTGTTGGCGAGTGCCACCGCCGCGAGCTTGGCGGGCTTTCGCTTCAAGAGCGCCAGCACCCAACCGGAGGGACTTCTCGCGGTGCCCCGGCGCGTTTGCCAGATCACCGCAGTCGCGCCCACCACGAGGAGGCTGCGCAGCATCGGATCGCCAGCGCGCGTGATGCGCCCTGGCCGCGCCTTGCCGGCGGTCGAATGGTCGCGCGGCGTCAGCCCGAGCCAAGCGGCGAAGTGGCGCCCCGACTTGAACAGATGTGGGTCCGGCGTCTTCATCACCATGAGCGAGGCGATCAGGCGGCCGAAGCCGGGGATCGCCGAAAGCCGCCGCGCAACCTCGCTCGCGGCATGCCAGTCGCGCAGCCGCCGGTCGAGCGCAGCAATTCGCGTGCACAGCGCTGCGTGCTCCTCGGCAAGCTCGGCGAACAGGGTGCGCGCCAAGTCGGGGATGGCGGCGGCGGCAACGCGCTCAAGCAACGGCTTTACCGCCGCCAGGCCCTTGGCAGCGACGAGGCCAAACTCCGCCGCATGACCACGGATCGCGTTGGCGAGTTGCGTGCGCTGACGCACCAGCCGCTCGCGTTGGCTCGCCATCATCAGCGCCGCCTGTTGATCGGCCGATTTCGCCGGCACAAAGCGCATGTGCGGCCGGCTCGCCGCCTCGCACAGCGCCGCCGCATCCGCCGCATCGTTCTTGCCGCGCGCCACATAGGGCTTAGCAAGTTGCGGCGCTATCAGCCGCACCTCGTGCCCGAGCTTCGTCAGCTCGCGTGCCCAATGATGCGCGGCTCCGCACGCCTCCATCGCAACCATCGTCGCCGGCAGCTTCTCGAAAAAGCGCAGCACCTGGGCGCGCGTCAGCTGGCGCCGCAGCACCGGCCGATCATGCCCGTCCACCCCATGCAGTTGAAAGAAACGCTTGGACGTATCCATGCCAATACGAATAACCTGTTCCACGGACGGCTCCTCTCGTGATGACGTTCTCGACAACCTCATCATGGCACACAGATGCCGGTCAGGGGCCGTCCACCCCAACAATCCAGGACCTCTCCGCTGCACTGGATTGCTTCGCTTCGCTCGCAATGACGCCGATTGCATCGCTGTTTGACATCACTTGCGGGCGGAGTGCGCTCGCGAGAACGGATGAGATTTACCCTCCCCCGCTCGCGGGGGAGGGTTAGGGAGGGGGTCTGTGGCCGCAATGCCTGCGCAAGCGTTGAACACTTGCCCCCCTCTGGCGTCGCGGAGCCTGTCATCGGGCCGGCCACTTCGGGCCGGACCCGTTGGCTCGCCCGCCTCTCCCGCGCGCGGGGGAGGAAAAGACAAGATTTACCCCTCGCCGAGCTCCCGCAAAATTTCGGCGGTGTGTTCGCCGAGTTGCGGCGAGGGGCGCTCCGACGCCATCGGTGCGCCGTCGAGCACGATCGGGGTGCGGATGCCGGGAATCGTGCCGCCTTGGGCGGCGGCGACTGTCGAGTGCGAGCTTCATGCCGCGATGGATCACCTGCGGATCGGCAAACACCTGGTCGAGATCGTTGATCGGCCCCGCCGGAATGGTGGCCGCTTCGAGCTTGTCCAAAAGCTCCTCGCGCTTGAACTGCGCGGTCAGCGCGCAGAGCTTGCCGACGAGCTCGGTCGCGATGGGCAAGCCGGCCTTTGTTGTCCTGGTAGGCCGGCATCGCGGCGAGCTCCGGCGCGCCGAGGATGCCGCACAGTTTGACGAATTGCGCGTCGTTGCCGGTGGCGATGATGACGCGGCCGTCGGCGACGGGAAACTCCTGATAGGGCACGAGATTGGGATGCGCATTGCCGATGCGCTTGGGCACTTCGCCGGACACCAGATAATTGAGCGCCTGGAACGCCAGCGTGCCGACGGTGGAATCGACCAGCGCGGTATCGACGTAACCGCCGCGGCCGGTGTGCTCGCGCCGCGCCAGCGCGGCAAGGATGCCGACCGCCGCATAGACGCCGGAGAAAATATCGGCGATCGGCACGCCGACCCGCATCGGCGGCCCGTCGGCCGCGCCGGTCATGCCCATGATGCCGCCGATGCCTTGCGCCATCAGATCGTAGCCGGCGCGCGCCGCCGACGGGCCGGTCTGGCCGAAGCCGGTCACCGAGCAATAGATCAGCCGCGGATTAAGCGGCGCGAGGCTTTTATAGTCGAGGCCGAATTTGACGAGCCCGCCGACCTTGAAGTTCTCGATCAGCACGTCGGAGCGGGCCGCGAGCTTCTTGACGATGCGCTGGCCTTCGGCCGTGGTGAAATCGAGCGCGATCGAGCGCTTGCCGCGATTGGCCGAGTGAAAATAGGCCGAAGCCGAGATGGCCGCCGTCGGCCGCCGGCACGAACGGCGGACCCCAGGCGCGGGTGTCGTCGCCGCTCCCCTCGCGCTCGACCTTGATGACGTCGGCGCCAAGGTCGGCGAGGATCTGCCCGGCCCAAGGACCGGCCAAGATGCGGGCAAGCTCCAGCACGCGCAGCCCGGCGAGCGGACCCGGTTGGGGACCTGGTTGAGACGGACCCGGCATGTTCACCCCGTAACGCCGCGCGAGAAGCCGCCGCGCGGGCGTTTAACTGACAAAGCGAGGCCGGTTTGTCCAGATTTGTCTACAGCTTCTTGCCGTTAGCGAACTTGTCATCGCGCTGCGCGATTATTAGCTAAGCCTTGCCGGCCGGATGGGATGACTGTGGATACCTCATTCTTCAGCGAAATGCTGCAAAGCATCGCCGAGAGGAGCCGCGCACTGATCAAGCGCGAGCGCCGCGAGCCGGCGCATGAGCGCTCGGCCGGTCTGGTCGAACTCTGCGAGGCGCTGTTGTCCGGCCGCGGCGAAGCCTCCGGCGTCGCGCTGGCGCAGGAGATACTGGCGCGCTACGCCGATCTGACCACCGGGCCGCGCATCGCTTTCTTCGAGACGCTCGCCACCACCTTCGGCCCCGACCGTGCCCACATCGACCAGGCCATCGCGGCGTGGCGGCAAGCGCCGTCCGACGCGACGGCGGCGGACCTGCACCATGCCAGCGAGCCACGGCGGCTGGAACTGTTCCGGCGGCTCAATCTCGCGCCTGGCGGCACCGCGGCTTTGGTGCGCATGCGCGAGCAGTTGCTCGACACCATGGATCATCGCCGCGACGATCTGGCCGTGATCGACAACGACTTCGTCCATCTGTTCTCGTCGTGGTTCAATCGCGGCTTTCTGGTGTTGCGCCGCATCGACTGGTCGACCTCGGCCGCCATCTTGGAAAAAATCATCCGCTACGAGGCGGTCCACGAAATCCAGGACTGGGACGAATTGCGCCGGCGCATCGATCCGCCGGACCGCCGCTGCTACGCCTTCTTCCATCCGGCGCTGGTCGACGAGCCGCTGATCTTCGTCGAAGTGGCGCTGACGCGCGAAATCGCCGCGGCGATCGGGCCGATCCTGTCCGACAAGCGCGAGCCGGTCGAACCGCAGCGCGCCACCACGGCGGTGTTCTATTCGATCACCAATTGCCAGCGCGGGCTTGCCGGTGTGAGCTTCGGCCACTTCCTCATCAAGCAAGTGGTCGAGGAGGTTTCCCGCGAAGTGCCCCGCGTCGGCACCTTCGTGACGCTGTCGCCGGCGCCGAATTTCGCCGAATGGCTCAAGCGCGAGCGCAGTAACGCCGGCTCGGCCGCGCTCGCCGACGAGGATCGCGAAGCGCTGGCTTTGCTCGACAACGAGAATTGGTGGCGAACGCCCGAGCTCGCCGACCAGGTCCGCAACCGCCGCTGTTGCGCGCCGCCGCCTGGTATTACATGCGCGCGCGCAACGGCCGCGGCTTGCCGGTCGATTCGGTGGCGCGCTTCCATCTCGGCAACGGCGCGCGGCTGGAGCGGCTCGACTTTCTTGCCGACACCTCGGAGCGGGCGCTCAAACAGTCCTACGGGCTGATGGTGAATTACCTCTACGATCTCGATTACATCGAGCGCAATCACGAGGCCTATGCGCAGCAGCGCGCCATCGTCGCGTCGAGCGCGGTGACGCGGCTGGTGACGACGCCGGCGCGCGAGATCGTTGCGGTTTCGGGCTAGCCAGTCATTCCGGATTGCCGCGCAGCGGCAAGTCCGGAATCCATAATCACGAATCGTGGATATGGATTCCGGGCTCCTCGCTTTGCTCGGCCCCGGAATGACGAATTGAGGTATCCCATGCCCACGCTCCTCGGCGTCCTGGAAACAGTGCTCTACGTCGACGCTTTCGAACGCGCCTGCCCATTCTACGAACAAGTGCTGGGGTTAAACGGCATTTACCGCGATCAGCGGCTGTGCGCCTACGACGTCGGCCATCGCGGCGTGCTGCTGTTGTTCTTGCGCGGCCATTCGCTGGAAACCGTGCATCTGCCCGGCGGCACGATACCGCCGCATGACGGTCATGGGCCCGTCCACATTGCCTTCTCCATCGCGGCCGAGGACCGCGACGCCTGGGAGGCGAAGCTGACAGACGCAAATATCGCAATCGAAGGCCGCACCACCTGGCCGCGCGGCGGGATGAGCATCTACTTTCGCGATCCCGACGGCCATCTCGTCGAACTGGCGACGCCGGGACTGTGGCCGGGATATTAGGACTTGCCGTACACCGGCACGATGGCGCCGCGGGTGACGCGGTTGTCGGGAGAGGCGAGAAACAAAATCGTCGCCGCGACCTCTTCGACCTTGGGCCACGACCGCGTAATCGGCTTTGGGCATGGCTTGACGATTGGCCGGCGTGTCCATGATCGACGGCGCCACCGCATTGACCAGAATGCCGTCCTTGGCGACCTCTTCGGCGAGCGCCGCGGTCAGGGCTGCGACGGCCGCCTTGCTCGCGGTATAGGCAGCCATGCCGGCGCCGCTGCGCCATTCCAAGCCGGCGCGGGCCGAGACATTGACGATGCGGCCGCCCCGCCGGCCATCGCCGCCACCGCGGCGCGGCAGCACAGCATGCAGCTGACGAGATTCATATCGATCTGCTGGCGGATCGTCGCCACGGCGGCATCGCGCAGCGGCGCGGCGGCAAAGCCGCCGGCGATGTGGATCGACGCCCACAGCGGCGCGATGCCGGCGAAAGCGCGGGTCACGGCGGCCTCGTCGGCCAGGCTGCCGGTCACGGCCAGCGTCACCTGCTTATGATCGCGAAAGCGGAAGCGTTTGGCTTCCGCCTCGTCGAAACACGGCACGTGGCACAGCGCGCCGGCCTCGATCAGCGCGGCGACAACGGCGGTGCCGAGCGCTCCGGCGCCGCCGGTGACGACAATGTGACGATCGCGAAAGTCCATGCGCCTAAATCCCCGCCGGCATCATCGCCGTTCTACGGCACGAGGCAAGGCCGGGATGATAGTCTAAGACACAAGGAGAATCAGTGGCTGATTTCGACCTCGCCATTATCGGCGGCGGCATCAACGGCGCCGGCATCGCGCGCGACGCCGCCGGCCGCGGCTTTCGCGTCGTCCTGATCGAGCAGAGCGATCTCGCCTCCGGCACCTCGTCGGCGTCGTCGAAGCTCATTCATGGCGGATTGCGTTATCTCGAGCAGCGCCAGTTCCGCCTGGTCCATGCCGCGCTGCGCGAGCGCGAAGTGCTGTTGCGCGCGGCGCCGCATCTGATCCGGCCGCTGCGCTTCGTGCTGCCGATCAACGAGGCGCGGCGCTCGGCGACGCTGCTGCGGCTCGGCCTCCTGATCTACGACTGGATCGGCTGGCGCAAGATTTTGCCGGGCACGCGCGAGCTCGATCTCGTCACCGACGAAGCCGGACTGCCGCTCAAATCGCGCTTCCATCACGCCTTCGAATATTCCGATTGCTTCGCCGACGACGCGCGCCTCGTCGTGCTCAACGCGGTCGATGCCGCCGAGCGCGGCGCGGTGATCCGCACCCGCACCCGCTGCGTGCGCGCCGAGCGCGCCGACGCATGGCGGCTCGTGCTCAATGCCCGCGGCCAGCGCGACGTGATCACGGCGCGCATTCTGGTCAATGCCGCCGGCGCCTGGAGCGAATTGTTTGCCGAGACGGCGCTGCGGGTCGAGCCGCAGCACCGCCTGCGGCTCGACAAAGGCAGCCATATCGTGGTGCGGCGGCTGTACGATCACGACCGCGCCTATATTCTGCAGGCGCCCGACGGCCGCGTCGTATTCGCCATCCCGTTTCAGCGCGACTTCACCCTGATCGGAACGACCGATCGGTCCTTCGCCGGCGATCCCTCGACGGTGCTGCCGACCGGCGAGGAGATCGGCTATCTGTGCGGCGTGGTGAACGAGTATTTCCGCACCACGATCGGCGCCGCCGACGTGGTGTGGGCTTTTGCCGGCGTGCGTTCGCTCTACGACGACGGCGCGCGCAAGCCGCAGGATATCGGCCGCGACTATGCGCTCAAGCTCGACGAGCGCTTTGGCGAGGCGCCGCTGCTGACCGTCTATGGCGGCAAGATCACGACCTACCGGCGTCTTGCCGAGGAGGCGCTTTCGCGGCTGGCGCATTTCTTTCCGCGGTCGCGGCCGTGGACCGCGCAAAGCCCGTTGCCGGGCGGCGACTTCGTCTATGACGGCGTCGAGACCCTGATCGAGCGCACGCAGCGGACCTGGCGCTTCCTCACCGCCGACCATGCGCGCCGCCTGGTCAACGCCTATGGCACGCGGGTCGACCGCGTGCTCGGCACAGCGACCGGGTTCGACGATCTCGGCATGCGCTTTGGCGCCGATCTCACCGCCGCCGAGGTGCGCTACCTGATGAGCAAGGAATGGGCGCAGACCGCCGAGGACGTGCTGTGGCGGCGCTCCAAGCTCGGCTTGCGGCTGACGGCGGAGCAAGCAGCCAGGCTCGACCGCTTCATGGCGTCGGCGCCGGCGCCAAGCCAGGCCGGTTCGTTAAAATTTTATCGATCGGGCGAACGGTAACTTCATCGATCCGTGGTCAGGTTGCGGCGGGGAATATGCGTCGGCACGGGACATCATGGAATCCGCAGCCAATCGGATTGCGCGACAGGTCGAGCGGCTCAAAGTGCTCGTCGTCGATGACGAGCCGAGCATGCGCAAGGTATGCCGCGCGCTGTTGCAGGTGATCGGCATCAGGGACATTCACGAGGCGCCCGACGGGCGCAGCGGGCTGCAAGGATCTGCACGCACACGCCGGATATCGTGCTGTCTCGATTGGGAAATGCCGAGCCCGAATGGGCCGGAATTCATGCGCTTGCTGCGCTCGCCCGGCACATTTCCGTTTCCCGACGTGCCGGTCATCATGCTTACCGGCCACAGCGAGCGTTCGCGCGTGGTCGAAGCGGTGCAGCTTGGCGTCAACGAATATCTGCTCAAGCCGGTATCGTCGACCGGTCTATTGGCGCGCATCGTGTCGATCTTGGTCAAGCCGCGTCCAATGATACAGCAGGGCGAATATTATGGCCCCGAGCCGCGCCAGATCTCGACCTATAAGCCGGACGCCGATACCGACTTGAGCCGGATCGCCCTCATCGATTGACCGCATGCCGCTCGCCGCCGGCGTCCCGTTAACCGGCCGCTCACCACGCGACCGGCGCAACCGGCGCCAGCGCGCACGATCCAACCAATTTGCTGCTTTTAATTTTACCGTCCTGCAACGGGGCTCATGCTTTCCTGCTCGAATGCCAGGGGATGGACAGGCACGAGAACCACGCGGCCGTCTTGGCGGCCGGTACGGCATGTCTGCGAAACACAGCAAGAAGCAAATCGAGATTCTGATCCAGTCGCTCGGCGTGCTGGTGGTCGACGACAATCAGTACATGCGCAAGATGATCCGCAACCTACTGGTCAATTGCGGCATCAAGGACATCTACGAGGCGGCCGACGGCATCGCGGCGCTCGATTCGATCCGCACCATGGCGCCCGACGTCGTCATCCTCGACTGGGAAATGCCCATGCTCAGCGGTCCGGAACTGGTACGGATCGTGCGTTCGCCCGGCGTGTTCCCGATGCCGGATATTCCGATCATCATTCTGACCGGCCACTGCGAACGCTGGCGCGTCGTCGAGGCGGTGCGGCTCGGGGTCAACGAATATCTGACCAAGCCGGTCTCGGCGAAGGCGCTCTACGACCGCCTGCTCTCGATCACCACGCAGCCGCGCCCGGTCGTGCAGCTCGGCGATTATTACGGTCCGGAGCCGCGCAAGCTGGTGGCGGATGTGGTCGACGATGCCGTACCGGCCTCGACGCCGTCCGTCGCCCTCGTGCATTAAGCCCGCACATCTTTTCACTCGACGTAGAAATGCTTTAGCGTGCGGCGGCGCGCCGTCGTGGCGCGCGCTGTCGCGGGTCGGGCATCGATGCAGAGCGTCGGATCGAAAGCGGGCTTGGCGAAGCGCGATTTCGCGCCTTGGGCCGATCGGACGTTGCAGCCGTTGTTGCGGATCGAACGGCTGACCAAGCGTTTTGGCGCTTACGCTGCGGTCGACGCTCTATCGCTCGACATCTATCCGGGCGAGTTTTTTGCGCTGCTCGGACCCTCCGGCTGCGGCAAGACCACGCTGTTGCGCCTGATCGCCGGCTTCGAGCGGGCGAGCGCCGGCCGCATCCTGCTCGACGGCGTCGATCTTGCGGCGGTGCCGCCGCATCGGCGTCCGGTCAATATGATGTTCCAGAGCTATGCGCTGTTCCCGCATCTGACCGTCGAGGGCAATGTCGCCTTCGGTCTCAAGCAGGAAGGCCTGCCCAGGTCGCAAATCGCCGAGCGGGTCGCCGACATGCTGGCGCTGGTGCAGCTCGAAAGCTTCGGCCGCCGCAAGCCGCACGAACTGTCCGGCGGCCAGCGCCAGCGCGTGGCGCTGGCCCGTTCGCTGGTCAAGCGGCCGCGCGTGCTCCTGCTCGACGAGCCGATGGCGGCGCTCGACAAGAAGCTGCGCGGCGAGACGCAGTTCGAGCTGATGGAGCTGCAGCGCCGCCTCGGCCTGACCTTCATCATCGTCACCCACGACCAGAGCGAGGCGATGACCGTCGCCGACCGCATCGCGGTGATGGACCGCGGCCGGCTGATGCAGGTCGCGCCGCCCGCCGAAATCTACGAGCAGCCGACGTCGCGCTGGGTTGCCGACTTCATCGGCAGCGTCAATTTGTTCGAGGGCCGCGTCGGACGCCGACGGCACGAGCGTCGAAGGCACCGCCTTAGGCCGGCTGCGCGTGGCGGCAAAAATAGCCGCCGAACCTGGCGCGACGGTCTGGGTGGCGGTGCGGCCGGAAAAGCTGCGGATGGCGCCAAACCCGGCGGCGCCGGACCCGCAATCGGCATTGCCAGACGACGTCGCGGCGACGCGTGGTCGATGTCGCCTATCTGGGCGATATGTCGATCTATCGGCTGCGCACCGACGCCGGTGTGCCGCTGCAAGCGTGCAGCGCCAATACCGGGCCGCTCGCGGAACGCGGCGGTCGGCAGCAACGATAGACGATGGCTGAACTTTCCGCGCCGACGCCGCGATCGTGCTGACGCGATGACGGGCAAAGCGGACATGCCGATGCCAAAGCCGCGGCGCTCCTTTGTGGCCAAGCTTGTCGTGCGGATTCCCTATGCCTGGTTGGTCGCGTTCTTTCTGGTGCCGTTTCTGATCGTCGCTGAAAATCAGCCTGTCGCAGACCGCGATCGCCCAGCCGCCTTATACGCCGGTCTTCGACCTTGCGGCCGGCTGGCGCGGCATCGCGAGCTTCTTTGCCGGCTTGTCGCTCGACAATTACGCATTTCTCGGCTCCGACCCGCTTTATTTTCTTTCCTACGTCAAGAGCCTCGAAATCGCCGCGTTGTCGACCGCGATGCTGCTCCTTATCGGTTATCCGATCGCTTATGCGATGACGCGCATGCCGCGGCGGATGCAGGCGATCCTGGTCTTGTTGGTGATCCTGCCGTTCTGGACGTCGTTTCTCATCCGCATCTATGCCTGGATGAACATCCTGCAGCACGACGGTCCGCTTAACCAGTTGTTGCTGGCGCTCGACTTGGTGCGCGAGCCGCCGGTCTGGCTGTCGACCAACACCGCCGTCTATATCGGCATCGTCTATTCCTACCTGCCGTTCATGGTGCTGCCGCTCTATGCGACGCTGGAGAAACTCGACGAATCGCTTCTTGAAGCGGCCGCCGACCTCGGTTGCCCGCGCTGGAAGGCGTTCTGGCTGGTGACCGTGCCGCTGTCGGCGCCGGGCGTGATCGCCGGGGCGCTGTTGTGCTTCATTCCGGCCGTCGGCGAGTTCGTCATTCCGGATCTGCTCGGCGGCTCGCGCACCGCGATGATCGGCCAGACCATCTGGACCGAATTTTTCGCCAACAAGGATTGGCCGACCGCGTCTGCTGTGGCCGTCGTCCTGGTGTGCCTCTTGGTCACGCCGATCGTGATCTTTCAGCAGCAGACGATGCGCGGAGTGGAGCGGGATTGAGCATGCGCAAGGTCTCCGCATTCAATCTGGCGGCGCTGGTCATGGGCATCGCCTTCCTTTACCTGCCGATCGTCATCCTGGTCATCTACTCGTTCAATGCGTCGCGTCTGGTTGCGGTTTGGGGCGGCTGGTCGACGCATTGGTACGCCGAACTCGCTGCCGACGCGCCGCTGCTCGGCGCCGCTTCCATCAGCTTGCGCGTTGCTGCGCTCTCCGCGAGCGCGGCGACTGTGTTGGGGACGCTCGCGGCCGTGGCGCTGGTGCGGTTTGGCCGCTTCCGCGGCCGGCTCGTGTTTGCGGCGATGATCTATGCGCCCCTGGTCATGCCGGAGGTTATTACAGGGCTGTCGATGCTGCTGCTTTTCGTCGCCATCTCGGTCGATCGCGGCTTCTGGACGGTGGTGATCGCGCACACCACCATGGCGATGTGCTTCGTCGCGGTCATCGTGCAGGCGCGGCTCGTTGATTTCGACATGAGCCTCGAAGAGGCGGCCATGGATCTCGGCGCCTCGCCGGCCCGCACCTTCATGGCGGTGACCCTGCCGCTGATCCTGCCGGCGATCGCGGCGAGCTGGATGCTCGCCTTTGCCCTGTCGCTCGACGATCTCGTCATCGCCAGCTTCACCACAGGCCCGGGCGCAACCACGCTGCCGATCCGCATCTATTCGGAGGTCCGGCTCGGCGTCAGCCCGGAGATGAATGCCGTCTGCAGCGTCATGGTCGCCGTGGTCGGCATTGCGGTCATCGCCGCGTCGCTGCTGACCAAGCTCAGCGCGGCAGAGGGCGACGGTCCGGCGCCGACCTTGACTTGGACCATTCGATTGGTCCATATTCATTGGTCTAGATGAATGGTCCATAATTGGTGTTAGCCATGCGAATTTCTGTAAGCAGACGCTAAAGGTCAATTGACCGAACTCGTGAGACGCGCCGAAGCCGGCGATGAAGTCATTCTGACGCGGCACGGCCAGCGGCCGCGCGCCTCGTCGCGGTCAAGAGAGAAGCGTTCTGGATCCAGCCGCGCGCAGACAGATTGATGCATGAGATTGGCGCGGCCGGGGCCGGCAAAGCGACGTCCGGGTCCAAGCGCCGCAAGAAGCCAAGACTTTCTCTATGACGAGTATGGTCTGCCCAAGTGATTGTGGTCGACACCTCGGCGCTTGTCGCGATCGTTCTGCAACGAAGCGAAGGCCGCTGCCTGCATCAAGGCTCTCTAGAGATGGAAACCGAAGTCTTCATATCCGCCGGCACGTTGGCCGAAGCGCTCATCGTTTCAGTCACGGCGGCACGTCGCGGATGAGATGGCAAGGCTGCTCGATAGGACTTAGACATCGAGATCGTGACGGTGACCCCTGCTTCGGCACGTCGCGTCGCGCAAGCCTACGAGCAGTGGGGCAAAGGCGTGCATCCGGCCGGTCTTGAACTTCGGTGATTGCTTTGCTTACGCGCTCGCCAAGGAGCGTTCCTGTCCGCTGCTTTTCGTCGGCGATGACTTCTCGAAAACCGATGTTGCAAGCGCCTTGTAGTCAATCCCGGCTCTCGCCGGGCGGACGGAAAATATAAAACAAAAACCATACCGGAACGATCACCAAGGAACCGAGCAGCAAATTTGGCAGCGCCCAAGCGATCCCTTGGCGCGCCAAGGTCTCGATCCGGTCGGGCGAAAGGCCGGCGGTCTTAAGTAGCTCGTCGATCCTGATGCCAAAATGATCGAGGATCGTCCCGACGATCAGCGACGCGATCAGCACCTTGACCATAGTGCGCGTGAGGCTGAGCATCGGCCAATGCCCCGATCGCGGGCGGCGCCCGCGCTGATTCGTACGCCGCGAAATCATAGAGCAAAAAGCCGATGATTGCGCGCGCCGGCGCGGCTTTTTGAACGGCTATGGGGCGGTTTTGGGCACGGCCGGCGCTGCAACGGGCGAAGCGGTCGGTGGCGAGCCTGCAGGCGTCGCCGGGCTTGCCAACAATTGGTCGATCACCGAGCGCACCGCATCGCTGGCATTATAGCTCTTGGCGGCGTTGAGCAGCGGCGCCGCCGCACCCGAACGGCGAATCAGGCTCTGCGGATCCGGCAGCATGATCGGGTCATCCCACGGTCCCTGCACGACGAAGGGCAGATCGAACTCCTCGGCGCTGGTGCTCGATACCAGCGTTGCCACGCCCTTGAGATCGAGATCGCGCGACGGCACCGAAGCCTGACCGCCGACGGCGAGTTTCACCGACGGTCCGACGATGTGCATGTCGTCGACCGAGACCAGACCGTTTTGAACCTTGAGGTTGACGGCCAACTCATCGAACGGCGTGCTGCCCTGACGGAAATCGCCGTTACCGGAGAGCGGGCGGCGCTCCAGCCGGCGCAGCAATTGCTCGACATTGATGCCGGTCAGCGCGCCGGATTGGGCGTTGAGCGTGGCCGTGCCGTTGAGCGCATGGGTTACCGCCAGAACGGAATTGCCGGCGCCGTCGAGATTGAAGGCAAGATTGCCGCGACCTTGCACCTTATGCACCCCGAAAATTTGGCCGAGACAGTCTTCCAGATCGACGTCAACGAACTGCATGTTGGAGTTCACCGCGACGCCGTTATCGGCGCTGGCGACGCCGAGCGTGCCTTTGGCGGTGCCGCCGAAAGCCCGTGATTCACCGATTGTGAGATCGAGCTTGCCGTCGTGCATGGTCGCGGCGACGGCGGTGCGGCCCAGTTGCGCGTCCGCGATCTTGATGCTGGCGGCGGACAGCCGCAAATCGAGATTGAAATCGTCGAAACCGTTGAGCGCGATCGGCAGGCGGTCCCAGTTGTTTTCGTCCCGGGCCAAAAGCCGCACGCCGGAAACGTACGGCGTCAGATCCAGCGCATCGACGGCGAGCGTGCCTTGCACCAGCCGGTGACCGTCGGTCGCCAGCGTCAGCGCGCCTTCCGCGCTGTTGTCGTCAAGTTCGACGTTGACATCGGACAAAGCCGCGATGCCGCCGCCGATGTCGCTCTGCGCGCGAAGCGCAAAACGGCCGAAGCCGCCGAACGGCACTTTGCTCTTATCGGTCCAGTGCAAGGCGTCGCGCAGCGAGGGCGACTCGACGTCGAGCACGCCGTTGATCTTCAAGGTCGGTTGATCGGTCGCCGTACCGTCGAAGGCAACGTTGAGCGGGGCGCTCGAGATGCGAAGCTTGACGCCCGAGCGATCGCCGGTGAGCGCCGCCAGAAAATCGCTCAGCGTGAGGCTTGCCTCGACCGGCTCTTCGTTCCAGACGAAATGCCCGTTGGCGCCGAAGCTGCGCGAAATCGACGGCCATGCGACTTGAAAATTGACGCTTTCGAGCCGCTCGGTGGCGCGCTTGCCTTGGTCATGCACGATCACGGTGCCGTCCTGGATGCCAATTTCCGAGAACGATGCCGTACGCCCGGATCCGGCTGCAAAGCACGCGCCAGCGAAACGATCAGTCCAGACCAATTCGTTTGACCGGCGGCGGAAAACGTAACGTTGATGACCGGGCGCACCAGCGTCACGTCGGCGATTTCGATGCGCCCGGCCAGCAACGGAAAATAACGCAGCCGGGCGGTCAATTCGTCGGCCGCAACGGCCGGCTCGCCGTTGCGGCCGTCGCCCAAGATTACGTTGCGGAAGCGCACGGTGCCGGACGGAAACAGCGACAGCGAAGCGTCGTCGCCGAGCATCGGATCGAGGCCGGTTACCGCGTGGATTTCCGTTTTCACGGCGTCGCGCACCGCGGCGGCCGGGATGAGAAAGGACAGCGCCACCAACGTGACGAACGCCGCCGCGACCACAGCGGCGACGGCAATCGCAAGGCGTTTCAAGCCGGTGGCCGCGGTCACGGGACGCAATTCCGATTGGTGTGAGGCCGGTCGACTATACCGAGTGGTATACCCGCTGCAAACATGCCCGGCATCTGTGTCGCTTTCGTGGCCGCAACGCTCGCGCGCGCGACCAAATGATTGTCGCCATTAGGCAATTCCCGCAGGCGCGACCGCCACCGCCACCGCTCAGCGGACCGCCGCCTGCCATGGTCCGGACTCGTGGGTTTGCGATACTTCGGCGATCATCTTGGCAATGATGGCCCGGCCGAACGAATTGAAATCTTTCGCCACCATGACAAATGCGCCCGGACCGCCGACAACATTGTTGCGGTAATAGTTGTCGAGGCCGCCCGGCGGATTGGTATGTTCCGGATTCCACGGCATCGGGTTTTCGCTGAGAATAACGAGACCATTGATGGTGGCGCCCTTGGCGACGGCTTGGTCGCGCAGCTCGGCGACGTCGCGGCCGTCATTGTTGGTGCCGTCGCCGGACACGTCGATGGTGCGCCTGACGCAGTTGAACGGCGCGCTGGCGAGACGCGCCATGGCGAATTCGATGCCGCCGCTGATCGAGGTGCGGCCGGCGAACGACCGCGGGCTTTCGACCAGCTGGTCGCCGAATTGCTTGGCCGCGGCGGCGTCGCCAATCTCGGTCCAGTCGATCACCACGTGTTGCGCGCCGACGCCCGACCACTCGACGAATGTCAATCCGATGCGGCCATTGTGGCCGGACCGGATTGTATCGAGGACACGCGGATCGGAAATGGCGGCGGCGTAGCCGTCGCGTTGCAACTGGAATTTTGTATCGTCGATGCTGCGTGACACGTCGGCAGCCAGGACCAGAAGCAGATCGACGTCGTCGGCGGCGCGCGCCGCGGCCGGCGCCAGCATGCCACCGGCAAAAACCAATATGACGAAGATTTTGATCATGCGCATCGTCGCACCGGTCGCCAGCATCAATGGCAATGACGGCGAAAACTCGACCGCGGCAAGTCGTTACGGTGCTTCACTCCGCAAAGGCCGTCAATCGGCGACGATGCGGCTCGGCGGGAATGCGACCTCGACCAGCGTGCCGGCGTTCGGCGCGCTCTTGATGCTGAAATTGGCGCGATTGGCCTCGGCCAGCGCCTTGGTCAAAGGCAGCCCGAAGCCGGTCCCGCCCGAGCCCCAGCTGCCGGACGTGGCGATCTGCCGGAACGGCTCGAGAGCGGCTGCTATGTCCTTTTCGCTCATGCCGGATCCGGTGTCGCGCACCCGCAACACCGCCTCGCGGCTGTCGGTGAAAACGGTCGATACGATCACCTGGCCGCCCGGGCCGGTAAAGCGGATCGAGTTCGAGATCAAATTGAGCACAATCTGGCGCAGCGACCGCTCGTCGGCGACGACGAGCGGCACGCCCGGCGTCAGCGAGGTGCGGATGATGATGCGGGCGCGGTTGGCTTGCGGCTGCATGATGCCGACGCATTGCTGGGTCAGGTCGTTGAGATTGACATTGGCGAAGCTGAGCTCGAGCTGTCCGGTCTCGATCCGCGACAGATCGAGCAGATCGTTGAGCATCGAGACCAGATGCGTGCCGGCGGCGTGAATGTCCTTGGTATATTCGCGGTAGCGCTCGTTGCCGATCGGGCCGAAGCGCTCGGCCATGATGACTTCGGCAAAACCGGTCATGGCATTGAGCGGCGTGCGGATTTCGTGACTGACCTTGGCGAGGAATTCCGCCTTGGCGGATGCGGTCCGCAGCACCTCGCGCTTGGCGTTGCGCAGTTCTTCGTCGCTCTGCTTGCGGCTGGTGATGTCGCGAAATACCGCGCCAATGCGGTCGCCGCCGATGCGGGTGAGCGTCATCGCCAGCGGCACGAGCCGCTCGTCGCTGGTCCGCGCCGCTACCTCAAGGACGTTATCGAGAATGCCGGTGCCGCGCAGGATGCGCTCGAAATAATCGCGCGCCGCGTGCCCGCTTTCGGGCGCCAAAAGATCGGCCAACGACCGGCCGGCGAATCCGGCGTCGGCACTGCCGAATAACGCTGCGGCGCGGGCATTGGCGCCGACGATGCGGCCTTCGGCATCGAGCGTTACGACGCCGTCGGTCGCTGCGTCGAGGATCGATTTGAGCTCGCGGTTTTCCGTTTCGGCCGCGCCAAGCGCGCTCTCGGCTTGCCGCGCCGCCGCCTCGATGTGGTCCCTGGAGACGTAGCTGTTCGAGACTTGGCCGTTCGACAGGATCAGCGCCAGCGCCGACGAACCGTGCCACGGCACCGTGAACATGCGGCCGTCGACCACGAGCTTGTCGCCGCGCTGCGTCACGATCGACAACGATTTCAGCGACTGCGCGGCACGTCGGCGGTGTCGGCGGTGTCGGTAAGGGCATCGGCGCCGGTCTCGGCAAACAGCGTGGCAGCGCCGCCAGCCGCTTCGATTGCGGCAAGATTCTCGTAGCCGCTCCACGCCAGGAAGTGACGGTTGGCGTACAGCAGCTTGTCATGCCGGTAGACCAGAACGCCGATCGGGATGCGGTCGAGCAGCACTTGCTCGATGACCGGCTCCGCGGTCGGCTCAGCGCGTGCGCCGGTTTCGGCGGCTTCCGCCGGCAAACCTTCTGCCGGCAAGCCTTCCGGCATTCGCTCGCTCGCAGCGGCCGGCGCCTCTTCCGGGCCACGCAGCCGTGCCGTCAGCTCCTGTGCCAATTCGCGAAAAGCCCTGCGCTCGACCGGGCTCAATGTCGGCGGCACCTTGGGCTCCGGCGGCGTCGACGGGCGAAACGGCACGACATTGGCTGACGCCGGCGCGATCGCCAGCGCCGGCCGCTCCGCTTGAGGCGCCGCTGCGGCCGCTGCGGCGGGCTCGCTCTGGTCCGGCGGCGCTGCGGCCGGACTGCCGGGGCGGTTGGCGGCGGCTTCCTCTTGCTGCTGCGGCTCAACCGGCGCCGGCCGAAAACCTATCGGGTGGTCGCGGCGCGTCCGCACCAACTGGTTGATGCGGCCGATGTCGCGACAGACACCGAAGCCGCGATAGCCGCGAAACCTGCGATCGCGGTCGAATACCGGCAGCCCCGACAATTCGATCGGCAGCGGCTCGGCGGCATCGTCCACCGGCCAGGCCACGGCAATGCCGCTCCAGGTCTCCTGGCTCGCCATTGCGCGCGCGACCTGGTTGGCGGGATCGAGCTTCAACTCGGCGGCAATCTCGTTCCATGGCCGCCCGAATGCCGCCGTCGTGTGCGGTCCCGCGAGTTCTATGAATTCGTCAGACCCGATGCCGAAACGTCCGTCCGCGTCCATGTGCCAGACAAAGCGCAGCGGATGCCGGCGTTCGGCCGGGGTCTCATGAATCGCGCTCGAAGCGGAAGCCGGTTCCACCGCCGGCGCGGCGGCGGCGACAGGCTGGGCCGGCGAGGCGGTCGCAGCGGCCTCGGCGGACGGCATCGCGCGCGGTGCGATCGCGGCGGATGGCGCCATCTCTTGCCGCGCGCTTTCTCCGACGGGAGTTCTGTCGGCCGGCTGCGGTATTGTGAGCAGCAGCACGCGGGAAGCATCTTTGCCGAGACGCGTGGCTTCGACCGCGAAAGTCGCGTTGCCCATGTGCGCCGTACCGCTCGCACTGCCGGTTTCGAGCACGGTTGCGGCGAGTGTCTCGATGCCGAGCGCCGACAGCATGGTCGCTCCGCACAGACGCGCCTGCGCCGCGGCGTTGGCATAAACGAGTTGGCCGTCGGGGGCGAAACTTGCGATCGGTTCTTGGCAATCGGCGAACAGGCGGACAGACCCGCTCGCCCAGCGGTAGCTGCGGTCCCACCGGCTCTGCCGCGGCAATCAGCACCGCGGGCTTGCCGTCGCCAAGGACGACACGCGAGCAGGCGCAAGTCAGCGTGCGGCCGAAACTCGCGCCAAAACCGCGCAACCGCTCGAGACGCTCTTGACCGGCCGCGGGCAGCGTAGCGGCAAGCCGGACGATTTGCGCGGCGGCGACGGCTGTAGCGCTGCCGAAGATCGCCGCGCCGACGGCATTGGCCCACAGCATCTGCGAGCCGTCGATGCTCCATAGCCAAGCCGGCCGGGGACTCGTCGCCAGCGCCGCGAGTTGCGGATGACGTAACAGCGCGAGCTCTCTCTTAACGATCGACATGCGCGTCGGAACTCGTAGCCTAAAGGAATTCTTAATAGTGCGGGGCGTCTGCGGCGTCCATTGCGGCGGCGGCCCGGCGGCCAGGCTTGCCGGGATAACCTTAATCGCCCCGAGGACTTAGCGGGCGCCGCCGTTTCGCTTGCCTGCCGGTCGCAATTTCGCGCTAGGATCGGCGGGCCGGGGCACGAGGAGCGTATGATGGCAAAGGATCCATTCGAACAATTTGCAATCCCGAACGAGGTGCGGGCGTTTGCCGAGCAGAGCGTGACCCAGGCGCGCAAGGCATTCCAAGGATTTATCGAGGCGGCCAACAAGGCCGTGGGACAGCTGCAGGGCCACGCCCAGGCGGCGCATAGCGGCGCCAGCGAAATCGCGCACAAATCGATGGGCTATGCCGAGCAGAATGTCACGGCGACCTTCGAATTCGCGCAAAAAATCATGCACGCCAAGGACACGGCGGAACTGATGCGGCTGCAATCGGAGTATTTGAGCCGGCAGATGCAGGCGCTTTCGGCCCAGGTCCAGGATCTTGGTCAAAGTGCCGCCAAGATTGTGGTCGATAGCGCCAAGCCTAAGATCTAGTCCGAATTTCACTTCGGCAGGTCTCAGAATTAATAATTTTTTCAATAGCTTGCTGCATTTGTTGTGCGTTGCAATAATTCCTGTTGCAATGCACCAAAAAAGTTGCTATGTGAGATTCAGGACGTGCCGCGGCTGAGACCCATACGCGGGCTCAACGGGGACGGCGGTATCGCCGCGGACCGAGACGATATCAGGCAACGCGTAACGGGCGGCGAGGCCAACGAATAAAAAGTTCTCCAGGTGAGACAGCCCAAGAAGCAACGAGCGAAATCAAGGATCAGTGTCATGGCGGAAGCCACCACAACGACGACCCCCCCGAAAATGAAGAGCAAGCCCGCGGCGGGCGCATTCGAGATGCCGAAATTCGAAATGCCGAAATTCGAAATTCCGAAGGTTGAAATGCCGGCCGCTTTCCGTGAATTTGCCGAGCGCGGCGTCGCGCAGTGCAAGGACACCTACGAGAAGATGAAGGCCGCCGCCGAAGAGGCGACCGACGTGCTGGAGACCACCTATTCGACTGCCTCCAAGGGCACATCCGAATACGGCCTCAAGGTGATCGAGGCGGCGCGCACCAACACCAACGCGGCGTTCGATTTTTTCGGCGAGCTGATCACCGCGAAGACGCTGTCGGAAGTGATCGAGCTGTCGAGCGCGCATACCCGCAAGCAGTTCGAGACGCTGACCGAGCAGAGCAAGGAACTCGGCGCGCTGGTGCAGAAGGTCGCGACCGAGACCGCCGAGCCGATCAAGAGCGGCATGAACAAGGCGTTCAGCAAGGTCGCCTAACCTCGATCTCCTGATCGCAGCCGCCTTATGGCGGCGAGGGGAAAGCCCGGGCCTAGCCCGGGCTTTTTGCTTTTTTGCGGCGAAACTGCTGCCGCTTGCCAAACTTGGGCGTTGCTCATAGGTTCCGCGCGCCAAACTGCGGGCCCGTGCAGCTGTAGCTCAGTTGGTTAGAGCGCCTGACTGTGGATCAGGAGGTCGGTGGTTCGAATCCACCCAGCTGTACCAATCACCGCCGGCCTGGCAAACCGCACCGCGACTGGCTACCCGGTATCGGCGGGACGCCGCCGATGAAAAAACACCTGAACCAGATTGTCTTCGCCGACTACCTCGCCCAGCGTGCGGAAAGCAAAGAACGGGATCAGGATCAGCAGCACGACGAAACTCGTGGCGATGAGTTGATCGAGTGTGCCGCCGCCCATCCTCGACAGCGAATCGAGAAGCGCCCGATGATGAATGATCCCGGTGACGACCTCTTCCAGCGCGTTGAGGACCAACAGCAATACGACGAAAACGAGCGATCTGTAGAGCGTCGGCCAGATCAGAGCCCGGTTTTTGTATCGCTCGCCCATATGTAACTGCGTGGCCCACGCTCATGAACTTGGCGCAGATCAGGGCCTTGACGGCGGCGAAGCCGAAGGGCGCGAAGGCGATGCCGTGCGCCTGCAGGATGGTGGCTTTCAGATAGGCCAGGGCGGTGAAGCAGATATACAGATAAGCCGCGATGACGAGGAATTCTTTCACTTCATCGATGATGCGCCGACCGACGGATTTTGCTGCCGGGGTTCCGCTGTTCATCTCTGTCTCCTCGCGATCTGGCGACGTCGTTCGAATATCATATAATTTTCGCGGTGGCGCAGCCCGCTTTGGTTTGACCTTCGGCTGGATGTACATATATTTGTACGGAGAAGCACCCAAAGGAATTGGCGGTCATGGCTAAAATCGGTCGGCGGCGGAAGCCCGAGCCAAGTCACGTAGCTTATACTGATTTTCGCGAGCGGCTTGCCGCTTACATGGATCAGGTCTGGGACAGCGGTGCGCCGCTGCATGTCACGCGGCCGGGCGGCCGGGCGGTTGTCGTCGTTTCCGAGCAAGAGTTCGACGGCTGGATGGAGACCGTGCATCTCATGCGGAGCCCTGCCAATGCGCGGCGGCTTCTGGAATCGGTTCTGGCCGCCAATGCCGGGAAGCTTGCCGAGCATGATCTCATTGAGCCGTAGGCATGAAGCTTCTCTGGACCGAACAGGCCTGGGAAGATTATCTGCATTGGCGAAGCAGCGATCCCGATACGCTGAGAAGGATCAACGCTCTTATCGAGGACATTCAGCGCAATCCGTTTCGCGGCCTCGGCAAGCCGGAAGCGCTTAAATTCGCGCTTTCCGGCTGGTGGTCGCGCCGCATCACTCAAGAACATCGATGGTTTATCGCGTATCCGGGAAGCCCGGCGCGCAGGTGTTGGAAATCGCCCAGTGCCGTTATCACTATTAAGGACCGACGGCCGAGAGCTGAGCGCGGGGACGACAGTCGAACGTTTGGCTGCCGATAACGTTCAAATCACTTCCTTGGTCTTGTCGTCGGTCTCGCCGTAGCGGCGCAGCGTCGCCGGCCGGGTGCCGGCATAGAGCTGCTCCAGGCCGGGCGCGATCTTGGCGTTCTCGCGCTCGAACAGGCTCTTGCCGGCGAGGTCGCTCTCGACCAAGAACGGGCCGAATTTTTCGACGTCGAGCACCCACACCGCCTGCGCCAAGCCAAGCTCTTCGAGCCAATAGACGCCGGCAACGCGCTTGATGCCGCGGCCGAGCAGCGCGCCGGTGCCGTAGCCGACGGTGGTGAGATAGATCGCATTGTTCGGCACGAAATGGGTCCGGTATGTCTCCGACGTCATGCCGCCTTTGCCGATGATGACGTTGCAGCCGGACATCTTGAACCAGCCGTCGAGCCATTGGGCAAAACGAAATGACGCGGTCGCGGTGACCGCGCCGACGGTATGGCTGCCGTCGGGATTGATGCTGGCCGCCGGCGAGCAATGGAAATTGGTAATGCCGAGCGCGTCTTTGCCTGCCGGCATGCCGAAGCCATCGGCGATCGCCCGCTTATAGACGCCCTCGCGCGCGGTGAAGACGCGGCCGGTGAGATAGGCGACCGAGCCGATTTCCAGCTTGCGCAAATCGCTCGGTCGCGGCCGGAAGATCGATGTGAACCGTTTTGAGATCGGACATTTGCTCCGCCGCCAAATCTACTCCGCAGCCGCCGCGGCTTGCTGTCCCCACTCGACCGTCGAGCGCCGCATATAATCGGTGAACCACATCGGATCGGTGCGGAACGTGGCCTTGCCGTCGGTTGCGATCCGCGCGCAGGCGCGGCGCGACGACAGGCAGAACATGTGCACCGACATCGGCATGCCGCCGGTGTGGCAATAGCCGACCTCGATATGGCAATCGATCACCATCGAGGAGCCGACAAAGCCCATGGCGCCCATGCCGATATTGTTGCCGAGCTCCTTGAACTCGTCTTCCAGCGCGGCGATTTTCGGATCGGGATTGCGCGAGCCGACGACGCGCAGGCAGGACGCCTGCTTGCCGAGCACCATGCTGGTGTCCTTCGAGCCGCCGAGCCCGATGCCGACGATGGCCGGCTGGCAGGCGAGCCCGCGCTTGCCGAAGCCGATCAGCGTGTCGAGAAAAAACCGCCTGATGCCTTCGATGCCGTCGCCGGGAAACAGCATGCGGTAATCCGAGCCGAACAGGCCGCCTTTGTGCACGGTGGTGAGCTCGATCCAGTCGGCGTCGGGATGGAACGCATATTCGATCTCCGGCGCGCCGATGCCGACATTGTTGTTGTGATCGGTGCGCCACAGCGGATGCACGCGGTTGGGCCGCAGCGGCACGCTCGTCGTGGCGCGCGCGGTGGCGCGGCGCAGCGCCGCTTCGAGCGCGACCGGACCGCCTTCGATGCGCGCCTCGTTGCCGATCTTGACGTACCAGCGCGGCAGGCCGGTATCGCCGCACATGGCGCGGCGGTCTTCCTTGGCCGCTTCGTAGTTCTCCAGCATGGCCTTGATGACGAAGGCCGACAGATCGCCCTTTTCGGTATCGGCGCAGCGGCGCAGGCCGGCGAGATAATCGTCGGGGATTTCGATGGCCGCCTTCGCCATCAAATCCTCGGCGGTGCGTTGAATGGACGAGAGCGGGATCATGTTCGCCTCTACTCGGCCGCGATCTGATCGCGCAACAGCGTCTCGCCGGGCTTCACATGGGTGAACTCGACCGGCCGGTCGGTCATCTCGATCGTCGCCGGATATGCCGCGCCACCGTGAAGGTCGAGGTCGCAAGATCGCCCGGCTCCGGAAAATCCGAGCGGATAATGCGCGCCGCGGGAATTCTCGCGCTGCAGCGCCGCGAGCGCAATGACGCGGCTGACTTCGCACAGCGAGCGCAGATTGAGCCAGTCGTGCCAGGTCAAATTGAATTGGCGGCCGGCATCGGCAACGCCGGTGGCGAGAAGCTCCGCTTCGATGGCGTCGATGCCGGCAATGCCGCGCTCGATGCCGGCGCGGTCGCGCACCACGCCGACCTCATCCCACATCGTATCGAGCAGCTTTTCGCGCAAGCCATTGAGATCGCCCGGCTTGCGGCTGAACGGATGCAGCGCGCGCTCGACCTCGGCATCGAGCACCTGCCGTGTCGGGCGGGCGATGGCCGGGATTTTCGGCGATCCAGCCCGGCATCACGTCGCCGGCGATGCCGCCGAACACCGTCGAGTTGGCGACGCCGTTGCCGCCGAGCCGGTTGGCGCCGTGCATGCCGCTGGCGTCCTCGCCGGCGACGAACAGGCCGAAGCGTTCCGTCGCGGTGTCGACCGCGCAGATCACGCCGCCCATGAAATAATGCGCGGTCGGCACCACTTCGACCAGGCCGCCGGCAAGATCGAAGCCGCAATCGCGGCAGCGATCGACCATGCCCTTGAATTGCTTGGCGACGTTCGCCGGACCGAGATGGCCCATCTTGATATAGACGCCGCCGTTCGGCGTGGTGCGGCCGGCGCGCATCTCGGCATAGATGGCGCGGCTGACGACGTCGCGCGTGGCGCGTTCGAGCTTCGGATCGTAGTCGCCCATGAAGCGGTGCATCGCGCCGTTGAGCAGATGCCCGCCGGCGCCGCGCAAGCCTTCTTCCAGCACCGTGCCGGTCATGCGCGTGTCCGGCCCGGCGAGCAAGCCGGTCGGATGGAATTGCACCATCTCCATGTCGCGCAGCGGCAGGCCGAGGCGCAGCGCCATGGCGAGCCCGTCCATGCTCTTGTCGCCGGACGGCGTGTGATAGCGATACATGGTCGGACCGCCGCCGGTCGCCAGCAGCACGGCTTGCGCCGACGACGAAGCGGAACTCGCCGGTGCGCACGTCGATCATCAGCACGCCCGAAAGCGCGCCGTCTGGCGCCGGGATCAGCGCCACGGCGCGATGCTCCTCCAGACGGCGGATCGGCCGCGCCCAGACCTGCTCCATCAGACGGTTGATGATCTCGATGCCGGTGAGGTCGCCCTTGTGCACGGTGCGGTCGAAGGTCTGCCCGGCGAAGGCCTTGCCGTGCAGCGTGCCGTCGGCATTGCGGTCGAAGAAGCAGCCGATCTCGTTTTCCAGTTCGCGCACGCGCTCGATGGCCTTGGTCACCAGCGTCCAGGCCAGCTCCTGATGCGGCAGCCATTTGCCGCCTTCGATCGTGTCCATGAAATGGCGCTCGATCGAGTCGCCGGGATTGAGCGCGACGTTGTAGCCGCCCTGCACCATGCGGGTGCAGCCGCATTTGCCGAGCAGGCCCTTGCTCGCAATCGTGATGTCGAGATCGGGATTGGCTTTGAGCGCATGCAGCGCGGCGAACAGCCCGGCGCCGCCGGAGCCGAGGATCAGAATGTCGGTCTTGAGATGCTCGACGTTCATGCGCGCCTCAGAACACGCCGCGCAGAAATATGAACGCGATCGACGGCCGACACCGCGGCGGCGATGGTCGCGAGCTGCTTTTGGCCGTCCCGCCAGGCGAAATTCTCGATCACCAGAACGCGCAAGCCGCCGAGCAGATGGACCGCGAGCAGGAAAACGAGCCCGCCTTCGGCGAGCTTGACCAGCGGCTGATCGGTCCAGCGCAGGAAGCTGTCGAGCCGCGCCTCGCCGTCGATGGCGAGGCCGAGCGCCAGAAAATGAAACGGCAGGAAAATCGCCAGCGCCAGCCCGGAAAGCGCGATGCACCATGGCGGCGATCCACAGCGCGCTGTCGCGATGCTTTGTCAGCCGCGCGGTCACGACAGCACCACCGCGGCGACGGCGCGCGCGCCGAGCAGCGCCAGTAAGAGCCCGAATGCGATGGCGAGATATGCCGGCGCGCCGCTCGTTCAGCGGCGACCACTCGCTCAAGATATTGCGGATGCCGATCGAGGCATGGATGGAGGCGGCGGCGACGAAGAGCCCGTAATAGGCCGCCCAGAGCGATGCTGCCGCGGGTGCGCGCCAGAATATCGGCGGCGGTCAGCCCTTGCCGCGTGGCGTAGAAGATGACGGCGATATGGACGAGCACGAGCGGCGCCATCAGCGCCGCCGTCGCCCGCTGCCAGACATAGAGCCGGACATTCATCTGCATGCCTTGATCTCGCCCTTCAGATAGGCCGCCGCGGTGCGCCGTTTCAGCCCGGCGATCGCGGCGGTCGGATTGAGCGTCTGCGGGCAAAGCTCCTGGCAGGATTGGTGCGAGTGGCAGGCGTGGCAGCCGCCGGACGCCGCGACGGCTTGCAGGCGTGCGGCATTGCCGGCGTCGCGCTCGTCATTGACCAGCGTCCACGCCCGCGTCAGCGCCGCCGGGCCGAGATAGCCGGAATTCCAGCGCACCGTGTCGCAGGCGGCGTAGCAGACGCCGCAATTGATGCATTCGATCGCCGCGTCGGCGGCGGCGCGCGCCGGCGTGTCCGGCCGGATTTGCGCGATGGCGTCGTGCCGCGTCTGCGACGGCGCGAAGACGCCCTTGGCGTGCTGCCACTTCTCGAAAAACGCCTCCATGTCGGTGGCGAGATCCTTGATCACCGGAAGATTTTCCAGCGGGCCGATTTCCAGCCGGCCGTGGCCTGCGACCTTTGCCACATGGGTGCGGCAGGTCCAGCGCGGCCTGCCGTTGACGGTCATGGCGCAGGAGCCGCAGACGCCGACCCGGCAGGCGAAGCGATAGGACAGCGTCGGATCGAGATGGCGCTGCACGAAAGTGACCACGTCGAGCACGGTCTGGCTTTCGCGCCGCGGCACGCTGAATGTCTCGTAGCGGCCGTCCTTGCCGCCGCGCCAGAGCGATACCGAAAGTTCCGAAGTCTGCAATTCCGAAGTCTCTCCCGGCATGAAACTCCTCGGGGCGTCCTTATTGCGCGCCTTCACTTAACTTTACCAAGCCGGGTCGCGCACAAAAAGGCGATCCAGGGTCGGCGTTTCCCGCACCATGAGACTTCGCAGCTTTGGCGTGAAGGCGCTATAGTGATCGAAATGTCTGGGAGGACACGTGATGGCCGCTCTCAAGCTGAGCTACGTCCACGGCGCGAGCGAACAACCGCTTATTGGCCAGACCATCGGGCAGTTTTTCGATGCGGTCTGCGACAAATGGCCCACGCGGCCGGCGTTGGTCGTCCGCCACCAGAATGTGCGGCTGAGCTACGCCGAATTGCGGCAACAGGTCGACAAGCTCGCCGCCGGACTTTTGACGCTCGGGCTCAGCCCCGGCGACCGCATCGGCATCTGGTCGCCCAACAATTCGGAATGGGTGCTGACCCAGTTCGCCACCGCCAAGGCCGGGCTGATCCTGGTCAACATCAATCCGTCCTATCGCATCGCCGAGCTCGAATACGCGCTCAACAAAGTCGGCTGCAAAGCGCTCATCCTCGCCGAGCGTTTCAAGACCTCGGACTATGTCGGCATGTTGCGCGAGCTGGCGCCGGAGCTCGGCCACGCCACGCCCGGCAAGCTTGAATCGGCGCGGCTGCCGGCGCTGCGTTCGGTCGTCCTGCTCGGCGACGGCTGGCATCCCGGCACGTTCCGCTTCTCCGAGATTCTGGCGCGCGGCACCGACGACGGAGGCGCAGCGCATCGCCGAGCTCGCACCGCAACTGCAATTCGACGAGCCGATCAATATCCAGTTCACCTCCGGCACCACCGGCTTTCCCAAAGGCGCGACGCTGTCGCATCACAACATCCTCAACAACGGCTTCTTCATCGGCGAGGCGATGCGGCTGACGCCGGAGGATCGCCTGTGCATTCCGGTGCCGCTCTATCACTGCTTCGGCATGGTGCTGGGCAACCTCGCCGCGGTGACGCATGGCGCCTGCATGGTGTTTCCCGGCGAGGGCTTCGATCCGCTGGCCACGCTGGAAACGGTCGCCGAGGAACGCTGCACGGCGCTGCATGGCGTGCCGACCATGTTCATCGCCGAACTCGATCATCCGGAGTTCGGCCGCTTCGATCTGTCCTCGCTGCGCACCGGCATCATGGCCGGCTCGCCATGCCCGATCGAAGTGATGAAACGCTGCCGTCGCCAAGATGAACCTGTCGGAAATCACCATCGCCTACGGCATGACCGAAACCAGCCCGGTCAGCTTCCAGAGCTCGACCGAGGACCCGCTGGAGCGGCGCGTTTCGACCGTCGGCCGCATCCAGCCGCATCTCGAAGTGAAGATCGTCGATATCAACGGGCGCATCGTGCCGCCCGGCACGCCGGGCGAATTATTGACGCGCGGCTATTCGGTGATGCTCGGCTATTGGGGCGACGAGGAGCGCACCCGCGAAGCGATCGACGCGGCGCGCTGGATGCACACCGGCGACCTCGCCACCATCGACGCCGAGGGCTATTGCAACATCGTCGGCCGCATCAAGGACATGGTGATCCGCGGCGGCGAGAACGTCTATCCGCGCGAGATCGAGGAATTCCTCTACCGGCACCCGAAAATCCAGGACGTCCAGGTGATCGGCGTGCCGGACGACCGCTACGGCGAGGAAATCTGCGCCTGGGTCAAGCTGCGCCCCGGCGTCGCCGCCACCGAAGACGAGATCAAGGCGTTCTGCCGCGACCAGATCGCGCACTACAAAGTGCCGCGCTACGTCAAATTCGTCGACGAATTCCCGATGACGGTGACCGGCAAGATTCAGAAATTCATCATGCGCGAGCGCACCATCAGCGAGCTCGGGCTCAAGGCGCAGAAGACGGCGTGAGCGCTCCTCGTCCGCGATTCACCAGCCCCCGGCAATGAAGACCCCGGGTCATTCGGGCAATTCGGTTAATCGTGACTAGCCGTCCTGCGATAGATCACAGCGATCGCGCATAGCGAAGCGCATCGGATGGGGTCGAGACCGATCGGTGGCGAGGAAAGCACTTCAGAGCGGTAAAACGCGCGATTTTCGAGCCAGCGGTCGAGCCGTATCTTAAAGATGTAAGCGGTTGGTTTCCCGAAGATGGCGCCGCTGGCGGCCCAGCCATCGCGGGGTGGCGCAAACCACCACCGTTCGCATTAGTTAGAAAATACCGGCGGGGATACGATATCTTGCCATATCCTACCATTACACATAAAATAATCTAGTATAATCAATAACTTAAAAAACATCGGGAAATATCTTATTCCTCCCTACTGGCACTGCATTATGAATGAAGGACGGTATGCTTCCCGACGCCATCCCTGGGGCGCCAGCCATGCACCTGATCGTGGCTCGGAGCAACGCCCATATAACGAAGCGCATCGGATAGGGTCGAGACCAATCGGTGGCGAGGAAAGCACTTTATAGCCGTAAAACGCGCGATTTTCGAGCCAGCGGTCGAGCCGTATCTTAAAGATGTAAGCGTTCTTTTCCCGATGATGGCCCGCTAGCGTCCCAGCCATCGCGGCGTGGTGCGAACCACCACCGTTCGCATTAATTATAAAATGCCGATGAGGATATGGTATCCTCCCATGTCCCCCAAAAATATATAAAAGAGATTAGCATAATCAATAGCTTAGGAATATATAGGAAATATACTGCCATATCTTACTAGTTCTGCCTTATCAATGAAGGACAGAATGTCTCCCGACGTCATCCCCGGGTGCCAGCCATGCACCTGATCGTGGCTCGGAGCAACGCCCATATAACGAAGCACATCGGATAGGGTCGAGACCGATCGGTGGCGAGGAGGTCACTTTAGAGCCGTAAAACGAGCTATTTTTTGCTCCATGCTCAAATCTCTCCAACAAAAAGTATGAGCGTTCGCTATCCGTAATCCTAAAGAGCCCGATACCAAACGTTTTCTCATTGTGAGGATAAATAATTTGGGAAATGCTAAGGCCTTGCGATGGATAGCCGGGAGTGGTAAGAGAGATACCAAAATACAGCCCATGGCTGTGCGATGGAGAATGGTCATGACCAGCAGCACTGCAATACCGCGAGACGAAGTGTCCTCGAATCCGGCTGAATTGGCGCTTGAGATCTATAAGCTATTATTCCCGCACTCATCCGAAACTCGTCCGAGCAATCCGATCGGCAATGACGTCGCTTGGAGAAGGTGCGGCCCTTCCAAATGTAGGCAGCAAAAGGGGCATAGCGCCTCTCTCAAGTGGATGGAGATTTTGCCGATCTGAACCTTGTCCTGAAAGCTACCGAAGTGGGTCAAAAGCGTGGCATCTAGCCGCGCGATGCTCGAGGAAGTTTTTCTTTTCATAGATGGCCGCGTTGAGATCAGCGCGAGCAGTGTTCCAGGCGCCATCAGGCGACAGATAACAGTAAATTGCTACCTGCTTTGTCGATTGCGCGCCTTCGCTTAAAGACGATGTGCCATCGTTTGACGACGGCGAAGCGATCACGGTGTGCAAGCGGACGGCCGCTTACGACAAAAACAATCACACAGCGAATCGCCAATCAGTGGGCAACAAGATGAGTGGCACGAGGCCGCACTTCACGCTCACTGGACCAGGCGAAAATGCTGGAGCTGAACTCGTCAAGCAGATGACGGCATGATGGCTGCTAGAACTGACATATCGGGTTTGAAACCGTGCGACTGAGTGAAAACGAAGCAAAGCACCTGGTTTACGACGAAGAACGGAGTGGTCAGAGCGGCTGCTAATACTCCTCGCACCGCCAATGAGCCGATGTCCGGCGCAATCACGGAAATTGCATTAAGGTGCGTGCTTCGCGTCGCATCCAAATGGCACATTTCAGACATACTTACAAAGTCCAACCGCTACGCGATCCTCACTGTACACGGCTGGGAATTGTCTCAGAGGGGTCATCAAGTCATCGATGTTCTCCGAATGCTGGCTTACAGCGACAAGCTATAAAAAAGCAGTAGCTGACGTTCGGCAGCATGTCGGCAGAATTCATCCCCGGATGCAAAGGATTTCATTGAGGAAGCAATAAACTGTTTCGAAAACGGCAGTTTCGTGCCGCTGTCGTGTTTCTCTCGGTTGGTGCAGTCTCTGTGATGTACACCTACGCCGTGGAACTGCTACAGCATTTAATGCAGAGCTCGCCGCAAGACTGAAGTCGAAACACTCGCCAATGCCGACGAGCTTGGGCTCATGAAGAGCACCGCACTCCTCACGTGCTGAGGCGCTAGCTCTATCGCAAAAACTTTAAGCATGCATTACAAAATCATTTCCTTACTTTGCGCAACGCCTCGGCCATCCAAACTCTCTCAGAATAAGTGAAACAAGTGGCGTCTCATCTCGATATGCTCCTCCTAAACGTCTACTCAAAATTCTAACCAGCTCTAGCACCCAGAATACACATCCTCCCAATAAATTCCCACCCCATCCTTACATCCCTACCAATTCACCTGCAGCAAATTACTTGGCGTTCCTGCGTTTACTGCTGATCGTCCTCTCTGCTTTTTGCGTTAGTAACGAGACATCGTCCGTGTTTGAGCGATGACCTGAGCTCGCGCCCACTTCTGAGCGGTTAGCTCACACCTTGATCTTCTCGTCCTCGACGACCCGCGCGGCGGCCGGCCGCTTGAGCAGCCGGTCCTTGTGCGCGGTGTAGTTTTTCAGCTCCGCCATCGGCAGCTCGCGGCGCACGCCCCAGGTGTAGAAAACGAAGCCGTAAGGATCGAGCACCGAATAGCGGTCGGAAAACCATTCGCGTCCCGCCAGCATGCCGTCGATCTGCTTCAGATAACCGTGGAAGGTCTTCAGGCCCATGTCCTTGATGCCGGGATAGGCGCTGGCGTCGGCGGTGTAGCGTTCGGGCCGCCCGACATGGGCATGCGCCGGATGCACGCTCGAGGCAAAGAAGCCGATCAGCGACAGCGCTTTCGCTTCGGCGCCGGCATCCTTCGGCCACAGGCCGAACCGCTTGCCGAGATAAGGCAGGATGGCGGTGTTCTCGGTCAGCGGCTCGCCGTTGTCGAGCTTGAGCGCCGGAACGCGGCCGAGCGGATTGATCTTCAGATAGGCCTCGGTGCGCTGCTCGCCGCCGGCGAGATCGACCTTCTTCGGCTCGTATGTCTCGCCGCTTTCCTCGAGCACGATATGCGAGGCCATCGAGCACGCGCCGGGAGCGTAATAAAGCGTCAACATGCGAAATCCTCCCTGACGAAAATTCGCTGTTATTGCTTGGCAGCTTTTTGCAGCACCGGCGCCCCAGGTTTGCTGCTCCTTGTCGACAAAAGCAAGCGTCTGCTCGGGCGTCATGGCGCGCGAATAGCTGCCGATGTTCGCCAGCCGCTTCTTGAAATCCGGCGTCGCTCACGACCTTGGCCAAGACATCGCTGACCTTGCCGACGATCGCCGTAGGCGTGCCGTTCGGAGCCACCAGGACTTGCCAGCCCAGCGCGCGAAAGTCCGGCAGCGTTTCGGCAACCGTCGGCAGATCGGGAAATTGCGGCAGGCGCTCAGGCGACGCCACCGCGATCAGCTTGACCTGGCCGGCCTTCACCGCGCCGACGATTCCCGAATAGCCTTCGATGATCATCGACACGCGGCCAGATCCGACGTCGGCGAGCGCCGCTGCCGGTCCGCCGGTGTAGGGGACGCGCAACAGCTGCACGCCGGCGCGATCTTGCAGCAACAGGCCGGTGAGATCGGTAAGCCTGCCGGCGCCGGTCACCGCAATCGAGATTTTTCCCGGCTCCTTCTTCGCCAGCGCGATGAGTTGCGGCAGTGTGTCGACGCCGAGCTTGGGGTTGACCGCGACGAACATCGGATTTTCGGCCGTGTATCCGATCGGGATAAAATCGCGCGGCAGCATGCAGCGGCAGATTGGGCGCGATCGACGGCAGCGCCACGAAGGTCGACAGCGCCGGCATGAACAGCGTGTAGCCGTCGGGATGGCGTCCGTGGCGGCGCGAGCGGCGATGCTGCCGTTGGCGCCGGGATGATTGACCACGATGAATTGCTGCCCGAACGCTCTTGCTGAGCCCCTCGGCGACAAAGCGGGCGTCGACGTCCGGCGTCGAGCCGGGCGCCGCATCGGATATGATCGTCACCGTCTTGTTCGGATAGCTGTCGGCTTGGGCGTGCACGGCGGTTGCCGCCGGCAACGCCATCAGGCACAGGCCGACAATGCGCAACCACTGCCGAAGATTATTCATAATATCCCCCATTGCGCCGCGTGGTCTGCACCGCACCGAAATAATTCAGTCGAGGATACGGCGGCCGAGCGGGCGTTTCCACCGGGGTTAACTGCGCCAAACCGACACGGCATCGGGCGCCGATAGGGTGCAGCAATCTCTTTACGTTAACCCCACGTAAATCCGACGTAACCGCGCACCGAGGGATGCACATTTAAGAATTTCCTCTTAAGACAAGCTCCCAATGCGGCTTCCGCCGGTCCGGCCAGATTCGTGACCAAGATCGTGACACGCGCAACACCGTTAGCAGCGTTCCGGCCGGCGACTGCGCCCGTCGACGTCGGGCATGACGCGCTTTCGCGTCTGGCGGATTTGTCCCGCGAGTTTACGCCGGAACTGAGCTTTGCCGTCCATACCCGCCTTGACGACGTCGAAGACGAATGGCGCCGCTTCCAAGAAATCGCCGAATGCACGGCGTTCCAGACCTTCCAATGGCTGGCGGCGTGGCATCGCCACATCGGCGAGCGCGACGGTGCCGTGCCGATCGTCGTGGTCGGCCGGTACGCCGACGGCAAAACCGCATTCATCCTGCCGCTCGCCATCGAAACGCGCCGTTCGGTCCGGCGGCTGTGCTGGCTGGGCCAGGAGCTGTGCGATTACAACGCGCCGCTGTTGGCGCGCGATTTTTCGCAGCGCGTCACGCCGTCCGGCTTCCTTGCGCTGTGGCGCGAGCTGTTGGCGCGCCTGCAATCCGATCGCGCGCTGCGTTTCCACTGGATCGAGTTCGAGAAGATGCCGCAGACGGTCGGCGTCCAGAGCAATCCCTTCGTCACTCTCGATGTCATGCCGAACGCCAACAGCGCGCACATCACGCAATTGGGCGACGACTGGGAGGCCTTCTACCGCGCCAGGCGATCTTCGGCGACGCGCCGACGCGACCGGACCAAGCGCAAGCACATGGCCGCGTTCGGCGAGATTCGCTTCCAAACCGTCGTTGAGGCGAACCAGTTGCGTCAAACGCTCGACACGTTATGGGAGCAGAAGAAGCGGATATTTGCGCGCAAGGGAATTGTCGACATTTTTTCGCGTCCCGGCTACCGCGAGTTCTTTGCCGATTTTGCATCGAATCCGAATTCGCGCCATTTGGCCCACATCAGCCGCGTCGAGGTCGGCCCGACCTGTGCGGCGGCAAATTTCGCGATCGTGTTCGGCGACTGCTACTACCATGTGCTGTCGAGCTATTGCGACGGCGAATTGACCCGCTACGGCCCCGGCACGCTGCACCTTCGCGAGCTTCTGGCCTACGCCATCGAGCGCGACTTGCGGCTGTTCGATTTCACCATCGGCGACGAGCAGTACAAGCTGGAATGGTCCGATCTGCGCATGAAGCTGTACGATTACAGCGCGGCCACGACCTGGCGCGGCTGGCCGGCGAGCCTCGTCTCGACTGCCCGGCGTCACGTCAAGCGCTTCATCAAGCAGACGCCTGCTGGTGTGGCGCTGCGTGTCTCGGCTGCGCTCCGCGGTCGGGCCGCTGGTGTATCCGCAAGCGCCGTAGAATCCTACCTTTTGATTGTCATTTCCCGCCCCGGAGCCCGCAGGACAGCGGCGGCGTTGACACCTTCGGCTTGGCCCGGCGGATACTCTTTGAAATTCCAAGCAATGGGAACGCCCGCAATGCAACAGCCAGTGCGCAAAGAAGATCGCCGCAAAGAACAACACGCCGCCGCAACGCCGAACCAGGCTTTCGATCTGCGCTCGACGCTGGAATGGCTGCGCGCCTCGGGCGAATTGATCGAGACCGACAAGGAAGTCGATCCGGACCTCCAAGTCACCGGCCTGCAAAAGCACATGGATGGCGGCTGTCCGGTGCTGTTCAACAACGTCAAGGGCAAGCCCAATCATCGCGTCATCACCAATCTGTTCGGCGACATGGCGATCATCAACCGCATGTTCGGCTGGAAGGACGACGCCGAGCGGGTGCAGAAGCTGGCCTACGCGCTGTCACATCCGATCAAGCCGGTGGAGATCGCGCAGAGCGAGGCGCCGTGTCAGGAATTCGTCGTCGAGCAGCCGGACGACGTCAACAAATGGATGGTGCCGATCCGCCACACCACCTACGAGTCCGAGCTCACCGTCGGCTCCGGCATCCGCTGCGTCACCGGCCCGCAATTCGATGGCGGCTCCGACCTCGGCTACAACCGCATGAATTTCCGCTGGGGCAATGTCGGCACGTTCCAGATTTCCCCCGGCTCGCACATGTGGCAGGTGGTCAACAAATACTACAAGGAAGACCAGCCGGTGCCGATCACGATGTGCTTCGGCGTGCCGCCGGCGTGCACGCTGCTCGCCGGCGCCGGTTTCGACTATGCGATCCTGCCGATGGGCTGCGACGAGATCGGCATCGCGTCGGCGGTGCAGGGCGCGCCGATCCGGCTCGTCAAAGCGCGCACCGTCGACGCCATGGCGCTCGCCGATTGCGAATTGGTGCTCGAAGGCTACGTCAACCCGCGCGACCGCCGCTACGAGACCAAGGAAGCCGAGGATGCCGGCGTGCAGGGCCGCCATCACTTCCACCCGGAATGGGCCGGCTACATGGGCAAGGCCTACAAGGCGCCGACCTTCCACGTCACCGGCATCACCATGCGCAAGCCGGAGACCAAGCCGATCATCTTTGCGCTCGGCGTGCACATGCTCGACGATCACAATATCGACACCTCGGTGCGCGAGGCCGCGATCTACGAATTGTGCAATCGGCTGCAGCCGGGCATCGTGCAGAACGTGGTGATCCCCTATTGCATGACCGATTGGGGCGGCTGCGTCATCCAGGTCAAGAAGCGCAACCAGATCGACGAAGGCTGGCAGCGCAATTTCCTCGGCGCCATCCTGTCGTGCTCGCAGGGCATGCGGCTCGCCATCGCGGTGAGCGAGGACGTCGATCCCTATTCGATGGACGACGTGATGTGGTGCCTCACCACGCGCGTCAATCCGCAGACCGACATTCTCAATCCGATTCCCGGCGGCCGCGGCCAGACCTTCATGCCGTCGGAGCGCATGACCGCGGGCGGCCAGCAATGGACCGCGTCGAACACCCGTTTCGAAGGCGGCATGGGCATCGATGCCACGGTGCCGTTCGGCTATGAGAGCGACTTTCTGCGCCCGGTCTATCCGATCGATCAAGTGAAGCCGGAAGATTGGTTCTCGAAGGAAGACATCGCCAACGCCAAGAAGCGCATGCACGGCTGGGTGCATTCGCTGGCAAAGTCGGGGCGATAGGCGGCACCGTGGCCAAGGCGAAGTCGAAGAAAGCAGCCGAATATCCGAAGCCACTTCGCCAAGCTCGGCGGCGTGCGGCTGCACTATCTCGCCGCCGGCGAAGGCGAGCCGGTCATTCTGCTGCACGGCTACGCGCAAAACAGCCACATGTGGCGGCCGCTGATTGCCGAGCTTGCCAAAACCAATACGGTCATCGCACCGGATCTTGCGCGGCTTCGGCCAGTCGTCCAAGCCGGCAATCGCTACGACCAGCCGCCAAAGGCTATGACAAAAAATCGATGGCGCAAGATATTCATGCGCTCGCCGCTTCAACTTGGCCTCAAGCGCGTGCGCATTGCCGGCCACGACATCGGGCTCATGGTCGCCTACGCCTATGCGGCGCAATATCCCGCCGAGGTCGAGCGCATCGTCTGATGGATGCGTTCCTGCCGGGCGTCGGCAATTGGGAAAACGTCTGGCTGCTGCACGACAAGTGGCACTTCAATTTTTACGGCGAGACGCCGCTGAAACTCGTCGCCGGCCGCGAGCGCATCTATTTCGAGCATTTCTGGAACGACTTTGCCGCCAACCCGAAGAAATCGGTGTCGGAGCGCGACCGCCGCTTCTACACCAAGTCCTATGGGCAGCCCGGCGCGATGCGGGCGGGCTTCGAAGTGTTCCGGGCGTTCGAGCAGGACGGCAAGGATTTCGCCGAACTCGCCAAGACCAAATTGCCGATGCCGATGCTGGTGCTGACCGGCGAGAAGGCTTCGGGCGATTTCCTGATCCAGCAGGGCCGGCTGGTGGCAGACAATGTCGAGGGCGCGGTCGTCAAGGGCTCTGGCCACTGGCTGATCGACGAAGCGCCGGATCAGGTCATTCCGAAGCTCGTGAGTTTCCTGTCGAGCTAACGTAGCCTGGGTTGAGCCACTTACCCTTTCCACCTCTCCGCCAGCGCCTTCCTGTCGAGCTTGCCGCGATCGGTTTTTGGCAGCGACGGGCTCAGCACGATCCGCTTCGGCGCCTTGAACGCCGGCAACGCGCCGGCGCAGTACTGCAAAATCGCCTCGGCATCGATGCTGGCGCCGGGCCGCGCCACGACATAGCTCATCACTTCCTCGCCGTAGATCGCGTCCGGCACGCCGATGGTCGCGGCCTCGATGACATCGGCGTGCTGCATCAGGAACGAGTCGATCTCGACCGGCGAAATCTTGGCGCCGCCGCGGATGATCAGTTCCTTCTCGCGGCCGGAGAGCGTCAGAGAAGCCTTCGGCGTCGAGCTGAGCCGAGATCGCCGGTGCGGAAACGGCCGCGGCTGTGGACTTTCACCTCGCCGTCGTCGCCGAGATAGCGGATACGGATGATCGCCGAGGCCGCCGAGTTCCACATAGCCGATTTCGCCCGGCCGGCAGGCGCCGGCCCTCGGCATCGACAATGGCGAGATCGTGATAGGCCAACGGCCGGCCGACCCTGCCGAGGCGGCGCCTTCGCCGGGAATGGCGGCGATCCAGCTCACCTCGCTGGCGCCGCAGCCTTGCGCGACCGGGATGCCGAATTTCTGCTCGAACCGCTTCCACTCTTCGAGCAACAGCGGCGCCGAGCTCGAGGTGACGAAACGCAGCTTCGGCAGAGTGTCGCGATGAGCGCCGTCTGCTCGCTGTTGAGCAGAATATTGATCGTCGTCGGATTGCCGGTGGCGATCGTGACGCCGTGATCGCGCAGGTGCTGGAAGAACCGGCTCGCCGAGAATTTTTCCGCCAAGCACCAGGGTGGCGCCGCGGTTGACGACAGCGAGCGCGCCCAAAGTCTGCGCCGAGTTCCAGCTGAAGGGGCGGAAATCGTAAAGCCGGTCGTCGGCGGTGATGCCGAAACCTGCGGCGAGCGGATCGATGTTCAGCAAATATTCGCGGAAGTTCAGAATGACGCCCTTGGGCGTGGCGCTGGTGCCCGAGGTGAACAGGATGATCGCGTCGTCCTCCGGCCCGCGCTCTACCCTCCCCCGAGCGGGGAGGGTAGGGAGGGGCCGGCTCGCTCGGCGCCAGCCGCGCAAGCTCGGCGAACAGCGTGCCGGCTTCCGGGCTGGTCCCAGCGCCCGATGCGCAAGCGCGGCACGGCGGTTTCGGCAAGAAGATCGTCGAGCTGCAAGCCATCCTGATAGAGAATAAGCCTCGGCTTGAGCCGCTCGAAAATATTGCCGAGCTGATTGCGGTTCATCTCGATATGGACGGTGCAGACGGTCGCGCCGGCCGCCATCACGCCGAAATAGCAAAGCAAATGCTCGATCGAATTATTGGCAAGGAGCGCAACCCGGTCGTTGCGGCCGAGCCCGCGCTGCGCGCAGCAATGTGGCGAAGCGGCCGACCATGTCGTGCAGCGCTCCGTAGCTGACGGTGCGGCCGTCCTCGGCCGATACGACCCAGGTCTTGTTCGGCGCGCGATGCGCGGCTCGCGCGATCCAGTCGCGCAACAGCTCCGGACCGGCATTCGCCTGCATGTCGCCTCACCTCGGTGTTTCTTGGCATCATAAGCATTCAGCCGGCGAATAAAACCAACCGGGGGCTGACCCGCGCTGACGGATTGAGCCGGCGGCGGCGTGCGCCTAAAGTGAGGCGTAGGGAGCGCCGCAAGGAGGATGCGATGTTTCTGCGCAATTACTGGTACGTCGCCGCCTTGGACGACGAGGTTCGCGAACGCCCGCTCGGCCGCACCATCCTCGGCGAGCCGGTGGTGCTGTTTCGCGATCGGCCACGGCGCGCTGCACGCCTTCGAGGATCGCTGCCCGCACCGGCAGCCTGCCGCTGTCGATGGGCAAGGTCGTCGGCGACGTGCTGCAATGCCACTATCACGGCCTGCGCTTCGACGGCTCCGGCAAATGCGTGCGCGTGCCCGGCCAGGATCACATCCCGCAAAATGCGCGCGTGCGCACTTATCCCGTGGTCGAGCGTTATCGCTGGATTTGGATCTGGATGGGCGATCCGGCGCTGGCCGATCCGGCGCAGATTTGCGACTTCCATTGGCTCGCCGATCCCGACTGGGGCGCCAAGCCGTCATACCTTCATGTCGAGGCCAACTGGCAGCTGGTCGTCGACAATCTTCTCGATCTCACCCATCTCGCCTTCGTCCACGAGACCACCATCGGCAATATGGCGCTGGTCGAGCATGCCGCGGTCAAAGTCGCGCGCGCGCCGAACAATGTCGTGGTCACGCGCTGGATCATCGATCAGCCGGCGCCGCCCACTTTCGTCAAGGTCGGCAAGTTCACCGGCAATGTCGACCGCTGGCAGATCATCGACTACACGCCGCCGGCGTTCCTGCGGCTCGACGTCGGCGCCTGCCCGACCGGCACCGGCGCGCCGGAGGGCCGCCGCGTCGGCGGCATCGGCATGCGCAACCTCAATGCCATCACGCCGGAGACCGAAACCACCGCGCATTATTTCTGGGGGCAGGCGCATGATTTCGAGCCGCACAACGCCGCATGACCGAACGGGTCTTCGAGCAGATCAAGACCGCTTTCCTCGAAGACGTGGCGGTGTTCACCGCGCAGCAGCGCATGATCAGCCTTAAGCCCGAAGCGTCGCAGGTCGACATCAATGCCGACGCCGGCGGCATCCAGGCGCGGCGCATCGTCGACCGGCTTTATCGCGAAGAGCAGGCGCCGCGGCGGCGCATGCCACGGCGGCGGAATAGCGAGCAATCCGCAAAATGGCGGTGAATTTTCGCGTTGAGCTGATCTGGAAGGAAAGCGACGGCAAGGAAGCTTCGTCGATCTTCCTGACTTCAGATGGCCGCGTCATTCTGCAGGGACGCGGCGTCTCGGCGCGGAACGCGAGAAGCTGGCCTTGCCGCGCGACGCCGATTTGATCAGCGTCGACCGCAATCTGATCCGCGCCATTAAGGACATGCTGTGACCGACGTTCCGTCGTGGCGAGTTGAACGGTGACCGACAATCCGCAATGGCCCGAGCTTCCCTATGCGGCGTGGAGCGAACACTTGCGACACGCTGCAGCTGTGGACGCAAATCGCCGGCAAAGTCCGCATCGCGCTCACGCCGCTCATCAATCATTGGTGGAACGCGACGTTCCTGGTGACGGCGCGCGGGCTCGCCGCGCCGGCGATGCCCTATGCCGGCGGCACCTTCGATATCGTGTTCGACCTCGCCGATCATCGGCTCCTGATCGAAACCAGCGACGGCCGCGCCGATAGGCTCGCGCTGCGGCCCATGGCGGTCGCCGATTTCTATGCCGAATTCATGGAGCGGCTGCGTCGCCTCGGCATCGAGGTGCCGATCCGGACCATGCCGTGTGAAATCGAGAACGCCGTGCCGTTCGAGCGCGACCGCACGCACGCGCATTACAATCCGGTCTATGCGCATAAATTCTTGCAGGCGTTGCTGCAGGTCAATCGCGTGATGAACGTGTTCCGCGCGCGCTTTCTCGGCAAAGCAAGCCCGGTGCATTTCTTCTGGGGCAGCTTCGATCTCGTCGTAACGCGCTTTTCCGGCCGCACCGCGCCGCCGCCCAAGGGCCACACGCCCTATGTGGCGGATTGGATCATGGCGGAAGCCTATTCGCACGAATGTTCGAGCTGCGGCTTCTGGCCGGGCAATGGCGGTTTCGGCTATCCGGCCTTTTATGTCTATGCCTATCCGGAGCCCGCCGGTTACGGCGACACGCGCCTTGGTACCTCCGAAGCGTCCTACAACAAGGATCTCGGGCAATTCATTCTGCCTTACGACGCGGTCCGTCAGGCGCGCGATCCCGACGCGCTGCTGCTCGGATTTCTTCAGGAAACCTACGCAGCCGCGGCAGACCTGGCGCAGTGGGATCGCCAAGCGCTGGAGCGTTCCGTCAGCCGGCCCGTAAGCTCGCGCCGCACGATCGCCGCGCCTTCGGCCATCGCCTTCATCTTGCCGAAGGCGACCGCGCGCGGCAGGTATTTCATGCCGCAATCCGGCGCCACGACAAGCCGCTCGGCCGGCACCTCGTCGAGCGCCGCGCGGATGCGCTCGGCGACGATTTGCGGCGTTTCGATCGTCATATCCGACAGATCGATCACGCCGACAATGATGGTCTTCGACGGCAATTCCCGCAGCACTTTGAGATCGAGCTTGGGCTGCGCCGCCTCGATGGAAATCTGCTGCGCCTTGCAGCCTTCCAGTTCCGGCAGGAACGAATAGCCCGACGGCTTGTCGTGCACCACCGCCGCATAGCCGAAGCACAGATGCACCGCGACCGTGCCGGTGACGCCGTCGAGCGCGCGGTCGAGCGCCTTGAGCCCGTACTGCCGCGCCTTGTCGGGATGCTGCTGCATCCACGGCTCGTCGATCTGCACCACGTCGGCGCCGGCGGCGAACAGATCCTTGATCTCGGCGTTCACGGCGTCGGCGTAGGCCAGCGCCACCGCTTCCTCGTCCTTGTAGTAATCGTCCTGCGCCTGCTTGCCCATGGTGAACGGGCCGGGCAGCGTCGCCTTGACGGCGCGGTCGGTATTGGCGCGCAAGCACTTTCAGGTCGCGAAGCTCGACCGGCCGCGTGCGCCGGATCGGCCCGACCACGCGCGGCACCGGGATCGGCCGGCCGTTGCGGTTGATCACGGTGCCCGGATTTTCGATGTCGATGCCGTCGAGCGCGGTGGCGAAGCGGTTGGAATAGCTTTCGCGCCGCTGCTCGCCGTCGGTGATGATATCGAGCCCGGCGCGCTCCTGGTCGCGAATGGCGAGAATGCGTGGCGTCGTCCTGCGCCGCTTCGAGCCTGTCCGGCGCCACCAGCCAGAGATCGTCGGCGCGCACCCGCGGCACCTGTTTCGACAGCTTGACGCGGTCGATCAGCCATTCCGGCTGCGGATAGGAACCGACGAGCGAGGTGGGCAGCAGCATTCGCGTCCTCGACAATGAGCTTAATCCCGCGACGCGATGCGGCAGCTTTCGGTGCTGACGTCCGCGCCGGGATGCTTTGACGACCTATCGGTTAAGCCTTCAACGCATTCCCGTACGGATAGATGACCTTGCCGGTCGCCTCCTCCGGCGGCGTGAGCACTGTCTGATAGCTCATGCCGCGCCAGGTTTCGAGGTTCGCGGCGTCGGTGATGTCGTGATACTGCACCTGCAACTGCCGCGCTTTGGTCCATTCACCGTTCTTGCCGAAGCGGATGCCGTTGATCATGATGGTGTTGAACTCATGGCTGCGCAGGTAATCGGCGACCTTGTCGTCGTTGATGCTCTTGGCGCCTTCGATCGCCTGCGCCAACATCTGCAAACGGGCATAGCCCCAGCCGCCGAGATAGTAGCCGAGCGGATCGATGCCGAGGCCCGGCGCGCGGGCCTGGTATTTCTTGAAGAAGTCCGCGGCCGGCGCCATCATTTTCGGCGACGGCACCCAGTTTTCGTAGTTCACGATGCCGTTGAGCTTGGACTTCAGCTTGTTCTTGAACACCGTCACCTGCAGGCCGACCATGGCGCCGCCGAACATTTTCGGCTTCAAGGCCGAGTTCGTTGGCCGAGAGCGCCATGCCGACCGAGCTCAGCGGATAGGAGCAGACCACCACCAGGTCCGCATTGGTGGCCTGGATGGCGCGGATGATCGGCGAGAAGTCGGTCGTGTTCGGCGGATAGTTCTTGTCGTAGATGACCTTGAAGCCGTACTGCTTCGCGTTGGCGCGGGCGCCGTCCGCGGCGTTGCGCGCGAACTCGGCATCCTCCGACGCGATCGCGATGGTCTTGCGGCTTCGGATTCTGCGCCGCCGCGACCTGGAAGAAGCCTTCGGTCAACGCCTGTCTCGGCGTCGGCCCGCTGGTCGGTATGAACGAGAAGTATCTCGGATACTTGAACTCGGCGTTGGCATCGAGCGCGAACAGGCTGATGAAGGTCTTGCCCTTTTGCATGACGATGGGAATAGCCGGGCGCGACCATGTTGGTCGCATAGCCGCTCAGCACGAGGTCGACTTTGTCGACGTCAAGCAGTTTGGTGTAGATGCCGGGCACGGTCGACGGGATTGGACTGGTCGTCGTAATGGATGAGCTGGACCTGGCGGCCGAGCAGGCCGCCCTTGGCGTTGACTTCCTCTGCCCAGATCTGGCAGCCGAGCAGCGCCTGTTGGCCGTTGGGCGCAAGCGGTCCGGTCAGCGCCATGCCGAAGCCGATCTTGATCGGTGCGGCGCCTTGCGCGAAAGCGGGCGTTCGTGCGAGTGCGGGCGAAATCAGAGCGGCGCCGATTCCGGCATTGACGCCGCGGCGCGTGATGCGACGACTCATGGGTTCCTCCACAGAGCGGGTTTCTGTTTGATGGGCACCCGGTCTGACCGCCGGGCTTAGACCTGACGCCAAGCCGTTGCGGCACATGGCGTCAGGCAAAAGCACCAAATGTTTGGCCGCCCCGCCAAGCGACGCGGGGGCAGCGGTAGCGACGGCTTATCCCAGCGCCTTCTCGTAGGGATAAATGACGCTGCCGGTTTTCTCGTCGGCGGGCGTGAGCACGGTCTGATAGCTCATGCCGCGCCAGGTATCGAGGTCGGCGGCGTCGGTGATGCCGTGATATTGCACCTGCAGCATCCCCGATTTGGTCCATTCGCCGTTCTTGCCGAACTTGATGTCGGACGCCATGATCGTATTGAACGCATGGCTGCGCATGTAGTCGGCGAGCTTGTCGTCGTTGATGCTCTTGGTGCCTTCGATGGCCTGTTGCAGCACCTGGAAATAGGCGTAGCCCCAGCCGCCGAGATAATAGCCGAGCGGATCGATGCCGAGGCCCGGCGCGCGCGACTGGTAGTTCTTGAAGAAGTCGGCGGCCGGCGCCATCAATTTCGGCGACGGCACCCAGGTCTCGTAATTGACGATGCCGTTGAGCTTGGACTTGAGCTTGTTCTTGAACACGGTCGCCTGCAATCCGACCATGGCGCCGCCGAACATCTTCGGCTTCAGGCCCAGCTCGTTGGCGGACAGCGCGATGCCGACCGAGCTCAGCGGATAGGAGCAGAATCACCACGAGATCCGCGATTGGCGGCCTGGATGGCGCGCACGATCGGCGAGAAGTCGGTCGTGTTCGGCGGGTAGGTCTTGTCGTAGACCGTCTTGAAGCCGTACTTCTTCACGTTGGTGCGGGCGCCGTCGGCGGCATTGTGCGAGAAGTCGGCGTCCTCGGCCGCGATCGCGATGGTTTGCGGCTTGGGATTCTGCGCCGCCGCGACCTGGAAGAAGCCTTCGGTGAAGGATTCCTTCGGCGTCGGCCCGGACGGCAGCATCGAGAAGTATTTCGGGTAGTGGAATTCGCTGTTGGCGTCGAGCGCGAACAGGCCGATGAAGACCTTGCCCCGCTGCATGGCGATCGGAATGGCCGGCGCCACCATGTTGGTCGCGTAGCCGGAGACGATGAGGTCGACTTTGTCGACGTCGAGCAGCTTGGTGTAGATGCCGGGAACGGTCGCCGGATTGGACTGGTCGTCGTAATTGACCAGCTGAACCTGGCGGCCGAGCAGGCCGCCCTTGGCGTTGACCTGTTCCTGCCAGATCTGGGCGCCGAGCAGCGCCTGCTTGCCGTTTGCCGCCAGCGGCCCGGTCAGCGCCATGCTGAAGCCGATTTTGATCGGTGCGGCGCCCTGCGCGAAGGCGGGAGCCCGGCCTAGCGCCGGCGAAATCAGCGCCGCGCCGATGCCGGCGTTGATGCCGCGCCGGGTAATACGATGAATCATGGTTTCCTCCAAAAGGCGTGTTTCTGATTCGTGTACTCTGACCGGCAGCCCGGAGGGCATGACGCGGCAGTGTCGGCGCAAGAATGCCCTGGTTTGGCGCGCGTGAAAAGAGAGTCGACGGGGAGCGTGGCAATCTGCCCGGCCGGGCGGGGCTCCGCGACCGAACCGCGGGCTCGCCCGGAATGGGCCCATTTGCGAGGCTGCCGCCTACGGATTGGGCATTTCCCATCGGAATCGAACGGGGTAATCTTGCATCGGAGGCGGTCACTCGGGGACAAGCGGACATGATTGCTCTGTCGGTCAACGGCAAGACCTACCACGTCGACGTCGAGGGCGACACGCCGCTGCTTTGGGTGTTGCGCGACACGATCGGCCTCACCGGCACCAAATATGGCTGCGGCATTGCCCAATGTGGCTGCTGCACCGTGCATATCGACGGCGTCGCCACGCGCTCTTGCCAGGTTCCGGTCGGCACGGTCGGTGCTGCGGCGATCACCACGGTCGAGGCGCTGGCGCAGGACGGCAAGCTGCATCCCGTGCAGCAAGCCTGGATCGACCACGACGTGCCGCAATGCGGCTACTGTCAGACCGGAATGATGATGGCGGTGGTGGCGCTGCTCAAGAAAAAGCCCAAGCCCACCGACGCCGACATCGATGCGGCGATCACCAATATCTGCCGCTGCGGAACCTATCAGCGCATTCGCGCCGCGATCCATGCCGCAGCCGAAAGCGCCTTGGGCCGGCGCGACGCCACCGCGGCGCGATAAAGTCATCAAAAGGAAAGTGCAATGAACGACGTCGCCAAACCGGAGGCGCCCGTAAGCTACGCCAAGAAAGCCTGGCAGTCGGACGTCATCGTCGATCTGCTCAGGCACTACGGCTTTCCCTATATCGCGCTCAATCCCGGCGCCAGCTATCGCGGGCTTGCACGATTCGCTGGTCAATTACGGCGGCAATCAGCCGCCGATCCTGCTGTGCCAGCACGAGAAGATCGCGGTGCAGATCGCGCACGGCTACGCCAAGGCGACCGGCCGGCCGATGGTGGCGATCGTGCACGACATCGTCGGCATGCTGCACGCCACCATGGGCATCTACTACGCCTATATCGATCGCTGCCCGGTGTTCGTCATCGGCGCCACCGGCCCGATGGACGAAAGCCGGCGGCGGCCGTTCATCGATTGGATTCACACCGCCAATGTCAACGGCGAGCAGCTTCGCCATTACGTGAAGTGGGATTACCAGCCGGCCAGCATCGAAGGCGTGCCGGACTCGTTCGCGCGCGCCTATGCGGCGATGATGACCGAGCCGCAAGGCCCGATCTACATGTGCTACGACGCCTGGCTGCAGGAACAGCCGCTGGAAAAAGACGTCGCGCTGCCGCAGCCGTCGACCAACAAGGTGCCGGTGCCGATGGCCGCCGACATCGCCGCGCTCGGCGAGGTTGCCGACCGGCTTCTGGCCGCGAAATATCCGGTGCTGATGGCCGAATATGTCGCGCGCTCGCCGGGCGGCTTCGACAATCTGGTGGCGCTGGCCGAAACCGTCGGCGCCGCCGTGTTCGACGTTCATGCGCGGCTTAATTTCCCCAATCGCCATCCGCTCAATCTGAGCTGCGAGAAGGAAATCTTTCGCGACGCCGATCTCATTCTGATGCTCGATGTGCGCGATTGGGAAAAATCGACCCATTACATCGACCGCACCAAGCGTCAGGTCGTGCCGCATTACGGTCCCGACTGCCAGCTGATCGATGTCGGCTTCGGCGAGATCAATTTGAGCAAATGGTCGATGGACTATGCGCGCATGCCGACCTGCAGCCTGCGCGTGCTCGGCGACACGCTGACCGCCATTCCCGAACTGACGCGGCTCTGCCGCGAGCGCATCGCCAAAGATCCGGCGCTGGCCAAGACGCATCGCCGAGCGCGCCAAGGCGGTCGCGCAGAAACACGATGCGCTGTTCAAGGCCTGGGCCGCGGCGGCGAAAAAAGACTGGGACGGCGTGCCGATCACGCTGCCGCGGCTCGCCAGCGAAATGTGGGACGTGATCAAAGACGAGGATTGGGTGCTCACCGCCTGCAATCTGCAGGAATGGGTCTACAAGCTGTGGGACTTCGACAAGCCGTACCGCCACCCCGGCCAGGCGCTCGGCACCGGCACGCAGATCGGCGTCTCGCTCGGCGTCGCGCTGGCGCACCGCGGCAAGGGCCGGCTCGTCATCGACATCCAGCCCGACGGCGATCTGATGTTCGACGCCGGCGCGCTATGGAGCGCGGCCAAGAACAACATCCCGATGCTGATCGTGATGTACAACAACCGCGCCTATTACAACGACTGGGAGCATCAGATCCGCGTCGCCCATCACCGCGGCACGCCGGTCGAGCGCGCTTACATCGCGCAGGACATCAGCGGCCCCGATCCCGATTTCGCCACCATGGCGAAGAGCATGGGCTGGTACGCCGAAGGCCCGATCGAAAAGCCCGCCGACATCGCGCCGGCGCTGCGCCGCGCCATCGCGCAGGTGAAGGCCGGCAAGCCGGCGCTGGTCGATACGGTGCTGCGGCCGCGGTGATCGTTATTCCGGGGCACGGCCGAAGGCCGTGAGCCCGGAACCCATATTCGCCGACTTGTGATTATGGCTTCCGGACTTGCCGCTTTGGCGACAATCCGGAATGACAGGCATTACTCCTTCACGCTCTTCACCGGCGTTTCCGGCGTCAGCCCGCCGCGGCGGCGGGCGAAGGTTTCCTTGCCGGTCTCTTCCCATTGGCCTTTGACGGCGCGGCTCGCATAGGTGTCCCACACCGCGTCCCAGTCGCCGAGCGAATAGCCGTGCCATGGCTGCTTCGGCGTGAGCGCCGGCAGGCCGAGCTCTTCCCAGATCGCCCGCGCGCGCTCCATATATTCGCGCTTGGGCAACGAGATCGGCGGATAGGACTCCTTCTGCGTGGCGTCGATCAGCAGCGTCGAATTCCTCGCGCGGTCCGCCCGATTTCGGCCCGTGGCCTTCCGAGCGATACGGAACGATGTGCACATCCTCGATCGGATTGGCGCGATAGGCGAGCGACCAGAACACCGCGTCGGGATTGTCCGGATCGATGTCCTCGCTGACGGCGATGACATATTTGCCGATGTCGGCCTGCAGCGTCGCCGCGCCTTGCAGCGCGCGCCAGATTTCGGTGCGCGGCACGCCCGGCGCGAACTGCACGAACACCACCTTGCGCAAATTGGTCAGCGGCTCGTGCAGCGCGACGCGGCGCACGCCCTTGATCGCCAAAGTGTCGCGCAAATACGACAGATAACGCGGCTCGTAGGCGACGCGCTTCATCACGCTCGATTCGCTCGGCGTCACCTCGCTTAAGATCGAGGCCCAGACCGGCTTTCGCTTATGCGTGATCGCGGTGACCTGCATCGACATGTTGAAGCCTTCGAGCGCGACATAGCCGTGGCTTTCGCCGAACGGCCCTTCCGGCTCGAGCAACTCCGGATCGATCAGCCCCTCGATGACGAATTCGGCGTCGGCCGGCACGTCGAAGATCGACGGTCGCCGCCTTGACGACGCGGATCGGCGCGCCGGCAAGCCCGCCGGCCACCGCCATCTCGTCGCAATCGATCGGCAGCTTTTGCGGCCCGGTGAACATCACGACCGGCGCGGCGCCGACCACGATGGCGATCGGCATCGGCTTTTTCAGCTTGCGGTATTTCTGCCAATGCAGATAACCGCCGGCGCCGCCGGGCCGCGCCGCCATGCGCACGCCGAGCCGGTCGGTTGCTTTCAGTCCGGCGCGATAGGTGCCCATGTTGCGGATGCCGGTTTCCGGATCCTGCGGTGATGCACACGGTGGCGGTGAGGTACGGCGCGGCGTCGTAGCCGGGCGTCGAAATCGGCACCGGCAGAAGTTTCAGGCCGCCGTCGGGCTTGCGCAGCGCGTCGCCTTTGATGACGACCTCCTGGCACGGCGCCGATGTGACCTCGACTGGCGCAATCGGATTGGCGATGGCGTGCATCCAGGCATCGCCGATGTCCTCGACCGGCCGCCCCATGCCGATGGCATAGATTTCCGCCGAGGCCGCGAGCGCGCCGATCGCGACTGGCGTGTCGTAGCGGCGGCCCTCGCCGTCGGTGACGTTGGTAAAGATGAACGCGCGCCGTTCGTTCTCCCGCAGGCCGCCCTGAAACTGCCAACGCACCAGCGGATGCAGCTCGGTGTCCTTGTCGATCGCCCGATCGATGCGACGGAGAAGACCCGCCGCTTCGAGCCGCGCCAGATGCTCCTGAAAGTCGAGCGGCGGCCCGCTCGGCTTCCCTTTGGCGCGGTGCGGATCGGGCTGGTCGAGCATGATTACTTCTTGTTCTTCATGTATTCGGCGATGATCGGCTTGGCGATACGGAAGCAATCCACGCCCTTCGGCGCGCCGCAATAGATCGTGATCTGGGTCAGTGCGGCGCGGATTTCGTTCGGGGTGAGCCCGTTATTGAGCGCGCCGCGCACGTGCGTGGCGAATTCCTCCATCTTGCCGAGCGCGCCGATCATGCCGAGATTGAGGATCGAACGCTCGCGCGGTTTGAGCGTATCGTCGCCCCAGGTTTCGCCCCAGCAATATTCGGTGAGCAGGCGCTGAAAATCGCGATTGAAATCGTCGACGTTTTGCAAGGCACGGTCGACATATTCGGCGCCGAGCACCTGTTTTCGCATCTTGAGACCGATGTCGTAACGCTTCTGGTCCATGGTGTTTCCTCGCTCCTAAATGACGCAGAATTATGTTTCCGCAAATTACTCCTCAGTCACGCCGCCCTTCCAGCGTTTGACGATGCCGGTATCGATGCCGAACAGATCGAGCAGCCGGCCGCAGGTGTGATTGATGATGTCGTCGACCGATTTCGGCCGGTTGTAGAACGCCGGCACGATCGGGGCGATCACGGCGCCGATATCGGCCAGCGTCGTCATCGAGCGCAGATGGCCGCCGTGCAGCGGCGTCTCGCGCACCGCAAGCACCAGCCGGCGCTTCTCCTTGAGCACCACGTCGGCGGCGCGCGACAGCAGCGACGCGGTCACGCCGGTCGCGATCTCGCTCATGGTGCGGATCGAGCACGGCGCGATGATCATGCCCATGGTCGGGAACGAGCCCGACGAGATCGCCGCGCCGATGTCGCTCGCCGGATAGCATACCGACGCCAGCGCGCGCACATCCTTCGGCTTGAGGTCGGTCTCATAGACCAGCGTCATTTCCGCCGACTTCGACATGACCAGATGGGTCTCGATCTCGGCCTTGCGCAGCATTTCCAGGATGCGCACGCCGTAGATCGTGCCCGAGGCGCCGGAAATGCCGACAATCAGCCGCGCCGCAGTTTTGGCCATTCCTGCCCTCTTTCTCTTTGCTGGGGTTGTGCCACGGCGCGGCGCGCCGTTCCAGTAGGGCCGTGTCAGGCGGCGATCCCATCGAACGCGGCAGTGAGGAGGTCGACGGCCCCTTTGGGAAAGTTCACGCCCATCGCGCGCTCGTAGGCCGCGACATTGGCGCGCGCCGCGGCCCGCGGCGAGCCCGGCGTGCCGAGCGGGCCGGATTTGGTGAAATTGTAGAGCGCCGCCTGCTGCAATTGCTCGGCCTCGAGCTCGACGGCTTTTACCTTATTGCGGAAAGCTTCCTGCTTGCCCGGTTCGACCAGCGTTGCCGCGCCTTTGAGCTTGCGGCGGGCATCGCGGATCGGAATGATGGTGAGCTCCCGCCAGCTGCGCACCTGATCGTCGAGCTTCTTGACGTCGTCGGCCGACAATTGCCGGCCTTCGGAGGCGAGCCAGAACAGAAACAACAGCAGATTGACGTCGATGCCGCAGCCGTCCTGCAGGGCGATGCAGGCGTCCGACACGCCGGTCTGGCGATAGAAGTTCAGCGAGAAACGCCAGAACGGCGTGATTGCGGTATTGGATTCTGCATCGGTCATGCGGATTGCAACCTTTCATAAGCGCCGGCGGCGCGCAGCGCGGCGACGATGCGTTCGGGCGTGAGCGGCGTTTCGGCGAAATGCACGTTGAACGGCGACAGCGCATCTTCGATTGCCGAAATGATCGCCGCCGGCGCCGGAATGGTGCCGCCTTCGCCGGCGCCTTTGACGCCGAGCGGATTGAGCGGATTGACCGTCTCGACATGGGCGATGGCGCAGGTCGGCACGTCGGTCGCCATCGGCAGCATGTAATCGGCGAAGGTCGTGGTCAGCGGCTGCGCATTGTCGTCGTACTGCATCCATTCCAACAGCGCGTTGCCGATGCCGTGGGCGACGCCGCCTTGCACCTGGCCGTCGACGATCAGCGGGTTGATGACGCGGCCGCTGTCGTGGGCGACGGTGTAATTGAGAACCTTCACGCCGCCGGTCATGTGATCGACCTCGACTTCGGCGACATGGGTGCCGGAGCAATAGGCGGCCTGCGGCGGCGTGTAATAAGCGGTGTGCTCCAGCCCCGCGGCCTGGCCGGCCGGCAGCGATACGCCGGGAATGCCTTGCGCCAGGCGCGCCAGTTCGCCGAACGGAATCGGTCGGCTTGTTGCCCGTTGCCGCGATCGCCAGGCCGTCTTCGAGATCGATGTCGCCCTCGTCGACGCCGAGCGCGCGCGCCGCCAGCGCGATGATCTGCGTTCGCACCGCTTCGCCGGCGAGTTGCGCGGAGCAGCCGGCATTGACCGCCTGGCGGCTGGCGAAGGCGCCGACGCCTTGGGCGATGGCGCCGGTGTCGCCGACGGTCATCACGATGTCGTCGATGCGGCAGCCGACCTGCTCGGCGACGATCTGCGACAATGTCGTGCGCGTCCCTTGGCCCTGGTTGGTGGCGCCGGTCGCGACCGCGACTTTGCCGCTCGGCAGCACGCGCACGGTCACGCCCTCGAACGGGCCGAGGCCGGTGCCTTCGACATAATTGCCGATGCCGATGCCGATCAGCCGGCCTTGCTCGAGCGCGGCGCGCTGCCGGTCGCGGAATGTTTCATAGCCGGCAAGCCGCAGCGCCGCGTCCTGTCCCTTCGGATAATCGCCGCTGTCGTAGACCAGCGGCTTGCCGTCGCGGAACAACAGGCCGACCGCGTAGGGCATCTGCTCCGGCTGGATGAAATTGCGCCGCCGCACTTCGGCGCGATCGAGCGACAGTTCGCGCGCCACGCGGTCGAGCAGCCGCTCCATCGCGAACACCGCCTGCGGCCGGCCGGCGCCGCGCACCGGCGTGGTCGGCACCTTGTTGGTGAGAACGACGACGGTTTCCAGCCGATAGGCCGGCACCACGTAGGGACCCGGCACCGTCACGGCGGCGATATAGGGCATGATGATGCCCCACGGCACGAAGGCGCCGCTGTCATGCAGCATCCGGCCGCGCACGCCGAGGATTTTGCCGGCGGCGTCGACGGCGATCGCCATGTCCCAATATTGATCGCGCTCCTGGGTCGCGCAGAGGAAATGCTCGCGGCGGTCCTCGATCCATTTCACCGGCCGGCCGAGCTTGAGCGCCGCCGCCGGGATCACCGCCTCTTCCGGATAGAAGATCGCCTTCGGCCCGAAGCCGCCGCCGACGTCGGGCGCGATCATGCGGATCGAATTCGAGATTGCGGTCGAGCAGATCGGCGAGCATGCCGCGGCCGAGATGCGGCGTCTGCGTGCCGGACCACACGGTCAGCATATCCGCCACCGGATCGTGGCTCGCCAGCACGGCGCGGGTCTCGATCGCCATGCCGCCGCCGCGGTGCTGCCAGAGCACCTCCTCGAAGACATGCGCGGCGCCGGCGAAGGCGGCGTCGACGTCGCCATAGGCGAGCGGGAAGCGCGCGATGACGTTGGAAGCAAGATCGCTGTGCGCGCGCGGCGCGTCGTCCTTGATGGCGGCGCGGCAATCGCCGGCGGCGGCGAGCACGTCGTAATCGACGACGACCGCCGCGGCGGCGTCCTCGGCGATGTAGCGCGTGTCGGCGATGACCACGGCGATCGGCTGGCCGACGTAACAGGCTTCGTCGCGCGCCAGCGCCGTTTGCGTGCGCGGCGTCGCGATGGCCGGATTGGGCATGAGCATCGGCATCGGCATCCGGCGCATCGGCTCGGGCAGATCGTCGGCGGTGAGCACCGCATGGATGCCCGGCATCGCCATGGCGGCGCCGATGTCGATGCCGCGGACCATGGCGTGAGCATGCGGCGAGCGCACGAAGCAGGCGTGCAGCAGGCCGGGCAGTTTCAGATCGTCGACGAAGCGGCCGCGGCCGGAGAGCAGCGCCGGATCCTCCAGCCGCTTCACGCGCGCGCCGAAATGTTTTGCGCCCATCGCTCAGCTCACTTTCCTGCCCCGCTTGCGGGGGAGGGCGGGGAGGGGGTCGCCGCGCAACCGCTGCGCGGCATCGAGCGCGGCTTTGACGATGCCGGCATAGCCGGTGCAGCGGCACAGATTGCCGGTCAGCGCTTCGCGCACCTCCTGCTTCGCTCGGGTCGGCATTGTCGCGCAACAGTTCGGTGAGCGTGATCAGCATTCCCGGCGTGCAGAAGCCGCATTGCAGGCCGTGATTGTCCATGAACGCCTGCTGCAGCACCGACAGCTCGCCGTCGGGCGTAAGCCCCTCGACGGTCGTCACCTCGCAGCCGTTGGCCTGCACCGCGAACATCAGGCAGGAGCGGGCGGTGCGGCCGTCGACCAGCACCGTGCAGGCGCCGCAGACGCCGTGCTCGCAGCCGAGATGCGTGCCGGTCAGCCCAAGCTCGTGGCGCAGGAAATCGGCCAAAGTCAGCCGCGCTTCGACGACGCGGGCATGCGACTTGCCGTTGACCGTGATCCGCGTCGCCTGCTTAGCCATACTCACTCTACTCGTTACACCTCGACGCCGGCGCGCCGCGCCGCGTCGCGGAGCGCGCGTGCGCTCAAGACTTGCGCGAGATGCCGCCGATAGTCGCCGCCGGCATGGATATCGGAAATCGGCTCGATCAGCCATGCCGCCGCGGCCGCGCTCTGGATCGTCGCGGCATCGATCGGCTTGCCGGTGAGCGCCGCTTCGGCGGCGTCGACGCGCACCGGCTGCTCGGCGACGCCGAATAATGCCAGCGCGGCGCTGCCGCACCACATTGCCGGCGCCGATATCGAGCAGCGCCGCGGCGCCGGCCAGCGCGAAATCGCCTTGCCGGCGGGCGAATTCATGGAAGCCGTGGCCGTGACCGAGCCGCCAGATCGGCAGCTCGACCGCCGCGATCATTTCGTCGGGCGCCAGCGCGGTTGCCATGAAGCCGAGGCTGAATTCGCGGAACGGCACCGACCGCAGCCCGCGGATGCTGGCGAGATGGAGAACCGCGTCGATAGGCGGCGCAGACCGCCGGCAGTTCGGCGGCGGGATCGGCATGCGCGAGCGAGCCGCCGATGGTGCCGCGGTTGCGCGTCTGGCGATGGCCGACATGGCGCAGCGCTTCGGCGAGCAGCGGGCAATGCCGCGCGATCTCCGGCGAGGTTTCGAGATCGCGCTGCCGCATCATGGCGCCGATGCGCAAGCGGCCCGTCGATCACGGCAATGCCGCGCAGATCGTCGACATGGCCGAGATCGACCAGATGATCGACGATCACGTAACGGAAATTCATCATCGGCACGAGCGATTGCCCGCCGGCGAGAATTTTGGCGTTCGGCAGGCTCGCCAGAAGCTCGGCGGCTTCCTTGAGCTGCCGCGGCGCGTGATAGTCGAACGGCGCAGGCTTCATGGTCCCGGACTTGTTTTATCTTGTGCGGCGCGGCGAAAGCGCAAAATTCGGGCGAGATTCATTGTGTCTGGCGTCACAGACGCCAGCATCGAAGCATGCTAATTTTTCGTCGTGCAAGGAAGACGATCGCCTGGGGGCAGGCGTCGTGATTTCCAGCATTCAAGCGGCGGCATTCCTGACCGCGCTCGGCGGTGCGGCGGCGTCGGCCATCTCTGCCGCTCGCCGCGCGGGCGCAGCAGCCGGACCGTGTGCGCCATATTGGGATGCTCGCGGTTGGCACCGCAGCGGACGATCCGCAGGCGCGAGCGCGCAAGGCTGCATTTCTTCAAGGGCTGCAGCAGATTGGGCTGGACCGAAGGCCGAAACGTGCAGATCGACGATCGCTGGCCAGGCGCCGACGCCGCCGACGCCTCGAAAATACGCAGCGGAGTTGGCCGCGCTCGCCCCGGACGTCATCCTCGTCTCGGGCAGCCCTGCTGTGCCGCCGATGCTGCAGGCGACCCACACTATACCGATCGTCTTCGTGATTGTCGTTGACCCAGTCGGCGAGGGCTTCGTCAATAGCCTTGCTCGGCCGGGCGGCAACGCCACCGGATTCATGACGTTCGAATACAGTTTGTGCGGTAAATGGCTGGAACTCCTCAAGCAGATCGCGCCGAGCGTGACGCGGGCAGCGGTCCTTCGAGATCCAGCTTCCGCTGGGATCGGCCAATACGCCGTGATCCAGTCCGTCGCGCCGTCACTCGGCATAGACGTAAGTGCAATCAACGAACGCGATGCTGACGAGATAGAACGCTCCATCGCAGATTTTGCGCGCTCCCCGAATGGCGGGCTCGTCGTGACGGCGAGTTCATTCACAGCCGCACATCACAATCTGATGGTCACGCTTGCGGCCCGTTACAAGCTCCCGGCGATCTATCCATTTCGCTTCCTCCTTGGCAGCAGCGGCCTGATCTCATATGGGCCTGACCTCGTTGATCAATACAGACGCGCCGCCAGCTATGTTGATCGCATTCTCAAGGGCGAGAAGCCGGCCGATCTGCCGGTGCAAGCAGCCGACCAAGTACGAGCTGGTGATCAATCTGAAAACGGCCAAAGCGCTCGGCCTGACTATTCCGCAGTCATTGCTCGCCACCGCCGACGAGGTGATCGAATGAGGCGGCGGGAGTTCATCGCAGCGCTCGGCGGTACCGCGGTATCTGCCGTTCGGCCATTCGCCGCGCGCGCGCAGCAAACTAGCCGGATACGCCGCATCGGCGTGCTCTTGAATCGGTCGGCAAACGATCCCGAAGGTCAGGCCCGCCTCGCTGCATTCCGACAGGGGTTGCAAAAGTTAGGTTGGAACGACGGCCAAAATGCTCGGATCGACGTTCGCTGGGGCGAGGACAAATTCGAACGCGAACATCAATACGCGGCTGAACTCGTCGCGCTTTCCCCGGACGTGCTGCTGGCGAGCGGCACCTTAAGCCTGTCCGAGCTGCAACGCCTCAGCCACACATTGCCAATCGTGTTTGCTGCCGTTTCAGATCCTGTCGGCGCCGGCGTCGTCGAGAGCCTGGCGCATCCAGGCGGCAACGCGACCGGGCTTCATGTTGTTTGAGTACACCATGAGCGGGAAATGGCTGGAGCTCTTGCGGCAGATTGCGCCGAGCCTAACCCGCGTGGGTATGTTGGGCATGGCCAACGTTCCGACCGTCCCTGCCGCATTCGCCTCCATTCAAGCTACGGCTCAATCGCTTGGCATCGAGGCGAGGCCATTGACGATCCATGACGCAAGCGAGATTGAGCATGCCGTCACGTCGTTCGCCGGACCGAATGCCGGGTTGATCGTGGAGACAAGCGCGTCGGGATCGATTCATCGCGACATGATCGTTGCCCTGGCAGCGCGGTACAAGCTGCCCGCGATCTACGTCTACCCGTTCGACGCAGTCGAGGGCGGGCTTGTTTCCTACGGCCCCGATCCGATCGAGCCATTTCGACGCGCAGCAGGTTATGTCGACCGCATTCTCAAAGGTGAAAAACCGGGCGATCTGCCAGTGCAGGCGCCGACGAAATACGCGCTGGTGATTAACCTCAAGACGGCCAAATCGCTTGGTCTGACAATTCCGGCTTCCGCTGCTGGCCACCGCCGACGAGGTGATCGAATGAGGCGGCGCGAGTTCATCGACCCTTCTGGCGGCGCAGCGGTCGCGCGGCCGCTCGCGGCGCGCGCGCAGCAGCCGGCGCTGCCAGTGGTCGGGTTTCTTAATCCCAGGTCGCCCGAAGCCTCCGCGCGTAATGTGGCCGCATTCCGCAAAGGCCTCAACGAAACCGGCTACGTCGAAGGCCAAAACGTGACGGTCGAATACCACTACCTTGAAGGCCAATACGATCGCCTGCCGGCGCTGGTGGCCGATCTGGTGCGCCGTCAGGTGGCCGTGATCGCCACGCCCGGCAACACGCCGGCCGCGCTTGCGGCCAAAGCTGCAACGGCGACGATCCCGATCGTCTTCGGTGTCGGCGAAGACCCGGTCCGGCTTGGTCTTGTCGCCAGCCTCGCCCGGCCCGGCGGCAACGCTACCGGCATCAATTTTTTCAGCACAGGAGGTGACGGCCAAGCGGCTGCGGCTGCTGCATGACCTGGTGCCCAAGGCCGTTCGTATTGCCGTACTCGTCAATCCGACCAATGCTTCAATCGCCGAGTACACGATCCGGGACGTGCAGGAGGCCGCCCCCACCATCGGGCTGCAAATCCAGACATACAACGCCAGTACGATTGGCGAGATCGATGCGGCCTTTGCCACCTTTGCGCGCGAGCGCCCCGATGCCCTCTTCGTCGCGCCCGACGCATTCTTCACCAGCCGCGGCGTGCAACTTGCCACCTTGACGGCGCGCGACAAGATTCCGGCGATCTTTTTCGACCCGTGACATTGTCGCAGTTGGCGGGCTGATGAGCTACGGCACCGACATCGCGGACATGTTTCGTCAAGTCGGCGTCTATACCGGCCAAATCCTCAAAGGCGCGAAGCCCGCCGAGTTGCCGGTGCTGCAGTCGACCAAATTCGAATTCGTCCTCAACCTCAAAACCGCCGAGGCGCTCGGCATCGAGGTGCCGCCGGCAGTGCTCTCCATCGCCGACGAGGTGATCGAATGAGGCGGCGCGAATTCATCGCGCTTGTTGGCGGCGCTGCAGCGGCGTGGCCGCTCGCTGTGCGCGCGCAACAGCCGGGCAAGCCACCGACCATCGGGTTCCTTGGCGCAGACGCCGCGGGCTGGCGTCCTTGGACGGACGCCTTTGTGGCGCGACTGCGCGAACTCGGCTGGATCGACGGTCAAACAATCGCAATCGACTATCGCTGGACGGAGGGACATCCCGAGCGCGTCGCCGAGATCGCGGCCGAGTTCGTCCGGCGCAAAGTCGACGTCATTGTCACGTACGGATTTGCCGTCCCCGCGTTAAAGCAGGCGACAGCGGCCATCCCCATCGTCTTTGCAATTGCGCTAGACCCGGTCGGCGGTGGCCTCGTCGCAAGTCTGGCACGACCCGGCGGCAACGTTACTGGATTATCGTTGCAGGACATCGATCTCGCCGGCAAGCGTCTCGAACTGTTGCGCGAGATCGTCCCGCGCTTGCGGCGATTGGCAATACTGACGAATATTGGCAGTCCCCAAGGAGCGCCGGAGACGCGTGAGGTTTACGCCGCGGCCCGCAAGCTCGGCCTCGAAATCGCGACGCTCGAAATCCGGCGGGCGGAGGATATTGGGCCCGCCTTCGAGGGGCTCACGGCCCAGGCCGACGCACTTTACGTCGTGGCCGATCCGATCTTTACCGTCAATCGCAATCAAATTATCGCGCTTGCGCTCGGCGCGCGGCTGCCGACAACCTTCAACGCCCGCGCCTATGTCCAAGGCGGAGGTCTCATGTCCTATGGACCCGACTTTTCGGATCAATTCCGACGCTCCGCCGAGTTGGTCGACAAGATTCTGCACGGGGCGAAGCCCGGCGATATCCCGGTCGAGCAGCCGACCAAATTCGAGCTGGCGATCAATCTCAAGACCGCCAAGGCGCTTGGCCTCACCGTTCCGCCATCGCTGCTCGTCACCGCCGACGAGGTGATCGAATGAAGCGGCGCGAGTTCATGACGCTGCTCGGCGGTTTGATGGCGATGTCGCCAGTCGAAGGGCGCGCACAGCAGCCGGCGCTGCCGGTGGTCGCGTTTCTCCGGACCGGATCGGCCGATGCCAATGCGCGTTATGTCGCTGCGTTCCGCAAGGGCCTCGACGAGACCGGTTACATCGAAGACCAGAACGTGACGGTCGAATACCATTGGCTGGAGGGTAATTACGATCGCTTGCCGGCACTGATGGCCGATCTGGTCCGCCGGCAAGTGGCGGTGATAGCCACGCCTGGCACCATGCAGGTCGCGCTCGCGGCCAAAGCTGCGACAACGACGATTCCGATCGTTTTTAGCGAAGGTGAAGACCCGGTTCGCCTTGGTCTTGTCGCCAGCCTCGCCCAGCCCGGTGGCAATGTGACAGGCATCAATTTTTTCACACAGGAGGTAGTGGGCAAACGGCTGCGGCTCCTGCATGACTTGGTGCCCAAGGCCGCTCGCGTTGCCGTACTTCTCAATCCAACCAATGCTTCGTCCGCCCCGACGACGTTGCAGGTGCAGGAAGCCGCTCCCACGATGGGGCTGCAAATCCAGGTCCTCAGCGCCACCACAGCCGGCGAGATCGATGTGGCATTCGCCGCCCTTGAACGCGCGCCCCCGGACGCGCTCTTTGTCGCTCCTGATGCGTTCTTTGTCGGCCGCGCCCAGCAATTTGCCGCCCTTGCGGCGCGCGACAGAATTCCGGCGGCTTATGGGCAGCGTGAATTTGTCGCTGTCGGCGGGCTGATGAGCTACGGCACCGATCTTGCCGACATGTTTCATCAAGTGGGCGTCTATACCGGCAAAATCCTCAGGGGCGCCAAGCCCGCCGACCTGCCGGTGCTGCAATCGACCAAATTTGAGTTCGTCATCAACCTGCAGACAGCGCGAGCGCTCGGCATCGAGGTGCCGCCCGGGGCTCCTTTCCATCGCCGACGAGGTGATCGAGTGAGTTGTCATTCCGGATCGCCACGAAGCGGCGGGTCCGGAATCCATAACCACCGGTCGTGAATATGGATTCCGGGCTCGCGGGCTAAAGCCCGCGCCCCGGAATGACGGCAAACATTACGCCGACTTGATGCCGAGCTCCGCCTGCTCCTTGGCGTAGGCCGCGTCCATGCGCGAGGCGAGGCCGTGCTTGGCGAGCTCGGTCGCGAAGATGCGGCGGATTTCCGGCTTCTCGTCGATATAGTCGATCTGGTCGCCGCCGACGCGTTTGCTGATCCAGGCCTTGGGCACGCCTTGCGCGTTGCGGATGGCGACGCCCTCGTGCTTGAAGGCGAGATAGCGCGACGGCGTGGTGCCGGTGTTGAAGTGCTGGTGGAACCACATGTTCGGCGGCACGATCAGGGTGCCGATCTCCCAATCGTAGCGCTGCGGCTCCTCGCCCTCCGGCCACATCATCGAAAAGCCTTCGCCTGAGAGCACGATGACATGCGCGCCGGGGCCGTGGGCGTGGCCCTTCTTGTAGGTGCCGATCGGAAACTGCGAAATGTGGCTGTTCAACGAGCCCTTGGCCATGTTGAAGCGGAGATGGCCGCCGCCGGCGCCGCGCTCCGCCGCGGTGATCAAGGGAATGTTGACCGCGTCGGGCACGAAATTCGTGGTCAGCAGAAATCCTTTCTGCTCGCCCTTGGAGGAAAAATAATCCGGCTCGCCGGCGAAGCGGTCCTTAAAATCGTATGTGGTGTTGAAGATGAAATCGAGGTCTTCGTAGAGATTGATCACCGGCGGCGCGTTGGTGACGGCGACATAGCGCGCCGGCTCGCGCCCTGAGCCGTTGAAGTGCTGGTGATGGCAATTGAGCGGAATGGCGAACAGCGCGCCCGGCCCCCATTCGAAGGTGATGCGGGCGCCGGCGTCGTTCCACACCGTGGTCGAGCCGCGGCCGGAGAGCACCATGACCATTTCTTCGTAGAGCTGCCGGTGCGGGATGCAGGCTCTTGCCCGGCGGAATTTCCATCACATAGCAGTCGTTCGAGGTGCGCGAGGCGTCGTGATTGAGAAACACCGCGTTGCCGCCGCGGCGCGCCCACGGCTTGAGCGCGACGGTGTTGAGGTTCTTCACATAGAACGACGGGATGATGTCGAGGCCTTCGGCCTTCACCCAGCGCGTATAGGGTGTTTCCTTCTCGGTCTTGAACTTGCTGGCGAGCTCTTCGGAAACGACGGCGTTCTTGGCCATTGGCATACCTTCGCTGCTTTCCTCGATATCGATCTTAGCGAAAAACGGCCGGAAACGCTAAACCTTAGCGGCGGCCGCGGTTCCGTGCTCCTCGTGCGCATGATCATGCGCGTGCGTGTGTTCGTGGTGGTGATCGTGCCCATGGTCGGCTCATGCTCGTGGTCATGCTCGCGGTGATGCAGGCGCTGCCGCGGCCGCGGCCCGCGCGGGTCTTCGTTGAACACCAGGGATTTGATGGTGACCGGCACGGTGTAGGACGGCATGCGGATGCGGCCGAGATCGATATAGTCGAAATCCCATAGCACCACGCCGTCGATCACCAGGAGTTCGCTGTCGACATGCAGCTCGTCGCGCAGGATATGGCCGAGCGTCTGCGCCACGTCGCCGTCGAGCATGATGTAGAGCGGCAGCTTCTTGGCGATGCGGCTCGGCCAGCCCGTTTTTGATGCCGGCGGCGAAGGCGGCGAGCCGCGGATAGGACGGCAGTCCGGTCCAGCGCAACGCCAGCGCGATGTCGCGGTCGGTGCCGTCGAGGTCGAATGCGGTGACGTGGCCGCGGATCGCCTGCGCCAGTTGCTCGGGATCGATGTTTTCGCCGGGAACGAAGGGCGGCTGCACGACCTGGAGATTGCGGCGCGGCAACAATAGGCCCGGCGCGGAAATGTAGCTGGTGTTGCCGGAAAGCTGCACGCTGTATTCCGAGGCGCCGAGCGCGGTGGCGCGGATGCACTCGCCGGCCGGCAGCACCGGCCAAGGAAAGGCGCCTTGCGCGATGCGCCCGGCAATGGCGCGGCCGAGTTCTGGCGCCGAGATCGCCGAAGTCGCGCGCTTCGCGTTCATAGACATATTCGCCGACGCCGCCGGAAAACATCACGCCGTCGATGCGGCCAAATCCAGCATCAAGCTCCGCGATCGGGTCGGTGAGATAAAGCTGTGCGATGTCGTGCGGCAGCGGCCGCGCCGTCACGGCGGCGACGAGCGCATCGGCCATGCCGTCGGCGACTTTGTCGAGGTCGGCGGCCGTGACGGCATCGCCGCGGTTCCAGGAAAAGCCGGCGCGCTTGGCGTGATGTTTCCCGGCCGGATCGAGCCGGACGATCTTGCCGTCCTCGACCACCTGGAGGCGGCCGCCGATATGCACCGCGGCGGTGGCGATCACTTTGCCGTTCTCGACCAGGCCGAGCTTGGTGGTGCCGCCGCCGATATCGATATTGAGGATGCGCTTGCCGCCATCGCTCGATACCCGCGCGGCGCCGGAGCCGTAGGCCGCCAGCATCGCCTCCATATGGTGCCCGGCGGTGGCGGTGACGAATTCGCCGCCCTGCTCGGACAGGATCTTGGCGATGCCTTGCGCGTTGTCGCGCCGCAGCGCTTCGCCGGTGAGAATGACGACGCCGGTATCGATCTGGTCCGGCGACAGGCCGGCCGCGACATAAGCGTCGTCGATGATGACGCCGAGCTTTTGATCGTCGATGCGCTCCTCGCTCTGATACGGCGTCAGCGCGACCGGCGACTGAAACAAGGTCTCGCGCGAGACGACGTAATAGCGGCTGGTCAAATCCTCCGCCAAGCGGCGCAAATGAACGCGCGAAAAGATCACTTGCGTGCCTGACGAGCCGATGTCGATGCCAACCGTCGTCAGCGTCACGTTGTCCTGCCGCCACAGCGGATTATCCTCGAGCGGGCCGTCGTCATCGTCGAAATCGTGGTCGTGATCGTGGTCGGAATCGTCGGCATGCACATGAACGACGTCGCGGCCGTAAAGATGGTCGGCAAGCGTGTGGGCCGGCTTGTCCTTCTTGTCGTCGGCCATATCTTATTTTCCGTGTTATTTCCTTGGGCTTGTGGGCCTTATTCTCGCGCCGGGGAGCGCAGGTCAATACCGGGACGACATACCCAGACCGGAGCGCCAGCAATGACCGAAAATGGCTTGATAACGCTGCCAAGCGCGTACGGCGCCAAGGCAACCGCCGACCGGCTCGCGGCCGAAGTGGCAGCCAAAGGCATGACCGTATTCGCGCGCATCGATCATGCCGCCGGCGCCAAGGAGGCCGGGATGGCGCTGCGGCCGACCGAAGTCCTGATCTTCGGCAATGCCAAAGGCGGCACACCGCTGATGGCGGCCAAACAGACGATCGGCATCGATCTGCCGCTCAAGGCGTTGGTTTGGGAGGATGCCGACGGCAAGGTCTGGCTGTCCTACAACGATCCAGGCTGGATCGCGCAGCGCCACGGCGCGGCAGGCGTTACCGAAGTGACCGAGCCGTCTTGCCGCGGCGCTGGCGGCGCTGGCCAAGACCGCGACCGGCGCGTGAGGATCGAACGCGATCAGGCGGCCGGCGTCACGGCGACGGCAACGTCGATGTGTTGCCCGCCCGAGCCGAAGATCACGCCATCCATCGGCGCGACGTCGGTATAATCGCGGCCGATCGCGAGCGTGACGTGGTCCTCGCCCGCCAACATCCGCATTGGTCGGATCGAGCCCGATCCAGCCGCCGCCCTTGCCTCCCCCGCTGCGGGAGTAGGAGGGGCCGCACCACAGCAGCACCCAGGCGTGCATGGCGTCGGCGCCCTGCAGCCGCGTCGGATCGGTACGCGGGGCGCTGCGCAGATAGCCGCTGACGTAAGCCGCCGGCAGGCCGATGCCGCGCAGCCCGGAAATCATGATATGCGCGAAATCCTGGCAGACGCCGCGGCGCAGCGCGAACGACATCGGCGGCGTCGTGGTGACCGTGGTGGCGCCGATCTCATAGACGATGTCGGCCTTCATGCGGCCGATCAGTTCGATCGCGGCATCGAGCACGGCGCGTCCCGGCGTAAAGCTCTGCCGGATATAGTCGCGGATTTCCGGATCGAGCGAAACCATGCGGCTTGGGAACAGAAAATGCGCCGGCGACAGCGGCCCGATGATCGCTCGTCGCAAACGCCGCTTCGCGCACCTCTTCCCAGGCCGGCGTCGCGCGGCTGCGGATCGGCGTCGGCGTCGACCGCGACCCGCGCCGACAATTTCACCGTCAGCGTCTCATGCGGCTCGTCGATCTCGATCCAGGTCAGGCGATTGCCGAAAAAATCCTGGCCCTCGCGCCGGTGCACCGGCTCGGGCACGATCTGCAGCGCCGCGACATGCACGCGCTCGCCGTCGCGCGACACCGGCGTGAGGCGGAGCACGTGACGCGCATGCGCCACCGGCGTCGCGTAGCTGCACGTCGTCGTCTGGCGCACGTCGTAGATCACGCCAGCGCCTCCCAGACCGATTCGGAGCGCTCGTTGTTGGTGAGATAGGCCGCGCTGATCGCGTCCGACAGTTTCATCAGCGCCTGTTCGATCTCGACGATCAGCGCTTCGTCGACGGCGGCGGCGTCGGCGGTGCGCAGCCGCGTGGCGACGGCGGCGGCGATCTGCTGCACCGGCGACAAGCGGCCGCTGGAGCTGCGTTTCGGCAGCGCGCCGAGATGGGTCTCGATGCGATCGAGCTGATAACACCACCGAGCGCGGATTGTTCGGATCGAGCATGACGAGGTCGATGACCGGCGCCAGCGCGGCGATCATCACGTAGCGCTGCCGATAGGTGATCTGGCTGTCGGCAAGCTCCAGCAGCACGTCGAGCCCGCCGTCGACCGTGCCGGCTTGGGCGAAGGCGCGCGTCAGCCGGCAGGTCAATAAAGCGCGTTCGATGCGGCGGCCGAGTTCGAGAAAACGCCAGCCGGCGAGCTGCGTCATGTTTTCCTGCGCCAGCCCGGACAGCGCCGCGATGATCCGCAACGCCGCTTCGACCCGCTCGGCGATCGCGCTTTCGGCCGGCCCGGCCGCGAGCGGCGCGGCGATCAGCTTGGCGAGATCGTTGATCGCCCGCCAGGCGTCCGGCGAGAAACGGTCGCGAATGACGGAAGCGGCAAAGCGCGCGCTGCCGACCAGGCGCGGCAGCGACCCGTCGAGGTCGGTGCGCGTGAGCACCGCGCGCGCGATGAACGTCGCCGGCGCGGGTGCTGCTGCCGGGCGGAATCGCGTCCCAGGCGGCGAGCAGCGCGCCGATGCTGGCGATGACCGGCGCCGCCGCGTCGTCGGCCTCGGCGACGCGGTTGATGATGGCGCGAACCAGCCGCAGCGTCGCCTCGGCGCGCTCCACGTAGCGTCCGACCCAGAACAGATTGTCGGCGGCGCGGCTCGGCAACAGTCCGCTGGCGCGCTGCACCGGCATCCGCTCCGGGGTCGGCAGCAGCGTGGTCTCGGCCACCGGGCCGTGCGCCAGCACCCAGGCATCGGCGGTCGCGGCGCCGCGCTGCAAGCTGACCGCGCGCGCATCGACATCGTCGGCGATGCGCACGAAGCCGGCGGGCAGCACCTGCCAGCGTTCGCCGACCCTGGCGACAGGAACAGCCGCAGCGTGAACGGCCGCGGCTGCAGCCGGCCGTCGCGCCACACCGGCATGCTTGAGAGCGTCACCGCCTCCTGCGCGACGTAGTCGATGCCGCGATCGCGGATCGACTGCATCAGCGAGGCCCGCTGCGCGTCGTCGAGCTTGGCGCCCAATATTTCGCTGCCGAGCTGCGCATTCGGACAGTTGCTCGGTGAAGGCCGACGCGATCACCATGCTGTCGAGCTTGCCGATCATCTCCTCGCGCATGTCGGCGCGGCCGAGCCACCAGGTCGCGACATTCGACATTTTCAGCTCGGCGCCGAGCACGATCGGCGCCAGCGCCGGCAGGAACGCCAGCATGGCGCGCGCCTCGACCAGGCCGGCGCCGAGCGCATTGATGATGACGATCTTGCCGTCGCGCACGGCCTGCAGGAGCCCGGCGACGCCGAGCCGGGAGGCGGCGTTGAGCTCGAGCGGATCGGCGAAATCGGCATCGATGCGCCGCAGCAGCACTTCGGTGCGGCGCAGCCCCGACACGGTGCGGATGAAGACGCCGTCGTCCTGGACGCTTAAATCTTCGCCTTCGACCAGAAGAAGGCCGAGATAGCGCGCCAGATAAGCGTGCTCGAAATAGGTTTCGTTCATCGGTCCGGGCGTGAGCAGGCAGATGCGCGCGTCGTCGTGGCGGTTGAGCGCGAACAATTCGGCCTGCAAAGCCTGGAAGAACGGCGCGACGCGCTCGACGCGGGCGTTGCGGTAGATGTCGGGAATGGCGCGCGACAGCGCCAGCCGGTTTTCGATCGCATAGCCGGCGCCGGACGGCGCCTGGGCGCGATCGTTGAGCACCCACCAGCGGCCGTCGGCGCCGCGGCCGACGTCGACGGCATAAAAACGCAAGTGCGCGCCGCCGGGCGGCTCGACGCCGACCAGCGGCCGCAAGAATTCCGGATTGCCGGCGATCAATGCGGCCGGCAGTCGGCCGTCGCGCGTCAGCGTCGCCGGACCGTAGGAATCCGCCAAGCACCGCTTCGAGCAGTTCGGCGCGCTGGATAAGGCCGGCCTCCAGCTGCCGCCATTCGCCGGGCTCGATGATCAGCGGGATGTGGCTCAGCGGCCATGGCCGCTCGAGGCCGGCGGCGTCCTCATAGACGCGATAGAACACGCCGGAATCGCGCAGATAGCGATCGGCCGCCGCGAACCGGCGATTGATCTCGTCGCCGCCGAGCGCTGCAAGCATGGCGAGGAACGGTTGCCAATGCGCGCGCACGCGCCCGTCGCCGTCCATCATCTCGTCGAACACGCCGTGCAGCGGCCGGTAGCCGGAAATCAGCGGCTCCAGGCTGGCATTCGGTGCGTCAAGAGCGCTGGGAAATTGCAATGCCATGATGCGATTCGCGAGCTATCGCGCAACGGTCTTCAGTTGGCGCGTCGCAAGTCAAGCGTGGTCGGATATTCGAGCGATATCTCGAGCGGCGGTATATCGATCAGGCCGCCGGTATGGCCGTGATCCTGGAAGCGCGCCCGCCGCCGCGCTTCCGCCTCGTAGGAATTGACCGGGAAAGTCTCGTAGTTGCGTCCGCCGGGATGCGCCACGTGATAGACGCAGCCGCCGAGCGAACGTCGGTTCCAGGTGTCGACGATGTCGAAAGTCAGCGGCGCATGAACGCCGACGGTCGGCTGCAACGACGCCGCCAGATCCCAGGCCTTGAAACGCACGCCGGCGACGAATTCGCCGGAGCGGCCGGTCGCGGTCAGCGGCACGCGGCGGCCGTTGCAGGTGACGACGTGACGGTCGGCGTTCAAGCCGGCGACCTTGACCTGCAGCCGCTCGACCGAAGAATCGACGAAGCGCACCGTGGCGCCCTGATTGCCTTCTTCGCCGAGCACGTACCACGGCTCGATCGCCTGCCGCAGTTCGAGATCGACGCCGCCATGGTGCACGCGTGCCGCAGAGCGGAAAGCGGAATTGCCGCTGCGCTTCGAACCAGCCCGGATCGAAGGCGTAGCCGGCGTATTTCAGGTCGTCCAAAACCTCGAGAAAATCGGTCCAGACGAAATGTTCGAGCATGAAGCGGTCGTGCAGCGCGGTGCCCCAGCGCACCGGCTTGCCCGTCGAGCGGCGTCCGCCAGAACCAGGCGATGAGCGCGCGCAGCAGCAATTGCTGGGCAAGACTCATGCGCGCGTCCGGCGGCATTTCGAACGAGCGGAATTCGACGAGGCCGAGCCGGCCGGTCGGGCCGTCCGGCGAGAACAATTTGTCGATGCAAATCTCGGTGCGATGGGTATTGCCGGTGACGTCGACCAGGATGTTGCGGAACAGCCGGTCGACCAGCCACGGCGGCACCCAGTCCGGGCCGCCCGGCGGCGGCACTTTGCCGACGGCGATTTCGAGTTCGTAGAGCAAATCCTGGCGCGCTTCGTCGATGCGCGGCGCCTGGCTGGTCGGCCCGACGAACAATCCGGAGAACAAATAAGACAGCGACGGCCGCCGCAACGCATAGAGCACGAGGCTCTTGAGCAGATCGGGCCGCCGCAGGAACGGGCTGTCGGCGGCGTTCAAGCCGCCGAGCACGACGTGATTGCCGCCGCCGGTGCCGGTGTGCCTGCCGTCGAGCATGAACTTGTCGGTGCCGAGCCGGGCGCGATGGGCGTCCTCGTAGACGCCGCGCGTGATGTCGACGGCTTCGCGCCAGGACGCCGCCGGCTGGATGTTGACCTCGATGACGCCGGGATCGGGCGTCACTTTGAGGACGTTGAGCCGCGGATCGGGCGGCGGCGCATAGCCTTCGAGATGGATCGGCAGGTCGAGTTCGGCCGCGGTCGATTCGATGGTCGCGACCAGATCGAGATAATCGTTGAGCGTTTCGACCGGCGGCATGAATACGCACAAGCGGCCGTCGCGCACCTCGACCGACAGCGCGGTGCGCACCGGGATACCCGATCCATCGGCGGTCGCGCCGCGCGGACGGCTGGCGCTGCAGAACCAACGCTTCCGGTGCGAGCGGCGGCGAATGCCGCGGCGCCCGCCGCAACGCGGACACGCGGCTTGATCGGATGAGCGATCGCGCGGATCGGACAGCGGCTGGCGCTCGGCGAACGGATCGGCCGGCACCAGATGCGGATAATCGGCCGCAGCGAGTGCCGGCAGCGATGTCAGCGGCAGCCGGAAGCCGAGCGGCGAATCGCCGGGCATCAGAAACAGATTGCCGCGGCGCGTCCGCCAGATTTCGCTCAGCCATCCGGCTTTGGCCTGCGCCGTCCAGCGTTGCAGCGGCAGCACAAAGCCTTTCGGCTCGCCGAGGTGGTCGTCGAACAATTTCAGGATGCGCGCGCGCTCGTGCGGATCGTCGATCTTGGGATCGCTGGGATCGATATTGTCCGGGACCAGGCCGTGCTTGAGCATCCGGTCGACCGGGTCCTCATAAGCGGGCTGCACGTAATCGGCCATGAGTCCGGCGCGCGCGGCAACCCCCTCGGCGAAGCGCCGCGCATCCTCGGTCGACGCCTTGCGCGCGGCGGCTTCGCGCACGATCAATGCCGTCATCGCGCCAGATCGGCACGCCGTCGCGCCGCCAGTACAGCGCGAAGGCCCAGCGCGGCAACGGCTCGCCCGGATACCATTTGCCCTGGCCGTAATGCAGCAGCCCGCCCGGCGCGAAGCGGTCGCGCAGGCGCCGGATCAGATCGTCGGCGCGTTCGCGCTTCATCGCGCCGAGCGCATCGGTGTTCCATTGTGCGGACTGATAATCGTCGACCGATACGAAGGTCGGTTCGCCGCCCATGGTCAGGCGCACATCGTGCCGTTCGAGGTCGGCATCGACTTTCTCGCCGAGCGCGTCGAGCGCGGTCCAGGCGTTTTCCGAAAACGGCGCTGTCACCCGCGGCTGTTCGGCGATCCGCGTCACGCTCATGTCATAGCTGAAGGTCACCTCGCTCGGCTCGACCATGCCGCTGATCGGCGCGGCGGAGCGATAATGCGGCGTCGCCGCGAGCGGAATGTGACCCTCGCCGCACAGCAGCCCGGACGTGGCATCGAGGCCGATCCAGCCCGCGCCGGGAATATAGACTTCGGCCCAGGCATGCAGGTCGGTGAAATCGGCTGCGGCGCCGGCGGCGCCTTCGAGCGGTTTCACGTCCGGCCGCAAGCTGGATGAGATAGCCGGAGACGAAGCGGGCCGGCAGGCCGATGTGCCGCAGGATCTGCACCAGCAGCCACGCCGTATCGCGGCAGGAGCCGGCGCCGGAGGCGAGCGTTTCCTCCGGCGTCTGCACGCCCGGCTCCATGCGGATGAGATAGCGGATCGTGTGCTGCAGGCGCTCGATTGAGTTCGACCAGAAAGTCGACGGTGTTGCGCGGCTCGCGCGAAATCGAAGCAACGAAGCTCTTTCAGCAGTGGCCCGGCCGGCTCCGGCTCGACAAAGGCCGCGAGATCCTCGTTCACGTCGGCGGGAAATTTGAACGGCCACTTATCCGCATAGGGCTCGACGAAGAAGTCGAACGGATTGATGACCTCCATGTCGGCGAGCAGATCGACGGTGATGGAGAATTCGCGGGTCTTCTCCGGAAAGACGTAGCGCGCCAGCCAATTGCCGTGCGGGATCCTGCTGCCAGTTCACGAAGTGCTGCGCCGGCGTCACCGTCAGCGAGTAGCTCGGAATTCGCGTCCGGCAATGCGGCGCCGGCCGCAGCCGTATGATCTGCGGACCGAGGCCGATCGGCCGGTCATAGGTGTAGCGGGTGGCGTGATGGAGCCCGACGAGGATCGACATGCTGTTACGCGCTACGCCCCGGATTTACCCGATGAATATGCAGTTTCCATGCAATTTCCGGGCCGCCGTCGATTGACCGTGCCCGGTCCGCCGCGCCAACGGTCGCGCGATTATGCCCGCGGCTGTGCGTGGCCGCTATAGCCATAATCTTCAGGGTCCTGGGAGCGGTAGCGTTAGCCCCCCGGAAAGGCCGTTGCGGCTATACGGTGACAAATAGGGGCTGGATCGTGTGGAACTTTCTCCGCCGACCCGCGTTCCACCCCTTCGGGGTTATGAGATGAGTGGCCAGGAGTTTAAATCCGTCGCGACGCCCGCCGGCTTGGACGTTTTCCGCGCCATCGAGCAAAGCGCGTTGGATGCCATTCCGACGGGGTTTTGCGTGTGCCGCGCCGATAGCGGCCTGGTCCGTTATAACCGGCGCGCCGTCGAGCTTTGGGGCCGGGCGCCGCCGCTCGGCGATCCAAACGACCAACATGGTTCTTCCTTCCGCCGCTACAGTGCCGCCGGCGAGCCGCTGCCGTTCGATGCCACGCCGGTCGCCATGGCGCTGCGCAGCGGCGAGCCGGTGGTCGGCGCCGAGCTGGTGATCGAGCGGCCTGACGGTTCGCGCGTGCCGGTGCTGATGAATGCGACGCCGCTTCGGGACCAAACCGGCCGCATCGAAGGCGCCGTTTGCAGCTTTCAGGAACTGACCGAGCACAAGCGCGCCGAAGCAGCGTTGCGCGCCAGCGAAGCGGAGCTGCAGTCGGTCATCAATCGCACGCCGTTCATGCTGGTGCGGTGCAGCCGCGATCTGCGCTATCGCTTCGTCAGCGAGGCCTATGCGCAACTGATCGGCCGGGACCGCGACGAGATCGTCGGCAAGACCATCGCCGAAATGCTCGGCGCCGCGGGGTTTCGACACGCTGCGCCCCTCTATCGAGAAGGTGCTGCGCGGCGAGCAGGTGGAGTTCGAATGCGAACTCGACTTTCCGCCGAAATCGGCAGGCGCTCCCTCTACATCGCTTATCGGCCCGAGCACGATGCGACGGGCGGCGTCGACCGGCTGGATCGCTTCGCTGCTCGACATCACCGAACAGAGCGGCAAGGCGATGCAGGCGCGCCAGCAGCTCGCCAGCATCGTCGAATCGTCCGACGACGCGATCGTCAGCAAAGACCTCAACGGCATCATCGTCAGCTGGAAGTCCGGGCGCCGAGCGCTTTTCGGCTATGCGGCCGAAGAAGTCATCGGCAAGTCGATCACGATTCTCATCCCCGAGGAGCTGCTGCGACCAAGAGCCGGCAATTCTCGGAACGCATCCGGCGCGGCGAGAGCATCGAGCATTTCGAAACCGTCCGCCGCTGCAAGGACGGCAGCCTCGTCGATGTTTCGCTCACGGTGTCGCCGATGCGGGATCAGCACGGCAACATCGTCGGCGCCTCGAAGATCGCCCGCGACATCACCGCACGCAAACGCAAGCCGAGGCCGTTATGGCGAGACGCGCGGACGAGCAAGCCGCGCTGTATCAGTTCACCGACAAGCTCTATCGCGCCGCATCGTTCGGACGATATCTACGACGCAGCCTTGGATGCGATCGTCGCCGCGCTGCATTGCAGCCGCGCCTCGATCCTGCGCTGCGATACCGACGGCATGATGCGGTTTGCCGCCTGGCGCGGCCTGTCGGACCGCTATCGCGAGCCGTCGAAGGCCATTCGCCGTGGACGCGCGCGGCGAGCGCAATCCCGAGCCCGTCTGTTTGGCCGACATCGACCGCGCGGACCTGACCCGCGCCGCTCCAGGCAGCCGTGCAGCAGGAAGGCATCGGCGCGCTCGCCTTCATCCCGCTCATGGCGGACGGCAGGCTCGTCGGCAAATTCATGGCCTATTACGACGCGCCGCGCGAATTCGCGCGCGAGGACCTCGATCTCGCCTTGACGCTGGCGCGCCAGCTCGGCTTCGGCTGTCGAGCGCATGCGAGCCGAACAGGCGCGCAGCCGCATCGAAGCCGAGCTGCGCACGTCAGCGAAAAGCTTGAGGCCGAAGTCGAGAAGCGCACGCTGGAGCGCGACCGCATCTGGAACGTCTCCGAAGACCTGCTCGCGGTCTCCAATTTCGAAGGCTATTTCCTCAGCATCAATCCGGCCTGGACGCGATTGCTCGGCTGGAGCGAGGACGAGATCAAATCCATGCATGTCAGCGAATTGCGCCATCCCGACGATGCGCCGCATCGCATCGCCGGCCGCGCGCAAGCTGGCGCAAGGCGTGCCGACCGTGCGCATGGAAAATCGCTTCCGCCACAAGGACGGCTCGTGGCGCTGGCTGCAATGGACCATGACCGAGAACAACGGCCTGATCTATGTCGCCGGCCGCCACGTCACCGCGGAAAAGGAAGCCGCCGCCGCGCTCGAGCGCGCGCAGCGCCAGGCCGCGCATTTGCAGAAGATGGACGCCATCGGGCAGCTCACCGGCGGCATCGCCCACGACTTCAACAATCTCTTGATGATCGTCAGCGGCCATGCGCAGCGGCTGAAAAGCCGCTTGACGGACGCCAAGGACGTGCGCGCCTTGGCGGCGATCGAAATGGCGGCGACGCGCGGCGAAAACCTGACGCGGCAACTGCTGTCGTTCGCGCGCACGCTGCCGCTCAATCCGACGGTGATCGATCCGGCCGAGGCGGTGGCAGCCATCCGCGACGTGCTGGCCGGCTCGATGCACGTCAATATCGAATTCCAGATCGAGGTGCCGGACACGACCTGGCCGGTCTGCGTCGACAAGTCCGAGCTGGAGCTGGCTTTGGTCAATCTCGCCGTCAATGCCCGCGACGCCATGCCCGACGGCGGCCGCATCGTGATCGCGGCGGAGAACGTGCATCTGGAGGCCGCCGATGCGCCGGAAGGTCTGGCCGGCGATTTCGTCGCGCTCAGCGTCGCGGATATCGGGTAGCGGCATCCCGCCCGATCTGTTGCCCCGGGTGGTCGAGCCGTTCTTCACCACCAAAGGTCCGGACAAGGGCACCGGACTCGGTCTATCGCAGGTCTATGGTTTTGCCCGGCGCTCGGACGGCGCGGTGACGATCGACAGCGCAGTCGGCCGCGGCACCAAGGTGACGGTCTATCTGCCGCGCAGCGCATGCCGCTTTCGCCGCGCCGTCGCCGCAAGACGACGGGCAATATGTCAGCCTCGACCGGCAGACCATTCTGGTCGTGGAAGACAATGCCGAGGTCAGGCATGTTGCGGTGTCGCTCTTGGAGCAGCTCGGCTACCGGACGATCGAAGCGGAACATGCCGCCGCCGCGATCGATGTCCTGGCCGCCGGCGCGAGCGTCGCGCTGGTCTTTAGCGATGTCGTGCTGCCCGGCCAGACCGACGGCCTGGCTTTGGCGCGCATCGTCGCCGAGCGCTATCCGGGTCTTCCTGTGGTGCTGACGACGGGCTACACCAAGGTGTTCGAAACCGCCCCGGAATTTCCGGTGCTGCGCAAGCCGTACCAGATATCGGCGCTCGGCCGCGTCATCCAGCAGTCGCTCAATCCGTCGCTGCCGACAAGTTCGGTGATGGTGGGTTGAGGGATGCACGGCGTGCTTCAGACGCGGGATTTATCTCGCGGCTTGCCGAGCCGTAGCACACCAGCTGGGCCGTCCGCCTTCGCTCAAGTGGGCTTCGGCGCGACAGGCTTCGCGGCGCTGCGCTAGCGAAGCCTGGTGGGCGCAGTAGGATTCGAACCTACGACCCGCTGATTAAGAGTCAGCTGCTCTACCAACTGAGCTATGCGCCCTAACCGAAAAAACCCGCGAGGTTAGGCACTTCCACCAATCTGCCGGGCGCGTCGAGGCGCTGGTCGGAAAAGAAAGCCGCGCTACGGCGGCATTCTCGTTGTCGATATAGCGGCCTGCCGGGTCCATGGGCAAGGCTGGCGCAACGGTTCGGCGAGGCGTGGCCGCTACCCCGCATCCGTCGAATGCATGCGGCGTCGTCGACTGCGGCGGCTCGGCGCCGCGCAGCCGCCGGGCGACGAGCTTGTTGAGCGCGGCGAGATAGGCCTTGGCCGAGGCGACCAGCGTGTCGGGATCGGCGCCCTTGGCCGTCACCGAGCGGCCGTGCTCCGACAGCCGCACCGAGACTTCGGCCTGCGCATCGGTGCCTTCGGTCACCGCATGCACCTGATAGAGCTCCAGCACCGCGTCGTGCGGCACCATCGCCTTGACGCAATTGAACACGGCGTCGACCGGGCCGTTGCCCTCGCATTCCTCGATCATCGTCTTGCCGTTGACGTCGAGCTTCATGGTGGCGCGCTGCGGCCCGCGGGTGCCGGCGATCACCGAGAGCGAAACGAGCTTGATGTGATCCTGGGCGGTGGCGATCTCCTCGTCGACCAGCGCCTCGATGTCCTCGTCGTAGACGTGCTTCTTCTTGTCGGCGAGCGTCTTGAACCGCACGAACGCGTCTTCGAGCTGATTGCCGGCGAGCTTGTAGCCGAGCTCTTCGAGCTTGTGCACGAAGGCGTGGCGTCCGGAATGCTTGCCCATGACCAGCGAGGTCTGCTTCACGCCGACGTCCTCGGGCATCATGATTTCGTAGGTCTGGGTATGCTTGAGCATGCCGTCCTGGTGGATGCCGCTCTCATGGGCGAACGCGTTCCGCCCGACGATCGCCTTGTTGTATTGCACCGGGAACGAGGTCACCGCCGCGACCAGCTTCGAGGCCCGCGTCAGCATGGTGGCGTCGATGCCGGTCCAGTACGGCAGCACGTCGTTGCGCACCCGCATCGCCATCACGACTTCTTCGAGCGACGCATTGCCGGCGCGCTCGCCGATGCCGTTGACGGTGCATTCGATCTGGCGCGCGCCGGCGTTGATGCCGGCGAGCGAGTTGGCCACCGCCATGCCGAGATCGTTGTGGCAATGCACCGAAAAGCGCGCCAGGTCGGAATTCGGCACCCGCTCGCGCAGCGTCTTGAAACATCCGGAAATATTCCTCCGGCACCGTGTAGCCGACGGTGTCGGGAATATTGATGGTGGTGGCGCCGGCCTTGATCGCCGCCTCGACGCAGCGGCACAGGAAATCGAATTCGGTGCGGGTGCCGTCCTCGGCCGACCACTCGACGTCGTCGGTGTAATTGCGCGCGCGGGTCACCTGCGCGATCACCATCTCGTAGACCTCGTGCGGCTCCTTTTGCAGCTTGTATTTCATGTGCACCGGCGAGGTGGACAGGAAAGTGTGGATGCGCTGCCGCTCGGCCGGCTTGATCGCTTCGGCGCAACGATCGATGTCCTTGAACCCGGCACGCGCCAGCCCGCAAACCACCGCGTTTTTGGCGCGCTTGGCGATTTCGTTGACGGCGGCGAAGTCGCCGTCCGAGGCGATCGGAAAGCCGGCTTCGATGATGTCGACACCCATGTCGTCGAGCAGTTCGGCGACTTCGAGCTTCTCCTCGTGCGTCATGGTGGCGCCGGGGCATTGCTCGCCGTCGCGCAAGGTGGTGTCGAAAATAACGACGCGGTCCTTCTCGGACTTTGTTGGCGCGGTCATGATCTAGGTCCTTTTGCTTTGCGCCCGCCGAATGTCTTCCACTCGGGTCGGGGCGCTCGTTGGGTTCCGTGGCTTAAGTCGACCCCTGAGTGCCCAGGCGCAAACGCCCGGCCGGCCCTCAGGGGACGCTAAGGAGCAGGAGCCCAGCGAGAATTTTGCAATGCATGCGGGCAGCGCCGGAGCAGGACCTTTGCGGTCCCCCGGGTCATCGCGCGGATATCGCGGCGAAATGACATTGCGACTGCCTTCGTTGCCGTCCCAGGCTCGCGGATTAAGGTGAATTCCGCGTTAACTGCATGTGGGATCGGCGTCTTTGTAGCGGAAGAGGCGCGCGGCAGCGCAAGCGCCGGCTCAGTCTCACTCTTGGCCTCGGCCTTGAGTGCCCGCTCGTACTCTTTCAGCTCCTTCAAGGCTTTGCCGGTGACCTTGGGGTATTCCAGCTTGAGCTCGTCCAGCGCCTCGATGATCGCCGCGGACACCACCAGCCAGGCTGATATGCTTGTGGTCGGCCGGCACCACGTACCACGGCGCATAGTCGGTCGAGGTTTCGCGGATCATGTCCTCATAGGCGGCCATGTAGTCGTCCCAGCGCCCGCGCTCGGCGATGTCGTTCATCGAGAATTTCCAGCGCTTGAACGGCTCCTCGAGCCGCGCCAGAAAGCGCTTGCGCTGCTCCTCCTTGGAAATGCGCAAATGGAATTTCAACACCAGCGTGCCGTTGCGCGTCGAGGTGATGCTCGAAGGCGCGGATCTCCTTGAAGCGATGTTTCCAGATATTTTTGCCGGTCGCAGCCGGCGGCAGATTCTGCCGCTCGAGCATTTCCGGATGCACGCGCACCACCAGCACTTCCTCGTAATGCGAGCGATTGAAAATGCCGATGCGCCCGCGCGCCGGCACGTCCCGGCCGGTGCGCCACAGGAAATCGTGCGCCAGTTCTTCGCTGCTCGGCGCCTTGAACGCGTGCACCTCGCAGCCCTGCGGATTGATGCCGGACATCACGTGCTTGACGACGCCGTCCTTGCCGGCGGCGTCCATGCCCTGAAACACCAGCAGCACCGCCCATTGGCCCTGGGCGTAAAGCCGCTGCTGCAATTCCGTGAGCGGGCGATGCCTTGGGCGAGGATCGGCCTCACCTCCTCGATGTTGGTCGAGAGGCCGAAGCGCTCGGCGGGATCGTGATCGTCAAGCTTGAAATGCTCGGGGTTATCGATCCGGCACTGCTTGACGATCTCTTCGCGCGATCTTGGCGATGTTCATCGCCAATGCCGCACCATTTATGCCACGGATTGACGAACAATCCGATCATGCCGGTGACGCCCTTGACGTGCGCCGGCGGCGGTCCGAACTTCGCGATGATGTCGTCGCGCGTCAGACCGGGCGGCAGATCGGTCGGGGCGAAGTCGCTGGCGATGAGAATGAACGTGTAGTGGTGCGCCGTCTGGCCGGGCGGTGTGCACGGGCCCGAATAGTGCCCCACGCCCATCGTGCTCTTGCCGCCGACATATTGATCCGAATCCTTGCTGGTGGCGCCTTCGGCGAAGCCGGTGACCTTGGCGGGATCGATGCCATAGGCGACCCAATGGCTGACGCCGCCCGGGGCGCGGCCTTCGGGATCCGACATCAACAGGACCAGGCTCTTGGTGCCGTCGGGCACGTTACTCCAGTGCAGTTCGGGCGATACATTTTGGCCGACGCAGTTTGGGTTTTTGTTTTCCGCGTTGGTGTTGGCAACCTTTTTCGGCATCACGTGGCCGTCGGCGAAGGTTTTCGATTGCAGCGTGAACAGCCCCGCCGCATTGGCGGTCGTGGCGGCGAAACCTACGGCAAGCGTCGCGGCAGCCACCGCAAGCAAATGGCGTTGCTTGGCAAACATGGTCATTCCTCCCAAACGTTTATTGCGCCCCGGGGCCAGTGTAACCGCGGCGCTGTTTACGACAACCCCGTTGCGGAGGGAAAATAACGCGCCAGCGCGCGCTCTTTGATCCCAAAAGGGCTCGCGGGCGCGAGCCCGTCTTGATGCAAAATGCCGTAGCTCAATTCCGTGACCGGTCGACCAGCGCGCGCTCTTTGATCCACGGCATCATCTCGCGCAGCTTGGCGCCGACGGCTTCCGCCGGGTGCGCCGCGAGCTTTGAGCGCATCGCCTTGAACGAGGTCTGGTTGACCTTGTTCTCCAGCATCCAGTCCTTAACGAACTTGCCCGATTGGATGTCGTCGAGGATCTTCTTCATCTCGGCGCGGGTGGCGTCGTTGATCACCCGCGGTCCGGAGACATATTCGCCGTATTCGGCGGTGTTGGACACGGAATAGTTCATGTTGGCGATGCCGCCCTCGTAGATGAGGTCGACGATCAGCTTCATTTCGTGGATGCACTCGAAATAGGCCATTTCCGGCGCATAGCCGCCGGCAACCAGGGTTTCATATCCGGCCTTCATCAATTCGACGACGCCGCCGCACAGCACCGACTGCTCGCCGAACAGATCGGTCTCGCATTCCTCGCGGAAACTGGTCTCGATGATGCCGGCGCGGCCGCCGCCGATCGCCGCGCCATAGGACAGGCCGAGATCGTGGGCGTTGCCGGAGGCGTCCTTGTGGATGGCGAGCAGGCACGGCACGCCGGCGCCGCGCTGGTATTCCGAGCGCACGGTGTGGCCCGGCCCTTTCGGCGCGATCATCATCACGTCGAGATCGGCGCGCGGTTCGATCAGATTGAAATGAATGTTAAGCCCGTGCGCGAACATCAGCGCCGCGCCCTCTTTCATATTGCCGTGCAGCTGGCCGTTATAGATGTCGGCCTGCAATTCGTCGGGCGTGAGCATCATCATCACGTCGGCCCATTTGGCGGCCTCGGCGACCTCCATCACCTTGAGCTTCTCGCCTTGCGCCTTCTTGACGCCCTGCGAGTTCTTGCGCAGCGCCACCGCGACCTCCTTGACGCCGGAATCGCGCAGATTAAGCGCATGGGCATGGCCTTGGCTGCCGTAGCCGATGATGGCGACCTTCTTGCCCTTGATCAGGTTCAGGTCGGCGTCGCGATCGTAGTAAACACGCA